>NZ_LMNG01000007.1 GCF_001423295.1 Methylobacterium sp. Leaf112 | reverse complement strand
CGCGAAGCCGGTTGTGGTTGAACGATGGCTCCTGCGTGCGGCTGCGGCCTCTCCATCGCAATCACGTCTGGAGCTTCGATTTCGTGCAGACACAGACCCACGACGGGCGGAGCCTGCGCATCCTGACGCTGATCGACGAGCACAGCCGGGCGTGCTTGGCGCTGAAGGTGGCCCGGCGCATCAACAGCCTGGGCGTGATCGAGGCGCTGGCCGATGCGATGTGTCTGCACGGCATCCCAGAGAACATCCGCTGCGACAATGGTCCAGAGATGATCTCGAAGGCTTTGCGGAAATGGGTCGCCAAAACCGGCCCGCAGATCCAGTACATTGCACCAGGATCGCCGTGGGAGAATGGCTACTGCGAGAGCTTCAATGGCAAGCTAAAGGACGAGTGTCTACGCCAAGAGATCTTCTACTCGCTCAAGGAGGCACAGACCGTGATTGGGATCTGGCAGAATACCTACAACCGCGTTCGGCCGCATTCGTCGTTGGGCTACCGGCCACCTGCGCCTGTCACCCTCCCGGATCTGGCCTTCCGGCTACCCATGGCCGCCACCATGCAGTAGCCTTCCAATTGGCTCGGTCCAAAATACCGGTCAGGTCANTGCGCCTGTCACCCTCCCGGATCTGGCCTTCCGGCTACCCATGGCCGCCACCATGCAGTAGCCTTCCAATTGGCTCGGTCCAAAATACCGGTCAGGTCAGCCGGTTGTTCGGAAGGCGCGTGACCCACATCCCCGATCCGGCTCGAAACGAGCGGGCAGAAGCCTAGAACGCCGAGATACCGCGCGCGCGCCGAAGGCCCCCGGACGAGGGCGTGCTCTGCGGCTCGTTCGCGGGCGGGGTAGGGGTATGCACCGGCGCCTCCACCGGGGCGGCCGGCGTCGGCACCTTGCCGACACGCTCGATCCGCACGCCGACGTAATCACCCCGGCGCCAGGCCAGACGGACGAGGCAGAGGAAATCGCGGCCGATGATCCGCAGCATGAAGACATCCGGCAACGCCAAACTCGCCGGAACGCCGATCTTCGCACCCGATTTCGATACGTCCTTTACGGTGCACGGAACCTCTGTGCCGTCGCGAAACCGAATCGTCGCGATCCAGTTCGTTTCGCTGCGCACTTCGCGCCGCGCCAATTCCGTCGCGCTCTCGGCACTCGCTGTCACGCGCATCGTCCTTCGCTGAACTCCTCACCAAGCACAGTGAGCGGGAGAGATTTACGAAGCGATACCGTACAAACGCTTTGCGATCACAGCCCCGTGATCGCAAACAAGTTCGATGGAATTCCACCCCCAGCTGCAGTCGCGAGTCTAGTTCGGACGGGGCGCTCCGGGAGAAATCGGTCCAGGGGTCGAAGCCTGCTTCTCTGGATTCTTGATCTGACTATAGGCGACATTCGAAAAACTTCCGATGACTGCATGCCAGCCGGTTTTCCGGTAGGCCGGATCGTCACGGCTCGCCTTGCAGAAGGCCGTGGTGACCGCGTTGACGATGTCGGCGTCCTTGGCTCCCGGGGCCGCCGCCTTGATGCGGGGCAAGAGAGCGTCGAGACGCGGAATGAAGTCGGCCGGCGTCAGGCCTTTCAGAGCTTCGTCAGCACCGGCTTCATCGAGGGCCTTGGCGACCTCGGGCTGCGCGACCTCGGCGCATGGCGCGCTTCCGGCCAGCATGGTCTGCGTCTTCTCCCGCGCCGCGGCCACCACGCCGCGTTCGGTGATGACGGGGGCGCTGTTGCCCCAGGCATTGCGGATGTAATCGGTGACGTCGGCCACCTCCGCATCGGTCATGCCGGCGCCGATGGCGGGCATCGGGGCGTAATCGTTCTGGGCGGCGAGGCCGCCCAGGATGACGCGGATCACCGTCTCCGGCCCTTGTGCCTGAACCGAAGTGTTGCCGGCGAGAGCCGGAATCGCGCCCTCGACGCCCTTGCCGTCCGGTTTATGACACGAGGAACAGTAGCTCAGGTAAGTCCCGGCGCCCGGCGCTCCGGCCGCGTTGAAAGCCTGGAGATCCTTGGTCTTGTAGGTTTCCTTAGCCTTCTGTGTGCGCAGATACGCGACCATCGCCTTGAGGTCGGCATCGGTCATCTTGGACAGGGATTCCTGGATCGTCTGGCGCATGGGGCCAGCGGCGACGCCGGGGCGGTCACCCGGAGCGGTTCCGGTCTTGAGATAGGTCACCACCTGCTCATCGGTCCAGGCGCCGATGCCCGTGTGGTCGTCGGGCGTGATGTTGGGCGCATACCAGCCGTCGATGACGCCACCGCCGAGCTTGCCCGCCAAGCCGCTGTTGCCGACGATCTTGTTGGCGTTGTGACACATGCCACAATGGCCCAACCCTTCCACGAGGTAGCCGCCCCGGTTCACTTCGGCGGACGATTCAGGGTCGGGCTTGAACTCCCCCGGCGTGAAGAACGCCGTGCGCCACGTTATCAGAGCCGTGCGGATGTTGAACGGAAACGGGATCTCGGAAGGCTTGCGCACCTCGCGCACGGCTTCGAGGGACTGGAGGTAGGCGAAGATCGCGTCGGCATCCTCCCGGGTGACCTTCGTGTACCAGGCGAAGGGGAACGCCGGGTAGAGATACGATCCGTCCTTGGTGATGCCGTCGTGGAAGGCGCGGTAGAACTCGTCGGCACTCCAATTGCCGAGCCCCGTCTCCTTGTCGGGTGTCAGGTTGGGCGTGCGGATCTTGCCGATGGGCGTATCGAGGACATAGTTACCGGCAAACGGCTTGCCGCCGGGAGCGGTATGACAGGCGACGCAATCGCCCGCGGTGGTGAGATACTCGCCGCGCTTGATCAACGCGGCCTGGGCGTCCTGGGCGGCTGCCGGCTCGATCGCGGAGCACAAGAGAAGGCCAGGGGCGAGGCCGAGGGCGACGAGGCGATGCATCACACCTGTTCTCCACACGATCAGAAATCTGGAACTATATTAACTCATGGCTCGGGAACGCGACGGTTTTCGGCATTGTTCCGCCAGCCGATCCGGGTGCGTTGCCGCAGGCGGCGCACGCTTTGGTGGCAGTTCGCAGACGCAGTCCGAGTTCCGTCGCGTGCGCCAGGAACGAGAGGAACAGGCACGCGGCAGTCGTCCACCACGGGCCGCCCGTTAGCGCCGTCCGAACGGCGAGCATCAGGGCCGCGCCCGAGGCGAGGTTGAACAGGAGGGGGCGCAGGGCGAGCCGACGTCCCCATGCCACGAGGACGAGGGCTTCGCAGGCGACGAGGACGAGGATGGCGTCGACGACGTGCCCGGAAGCGAACAGCCAAGCCATCGCCTCACGCCGCCCCGAACGGGCCGTTGAGGCGCACGATGGCGCGGTTGAGCACGGCCGCGATGCCGACCCAGGCGAGGTAGGGCAGGAGGAGCACAGCCCCGAGGGTGGAGACCCGCAATGTCACGAGGATCAGGGCGAGGATCGACAGCCACAGCAGCACCACCTCGGCGAGCGCCCAGTCGGGTCGGCGCATCCGGAAGAAGATCGCGCTCCAGGCGATGTTCAGGACGGCATTGACCGCGTAGGCGACCAGGAGCGCGCTGCGCCGCTCCGGGCTCGCATCGGCGTTCCAGGCCAGGACGGCCGAGATCGCCGCGAGGGTGAAGATCGTGGTCCAGATCGGCCCGAACGCCCAATCCGGCGGTTTCCAGTCCGGGCGGCGCAGGCTTTGGTACCAGGGACCGATGGTGGTGAGCACGCCGCCGGCCACCGCGACCACGAGGGCGATGCCCGCCGCCACGGCGATCGGCGTCCAGTTCCACTGGCCGGATTCCATCACGGTGACACCCACCGGAACAGATGGGCGAGGTCCTTGAAGAAGATCCGCACGTGGGCGACGGGCTTGGCGCGGACCAGCTCCTTGTTCATGTAGGAATCCCAGGTCAGCTGCTGGACGTCCTTGTCGCGGCAGATGGCGACGAAGCGCTCACGCAGGGAATCGTTGCGATACCAGACGCCCTGCATGATGCGCAGGATGAAGAAGATGCGGCCATGCAGGCGCATGAACCGCTTACGGGCCAGGGCCAGGGCCGAGGCCTTGCCGGTGACGAGGAAACGCTCGGCGGCCTCCGCCGCCAGCCGCCCGCCGAGCATCGCGTAGTAGATGCCCTCGCCCGAGGCCGGGGCGACGATGCCCGCGGCATCCCCCGTCAGCAGCACGTCGCGACCATTGTCCCATTTGCGCAGGGGCTTGAGGGGCAGCGGGGCTCCCTCGCGGCGCACGGTCTGCCCGGCATCGAGACCCGTGGATGCCCGCAATTCGCGAATGGCGCCGCGCAGGGAGAACCCCTTGCGGGCGCTGCCCGTACCGATGCTGATCGTATCGCCGTGGGGAAAGACCCAGGCATAGAAGTCGGGCGAGAGCTTCCCCTGATAATAGACGTCGCAGCGCGTCGCCTCGACATCGCCGCCCTCGGGCGGCAGGCGGACGATCTCGTGATAGGCGAAGACCTGTTTCATGGCGGCGTGACCGGGGATCTCGGCCCGCCCCACCGTGGAACTCGCCCCGTCCGCCCCGATTACGAGGCGGGCTCGCACCCGGCGCGGCGCGTTGCCCTGCCGGTAATGGACCGTCGCCAGCCCTTCGGCATCGCGGTCGATCCGGTCGAACGTTGCCGCGCGCAGGTCCGCCCCGGCGAGGACGGCACGATTGCGCAGCCAGGGATCGAAATGCTCGCGATCGACCATGCCGACGAAGCCGTCGCCGATCGGCATGTCCACCCGCTGGTCCTTCGGCGAGATCATCCGGGCGGAGCGGACCTTGGCCACCAGCAGATCGTCGGGGATCGCGAAGTCGCGGATCAGGCGCGGCGGGATCGCGCCGCCGCACGGCTTGATCCGGCCCGGCTTGTCGAGAAGGAGGACCCGCCGTCCCGCCCGGGCGAGATCGGTGGCGGCCGTGGCCCCGGCGGGACCGCCGCCCACCACCACCACGTCGAAGGTTTCCGGCTCGGACATGCTGAACATGGACGTCACCTCGTGGACAGGCTCGGCGCGAAGGGGGCGTGATCGGAGCGGGGCGCGCGGCGCGCGGCCGGGGTGTGGGCGACGCGCAGGGCGAGGGCTGCGCCGACGAGGAACAGTGCGGCCTCGGCCGCGAACACGCCGGCATAGGCCTGAACCGGCGGCAGGACGAGGCGGGCTGCGTCCACCGCCACGGTGCCGAGAAAGCCACCGGCACCGAAGGCGACGCCTTGCGCGGCGCCCCACACGCCCATCCGGGTGCCGCGCTCGGCCTCGCCGCCGGCTCCGGCGAGCCCCATCATCGACCCGATGGCGGCCACCGCGAAGACGCCGTTGGCGAGCCCGAGGGCGAACACGGCGGCGCGCAGCGGGAAGTCCGGGCCGACGAGACCGCCGCCCGCGATGGCGAGGAGTGCCGCCGCCGAGCCGACGCACCCGAGCGTCGTCCACACCTTGAGGGAGCCGAGGACGGGGCCGCCGATCCCCATGGTGAGCCCGGCCACCAGAAGCATGCCGGCGAGCACGCCGCCGTGCTGGAGCCCCGCGAGTTTGGTGGTTCCCCCAGGCGTCATCGCGAACACGTGGCCGGCGAAGGGTTCGAGGATGAGTTCCTGCGCGCTGTAAGCGAGCATGGCGACGAAGATGAACACTGTGAAGCGCCGCGAAGCCGGCTCGGCCCACACCTGGGCGAGCACCGCCCGGAACGGCTTCTTCGTCGTTGCGTCCCGCGTGTCGCGGGCCGCCACGACGGGCTCGACACCGCGCACGGCCAGGGCCGCGACGCAGAAGGCGATGGCCGAAACCGTGCCGGAAACGGCGACGAGGCGCGCACCGGAGAACGGATCGAGGAAATGGCCGGCGAGCGGTGCGGTGATGGCGAAGCCCGCGATCATCATCACCCAGACGACGGTGGCGGCCGCCCCCCGGCGCCGGTCCTCGACCCCGGTGGCGAGGAGAACGAGGAGCGAGGTGCCGGCCGCGCCCGCCCCCATGCCGACGGTGAGGAAGGACAGCACCGCGAGGGCGAGACCGGCCGTCTGATGCGTCTCGGCGAGGGCCGTGGCCACGGCGGCGCCGAATCCGCCGAGTGCCAGGGCGGCCATGCCGCCGACGATCCATGGGGTACGACGGCCGTGCACATCGGAACCGTAGCCCCAGCGCGGCCGGAGAATCTGGACGGCGTAGTGGAGGGCGACGAGGCCGCCGGGGACGATGGCCGGCAGGGCGAGTTCCACCACCATCACGCGGTTGATGGTCGAGGTCATCAGGACGACCACCGAACCGAGCGCGGTCTGGACCAAGCCCAGGCGAACGATCTGCCACCAACTGAATGCGAACGGTGCCATCCACCGGCCTCCCTGGCGCCATCGGCACGTCGGCCGAGGCCGACACCACCCGGGAACGCTAGTGACCGACACCGATGGGTGTCAAGTTTGATTTACACACTCGGCATCACGATTCCGGTGACGGAGCGCTCACGCCTCGTCGGTGGTATCCGGTCCGTCGAGGTCCCCGATCCCGTAGCGGCGCAGCTTGGCGTAGAGGCCCTGCCGGCTGAGGCCGAGCATCTCCGCCGCGGAGGCGCGATTGTCGCGTGTGATGCGCAGGGCCGCTTCGATGCACAGACGCTCGATGAGATCGGTGGATTCCCGCACGAGGTTCTTCATCGAGACCCGCCCGACGAGTTCGGTCATCTGCTCGACGGAGCGCGGCAGTTCGCGGCCACCGGACGCCACCGGCGTCGTGCGTCGCGGGGCGCTGCGAATGGTGAAACCGAGGCAGGGCTGCGCACCACCCGGGACCGAGACGGCGGCCACCTCGACATCCTCCACGGCCCCGTACTCGCCGCGAAAGCTCGTCGCATAGTGCCGGACGGAGCCGTGTTGGACCAGCGTCGCGAACAGGGCGGCGGCCTCGGTCTCCTCGCGCCCGAGCCAGCGGTCGAGGGGCTCGCCCCGCACCTGCTCCTCCGTGGCGAGCTGCGCCAGATCGAGGAATGCCGGATTGGCCGCGAGGATGCGCCGCGCCGGATCCGTGACCACGAACCCCTCGGGCAGGTTGTGGAGAACGTCGAGGGTGCCGGCACTGGAGCGGCTCGGTCCGGCCTCGGAGGCATGATTCGCGTCGGGCGTGAGACGCAGGAGGACGCTCGTCGCACTCTCCTGCCGGAACAGGGAGGCGGAGAGCCGCACGGCGCCGCGCGCATTGCCCAGACGGGCATCGAGATCGCCCGCCTGGCCCGTGACCCGCAGGCCGGCGAACAGCGATTCGAGGTCGCGGGTGCTGGTCGCGTCGAACAAGTCCACGGCATCGTGGCCGACGATGCGCTTGTCGGCCTTGCCGAGCAGGCGTGCGGCGGCCGGATTGACCTCGGTGACCCGACGGGTCGACGCATCGACCACCAGAACCGGTTCGGCGCCGAGTTGGAACAGCAGTCGGTAGCGCGTCTCGGCTCCGCGCATGCGCAGGTAGTCGCGTTCGAGGGCCTGCTGGGTCTCGGCCAGGGTGCGCTGGAGCGAGGCCATCGCCCGCAGGTTCCGCCCGATGACGATGACCGGGCCGTCGCTCTTCAGGCGCATGGCGGCGTAGCGCACGGGCAGATCGATGCCCTTGGCCGACATGTGATTGACCTGCCGCCAGCGGGTCACGGAACCCGGTTGCGCATCCTTCAGCAAGGCGGCGATCTTGGGCCGACTCTCGATGGTGACGGTATCGGCCCAGCGCTGGCCGAGCCAGGTCTCGCAGCCCTCGCCCACGAGATCGCGACTGCCGAAGGCCGCGTCGCAGATCACGCCTTCACCGTCGACGACGAGGGACAGATCCGTCGCGGCCGCGACGAGGAGCCCGGCGGCTTGAGCGTCGAGGGGCCCGAGGGTTTTGTGAAGCGCCGCGAACGCGTCGCTCGCGGCTGGAAGCGCCAGGCTATTCAAGGTGCACCACGTGGTAATGTGGTCGGGCGGGTCTTTCAGCAGGGTCTGGCCGGAAGATCAAGCAAGCTTTCGGCGATGCTGATCGCTTGGCGAGCGTCACCTGCGGTTGCATCCGCACCAACGCATTTGCAGGAATCCGGAGCGGCCGTGAAGACCGGTCCACCAACCATGACACGAACCCCACGATTCTGCGAATTCCGCCGCAGGCCGGCGACGGCGTCGTTCAGACTCGGCAGCAGCGCCTCGCAGGCCAGGGACAGGCCGATGACATCGAACCATGTGGTCTGCACCCGCGCGAAGGGGTCGCCCTCAGGATCGCGCGCGGTGCTGGTGACGTCCCAGCCGGCATCGCGGAAGAACTGCTCGACCACGGCGAGACCGAAGCTGTGCATCTCGCCCGGGCACGGCAACAGAAGGATGCTGCGCCCGTGCCGGTGCTGCGGGGTCTCGCCGCCGAAGCGCCGGGTGACTTCGTGCATGATCCGCTGCAGCCGGCCCATGGCCACGGTCACTTCGGCGAAATCGCACAGGTCCTCTTCCCAGAGGACGCCGAGGTGGCGTGCGGTCGGCGCCAGGAGGTCGAGGAGTAGGCTTTCGGGCGTGAGCCCCTCTTCGATCAGCGCTGCGATCCGAGCCTCCACGGCGTCGCCCGCGGGTGCGAGCATGAGCGTGCTGAAGGTCTCGATCTGCTCAGCGCTAGGCAATATACTACATACTTCACCGCGCGGCTCGGGCCGGTGAACGATCATCAGGCGGGGAATGATCTCCGCTTCGACGAGGCGCGCGAGCTCATCGCCCCAGTGTCCCCCTTGGGCGACGCGGCTGAGCCTGGACTCGAGGCTCGATCGACAGAGATCCGGCATGTCGCCGCCAGATCCCTCGTAAGCGAAGCCCTCAACGGACTGCCTCATCTCATCCATTGGAATCTCCCAATGTCGCTGACGGCATTCTTGCTTCGCTACGATCTTGATCGTCGAGCTTCCGCGTCCTCAAGCACGTCTTTTCGGGGGCTTCTCAAACCCTCGACAGCGACCGTGGCCGTGTCGGTGCAGGCCGCGACGATACGCTTCGGAACCATTTTGACAATCCCAAAGCTGTAACTATTCTGCATTCAATCAGTAAATCTCCATTGACGTAAAGCCAGCTTGACACTCGTCCTGGCCGTTCCTAACCTCCCCTCAGCGACCCCCCTGTGAGGGGTCGGACGGGTGGAACAGGGGCGCGGGCGATGAGCCAAAGAGAGGGCCGGCACAGACAGCCTCTCTACGACGCGCAGCAAAGGGCGCGCCGCGACGCCACGGCCTGGACCCTTGTCCAAGGCATTCTGGCCCCGCTTCAATTTCTCGTGTTCCTGGTCAGCCTCGCCCTCGTCCTGCGCACCCTGGCCACGGGCGAGGGGGCTTTTGCGGCCAATGTCTCGATCGTCGCCAAGACGGCGCTCCTCTACGCGATCATGGTCACGGGCTCGATCTGGGAGAAAGTCGTCTTCGGACGCTACCTGTTCGCCCCGGCCTTCTACTGGGAAGACATGGTCAGCATGCTGGTGCTGGCCCTGCACAGCGCCTACCTCGTGGCCCTGGCGACGGGCTGGATCGAGACCAACGGCCTGATGCTCCTGGCGCTTGCCGCCTATGGCTCCTACGCGATCAACGCGACGCAGTTCCTCCTGAAGCTGCGGGCCGCGCGTCACGATGCCGGACCCGCCTCCCGCCTCGCCGCGGAGGGCGCCCGATGAACGCCCACGCTCCGATCCCCACGGCCGATGCGGGCTGCGGCGTCACCATCCGCCAGGAACGCGGGCAGCGCGCGGTGTTCTGCGGGCTCACGGGCATCGTCTGGCTGCACCGCAAGATCCAGGACGCGTTCTTCCTCGTGGTCGGCTCGCGGACCTGCGCCCACCTCATCCAGTCGGCCGCAGGCGTCATGATCTTCGCCGAGCCGCGCTTCGCCACCGCCATCATCGACGAGCGCGATCTCGCCGGCCTCGCCGACATGAACGAGGAGCTCGACCGGGTCACCCGCCGCCTGATCGAGCGCCGGCCGGACATCCGGCTCCTGTTCCTAGTCGGCTCGTGCCCCTCCGAGGTGATCAAGCTCGATCTGCCCCGCGCCGCCCAGCGCCTGTCGCAGAGCCTCAGTCCGGACGTGCGGGTGCTGAGCTATTCCGGCAGCGGCATCGAGACGACGTTCACGCAGGGCGAGGATGCGTGCCTCGCAGCCCTCGTCCCCGAACTGCCGCGCACGGAGGCCGAGGCCGTCCCCTCGCTCCTCGTCGTCGGCGCCCTCGCGGATGTGGTGGAGGACCAGTTCGCTCGCCTGTTCGCCGAGATGGGCCTGGAGCACGTCGCCTTCCTGCCCGCGCGGCGGGCGGGCGCGATGCCGGCCATTGGGCCGAACACCCGCATCCTGCTGGCCCAGCCCTTCCTTGCCGACACCGCACGGGCGCTCGAAGCGCGCGGCGCGACCCGGCTGCCCGCCCCGTTCCCCCTCGGGGCCGAGGGCACCACCGCATGGCTGCGGGCCGCGGCCGACGCGTTCGGAGTCGATCCCCGGCGCTTCGCCGAAGCCACGGCGCCGGGCCTGCGCCGGGCCGAGCGGGCGCTCGCGCCCTATCGAGCGCTGCTCGGGGGCCGCCGGGTGTTCTTCTTCCCCGATTCCCAGCTCGAGCTACCGCTCGCCCGCTTCCTTTCGCGGGAAATGGGCGCCACGCTCATCGAGGTCGGAACACCCTACCTGCATCGCGGCCACATGGCCCCGGAACTCGCCCTGCTGCCGGCGGGCACCGAGGTCGTGGAGGGTCAGAGCCTCGACGCGCAGATGGACCGCTGTCGCGCGGCCCGGCCGGACCTCACCGTGTGCGGCCTCGGCCTCGCCAACCCGCTGGAGGCCGAGGGGCTCGCCACCAAGTGGTCCATCGAGCTGCTGTTCACCCCGATCCAGGGCTACGACCAGGCCGGTGACCTCGCCGAGCTGTTCGCCCGCCCCCTCGTTCGCCGCACCCGGCTGGAGGTCTAGGACTATGCAGCTGACGCTCTGGACCTACGAGGGACCGCCCCATATCGGCGCCATGCGGGTCGCCACCGCCATGCGGGGCCTGCACTACGTGCTGCACGCCCCCCAGGGCGACACCTACGCCGACCTCTTGTTCACCATGATCGAGCGGCGCGACGCCCGCCCGCCGGTGACCTACACCACCTTCCAGGCGCGCGACCTGGGCGCCGACACCGCCGCGATCTTCCAGAACGCCGTGTCGGAGGCCTATGCCCGGTTCCAGCCCGAGGCGATGATCGTCGGCGCCTCGTGCACGGCCGAACTGATCCAGGACGATCCGGGCGGCCTTGCCCGTGCCCTCGACCTGCCGATCCCGGTGATCCCCCTCGAGCTGCCGGCCTACCAGAAGAAGGAGAACTGGGGCGCCTCCGAGACCTTCTATCGGCTGGTGCGGGCGCTCGCCGGCCCCAAGGCCGAGCCCGCACCGCGCGCGGGCCGGCGCCCGCTCTGCAATATCCTGGGTCCGACGGCGCTCGGCTTCCGCCATCGCGACGACCTCGTCGAGATCGAGAAGCTCCTGGGCGCCCTCGGCATCGACGTGAACGTCGTCGCCCCGTGGGGCGCCAGCCCGGCCGATCTCGGACGCCTGTCGGCGGCGGACTTCAACGTGGTGCTCTATCCCGAGATCGCCCGCGCGGCGGCCCAGCACCTCCAGAAGACCTTCGGCCAGCCCCTGGTCGAGACCGTGCCCATCGGGGTCGGGGCCACGATCCGATTCGTCGAGGAGGTGGCGGCGCTGGCGAACGTCGATCCGGCCCCTGTCCTTGCCGGCGCCCCCTCGCGTCTGCCGTGGTACTCGCGCTCCGTCGATTCGACCTACCTCACCGGCAAGCGGGTCTTCATCTTCGGCGATGCCACCCACGCGCTGGCCATCGCGCGGGTCGCGGCGGCGGAACTCGGCTTCAAGGTCGTGGGACTCGGCACCTACACCCGCGAATTCGCCCGGGAGGTGCGGGCGGAAGCCGCACTCCACGGCATCGAGGCGACGATCACCGACGACTACCTCGACGTCGAGGCGGCGATTCAGGCCGCCCAGGCCGAATTGGTCCTGGGCACCCAGATGGAGCGCCATATCGCCAAGCGCTTGGGCGTGCCCTGCGCGGTGATCTCGGCCCCGATCCACGTACAGGACTTTCCCGCCCGGCACTCGCCGCAGATGGGGTTCGAGGGCGCCAACGTCCTGTTCGACACCCTCGTCCACCCCCTGATGATGGGGCTGGAGGAGCACCTCCTCGGCATGTTCCGCGAGGATGCCGAGTTCCACGACGGCGCCGCGCCCTCGCATCTCACACGACACGGAACGGCCCCCTCCGTGCCCGAGGCACCGGAGCCCGCCGCCCCGGTGATCGACACGCCACCGCAGACCTCGGTTCCCGACGACGCACCGGCCGCCTGGGAGGCTTCGGCCGAGAAGGAACTGAAGAAGATCCCGTTCTTCGTGCGCGGCAAGGCCCGCGCCAACACCGAGCGGTTCGCCCGCGAGCGCGCCCTGTCCCGCATCACCGTCGAGACGTTGTACGATGCAAAAGCGCATTTCGGCCGCTGAGGCCATTCCCATGCGTGTCGTCATCGTGACGATGGACACGCATCTCGCCAGTTCCGTCGAGCGGGCGGGCAGGATCCTGCGCCGCGAGGCCCCGGGCCTCTCCATCGTCCTGCACGCGGCCACCGAGTTCAGCACCGACCCCGAGAAGCTCGCGCGCTGCCGGGCCGACATCGCCACGGCCGACATCCTGCTCTGCGCGATGCTGTTCATGGAGGACCATTTCCAGCCGGTCCTGGCCGATCTCGCGGCCCGGCGCGCTGGCTGCGACGCCCTCGTCTGCATGATGAGCGCGACACCGGCCACCCGGCTCACCCGCATCGGCGCCTTCAGCATGGACGGCAGCCAGACCGGGCCGATGGCGCTGCTGAAGCGCCTGCGCGGCTCGCCGAAGACGCGTGCCGCCAGTTCGGGCGCCGAGCAGATGAAGATGCTCAAGCGCCTGCCCAAGATCCTGCGCTTCATCCCCGGCACCGCCCAGGACGTGCGGGCCTACTTCCTCACCCTGCAATACTGGCTCGCGGGCTCGGACGAGAACGTCCTCAACATGATCCGCGCCCTGGTGGACCGCTACGCCGACGGTCCGCGCCGGATCTATCGCGGCACCCTCAAGGCCAGCCCGCCCGTCGAGTACCCCGAGGTCGGCGTCTACCATCCGCGCCTGCCCGGCCGGATGGGCGAGGATGCCGGCGCGCTGCCGGGTCACCAGGGTCGAGGGAACCGCGGCACCGTCGGCGTGCTCGGCCTGCGCTCGTACATGCTGGCGGACAACGCCGCCCATTACGACGGGGTCATCGCCGCCCTGGAGGCACGCGGCCTCGCGGTGATCCCCGCCTTCGCCAGCGGCCTCGACGCGCGCCCGGCCATCGAGCGCTACTTCCTGAAGGATGGCGTGCCGGCCATCGACGCCCTTGTCTCGCTCACCGGCTTCTCCCTCGTCGGCGGCCCGGCCTACAACGACGCGGCCGCCGCCCAGGACATCCTGGCCCGCCTCGACGTGCCCTACATCGCCGCCCATCCGGCCGAATTGCAGACCCTGGAGCAATGGGGCGCCTCCGACCGCGGGCTGCTGCCGGTGGAAGCCACCATCATGGTGGCGATCCCCGAACTCGACGGCGCCACCGGACCGATGGTGTTCGGCGGCCGGTCCGACAAATCGGGCGCGCCCTGCCAGGGCTGCCACGTCGCCTGCGTCTTCCCCGTGGGCGAGGACGACCGGGACATGCATTCCTGCGTCGAGCGCGCCGGGATGCTCGCCGCCCGCGTCGAACGCCTCGTGCGCCTGCGCCGCTCCGAGCGGGCGGAACGCAAGATCGGCCTCGTGCTGTTCAATTTTCCGCCCAACGCCGGCAACACCGGCACCGCCGCCTACCTGTCGGTGTTCGAATCCCTTCACCACACCCTCGTGGCCATGAAGGCGGCGGGCTACGACGTCGCGGTGCCGGGCGGCGTCGCGGCGCTCCGCGAAGCCGTGGTCACGGGCAACGCGGCCCGGTTCGGGGCCACCGCCAATGTCCACACCCGCATCCCCACCGACACCCATGTGCGGCGCGAGCGCCACCTCGCCGAGATCGAGGCACAGTGGGGGCCGGCTCCGGGCCGGCAGCAATCGGACGGCGCCTCGATCTTCGTGCTCGGCGCCCAGTTCGGCAACGTCTTCGTCGGCATCCAGCCCGCCTTCGGCTACGAGGGCGATCCGATGCGGCTCCTGTTCGAGAAGGGGTTCGCGCCGACCCACGCGTTCTGCGCCTTCTACCGCTGGCTGCGCGAGGACTTCAAAGCCCACGCCCTGATCCATTTCGGCACCCACGGCGCGCTCGAATTCATGCCCGGCCGCCAGACCGGCCTCTCGGCCGCCGACTGGCCCGACCGCCTCATCGGCGACGTGCCCAACATCTACCTCTACGCCGCCAACAACCCCTCCGAGGGAGCACTCGCCAAGCGCCGCTCGGCCGCGACCCTGGTCAGCTACCTCACTCCGCCCATCGCCCATGCGGGGCTCTATCGCGGCCTCGTCGACCTCAAGGGCTCCATCGAGCGCTGGCGCGGCCTGGATCCGGAATCAAACCGTGAGCGCGGCGACCTCGCCACCCTGATCCAGGCGCAGGCCACCCTGGTGGAACTCTCCCCGGCCGAACCGGCCTGGACCGACTCCGGGGCCGAGATCGCCCGCATCGGCCGCGCGGTGCTGGACCTCGAATACACCCTGATCCCCCACGGCCTCCACGTGGTCGGCGCGCCGCTCTCGACGGAAGCGCGGGCCGACATGCTCATCGCCATGGCGGATTCCATCCACGGGGTCCGGCTGGAGCGCGCCAGCGTCGCCGCCCTGGTGGCGGGGGCGAGCCCGGAGGCCGCCCTAAGGGCCGGCAGTCCGATCCCGCGGGCGGCCGACCTCGCCATCCTTCGCGAGCTCGGGGCCACCGACGCGCTGCTCGGGCAGGACCACGAGATCCCCGCCCTCCTGCGGGCGCTCGATGCCCGCTTCGTCCGCCCCGCCCCCGGCGGCGACCTCCTGCGTACCCCGGCGATCCTGCCGACGGGGCGCAACCTCCACGGCTTCGATCCTTTCCGCATCCCCAGCGCCTTCGCGGTCCAGGACGGCGCCGCCCAAGCCGAGCGCCTCCTCGACCGCCACCGCGCCGACGGCCTGCCCCTGCCGCGCTCCATCGCCATCGTGCTGTGGGGCACGGACAACCTCAAGAACGAGGGCGGCCCCATCGCCCAGGTCCTGGCGCTGCTCGGCACCCGGCCCCGCTTCGACGGCTACGGCCGGCTCGCCGGCGCCGAACTCATCCCCCTCGAAGAGCTCGGCCGACCGCGCATCGACGTGGTGGTCACCCTCTCGGGCATCTTTCGCGACCTGCTGCCCCTGCAGATCAAGTTGCTGGCCGAGGCCTGCCTGCTCGCGGCCTCGGCCGACGAGCCGGTGGAGCGGAACTTCGTCCGCCTCCACACCCTCGAATACCAGCGCGTCCACGGCGGCGACTTCGAGACGGCCGCACTCCGGGTCTTCGGCAACGCCGAGGGCGCCTACGGCTCCAACGTCAACCACCTCGTCGAGAACGGCCGCTGGGACGCGGAAGACGAACTCGCCGAGACCTACTCCCGGCGCAAGGGCTTCGCCTATGGCCGCGACGGGCGCCCGGTGCAGCATTCCGCGCTCCTGAAGAGCGTGCTCGCCGACGTCGATCTCGCCTACCAGAACCTCGATTCCGTGGAACTCGGCGTCACCACCGTGGACCATTACTTCGATACGCTCGGCGGCATCAGCCGGGCGGTGAAGCGGGCGAAAGGCGGGGTCGAGGCACCGGTCTATATCGGCGACCAGACCCGGGGCGAGGGCTGCGTCCGCTCCCTCAACGAGCAGGTCGCCATCGAGACCCGCACCCGCATCCTCAACCCGAAATGGTACGAGGGCATGCTCGCCCACGGCTACGAGGGCGTGCGCCAGATCGAGACCCACGTCACCAACACCATGGGCTGGTCGGCCACCACCGCGCAGGTCGATCCGTGGGTCTACCGCGAGATCACCGCCACCTTCGTCCTCGATCCGGCCATGCGCGAACGCATGGCGGCCCTCAATCCGACGGCGTCGGCCAAGGTCGCCAACCGCCTGATCGAGGCACACGAACGCGGTTTCTGGCAGCCCGACGCCGCCATGCTCGACGCCTTGCGCGAGGCCGGCGACGAGCTCGAAGACCGTCTCGAAGGCATCACCGCAGGGGTCGCAGCATGAACATCGCCATCCGGAACCCGGTCGCGTCGCGGCAGTCTGAAGGAAGCGTTCAGGTCGAACTCGACCCGAACCTCAAGATCGGCACCGCCAAGGTGTTCGCCGTCTACGGCAAGGGCGGCATCGGCAAGTCCACCACCTCGTCGAACCTCTCGGTGGCGTTCTCGAAGCTCGGCAAGCGCGTCCTCCAGATCGGCTGCGACCCGAAGCACGACTCGACCTTCACGCTGACGAAGCGGTTGGCGCCCACCGTGATCGATGCCCTGGAGGCGGTGCAGTTCCACTCCGAGGAACTGCGCATCGAGGACTTCGTGGCGGAAGGCTACAACGGCGTCATGTGCGTCGAGGCCGGCGGCCCGCCCGCCGGTACGGGCTGCGGCGGCTACGTCGTCGGCCAGACGGTCAAGCTCCTCAAGGAGCATCATCTTCTGGAAGACACCGATGTGGTGATCTTCGATGTGCTCGGCGACGTGGTCTGCGGCGGCTTCGCCTCGCCGCTCCAGCACGCAGACCAGGCGCTCATCGTCACCGCCAACGACTTCGATTCGATCTTCGCCATGAACCGCATCGTCGCGGCGATTCACGCGAAGTCGAAGAACTACAACGTCCGCCTCGGCGGCGTCATCGCAAACCGCTCGGCCAAGACCGACGAGATCGACCGCTTCAACGCCGCCGTCGGCCTGGAGCGCATCGCGCACTTCCCCGACCTCGACGTGGTGCGCCGCTCGCGCCTCAAGAAATCGACCCTGTTCGAGATGGAGCCGACGCCCGAGCTCATCGCCGTCACCGACGAGTACATGCGGCTGGCCGCCCATCTTTGGGCCGGCGGCAAGCCCCTGGCCGCGCTCCCGATGAAGGACCGCGACCTGTTCGAGTTCCTCGGCTTCGATTGAGGGGAGGGCGCGCCATGACCAGCTACGCGACCCGCCGCTCGCAGCTCACCACCTACTTCGACCGCACCGCCGTCGACGCCTGGGCGCGCCTCACCTCCGACGCGCCGGTGTCGAAGATCCGCGCCACCGTGCGGGCCGGGCGCGACGCCATGCGGGCGAACCTCCTGTCCTGGCTGCCGGAAGACCTCACCGGCCGGCGCGTCCTCGACGCCGGCTGCGGCACCGGAGCGCTCAGCATCGAGGCGGCGCGCCGCGGCGCCGAGGTGGTGGCCATCGACGTCTCGCCGACCCTCGTCGGCCTCGCCCGCGAGCGCCTCGCCGAAGTCCCCGAAGCCGCCCGCATCGACTTTCGCGTGGGCGATATGCTCGATCCCTGGCTCGGCCGCTTCGACCACGTCGTGGCGATGGATTCCCTGATCCACTACGCCACCCCCGACATCGTCCGGGCGCTCGCCGAACTGTCCCTGCGCACCGACGGCTCCGTGGTGTTCACCGTGGCCCCGCGCACGCCGCTGCTCACCCTCATGCACTGGGCCGGCCGCGCCTTTCCCCGCGCCGACCGGGCGCCCGCCATCGTGCCGGTGGCGGAGAGGACCCTGCGCCGCCGGGTCGCCGCAGAACCGGTGCTCTCCGGATTCGGGCTCGCCCGGACGCACCGGGTCAACAGCGGCTTCTACCTGTCGCAGGCCTTCGAGCTGACCCGCACGTCGCCGGGGAGGGGGACGCCATGACCCGCCTCGGCGAGACCATGGCCCGGGGCTTCATGAAGCTCGGACCCGGCATCCTGCCGTTCGCGGATGCGGCCACCGTCGAGCTGCCCATGGGGCGCCTGCTGCGTCTGGCCCTGTTCCAGGTCACCGTCGGCATGGCCGCCGTGCTCCTCATCGGCACCCTCAACCGGGTGATGATCGTCGAGCTCGAAGTGCCGGCCTGGATCGTCGCCGTGATGCTGTCGCTGCCCCTGGTCTTCGCCCCGTTCCGGGCGCTGGTGGGCTTCCGCTCCGACACTCACCGCTCGGTGCTCGGCTGGCGTCGGGTGCCCTACATCTGGTTCGGCACCCTGCTGCAGTTCGGCGGGCTCGCCATCATGCCGTTCGCCCTCCTCATCCTGTCGGGCGACACCACCGGGCCGACCTGGCCGGGCCATGTGGCGGCCGCCCTGGCTTTCGTCCTCGTCGGCGCCGGCCTCCACACCACCCAGACCGTGGGCCTGGCGCTGGCCACCGACCTCGCGCCCGCCCATGTCCGCCCGAAGGTGGTGGCGCTGCTCTGCGTGATGCTCCTCCTCGGCATGCTGGTCAGCGCCGTGGTGTTCGGCTTGCTGCTCGCCGATTTCTCGGCGCTCCGCCTCATCAAGGTGATCCAGGGCGCGGCCGTGGTCACCATCGTGCTCAATGGCATCGCCCTGTGGAAGCAGGAGGCGCGCGATCCGTCGCGCACCGACAAGCGCGCGCCGCGCCAGACCTTCTCGCAATCCTGGGCGGCCTACGCCAACAACGGCCTCGCCCGCCGGCGCCTCGTCGCCACGGGGCTCGGCACCGCCGCCTTCTCCATGCAGGACATCCTGCTGGAGCCCTATGGCGGGCAGATCCTCCACCTGCCGGTGGCGGCGACCACGGCGCTCACCGCGATGCTGGCGGCCGGCGGCGGCCTCGGCCTGCTGCTGGCCGCACGCTGGCTCGGCCGGGGCGGCGACGCGTTCCGGGTGGCGGCGGCGGGCTCCGGTGTCGGTATCCTCGCCTTCTCGGCCGTGATCTTCGCCGCTCCCCTGAACTCCATTCCCCTCTTCGCGCTGGGCGTCACCCTCATCGGCCTCGGCGGCGGCCTGTTCGCCCACGGCACCCTCACGGCCTCGATGGCCAAGGCGGGCCTGGAGGAGACGGGGCTGGCGCTCGGCGCCTGGGGCGCCGTGCAGGCGAGTGCCGCCGGTGTCGCCATCGCGGCGAGCGGCATCCTGCGCGATCTCGGTTCGTACCTCGCCACCTCCGGCGCCCTGGGGGAGGGGATGAACCAGCCCTCCACCGGCTATCTCATGGTCTACCACCTCGAGATCGCGCTGCTGTTCGCGACCCTCGTCGCCATCGGCCCCCTGGTGCGCGACCCCGCCGCCCGGCGCCGCGCGGGGCGTTCCGCCTCGCCCGTCGCCCTACCCAACCCGTCAGCTTGAGAACCGGGAGACACGTCATGGGCAGAGGTGAAATCACGGGCTATGTCGACGTCGCGCAGGTGGTCCTCTACGCGTTCTGGATCTTCTTCGCCGGCCTGATCTTCTACCTGCGCCGCGAGGATCGGCGCGAGGGCTACCCCCTGGAGGCCGAGGGGCTGCCGGGCCGGCGCGCCACCCCGGACCCCATCCTGATCCCGACGCCGAAATTCTTCCACCTCTCCAACGGCGAGGTGAAGACCGCTCCGCCGCACGAGGGTCCCAACACCTGGAACTACCGCGGCCACAAGCACGAGGTCTGGCCGGGCGCCCCCCTGGAGCCCGACACCGACGGTCTGCACGACCAGATCGGCCCCGGCTCGTTCGCCGACCGAGACGATTCCCACGACCGCACCTGGGACGGCGACAAGCGGATCGTTCCCCTGCGGGTGGCCGAGCATTTCGTCGTCCACGAGGACGGCCCCAACCCCATCGGCATGACCGTGTTCGGCGCCGACCGGCAACCCGCCGGCACCGTCTCCGACCTCTGGGTCGATCGGGGAGAATCCATGGTGCGCTACTACGAGGTGGAACTCGGTGCCGGCGGTCGGCGCGTGCTGATGCCCAACACCTTCTGCCGCACGGGCCGCTTCTCGCGCACCGTGAAGACCGAGGCGCTGCTGGCCCACCAGTTCGCCGACATCCCCGCCCACAGGGACCCGGATTCGGTGACCCTTTACGAGGAGGAGCGGATCATGGCCTTCTTCGGTGCCGGCACCCTCTACGCGACCCCCGGACGACAGGAGGCCTTCCTGTGACCCGAGCCCTCAGCCAGACCCACGGCGTCCCCGCCAACCGCTTCGACGCGCCGCCCGGCCTGCCGGCCCCGCTGCCCGCTGGCGAACACATCCTCTGGCAGGGCCGCCCCGGCGGCCTCGCCATCGGACTGCGCGCCCTGCACATCCGCCTCGTGGCCCTGTGGTTTTTCGGATTGGCCCTCTGGGCGGCCGTCCCCCTCGCGGCGGAGGGCCGGCTCGTCGAGGCCGCGATCGCCGCCGGGCCGACGCTCGCCATCGGCACCGGCGCCGTGGCGCTCCTCGGCCTCCTCGGCTGGCTCTCGGCGCGCTCGACCACCTACACCATCACCAACCGCCGGGTGGTGATGCGGGTCGGCATCGCCCTGCCCATGACCCTGAACCTGCCCTTCGGCCTCGTGGACGGCGCCGGCTGCCGGCACTTCTCCGACGGCACCGGCGACCTCGCCCTGCGGGTGAAGCCCGGCAACCGCATCGCCTATCTCCACCTCTGGCCCCATGCCCGACCGTGGCACGTGACGGCCCCCGAGCCGATGATGCGCTCGGTGCCCGACGCGGCCGATGTCTCGGCCATCCTCGCCCGCGCCCTCGCGGCGGCCCGGGAGGTCGAAGAGGAGGCCGCCAACCCGGTGATCCGGCCCCGCGCCCGCGGCCCCCGTCTCGCCACCGCCAGCTGAAGGAACCATCCCGTGAGTGGACGCACTCTGAACGCCCCCATGGGCCGAGCGAGCTGGTTCCCCGTCGGCGCCGGCCTTCTCCTCGCCTTCGCCCTCGGGACCATCGGCATCGCCCGGCACGAAGGGGTCGGCCTGACGCGAATGCCCCCGGCCCAGCCCGTCCGTACCCTGCGCCTGACCGCCGAGGACCGGGCGGACGGGGCGATCCTCCTGCGCGACGCGGTGAAGGGCACCCTCGTCGCCACCGTGGAGCCGGGCCAGGACAACTTCATGCGCGCCACCCTGAGGGGCTTCGGCCAGGCTCGCCTGCGTGCCGGGTTCGGCCGTGAGGCACCGTTCCGCCTCACCCATTTCGACGACGGCAGCCTTGCCCTCGACGACGAGCTCACCGGCCGCGCGGTCAATCTCGGCGCCTTCGGTCCGTCGAACTTCGTCGCGTTCGCCCGCCTGCTGCCCGAGCCCGGAGCCCCCCGATGATCGCCTGGCTGAACGGCCGCCGCACCGTCGAGGTGCCCTGTACCGTGGAGATCGAGCAGACGCCCGAGAGCCTCCATGCCCACGTGACCCTCGACGCCGACTTCGACATCGAGCCCGGCGACGAGGTCCTCGTCCACGATTCCCCCGTGAGCGTCCCCTACGGCGAGCGTCTCACGGTCCGCCGCACCGCCACGGTGATCCGGGCCGGACGCCTGGAGCGGTTCTGGACCAGGCTCGCCGGGCACCTCGAACTCACCGAACTCTACGAAGTCAGCTTTTCCGAGAGGAGGCGCCTGTGACCGTCTCGATCCAGCACCAGACCGTGAAGCCCAAGCTGCCCATGAATGAGGGCACCAAGGCCGCGCACGAGACCACCTTCCTGTCGCCGCGCTTCTACACCACGGATTTCGAGGAACTCGACCGCACCGACGTCGAGCCCGTGCGCGCGGACTGGGACAAGCTCATCGCCGAGTTGCGCGACGACCCGAACAAGCGCCACTTCACCCGCAATTCCGATTTCGACGCCGACATGTCTGGCCTCGACCCGGAGCTGCGCAAGGAGTTCATGGACTTCCTCGTGTCGTCCATCACCGCCGAGTTTTCCGGCTGCGTGCTCTACGCGGAGATGCGGAAGCGCGCCAAGAACCCCGATATCCGCGAACTGTTCGGCTTCATGAGCCGCGACGAGGCCCGACATGCCGGGTTCATCAACGACGTGTTGAAGGATTTCGGTATCGGCGTAGACCTGGGCTTCCTGACCAAGTCCAAGAAATACACTTTCTTTCGCCCAAAATTCATCTTCTACGCGACCTACCTCTCCGAGAAGATCGGCTACGCCCGCTACATCACCATTTTTCGCGAATTGGAGCGCCATCCCGAGCGGCGCTTCCACCCGATCTTCAAGTGGTTCGAGAAGTGGTGCAACGACGAGTTCCGCCACGGCGAAGCCTTCGCCCTGCTGATGCGCGCCAACCCGAAGTTGACCACGGGCGTGAATCGCTACTGGATCAAGTTCTTCCTGCTCGCCGTGTTCGCGACCATGTATGTGCGTGACCATTGCCGCCCGGCCTTCCACAAGGCGCTCGGCGTCGATCCGACCGATTACGATTTCAAGGTGTTCCGCATCACCTCGGAAATCTCGAAGCAGACCTTCCCGCTCACCCTCGATCTCGAGAGCCCGAAGTTCAAGCGGGCCCTCGACCGGCTGCTCGCCTGCTCCAACGGCATCGCCGACGCCAAGGCGCAGGGCGGACTGATGGGCAAGCTCAAGCACGGCGCCTGGATCGCGGCCTCGGCGGTGAACTTCGCCCGGCTCTACGCACTGCCGACCCTCGACAACCCGATGCCGGCCGAAATCCGCCTCGAGCCGGTCTGGTAGGGCGATGGCCGCCTACGCCGTCCCCGCCCTCTACGCGGTGGTGATCTGGTGGTTCTCCACCGGGCTCATCATCCTGCTCGATCACCGCCCGCGCTCCACCCATCCCTGGAGCATGGCGGGCGGCACCCTGGTGCTCGCCGGAGCCCTGTGGGCCATCGGCACCAGCGCGGCGGACACCACCGAAGCGGGGGCCTACACCGCCTTCACCGGCGCGCTGCTGGTCTGGGGCTGGCAGGAGATGAGCTACTACATGGGCTTCGTCTCCGGGCCACGCACGGTGGCGTGCCCACCGGGCGCACGCGGGTTCGCCCGCTTCCGGGCGGCGCTGGCCACAAGCCTCTGGCACGAAGTCGCCATCATCGCCGGCGGCCTGGCGATCCTGTGGCTGACCTGGGGCGGCCCCAACCGCTTCGCGCTGTGGACCTACCTCATCCTGGCGGCCATGAACCTCTCGGCCCGGCTCAACATGTTTCTCGGCGTGCGCAACCTCAACGCCGAGTTCCTGCCCGCCCACCTCGCCTATCTCGCCGGCTTCCTGCGCAACCGGGCGATGAACCCGCTGTTCCCGCTCTCCGTCGCGGCGGCCGCGTCCGGCACCGTCTGGCTGGCCGCCGCCGCCCTGGGGGAGGGCATCGGCGCCCACGAGCTCGTCGGCTTCACCGTCGTCACGACGCTCATGGCACTCGCCACCCTGGAGCACGGCTTCCTCATGCTGCCGCTGCCCTCGGCCGCCCTGTGGCAGTGGAGCCTGCCGGGGAAGAACGCCGCCCCGCGCGCAGCCCCCATGGGCGGTGGGGCGGATTACGGCGCGGTCGCTACGCCACCCCTCACGGCCCGGAGCCGGGAGGCGCACGAAACCGTCGGCTGAGCGTCGCCTTGCGACCTTCGCCACAAGAACGGGCAAAGACCACTGCAGAGAACGGGAAGGGGACAGGCCATGAACTACGAAAACTTCTTCGCCGCCGAACTCGACGGCCTCCACCGCGAGGGCCGCTACCGGGTGTTCACGGACCTGGAGCGGCACAACGGCCGCTTCCCCCACGCCACGCATCACACCCCCGGCGGCACCCGCCCGGTCACCGTGTGGTGCTCCAACGACTATCTCGGCATGGGCCAGCACCCGGTTGTGCTCGATGCCATGCACGAGGCCCTCGACCGCTGCGGCGCCGGGGCCGGCGGCACCCGCAACATCTCGGGCACCAACCATTATCACGTGCTGCTGGAGCAGGAGCTCGCCGACCTCCACGGCAAGGAGGCCGCGCTCCTGTTCACCTCCGGCTACGTCTCCAACTGGGCGGCGCTCGGCACCCTCGCGGGCAAGCTCCCGAACTGCGCGGTGTTTTCCGACGCCGAGAATCACGCCTCGATGATCGAGGGCATCAAGGCGAGCCGGGCCGAGCGCCACATCTTCCGCCACAACGACCCGGAGGATCTCGACCGCAAGCTGCGTCTGGTCGACCCCTCCCGCCCGAAGCTCGTGGCCTTCGAGTCCGTCTACTCCATGGACGGCGACATCGCCCCCATCGCGGAGATCTGCGACGTGGCGGAAGCCCACGGCGCGCTCACCTACCTCGACGAAGTCCACGCGGTCGGCCTCTACGGGCAACGCGGCGGCGGCATCTCCGAGCGCGACGGCCTCGCCCACCGCCTCGACGTCATCGAGGGGACGCTGGGCAAGGCGTTCGCGGTGCATGGCGGCTACATCACCGCCTCGGCGAAGCTCTGCGATTTCGTCCGCAGCTTCGCCTCGGGTTTCATCTTCACCACCTCGCTGCCGCCCGCCGTGGCGGCGGGCGCGGCGGCCAGCATCCGTCACCTCAAGGCCAGTGGATCGGAGCGCACCCGGCATCAGGAGCGGGTCGCCACCGTCCGCGCGCGCCTCGACGCGGCCGGCATCCCGTACCTGCCCAACGACAGCCACATCGTGCCGGTGATGGTCTGCGACCCCGTGCTGTGCAAGGCGATCAGCGACACCCTGCTCGACACGTTCGGCATCTACGTCCAGCCGATCAACTATCCCACGGTCCCGCGCGGCACCGAGCGCCTGCGCATCACCCCGTCCCCGCTCCACACGGATGCCGACATCGACCACCTGGTGAGTGCGCTCAGCACCATCTGGGGCCGGATGGGCGTCGAGCGCGCGGCAGCCGAGTAGACCCTGCTCCCCATCACACGGGGAGATGCGAACGACGCGTCGAGACAAGGTGAAATCGGCCCCATGATCGTCAACGGATCGACCCACGCGGTGCATCGTGAACCGGCCTCCGTCGCACCCCCGAACGCGGAGACCGGCGTCATCCGGGCAACGGGACGGGCGAAGCCGGCGCGTCCGGACACGGCGCCGTACGCGCCGGCCCCGAGCTTCCCGTTCTCGGCCATCGTCGGCCAGGATGAGATGCGCCAGGCGCTCCTCATCGCGGCCGTGGACCCGTCCGTCGGCGGCGTCCTCGTCTTCGGCGATCGCGGCACGGGCAAATCCACGGCGATCCGGGGGCTCGCCGCCCTCCTGCCGCCCATGCGGGCGGTGGCCGGGTGCCCCTATGCCTGCGATCCCGCCCGGCCAGGCGATCTGTGCCACCTCTGCCGCGACCACGCCGGCGGCCTGAAGGTCCACACCGTCCCGGTGCCGGTGGTGGACCTGCCGCTCGGCGCCACCGAGGACCGGGTGGTGGGCGCCCTCGACCTCGAACGGGCGCTCGCCCACGGGCAGAAGGCGTTCGAGCCGGGGTTGCTGGCGCGGGCCAACCGGGGCTTCCTCTACATCGACGAGGTCAATCTCCTCGACGATCACCTCGTCGACCTCCTCCTCGATGTCGCGGCGTCGGGGATCAACACCGTGGAGCGCGAGGGCCTGAGCATCCGCCATCCCGCCCGCTTCGTGCTGGTGGGCAGCGGCAACCCGGAGGAGGGCGAGTTGCGCCCGCAGCTCCTCGACCGCTTCGGCCTCGCCGTCGAGGTGACGACGCCGACGGACCTGCCGACCCGCATCGACGTGGTGCGTCGCCGCGACACCTACGAGCGCGATCCGGAGGCGTTCTGCGCCGCCCATGCCGGGGCCGACGCGGCGATCCGCGAGACCCTCACCCGCGCCCGCGCGCACCTGCCGTCGCTCACCGTGCCCGACGCCACCCTGGAGGCGGCCGCCCGGCTCTGCCTCGCCCTCGGGACCGACGGACTGCGGGGCGAACTCACCCTCATGCGCACGGCCCGGGCGCTCGCGGCCCTGGAGGCGGCCGACACCGTCGGCGTCGATCACCTCTCCCGAATCGCCCCGGCGGCCCTGCGCCATCGCCTGCGCCGCAATCCGCTCGACGAATCCGGGTCCACCGCCCGCGTCACCCGGGCCGTGGCGGAGGTTTTCGCCCCGTGACCACCTGGGCCGACGCGGTGCTGGTGGCGCGCCTCGCGGCGGCCGATCCACACGGGGTCGGCGGCGTGGTCGTGCGTGCCGGCGCGGGCCCCGTACGCGAGGCCTGGCTCGCAGCCCTACGCGTAGCCCTTCCGAGCGACAGGCCGATGAGGCGGATGCCCGGCAGCATCACCGATGCGCGCCTGCTCGGCGGCCTCGATCTACCCGCCACCCTCGCGGCCGGGCGTCCCGTGGCGGAGACCGGGCTTCTGGCCGAGACCGATGGCGGCCTCCTCGTCGTTCCCATGGCCGAACGCCTGTCACCCGGGCAGGCGGCCCGTCTCGCCGCGATCCTCGACACCGGCACCGTACGGGTGGAGCGCGACGGCCTCGGACGATGCCACCCGGCACGCCTCGGGGTGATCCTTCTCGATGAGGGTCAGGGCGACGACGAGGCCGTGCCGGACGCCCTGGCCGACCGCCTCGCCCTGCACATCGATCTCACGGACGTCCCCTGGCGCGATGCGGTCCCGGTGGACGACCCGTCCCACGCCGAAGCGTCCGATCCGGGGGCAGGGGACGTTCTCGGCGCCCTGTGCCGGGCCGCCGACGCCCTCGGGGTGGTGTCGCTCCGCGGTCCGCTCCTGGCCGCCCGGGTCGCGCGGCTGCTCGCCCGTCTCGAGGGGCGTGCGGTTCCGGGCGAGAACGATACGATCCGGGCCGCACGCCTCGTCCTCGGCCCGAGGGCGACGCGGATGCCCACAGCCGAACCGACGCCCGAGGCCGCCGTGCCCGAGGAGTCCGCGCCGGAGGAGACCACGCCCGAACCGGATACCCCCACCGAGCACGAGGAGACCTCCGCCTCCCTCGACCAGCGCATGGTCGAGGCCGCGCGCAGCGCCCTTCCGCCCGGTCTTCTCGCCGGGCTCATCGCGGCGGGAGTACGCCCGCGCCAACCGCGGGCCGGCAAAGCGGGGGCCGCCGCCGCGTCGCCGCGCGCCGGACGGCCCCTGGGCGCGCGCGCCGGCGATCCGCGCCAGGGACGCCTCTCCCTCGTCGACACCTTGCGCGCCGCCGCACCCTGGCAGCGTTTGCGCCGGACGGCGGGCGAGCCCCAGGGCATCCGGATCCGCCCGGAGGATCTACGCGTCACGCGCTTCGTCCAGCGCACGCAGACCACGACGATCTTCGCCGTCGATGCCTCGGGTTCGGCCGCCCTCGAACGCCTCGCCGAGGCCAAGGGCGCCGTGGAGCTGCTCCTGGCCGAAGCCTATACCCGCCGGGACCGCGTCGCCGTCCTGGCGTTTCGCGGGCTCGGGGCCGAGTTGATCCTACCACCCACCCGCGCCCTGGCGCGGGCGCGGCGGGGTTTGAGCGCGCTGCCCGGAGGCGGGGGCACGCCGCTGGCTGCGGGCCTCGATGCAGCGGCGGCACTCGCCCGGAGCGTGCACCGGGGCGGGGGAACGCCGGTGGTGGTGGTGCTCACGGACGGACGCGCCAACATCACGCGCGCGGGTGCGGCCGGCCGTACGCAGGCAGGCGCCGACGCCCTCGCGGCAGCCACGGCCCTGCGGGCCGACGGGGTCCGCACCATCCTCATCGACACGGCGGCCCGGCCGCAGGACACCGCCCGCCGCATCGCCGAGGCCATGGGTGCGCGCTATCTCCCCTTGCCCTACGCCGATGCGGGGGCGATGCGTGCCGCCATCCGGGCGGCGACCTGAGGGAGCGATCATGTCCGCGCCGAGCGATCGACCCGCCTGGGAGCGCGAAGGCGCGGATTGGCCCCACCGCGAGGCCAGCCGTTTCGTCGAAGCCTCTGGCCTCACCTGGCACGTCCAGACCTTCGGCGACGCCGCTGCTCCGGTGCTCCTGCTCCTGCACGGCACCGGCGCGGCCACCCATTCGTGGCGCGGCCTCGCTCCCCTGCTGGCGCAGGATTTCTTCGTCGTGGCGCCGGATCTCCCCGGCCACGCCTTCACCGATCCGCTGCCCGCGAACCGCCTGTCCCTGCCCGGCATGGCGGCGGCGATCCGTGATCTCCTCTCCGCCCTCGGGGTGGTCCCGGAGGTGATGGTCGGCCACTCTGCCGGCGCCGCGCTCCTCGTCCGGCTCTGCCTCGACGGCCTCGCCCCCCGCCACCTCGTCGCCCTCAACGGGGCGTTGACGCCGTTTCCCGGCCTCGCATCCGTGCTGTTCCCGAGTCTCGCCCGGATGCTGTTCCTCAATTCGGTGACGCCGCGAATCTTCGCCTGGACCGCCGACCGTCCGGCGGTGGAGCGCCTCATCCGCGGCACCGGCTCGCGTCTCGATGCCGGGGGGCTCGATCTCTATCGGCGCCTGTTCCGCTGCCCCGGCCACGTCGCCGGAGCACTCGGCATGATGGCGAACTGGGATCTGGCGGCGCTGGACCGCGCCATCGCCCGGCTCACCGTGCCGACAACCCTGGTGGTGGGCGGCGACGACCGGGCGATCTCGCCCGACACCGCCTTCGCCCTGCAGAAGCGCCTGCCCCATGCGCGGGTCGAATTGCTGCGCAACCTCGGCCACCTCGCCCACGAGGAGGCGCCCGCGGCGGTCGCCGGGATCATCCGCCAGCTCAGCCCGGCACGGGCCGCGGCAGAGGCGTAAAACAGCGCTTGCGTCCCGTCGCGGACGCGGATTAGTGTCACCTTATGTTGACACTCGCCGACATGCCGAACCCTGTGACGAGCTCCGATCCGCGCGCCCACGCGGTGGTGATCGGCTCCGGCTTCGGCGGTCTGGCGGCGGCGATCCGCCTCGGCGCCCGGGGTTACCGGGTCACGGTGCTGGAGCGCCTGGAGCAGCCCGGCGGTCGCGCCCGCGTCCACCGCCAGGACGGATTCACCTTCGACGCCGGCCCGACCATCGTCACGGCGCCGTTCCTGTTCGAGGAGCTGTGGCGCCTGTGCGGCCGGCGCATGGACGACGATGTGACGCTTGTGCCCATGCGGCCGTTCTACCGCATCCGCTTCGACGACGGCGCCACCTTCGACTACAGCGGCGACATCGCCGCCATGCGGGCCGAAGTCGCGAAGTTCTCATCCGCCGATGTCGCCGGATACGAGGCCTTCATGGCCCGCTCCGAGGCGATCTGCCGGGTCGGGTTCGAGGAACTCGGCCACGTGCCGTTCTCGTCGGTCACCGACATGCTGCGGATCATGCCGAGCCTGCTGCGCCTCGGTGGTCACCGCTCGGTCTACGACCTCGTCGCCAGCTACATCCGCGACGAGCGCCTGCGGACGATCTTCTCCTTCCACCCGCTGCTCATCGGCGGAAGCCCGTTCCGGGCGAGCGCGATCTACTGCCTCATCGCCCATCTCGAGCGGCGCTGGGGCGTCCACTTCGCCATGGGCGGCACTGGACGCCTCGTCGACGGCCTATGCGACCTCATCCGGGGGCAGGGCGGGGCGCTACGCTGTGGCGCCGACGTCGCCCGCATCACCGTGGCGGGTGGAAAAGCCACGGGCGTCACCCTGGCGAATGGCGAAGCGATCCCGGCCGAGATCGTGGTGTCGAACGCCGATTCGGCCTTCACCTACGGGACTTTGCTCGGCGGCACCGCCAAACGCTGGAATGCCCGGCGCCTCGGGCGCGCGCATTCCTCCATGGGCCTGTTCGTCTGGTACTTCGGCACCAGCAAGAAATTTCCCGATGTCGCCCACCACACCATCCTGATGGGCCCGCGCTATCGCGGCCTCATCGAGGACATCTTCACCAAGAAGCGTCTGGCGAAGGATTTCAGCCTCTACCTGCATCGGCCCACCGCCACCGACCCGATGCTGGCCCCGCCCGGACACGACGCGTTCTACGTGCTGTCGCCGGTGCCGAACCTAGACGGCGGCCAGGATTGGGCGGCGCTCGCCGAACCCTACCGGGAGGCCATCGCGCGGCATCTGGAAGCCACGGTGATGCCGGGGCTCTCCGAGAGCCTCGTTACGTCGAAAGTCACGACCCCCAACGACTTCGCCAGCGATTTCCTGAGCTATCGCGGATCCGGCTTCGGCCTCGAACCCGTGCTGACGCAATCGGCGTGGTTCCGGCCGCACAATGCGTCCGAGAACGTGCGCAACCTCTACCTCGTCGGGGCCGGCACCCATCCGGGCGCCGGACTGCCCGGCGTCCTCTCCTCTGCCCGAGTCCTCGATTCCGTGGTGCCGGATGCGCGCGTCTTCGCCTGAGGCCGTCAGGCCGTCCTTCTGGGCAACCCCCGAGCCCGACAGGCCGCCCCTCTGGGCGACGCCGCACGCCGACGCCGCCGACCGGGCCGCGTGCCGGAACGCGATCCGGGCGGGCTCGCGCAGCTTCTTTGCCGCCTCCGCCCTTCTGCCGGCCCATGTCCGGCGCCCGGCCTACGGGCTCTACGCGTTCTGCCGCCTGTCCGACGACGCCGTCGACGACGTGGCGCCCGTCGCCCGGACAGCGGCCGCGGCCCGCCTGTCCGACCGCCTGACCCGCGCCTATGACGGGCGCCCCGCCGACGCCCCCGCCGACCGGGCGCTCGCCGACCTCGTCGTCGCCCACGCCATCCCGCAGGCCCTGCCCATGGCGCTCATCGAGGGGCTGGCCTGGGATGGGGAGGGCCGGCGCTACGCGACGCTCTCCGACCTCACCGCCTACGCCGCCCGGGTCGCCGCCAGCGTCGGCGTGATGATGACCCTGATCATGGGGTCACGCGATCCGGCCGTCCTCGCCCGGGCCTGCGACCTCGGAATCGCCATGCAGTTCACCAATATCGCCCGCGACGTCGGTGAGGATGCCCGTGCGGGCCGGCTCTACCTGCCCGTCGACTGGCTGAGAGAAGCCGGGATCGATCCGGAGGCCTTCCTGACCGACCCGCACCCGAGCCCGGCCCTGGCGGGCGTCGTCGCCCGGCTGCTCGCGGCGGCGGACCTCCTCTACATCCGCTCGGAAGCGGGCCTCTCCGGCCTGCCGCGCGCCTGCCGGCCGGCGATCCGCGCGGCTCGGCTCATCTACGCCGAGATCGGACGGGAGTTGGAGCGCCAGGACCTCGATCCGGTGACCACCCGGGCTCGCGTCGATGGCCGGCGCAAGGCGGCGCTCCTGGCCCGCGCCACCCTGACGCCCACCTTCGCGCCCGCGCAGGATCGCCATGCGCCGCCCCTGGCCGAGGTCGCGTTCCTCGTCGCGGCCGTGGCCGCACAGCCGGTGCCCGCCGGTCCGGCCTGGTGGGACGTGCCCGGCCAGATGGCCCGGGTCCTCGACCTCGTCGAGACCCTGCGCGAGCGCGAGACCTTTGCGGGACCCGCCTTCGCGCCCGAGGGGTCCTCGCACGCCGTCCCGTGAGCGACCCGTTCTTCGCCGCCCTCGACATCGGCCTCGTGTTCGGCCTGGCGCTCGGTCTCGCCCTCTGGCAGCTCGTGGCGCTCAAGCGCGGCATCCGCCGCGACCGGGAGGCGGCCGCCCGCGCGAAGGCCGAGGCCGGCGATTCGTGAACGCGACCGACCATCCGTAGGACACGAAGGCCCGCCTCACCCGAGCGGGCGCGGCATCCGGAACGGCAGCATCCAGCGCACCAGGGGGTTCTTGAACCGGTCGAGCGACAGGCTCTCGTGGACCGGGCGCACCCGTTGCCCGCAGAGGGTCGTCTCCAGCAGGGAGCGGGCATAGAACGGCGTGTCCTCGAAGGTCCGCACCACCCGGGCCGTGCCATCGTCGCTGCGGGTCGAGCGGGGAATGCGCCACAGGCGAGTCGCCGGCAGGGCGGCGGGGCGGGGTGGATCGATGTCGCGCGGCGCGCCGGTGGCGTCGAAGCGCAGGGACAGGTTCTGAACGGTGCCGTCGCGGCGCCGCACGTCGTAGAGAATCGCGGCGCCGTCCGTGAGATTGGCCCGGCACCAGGTCCAATCCGTGAAGGCGTCCTCAAGGGGCGTATCGCCGTGGTTGGTGTCGAAGTAGGCCGTCCCGGTCCAGGTCAGCGACGGCTCGGTGAGGGCGACCTCGACGGGCGAGGACGGCGCCATCGGCCACCAGCGATGCCGGCCCTGTCCATCGAGGCTGAACGGGCCGGGGGTGAGGCCGGTGGGGCGAACCCGCACGGTGCCGCGGACCCGTGAGGGGATCGGTGCCGTCACCTCGTCAAGGTTGATGGTGAGGGTGGTGCCGTCCCAGGCGAGATCGCTCGGACCGATGGCGAGATGCGTCGCGTCCCGCGACACGGCCCGGCGCCCGCGCTCGGTCATGCAGAAGCGGTTCGACCGCTCCCCGTAGAGCACCACGTTGACGGCGCAGTGCCGGAACGGGTCGCGGCTCCTGTCCCAGGCGTAGTAGGGCGAGAACACCGAGCCGATGAAGGCGATGATGGTCAGCCCCTGGCGCCCATCGGCACTCAGGGCATCGACGTACCACCAGACGTAGCCGCCGCGGCCGACCGGCGTATCGAAGCGCGGGCGGTGCTCCGGTCCGCCAGCAGGCTGTCCGCCGCGAGCCGCCCCGATTGCGCCGCCATCGGCACCCCCGGCCCCGGATGGACGCTGCCCCCGGCGAGGTACAGCCCCGGAATCGCCGTCCGTGCCCCCGGACGCTGGAACGAGGCCATCCACCCGTGCGAGGCCCGCCCGTAGAGGGCGCCCCCCGTCCCCGGAAACAGCGCCCCGAACCCCGCCGGCTCCGTCGTCACCGTCGCGGGCGTATCCGTCAGTGTCAGCCCGGAGGCCCCCAGGCGGCGATGAAGGGCGCTCGTGCATGTGGCGATCTCCGTAGGCGTGAAGGTGCCGCCCGCAGGCGCGTTGACGAGGCAGAGCAGGCGCTCGGCCCCGGACACGTCAGGGGCCGTGTCGCCCCGGTCCTGGGCGCAGACATAGACCGTGGGGTCGGTGGGCAGCCGCCCCCGTGCGATGGCGTCGAACTCGGCGGCATAGTCGCCGGAGAAGAACACCGTGTGGCGCAGGAGCGGGAAGCCTTCGGCGCGGGCGTTCATGCACAGGGTCACGGCCGAGAGCGAGCGCTCGGCCGGCGGAACCCGCTCGGCCCCCCGGGCGGCTTTCGCGCCGAGGAGCCCGTCGCCCAGCGCCGCCGCGTCGGCGTTGCAGACAACGGCGTCCGCCGGGATGCGCTCGCCGTCGGCGAGGTCCACGCCGGTGACGCCGGTGCGGTCGGTGACGATGCGTGCCACGTGGGCGCCATAGCGCAGGCGCGCACCGCGCTCGGCGGCCAGATCCGCCACCGCCCGGGCGAGGGCGCTGAGGCCGCCCGCGACATGCCAGACCCCTTGCGATTCGACATGGGCGACGAGCATCAGGGTGGCGGGCGCCCGGTAGGGCGAGGCGCCGCAATAGGTGGCATAGCGCCCGAAGAGCTGGCGCAGGCGCGGATCGGCGAAATAATCCCCCAGCGCCGACCACAGGGTGGTGAAGGGCTGGATGCGCCAGAGGTCGCCGAGCCCCGACAGACCGGCGCGGCGGGTGAGGGCGAGGGGACTCGGCCGCTGCCCCCGGATGAACGGGCCTTCGAGGGTCCGGTAGACCGCCTCGGCGCGGGCGCGGAAGCGGTCGTAGCCCTCGGCCTCGCGGGCGCCGGCAAACGCCCCGATGGCGTCGCGGGAGGCGCGCGGATCGGCGAACAGGTCGAGGTGGCCGTCCGGCCCCCAGGTATGCCGCGCCAGGATCGCCGCCGGGCTGAGCGCGACGCGTCCCTCGAGGCTCGCGCCGCATTCCGAAAAGATCTCGTCGAGGACCCAGCGCATGGTGAAGACCGTGGGGCCGGCCTCCACGGCTTGGCCGTCGACGGGGACGCTGCGCATCTTGCCGCCCGGATGCGCGGCGCGTTCGAGCACGGTCACGTCGAGGCCCGCATGGGCCAGCCGGAGGGCCGCCACCAATCCACCGATCCCCGCTCCGATGACCACGACCCGCACGCGCCGGCTCCTCCGCCACCCAAACCAATCCTTGACGAGTGTCAATATTATCTGACACTTTCAGTTGGCAAGTCAAAAAGACATATGCTTCCGCCGGGAGAGACGTCAGATGGATGCCAACCGTCGCATCGAGCGCACCCTCGACACCGCCGTGGCCCACGCGGAAGCACCCGGTGCCCCGCCGCGCCTCGCCGAGGCGATCCGCTACGCCGTGTTCCCGGGCGGTCACCGTATCCGGCCGCGCCTGTGCCTGTCCGTGGCGCGGGCCTGCGGCGACGACGACCCGGCGGCCTCGGACGCGGCGGCCGCCGCCATCGAGCTGCTGCACTGCGCCTCCCTCGTCCACGACGATCTGCCGTGCTTCGACGACGCCCCCCTGCGCCGGGGCCAGCCCTCCGTCCACGCCGCCTTCGGCGAGCCCCTGGCGGTGCTGACCGGGGACGCCCTCATCGTCTCGGCCTTCGAAACCCTGGCGCGGGGGGCGACGCGCTCGCCGCACCGCCTCGCCGCCCTCGTCGGCCTCGTCGCCCGCGCGGTGGGCTCGCCCAACGGCATCGTGGCGGGCCAGGCCTGGGAATCGGAGCCCACCGTGGCGCTCACCGAGTACCAGCAGGCCAAGACCGGCGCCCTGTTCGCCGCCGCCACCGTGACGGGGGCGGCGGCCGCCGGTGCGCCGGCCCTGCCGTGGCGCCTGCTGGGGGAATGCCTCGGCGAGGCCTATCAGGTCGCCGACGACCTGCGCGACGTCGCCTGCCGCCAGGAGGAGGTCGGCAAGCCCGTGGGCCGCGACGCGACCCTGGGCCGGCCCAACGCCGCCGCCCTGCTGGGCATGGGCGGCGCCCTCGCCCGCCTCAAGCGCCTCGCCCGCGAGGCCGTCGAGGTGATCCCGGCCTGCCCGGGTGCCGATGCCCTCCGGGCCGAGATCGAAGCGCAGACCCGGCTGTTCCTGCCGGCCCATCTCGTGCGGGAACTGGCCTGACGGCGGGCGGCCACCATGGCCACCCCACCGGTGACGGCGTCGGCGGCGGGCATGGACAAGCTCCCCGGCGGTAGCGCGCCGCCGAAAGACTCTTGGCGCGCGCGGTGGCGCGCCTTCCGCACCCGCACGATCGCCAAGCCGGGCTTCCAGCGCTGGGCCGCCGGCTTTCCCCTCACGCGCAACATCGCCCGGGCGAACACGAAGGCCCTGTTCGATCTCTGCGCCGGCTTCGTCTACGCGCAGACCCTGTTCGCCTGCGTGCGCCTCGACCTGTTCCGCATCCTGTTCGACGGCCCCCTGGCGCCGGACGTCGTGGCGGCGCGCGTCGGCCTCACACCGGACCGGGCCGAACGCCTCCTCAAGGCCGCGGCCGCCCTCGATCTCCTCGCCCGCCTGCCCGACGGCCGCTTCGCCCTCGCCGACCTCGGCGCGGCGCTCATCGGAAACCCCTCGGTTGCGGCGATGATCGAGCATCACGCGCTTCTCTACGCGGACCTCGCCGACCCCGTCGCCCTCCTGCGCGGGGAAGCCGGCCCCACCCACCTGTCGCGCTACTGGGCCTATGCGGACGCCGCCCGCGGCGATCCCGCGAGCGCTGAATCGGTCGCGGCCTACAGCACCCTGATGGGCGCGTCCCAGTCCCTGATCGCGCAAGACATCGTCGAGGCCTATCCACTCCGTGACCATCGCCGCATCCTTGATGTCGGCGGTGGCGAGGGCGCTTTCCTGCGGGAGGCCGCCCGCCACGCCCCCGGCCTCGGCCTGATGCTGTTCGACCTGCCGGCCGTGGCAGCCCGGGCGGAGAAGGCCTTCGCCGAAGCGGGCCTGAGCGCGCGCGCAAAAACCTTCGGGGGCGCCTTCCCGGACGATCCCCTGCCGAGCGGGGCCGATCTCGTCTCGCTGGTACGGGTGGTCCACGACCACGACGACGGCAAGGTCCGCGCCCTCCTGCGTGCGGCTCACGCGGCTTTGCCCCCGGGTGGCACGCTTCTCATCGCCGAACCCATGGCGGGCACGCCCGGAGCCGAGGCGATGGCCGACGCCTATTTCGGCTTCTACCTCCTCGCCATGGGCACCGGCCGCTGCCGCACGGCCGCCGAGCTGACGCAGCTGCTCGCCGAGGCCGGTTTCGGCGGGGTCCGCGAGGTCCCGACCCGCCGCCCCCTCCTGACCCGACTGCTCGTGTCCAACCGATTAGACAGCACCAATCGTAAGTAATGCTTGACGAATAAAAGTGTCTATCTAGGATGACACATACGGGCCGCACGTCGATGGCCCCACGGACAAGGGGAGGGCCAGAACCATGCAAGCGCGTGCCATCGTCCTCCACGAACCGGAACGGATCGCCCTCGACACCCTCACGCTCGATACCCCCGGCCCGGCCGACGCCTTGGTCGCGGTCGCCTGGAGCGGCATCAGCACCGGCACGGAGCGCCTGCTCTGGTCCGGCCGGATGCCGGCGTTTCCCGGGATGGGCTACCCCCTGGTGCCCGGCTACGAATCCGTCGGCACCGTGATCGAAGCCGGCGCGGAATCCGGCGTCGCGGTCGGGCAGACCGTGTTCGTACCGGGGGCCCGCTGTTTCGGCCCGGTGCGCGGCCTGTTCGGTGGCGCCGCCTCCCATCTCGTCAGCGCCGGCGCACGCCTCGTCCCCCTCGACCCGTCCTTGGGCGAGCGCGGCATCCTCTTCGCCCTGGCGGCCACCGCCCAGCACGCTCTGGGCGCGGTCCCGGCCGGTCCTTCGCTGATCGTCGGGCACGGCGTGCTCGGGCGCCTGCTGGCCCGCCTCACCGTGGCCGCCGGCGGCACGCCGGTGGTGTGGGAGACCAATCCCATCCGCGCCGAGGGGGCCGACGGCTACGCCGTGCTCCACCCCGATGCCGACGCCCGGCGCGACTACGCCACGATCACGGATGCCAGCGGCGATGCCGGCCTCCTCGACACCCTGATCGAACGCCTGGGGGCCGGCGGCGAGATCGTGCTGGCGGGGTTCTACGAGGCGCCGCTCGCCTTCACCTTCCCACCCGCCTTCCTGCGCGAGGCCCGCATCCGGGTCGCGGCGCAGTGGAAGCCGGAGGATCTCGCCACCGTCACGGCGCTGGTCGCGTCGGGGCACCTGTCGCTCGACGGTCTCGTCACCCATCGCCAGCCGGCCGCCAACGCGGCGCAAGCCTACCGCACGGCCTTCGGCGAGCCCGCCTGCCTCAAGATGATCCTCGATTGGAGTGCCGCATGAACATGCAGCTGAACGGCGCCGCCCTGAAGGCATCGGAAGCGCTTCGCGCCGAGGCCGGCATCGAGCCCGATCCCGTGCCGGTGAAGGCCACCAAGGAGACGCAGATCATCGCTATCTACGGCAAGGGCGGCATCGGCAAGTCGTTCACCCTGGCCAACCTCAGCTACATGATGGCCCAGCAGGGCAAGAAGGTCCTGCTCATCGGCTGCGACCCCAAGAGCGACACCACCTCGCTGCTGTTCGGCGGCCGCGCCTGCCCGACCATCATCGAGACGTCCACCAAGAAGAAACTCGCGGGCGAACAGGTCGCCATCGGCGACGTCTGCTTCAAGCGCGACGGCGTCTACGCCATGGAGCTCGGCGGGCCGGAGGTCGGGCGCGGCTGCGGCGGGCGCGGCATCATCCACGGCTTCGAACTCCTGGAGAAGCTCGGCTTCCACGAATGGGGCTTCGACTACGTGCTCCTCGACTTCCTCGGCGACGTGGTCTGCGGCGGCTTCGGCCTGCCCATCGCCCGCGACATGTGCCAGAAGGTCATCGTCGTCGGCTCCAACGACTTGCAGTCGCTCTACGTCGCCAACAACGTCTGCTCGGCGGTGGAATACTTCCGCAAGCTCGGCGGCAACGTCGGCGTCGGCGGCCTCGTCATCAACAAGGACGACGGCACCGGCGAGGCCCAGGCCTTCGCCGCCGCCGTCGGCATCCCGGTCCTGGCCTCGATCCCGGCCGACGACGACATCCGCAAGAAGAGTGCGAATTACGAGATCATCGGCCGGCCCGAGAGCCCGTGGGGCTCGCTGTTCGCCGATCTCGCGCAGAACGTCCACGACGCGGCGCCCAACCACCCGACGCCGCTCTCCCAGGACGGGCTGCTCGGCCTGTTCAAGGGCGAGGCGGTCGGCAGGGGCGTGACGCTCGTACCCGCCACCTTCGAGGACATGTGCGGCACGGCCCACGTGGTGAAGCCGTCCCTCGAAGTCGTCTACGACGAGGTCTGACGCGCATGGCCGTCACCCTCGACATCGCCGATCTGCGCGCCCGTAAGGAGCGCCCCGCTTCGAGCCTCGCGGCCCCGGCCGTCCCGGCCGAGGTGGTACTCGCCGCCACGAAGGGCGACGGCCTCGGCTGCCATTCGGGCAAGGCGACGATGCGGGCGGCGGCCGAGGCCGCCGGGATGTCCGACACGCTGGAGCAACTCCGAAAGGATTATCCGCAGGGGCCGCACGACCAGCCCCAGAGCATGTGCCCGGCCTTCGGGAGCTTGCGCGTCGGCCTGCGCATGCGGCGCACGGCGACGATCCTCTCGGGCTCGGCCTGCTGCGTCTACGGGCTGACCTTCACGTCGCATTTCTACGGGGCGAAGCGGAGCGTGGGCTACGTGCCGTTCAACTCCGAGACCCTGGTCACCGGCAAGCTGTTCGAGGACATCCGCGAGGCGGTGTTCGACGTGGCCAAACCCGCCGATTACGACGCCGTGGTGGTGATCAACCTGTGCGTGCCGACCGCCTCGGGCGTGCCCCTGCGGCTGCTGCCGAAGCAGATCGACGGCGTCCGCATCATCGGCATCGACGTTCCGGGCTTCGGGGTGCCGACCCATGCCGAGGCCAAGGACGTTCTGGCCGGCGCCATGCTGAAATTCGCCCGCACCGAAGCCGAGCAGGGTCCGGTCCAGGCCCCGCGGGCGGGGCGGGCCGAGCGCCCGACCGTGGCGCTGCTCGGCGAGATGTTCCCCGCCGACCCGGTGGTGATCGGCGCTCTCCTCGAACCCCTGGGCCTCGCCGCCGGCCCCGTCGTGCCGACACGGGAATGGCGCGAACTCTACGCGGCGCTGGATTGCACGGCGGTGGCGGCGACCCACCCGTTCTATACCGCCTCCATCCGCGAGTTCCAGACCGCGGGCCGCCCCATCGTCGGCTCCGCTCCCGTGGGCCATGACGGCACCGCCGACTGGCTCGACCGGATCGGCGAGGCCTGCGCGGTGCCCCGTGCCACCGTGGACGCCGCCAAGAACCGGTTCCTGCCGATGATCAGGGGGGCGCTCGCCGCCAACCCGATCAAGGGCCGGATCACGCTCTCAGGGTACGAGGGCTCCGAACTCCTCGTCGGGCGCCTGCTCGTCGAGAGCGGCGCGGACCTGCGCTATGTGGGCACCGCCTGCCCGCGCACCCCCTATTCGGAAGCCGATCAGGCCTGGCTCGAGGCCCGCGGCGTCACAGTGCGCTACCGGGCGTCCCTCGAGCACGACCTCGCCGCCATGATGGATTTTCGGCCCGATCTCGCCATCGGGACCACGCCGGTGGTGCAGAAGGCGAAGGCGCACGGCATTCCCGCCCTCTACTTCACCAACCTCATCTCGGCCCGCCCGCTGATGGGCGTCGCGGGTGCCGGGTCGCTGGCGAAGGTGATCAACGCGGCCATCGGCAACCAGCACCGCTTCGACACCATGCGGGACTTCTTCGCCGGCGTCGGCGAGGGCCACAGTGCCGGCATCTGGGAGGACGTGCCCAAGCTCCGCCAGAACGTCGCCTCCGCGACGCGGGGTAAGGGCGCGCACGATCCGATCGGGGAGATGGCCTGATGCTCGTCCTCGATCACGACCGGGCCGGCGGCTACTGGGGTGCCGTCTACGTCTTCACCGCCATCAAGGGCCTGCAGGTCGTCATCGACGGACCCGTGGGCTGCGAGAATCTCCCCGTCACCTCGGTGCTGCACTACACCGACGCCCTGCCGCCGCACGAGTTGCCCATCGTGGTCACGGGGCTCGCCGAGGAGGAGCTCGGCCGCCACGGCACCGAAGCCGCGATGAAGCGGGCGCACGCCACCCTCGATCCGGGCCAGCCCAGCGTGGTCGTCACCGGTTCCATCGCCGAGATGATCGGCGGCGGCGTCACCCCGGAGGGCACCAACCTCCAGCGCTTCCTGCCGCGCACCATCGACGAGGACCAGTGGCAGACCGCCGACCGGGCCATGTCCTGGCTCTGGCAGGAATACGGCGCACGGAAATTCGCCAAGAAGGGCATCCCGGTCCGGCCCGAGCGCAAGGCCGGCGAGCGCCCCCGCGTCAACCTCATCGGTCCGGCCTACGGCACCTTCAACATGCCCTCGGATCTCGCCGAGATCCGCCGGCTCGTCGAGGGCATCGGCGCCGAGGTGAACCTGGCGTTTCCCCTCGGCTCGCACCTCGCCGACGTTCCGAAGCTCGTCAACGCGGATGCCAACATCTGCCTCTACCGCGAGTTCGGGCGCCTGCTCTGCGAGGCCCTGGAGCGGCCCTACCTCCAGGCCCCCATCGGAATCCACTCGACCACCCAGTTCCTGCGCTCGCTCGGCGAGATCCTCGGCCTCGACCCCGAGCCGTTCATCGAGCGGGAGAAGCACACCACCATCAAGCCGGTCTGGGACCTGTGGCGCTCGGTGACCCAGGACTTCTTCGGCACGGCGAGCTTCGGCATCGTGGCGTCCGACACCTACGCGCGGGGCGTCCGGCACTTCCTCGAAGACGAGATGGGCCTGCCCTGCCACTTCGCTGTGTCCCGCAAGGCCGGCGCCAAGACCGACAACGCCACGATCCGCGACCTCATCGCGAAAAATCCGCCCCTGGTGCTGTTCGGGTCGTTCAACGAGCGGATGTACGCGGCGGAAGCCGGCGCCCGGGCGATCTTCGTCCCGGCCTCGTTTCCCGGCGCCATCATCCGGCGCCACACCGGCACGCCGTTCATGGGGTTCTCGGGCGCGACCTACCTCGTGCAGGAGGTCTGCAACGCCCTGTTCGACATGCTCTTCCACATCCTGCCGCTCGCCCGCGACATGGATGCCGTCGAGGCGACGCCGGCGCGGTTCCACCGCGAGCTGCCGTGGGACGAGGCGGCCCGCGCCGACCTCGACGCCCTCGTCGAATCCCATCCCGTCCTGGTGCGGATCTCGGCGGCGAAACGCTTGCGCGACGCCGCCGAGCGGGCCGCGCGCCGCGAGGATGCGCCCCGCGTCACCCCCGATCACGTGGCGCGCGCGCGCGCCGACACCGCCCTCGGAGCGGCCGCATGAGCGCGCGCACCCCATCCCTTTCCGGCTGGAGCGGCGCGGCGCTGTCCGGCCGGCCCCTGCCGAGCCTAAGCGCCGCAACGATCCGCCCACAGGAGACGTGCCCCATGCAACGCTCGCTGAACCCGGTCTCCCGCCTGCATCAGGACGCGGTCCAGTTCCGCCTCATCCTGGCGGCGACCTACCCGTTCTTCCTCGCCGCCGCCTGCGCCCAGCGCCTGATGCCGACGCATCCGGTCGGGATCGTGCCGCAGCGGCGCTCGGTCTTCGCCGAGGCGCGCAGCATGGCCGTCTCGGCCATCCCCTTCGTGTTCATGGGATGATTTGCCTCTCCGGGCGCGGCCCCTCGAGCCCACCCGCCACCGACCTCCCATCCGCACTGGAGGGAAGGACCGCCGGAGTCCGTCGAGGCCCCGGTGACAGCCGCCGCGCTCCCGCGCGGCCAGACCCACGGAGGTTCAACCGATGGCCAACGGCATAGTCGAGAAACCCAGCAGCCTGTCCGGGCTGACGGAACCCGAAGCCAAGGAGTTCCACGCGATCTTCCTGACGAGCTTCATCATCTTCACGGCCATCGCCGTGGTCGCCCACATCCTCGTGTGGATGTGGCGCCCGTGGCTGCCGGGACCCAAGGGCTACGCGGCCCTGGAGACGGCGGCCCAGACCGTCGCCTCGCTCATCTCCTGAGGAGGACGCACCATGCACAAGGTCTGGCTTCTGTTCGATCCGCGCCGCACCCTGGTGGCGCTGTTCACCTTCCTGTTCATCCTGGCCCTGCTGATCCACTTCATTCTACTCAGCACCGACCGGTTCAACTGGCTGGAAGGCCCCAAGGCCCCGCGCGCCGCCGATGCGCAGAGCCTCGTCCTGCCGACGATGCCCGCCTGACGGGCACACCCGAGCCAAGGTCAGCGGGCGGGTGGCCGATCCCCGGCCCCCGCCCGCACCACCCATAAGAACCCGACACGAACCGTGACGCTGGCGCCGGGAGGGTTTCGCGATGGCGATGCTGAGTTTTGAACGAAAATATCGCGTCCGCGGCGGCACGCTGGTGGGCGGAGACCTGTTCGATTTCTGGGTGGGGCCGTTCTACGTCGGCTTCTTCGGCGTGACGACGCTGTTCTTCTCCGTGCTCGGCACGGCGCTGATCATCTACGGCGCCGCCCTCGGTCCGACCTGGAACATCTGGCAGATCAACATCGCGCCGCCGGACCTGAAATACGGCCTGGCGCTCGCCCCCCTCAAGGAGGGCGGCCTCTGGCAGATCATCACCTTCTGCGCCGTCGGGGCGTTCTCGTCCTGGGCGCTGCGCGAAGTCGAGATCTGCCGCAAGCTCGGCATCGGCTACCACGTGCCCTTCGCCTTCTCGGTGGCGATCCTGGCCTACGTGTCCCTGGTGGTGGTCCGTCCGTTCCTCATGGGCGCCTGGGGCCACGGCTTCCCCTACGGCATCCTCTCCCACCTCGATTGGGTGTCGAACACCGGCTACCAGTATCTGCACTTCCACTACAATCCGGCGCACATGCTCGCGGTGTCGTTCTTCTTCACGACGACGCTAGCGCTCTCGCTCCACGGCGCGCTGATCCTGTCCTCGACCAATCCGGGCAAGGGCGAAGTGGTGAAGACGCCCGAGCACGAGGACACCTTCTTCCGCGACACCATCGGGTATTCCATCGGAACGCTCGGCATCCACCGCCTCGGCCTGTTCCTCGCCCTGTCGGCGGGCTTCTGGAGCGCCGTCTGCATCGTCATCAGCGGCCCGTTCTGGACCCGTGGCTGGCCGGAATGGTGGGGCTGGTGGCTCAATCTCCCGGTCTGGCGCTGAGAGGGGGGACCGAACAATGGCCTACTATCAGAACATCTTCACGGAAGTGCAGGTCCGACCCGTCATTCCGGAACTCGGAATCCCCGTCGATTCCGACAAGCGCTGGGGCAAGCCGTTCAACTCCTACCTGTTCGGTCTCATCGGCAATTCGCAGGTCGGCCCGATCTACATCGGGTACCTCGGCGCCCTGTCCTTCGCCTGCGGGCTCATCGCCTTCGAGATCATCGGCCTCAACATGTGGGCGAGCGTGAACTGGGACCCGGTCCAGTTCGTGCGCCAGCTGCCCTGGCTCGCCCTGGAGCCGCCGCGCCCGCAATACGGCCTCAAGGTCCTGCCTCCGCTGGCCGAGGGCGGCTGGTGGCTCATCGCCGGCTTCTTCCTCACGGCCTCGGTGCTGCTGTGGTGGCTGCGCCTGTTCCGCCGGGCCAAGGCCCTGGGCCTCGGCTACCACGTGCCCTGGGCGTTCGCCTCCGCCATCTGGCTGTTTCTCGTGCTGGGCTTCATCCGCCCGGTGATGATGGGTTCGTGGAGCGAGGCGGTGCCGTTCGGCATCTTCCCGCACCTCGATTGGACCGCCGCCTTCTCGCTCCGCTACGGCAACTTGTTCTACAACCCGTTCCACATGCTCTCGATCGTGTTCCTGTACGGATCGACGCTGCTGTTCGCCATGCATGGCGGCACCATCCTGGCGGTCAGCCGCTTCGGCGGCGAGCGTGAGATCGACCAGATCGTCGATCGCGGCACGGCGACGGAACGCGCCGCCCTGTTCTGGCGCTGGACCATGGGCTTCAACGCCACCATGGAATCCGTGCACCGCTGGGCCTGGTGGTTCGCCGTGCTCACCACGCTGACGGGCGGCATCGGCATCCTGCTCACCGGCACCGTGGTCGACAACTGGTACCTCTGGGCGGTCAAGCACGGCGTCGCCCCGGCCTACCCGCAGGTCTATGCGCCCATCGTCGATCCCCTGAGCCAGCCCGGAGGGACCCCATGAAGACCTTCTTCGTCGTCCTCGGGGCCTCCATCGCCTTCTTCCTCACGGTGGCGATGTTCGGAACCTCCGGCTGGGAGCGGCCGCCGCTCACCACCACCCAGAACGGCTTTCGCGGCACGGGCATGGACCAGGTCCATACCCGCGCGGAGGTCGCCGAGAAGAAGGACGCCAACGTGGCGCCCGCGCCGGCCGATCCGGCGGAGGAGGGGGGCGAGCTCGCCGGCCAGACCTACGAGAACGTCAAGGTTCTCAGCGGCCTCACGACCAACGAATTCAACCGCCTCATGGTCTCGATGACGGAGTGGGTCTCGCCCGAACAGGGCTGCACCTACTGCCACAACACCGAGAACATGGCCGACGACAGCCTCTATCAGAAGCGCGTCGCCCGCCGGATGCTGCAGATGACCCAGCACATCAACAGCGACTGGAAGGCGAACCACGTCGGGGGGGCCGGCGTCACCTGCTACACCTGCCACCGCGGCCAGCCCGTGCCGGCCAACATCTGGTTCACCAACCCCGGCCCGAACCGTCCGGGCGGGTTCGTCTCCCGCAACAACGGGCAGAACATGGCCGCCCCCTCCGTCGGCCTCGCCTCGCTGCCCTACGACACCCTGACCGAGTATCTCGCCGACAAGTCCATCGACAACAACGCCATCCGGGTGAACGCCACCACGGCACTGCCGACCACCAAGGGCAAGCCGATCCAGGATGCGGAGAAGACCTACGGCCTGATGATCCACATGTCGGAAGGGCTCGGGGTCAACTGCACCTTCTGCCACAACACCCGGGCCATCTCGAACTGGCAGCAGAGCACGCCCCAGCGCACCACCGCCTGGCACGGCATCCGCATGGTGCGGGACCTCAACGGAAACTTCATGGAGCCCCTAACCTCGACCTTCCCGAGGAACCGCCTCGGGGTGCTCGGCGACGTGCCCAAGGTGAATTGCACCACCTGCCACAACGGCCAGAGCAAGCCGCTCAACGGCGCCCACGTGGTCGACGCCTATCCGGAACTGACCAAGGTGACCGTGGCCGATGTGGTCAAGACGCCGGCCCCCGACGCCCCCCCGGCGGAAACGCCGGCCGTGCCCGCGACGCCGCCCACGGCCCCGGCCGCGCCCCAACCCTGAGACGAGAGCGGGGCCGCCGCCCCGCTGTCCGTACCGAGCCACGGCCGCCGGCACCCGCCCGGCGGCCGTTCCGTTTCAAGGGCGGCGGCCCAAGCAGGCTCGCGTTGGCACGCCAACGCTTCACTCTGCTTGGGTCCTTGGTCTGTCGCAGGTCTTCGACGCAAAACCGGAGACCACTTTTGCGAAACCTGCTTGGCGATCCGTGCTATGGACCACGGTCGCCCGCTGCGGCCACCAACCACCACGCGGTGGGATTCGCGTCGCGTACGCCTTGCCTTGGCGTCACGAATCCTGATAAGGCAACCGCCTTTCCGCGATGCGTCCACACACATCGCCGAGGCCGCCGTTCGGGGTGCCTCGTTCCCGAGACCCTATGGACAGGCGGCGGACTTAGATGTCCGGCCGACGTGAGACCGATGAAGATTCGCAACTCCCTCAAGTCCCTCCGTGGCCGTCACCGCGACAACCAGATCGTGCGTCGCAAGGGCCGCGTCTACATCATCAACAAGACCCAGAAGCGCTTCAAGGCGCGCCAGGGCTGAGGCCCGTTCGCCCGCTCCTCTCGGGGCGCGGCAAGCCGGCGGGTTGACGGCATCGGGCGGGGCGAGGAAGCTCACCTCATGCCGTGCCAGATTCCACCCCAGATCCAGCCTCGGACGTCTCTCAAAGCCGCGCTCGTCGCGGCTTTTTGCGTGGGCTTTGTCCCCGTCGCCCACGCGCTGCCGCCTTCCAAGGCAACCGACAGCAAAGCGACCGAGAAGCCGGTCGACAAGCCCCGGACCGCCGTCAGCCTCGACGACCTCTATGCCCGCCTCAAGGCGGCGGAGGACGATGCCGAGGCCAAGGGCGTGGCCCGCCTCATCGAGCAGCGCCTCGGGCGCTCGGGCAGCGCCACGGCCGACCTTCTGACGGAGCGCGCCCGCCAGGCCATGAGCGCCCAGGATTTTCCCCTAGCCGTCGAGCTGCTCGACCGGGCCACCGCCCTGGAGCCGGGCTGGTCCGAGGGCTGGAACCGCCGGGCCACGGTGTTCTGGCTGCTCAAGGACCAGGACGGTGCCATCACCGACCTCAAGCGCACCCTGGTGATCGAGCCCCGGCACTACGAGGCCTGGGCGGCTCTGGGGCGGATCTACCTCTCCATGGACGAGAAGGTCCGGGCGCTGGAAGCCTTCCGCCGGGCCGCCGCCCTGTATCCGCGCATGGACAAGCTGCAGGGCGCCATCGACCGCCTCGCCCCCGACGTCGACGGGCGGGACCTGTAAGACTCCATGCTGCTTCTGAAGGTCTTCGCGGGGCTGCTCGGCCTCGTCGCGATGGTCTTGGGTGCCGGTGCCCTGGCGACCCTCGTCATCACCTGGCGGGTCGAGGCACGGCACCCGCCGCAGGGGCCTTTCGTGCCGGTACCGGGCGGGCGCCTCGCCAGCATCGAAGCAGGCCCGAACCCGTCGACGCGCGGAACCGTAGTCCTTCTGCACGGTGCTTCCGCCAACGCCTCCGACCCCATGGAGGGCATCGGCCGGCGCCTCGCGGCGGACGGGTTTCGGGTGATCGCCTTCGACCGGCCGGGCTCGGGCTGGAGCGACCGGCTGGGGGGCGCCGACATGGCCGAACCGGCCGCGCAGGCGCACGCCATCGCGGCGGCCCTGGCCCGTCTCGGGATCGGCCCGGCCATCGTGCTCGGCCATTCCTGGTCGGGGGCGCTGGCCACGGCACTCGCCCTCGACCACCCCGAGCGGGTGGCGGGCCTCGTCCTCGCGGCACCCGTGGCGATGCCGTATCCGCGCATGGGAACGGTGCCGTGGTATTACCGCCTCGCCCTGTGGCCACCGGTGACCTGGCTCCTCGGCCATACCGTGGCGACGCCCGTGGCGTTGTATTACCTGCCGCGCGCCGGTGGGGCGGTGTTCCGCCCCCAGGAGGCGCCTCCGGGTTATCTCGACCGCAGCCGTGCGACACTCGTCGTGCGGCCCGGATCGATCGTGGCCAACCTCCAGGACCTCGCCGGCCTGCCGGCAGCCCTGGAGGCCCAGGCACCGCGCTACGCCGGCCTCACCGTCCCGACGCTGGTGATCTCGGGCGACGCCGATGCGGCCGTACCCGTGAACAGGCAGGCGGTGCCCCTCGCGGCCGCGATCCGAGACGCCCGCCTCGTGCTCCTGCCCGGCATCGGCCACATGCTCCAGTACGTCGCCGTGGACGCCCTGGTGCATGAGGTGGAGCGCTTTGCCGACGGAATCACCGCGCGCGAGCCGGTCGCGCCGTAGGCCTCCGGACCGGACGCCGACGCGGGCCGCCCGTCCACCGGACCCCACGGATCCCAACCACAGGCTGGAAATCCGTGGGAGCGGGCGTCACGCCTTGGCGGCGTGCTCGCGGGTGACGAAGGCGATGCGCACGAGGTTCGTGGCGCCCGGTGTCCCGAACGGCACGCCGGCCACCACGATCACCCGGTCGCCGATATCGGCGAAGCGCTCGCGCACGGCGAACTTCGCCGCCCGGAACGCCATGTCGTCGACGTCGCTGGCATCGTTGGTGACGATGGGGTGCGTGCCCCAGCACAGGGCCAGGCGCCGCGCCGTCTCGCGCTTCGGGGTCAGCGCGATGATCGTGGCGTTGGGCCGCGAACGGGCGAGCCGCAGGGCCGTGGAGCCCGAATGGGTCCAGGCCATGATCGCCGTGAGGTTCAGGGCGTCCACCATCTGGTGGGCGGCCGCCGCGATGGCATCGGAGGCGGTGGCGTCGGGCTCGGAGCGCTGGGCCGTCAGGATGGTCCAGTACAGGGCATCGCGCTCCACCTGCTCGGCGATGCGGCTCATCATGGTGATGGCCTCGATGGGGAAGGCACCCGACGCGCTCTCGGCCGAGAGCATCACGGCATCCGCCCCCTCGTAGACGGCGGTGGCGACGTCCGAGACCTCGGCGCGGGTCGGCACCGGGGCGGTGATCATCGATTCGAGCATCTGGGTCGCCACCACGACGGGCTTGCCCATGCGGCGCGAAGAGCGGGTGATGCGCTTCTGCACGCCCGGCACCTGCTCCAGGGGCATCTCGACGCCGAGATCGCCGCGCGCCACCATGATGCCGTCGGAGATCTCGATGATCTCGTCGAGGCGGGTCAGGGCCTGCGGCTTCTCGATCTTGGCCATGACCAGGGCGCGGCCGGCCGCGACCTTCTTCACCTCGGCGACATCCTCGGGCCGCTGCACGAAGGAGACGGCGATCCAGTCGGCGCCGGCGTTGAGGCCGGCTTCGAGGTCGCCCCGGTCCTTCTCCGTCATGGCGGCGACGGGGATCACCGTGTCAGGGAGCGAGACGCCCTTGCGGTTGGAGATGCGGCCGCCGATGACCACCCGGGTCACCGCGCGCCCCTCGGACACCTCCGTCACGACGAGGCGCAGCTTGCCGTCGTCGACGATGACGACGTGGCCGGGCTCGAGGGCCGAGAGGATCTCGGGATGGGGCAGGAACACGCGGGTGACGTCGCCCGGCGTCGGGTCGCTGTCGAGGACGAACGACGCACCGTTCTCCAGCATCGCGGCACCCTCGGCGAAGGCGGCGACCCGGAGCTTCGGCCCCTGGAGATCGACCAGCACGGCGATGGGCCGGCGCAGCTCGCGCTCGATGGTGCGGATCACCTCGATCTTCTCGGGCAGCTTTTCGCGGGGAAGGTGGCTCATGTTGAGCCGGAAGACGTCGGCGCCGGCGCGAAACAGCTTCTCGATCATCTCCGGCGTGTCGGAGGCCGGGCCCAACGTGGCGATGATCTTCGTGCGGCGTGAACGTTTCAAAGCAGTCTCCTCCGAGAGCGGCCCCGCCGGTTTCGAACGACCGGGCGTTGAGCGAACGGCCACAAGCACCCATGGGGCCAGCGCGTCAAGAACACGGTGTGCAGACGACGTTCCGTCCGCGGCGGTGCGATGCGGCCAAGACATGGGCCCGAGCACGGACCCGCGCGCGGGTGAACGACTCGGCGCCCGTTCCAAAGCGGGGGAATCCTCGGTGATGCAGGACGCAACGAGATGGCGTCTCGCCCTCGACCCGGTCCCTCTCCAGGCTTTCGCCTTCGCGGTACCCATGAGCCGGCGCGGGCCGCCCGCAATGCCTTTGCGCGGGCGTCCTCCACCTCCAGCGTCCCGTTTCCACCGCAAGGGCACGCAGCGGAACAGACTTCTGATGAGAATCATTCGCATTCAGGTTGTTATTTTCGCGAAACTTCAGTGAGTCTTAACCGGAATGCCGCGATTGTGATCACCGGTCGGACAAGCAACCGTGAGTACGTTCATTGTCTTCGCTATCGAACGCCGCGGGCATGCATCGAAAACAAGTATAGCTCTGAAGGCAGGACGACGCATGATCTTCGAGAAGTTTCACCGCGGCAGGTCCGAGACGTCCGCGAAGATGTCGGCCCTCGATCGATCCCAGGGCATCATTGAGTTCGCCCTCGACGGAACCGTGCTGCGCGCCAACGAGAACTTTCTCGCCGTCGTCGGCTATCGCCTGGACGAGATCGTGGGCAAGCCGCACAGCCTCTTCGTCGAACCCGCCATGCGGGAGAGCCCGGCCTACGCGGACTTCTGGGCGGCCCTTCGGAGCGGCACGTTCCAGGCGGCGCAGTTCAAGCGCATCGGCAAGGACGGCCGCGAGATCTGGATCGAGGCTTCCTACAATCCCGTCTTCGACCGGAGCGGCAAGCCCTACGGGATCGTCAAGTTCGCGACCGACATCACGCGCCAGAAAGCCCAGGACGCGGATCGCCAGGGTCAGATCGATGCGATCCACAAGTCCCAGGCCGTCATCGCCTTCGGTCTCGACGGCACCATCCTCGACGCCAACGCGAACTTCCTCGCCGTCGTCGGCTACACGCTGCCCGAGCTCGTCGGACAGCATCACCGCCTCCTCGTCGAACCGGCTCTGCGCGACACGCCCGCCTACGCCGCGTTCTGGAGCGCGTTGCGGCAAGGCGCGTACCAGAAGGGTCAGTTCAAGCGCATCGGCAAGGGCGGTCGCGGGATCTGGATCGAGGCTTCCTACAACCCGATCCTCGATGCCGCCGGCCGGCCCTACAAGGTGGTGAAGTTCGCAACCGACGTCACCGCGCAGGTGGCCCTGCTGGGTGATCTGAATCGTCTCATCGATCGGAATTTCGGGGAGATCGAGGGCGCCGTCCTGCGCTCGTCGGAAGCCTCGAACGCCGCGACCCGGTCGGCGGGCAGCACCGCCCACAACGTGCAGACCATGGCGGCCGCCGCCGAGGAACTCGCCGCCTCCGTGAACGAGATCGCCCACGGCATGTCGAAGGCCCGTACGGCGACGGATGCCGCGCACGGGCAGGTGGAGGCGGCCGGCGCGGTCACCCGCAAGCTCACGGGTACCGCCACCGCCATGACGGGCATCGTGGCGCTGATCCAGAACATCGCGAGCCAGATCAACCTGCTCGCCCTCAACGCGACCATCGAGGCCGCAAGGGCCGGGGAGGCGGGCCGGGGCTTCGCCGTCGTCGCCCAGGAGGTGAAGAACCTCGCCGCCCAGGCGGCCCACGCCACGAACCAGATCGCGAGCGAGATCGACAGCGTCCAGAACGCGTCCGAACAGGTCGCGGGCTCCCTCGATACGATCCAGGCCTCCGTCGGGACCATGCGCGACTACGTGGTCAGCACGGCCGCCGCCATCGAGGAACAGAGCGTGGTGACGCGCGAGATGTCGTCGAGCATGCAGGAGGCGGCCGAGGCCGTGCAGGCCATCGCCCAGAACGCCCTCGCGATCACCGGATCCATCGACGCGGTCTCCCGGGCCGTCGACACGACGAAAGATGCGGCCCGCGTCCTGGCGCGCTGACGACGGTCGACCATCGATCTCGTGGCCTTGCCCGACGGGCGAGCGGCCGCGTCTGTAGGACGGGGATCCCTGCCTCATGGAGCCGGCGAACGATGCGATCCACAAACTCTCGGACGTGGCGCGGATCCGGCAGAGTCTCCGGGCGAGCGTTGCGAAACTCATGGATGCCGCCGAGCACCTGGCGCAGCAGATCGCGGCACTGGATGCGGCGGAGCGGCAGGTGAGGGCCCTGGCCCTGCGCGAGACGAGCCGGGTGCTCGATGGACATCCCGACCCGGACGAGCGCGGCCGCCTCGGTACGCTTCAGGGGGAAACGAACGCGAACTTCCGGCAGATGCGGGCGGCCTATGCCGAACTGAGTTCCCGGATCGACGCCCTGCTGGGGCAGCACCAGGAACTCTACGACGCCACCTTCACCCCGGACACGACCGACCGATCCTGACGACACCCGTCCCTGCGGTGGACGTCGTGTCCCGGACACGTCAAACCGACCCGGGGGACCGCGGATCGAACCCGGTCCGGTTCCGGTTCGATCGACGCGACGGGATGAGCCTCAGACAATGCCGACCCTGACCCTGGCCGCCGCCCACGACCTCGCCGTGCGCACGCTCCTGCGCTGTGGTGCCGGCCACGACCAGGCCGAGAGCACCGCCGTCGCCCTGGTCGGCGCCGAGGCCGACGGCCTCGCGACCCATGGGCTCATGCGCCTGCTGGCCTACGGGGCGCAGGTTCGCGCCGGCAAGGTCGTGGGCGATGCGACCCTGGCCGTGACGCGGCCCCGGCCCGGGCTGCTCGCCATCGACGCCGGCCACGGCTTCGCCTATCCGGCCCTCGACCGGGCGGTCGCCGAACTCCCGGAGATCGCCCGGAGCCAGGGCGTGGCGGCCGCGGCCATCCGGCGCTCGCACCATTGCGGTGCCGCCGGGCGGCCGGCCGAAGCCCTGGCGGCGCAGGGGCTGGTGGCTCTGCTGTTCGCCAATGCGCCGGCCGCCATGGCGCCCTGGGGTGGCAACCGGGCGGTGTTCGGCACCAACCCCATCGCCTTCGCCTGCCCGTTGCCGGGGCGGCCCCCCATCGTGGTCGATCTTTCGCTCTCGAAGGTGGCGCGGGGCAACATCATCGCCGCCAAGCAGCGTGGAGAGACGATCCCCGAGGGCTGGGCGGTGGATGCGGACGGCCACCCCACCACCGACGCGGCGGCGGCTCTCGCCGGCACCATGATCCCGCTGGGCGACGCCAAGGGCACGGCTCTGGCCCTCATGGTCGAGCTGCTCGCGGCCGGCCTCGTCGGCGCACGCTTTGCCGGCGAGGCGACCTCGTTCCTCGACGCCGTGGGCGGCCCGCCCGGCACCGGCCAGCTCATTCTCGTCCTCGACGCCACCGCCTTCGCGGCGGATGCGTGCGAGCGCTTCGCCGTGCTGGCGGGAATGATCGAGGATCAGGACGGTGCCCGGCTGCCCGGCACCAAACGGCTCGCCGCCCGCGCCCGCGCGGCGCAGGCGGGCATCAGCCTCTCCGACGCGCTGCTCGCCGAGATCGAAGCGCTCTGAGGCCCGCTCAGGGCGCGGGATTCGCCGGCTGGTTCGGATCGGTGAGCTGGATCGTCCAGCTCTTCTGTTCACCGGTGTCGACCTCGTAGAAGCCGTTGCGATCGTAGCCGCGCGCCAGGCAGTCCTCGACGCCCCGGATGGTGAATTCGCGGTCCCGGGTGCACATGAGCGAACGCCCGCTCCACTCGCCGCCCCGCGTGTAGTCCACGGCGTAGACGTAGTAGAACCGGGCCGCCAGGGTCCCCTTGAGCAGGGTCTCGCAGCCCTTGGGCGCCACGTCCCACCACCCCTCCGTCACCCAGCCCTGCGTGTCGCGGTAGCCCAGCGCGATGCCGACCTTGCTGGTCGTGAGGTTGCACATGCGCAGGTCGGCCCGGGCGGGGGCGGCGGTCATGAGGAGAGCGGCGAGCACGCCCGCCCGGACGCTCCACCCCTTGCGGGAAGGAAGGGTCGGGCGACGGCGTCGGCCCATCCCCTGTCGACCCATGCCCTGTCGACCCATGCCCTGTCGGCCCATGCCCTGTCGGCCCATGCCCTGTCGACCCATGCCCTTACCCGACAAGGATGACCCGGCAATCGTTGACGTTGGTGCGGGTGGGACCCGGCTGGACGAGGTCGCCGATGGTGTCGAAGAACCGGGTCGAGTCGTTGTCCGCCAGCATGGCGGCGGGGTCGAGGCCGGCGGCGCGGGCACGCGCCAGGGTGGTGGGGTCGACGAGGCCGCCGGCCGGGTCGGTCGCCTCGCCGCGTCCGCCGTCGGTGCCGTCGGTGTCGGCGGCGATGCCGAGGATGCCGGGTGCGCCGTCGAGCGCGATGGCCAGCGCCAGGGCGTATTCCTGGTTCGGGCCGCCATGGCCTTCGCCCACGATGGTGACGGTGAGTTCGCCCCCTGAGATGATCGCGACCTTGGCGCCGCGAGCGTGGTGGTCGAGGGCGAGCCGGGCGTGCTCGGCCGCGACCTCACGGGCCTCGCCCTCGACATCGGGGCCGAGCATCACCGGCTCGTAGCCGGCGCGGCGCGCGGCCTCGGCCGCCGCCTCCAGGGCGTCGATGGGCCGGGCGATGATGCGGTACTCGGCCCGGGCGAAGGACGGGTCGCCCGCCTTCGGGGTCTCGTTGACGGGATCGTTCAGCAGCGCTTTCGCCGTCTCCGGCAGGGGGATGCCGCGCCGCTCGCAGATGGCACGGGCCTCCGCCAGGGTCGAGGGGTCCGGGACGGTCGGGCCCGAAGCGATCACCGCCGGGTCGTCGAAGGGCACGTCGGAGATCGCGAGGGTCAGGATCGAGCGGGCGTTGCGGGCCATCATGGCGAGGCGCCCGCCCTTGATCCGCGACAGGTGCTTGCGCACGCAGTTGATCTCGTTGATGGGCGCGCCCGAGCGCAGGAGCGCCTTGGTGATGGCCTGCTTCTCGGTGAGGGTCAGGTCGCCGGCCGGCGCGATCCAATTGGCCGAACCGCCGCCCGAGAGCAGCACCAGCACGTCGTCGTCCGGCCCGGCATCGGCGGCGATCTTGAGGGCGTCGACGGTCGCGTCGATGCCGGCCTGGTCGGGCACCGGGTGCCCGGCCTCGACCATGCGGATCATCGGCGCCTCCTCGCCGTAGCCGTGGCGGGCGACCGCCAGGCCGACGATGCGGCTCGCGTCGACGCCGTGCTGCTCCCGGTAGAACCGGCTCGCCACCGCCGCCATGGAGCCGCCGGCCTTGCCCGCGCCCAGGATGATGAGCCGGCCGGGGCCGGGGGCGGGCAGGTGCGGCACGAGGCAGCGCGCGGGATGAGCGGCGGCGATGGCCTCGTCGAGGATGCCGAGGAGGAGGGTGCGGGCGGCGGCGTGGTCGGCGGGGGAGGGCGCGGTCATGGCGTGTCCGTGTATCGCGGAAAGACGGTCGTGGAAGGCCGCCCGGCGTTGCGTCGCCGGATCGTGATTGTTTCGCGGGACGAATTCCCTCGGGCCGGATTGTTGCCGTGCCCGCGCTTGTCCGCGATACGTGCTGTGCCCGACACCCGCCGCCGCGGCAAGGTCGCGGCAAGCATGCGATGACGCGGGACACCCCGCGATGGCGCGGCCGGATGCTTGCACGGCTCCGTCCGCGTTCCGCCCGCCCGAGCCCCGAACGGATCCACGGACCCCGCCGCCCATGCAGCCTCCACATCCCGTCGAGACCATCCCGGGCGATCCGGCCCGGGGCCTGCTGATCCTCTGCGATCACGCCTCCAACCATGTGCCCGACGACCTCGACCGGCTCGGGGTGCCGGACCACGAATACGCACGCCACATCGCCTACGACATCGGCGCGGCCGCCGTGACCCGGCACCTCGCCGTGCAATTGGGCGCGCCCGCGATCCTGACCCGGTTCTCACGCCTCATCATCGACCCCAACCGGGGCCGGGCCGACCCGACCCTGGTGATGCGCCTGTCCGACGGCGCCATCGTGCCGGGCAACGCCCGCATCGACGAGGCCGGCAAGGCCGAGCGCATCCGCCGGTTCTACGAGCCCTTCGACGCGGCCATCGACGCCCACGTGGCGGCGGCCGAGGCGACGGGCGTGCCGCCGGCGATCCTCACCATGCACAGCTTCACGCCGTACTGGCGCACCGTACCGCGTCCCTGGCACGTCGGCATCCTGTGGGACCGGGACGACCGCCTGAGCGCGCCCCTCATCGCGGGTCTGCGCGCCGACCCGGCCGATCTCACGGTCGGCGACAACGAACCCTACGGGGGAGGGCTTCCCGGAGACACCATCGACCGGCACGCCCTCGCGCGCGGCCTGCGCAACGCCCTGGTGGAGATCCGCCAGGACCTCATCGCCGAAGAACCCGGCCAGATCGAATGGGCGACGCGGTTCGCCAAGCTTCTGCGTCCGCTGCTGCCCTGATCAGCCTGCGGCGCGCACACGAAAACGGCGGGGCTCTCGCCCCGCCGTCCAATTCATCCCGAGATCGGGCTTACCGGGTGCCGCCCGAGGTCCGACCGTACTGCCAGACCGGGAAGCTGTTCTGCTCGGCGTTGCCTTCCTTCGCGGAGGCGTCGTCCCGGCGCGGGGCGATGGAACCGGTGGTGAGTTCATCGTCGAGGGCGCGGCCGGCGGTGTAGCCGGGCGCCGCATGGGCCGAGACACCGGCGGGTGCCGTGTAGCTCTGCGCGAGAACCGGCGAAGCAACGGCACTCAGGCTCAAGACGACGGCGGCGGCGACAGAAGCAAGACGGATGTTCATGACGTTGGACCTTTCAGTATCGCGGTCTCCGTCGAAAAGGCGGTGGGCCGTGAGTTCTTGTGTAGCGCTGATGTAGGCCCGCCTCGAACCGAACGTCGTGCGGTTTGGCACCAGACTGGAAGCGGCGGCGCCGAATCCGAATCGGCCGTCCGTCCTTGACGGCGCGGGCCTGGACACGACCTTTCCTGAACGAGCAGCCCGTCACACCGAGGACATCCCATGACCGAGACCAGCACGCCCGGGACCAGCACGACCGGGATCGACGCCGCCACCCGGACGGAGCTCGAAGCCGCCGTGTTCCGGCGCCTCGTCGCCCACCTGCAGGGACGCACGGACGTGCAGAACATCGACCTGATGAACATGGCCGGATTCTGCCGCAACTGCCTGTCGAACTGGCTCAAGGACGCCGCCGACGAAAAGGGCGTGCCGCTGACCAAGGACGCGAGCCGCGAGGCCGTCTACGGCATGCCCTACGATGCCTGGAAGCGCCTGCACCAGGGCGAGGCGACGCCGGAGCAGCAGGAGGCCTTCACCGGGGCGGCGGCTGAACCGCACTGAAGACAGCCCCGACGATTCGGCGAAAGCGCGTTCAGGAACAAAAGCTTACGCGACCACGACGGTCTGCGGTCCGGGGCCGTAAGGTCCCGGTAAGCTTGAACGCTTAGTGAAGCGGTTCCGGCGCATTCTCGTGAACGATGCGCCTCGCCAGTCAGGGATTGAGACGAAAATGGCCGCTTCCGCCGCACCCGCCGTCGATGCTTCGTCCGTCGCCGCCGACCAGCTCAAGAGCTTCATCGAGCGCATCGAGCGCCTCGAGGAGGAGAAGGCCGGTCTCGCCTCGGACATCAAGGACGTCTACGCGGAGGCCAAGGGCACCGGCTTCGACGTGAAGGCCCTGCGCAAGATCATCTCCCTGCGCAAGAAGGATCACGCCGAGCGCCAGGAGGAGGAGGCCATCCTCGAACTCTACATGCAGGCTCTGGGCATGGTGTGAGGCGGACGCCGGCCCATGGCACACAACGACGAGGGCCGCGGCATTCCTGCCGCGGCCCTCGTCGTTTCGGGGATCGCCCGAGCGGGGATCAGCGCGCGCCCGGCACCGGGCGGGTGGCCGAACCCGAGAAACGTCCTGCATTGAGGTCATCGCCGGGCGCGCGCGCCGAGAAGCGGGTGGCGACGGCCGCCGGCTGGGTCAGGCTGCCGGCGGGCGCGCCGTCGAGCTTGGTCCGGGTCACGGCGAGGCGCACGGGCGCGGCGCGGCTCGCCGGCTCGGAGACGCCCTGCGCGGCGGCGGCGAACAGGGCGCGCAACTGCAGCTTCGGGTCGGCGGTGGCGGCAACGAGGCGGGCAGGCGAGGGCGCCTGCGTGGACATCTGGGCTTGGGCGGGGGCGAGGTTGGCCATGCCGGCGGTCCCGAGGCCCGCGACCTGAACCGGCGGACGCTGCGGAGGCAGGGGCATCGTGAGCGCGGCGGCCACGGCGGCGAACTCGGCCGGGCGACGCGGCGGGAGCGGAACCTCGGCCGTCGCTCTGGCCGCATCGCCGATGTTGCCGTCGGGCGCCCTGGTCTCCGTGGACTTCTCGGCGGTCAGGAGGGTCTGGGCATCGCGACCATCGCGGCGCAGGAGGGCCGACTTGAGGGTGTCGTCGGCCGCGGGCGCCGCGTAGGCCAGGGCTGCGCGGGTGCCGGTCTGGTCGTCCGGATCGGCGCTCGCCACCACCACGCTCGGCTTGGCGCGGGCCCGCGTCGCGGGGGCGGGGGCCGGTGCGGGCGGCTCGCTGCTCGAGCCGCCGCCGAACAGGCTGGCGAAGAATCCCCGGATGCTCGGGCCGTCCTCCTCGTCGACCTGCTGGGCCACCTGGGTGATGCCCAGCACGGTACCGCCGCGGGCCAGGACCTCGGCGCGGGCGAGCTCGTAGCCGGGCAGGGGGCGGTTGTCGGCGGGCAGGTGGACGGTCTTGCCGTCGGGGAACAGGCGGCTGAGCTGATCGTGGGTCATGCGCGGCCAGGAGCGCACGGAGCCGACATCGAGATGGACGAAGGGCGAACCCGCGCGCGGGTACCAGCCGACGCCGCCGCGCTGCATCCGCATGCCCACGGCGCGGATCTGGTCGATGGAGACGTCGGGCAGGTAGAAGTCCATCGCCTTGCCGAGCATGTGCTGGCTGTACTCGGCGACGGCGCGGGACCGGCGACGAAGCATGGCGTTGGTGCCGGGCGAGCGGTAGGCCGACACCACCGTGATGGGCTCCTGCGAACCGACGGAGCGGTAGGCCTCCCACACGGTGTCGAACAGGCGCGGGTCCATCTTGATGGATTCTTCGGCGCGCCAGTCGCGCAGGAGCCAGTTCAGCTGCTCGAGGGCGGCGCGGTCGTAGCGCCCGTCGCGCTTGAACGTGACGGTGAGGCTTTCCTTGGTGTGGCTGTGGAAGATCGAGAGGGTGCGGGTGTCGCCGTTGGCCACCGCGTCCTGGGTGCCGCGCGTGCCGGCCACGAGGGCTAGGGCGATACCCGAGGCGGCGATGGCGGCACGGCGCAGGCGCGCGGGGCGCGGGCCGGACCGGGGGCCGTGTCGCAGGAACTGACGCACGTTCGTCCTCACCTCTGCCGGATCCCGCGCGCCGGGCGGATCATGGTGAACGCAAGGTTGCCGAAAACCATGAACGCGCGGTTATCGGATCCTCGACTGTCCGCCGGTCGATGCCGTTTATGGCTAAGATCCAACCGTGGCGAAATCGTGCTCCGACGTGCGGCGGCACACGCCGGACGGCTGTCCCGGGGTTTTCCGGTTCGCGGCCGCGCCGCGCCGGGCCGAAACCCGGCCTACCACCAGCCGGAGGACGGCCGCGACGGGGTCGGGGTCCACAGGCCGGGCTCGCCGAAATCCGCCGGCGGTCGCGCGGCGGTGCGGGCGGGCTGCACCGCCCGGACCTCGCGCACGGGCTTGCGCCGCACCTCCGGCGACGGCGCAGCGTTCGACGCCGGCGCGGGGGATCTGGATCCCGCGAGCTTCGGCGTCGCCTTGCCGGCCGGGGCCTTGGCCACGAGCAGACTGCCGGGGGCGAGACCCAGCGCGATCTTCATGCGCGAATCGTAGCCGTAGAGATCCGGCAGGGTCCGGTAGCCGCCGAGATCGTCGACGTAAGCGGTGAAGTAGGCGAGGTGCACGGGCAGCTTCTCGGCGAGGCGGATGGTGCGCTCGCCCTTGCCGATGAGCTTCTTCAGACGCTCCCCCGACCAGGCCGCGGGCAGCACCGAATCGGCGAAGCGGAAGGGATCCTCCACCCGCACGCAGCCGTGGCTCAGCGCCCGGCGCGAGCCGGAGAACAGGGACCGGTTCGGCGTGTCGTGCAGGTAGACCGCGTGGTTGTTGGGGAACATGAACTTGATGAAGCCCAGCGCGTTGCGCTCGCCCGGCGGCTGGCGGACCGAGACGTTGCCGTTGCGGTAGACCACCTCGTAGCCGCGCCGCGCCGCGTAGTTCGGGTCGCGGGCGAGGCCGGGCAGGAACTCGTTCTTCAGGATCGAGGGCGGCACGTTCCAGGATGGATTGACGACGGCGTATTCCATGAGGCCGGAGAAGATCGGCGTCGGGCTCTCGGTCTTGCCGACGATGACCCGGGCCTCGTCGCGCTTGACGCCGTCCTTGAACACCCGGACCTGGAACTCGGGAATGTTGACCATCACGTAGTCGCGCCCGAGGTCGGCCGGCAGCCAGCGCCAGCGCTCCATGTTGACGAGGAGCGCGGCCTCGTTGTCGTCGGACACGGGCGCGGCGTCGGGACGCCCCAGGGCCGCCACGGTCTGCTGGGTCAGGGTGCCGGTGACGGGCAGCCCCCGGCGGCGCTGGAACCCGGCGACGGCGGCCGAAACGGCGGAATCGTACGCATCGGATTCGCCCGGTGCCGTGTCGAGGGTCCCCGCCGTGCGGGTCGCGAGGGCGAAGCGGGTGCGCAGGGCCGGCACCCGCGGATCGCGCATGCCGAGCTTCAGGACGGGGCCGGTGGGCAGATGCACGGTGGGCTCGCCCGCCGGGGCCTGCCCGCCCCGGGCGGCGGCGAGGCGACCTTTCAGGGCGAGATAGCCCTGCTGGCTCGGGTTGTAGGCCTGGAGGAGGACGCCGGCCTGGACGCCGGCCGGCGCGATCCGGCCCAGAACCGCGTCGGCGGCGGGCAGGTCGAGGGTCGGCGTGATGAGGCGCGACACGCTCGACAGGTGAACGCGTCCGCCGCGTGCGTCGCGGGCGTAGAGGGCGACGGCCGCCGAGAGCTTCAGCTCGGCGTCGGCCACCTGGGCCTCGGTGAGCGGCTGGGTGCCGAGCACCGGCACCGGGTAGGCGGCGGCCTTGAGGCCGTCCTCGCCGGCGGCGGCGAGACGCGCTGCGGCGGCCTTGGCGGCGGCCGTGTAGGCGCCGTCGACGATCCACACGGGCTTGAAGGCGCCGAGCGCGTAGAACGCCTGGATCGCCTCGCGGTCCTTCGTGGTCAGGCGCGGCAGCAGGGGGGCGGGGTCGGCGAGACGCGCCGCCACGGCGGCGCCCAGGGGATCGCTCGGCACCGGCGGGGGCGCCTCGGCGACGGGCGCGGGGGACGCGTCGGCCGGCGGAGCGGCGGCTTCAGGGGAGGCGGGCACGGCCACGGGGCTCGCCGTCTCCGGGAGCGCCGGATCGACGGAGGCCTTCTGCACGACGGGGGTGTCCGGCCGGTCCGGCGCGGCGACCTCGGCGTGGGCGCCGTAGCCGAGGCAGCCCGCGACGAGGGCCGACAGGGCGACGGAGGCGGAGCGCGTGACGCCCATGGGTGCAACTCCTGCGGACCGGACGGCCGGTCGCTTCAGTTAAAGATATCGACCGGCGCGTACGGGTGCGCAACGGCACGCCCTCACGAGAGGGCGCACCTGTGCCATTTTGGTTCAGGCGGCCTCTTCGGCCTTGTCGTCACCGTCGAGCCCGAGGTCCTTGAGCTTGCGGTAGAGGGTGGATCGGCCGATTCCGAGGCGGCGCGAGACCTCCGACATCCGGCCGCGGTAGAATTGCAGGGCGAAGCGGATGATCTCGGCCTCAAGGCCGTCCATGGTCTTCATCTCGCCGGTCTCTTCGGCCACCAGGCTCATGGCGTGGGGATCGCGGACCTCGACCCGGACGATCTCGCGCACGGGCTCGGGCGCCCCGGCCTGGACCATGGGCTGCACGGGGGCGGCCGGGATGCGCACGTCGAAGCCCTCGACCTGGGCGGCGATCTGCGGAAACTCCGCCACGGTGAGCTCATCGCCATCGGCCAGCACCACGGCGCGGAACAGGGCGTTCTCGAGCTGGCGCACGTTGCCGGGCCAGCCGTAGCGGGTCAGCAGCGCCATGGCCTCGGGGGTGACGGCGCGAACCTTCTTGCCCTCTTCCGCCGCGAACCGGGCGCAGAACGAGCGCACGAGATCGGGGATGTCCTCGCGGCGGGCGCGCAGGGGCGGCAGGGTCATGGGGAAGACGTTGAGGCGGTAGTACAGGTCCTCGCGGAAGCGGCCCTGCTTGACCAGATCGAGGAGGGAGCGGTTCGTCGCCGAGATGAGGCGGATATCCACCCGCACGCTGCGCTTGGCGCCCACGGGATCGACCTCGCCCTCCTGCAGGGCGCGCAGGAGCTTCACCTGGGCGTCGAGGGGCAGCTCGCCGATCTCGTCGAGGAACAGGGTGCCGCCGGACGCCTCGACGAACTTGCCCATGTGGCGCTCGGTGGCGCCGGTGAACGCCCCCTTCTCGTGGCCGAACAGGGTCGATTCCACGAGGTTGTCGGGGATCGCGCCGCAATTGACCGTGACGAAGGCCTTGCCGCGCCGGTCGCCCGAGCCCTGGATGGCGCGGGCGAGGACCTCCTTGCCGACCCCCGATTCGCCCTCGATGAGCACGGGAATGTTGGATTTGGCCGACCGCTCGGCGAGCCGCGTGACCCGCTCCATGTCGGGACTCTTCGAGGTGAGATCCTTGAACGAGAGGGAACCGGAGGCGCGCCGGCGCATGCGGCGGACCTCTTCCTCGAGCTGATCGACCTTGAGGGCGTTCTTGATGGAGACCTGCAGACGCTCGGCGCCGGCGGGCTTCACCACGAAATCGACGGCCCCGGCCCGCATGGCGGTGACGACGGCATCGATGGAGCCGTTGGAGGTCTGGACGATGACCGGCACGTCGAGGCCGGATTTGCGCATCTCGGCCATCACGCCGAGGCCGTCGAGACCGCCGGGCATCACGAGATCCAGGAGAACCACGTCGATGGGCTCGCCCGAGCGCAGGGCGGCGAGCCCGTCGGCGCCGGTCTCTGCGACCTTCGCGTCGAAGCCGAGCCGGCGCACCATCGCCTCGGCGAGGCGGCGCTGCACGGGATCGTCGTCGACGATGAGGACCGTTGTCGACATGGGGGGCGCCTTGGTCTCGCGGGGAGGTGGCCGCACCGCGAGACGGGCTCGGTGATGCGGCGCCGGACTGTTTCGTTTCGATCCGCAGGGTGCCCCAAGAGCGTAAAGCCGCGCTTAACGACGATCCGACTTTTCCGGGGATTGTCGGTCGGCGACGCCGCACCCCTGCTTTTCCCGCGCCGGGACGTCGGCTTTCGCCCACAAGGCGGTTGATCGCGGGGCCGGCCCGCTCGATATCACCGGGCAGCGGCGCCTCAGTGCCCAGCCCCAGGAAGCCTCCCATCATGCCGAGTCGAGCCGTCGCCCAAGCCAGCCGCGCGGGCATCGTCGCCATTGCCGAAGGGGCCAGCGCCGCACGGGCGGCCGCACTCGCCGCCGACCTCGGCGCCTTGCCCGAATGGGACCTCGGCGACCTCTATTCCGGCATCGACGCCCCCGATTTCCGCGCCGACCTCGCCCGCGCCGAGACGGCCTGCCGCGAGGTCTCCGAGCGTTATGCCGGCCGGCTGGCGGACCTCGCCGCCGGCCCGGACGCCTCCGCGCGCCTTGCCGAGGCGGTCCGGGCCTACGAGGCCATCGAGGATCTGCTCGGCCGCCTGATGTCGTTCGCCGGCCTCGTCTACTCGGGCGACACCACCGACGAGACGCGCGAAAAATTCTACGGCGACACCCAGGAGCGCCTAACGACGGCGTCCAGCCACCTCCTGTTCTTCGCCCTCGAGCTCAACCGCATCGACGACGCCGCCATGGACGCGGCCATGGCGGACGGGCCGCTTTCCACCTACGCCCCCTGGATCGAGGACCTTCGTCGCGAGAAGCCGTTCCAGCTCGACGACCGCACGGAGAAGCTGTTCCTGGAGAAGTCGGTCACCGGCCGCTCGGCGTGGAACCGCCTGTTCGACGGCACCATCGCGTCCCTGCGGTTTCCCGTGCAGGGCGAGCAGCTCACCCTGGAGCCGACCCTCAACCGCCTGCAGGACCCGGACGGGGCCGTGCGCAAGGAGGCGGCCGGCGCGCTCAGCGAGGTGTTCCGGGCGAACCTGCGCACGTTCACGCTGATCACCAACACCCTCGCCAAGGACAAGGAAATCAATGACCGCTGGCGCGGGTTCACGGACGTGGCCGAATCCCGCCACCTGTCGAACCGCGTCGAGCCCGAAGTGGTGGATGCCCTGGTCGAGGCCGTGCAGGCGGCCTATCCGCGCCTGTCGCACCGCTACTACGCCCTGAAGGCGAAGTGGTTCGGGGTCGAGGCCCTGCCGTACTGGGACCGCAACGCGCCGCTGCCGAAGGTCGAGCAGCGCACGATTCCCTGGGCGGAGGCCCGCGACACGGTGCTCGACGCCTACGGTGCCTTCTCGCCGCGCATGGCGAGCATCGCGAAGACGTTCTTCGACCGAAACTGGATCGACGCGCCGACCCGGCCCGGCAAGGCGCCCGGCGCCTTCGCCCACCCGACCGTGCCTTCGGCCCACCCCTACGTGCTGGTGAATTACCAGGGCAAGCCGCGCGACGTGATGACCCTGGCGCACGAGCTCGGCCACGGGGTGCATCAGGTGCTCGCCGGCCCCAACGGCGCCCTGATGGCCCCCACCCCCCTGACGCTCGCCGAAACCGCGAGCGTGTTCGGCGAGATGCTGACCTTCCGCCGGCTGCTGGCCGCCACCACCAACGCGACCCAGCGCCGGGCCATGCTCGCCGCCAAGGTCGAGGACATGATCAACACCGTGGTCCGGCAAGTCGCGTTCTACGCTTTCGAGCGCAAGGTGCACCTCGCCCGTGCCGAGGGCGAGCTCACGGCGGAAGCGATCAACGCCCTGTGGATGTCGGTGCAGCGCGACAGCCTCGGTCCGGCCATCACCCTGGATGCGGGCTACGAGCCGTTCTGGGCCTACATCCCGCACTTCATCCACTCGCCGTTCTACGTCTACGCCTACGCCTTCGGCGATTGCCTCGTGAACTCCCTCTACGGGGTCTACGCCAAGGCCGAGGACGGATTCGTGGAGCGCTATTTCGCCCTGCTCTCGGCCGGCGGCGCCAAGCCCTACGGCGAACTCCTGGCTCCCTTCGGCCTCGACGCCCGCGACCCGGGCTTCTGGCAGATCGGGCTCACCATGATCGAGGGCATGATCGCGGAGTTGGAGGCGATGGAGGGCTGAGCGCCGCTTGGTATGCCCCGCCTTTCGTTGTACATTCCGTACAACGAAAGGCGAAGCGTCATGAAACTGGAAGTCAAGAAAATCGGCAATTCCACCGGGCTGATCCTGCCCAAGGAACTCCTGAGCCGGCTCAACCTCGCGCAGGGCGACTGGCTCTCGTTGACGGAGGGCGGCGACGGTTCCGTTCGGCTGTCGCCCCTCGACCCGACCTTCGAGAAGGGCATGGAAATCGCTGAGAAGGCGATGAAGACCTACCGCAACGCCCTGTCCGAGCTGGCCAAATGACGACGTTTGTCTGGCTGACGAGCGACCTCGTCCAGGCCATCCACGCCCGCCAGCTCAAGTTGTTCGGCGGCCCCAGCGGCTTGCGCGACGAGGGTGCCCTCGAATCGGCCCTCGGCCGCCCGGTGAACCGGGTCGCCTATGGCGAGGCCGATCTCGCCGAGCTCGCAGCCGCCTACGCGTTCGGGATCGCGAAAAACCATCCGTTCATCGATGGAAACAAGCGCGCGGCCCTGCTCGCCCTCGTCGTCTTTCTCGGCCTCAACGATATCGACTTCGTCACCGACGAGGCCGAGGCGGTGGTCATGATCCGTGGCCTCGCCGCTGGCGAGATCACCGAAGCGGGCCTCGCCCGCTGGATCCGCGACAACTGGCCGGCCGCCTGACCCCTCTCCCGCGCCGCAACGGCGCAGCGCCCTGGCGCGGGACGCCGGCGGACTTATCTCAAGGGAGTGGCCGGATTGCCGGACGCGTCCTTATCCGAGATCCGAAGAACCCGATGGCCGATCACGACAGCGAAGCCAACCGCTTCTCCGCGCGCGCCAGCCGCTACGCCCGCGTCGGTGCCAATGTCGGCGGGGTCGCCGCCCGCATGGCCGGCGCCCGCCTGTTCGGCGGCAAGGAGGCGCCCAGCAACGCCGCCGCCCTGGCCCAGGCGCTGGGCGGCCTCAAGGGGCCGATCATGAAGGTCGCCCAGTTGCTGGCCACGGTGCCGGACCTTCTGCCACCCGAATACGCGACGGAACTGCAGAAGCTCCAGGCCGACGCGCCGCCCATGGGCGCGGCCTTCGTCAAGCGCCGGATGATGGCCGAACTCGGCGCCGACTGGCAGAAGCGGTTCACGAACTTCGACCTCAAGCCGGCGGCGGCCGCGTCCCTCGGACAGGTCCACCGGGCGACCGGCCTCGACGGCACGGCGCTCGCCTGCAAGCTCCAGTATCCCGACATGCAATCGGCCGTGGAGGCCGATCTGAAGCAGCTGGAGGTCGCCTTCGCCCTGCACCGGCGCATGAGCTCCTGGCTCGATACCCGTGAGATCGCGAAGGAAATCGGCGCCCGGGTGCGCGAGGAACTCGACTACGCGCGCGAGGCCAAGCACGCCGTGCTCTATGGCAACGTCCTGCGCGACGTGCCCGAAGTCCGCGTGCCGGCCATTCACACCGATCTCTCCACGAAGCGCCTCCTCACCCTCGGCTGGCTCGAGGGCGAGGGCATTCTCAACTTCTCTCAAAGTCCCATCGAGATCCGCAACCGCCTCGCCCAGGCGATGTTCAAAGCGTGGTGGCACCCGTTCAGCCGCGCCGCCGTCATCCACGGCGACCCGCATCTCGGCAACTACACGGTGTTTTCCGAGGGTGGCGAGGCGCAGGGCATCAACCTCCTCGATTACGGCTGCGTGCGCATCTTCCATCCGCGCTTCGTCGGCGGCGTGGTCGATCTCTATCGGGGGCTCCTGGAGAACGACGGCGCGCGCATCGTCCACGCCTACGAGGTCTGGGGCTTCAAGAACCTCAACAAGGAGCTCATCGAGATCCTCAACATCTGGGCGCGCTTCATCTACGGGCCGATCCTGGAGGACCGCACCCGCACGGTGGCCGACGGGGTCAAGCCCGGCGAGTACGGCCGGCGCCAGGCCTTCGAGGTGCATCAGGCCCTGAAAGCCCGGGGACCCGTGACCGTGCCGCAGGAATTCGTGTTCATGGACCGCGCCGCCGTCGGCCTCGGCGCCGTGTTCCTGCACCTGCGCTCGGAACTGAACTACCACCGGTTGTTCGAGGCCGAGATCGAGCGCTTCTCGCTCTCCGAACTCGAGACCCGGCAGGGCGAGGCTCTCACGCGGGCGGGACTCGCCCTGCCGGCGTGACCCTATCGGTGTGACGTCACGCGGCTGGCCCTGCGAAACTTGGCCGGCGCGACAAAAACCGGTTCGTGGCCATTGCGTGGCATGCATGCTGATTGCGAGCCGCCGAGGCTTGCGCTAAATCCCCTTGGAACAAATTAAGACAGATCCATGGGGACGACCACACGATGGCCGATATGAAGACCGTGTCCGGCGTGCATTACAGCCCCGCCATGGACGAGAAGACCCACGAGCAGACCTATCGCGGCTTCGTTCGTTTCGTCGAAATCGGCACCTCCGTGGTGATCTGTTGGGTGCTGGCCCTCGCCATCGGCGGCATTCATGAAGCGTGGCTGACTGCGATCCTCGCCGTCGTGGTGTCCGGCGCCGCCGGTGCCGTGGGCGCCCTCGCGCCGGCCGTGGGCTGGAAGGCCCCCGTCGTGGTCGCGGTCTTGCTTCTGCTCTACCTCTTCTTCGCGTGACGTAGCCCGGGCGCACTGGTATACCAGTCGTCGGGCTCTATATTCCTGCCGAGTTACGGTGGTCCGGACGGATCGCCGAGGGGGCTTCCTGAATGCGCATCGCTGTCCTGACAGAGTCTGATCCCGCGGAGCCGCGGGTCGCGGCGGTGCCCGAAACGGTCAAGAAATTCATCGCCCTCGGGGCCGACGTGACCGTCCAGTCCGGTGCCGGCCTGACCGCCGGTGTCCCGGATGCCGATTACGAGGCGGCGGGTGCCACCGTCGCCTCCTCGGCCCAGGACGCGGCCAACGAGGCCGACCTCGTCCTCAAGGTCCGCCGCCCCAACGGCGACGAGATCGGGCTGCTGAAGCGTGGCGCCACCGTGGTGGCGATCATGGATCCCTACGGCAACGAAGCCGCCCTGGGTGAAATGGCGCAAGCCGGCCTCGACACCTTCGCCATGGAACTGATGCCCCGCATCACCCGCGCGCAGGTGATGGACGTGCTGTCCTCGCAGGCCAACCTCGCCGGATACCGCGCGGTGGTCGACGGTGCCTCCGAGTATGGCCGCGCCATGCCGATGATGATGACGGCCGCCGGCACCGTGCCCGCCGCCCGCGTCTTCGTGATGGGCGTCGGCGTGGCCGGGCTCCAGGCCATCGCCACCGCCCGCCGCATGGGCGCGGTGGTCACCGCCACGGACGTGCGGCCCGCCACCAAGGAGCAGGTCGAGTCCCTGGGCGCCAAGTTCGTCGCCGTCGAGGACGACGAGTTCAAGCAGGCCGAAACCTCGGGCGGCTACGCCAAGGAGATGTCGGCGGAGTACAAGAAGAAGCAGGCCGACCTCGTGGCGACCCACATCGCCAAGCAGGACATCGTCATCACCACCGCCCTGATTCCGGGCCGGCCGGCCCCGCAGCTCGTCTCCGCCGCCATGGTCTCCACCATGAAGCCCGGCTCCGTGCTCATCGATCTCGCGGTCGAGCGTGGCGGCAACGTCGAGGGCGCCAAGGCCGGCGAGATCGTCACCACGGATCACGGCGTGAAGATCGTCGGGCACCTCAACGTGCCCGGCCGCCTCGCCGCCACGGCGTCGAGCCTCTATGCGCGCAACCTCTACGCCTTCGTCGAGACCCTCATCGACAAGGAGGCGAAGTCCCTGGCGGTGAAGCGGGACGACGAACTCGTCCGGGCGACGAACCTGACCCATGACGGTCAGGTCGTGCATCCCGCCTTCCAGACCAAATCCTGATCCCGCCGGAGGATACGATGGCCACGCTCCCCCCCGATCAGGCCGCCGAGCAGGCGCGCGCCGCTGCCACCGCAGCCCGAACCGCTGCGGATATCGCGCAGCAGCACGCCGCCAAGGCGCAGAGTTACGCCGATGGCATCGGTCACGGCCTCAGCGCCGTGACGCATGGTGCCGTCGACCCGACGGTGTTCCAGCTCGCGATCTTCGTTCTGGCGATCTTCGTCGGCTACTACGTGGTCTGGTCGGTGACGCCGGCCCTCCACACGCCCCTCATGTCGGTGACCAACGCTATCTCCTCGGTGATCATCGTCGGCGCCATCCTGGCGGCCGGCGTGCCGCTCCTCGAGCACGGCACCGGCTGGGCCCGCTTCTTCGGCTTCCTCGGCATCGTTCTCGCCAGCGTGAACATCTTCGGCGGCTTCCTCGTCACCCAGCGCATGCTCGGCATGTACAAGAAGAAGGCCTGAGACGATGTCCCAGAACGTCTCGGCACTCCTCTACATCGTTTCCGGCGTCCTGTTCATCATGGCGCTGCGGGGGCTCTCGCACCCGACCACCTCCCGGCAGGGCAACCTGTACGGCATGGTCGGCATGGGGCTCGCCGTCCTCACCACCCTCGTCGGCCATCCGCCGGCGGGATTCGGCGCCTGGATCCTCGTGCTCCTGGGCCTCGGCATCGGCGGCGGCGCCGGTGCCGTCATTGCCAAGCGCGTGCCGATGACGGCCATGCCGCAACTCGTGGCGGCCTTCCACTCCCTCGTCGGCCTCGCGGCCGTGGCGGGTGCGGCCGGCACCCTCTACGCACCGCAGGCGGTGGGCATCCTCGAGAACGGCCACATCCACAAGGAGTCGCTGTTCGAGATGGCACTCGGTGTCGCCATCGGCGCCATCACCTTCACGGGCTCCGTCATCGCCTTCGCCAAGCTCGACGGGCGCATGTCCGGCAAGCCGATCATGCTGCCCCAGCGCCATGCCCTCAACATCGCCCTGGCCATCGCCCTCGTCGGCCTCATCGCGGTGTTCATCGGCACCGAGAGCAAGCTGGTGTTCTGGGTCATCGTGCTGCTGTCGTTCGCTCTCGGCGGCCTGCTGATCATCCCCATCGGTGGCGCCGACATGCCCGTCGTCGTGTCGATGCTGAACTCCTACTCGGGCTGGGCTGCGGCCGGCATCGGCTTCACCCTGGGCAACCTCGCGCTCATCATGACCGGCGCCCTCGTCGGCTCCTCGGGCGCGATCCTGTCCTACATCATGTGCAAGGCGATGAACCGGTCGTTCATCTCCGTGATCCTCGGCGGCTTCGGCGGTGATGCCGCGGCAGGCGCGGCCGGAGGAGCTGTGGAGACCCGTCCGGTCAAGCAGGGCTCGGCGGACGACGCGGCCTACATCCTGAAGAACGCCGAGCGCGTCATCATCGTGCCGGGCTACGGCATGGCGGTGGCCCAGGCCCAGCATTCGCTCCGCGAGATGGTCGACATGCTCAAGAAGGAGGGCGTCGACGTGAAGTACGCCATCCACCCCGTCGCCGGCCGCATGCCGGGCCACATGAACGTGCTGCTCGCCGAAGCCAACGTGCCCTATGATGAGGTCCACGAGCTCGAGGACATCAACGGCGACTTCCCGCAGGCCGACGTTGCCTTCGTCATCGGCGCCAACGACGTCACCAACCCGGCGGCGAAGACGGACAAGGCCTCGCCGATCTACGGCATGCCGATCCTCGACGTCGAGAAAGCCAAGACCGTGTTGTTCATCAAGCGCGGCATGGGCTCCGGTTACGCCGGCGTCGAGAACGAGGTGTTCTTCCGCGACAACACCATGATGCTGTTCGGCGACGCCAAGAAGGTCGTCGACTCCATCGTCAAGAACCTCTGAACCTCTGGCGCGGGCCTCGCCCGCGCCGCCAGGACAGCGTACGGGGTCGGCGTCCATCGCCGGCCCCGTCGTCGTTTTCGTGCAGTTCGGGCCGGCCGGGCTGGAGTAGGGTCGCCCCGTGTCAGCTGAGATCCCCCGCGCCTTCCTCGACGTCACCCGCTCGGTCCTCGGACGGCCGTGGCACGACCGCTGCGCCGATCCGGTGCTCCAGGCCTACGCCGCCACCATGACCCAGGCCCACGGCCTGCCGGACCTCCTCGCACGGGTGCTGTCGGGGCGCGGCATCCGCCCGGCGGAGTCGGACGCGCATCTCAACCCGCGCCTGCGCGACCTGATGCCGGATCCGGACTGCCTCGTGGACATGGCGGCCGCGACGGACCGCCTCGCCCAAGCCGTCTCGACCCGCGAGACCGTGGCGATCTTTGGCGATTACGACGTCGATGGCGCCGCCAGCGCCGCGCTCCTGGCCGCCTATCTACGCGGCTTCGGCCTCGAGGTCCGCATCCACATCCCCGACCGCATCACCGAGGGCTACGGGCCGAACGCCGCCGCCGTCACCGCCCTGTGGGAGGCCGGCGCCACCCTCCTCGTCTGCGTCGATTGCGGCACCAGCGGCCACGCCCCCCTGGAGGCGGCACGCGCCCTCGGCCTCGACGTCATCGTCCTCGACCATCACGGCGCGCCCGAGACCCTGCCGCCCGCCCGTGCCGTGGTGAACCCCAACCGCCTCGACGACCTGTCGGGTCTCGGCCACCTCTGCGCGGCGGGCGTGGTGTTCCTCGCCCTGGTGGCCCTGAACCGGCGCCTGCGCCGGGACGGCGTGGCGGACCTCCCCGACCTCGCCGCCGCCCTCGATCTCGTGGCGCTGGCCACGGTCGCCGACGTGGTGCCCCTGACGGGCCTCAACCGCGCCTTCGTGGTGCAGGGCTTGAAGGTGATGCGCGGACGCGGACGCATCGGCCTCGCCGCCCTTCTGGACGCCGCCGCGTTGAGCGAAGCGCCGGAAGCCTGGCACCTCGGCTACCTTGTCGGTCCGCGCATCAACGCCGGCGGTCGCATTGGAGATGCGGGCCTCGGCGCCCGCCTGCTCACCACCCACGACGCGGCGGAAGCCACCGGTATCGCCGCCGAACTCGACCGTCTCAACCGCGAGCGCCAGGCCATCGAGGCCCAGGCCGTGGCGGCGGCCGAAGCCGACATGGACCACGCGCTCACGGGCGACCCTGAGCGCCCGGTCCTGGTGGCGGCCTCGGCAGAATGGCATCCGGGCGTCGTCGGCCTCATCGCCGCACGCCTCAAGGAACGCTTCGGCCGCCCGGCCTTCGCCTTCGCGCTCCGGCCCGACGGCACCGCCACGGGCTCGGGCCGCTCCATCCCCGGCGCCGACCTCGGCCGGGCCGTGCGCGCGGCGGTGGATGCGGGCCTCGCCCTCAAGGGCGGCGGCCACGCCATGGCGGCCGGCGTCACCCTGGCGGGGCCGGACACGGCAGCGTTCGCGGCCTACCTCGGGTCGGATCTGGCGCAAGCCGTCGGCGCGGCCCGTGCCGTCGAGGCGCTCCTCCTCGATGGCACCGTGAGCGCGGGCGGAGCCACGGCCGAAATGGTCCGCCTGCTCCAGCGCGCCGGCCCGTTCGGTTCGGGCGCGCCCGAACCGATCTTCGCCCTGCCGCGCCACCGCATCGTCGACGCCGGCATCGTCGGCAACGGCCACGTCCGGGCGCGCCTGCGCAGCCGCGACGGTCAGGCCGTGGGCGCCATCTGCTTCCGCGCGGCACAGGGCCCCCTCGGTCAGGCCATCCTCGCCGGTATCGGTCGTGAATTCCACGTCGCCGGAACCCTGGCGGTGGACACCTGGCGTGGGGCCGACCGTGCCCAGGTCCGGATTTGCGACCTCGCGCCGATCGATTGAGCGATCCCCGTTGACACCCGCGCGGGGCCTCATCATAAGGACCCGCGCGCTGCCCACGGGCAGCGGTTTGGGGGAATGTCCCGAGCGGCAAAGGGGGCGGACTGTAAATCCGCTGCGTAAGCTTCGTAGGTTCGAGTCCTACTTCCCCCACCAAACGTCTGACGAGACCGCGAGCGACGTTTCCGGCTCCCTGTCTCGAACTTCGGTGATCGTGTCGGACGATCGTCGATGCGGGTGTAGCTCAATGGTAGAGCAGCAGCCTTCCAAGCTGAATACCCGGGTTCGATTCCCGGTACCCGCTCCACTCCCTTCGCGTTTGACACCAATCACTTAGCCCACTGGGCATCCCCGTTCGCGGGACTATCTCACAGGCCCAGCTCACATAGCCGTGATGTTTCGGGACTTGAGACGGGGAGGAGACGCGGCGCAGAGCGCACCCGACGACGATCTGCGCCGAGGCACCTGGCGAAATCCGGGTTTCGGCTTTCTACGGCAGCTCTGTGGGCGAAATGGAAGCCCCTCAGGTCGCTCGTCTTCGGCAGCGGCAGCCCAGAGCGCGCTCAACGCCCATGAACAGTCGGAGGCGCATCTCACCTCACCGTGCCCCTCGACGCCGTAGCCGGGCCGTGGTTCCTAAGGGAACCGGCCGTCGTAGAGCTGGGCTCGGGAGGGGACATGCTGATTGGCCGCGTCATCGCCGCCACGCTCGGCTGCGCGCTTTGGATTGCGCCCGCGCAGGCACGCATCGTCGGCATCGACATCACCACGGTCGAACCATTCGCCGAGGGAACGGAATTCGGAACCGCCGGCGCCTACGAGCGTCTCGTCGGGACCGCCCGAGGCGAACTCGACCCGGCAGATCCATCGAACGCCGGCATCGTCGACATCGCGCTCGCGCCGCGGAACGCCCGAGGAATTGTCGAGTACAGAACCGACATCTTCATCCTGCGTCCCAAGGATCCCGCCCGCGGCAGCGGCACGCTGCTGTTCGAGGTGCTGAACCGCGGCCGCAAGTTCCTGTTCAATTGGGTCCTGGATGCCCCCGCCCAGGCGGTGCAGGCCGTCAACGATCCACGCACCGCCGCCGATGCGGGGACCGGCCTGGTTCTCCGGCGGGGCGATACCATCGTCTGGTCCGGCTGGGAGGCGGACGCCCTGCGCCAGCAAGGCGGCATGGCCATCGACGTCCCCGTCGCCACGCGCAACGGCAAACCCATCGTCGAGACCGTCCGCGACGAGCTCGTCAGCGCGACGCGCGGGCCGGCCGAGGCCCCGTTCTACCTCACGTTCAGGACGGACAGCTCGGACAAGACGCACGCGCAGCTCACCGTCCGCCGCCGGGAGAGCGATCCGCCCCGACCGGTGCCGGCCGAGGCCTGGCACTACGTCACGCCGCGTCAGCTCGAGCTACTTCCGAAGGGTACGAAGCCGCTCCCGGGATCCATCTACCAGTTCACCTACACGGCCACGGAACCGAAGGTGCTCGGCATCGGCTTCGCCGCCACCCGCGACGTGGTCGCCTACCTGCGCGGCGCCCCCGACGGCGGAGTTGCCACGGCCGCCGGCGCGATCCGCCACGCCGTCGCCCTCGGCGTTTCGCAGAGCGGGCGCTACCTGCGCGATTTCATCCATCAAGGCTTCAACCGCGACGAGGCCGGCCGCCGGGTCTTCGACGGCGTGCTGTCGCACATCGCGGGAGTCGGCGGCATCTTTCTCAATGCCCGCTTCGGCCAGCCCTCGCGCACCAACACGCAACACGAGGACCACTTCTACCCGGAGAACGCCTTCCCGTTCTCCGCCGCCCAGCAGCACGACCCTGTCACGGGACGAACCGGCGCGCTCCCACGCGGCGACGGCTTCGATCCCCTCCTGATCGAGGTGAACACCGGCACCGAGTACTGGCAAAAGGGTGCCTCGCTGCTGACGACAGATCCCCTCGGCCGCACCGACGTACCCCTGCCGGACACGGCGCGTGCCTTTCTGGTCTCGAGCGGCTTTCATTACGGCCGCGCCGGTCTGGCCTCGACCAAGGGAGCGTGCACCAACCCGCGCAGCACCCTCAACCCGGCCCCGGCGGTCCGAGCGCTCCTCGTAGCCCTCGAGGACTGGGTCACGTCCGGCAAGACCCCGCCGGACAGCCGCGTCCCTCGTTTGTCGGACGGCACCCTGGTCGAGGCCGCCGGCATCGGCTTTCCGTTCCTCGTCGGAGTGCCGGTTCCGACGGCGCCGAACGCCCTCGCGCGGTTCGACACCTATGTCGATCCGCGGCCCGAGAGCGGGCCGCAGTACCGGCCCCTCGTCCCGCGCGTCGATGCGGACGGAAACGATGTGGCAGGCATCCGCCTTCCCGCCGTGGCGGCGCCGCGCGCGACCTTTACGGGCTGGAACCTCTATGCCGATCCGTTTCCAGCGGGTGTCCTCTGTGACCGCGAAGGCAGCCAGCTCCCCTTCGCACGCACCCGGGCGGAGCGGGTGGCGGCCGGGGATCCGCGCACCTCGATCGAAGAGCGCTACGCCGATCCGGACGCCTACGTCGCGGCCGTCACGAAATCCGTCAACGCCCTCGTCTCGGATCGCCTCTTGCTTCGAGAGGACGGCGATCGCCTGATCGCAGCGGCACGGCAGGAAGCCGTGCCCTAGCCGGTCGAGGCCGAGCCCCACTGCAGCGGTGGCGGCCCGCAGAGCTCGCCACGACTGAACGGTCGGGCAGATCTCGACTTGGTTGAGGCCGGCCATTCTCAGGCTGGAACGGCAGGCTTCCAGGCTTGCCACCGCCCCAAGAGGGTTGACCTCCCAGCCTTCGACCGAGTCGTCGATCCGCCTGAACTAGGCGCCGGGGAAGGTCTTTCCGATAGCCAGTGGCGGAAAACCAACCCGCATTTCGGGCACGGACTTCATCGTCGTTGTATGGGAGCAGATGACTCTGGACCGCGTTGGACTCGGCACACCGATATCTGAGGCAGCCGATGTATCCGAACCGATTGGTAGAGACGGAAGCGGTTCTCGCCCGAACCGATCGAGCGTGGCGCTCGGAGGTGACGCGCCTTTACGGTCCCGACGGCGTTCTCCGCTTCGGCTACAGGCGTGAAGGCCGCGGCGAGGATGGAACAGCCGTCCGACATGCTTACGATGCACGTTGCCAAGCTGTCGCCCTGTGGCGTCACGAGCGCCGGCCTACGGCCTGAAACTTCGGCCGAAGCAATGCCGATGTGGATTGTTTCCGTCTTGAGCCTGTGGGCTGCGTATTGGGCTGCGATGTTCGCACAGATCGCTCATCTGCGGGCCATCGACGACGGCGTCGGCGCTGTCGTCTTCTCGTGGATCTCTCGCGCCTTCCTGGCCGTCGGCTTCGGCTTGTTCGTTGTGGCGAAGAGCGGATAAGCGATGTGCAACCTCTACAGCCTGGTGACGCCACAGGCCGAGACACGGGCCTCCTTCGGCGTCTCGGTCGATCGCACCGGCAACCTGCCGGCCATGCCGGGGATCTTCCCCGATCAGCGCGCGCCCATCGTACGGGTGCGGGAGGACGGCACGCGCGTGATGGAGATGTTCCGACTGAGGCATCCCGGGGCCGAAGCAGTTCGGCGAGCATCCCGTGACCAACGTGCGCAACGTGAAGAGTCCGCACTGGCGCCCCTGGCTGAAAGCCCGAGTTCCGCTGCCTCATGCCGGTCTCGTCCTTCAGCGAGTACGCCGACACTAACCCGAAGAAGACCCCGACCTGGTTCGCCCTCGACGGCGCGCGCCCGCTGTTCGCCTTCGCGGGTATCCGGCGCCCCTGGACCGGTGTGCGCGGCACGAAAGCGGAAAACCCCGACCGGATCGAGGAAGACCACCGCCTGTTCTCGTTCCTCACCTGCGAGCCGAACGGCGTCGTCGGCCCCGTCCACCCCAAGGCCATGCCGGTGCTGCTGACGACGCCGGAGGAGTGGAGCACGTGGCTCGCCGCCCCCACGGAGATCGCCCTGGAGCTTCAGCGCCCTCTGCCGGATGCCGAGATGCGGATCGTAGCGCAGGGCGCGCGGCGGGATCCGGCGGAGTGATCCGGCAGGGGCACCTTCGACACTCCGAAGGGCCTGTTTTCGATCCAGGCTGAACTCCATCGAAGCTGTTTCGACAAGCGTCCGCTCGCAGAGAATGAGTGGTATCCATTCGAGAACGTGTCCGCCGACCGCAGCACCGCCGACCGCCGTCTCGAATGGGCAGCCGCACGTGTAAGCCGCACGATCCGGGCGCCGAATTGCGACCTCGGCATTTTGGGGGCACTGGTACGTAAGGCCTCGGAAATCCGTAACCGGCGCGTTCAGTGAAACGTGAATCGCTGCGTCGACGCGCCAATCATCAGGACCGTCATGCGCGCAACCGTCTCTTCATTCGCACTGGCGTTGTTGATCGCCCTGGCGTCCGTCCCGGCCCTGTCTGCGCCGGACGATGCCGTTCTTGCAGTGGCCAAAGCCCAGGACGGTCCGTATCGCGAGACCTTGAAGGGGTTGGTCGACGTCGATTCCGGAACCGGCGACGTGTCCGGCCTCTCCAAGGTGGAGGGGATCCTGACGGCGCGTCTCGAAGCGTTGGGCCTCTCGGTCGACACCCGAGCCGCCCCCGTGTTCGGCGGTAATACCCTGATCGGCACGAGATCGGGCAAGGGCACGCGCAGGATCATGCTGCTGGTGCACTACGACACCGTGTTCGGCACCGGTGACGCCGCCAAGCGCCCCTATACGGAGCGCGACGGCCGCGCGTATGGTCCCGGCGTCGCCGATGCGAAGGGCGGCATCGCAATGATTCTGCATGTCCTCGCCGGACTGGAAGCGCTGCGTTTCGATGGGTACGGCACCCTCACGGTGGTGCTCAACCCCGACGAGGAACGCGGCTCACGCGGGTCGCGCGACGAAATCACGAAAATCGCCCGTGATCAGGACGTGGTTCTGTCCTTCGAACCGTCGTTCGCCGAGGCCGGCGTCGACGCCGTCACCGTGGCGACCAAGGGCATCAACTACGCGAGCCTCACCGTGAAAGGTCGCGCCGCCCATGCCGGCGGGGCGCCGGAAGCGGGCCGCAACGCGGTCGTCGAGCTCGCCCACCAGATCCTCCAGCTTCAGGATCTCGGCGACCCGGCGAAGGGGACCAGCCTGCACTGGACCGTGTTTCATGGCGGTACCAAGCCGAACATCATCCCGGAGGAGGCGAAGGCGGAGGGCGACATGCGCTACTTCGTACCAAGCGAGTACGACCGGGTGCTGACGACGGCACGCAGGATCATCGGCGCCCACCGCGTTCCCGACACGCAGGTCACCTTCGATCTCGCCAAAGGCCGCCCACCGCTGCCCCGAAACCCGGCGACCCAGGCGCTCGGCGAACGCGCGCGGACCATCTACGCAGAATTGGGCGCCGATCTTTCCCTCGCCGAGATCGGTGGCGGTACCGATGCGGGCTATGCTTTCCAGCTCGATAGCCCGACAAAACCCGCCATCATCGAGTCGCTCGGCATCGTCGGCGGGCACTATCACAGCGCCGATGAATTCGCGGTCCTCGCCAGCATCACGCCGCGGCTCTACCTCGCGACCCGCCTCCTGATGCAGGTTTCAAAGGACGCTGGCCGTTAATCTGGGATGTCGCGATCGAAGGGCTCACCGGCTCAGCGCAAAGGCGATCGAGGTTCACGGAGGAGCGAGCTCGTTGGCAGAGGGGCCTTGGCGCGAGGCCCTCGGCGGGACCAAGCCCTGGTATGCAGCATCCTACATTCGGACAGGCGTCATCGTCCTGCAAGGTGCGGTGACGAGGGGAGCATGATCGGAACGACGGCGACGGCTGTTGCCGCGACGACCACAGCTGGCCATTTCGGTCCGAACGCATCTCCCCGAGACCGCAACCGATGCCGAATCCTGTCGAGTCGATCCTGCGCACCGCCGCCGAGGGCCTCGTCGCGCTGGTGGCAGCCTGCAACCGGCTCCGTCTGCCGGGAACGCAGCACCCGTTCGTGGTCGGCGTCCACACGCCGATGCGTGAGGAACTGACGCTGCTGGATCTACCCGTGACCGGAACGATCCCGGCAGGGCTCGACGGGCGCTACCTCAAGATGGGTGCCAACCCAGCCCGCCCGACGACGCGCGGCCACGACTGGTTCCTGGGCGACGGCATGGTGCACGGCTTGTGCATCGAGGGCGGCAAGGCGCTGTGGTACCGAAACCGATGGATCGGTTCGCGCGCGGCGTCCGCAGCGCTCGGCCGGCCCGCTGCTCCAGGGCCGCGCCGTGGCGACGACACCGTCAACACCAACGTCGTCGAGATCGGCGGCCGCGCCTTCGCCGTGGTGGAGGCCGGCAGCTACCCCGTTGCGCTATCCGATGACCTTGAGACGCAGCGCTACGATCCGTTCGACGGTACGCTCATCGGCTCCTTCAGCGGTCACCCGCACCGCGACCCGGAGACTGGAGAGCTCCACGCAATCGCCTATGACGGCCGCGTCTGGGACAGCGTGCGCCACGTCGTCCTCTCGCCCGGCGGCCGGGTCGTGCGCGACGTGTCGATCCCGGTCGACCACGGCCCGTGCATCCACGACTGCGCGATCACGGCGCGCTTCGTGGTCGTGCTGGACCTGCCCGTCACCTTCTCCATGCGGGCGGTGCTGGCCGGGCACCGCTTCCCGTTCCGCTGGAACCCCGCCCACCGCGCCCGCGTCGGCCTGCTCCCTCGCCACAGCACCGCCGCCGACATCGTCTGGTGCGCGGTCTCGCCGTGTTTCGTCTTCCACGTCGCCAATGCCTACGACGACGACGACGGGCGGGTGGTCCTCGACGTCGTCGCTTACGACAGGGTGTTCGACTCGGCCGGCGGCGGCCTCGACGCGCCGGGCCGGCTAGAGCGCTGGACCGCCGACCCCGCGACGGGGCGGGTCGACCGGCGGGTGATCGACCCCGCGGCGCAGGAGTTCCCCCGGATCGACGAACGCCGCTTCGGGCGGCCCCACCGGTACGTCTATACGGGTTCAGTCCCGGCCGACGGCAACACGCAGCTCGTTGGCGCGACGCAGATCTACAAGCACGACTTGGCGACAGGGGAGCGGCGCGTGCACGAGTTCGGCGCCGACCGCGTCCCGGGGGAGTTCGTGTTCGTTCCGGCGAGGCCGGAGGCCGCCGCGGACGAGGGCTGGCTCGTTGGCCTCGTCATCGACACGGCGCGCGACATGACGGACTTCACCGTCCTCGATGCGCGCGCGTTCGAGGCACCGCCCGTCGCCACGGTCCACCTCGGGCACCGGATCCCGCCGGGCTTCCACGGGAACTGGTTTCCGAGTCCGAGGGCCGGATGATTCGGACGGCGGCGCGCGGTCACGTCCCGCAGAACGTACGGTAGTCCGCGCCGCCGCCCTCGGGGGCGTCGGCGTAGCGGGCGTGGGCAGGCTGGTCGTCGTAGGGCCGCGCCAGCACCGCCGACAGCTCCTCGAACGGGCCGAAGTCGTCGTGCTCGACCGCAGCCGCGACCATCGCCTCGACGTTGTGGTTGCGTGGGATGAAGGCCGGATTGACCGCGCGCATCGCCGTCGCCGTCGCTGCGGGGGCTCGTCCTTCCGCCGCCAGCCGGCCCCGCCAGCGCACCGCCCAGGCGTCGTACGCGGTCGGGTCGACGAACAGGTCGCGCACTCCGGCGTCCGCTTCCGGTCGCTCGGCCGCGTCGCACAAGCGGCGGAAGGTCAGGGTGAAGTCCGCTCGGTTCGCCGCCATCCGCTCCAGCAGATCGTCCGTGAGGGCGGTGTCGCCGTCCCGGTCCCCGGACAGTCCGAGCTTGCGGGCGAGACCCCCGTGATAAGCGGCCTCGAAGCGCGGGCCGAACCCACCCAGCGCCGCCTCGGCCGCCTCCACCGCCGCCGCCTCGTCATCGGCGAGGAGCGGCAGCAAGGTCTCGGCCAGGCGGGTCAGGTTCCACAGGGCGATCCCCGGCTGCTGGCCGTAGGCGTAGCGCCCATGCGCATCGATCGAGCTGAAGCGCGTGCGCGGGTCGTAGGCGTCGAGGAAGGCGCAGGGGCCGTAGTCGATGGTCTCGCCGGCCACCGACATGTTGTCGGTGTTCATCACCCCATGGACGAAGCCGACCAGGAGCCACGCCGCCACGAGGTCCGCTTGGCGGGCGACGACGCCGTCGAGCAGCGCCCGATAGGGGTGCCCCGCGGAGGACGCCTCTGGATAGTGCCGGGCAAGGGCGTGGTCGGCGAGCGCCCGCACCGCCTCCGTGTCGCCGCGGGCGGCGAAGTATTGGAAGGTGCCGACCCGGATGTGGCTGGCCGCCACGCGGGCGAGCACCGCCCCGGGCAGCCGGGTCTCGCGCACGACGCGCTCACCGGTGGCGACCGCCGCCAGCGCCCGGGTGGTGGGGATCCCGAGCGCAGCCATGGCCTCGCTCACGAGGTACTCGCGCAACACCGGCCCGAGCGCCGCCCGCCCGTCGCCGCGGCGGGAGAACGGGGTCTGGCCGGCACCCTTGAGCTGGATGTCGCGGCGGCGCCCGTCACGGTCGACGACCTCGCCGAGCAGGACGGCGCGCCCATCGCCGAGCTGCGGCACGAAGTTGCCGAACTGGTGCCCGGCATAGGCCGTCGCGATCGGGGCGGCGCCCTCCGGGACGCTGTTTCCGGCAAGCATCGCCACCCCGTCGGGACCCGCGAGCCAATCCGGATCGATGCCGAGGTTCGCCGCCAGCGCGCGGTTCAAGTGGATCAGGCGCGGGGCCGCGACGGGCGTCGGGGCACGGCGGGCGAAGCAGCGGTCCGGCAAGCGGACGTAGCTGTTGTCGAACGGGATCGCAGTCATGGTCGGGAGTTATGGGCGACCACGTCGACGGACAAGCGTCTTCCGCCGTTCTTTGGGACGTCGTGCAGGACACAAAAACGCAGCCGCGACGCCAAACGGCGGGACTTTCGCCCCGCCGTTACGCTGTGATCGAAGTGTTCCAGAATCACGAGGCACGAGGCTGCTTCAGCGGGCCGAGGCGTCAGCGACGACGCGCCGGGCCGTCGGCGCCCGCGGGGTCAGCGAGGGCGTGGTCGTCAGCTCGGAAGCCGGCCGCACCGCGGCGGTGGCACGCGCCTGCTCACGGTAGAGCGTCGGGGTGATGTTGATGCGCTCGTCGGCCATCGCGGTGCCCGCCAGAGTCACGGGCGCCAGAGTGACGGACACGAAGGCAGCAAGGACGAAGGTACGAACGGTCATGATGTCGATTCCTCTAGTGGTCCGGGGCCTGCCCCGGTTCGTGAGAGGAATATGCTTCGCACTGCACCATCATTCAAACAGATGAGATCGATAACTGTTATCGATAAAATCAATGATTGGGGATGCATGATCGGAATACGAAATCGCCGTTCGCGACATTCGAAACGAAGAACGGCGAGGCTTTCGCCCCACCCTCGCGCCAGGTTGGAATGGTGGTGGGCACGCTGGCCTCGCATCACATGGGCAATCGAGCGAAGTTGTAGGCATTCAGAAAGGCGGCGAAGTGGTCCCGCAGCTGATCGTGGCTGTCGAAGTGGCAGTGCTTGACCGTCGCTTCCTTGAGGGTTCGGTTCATGCGCTCGACCTGGCCACTGGTCCACGCGTGATTTGGCTTCGTGAGCCGATGTTCGATGTTGTGCGCCCGGCCGATCCGATCGAAGCGGTTGGCGCGGTAAAGAGCGGTCGGGCCGCGACGGTTCCTGGGCAGCTCGGCCAACTGGATGCCGTTGTCGTCAGGAGCGCGTTTGATGCCCTCCCCCAGCTCCTGAGTGAGGGCAGAGTTGGAGACCGGCCCCGAGCCATAGACCGAGATCGTCCCCAGCGTGGTCGAGGGCGGACCGTCGCTCATAGCGCCGTCTCATGGGGCCTCGCGCTGGCCTCCAGGATCGACAGCGACAGGCGCTCGGCCCAGGGGAAGCCGGCGCGCCAAGTGAGGAACACCCGGCCGCCCTCCAGCGGGCGATTCGTGGTCCAGGGATCGGGACGCGACATCCTCTGTCCCTCGCGCCCGTTCGACCGTCAGTCGAAACGGCGGACCCACTTTAGCGTCTCTTCGAGATCGTCCTTCTCTTCTGGAACCTCGATGATGCTTCTGCGGTAGCCTTCGAAACGGATGGGTTTGATGATTCGGGCGGCATCCCGATAGGCCTGCGGGATGCCGCCGATGCCGTTGCTGTCCACGACCGGCGCCTGCCCGGCCCGGATCAGCACACCGCCCGCATAGGGCACCAAGGTCAACTCGGGGGTGAGCTGGCTTCGGATCGCGTCCTCGCCGCCGAGCCGGGCGATGTTGGCGTCCCCCAGCAACGTGAGCCAGTTCGAGGCGCGAGGCACCTCGTAGCCGCCGAACCGCGTCCCGGAGAAGTAACCACCCATGTTGTCGTACTCGAGAGCGGGATAACGCTGCATCAACGGATAATACAGGACCTTACCAACCGTCTCGCGGCCAGGTTCTGTCAGCACGCCTAGCCCGCCAGAGCCATGCACGGCGCCGAGACGCTCGGACCAGCGGCGGACTAGGTCCACGCAGCGATCGGGATTGTCCAGAATGAACGCCGGCGGGACGTGGATCTTGACCCCAGACAGGTGCCGCTGCGAGTTGTCTCTCTCAAACCCGAAAGCTATCAACAGCCACAATGAGGGATCGTCGTTGTCCATCGCATTGACTCCCTTGAGGAAGCAATACATCTCGCTTTCCTCATTTTTCGAAATTTCTTCGTAGTACTCGACAGCCTCATTAACATTGAAGGACCGGAGCTGACGCTCGCCGGGCGTCTGATAGTGTGTGATCCGATCGGCGAAGAGGTCGCAGTATTCCTCGACGACGGCCAGAAGCTGCCGTCGCTTCTGGGTCGTCCATCCGTCCAGGAAGTAAATCGAGAGAAGCCCACCGACCCTTGAGACGATATCGCTGTATCGTGGGTCTCGGTACACCAGCTCCGTCTCGATCGTCGTCGGGGTGCGCCGGCTCTGCCAGGCGATGTAGCTCGGTACAGCTGTCATGACGCAGAGCTTCCTTTGTTGCAGTCGCAATCTTTCGCAACATCGATCTCTTTCACCTTGACCGGTTTCCGGCCAGGCTGGCTTTGGTCCTCCGCGATTTCTTCATACGCGCCTCCACGTTGAGCGTTTGTTTTACCGTCAACACCACCCCCAGCCTTCGGGAACTTCATTTCCCAAAGCTCTGAAAGCGCGCCGTCCTGCCACCACGACACGTCAGGCCGAGGAGCCCCGCGCACCACTGGAGCCGTCGAGGGCATGCCCGGCTTGGTCCGGCTCTCCACCGGAGCATACTTGCTATCCGGCTCTTCCCCCTTCTTGTAACTCACTTCCGGCCGAGGCCCATCCGCCGTTTCACTCATCGGTCGCCGCGGGCCGCCCGCAGGATGCTGGCCGCTGCCGGGATCATAGTAGCGCTTGCGCAGTTTCTCCGCGACGCAGGCTTGGTAGGTTACATGACTACCCCTATCATTGAGGCACTCGCAGGCAATCTCGCACAATTCCTTCTTGTTGGTCTTGCCCGTCACCCGAACCGTTTCGGTCTTCGCTACCGCCTTCGTCTTTTCTTTCTTCTCTGCCTCCGTTTTGGTCTTGGCGTGCGCCATCCTCTCGCCGCGGAACCAGTCCTGGATTCGGTCCTTGTCGACGCCTTGCGCCTCCAATTGCCGTGCCTTGGCGAACAGGCTCGTCTCGAAATCGTCTCGAGGAACCTCGTCGAACCACGGCATCGCCGTCGGCGACGAGTCCAGGATCGCCGTCG
>NZ_LMNG01000006.1 GCF_001423295.1 Methylobacterium sp. Leaf112 | reverse complement strand
AAGCCCGGCAGCCCGCTGCTCGGCACGCCGCTGGTGCCCGTGGTCTACCGGATCAACATGCGCGACCCCAACAGCCTGTTCCTCACCCAGGCCTTCCGTATGCGCAACCGCGACCTCGTCTACGTCTCCAACGCCCCCTTCACCGAGGTTCAGAAGGTCCTGTCGGTGTTCTCCACCGTCACCGCGCCCGTCGCCGCCGGTGCCTCCCTCTACGCCACCGCCCGCTGAGAGGACGATGCGGGCCGGAGCGGTCTTCCTCGGGGCGATGGTCCGCGCCGGGTTCGCCCGTTGCGGAGCGCGGCACGAATCCAGACTTGCGTTCTCGTGCAGCTTCCCGCACGGGTCGGGCGGTCCAAGGGGTGCGAGCCCCGCATTGTCTTCGGTAGATCCGCTGAAACCTTCCTGAGGTCGAACGAGGCGTGAGACGGGGCGAGACGAGGTTCAGACGCGCGACCCGGCGCCTCGGGCTCGATGGGCGGTGGGCGGCCGGCCTCCTGCTGTTGAGCCTCGTGCCGGTGAGCCTCCTGCCGGCCGGGGCCGCGCGGGCGGACGTCGTCATCGGCGTCGCCGTGCCGCGCTCGGGCGCCTACGTGGCGGTGGGCGAGCAGGTTCTGCGCGGCGTCCAGGCTGCGGCCCGCGATGCCAACGCGAAGGGCGGCCTCGACGGCCAGACCATCGTCCTCGACGTGCAGGACGACGCCTGCGATTCCAACAAGGCCGTGGCGGTGGCCAACCACTACGCCGCGCAGGGCGTGCGCCTCGTGGTCGGCCATGTCTGCTCCAACGCCTCGCTCGCCGCTTCGGAAGTCTACGCCGCCAACGGCACCCTGATGATCACGGCGGCGTCCGTGGCCGCCAAGCTCACCGATCGCGGCCTGCCGACGATCTTTCGGGTCTGCGGGCGCGACGACGACCAGGTCAAGCTGTCGGCGACGATCCTGGCCGAGCGCTTCCGCGAAAAGAAGATCGCCATCCTCAACGACCTCACGCCGGGCTCGCGCAACCTCGCCGCCGCGACGAAGGAGAACCTCAACCGCATCGGCATCAACGAGGCCCTCGCCACGGCCTTCGCCTCCAGCGACGCCGACGACGCGGCGCTGGCCGACCGCCTCAAGGAAGCCGGCATCGCGGTGGCGTATTACGGCGGGGACGCCCGCGAGATGGGCCGTCTGGTGCGGATCGCGGCCGAGCGGGGCTACAGGCCGCAATGGTTCGGCACCTCGGCCATCGCCACCCAGGAATTCGCTACCATCGCGGGACCGGCCAGCAACGGCGTGCTGATGACCTTCTACCTCGACCCGCGCCGCAAGCCCGAGGCGGCAGCCGTGGTCGCCGCCTTCAAGGCCGAGGGCGTCGAGCCCGAGGGCTCGACGATCTACGGCTACGCCGCCCTCCAGGCCCTGGTGGCGGCGGGCAACTTCGCCCACAGCCAGGATTCCAAGCGCCTCGCCGCGACCCTGCATGCCGAGCGCTTCGACCTCGTGCTCGGTTCCGTCGGCTTCGACGCCAAGGGCGACGTCACGGCGCAGGGCTACGTTCTCTACGTCTGGAACGACGGGACCTTCGCTTACGCCAAATGATCCCGGCCCCGATGATTCTTCGCCAAATGACCCGGCACGGGATCGTTTCGGGCGCGTCCCCGTTCGTGAACCGATGGCCGGACGGGCCGCCCGCGCCGATTCTCCGGTGCGTGGATCGATTGTGAAGCGAGGCGTCATGCCCCCACCCCTCTCCGGACGCGCCCTCCCCCGGCGCGCCCTCCTCGCCGCCGGTCTCGGCGGTGCGGCGGCCGTCGCCGCGCCCGCCCTCGCGCAAGGGGCGCCGGAGCTGCGCTGGCGCCTCGCCAGCGCGTACCCCAAGGGCCTCGATATCCTGTACGGCGCTGCCGAGACCCTGGGCCGCCTCGTGGCCGAGGCGACCGACGGCCGTTTCCAGATTCAGGTTCAGGGACCGGGCGAGCCGGTGCCGGGGGACGGAATCCTCGATGCCGTCGCGGCCCGCACCGTCGAGATGGGCTATGCGCCCGCGACGCAGGGGGTGGCGAAGGACCAGACCTTCGCCCTCGCCACCGCCATCCCCTTCGGCCTCAACGCCCGGGGTCAGTCCGCGTGGTGGCTCGACGGCGGCGCCGCCGACCTGTTCGCCGAGATCTTCTCCCGCAACGGCCTCGTGGCCCTGCCGGCCGGCAACACCGGCGCGCAGATGGGAGGCTGGTTCCGCAAGGAGGTGAAGGCAACGGCCGATCTCCAGGGCCTCAAGCTGCGCATCGCCGGCCTCGGTGGCCAGGTCCTGGCCAAGCTCGGCGCCGTGCCGCAGGCGACGCCCGGTCCGGAGATCTACGGCGCCCTCGAAGCCAAGACCCTCGATGCCGCCGAATGGATCGGCCCCTACGACGACGAGAAGCTCGGCCTCCAGAAGGTGGCGCCGATCTACCATTATCCGGGCTTCTGGGAGGGCGGCGCCCTCATCCACGTCTGGTTCAACGCCGAAGCGTGGAAGGCCCTGCCGAAGGCGTATCAGACGATCCTGCGGTCTGCGGCCGCGCAGGTCCACGCCGAGGTTCAGGCCCGGTACGATGCGCGCAATCCCAAGGCCCTGCGCCGCCTCGTCGCCGCCGGGGCGCAGCTGCGTCCGTTCCCCCAGGAGGTGATGGAAGCCGCCTTGAAGGCGTCGACGGATGTCTACAACGAGATCGCGGGCAAGAATCCGGACTTCAAGCGCATCTACGAAGCGATGCGGACCTTCCGGAACGAGGAATACCTCTGGTTCCAGGTCGCCGAGTACACCTACGACAACTTCATGATCCGCGCCCGCGCACGGGGATGACTTCACGATCCGCGCCCGCGCGGGGGGACCTGCATCGCGCCGAAAAAAAGGCCGCTCCGAAGAGCGGCCCGAAGTCTAGGGAGGAAACGCCCAAGAAGGGCAACGGGAGCGCGACGCCATCGCGTTCCCGCAATGCACAATCTGATCCTCCCGCTCGGAAATGCAAGGCCGTTGGGGCAGCACCCCTGTCGCTTTTCGTGCAACCCGACACGTTGTAATCCGTCTGTCTCCAAAATGTCGCAGGCCCCCGGTGGCGTCCCTGCAACGTCGCCGAGCCGCATCGAGACGGGCGGGGCCAGCGTCAACGCCCTGATGCCAAGGGGTTTTTCGAGCGCGACAAAGACCGGTCCGCGGTGCGGATCTGGCCGAAGGCCGTGCTCATCCGCCGCCGCCGCGCGTGTCGCCGAGGCTCTACATTTTCAGCACCACACGGGATGCGGCGGGCACGATGACGATACAGGCAGGACGAATCAGGGTGTTGAACGACGTGGAACCCCGCGCGGACGGGGCCTACGTCGTCTACCTGCTGCAGCAGGCGAATCGCGCCCATTTCAACCCGGCGCTGGAATACGCCGTCGCGGAGGCCAACCGCCTCGGCGTGCCGGTCGTCGCGTGCTTCGGCCTCCTCGACGGGGCCAACGGCTTTCCCGAGGCCAACGCCCGGCACTATGCCTTCCTGCTGCAGGGCCTCGCCGACGCCAGGGCCGGGTTCGACCGGCGCGGGATCGGCTTCTGCCTGCGCAAGGCCTCCCCCGCCGAGATCGCCATCGACCTCGCCCGCGACGCCGCCCTGCTCGTCCTCGACCGCGGCTATCTCGCCATCCAGAAGCGCTGGTACGGGGAGATCGTGGCGGCGGTGAAGACCCGCATCGTCCAGGTCGAGGGCGATGTCGTCGTTCCCGTCGAGGTGGCCTCGACCAAGCACGAATACGCCGCCCGCACCCTGCGGCCGAAGCTCAACCGCCTGTTCGACGACTATATCGTCGGTCTGTCCGAGCGCACCGTGAAGCACAGGGCCGGGCGCGGCCTGCCGAAGGCCGAGATCGACATCGCCGACCCGGACGCGGTGCTGGCCGGCATGACCCTCGACCGGGACGTTCCCCCGGTCAAACGCTTCACGGGCGGCGAGACGGAAGCGCGGCGGCGCCTCAAGGCCTACCTCGCCGGCCCGTTCGCCACTTACGGGGCCGAGCGCAACAAGCCCGAGGCGGGCGCGGCCTCGCACATGAGCCCCTACCTGCATTTCGGCCAGATCTCGCCCGTGGAGATCGCGCTCGCCGTGCGCGCCGCCAGGACCGGCGGGGACGACGACAAGACCGCCTATCTCGAGGAGCTCATCGTGCGGCGCGAGCTCGCCATGAACCACGTCCACTACACGAAGGGCTACGAGTCCTACGCCGACGCGGTGCCCGAATGGGCGCGCAAGACCCTGGCCGAGCACGCCGACGATCCGCGTCCGCACACCTACACCGAGGCCGAACTCGCCGCGGGCGAGACCCACGACGTCCACTGGAACGCGGCCCAGGCCGAGATGCGCGAGACCGGCTACATGCACAACCACCTGCGCATGTACTGGGGCAAGAAGATCCTCGACTGGTCGCCCTCCCCCGAGGAAGGATTCAGGCGCACCCTGCGCCTCAACAACCGCTACTTCCTCGACGGCCGCGACGCCAATTCGTTCACCAACGTCGCCTGGGTCTACGGCCTGCACGACCGCCCCTGGGCCCGGCGCAAGGTCTTCGGGACCGTGCGCTACCAGAGCGAGAATTCCTTGAAGAAATTCGACGCCAAGGCCTACCTGAAGACCGTCGCGGAGCTGTGCGCGGCGGAAGGCGTGAAGGCGTGATGCAAGGCGTGATTCGAGAGGGGTGATGCAAGGCGGGCCGGCGCCGGGTATGCGCCTTGCCTGAGGCGCCGTGCGCCGCAACGCCGGATCCCCCACCCATGCCGTCCCGTTCCCGCATCCGCCCCGCCATCACACGTTTGCGCAGTGGGGCCGTCGATGCCTTCGCGGTCTGGCGGCGGCGGCTGCTGTTCCTCCTCGGCGGCATCGGCGTCGGCCTCGCCGCCGTCCTGATGGCCAAGCTCGCCGATGCGGCGCAGGAGGGGTTCCGGATGATCCTGTCCCTGTCGCCCTGGATGGCCCTCGCGGTCACGCCCGTGGGGTTCGGCCTGTGCACCTACCTCGCCCGCACGGTGTTCCCGAATTCACAGGGCTCGGGCATTCCCCAGGTGATCGCGGCGCGCCACACGGCTACGGCGTCCCTGCGGCGGGCCCTGGTCTCCCTGCGCACGGCCGCGGGGAAGATCGTCGTGATGGCGCTCGGGCTGCTGTTCGGCGCCTCCACGGGACGCGAGGGCCCGACCGTCCAGGTCGGCGCGGCGATCATGGCCGCCGTCGGCCACCTCACCCCCAATCGCCAGCCCGGTCTCATCCTCGCCGGTGGGGCCGCCGGGGTTGCCGCGGCCTTCAACACGCCCATCGCCGGCATCGTCTTCGGGATCGAGGAACTCGGACGCGCCTACGAGGCCCGGACCGGCGGACTGATCGTGGCGGCCATCGTGGCGGCCGGCCTCACCGCCCTGGCGATCACCGGCAACTACACCTATTTCGGCACCACCGACGCGGCCCTCCCGTTCGGCCCCGGCTGGATCGCCGTGCCGGTGATCGGCGTCCTCGGCGGGCTGACGGGCGGCGTGTTCGCCCGCGTCGTCATCCTGTTCGCCCGCGGATTGCCCGGGCGTCCCGGCGCCGTCATCGCGCGCCGGCCCATCGTGTTCGCGGTGGCCTGTGGCCTCGGTGTCGCCCTGTGCGGCCTCGCCTCGGGCGGCGCCGTCTACGGCACCGGCTACGAGGAGGCCCGCACCCTCCTCCATGGCGCCGGTGGCGGCGCCCTCGATTTCGCGCCCCTGAAGTTCCTCGCGACCCTGTTCTCGGCCATCAGCGGCATTCCGGGCGGTCTGTTCGCGCCCTCCCTCAGCGTCGGGGCCGGCCTCGGCGCCGTGTTCCAGGGCGCCTTCCCGGGGGTGCCCGTGGCGGCCCTCGTCCTCGTCGGCATGGTGGCCTACCTCACCGGCGTGCTCCAGGCGCCCATCACGGCCTTCGTCATCGTCACCGAGATGACCCAGGGCCACGCCCTGATGATCCCCCTCATGATCGCCGCCCTCATCAGCGACGCCGTCTCGAAATCCATCTGCCCGGAGGGGCTCTACCATGCCCTGGCCGCGGGCCTGCTGGCGCGGGCGGAGAACCGTCAGGCCGGCTGATGCGGCCCGACGACCGGGCCGACCCCGGACGCCCGACCGAATCCGCGAGCTTGGCGGGAACGGAAGCGTGACCGCAGGGTTATCGCTCGTTCCCGCGTGCTGGAGTGCTGCGCATGACCCTGTTGAAATGGGCCCTCATCTGTTTCCTGATCTCCCTCGTGGCGGGTGGTCTCGGCTTCACCGGCATCGCCTCGGGCGCGGGCTCCCTGGCGCGCATCCTGTTCGGGCTGTTCCTCGTGGTGGCGATCGTCATCGTGGTCGTGGCCTTCGCCGTCGGGCAGGCGGTCTTCTGATCCCGTGGCGGGCGGCATGACCGGCGCGGCGCCGATGCGGGATCGGATCTGCCTCGTCACGGGCGCGACCTCCGGCATCGGCTTCGAGACGGCCCTCGGCCTCGCCCGAAGGGGCGCCCGGGTCGGCCTCGTCGGTCGCGATGCCGCCCGCACCCGTGACGCGGTCGGGACGATCCAGGCGGCGGTCCCGGGTGCACAGGTCGATGCCTTCGTGGCGGACCTCTCCGCACAGGCTGAGATCCGGCGTCTCGCCGGTGAAGTCCGGGCGCTTTATCCGCGCCTCGACGTGCTCGTGAACAACGCCGGCGCGATCTTCGACAGCCATCGGCTCACGGAGGACGGGATCGAGCGCACCTGGGCGCTCGATCATCTCGCCTATGTGTGCCTCACCCTCGAACTTCTCGACCTGCTGAAGGCGAGCGCGCCGTCGCGCATCGTCAACGTCGCCTCGGCGGCGCACACCCGTGGGCGCATCGCCTTCGACGACATCGGCCATGCGCGCGGCTTCTCCGCCATGACGGTGTATTCCCAGGCCAAGCTCGGGAACGTGCTGTTCACCAAGGCCCTCGCCCGCCGCCTCGACGGCACGGGCGTGACAGTGAACGCCCTGCATCCCGGCGTCATCGCCAGTGGGTTCGCCGCCGGCACCGGGGGCTGGTTCGGCTTCGGCTGGCGCCTGATCCGCCCGTTCATGGCTTCGCCGGTCGCCGGTGCGGCCACGTCGATCCACGTGGCGAGCGCACCGGAGCTCGCGGGTGTGACGGGACTCTACTTCGCGCGCTCGCGCCCGGTGGCGACCTCGCGCCGGGCCGCCGATCCCGATCTGCAGGAACGGGTCTGGCACCTGAGCCTCGACCAGCTCGGTCTGCCTTCGACGGCCGCGTCATCCGGAGCGGCGGCGACCTGACCGGCCTGAATGCATTCCGCGCATACCCATCCCCTCATTCGGGGGCGTTGTAGGGTGCAGTGCAAAATGGCATCTCAGTCACATGCACCGCAGCGATGGCGTCGCCGCGGTGTGCCCTTCTTGGGCGTTTCCTCCCTAGACTTCGGGCCGCTCCCTCACCGGGGCGGCCTTTTTTCGTCTTCGGTGGAGCGGCTTCTAGCCTCCCCGCCCCCTGGCGACAAGCACAATGATGCGCCGGCCGCCGAAGGGGTGGTGTTTTGTTGCGCAATTCTTCGTGCGGACAGCCGATTCATGCTTCCGTGGGCACGAAGGCCCCCGACAGGGCCTCCGCGATGAGCGCCCGCGTCTCGGCCACGCCGTAGAGGGCGACGAACGAACCGAAGCGGGGGCCGCGCGCCTCGCCGAACAGCACGTTGTAGATGGTGGTGAACCAGGCCTGCGACACGCCGGGCCGTCCGTCCGGGCTCTTCGCCTTGCCCGAGAGGTCGGGAAAGTGCCGCCGCCCGACCTCGTACACGATGGCCTGGAGCCCTTCCGGATCGGTCGAGCCCTCATGCGCCGCCAGGGTCTCGGACAGGTCCGAGAGGGCGGCCGCTTCCGCCTCCGTCGCCGCCCGGTAGGTCTTCTGCGGCCGCACCACGTCCCGGAAATACGCGAGTGCGTGGCCGACGAGCCGGGCGAGGACTGGATGGGTCTGCGGGCCGACATCCGGATCGTAGCGGCGGATGAAGCCCCACAGCACCGCCGGATCTTCGGTGTTGGCCACCGCCGCGAGGTTGAGGAGCATGGCGAAGTTGAGCGCACCGCCCTTGCCGACCGCCTCGGCCGCCGGCGGCCGGCCGGCGTGCAGGTGCCAGACCGGGTTGCCGAGCTGCTGGGCCGGCTCCTGGCCGGGAAACTTCTCGAGGAAGCCGAGATAGTCGTCGACCTGGCGCGGGATCATCTCCACGAACAGGCGCTTGGCCTCGCGGGGCTTGTTGTACATGAACAGCGCCAGGCTGTCGGCGGTGCCGTAGACGAGCCAGTCGTCGATGGACAGGCCGTTGCCCTTCGACTTCGAGATCTTGCGGCCTTCACGATCGAGGAAGAGCTCGTAGTTGAAGCCCTCCGGCGGTTCGCCACCGAGGGCGCGGGCGATCTCGCCCGACAGCTTCACCGAATCGATGAGATCCTTGCCGGCCATCTCGTAGTCGATGCCCAGCGCCACCCAGCGCATGGCCCAGTCGGGCTTCCATTGAAGCTTGGCATGGCCGCCGGTCACGGGGGTCTCGTAGGCCTCCCCCGTCTTCGGGTCGCGCCACACCAGGGTGCCGGCGCCAGACCGCACCTCGTCGATGGCCACCTGCATCACCTCCCCGGTCACAGGGTGGATCGGCAGGAACGGCGAGTAGCTCGCCGAGCGCTCGGCGCGCAGGGACGGCAGCATGATCGCCATCACGGCCTCGTAGCGGTCGAGCACAGTCAGCAGGGCCGTGTCGAACAGCCCGGCCTTGTAGCATTCGGTGGCCGAGCGGAACTCGTAGTCGAAGCCGAACGCGTCGAGGAAGCGGCGCAACTCGGCGTTGTTGTGTGCGCCGAAGCTCTCGTGGGTGCCGAACGGGTCCGGCACCTTGGTGAGGGGCTGGTTGAGGGCCGCGATGAGCATCGGCTTGTTCGGCACGTTGTCCGGCACCTTGCGCAGACCGTCCATGTCGTCCGAGAACGCGATGAGCCGCGTCGGCACGCTGTCCTTCGTCAGCACCCGGAAGGCGTGACGCACCATGGAGGTGCGGGCGACTTCGCCGAAGGTGCCGATATGCGGCAGGCCCGAGGGGCCGTATCCGGTCTCGAACAGCACTTCGCTTTTTGGGTTTCGCTCGAGCCGTGCCAACAGCTTGCGCGCCTCCTCGAACGGCCACGCGGTGGCGGAGACGGCGGCCTCTATGAGGGTGGGGTCGAGGGCGAGCGGGGACGAAGTCGAGGACGACATGAGGCCGGGGTTCGGTTCCAGTGAGCGCCTTGGCGGAAGGGCGTCACCCTAAGCGGGATTGCGCCGGCAGGCCAACGCAATCCCGTCTTCGAACCCCTGAAGCGTGCGGACCGGTTCCGGCGGCGGGCGCTTCAGCCGTTCTGCTGACGCGTGAGGCTGCTCGCGTCGCCGGACGTATCGGTCATGGGGCTCGTGGATCCGCTGACGTTGTCGCCGCCCGTGGCCTCGGCGCCCACGTCGTCGGCCAGGCGGTTGCCGACGTGGTCCTGATACTGCTCGGTCTGGACGTTCTTGCTGTCGAGGCCGCGCTCGTCGCTGTGCTGGGCCTTGTCGCGATTGCTCAGGACCATGTTTTCCGGGAGGATGCCCTCCGGGAGATCGGTCATCGCGCCCGTTCCGGAGCTCTTGCCTTGGGTGCCGGGCCCCATCTTGTGCTTGTTCGCGTTCGCCATGCTGCGCTCACTCTCTCATTCGGCTTCGCCCCGGGACGAATCCGCGCCGGGGCAGATCGCGTTGGGGGAACGATGTCAGTGCGACCGGGCGGGACTGTTGCCGTCCGCGTCGTGGGCGTGGTGACGGTCACGTTCTCCGCCGCCGCCCGAGACGTGGGACTTGGCATCGCTGGTCGGGCTGCCGGGATTCGAGCCGTCACGCGTCTCCGCTTGCGGCTTGCTCGCGTCCTGGTGACTGCTGCCGGGGCCGCCGTGATGCCGGTCGGCGGCAGGTGTCTTCTTCGAGGTGCTCATTACCGATCCTGCTGATGGCCTTGATGGGTGGTGTTCACCTTGGAATTGCCGGCCTGACCGATCGTGTCGGGGTTCCGGGTCTGGCCCGAACCCTTGGGCCCGGTGGCGAGGGGGGCGTCGGGTGCGCTTCCGGGCCCCTTGTCGGACTGGTTGGCCGGGGGGACGGGCGGTGCCTTGGTGGTCATGCGGCCTCCTCTGGGCATCGAACGGGTGATGAGGACTCAACCGGACTGTCGCGCGCCGGTTCCGGATGCACTGGTCTTCGCGGTCGCGCCGCAAGACTTCGCGGCGAACGGCGAAGGACCGGCTCCGCTGGCGATGCATCGCCTTCCGACAAGGCTGTTATGGCGAAGCTATGGTCCGGTAGAAGTTGCGGACCTGATCGCGCCTTGTCGGGCGATGACGTAATGTCGGCCGGTGTGAGCTTGCTGTAAGTCGTCGTTTTGAGGTGCGATACGCATCGGATGCGCGCGATACCCTTGGGATGCGCGCGATACCCTTGCCGGGAGCGAGTTCCCCGGGCAGAACGGTGCCGTTCGCGGAACGCCCTAGAACGGACTGACGGGGAAGAACCTGAGGTAGAGTTCGGCGTACTTGCCGTCGTCCCACACCCGCTGCAGGGCGTCGTCGAGGGCGCGGGCCAAGGCCGCGTCGTCGGGTCGGGTGACGAGGCCGATGCCCTCGCCGAAATAGCGGTTCTCGAGGTAGTCGCCGCCGACGAGGGCGCAACACTGCGCCGATTCGATGCCGCCGACCCACAGGGCGAGGTTGAGGCCGTCGGCGAAGACGTACTCCACTTCGCCGCGCCGCAGGGCGCCCTCGGCGGCGGCGAGATCGTTGAAGTCGCGCGCCTCCGCCTTGGGGAAGAACGCCTTGAGGTAGGCCGCGTGGGCGCTGCCCGCGACCACGCCGACGCTGCGGCCGGCGAGGGCCGTGGCGGAGGGGACGGGCAGCGCCTTGTCCGTGCGCGCCGCGAACCGGCCCGGCCAGCGAAAGTACGGCCGGGTGGCCAGGAACCGCGCCCGCAGGGCCGGCGTGAGCGGGATGGCGGCGGCGACCACGTCGCCCTGCTTGTCGGCCAGCGCATCGAGCAGCGTGTCGAAGCGCCGGGCCTGGACCGTGCAGGTCAGGGCGAGTTTCTCGCAGACCGCGCGGGCGAGCTCCACCGAGAAGCCCGTGGGCGTGCCGTCCGGCCCGGGGAAGTGCAGGGGCGGGAACTCGTCGTCCGTGAGGAAGCGGACCGTGCGGCTCGTCTGGGGCGCGTCGATGCGCTCCTGGCGCGCGCGCGGGTTCCAGAAGTTCGGGATGGCGACCCCCTGTCCCGGCGCGGGAGGCGTCTGCGCGTCTGCGCGTCCCACCAGCAGGGCCATCGCCACGGCGAGGACCGCCGGAGAAATCCAGCGCGTCCTTGACCTCGGGGTTGTATTCGTGGTGCGCTGGTTGTGCGCGGACGCGGTCTGGCTCACGCCGTCTCCCTAGCACGTTCTCGAGCCGCCGGGAGACGCTCCCGTTGTCGATCCTCGGTTTACCCTTCGTGTCGCAGGCCGGCGTCTCGCCCCTGCCGCCCGACCTCGCCTTCCTCCTGGATCACGGTGTCGATCCGGCAGCCCTGGCCAAGGCCGCCGACCGCGCCCGCGCCTGGGGCACCGACGGAGCCTCCGCCCTTCTCGCGTCGGGCACCGTCACGGAGGAGGCCTATTACCGGGCACTCGCGGCCGAACTCGGCACCCCCTTCCTCGCCGACGCGATCCCCCTGGGGCCCGGCGCACGCTACCCCGAGAGCGTGGTCGCCGGCGTCGCCCCCCTGCTGCCGGGCGCGCCGGCCGCCTTCGTCCTGGCGCCGCGCGGCGCCGCCATCGCTGAAGTGCTGGGCGGGCGCAGCCCCATGGGTCGGATGCCGGCACTGACCACGCCCCGCGCCCTGCGCGAGGCCGTCTTCAGCGCCAACCCCGCCGGCATCGCCGCCGCCGCGGCGGATTCCCTTCAGGTCCACCGGCCCGACTGGGCGCTGAAGGCCCGTCCCATGGGACCGACCCTCGCCATCGCCGGCCTGATCGCCGGACTCGCGGTGGTCGCCATGGTCGAACTTCCGCCCACCCTGGTCGTGGGCCTCTGGACCGCCGTCCAACTCGTGCTCCTCGCCATGGTGACCCTGCGGGTCGCCGCCGTCAGCGTCGAGGCGGAGGGCGTGGCGGCGGACGCGTGCCTGGCCGATGCCGACCTCCCCGTCTACACGGTGTTCGTCGCCCTGCACCGGGAAGCGGCCGTGGTCCCACGCCTCACCGCGGCCCTCTCGGCCTTCGACTATCCGGCGGCCAAGCTCGACATCAAGTTCGTGATCGAGGCGCACGATGCCGAGACGGCCGCCGCCCTGGCCGCCGCTGATCTCCGGCGCAATGATCCGTTTTTGCGATCAAAGTCCCGTTTCGAAGCATTTGCTTCGCACGGGATAGTTACCGGACGTTAAGCGAGGCTGTTTTCGCGAGAAAGCAGCCTCGCTGTCGTTCACGGCTTATGTCGTGCCAGGATCAATGCCGCGAGCATGACGGCGTAGGTGCCAACAGCCTCGCGGCGGTCGCAGCCAGCGGCTGACCAAGCCACCCCGCTACGATCCGACGTCATGCCTGGCAGTCATCCCGTCCCTGTCGTGCGCGGCGCCAGCAACGTCCGACTGTGGCGGGAGTTTCCCATGCGTCGAGGCGCCGGACGCGCCTTTGCCAGCCCCGAGCCCCAAGGAACATCATGTCCCGCGAGACCAGCATCCAGGCGACCGAGAAATTCGGCGAACTTGTCAACGGCGGTCGTTTCGAATCCTTCCCCGAAGTCGTCGCCCCGGATTGCCACGATCATGACCCTGCGCCGGGCCAGCACATGGGTCCCGAGGGATACCAGGCTTTCTTCACGCAGCTCCGTTCCGCCTTCCCCGACATGCAGGTCGAGGTGAAGAAGCTCGTCGCCGACGGAGACAGCGTCGCCTTCGCCTACACGCTCACCGGCACGCACCAGGGCGACTTCAACGGCCACAAGCCGACCGGGAAGGCCATCAAGGTCCGTGGTATGCAGATCGGCCGTTTCGTCGACGGCAAGATGGTCGAGCGGTGGGGCTCGTCCGACGAGCTCGGCATCCTCAAGCAGATCGGCGCCATCGAGGGCTGATGGAGGCTTCCGCGAGGGCGTCCCGGCCACGGGACGTCGTCAAGGCTCAGCCCGGGGCGGCCCATGGACCGCCCCGGACGCTCAAGAACCGATCGCTGGCTACCCGACCCCTCAGGCGCTCCGGGCCTGGTCGGGATGACGGCGATCCGCGAACTCCTCGATGATCTTGGCGCAGAAGGCCGGCAGGTCCTTGGGCGTGCGGCTGGTGACGAGCCCCTTGTCGCAAACGACCTCCTCATCGACCCATGTGCCACCGGCGTTCTCGATGTCGCGCCGGACCGTAGGATAGGAGGTCAGCGTCCGCCCTTTCACGACGTCCGCCTCAATCAGCGTCCATGGCCCGTGGCAGATGACCCCGACCGGCTTGCCCGCAGCGAAGAAGTCCCGGACGAACGCCACGACATCCTTGCTCGCCCGGAGCTTGTCGGCGCCTACGCAGCCGCCGGGGATGACGAGCCCGTCGTAGTCCGCCGCCGAGGCCCCATCGATGGTCCGGTCCACCTTGTACCGGCCGGCCGGATCGAGATCGTTGTTCACGGTCTCAGCCTCGCCTGCCTCCAGACCGATGACCGTCACGGTCGCCCCGGCCTGCTTCACTGCCTCGTGGGGCTTCGCGAACTCCGGCTCCTCGGTGCCGCGCGGCGCGATCAGGATCGCGATCTTCTTGCCCTGTAAGCTCATGTCATCGTCCTTCTGGATGTCAGGTTTCAATAGAGGCGCAGGTCGCGCCGTTCCTCACGCCGGGATGCGGTCGATGCCGGCGGTATCCTCGGCCGCCACGCCGTTCTCGCGGTGGCGGAAGTCGCTCAGCGCCCTGTAGACCTGGAGGCGCGCCCGCATCACCGAACCGAGCGGTCGGTGCGCCGCGAGGCTGTGCGCCGGGCGAAAGGTCATGACCTCGTCGAAGTAGCGCACCCGTTGCGGCGAATAGGCGTCCTGGCGCGGAAGGCGGAGCGTCGCCACCGTCCGGTAGGGGCTGACCGAGACCGGCCAGTCGACCGAGGCGTCCTCGATGGGCTGCCGCTCAGCATCCGCCCAAAGCTGCGCCTTAAGCTCAAACATCACCTCGTTCTCCCGGAAGAACGCGACGGTGGCGTGCCGGAAGCCGTCCTCGTCCTGGTGCGGGTCGAGCCGCCACTCGGACAGCGCACGTTGGGACTCGTTCGCGGGTTCAGCCCCGAGCTTGGCAACGAAATCGCCGAAGCGTACCGGCGCCTGGCTGAAGTAGCTGTCGGCCAGCGGGTGGCTGTAGGGGTGCCCGAAGAAGTCGGCGAGCGCGCTCTCGGTGCCGAAGGCATGCAGCGCCTTGTTGAGGTTGCGCATGGTGGAGGACACCGCGCTCTTCACGCCCTCCGGCAGACCGGTCGACTTGCCGATGACAGTGCCGTCGCGCAGGAAGCCGGCCGCTGTACCGGACGGGAAGGTCGTGCCGGTTGCGAGCACGAAGTCCTGGGTGTCGACGGAATGGCCAGGGAGCTTCTCCCCGGGAACGTCGAAGACCTTGATGGACATGCCGCGATGGGTCGACACCCGGTCGCCCAGGGTCTCGCCCGGGCCCTGCGCGAAGCGTACCGCGACGGGATGGCTACCAGGCGTGGCGAACAGCCCTTGCGCCAGTTCCGACGAAAGGCCCGCAGCGACCGTCAGCTCGCCCGTGACGCAAGCCGAGCTCTTGGCGTGGCTGGCACGGACCGCGTGGTGCTCCCGCTTCTCGACCGTCTCCGACTGCTGGGTCATGCCCTTTATGATGCCGTCGATGGTATCCTGCTCGTCCGGCGCCGGTTGCTCGATGTCGGGGGCGTAGCGCAGGTAGGTCATGCTTATCCTTCGGTTGTAGCCTCGACCGTGCTTGGTCACTCGCTGAGGCAGGCTGCCGCCCAGCCATCTCCCGATGCCGGACCCGCCCGGAAGCAGGCGCTCCTCGGACGTTGGCTGGGCCTTACTGTCGTGAATGCGACTCAGGCAGATCGGTTCTCTGACACCCCCGGGCGGTTCGGTCTTTCCCGACGGACCTTCCACGGACGACCGAATGGAACACGAGCCCAGACGCAGGAAAGTCCCGCACAACCGCTGGGCTATCGGCTGGTACGACGACGGTGTCCGCTTCGATGTCTCGTCATTCGAAAGCGTCCGAACGCATAACCACCCGTCACGGGCGTTCGTGGCGGCTGCCACCGATCGGATCTCGATGATTGGCCACCAGCGGATGAAGGACCCGGACGTCGCTCAGACGGCGTCGTGGATCGCGTCGATAACTTGGTCCGCGCTGTAGGGCTTGGGCACGAACAGGCCGTGGTCCGGGATTTCCCCGTCGGCGAAACGCTGGCGTCCCGAGGTCACGACGAGGCGGATGTCGGGCCACGCGTCGTGGACGCGACCGGCCAGGGTCACCCCGCACATGGTGCCCGGCATGTCGACGTCCGTGAAAAGCGCGCCGATGTCCGACCGCTCGTGAAGGATGAACCACGCCTCGTCGGCATGGCGCGCCTCGACGATCTCGAAGCCAGCATCCTCCAACATCTCGACCGCGCAGAGGCGCACGAGGTCGTCGTCCTCGACGACGAGGACGGCCGAGGCTTCCATGGAGCGCTTCGTCGTCATGGTTTTGCAACACAGGTTAAGTCGATTGGTTGCGAGCGGAGCCGCGTCATTTGAGCGGTCCCGGCATGCACCGAGGAGCGTCCTGGGCGCGGCCGCATCAGGAGGGCCTCACGGAAAGGTTCGTCTCTCTCCTTTTCGTGATGTCGACCAGGGCTGGCCGAGACAGTCACGGATAGCTTTGCCGGAGCAAACGCGGGCGGCGGGAGTTCCCCACTGCCAAGGCGGGAATGCGCCCCCCGCACGACACAGGGTCCGGTTCGGAAAGACGCATGGTTCAAGGAACGACTCTGGCCGGTGACGAGTGGACGCTCGAAAGTTTCACAGGGGCGATCCACCGGGGTGGCGTCGGCCTATGGGCATGGTCGCCGGAACGGCGCCTGGCTCAACTCGACGGTTTGTGCCGGGAGTTCTGGGCCACGACGGAGTCGGTCGTCACCATCGACGCCCTGTTCGAGAAGGTCGCCGCCGACGACCGCCACGGCATGATGCTCGACTGGGCGGCCAGCGCCAACGACCCGCAGCCCTACAGCTTCGATTTTCGCATCGGGGACGGACCCGACGCGCGCTGGATTTCGGCGCGTGGCGTAGGTGGGGATGCCGGCAAGGTCGGCGAGTGGGTCCAGGCCATCTTCCTCGACATCACCGACCGGAAGCGGGCCGAGGAAGCCGAGCACCTGCTGACGTCCGAGCTCGCCCACCGCGTCTCGAACATGTTCACCGTCGCCCGGGCGCTCACCGCCATCGTAGCCCGGGACGCCAAGTCGACCCCGAGTTTCGCCGAGGACCTTTCGCGGCGCTTCGGGGTGCTGCACGAGGCGACGACCATGGCGACCCGGTCGCACAAGCTCGACCAGGGCAACGTCAGGCTGGGTGACCTCGCCGAGCGTATCCTGTCTCCGTACCGGAACGGTGCCAACATCGACGTCGACGTGGACGCCGCCGCGGTCGCCACCCCCGACAGGGTCAACGACTACGCGATGATCTTCCACGAACTCGCCACCAACTCAGCCAAGTACGGGGCCCTGTCCGGAGGCGGCGATCTCAAACTGGTCGGGCGCATCGAACACGACGTCCTGACCCTCGACTGGACCGAGGGCGCCGCCCCGTCCGGGACGTCCAAGGCGGAAGGCACGGGATTCGGTTCGCGCCTGCTCAGGCAAACCATCGAGCGCAGCCTAGCCGGCCGGTTCGAACGCACCATCGACGATGGCGGCCTGCACTTCCGGATGGTCGTTCCGGCGGCCTGACCGGCGTCGCGTCCCATCGTGCGAACCGGATCGGCGCGGCTAGGTGCCGTGCCACCATGCGGCTCCGACTCACCCTCGGAGTTGGCCCATTCCTCACCTGTGGATCCGAAGCCCTGCGCGCATCGGCCCACCTCGAACCGTGGTTCAGCACCCATGGCGAATTTGCTAGACGGCCTCGCGTGACAGACGCGACAGACCTTCCCACGCCGGCCGAGGCCGAGGCAGAGATCGTTCTGCGGGACACGCACCGCATCCTCTCCGAGATCGCCGGAGGGGAGGACATCACCGACCCGTTCGCCGCAGCCGTGCGCGCGACGCGAATGCCGATGATCATCACGGACCCGCGCCAACCGGACAACCCAATCATCTTCGTCAACCGCGCCTTCACCCGGCTCACGGGGTACGCGCACGACGAGATCATCGGACGGAACTGCCGCTTCCTCCAGGGACCCGAGACCGACCGGGACGACGTCGCCCGCGTGCGCGAGGCCATCGCAGCCCGGCGCGGCATCGAGGTCGCGCTCCTCAACTACCGCAAGGACGGCACGACCTTCTGGAACCAGCTGCTCCTGGCGCCGGTCAAGGACGCCGCCGGCGAGGTCGCGTACTTCTTTGCGAGCCAGTACGACGTCAGCGCCGACGTCTTGCAGCTCGCGGCCTTGCGCGGCGAGAACGCCGCCCTGTCGGCGGCCCGCGCCACCGACGCCGAGCGCCTGCAGTTCAGCGAGATGGCGCTGCGGCTGGCGACCGAGGCGGCCGAGATCGGCACCTGGGACCTCGACATCGTCTCCGATGCACTGACCCTGTCCGAACGCACCCGCGGCCTGTTCGGCCTGTCTCCGAACGCGCCATGCGGTCTCGGTACGCTTCGTGACTGCCTGCACCCCGACGACCGGGAGGCGACGCTGTCGGCGTTCGCCGCCACCCTCGATCCGGAGCGGCGCGCACCGTTCGAGGCCGAGTTCCGCGTCGTCTCCCCCTTGGACGGTACCGTGCGCTGGGTGGGGGCCAAGGGGCGTTGCCTGTTCGACGAGCATGGCCGTGCGTTCCGGGCGCTCGGGACCATGGTCGACGCCACGGCCCGGCGAGAAACCGAGGAGCGCTACACGGCGCTGTTCGAGGCGGTCGACGACGGCTTCTGCATCATCGAGTTCATCGACGGGCCGCACGGTCCGGCGAGCGACTACGTCCACACCGTCGCCAACCAAGGCTACGAGCGCCAGACCGGGATCGCGAACATCGTCGGGCGGACGTTGCGCGACCTCGCGCCGGACGAGGCCGAGGGCTGGCTAAATCTCTACGGCGGCGTGCTGCGGACGGGGGAATCGATCCGGTTCGAACGGGCGTTCCCGGTTGCCGGTCGGCACATCGAGGTCTCGGCAGCGCGGATCGAACCGGCGAGCCGGCGTCAGGTCTCGGTGTTGTTCCGGGACGTCACCGCCCGCAGGCGCGCGGAGGCAGACCTCCAGGCCAGCGAGGCGCAGTTCCGCGCCTTCGCCGAGGCCGTGCCGAACCAAGTCTGGGCGGCCCGGCCGAACGGCACGCTGTACTGGTTCAACGGGCAGGCATACGCCTACACCGGCGTCGATCCGGGTAGCCTGAACCGGGTCGCGACCTGGGTCGACCTGATCCATCCCGACGACCTGCCGGCGGCCCGGGAAGGCTGGGCTCGTTCCATCGAAACGGGTGAGCACTACGAGGTCGAGTTCCGTATCCGCGGGGCCGATGGCGCCCATCGCTGGTTCCTGGCGAGGGCGCAGCCTGTCCGGGACGCGGCCGGCACGATCACACAATGGGTCGGTACCCATACCGACGTCGACGAGCGACGCCGCCAGGCCGAGGAGCTCGAACGCCAGGTTGCCGCGCGTACGGCCGAGCGGGACATGATCTGGAGGGCATCCTCGGACATGCTCTGCGTGGCCAACTTCGACGGCCGCTTCGTCAGCCTCAACCCGGCCTGGACGGCGACGCTCGGCTGGACGGAAGCCGAGATGAAGGCCGGCCCGTTCCTCGACTTCGTCCATCCCGACGACCGCGCCCTGACCGAGGAAGCCGCGGTGGGTCTGGCGCGGGGCGACGCGCAGATGTCGTTCGAGAACCGCTACCGCCATCGCGACGGAAGCTGGCGCTGGCTCTCCTGGAACGCGGTCCCGACCGGTGGCCTGATCTACGCCACCGTGCGCGACGTGACCGCCGCCAAGGCCCAGGCCGAGGCGCTCGCCCGAACCGAGGAGGCACTGCGGCAATCGCAGAAGATGGAGGCGGTCGGGCAACTCACGGGGGGCCTCGCGCATGACTTTAACAACATGCTGGCGGGCATCGTCGGCTCGCTGGAGCTGATGCAGACGCGCATGCTCCAGGGCCGGATGGGCGACCTGGAGCGCTACATCGGGGCCGCCCAGGGCGCGGCCCGACGCGCCGCCGCCCTGACGCACCGCCTGCTCGCCTTCTCCCGACGCCAGACCCTCGCGCCCAAGCCGACCGACGTGAACCGGCTGATCGAGGGCATGGAGGAGCTCGTGCGCCGCACGGTCGGGCCGGCGGTGTCCGTCGAGGTGGTCGGCGCCGGCGGCCTGTGGCCGACCCTGGTCGATCCGAGCCAGCTTGAGAACGCCTTGCTCAACCTCTGCATCAACGCCCGGGATGCCATGCCCGACGGCGGCCGCATCGTCGTCGAGACGAGCAACCGCTGGCTCGACCGGACCGCCGCCCGCGAGCGCGACCTGGAGCCGGGGCAGTACGTGGCGCTGTGCGTCTCGGACAACGGCACCGGCATGGCACCCGACATAGTGGCCAAGGCGTTCGACCCGTTCTTCACCACCAAGCCGATGGGCGAGGGTACGGGCCTCGGTTTGTCGATGATCTACGGCTTCGCCAAGCAGTCCGGCGGGCAGGTGCGGATCTATTCCGAGCCTGGGAACGGCACGATGGTCTGCCTCTACCTACCCCGCCACCGCGGTGAGGCGGATGTGTCGGAGGCGGTCCCGGACCTTTCGGCGGCCGCCAGGGCCAAGGCTGGCGAGACGGTGTTGGTCGTCGACGACGAGCCCACCGTCCGGATGCTCGTCACCGAGGTGCTAGAGGATCTAGGCTACGCGGCCATCGAGGCGGGCGACGGCGCCTCCGGCCTCAAGGTGCTGCAGTCGGACGTGCGCATAGACCTGCTGGTGACCGACGTCGGCCTGCCCGGCGGCATGAACGGACGGCAGATGGCGGACGCGGCCAAGGTCTCGCGCCCCGGCCTGAAGGTGCTGTTCATCACCGGCTACGCCGAGAACGCCGCGCTCAACCACGGCCACCTCGCCCCCGGCATGGAGATCCTGGTGAAGCCGTTCGCCCTGGAGGCGCTCGCAAGCCGCATCCGAGGGCTGATCGAGGAGAGGTCGTAAGGTTCGAGGTCCGTTGCGGCATCGCCGGAACGACGCGGTGGAGCATGGACGATATCGCCGGGTCGGTGGATAACGATGCACCTGCGCCAGGGCAGCTTGAATTTTACGACAAGCGGACTGCGGCTTAGCGGAAGTGCATAATGTTTGGTTGCTTGGCTCTGACGACTGCGGCACTGTTTACCGGGGCAGCATTTTATATAAATATCGCCGAGCATCCTGCTCGTGCAATTTTGTCAGACAGTGCATTCCTGACGCAATGGAAACCTTCATATAATCGAGGGCTCCTGATGCAGTCGAGCTTAGCGATCATTGGGTTCTTGCTAGGCGCCGTCGCATGGTGGATCGAAGGAAGGTTACTTTTTCTGGTCGGCGCACTTCTGATGATAGCGAATTGGCCCTGGACGTTATTCGGTATCTTGCCGGTCAATCGGGTGTTGATGGCTACCGAACCAGCGGTAGCCGGTCCGGAAACACGAAAGCTTCTCGCTAAGTGGAACGGGCTGCACGCGGTGCGGACCGCGTTGGGGATTGCCGCTACGGTCTGTTTCCTCGCCGCGCTCACTGCAAATCCAAACTGAGCCACGATTCGCTACCTACTCGGTAGGTCGTTCGGCGGTTTGCTCGAAGGTCCTGGGGGGGCCGCTAGCCGTCACGACGCGGTCTCAGTTCCACGATGTTGGGGCCTTCGTTCCCTAACGCCACCGGCGAACCGAGAACCTCGGCGACCTTGCGCGCGAGTTGCTCCCGCTTGAACGGCTTGCCGATGAGGTGGACCCCGTCGTCGAGGCGACCGTGGTGGACGATGGAGTTCTCCGTGTAGCCGGACATGAAGATCACCCTGACCTCCGGGCGGATCGCGGCGATGCTCTCCGATAGATCGCGTCCGCGTACCTTGCCGGGCAGCACCACGTCGGTCAGCAGCAGGTCGACCTGCGAAGCGTGGAGCCCGAACATCCGCAGGCCCTCCTCGCCGTCGGCCGCCTCCAGCACCCGGTAGCCGAGGTCGGAGAGGATCGCGCAGGCGATCTCGCGCACCGCCGCCTCGTCCTCGACCACCAGCACCGTCGCCGATCCGCGCGGCAGGTCGATGGGGGCGGACGTGCGGGTCGCCGCGGCGGTGACGGCCTTCATGGCGCGCGGCAGGTAGATCTTCACCGTCGTGCCCTGGCCGGGCTCGGAGTAGATCTTCACATGCCCGCCGGACTGCTTGACGAAGCCGAACACCATGGCGAGGCCGAGCCCCGTGCCCTTGCCGTCCGGCTTGGTCGTGAAGAAGGGTTCGAACACCCGCGCCACGACCTCGCGCGTCATGCCGTGGCCGGTGTCGGAGACCGCCACCATGGCGTAGTCGCCCGGCGTCACCTCGGTGTTGTCGCGGGCGTATGCCTCGTCCAGCACCTTGTTGCCGAGCTCGATGGTGAGGCGGCCGCCGCCCGGCATCGCGTCGCGGGCGTTCAGGGCGAGGTTGAGGACGGCGCTCTCCAACTGCGCCGGGTCGGCCATGGCCGGCCAGAGCCCGGCGGTCTCGACGTAGCGGACGTCGATGTGCTCGCCGAGGGTGCGACGCAGGAGCGGCACCAGATCGGGCATGGTGGCTGCAAGGTCGATGGCGGCAGGCGCCAGCGGCTGCTTGCGGGCGAATGCGAGGAGCTGGCTGGTCAGGGTCGCCCCGCGCTGGGCCGCCCAGGCCGCGCGCTCGATGCGCTGCTGCAGCTTGGGGTCGTCGCTCACCTTGGCGCGTACGAACTCAAGGTTCCCGACGATGACCTGCAGCAGGTTGTTGAAGTCATGCGCGATGCCCCCGGTCAGCTGGCCGATGGCCTGCATTTTCTGGGCTTCCCGCAGCACACCCTCGGCCTGGACGCGCTTGGTCATATCGGAAAGGGTCAGTACGAACCCGCCGTCCGGCATCGGGGTGCGGCGGATCTCAAGGTGGTGGCTGTCAGCGCGCTGGCGCTCGTAGGTCACGGCCTCGCCCGGCTGCTGGCTGCCATGTCGGATCTGATCCTCGGTCTCCAGGGCGGGACGGCCCGGCTCCGCCGTGTGCTCGACGAAGGCGGCGTAGGCGGTGCCCGGACGCACCATCGCCTTGGGCAGGTCGAGCAGAACCTGGAAGCAATGATTCCAGTTCTTGAGCTTCCGATCCGGTCCGAAAACGGCGACGCCCTGGCTGAGGCTGTCGAGAGTGGTGCGCAGGCGCAGGACGAGATCACCCTGGGCGATCTCCGCCTTGTGGGAGCGCGACCATGCTTGGTTGAGGAGCCGCGCGGCAGCCAAAAGGACCAGGATGGCGAGCGCGGAGCCGCCGATCACCATCCAGCGCACCCAGCCGGCACGGGCATCGTTCTGGGCGACGCGTTCGGTCAGCAACTTCTCCTCGTCGGCGAGCATCGCCGACAGGGACGCCTCGGCATCCCTCATGTACGCCTTGCCGGCATCCGAATTGACGATGCGTAGCGCCGTTTCCAACCCGGAATCCCGCCGCGCCTGCACGGTCTGGGCGAGTTCCTCCAACTTGTGCTGGATCACGGGTGCGAGGTCCCGCAACCGTTGCTGCTGCACCGGATTGTCGGCGGTGAGTTTTTGCATCTCGCCCTGGAGCACGCCGATGCGGTCGCGGGCGGCGTCATAGGGTGCGAGGTACTCGTCCTTGCCCGTGAGCACGTAGCCACGCTGGCCCGTCTCTGCGTCGCGCAGGGCGATGGCGAGGTCCTTGAGCGTGCCGAGGACGTCGTAGCTGTGCTGCGACCACTGCCGCGCGTCGCGGGAGGCATTGAGCCTTTCCCAGGTCATCGCGCCGACGAGGGCGAGGATAGCCAGCAGCACCCCGAGGATCAGGACATTCGCACGGGCGACGAGGTGCTTGGTCATGCCGTCCCTCCCCCGTTCGACGCCAATCGCCACCGACTGGAGCCCGGACCGAGATCCCAGTCCCTCGGACGCAGTGAAGGGGACGCTCGGAGGCCTACGCGTCGATCATGGCACAACGCACGGCGCTTGAGGGAAATGAAGCGCTTCCCATTGCCTGCTTCCCTAGGAGTCGCGAATTTCCACGCTCCAAGCGTGTGGTCACCGACCCACGCGCTGCTGCAGGTGCGCAGGGTAGCGGTCCCCTTGCACCGTCACCTTGCCGAGCACATCCGCGATGGTGGCCAGGTCCTCGGGACCGAGCTCGACCTCGGCCGCGCCGATATTCTCTTCAAGCCGGTGGAGCTTGGTCGTCCCGGGGATGGGCACGATCCACGGCTTGCGGGCGAGCAGCCAGGCCAGGGCGATCTGGGCCGGCGTCACGCCCTTGCCGGCGGCGATGCCCTTCACGACCTCGACCAGGGCCTGGTTCGCCTTCCGATTCTCCTCGGAGAAGCGCGGCACGCTATTGCGAAAATCGGTCTTGTCGAAGGTCGTCGCCTCGCTGATCGCACCGGTCAGAAAACCCTTGCCGAGCGGACTGAACGGGACGAAGCCGATCCCGAGCGCCTCGCAGGTCGGAAGCACCTCGGCCTCCGGCTCGCGCCACCACAACGAATACTCGCTCTGGAGCGCCGCGACCGGCTGGACGGCATGGGCCCGGCGAAGCGACTGCGTACCCGCCTCCGACATGCCGAAATGCTTGACCTTGCCCTCGCGGATCAGGTCGCGGACCGTGCCGGCGACGTCCTCGACGGGCACGTCCGGGTCGATCCGGTGCTGGTAGAACAGGTCGATCCGGTCCGTCCCGAGCCGTCGCAGCGAGGCGTCGGCCACCGCGCGGATGTTCTCCGGGCGGCTGTCCAGGCCCTTCTGCACGTCGCCCCCGGGGAAGCCGAACTTGGTGGCGATGACGACCCTGTCGCGGATAGGGGCGAGCGCCTTGCCGAGCACCTCCTCGTTCACGAACGGGCCGTACGCCTCGGCGGTGTCGAAGAAGGTCACGCCCCGCTCGAAGGCGGCGCGGATCAGCGCGACCGCCTCCCGCGTCTCCGTGGCGGGGCCGTAGCCGTAGCTCAGACCCATGCAGCCGAGACCGATGGCCGATACTTCGGGGCCGCCCGTGCCCAATGTGCGCGTCTTCATGGTGGTGCTTCCGTGAGTTGAGTTTTGCCGGCGCGGGGCGATCAGGCCCGGTACTGCGCGTCGGTGACGTGCTCCATCCAGTCGACGGGGCTGCCGTCGCGCTTCTCCTGGACGGCGATGTGGCTCATGCCGGTCGTGGCAGTGGCGCCGTGCCAGTGCTTCTCGCTGGGCTCGAACCAGACGACGTCGCCTGGCCGGATCTCCTCGACCGCGCCGCCCTCGCGCTGGACCCAGCCGAGGCCGGCCATGACGATCAGCGTCTGCCCGAGCGGATGGGTGTGCCAGGCGGTGCGTGCGCCCGGTTCGAACGTGAAGTGCGCCCCGGCCACCCGGGACGGCTCCGGCGGCCCGAACAGCGGGTCGACGCGGACGGACCCGGTGAACCACTCCGCCGGTCCCTTGCCGGACGGCTGCGAGCCGCTGCGCCTGATCTCCATGACGGATCTCCTTCGTGCGTCGCCGGCCCCGCCGGTCGTTCATGACGGCAACCTAGCCCTCGGGCCTTTGGCCGATTAGACGGTAAGATCGGCATGGGGCTATGAATAAGGTTCATGAATGGCGCGCGAGAACCTCAACGACCTGGCGGCCTTCGTCGCGGTCGCGCGCGAGCGGAGCTTCACCCGGGCGGCGGCGCAGCTCGGGGTCTCGCAATCGGCCCTCAGCCACAGCATGAAGACCCTTGAGACGCGCCTCGGCCTGCGTCTGCTGACCCGCACCACCCGCAGCGTCGCCCCGACGGAGGTGGGGGAGCGGCTCCTCAGGACCGTGCGATCACGCCTGGAGGATATCGACGAGGAGATCGCGACGCTCACCGGTATGCGGGACAAGCCCGCCGGAACCGTCCGCATCACCTCGGGCGAGCACTCCGCCGAGACCATCCTGCTGCCGGCCATGGAGCGGCTGCTGCCTGCCTACCCCGACATCAAGGTCGAGATCGTCACCGACAACGGGCTGACGAACATCGTCAGCGACGGCTTCGACGCCGGGGTGCGCCATGGCGAGATGGTCGAGAAGGACATGATCGCGGTGCGGATCGGGCCGGACATCCGCATGGCCGTCGTCGGATCGAGCGAGTATTTCGAGAACCGTGGGAGGCCCCGGAAGCCGCAGGACCTGATGCACCACCGCTGCATCAACCTTCGCCTGCCGACGCGGGGGAACATCTACGCCTGGGAGTTCGAGAAGGCCGGCCGCGAGCTCAACGTGCGGGTCGAGGGCCAGATGGTGTTCAACAACACCGGCCTGATCCTGAAGGCCGCCCTGGGCGGGCTGGGCCTCGCCTACCTGCCGGAGGACCGGGTGCGGCCCTACGTCGATGAGGGCCGACTCAAGCGGGTCCTGGCCGAATGGTGCCCCCCGTTCGCCGGCTACCACCTGTACTACCCGAGCCGGCACCAGCACGCCCCGGCCTTCGCCCTGGTGGTCGAGGCGCTCCGCTACCGGGGATGAGGACCTTCGACTGCACCCCGGGAAGCGATCCCATCGAGTATCCCGAAGCGCTTTAACTGCTATCGGCAGGAAAAGTTGGCTTTGGCAGGCTGGTAATTCAAAGTAATACTTGACTTAGGGGGCGTTCGGCCCTATAGTCTGTCTATCGGCACAGCGAGAGCTTGTCGTGTCTCCCGTGCCTCCGGCGTTTGCCGTTCGGTGGCGCGGGTTCCCGCAAACGTCCGGAACCGAGGTCAGCCATGACTATCGTCCAACAGAACCATCCACCCTCACGAAGGAACATTTACCTATGTCAGGTCACGTAACCCCCACCCCCACCCCTTCCCCGACCCTCCCGCCCATCATCCCCTACGCCCAGATCACCCGCGACATGCTCGCGGCCGTCAACCGCTACGCAACCCCGATCTCCATCTCGCATGGCTCATGGGGTCAGCATTGGGGCACCGGCTCCTACCTCGAAGACCCGAGCGGAGCGCTCCTGCTCAGCAACGAACACGTGCTCGCGCTGCATCCGTCCCAGGCGCTGACGCACAAGTTCCGCAACCTCGACACCATCTGGCAGATCACCGGCCCGTGCCTTCGCGCCCCGCATCCGCTCGATGGCGCGCTCGCCCGCGTCGCCCCCGCAGTCTGGCAGGGCCACGGCCACCACGGCGGCGCGGTGCCGCCGAGCCGGATCGCACCTCTGCATGCCCCGGTCGATTGCGAACTCCTCTTCGTCTACGGCTTCGCGGCACAGAATGCCCGCTTCACCTTCGGCACCATGGTCGCGAACGGCACCGGCTACCTGTGTCAGGAAACCCCAGGCGGCGCGGCGCTCTCGGGTAATGCCTTCAACCGGCTCACCTCGTCCGGCGTGTTCGACCCCGCCCTGCATTTCGCGGTCGAGCACCGGCCCGGCCCGGCCCAGCACGTCGTGGGCAGTGGTCCGTTGCCAGTGCCACCCGGTATGAGCGGCTCGCTCGTCTGGAACACGCGGTACTACGAGACGCTGCAAGCTGGCGGCACCTGGAACGCCGGTCTGGCGCAGGTCACCGGCTTGATCTGGGGGTGGGATTCGACCTCGGGTTACCTCGTGGCGACCAGGATCGATCAGGTGAATGCCTTGGTCACAGCCAGCATCGGCGTCATCTGATCGAGACGGGACGGGCGGCAACGCTTCCCGTACCCGTCTTCCAAAACCATACGGGCAAGCCCGGCGGCGTCTCGACGGCTCGCCCGATCCGATGGCGTTCAGGCGGTCCGCGAGCAGCGGTGGTGGTCCGGGCTACGACCACCTTGTCATGCGGACCTCCGCCGTACCGGGGAAGAAGCTGGCGGGCCACCTGCCAGCCCACGGCGGCGACTGTCCCGAAGCGCCGACACGGCCTCGTCGGCAGCCCTTTGGCCGCTGTCGTGCGCCCCGTGGGCGGTCGTGAAGTCGAAAGGGTGGGTTGCCTCGCCCGCGAAGAAGAGGCGGTCCTCGTAGGGCTGGGCCAGCCGAGCCCGCGCCTGGGACCGGCCCGGAAGGGCGCAGCTATACGCTCCGCCGATGGATGCCATCCGGCTCCATCCGGTTGCCGCGAGCGGTCGGATCGCGGACGCCACGTCGGTGCCGAACAGGGCTGCCAACTCCGCCAACACGAAGGCGAAGCCGGCGGCCGGGCCTTCCTCCTCCAAGATCCGAGCGCCTTCTCCCCCGAGGAACGCCTCGATCACCGGCCATCCGTTCGGGCGGATGGAGTAGGCGGCGGCCCTTGGGTCCCGCAGGTTGCCGTAGGCATGCGAGTCCGGCTCGAACGCGGCATCGCGCCCGATCTCCAGGAAGATCTTTTCGTTGCGACCGAGAGGCAGGGCGGCGGCGGCCTCGCGCCATGGGTCCACGTGGGAGGGAAGCCGGATCGCGTCGCCGGCCAGGACCGCGGTCGAGACCGTGAGGATGGCGGCCCCGGCCCGGACGGTGCCGGCGCGCGTGGTGACCGCGACGCCGTCCGCCGTCAGGTCGATCCGCTCGGCGGGGGTGGCGAGCCGCAGCGCCGTCGAGGACGGCAGGCTGGCGGCGACCAGCGTGCCGTATCCAAGCGGCAGGTGCCAGTTCCAGCCCGTCGAGGCATCGTCGTAGGTGAGGTAGTCGGCGGCGGATATCTGCTCGGGGGCGACGCCGCTCATGAAGCCGGCGATGGCTCGCACGTAGGCGTTCCAGGTGCCGCCGGGCTCAAGGGCATCGCTGGCTCGGTCGCTATTCGCCGCCACGGTCCGGAGCCGCTCCTCCCAGTCGCCGAACGCCCCCTGCGCCACCTCCTGGGCGTCCTCGTCCTGGGTGCTGCCGGGATGCGCCTTCGACCACGGCGGCTCGCCTCGGTTGACCGGAAAACCCGATGCCTCGGCGATGCCGACCCAGGCGTTGCGGTCGCCTGAGTGAAGCCACTCGCAACCGAGATCGAGCGGATAGCCCCCTAGGTCCTGCGTGTGGGCGCGGCCTCCGAGACGCGACGACGCCTCCAGCAGCAGGGTCGACGAGCCATGGGCCGCTAGCCGCCGTGCGGCGCCGATGCCGGCGGCGCCTCCCCCTACGATGATGACGTCGAACGTGCTGTCCATGAGGCCAAGGTGAGGTCGGACGACACCGCTTCCAAGACACCGACGCCTGGTGCGACGCGGCCGACGATACCAGGACGACCAGTTGCCCATCCTGACGGCGGCGTGACGAAATTATTCGATATCCGCTTGCCGAGAGAATCCTCGGCGCCTAGATCTGGGAGAGGAGCCGATGGCCTGGGCTGCAAGCGACCCAAAAGGCGGCGAATTCGATCTCGGATCGACCTCTGTACGGCAACCATCTCAGCCGGCGCAGGGTGATCATGAAGCGCTTGTGATTACCCCTTCAAGACGCCGGGTTGAAATGGATATGCCATGTCCCTTCCCAAGGACTGCGCGGACCACCTCCGCTCGAACTACAAGGCCCTGACCGGCAAGAAGCTCGGATCGGGACACGCTCACGAGATCGTGGCGGCCTATTTCGGCTATCCCACGGCGGCGGCACTCCAGGCGGAGCGGCGGTTTCCGCTGGATGCCATGGCTGAGGCCGATTTCCTCATCCCCGACCTTCGACTCATGGACGGACGGGTTCGCCAGATCCAGAAGGAACTCGTCGGTCCGCCTGACGTGAACGGTCTCGCATCCGTCCTAGGCGCTTTCATCGTCGCTTCCGGGCACTTCGCCGGGGAGGTCTGGCTTGCCCGTCAATTGGACGACGAGGTCAACGATTACGTGCAACGCAACCCCGCGGAGGTCGAGGAGGCGTTATCCGGAGAGATGGCGACCACGAACGCCTATTTCGACGAGATCTACATCGACGAGTGCGACGTCCAGCCGAACCCCGATGCGTTGGTGGTGACCGTGTCGGGGTCGATGGATGGCGAGAACGACCCGGATCAGGTCTACCACGGCGACAAGATCCTGTTCACGAGCGTGCTGACATTCGAGCGCGTTTCCGGTCGCGTTGGCTACGCCCGTCCCGAATTCGATACCAGCGGCGGCATCGATACCGAGGGTATGTACGACTACGAGGACGCATAGCGTTTCGGTGAGGCTGAACCGAGACCCGGCGACGCGATGGCCCCACGACCCTTGTCGGTCGTGGGGCCATCCGACCTTGCGGGCGTCGGAGCCTTCCCGGGATGCGGTCCAGGGATCGGCTGGTGGAAATCTTCGAGGACGTCGCACCGCCGCTCGACCTCAACGTGGACGAGTGCCGAAAGCTGAGGACCGTACGGCCCGATGGATGGCCGGAAGGCCCTCCGTCCGGGGGCTACGACTCTGACAGGCGTAAGGTCGTGGACGCACTCATGTGAAGCGGACCCGGGTTCCGGTCGGGTAGGTTCCCTTCCTGCGCCCCTCCCGGCACGCCTCCACTTGGATCGCGGCCGGCACGCGGGCCTCCATCCCTTTCAGGATGCCCTTGTAATGGGTCTCGCGGAATGGGGTTTCCTCGACGACGAAGCGCTCGACCTCGTCCACATTCGTCACGGACCCGGCGAACCGACGCGAAAGGATGCCTTCGAGTTGCGAGGTGTCCTGTCCGTCGAAGAGGACCTGTTGGCTGGGATCCGTCGCATCGGAGAAAGTCATCCCCCCGCGCTGGTCCACGGACCACATGGCCTCCTTCATCTTCTTGAGACCCCGCTGGTTCTTCGTTGCGAAGAACAGGTAGTAGTCGGTTCTTTCGCGACCGTTGCGCATCTCGAAGTGACGGACATAGCGTGCTCCGGCCACGGACAGGAGTTGCTTGGCGTAGAGATCGCGGATGCCGGCCTTGCGCTGAGTCGGTGGGAGCATGGTCAGCCGGCGCCATTCCCCGCAGCCGAACAGGGCATCGAAGTTGGCCCCCTGATCGGGATGCGCGAGGAAGCGATTGATCTCCTCGAACATGAAATTGACCAACACCTCGCCGCTGGCGCGGTCCATCAGGTCCCGCATCGCGGCCATCGGAATGCCGTTCCATCCGAACGGGTCGACCAAGGCGAACACCGGTGCGTTCCGGGGGTGGTTGCGGAGCGCATCGGCGTAGACCTGCTCGAAGCCCTCGCCCGCATGGACGTGCACATGGAGGTTGCGCGGCTGGGGCCGGACGGCGAACAGCGCCGCGATGCATTCCCGCAACCGGTCAGCCCGGGCCATATCCTTCTCGATAAAGTGGAAGTGGCACTCCGCCGGGATCGGTTTCGGCTGGTCGAGGAATGCCTTGAGCGCGATCAGCGGTGAGCCGTCGCTGCCGTCGTCGTAGACGCCGGGTCCGGCGAAGCCGTCGACGAGGACCATCCGCGGAAAGCCGCCCTGCGCCAGGATCGGAAACCACGCTTGCAGGTAGCGCCGAAGGATCTCGTGCTTCGCCCTGGTGTGGTCCTCAAGGGGCCACGTGACCTGCTGCGGTTTCATCCGTCGCCCCTACGCCACGGCGGACAGCGCCGCGCGCGCACTCCTCGGCCATCCATTGTGCTCCCGTCCATCCAGCAGCCGGCCACCGGTTTTCGGCGAACGGCCGCCCCATTGCTTGAAAAAGAACGGGACGTCGGCACGCGTGCACTGTTCCAGGAGGTCGACGACCCAGGATCTCTCCATGGGGCGGGCGCCAGGCCCGCTTTCGCCGCCCACAATGACCCAATGCAAGCCGTTCAGATTTAAACTGCCGACGGGGCCTAACAAGGGCTCGACCGACAGGAAACGCACGGATGCGTTTGTCTTCGAGAGGTGAGTGACCCGAGACTTCTTGCTGCCGTCCTCGACGGACACGCCGAGCCAGATGTGAGGTGGCACTGGTCCGTCTCGATAACGGGCGTTGACGTAGTCGCGCATCAGCGAACTGCGCTTCGTCAGTATCTGGAACTCATGCCAGTCGGCCCGCTCCATGGTGTCGAAGACACGGTCCACGAACGAGACCGGAACGTCCTTGTGGAACAGGTCGCTCATCGAATTCACGAAGATCATCCTCGGACGCCGCCATGTGAGCGGCTGTTCGAGACGGTTCGGGCGGAGGGTCAGGTCGAAACCCGACTCGAATGGATGATCCGGGACGCCCCGGAAGCGCTCCGAGAACCTCGCGGCATAACAGTTGTCGCAGCCGGCGCTAATCTTGGTGCAGCCCGTCACCGGGTTCCAAGTCGCCTCGGTCCACTCTATCGCCGAATTCTGGGCCATGTGAACAAAAATAGAACCTATGGAGGGATGTGGCAACGGTCAGCTTGGCCGAGCGGGATGCCTTGCACCAGACCTCGGAATAAGCCCTCCACTCCGTGACCGACGCCAGTGGCAGCGCCTCACTGTCCTCACGGACCGAGCGTCCGAGGTCACGATCCTCCAGGAGGCGATACGTCATTTCGAACCGGCGCGCCCCGTTCGCGGGCTGATCGCAATGGCGCACGGTCTCAGCACGTTGAAGGCTTGGCTATCGCTTGCCCGCCCGACGACCGAGTACGGTCCAACGTAGGTAAGGGCAGTCTTGATGGTGCGCCGCTCGGAACGTGGCTCCTTCAGGAGAGGAGGACGCCGACACCGGAGACGATGCCGCTTGCGATGACGCCACCGCCGGCGCGCATGCCCAAGTCCTTGATGACCGCGAGCGCCTTTCCAACCTTCTTTCCGTCGGGGTTCGCTTTGCCCGCCTCGGCCTGCGCCTCCGCGACGACCTCGCGCATCTCGTCCCTGACCGCAGACGGGAGATGTGCGATCAGGCCGCTCGTCTCGGCCAGGAAATCCCGGACCTTCCGGACGTCCATGCCGCCGTCGGACGTCTGGTTCGCGGCAATCGTGTTCGTGCCGCCGGAGACGTTGCCGGCGACGCCGATGGACTGGTTCTGGGCGATGAAGTTCTGGGTCACGCTGTATGCCTCCGTCCGTTCCGATGCGGTGAACATGGTACCGTCGCCGAGGACGCCGGCGCTCTCTAGGGCAATCGTCCAGTCGAGGATCAGCCGACGCACCATTCCCAGCGCACGCGAGACCTCCATCGAGGTGAATCGATACCGGGTGGGAAACGTGAGTGCGCTTCCGTAGGCATCCATCCGCACCGGCCCACGTGCCGCCGTGAGATACCCGGAGGACGCACCGTGGAGCAGCTCTTCCAACTCGTAGACCGATTGGAAGAGGCCTACGACCGGCTGGGCGCCCTCGTGGACGATGGGGCACCATCCACGCATGGGGTTGCGGAACTCGTGCCAGCACTCGACGATGCGGTAGGGCGGCAACTCGTCGTCCGCCCCATAGCCGTCCGTCTCCTTCTCCAGCCAATCCGGCACGCCGGGCAGCGACAGTCGTCTCGCCGCGATCCGCGCACGGCTCAGGATGCTCGCCAGCGGAACGTTGCGGTCCTGGGCCTCCGCCTGGACCTTCAGGATGATCGACTGATGCACGCTCGCGGCACCTTCGCATTGGGAGGACGTCGCCGGATCGCGGCGTAGGGCGCGACCGCGGATGAGCCGTGGCAGGGCGACCATGTTTGCACGCCTCCAAGGGCTCGGTCACGAGGCAAGCTTGAGGAACAAAACGAGCCCAGAAACCTTAACTTGCAATTGTCGGCTGAGGTTGCCATCGGCCGAAGACTTTGCGCGAAAAGCTTTCGAACCGAGGCATCGAGCGGTCGACGGTCGTCGGGGATAGCCGATGAAGTGCGAGATCGAGTTCCTGCCGGTCGGCGATGCGTCGAAGGCCGGTGACGCCATCGTCATCCGGTACGGCGAGCCCTACGATTACAAGCTGATGCTGGTCGACGGCGGGCATGCCAAGACCGGCGAGCAGATCGTCGCCCACCTCAGGCGGTTCTTCGGTCCCAGCCCGGTCCTGGAGCACGTTGTCCTGACCCATGCCGACGGCGACCACGCTTCCGGCTTACGCACGGTCTTCGAGCGGATCCCGGTTCGAAATCTATGGATGCACGCCCTCTGGCTCCATGCCGAGGAAGCGTTCCCGTTGTTTGCAAACAAGGCGACGACCATCGAAAGCCTCACCCGTCGGATCAAGGGCGAGTACGATATCGTCTCGGACGTCTACGACCTGGCCGCAGAACAGGGGTGCGCCATACGCCCAGCATTCGCAGGCAGTGACATCGGACCATTCCGCGTTCTGTCGCCGGACCTATGGACCTACCTTCACCTGTTACCCCAGTTCGATAAGACGCCGGACCCCGACCAGCCAGCCATCGAGCGACAGGGCCTATGGATCGGCAAGGCCAGCCCGGCGAGCCGCCTGTTCGAGTCTGTGAAGGCGTCCCTGCAGAGCTGGACGACCGAAACCTGGGACAGGGAGCGTCTCAGGGACGGCGGCATCACCAGCGCCAGCAACGAGTCGAGCGTTGTCCTGTACGGCTCGTTCGACGGCGGCCCGGTCCTGCTGACGGGGGATGCCGGCAATCGCGGGCTGGGATGGGCGGCGGAAGCAGCCGTTCGGATGGGGCTTCCTCTCCAGGGCTTCCAAATGGTGCAGGTTCCCCATCACGGCAGCCGCCGCAATTCCGGCCCGACCATGCTGAACCGCATCCTGGGCCCGATCCAGCCCCAGCACGGCCCGACGCGGTTCTCCGCCTACGTTTCGGCCCCTGCCGACGACAGCAAGCATCCACGCAACATCGTGCTCAACGCCTTCACCCGGCGCGGCGGCTACGTGATCGCCACACAGGGCGTGTCCAAGGTGCACTGGGGCGGATTCCCGGCCCGACCCGGATACACCGCGGCCGGTCAGGTGCCGTTCTTCGACCGCGTGGAGGAGTACACGTGAGCAAGGGGTCCACGTCCAAGGCCCTGAAGGATGCGAACCGGCCGAAGCTCTGGACGACCATCGCCGCGAACGTCGCCGTCCTCTATGCCTTCTCGCAGTACCAGGCCGTCTCCACCGTCGGTCTCAAGGGCGTGGTCGCGGGCGCCACGAGCCTCGTCCCACTGTCGCTGGCCCTCATCCTCACCACCGTCGCCAACGGGCTGCTGAGCGACCCCACCAAGACCCGGCTGGTCTTCCTGCGTTGGAAGCATGCATTGCCCGGCCACCGCGCCTTCAGCGTGTTCGCCGCCTCCGATCCCCGCATCGACCTCAACGGCCTGAGGAAGCTGCTGGGCAAGGACTGGCCGACCGACCCTGTGGCCGAGAACCGGATGTGGTACCGCCTCTTCAAGGACAGCGAGAACGATCCGGCGGTCCTCTACAGCCATGGCGAGTACCTGTTCACCCGCGACTACACGGGGTTCGCGGCGTTGTGCCTGATCGGGCTGGGTGCGGCCGCAGCCGTCATAATCGAGCCGCCGACGGTCCTGATGGCCTATCTCGGCTGCCTGCTGCTGCAGTTCCTGGTCGTCCGGCACACCGCGTCCACCTACGGCGAGCGCTTCGTATGCACGGTGCTCGCAAGGAAGGCGGCGAGGCCGCTCAGGCAGCCCGCCTCGACGACGAGGCGCGATCCGAAACCCGAGAAAGCCACCTGACGTTCACCCGGCTTTACGCACAACGGTGCCGTATAATCGTCTAGCGCCTGATGCATCAATTAAGATTTTATGATAAAGGCAGGCTATGCGCGATTTAAGAAATCGATCAATGGCTTCGAGCCCTTGAGAAGATCGACGATCTCTTTCAGGCCGCTCGATTTGGTAAGTCTAACGTCGGGCAAGAACTCCCTCGTTATAAAACCATCTTTTTTCAAGTATTCCATTGCCGGGTCGTCATGCTCGAATTGAAGCGGCCCGCGCTTCAGTGACTTGCCGCTTTGAGACTGTATTCCGTTGGGGAACAGTTCCACAAATGAGTGACTCGTGACGATGCGCTCAAAATCTTTGAAGCCATGTGAAACCTTTCTACGGTAATTCAGTAAGTCCGGACCCTTAGGGTTGGGCGCTCCACCTCCGACGAAACAATTGCCGGGCTCAATGTGTACAGCGTAGCTGGCTGCAAGGCCCTGAATGCCCTGTAGACCCACGACGATATAGAAGTCCGTCTTGTATGGACCCTTCCCTTTTCCAAAACGCAGGTCCCGGTTGAGTCGTGTCACGCATGTCTCGGGCTTCGGAGGTTTCTTTGCTATTGCCTCATCGAATTTAGATACCTCTGCGACGATGCATGCGGCGAATTCGGTGACATCATTTTTTGTTCTATTCATCTCATCTTGTTGATCATGTGCCCATTGCGTCGAATTGTTATTTTTGAGGCGCGCCAAGAAATCGAAACTATCCTGCTGCAACATGATGACGGCCTATTTCTGATTTTTAGGAAAGAATTATTGTGGCGAGCAGTTTAGTTCGAAAAAATTACGCCACACAAACTCAAATAGAGGGATTTAGTCTCTCGAAGTTTGTGTACGTTGCATTATCATCCGGAAGACCTGACGAGTCGTAGGTTATTGACCGCTTCGGCATTGCAATGCGCTGGGTCTTTAGACCACCACTTTTTAAGATGTTCATGGCGACGCCCGGGATAACGTTCAGGCAACATTTCCGCCGCCGACACTGTCTCGGCGGTAAACACCCGGTAATCCTGCCGTACCTCGCAAAAGGCACCGATCATTTGGCGACCTTCGTCGAAACCCAATCCGATAGGCCAGATCACGTGTTCGCGACGCTTCTCTCCCGTAGAGACATAGGTGATCCTTACCTTGCGCTGCTCTCGAATTGCTTGTCGCAGGACCATCAGATCGGGTGGTTCGGTGCCGTCCTTCCTCCCGCAGACGTGAAAGGCATCGCTCTCCAGTTCGTCCCGCATGTCCGCAGGAAGGACCGCGCTGATCTTCGCGAGCACATTGGCCGCGGCGAGCGCCAATCCCGGGTCGGTATGCTCCGAGACCCATTGCGCGCCGAGCGCCAAGGCCTGGATCTCCTCGTTCGAGAACATGAGGGGAGGCAGCATGAAGCCAGGTCTCAGGACGTAGCCTATACCCCGCTCCCCTTCGATAGAGGCACCGAGCGCTTGAAGCGCGGAGATGTCACGGTAGATCGTACGCAGTGAAACTCCCGCTTCCATGGCCAGATCCGCGCCGGAAACCGGATGCCGGTGTCGACGCAAAATCTGCATAAGGTCGAGGATGCGTTGACTTTTGGTCATGGGGCTAGCCCGTCATGATCGCCGCGGGGAAGCGGCACGGTCTGCTCAACCGAACGAAACCAGCGCCTTGCCCGGAAGCTTTCGGCCACGTTCCAGAGCTGTCAACAACGGGATGGCTTGAAACAACGGAACGGTCTCCGCAACGGGCAGTCGAAGAATCCCGTCGCCCGAAGCCTTTGCCAGGGCGTCGAGGATGTCTGGCCTCGCATTGATGATGATCGGCTTCAGCCGCCGGTCGAACAAGGCCCTGACGAATTTCAAGGGCTGCGGATCGATGTCGAGGAACACTCCACCCTTCCTTAGTAAACTCATCCCCACCGCGATCCGCATCGTTCCGGCGGTGTCGTAGACGACATCGTAGCGATGCCCGATCCTGGCGAGATCGGTGGAGCGATAGTCGTAGACGTCCTGAAGGCCCATCGCCTGGGCGCGTGGGAACGACTCGGCGCTGCAACTCCCGGAGACCTTGGCCCCCAGCATCCTCGCCAATTGAACAGCCGCCTCGCCGACCGCGCCGGTGCAGCCGTTGATGAACACGTGCTGCCCGGCCTTCAGGCGCGCCTTGTCGACCAGTCCGTTCCACGCGGTGACGCCAGGCGTGCCGAGACACGCGGCGGCCTCAAAGGAAACACCCTCCGCCATCTTCGCCAGGAAGGTATCCGGAGCGATGACGGCTTCGGCCGTCGCCCCGCAAGCTTTTATGTTCGTCAGGCCAAAGACCGCATCTCCCGGTTTGACCCGCGTCACACCCGCGCCGACGTCGAGAACCACGCCGGAGAAATCGCATCCCATGGCGCGCGGAAAACGCTTGCCGGTTACGAGCTTCATGTCACCGCGGCGAACCTTCCAGTCGACCGGGTTCAGGGCCGCGAAACGGACGTCGACCGCCACTTCGCCGGGCTTGAGACCCGGCAGTTCGAAGGAGGCAAGGCGCATGACCTCCGGGCCGCCGTATCTATCGTACTCGATGCGTCTCATCGGATTGACCAGGTCTCGCTGCTGGAAGGTGCGTTCCGGCAACCTAGAACGGCTCAGTGACAGATTGTGTCAGCAGCGATTGCGTCCGTCGCTTTCCCGCCCGCATCCAATTCACCGACATCGGCGAAGAGCCGCTTTCAGATTGAAGGTTACCTCGACGAAAGGGCCTCTCGTCCGACCTGAGATCCCACGCATCAGAGCGGACAGGATGCTGTCGTTCGACACGCATCGGATGGATCATACTATGAACGACTGCCGCAGCCGTAAAGAAGGCTATTCGGCAGCTTTTCCCTCCAGCGGCGACAGATTATCTGACGACGGACAGCGTCAATATGCCCGCTGCGAGAGATAAGAGCGCCAAATAAACTTCTCTCTTGAAGCTTTGGCATGTGTTAGACTGATCTAGCCATAACCTCAAGCGCCGAATGAAAATCAAGTGAATAGTCTACGTTTTTATGCCAGTTTTTCCGGTTTACGGCCGGCCTTGACATTGGTTGCTCCCCAATAGTTATGCGTCGAAGCGATTTTGCCGTTCTCATCGAATTTCATGACGTCCAGCGTCTCGACTATCATATCTTGGCCGTCGATGGTCATCCGTGCCACGAAAGCCGCAGCACCATAGTCGCCCGCGATGCGCACCTCGCCTTCGAGACGCATCTCGATGAACCCGCCCATCGCCTCGAATGATCCTTGAAAGAAATCGAACAGCTCCTTGCCACGTCGTTCCTGGGAACCCACGGGGTCAAAAATTACGCCATCGGGCGCGAACAGATCGACGATGCCTTGCGCATCGCCCTTGGACATCCGATCCCCATATTCCTGAAATGCCCAGCGAATGTGTTCCGGGCTGTTCTTTGCCGAGATACTACCGAAAAGCATCTTCAGCGGGGTCGGTAGGCTGGTAAGTTCTGTCATCGTTTATTCCTTACTAAGCGATTGAATAACTGCCACCTTGATTACCGCACAACGCCCTCGAAAAGTTACGAGCAGTCCAGTCTATGCGGGAACGTAGCTTAAGCGGTGGCCCCGAGCGCAAAGTCAGCCCTGGCGGCCCGGCTAAGGCTCAAGCGGATCAGCAAACGATGGAAGGGCCTGATCACGGCAATGTAAGCCCGCGCACGACGATTGTGGCATCGAACAACCGTGGTCGCGAGCACGCGGTCGAAGTCATCAGATCCCTTCTGGACCAACAAGGAGATGCGCAAATCCATGAGGCGGTCATCCTTCCCCACTATCAGCTCGTCGTCATGCATCGACAAAACCGGGAAAATGCCGACATGATCGCTGCCATCATCCGAGCCGCGCGGCTTTTCGGCTGCCTTCAGTCCGAGGCGACGGGTAACGCCGTCACGGATCGAGAACAGGGTCTTTAGCCCCGGCAAAGGTTGGCCGAGGACTGCCTCTCCGATTGCGCGGAGGTTGGTGTTCAAGCCGCTACGAAGGGGTGCGGAAAAGGTGTCGACGAGGTCTGCATCCCGGTACCAATCCGCTAACCGGCTTTGGACGGGGGGCGGTTGCTCGGTCACGGTCGGGGAATAAGTCATTTTCTGGAAGTACCTTTGTGAGGCCCTGTCGCCACCGCAGCAGCACTCGCTCGGCTCGGATCGTCTTGGTGTGGTTGAGGCTCTGTGCGGCAAATTGATCCCTACCGACCAGCATGGATTACCGTCTTTGCAGTGAAAGGCGTGTATTGGACGCCTCTCCCGGCTACTCAGAACTTACCGTTCTGGTTTTTCCATTCAGACTTGGCACGGATGGCCTCGATCACGTCCCAGTGCTCGGCAATCTTTCCGTTCTCGACGCGGAACAGATCATAGAAAGCGGTCGACCGACCGGCGAATGTACCCTCGCTCATGGTGAGCACGAAGTTACCCTGGCCCAACACACGGTGCACGGTGTCATACTTGATGGCGAGCCCGTTTTTCGCCATGGAATCGAACGCCTTGCCAAGCTCGGACAGGCCGTCACCGATCTGGGGATTGTGCTGGATGTAGCTGTCGCCCTCGAAGTAACCAGCAAATTTTTCCGTTCGGCCGTTGACGAGGATGTCGTCGACGTAGGCTTTCACGAGCGCCTTGTTGGCCTCGGTCTTGTCGAGGTCGGAGATCGCGGTCTGACCGTCCGTCATGGTGTGACCGCTCGGGTTGGGACCTGCGACTTCCTGCAAGTTGTCCCAGTGCTCAACGATCTTGCCAGATTCGAAGCGGTAGATGTCGAAACCTACCTTCGAGCCGAAGAATTCATAGTTGCAGTGCGCCACTACGAAGTCGCCATCCTCGAAGATACGCACAATGTCCACCCTGACCGAGTCCTTAGGCAGGGCGGCAAGCATCTGGGTGAAGCCGGAGAGGCCGTCCGGGACGGCGAGATTGTGCTGGATGTAACCATCGGCACTAATCACGGAGATGGCGTCTGAGGCACCCGACGATGCGGCTTCGAGCAAGGCGATAACCTGCTGTTTTCTTGTGGTCATGGTCGTCTCCTGTGCGAGGGCGGCCATGATGTCCGCAGCATCAGAGCGGCAAGGGTTGTAGAAGCGGCAAGATCCAGACGCCGCATTGAATGAACGGACGGCAATATGTATTAGAAATGGATACATATTAGTATGTACCTAATCCACGCACAGACTCCTGTAAAGGGGCGGCGCGGCGAATTCGCTGGACTGTCAGGCCGTCTCGGTGGCGTCCGCCCTCAGGTTATTTTCGTTCATGGCTACTTCGGCAGCCATGCTCGCAATCGTGGTGCGGGCAAGCTCCGCAAGCAGCGCCCGCTCCGTCGCCTGCATGTGTGCCTTGAATACCGGTGGGATATGACGCCCGATGGGACAGGCCGGATTGGGGTCGGCATGGATGCCGAACAAGGAACTTTCATCATCGACCGACTGATACACGTCTAGCAACGTGATCTCTTCGCCCGGTCGAGCCAGCAGGGCACCACCACCCGTTCCCATCTGAGATGTCGTAAGACCGGCCTTGGCAAGCTGGGACATCAGGCGACGGATCAGGGAAGGATTGGTGTTGACGCTCGATGCGATCAGCTCCGAGCTTGCGGGCACCCCCTGCTGGGCTTGCAGGATGATGAGGATATGGGTGGCGACGGCGAAGCGAGTGTTCATAGGGCGAGGCCCGTGGGTCGGATTTTCAACTGGCACCGTAAGTGGTGTTGCAGCCCTCACTTATCACGATGCAAGGCTGCGGGGCCGGCTTTCCTCCGAGGCTGTGTGAAAACGTGGTCCGCCCCCATTGAAGTGGTCCGCCTGTTACCGCGTGCCTGGCGCACCTGAGGTTGACCCCGTTTGTGGTCCACGACCTATGCAAGGTCTCGGGCTGTGACAGCTTGGTTGGCGAAGGCTCGGGGCGTCAAGCCGACCAGGGCCGTGTGGGGTCGAGGCGACCTCAAGCCGGCGGCCCTATGGCGGGGGACTCCGACAGCCTTTCCATAATCCGGCTCAGGGTAACGGGGGCCAATCCCAGCAATCGACGCCGACGTCGAGGCTTGTACGGGTAGCCGGGATGCTGCCGTGGGAATGTCCGTAGACGTGAAGGTCGCCGTGCCAGCCGTGGGGCCAGGTCAGGTGCGCATGGTGGCTGACGGCCGACTTCATCTGGCTCCCCCGCAAGTCGATGGTGAAACTGGTGCGTCCGGGCGTCTACCCTCCGCTCCGCGGCACGGCATTGCGCCTCGATGACGACGCCTCGATCCTCTACAAGCGTGGACTTCTTCCGGACCTACCCGGGCAAGTACGTGCCCAACCCCCTGATGATGCGGGCCCAGCGCCTCGACACCCCGTCATGGGACACGGTCCTCCGCGAGACCCTGGCGCTCACGAAGATGAATTGGAACAACACCCAGTTCGACGGCGGCCTGCCCATCACCATGCGTGCCGCCCGCCAGGTCGGGGAGATCCTGAAGCACGTGCCCACCGGAGCGCTGCCTGACCCGCGGTACCGCTTCTACATGTGAGTCCGTTCACCCGGCCTTGCGCACCAGAGTGCCGTCCGGAGCCTTCTCGAAATACTTCCCGTGCTCCCACCGGCCGATCATCTTCTTCTTCAGCGTGTCCTCGTCGAGCGGCTCCTTGTGCAGCCGAGCCCCACGGTGGATCGAGTCCTTCAAGCCTGCCAGGATCTCGTCCAGCGGCCGCGATCCGCCGACCGGCATCATCTCCGCCACCTCGGCCATGACCCGATCCCAGAACTCCTCCGCGCGTATCCGGTCCAGGCGCCTCCGCATCTGCTCGTTCTCGGCCCGCAGCTTCAGCACCTCGGCCGCCTCCCGCGCCAGCCGGACGTTCTCCTCCCGTAGGAAATCGCATTCCGTCAGGGCGTCGTCGCGGAGCTCGTCGTTGGCCCGGAGCCTGGCCTCCAGCTTCCTGCGGTCGTCCTCGAAGAGCTTCGCCTGGCTCGCCTGCGCGGCCTCGACGACAGCCCGCGTGAACGCCACGAGCTCGCCCTGGACCGTCTCCGGCAGGTCGTTCACCACCAGCCGCGGCCGGTAGTCCCGGTCCGCTTTCCACTCGCGCAGGATCGGCCCGACGATCCGGTTGGTGCCGCCGTTCGGCAGCGCGGCGATCAGGTTGCGCAGGCTCACGCGCTTCCGGGCGGCGAGCAGCTTGTCGCACGCCCGGTAGATCATCGCCTCGTAGATCGCGTCCTTGCCCGCCATCGCCCGCACTTCCTCTCGACAAGAGGATGAGGCCAACGTGGTTAATGATTCCGAAAGCTTGGGACGCAGGCACGGGGAAGCGCGTCCCGGTGCCCGCTGCCCTCGGAGTCGCGAATCCGCGGCCCCGAGCCTGGCCCGCCACGGGTCCCGGACCGGATTTCCTCGAAACACGGGGGTATCTTCCACAGCGATCCACCGCCCGCGGAGAAAGTCGGCCACCGACCGGCCAGGAACTACCGAGGCCTGTTGACGCCGTCGAATTCCAGCTGCAACCGTTCGCCATCCGTTCCCCGGCGCAACCGCCCCACACCCGGATCGAGACGTGCCCCTTCCCGACACCATAGCGAGACGCCGCCCGCCCGCCGGCGGGACCGCGCCCGCTTCCCGGACCATCCCAGGGGCCTGACCGACGCTTGCGCGTCCGGCGGCCCGAGAGGCCGCCATGACCGATCACGTCGACGCCATCGCTGCGTCCCCCCGAGCCTCCTTCGCGGCGCCACCGCTGGACACCGACGATAGTGCGCGCCACATCGGCGAGATCTTCCGCCGTCTGGCCCAGGCCGCCGAAACCTTCCCGCCCCAGGCGTATGCCCGGATCGTCGCCGCCGTCCTGGTCGCCCTCGGCAAGGCCGTGCTGGTCGAAGCCGAGCGCCACGCCGAGAGGCTGCGCGAGCGGATGGCGCCGGCTCGGCCCGGCATCAAGGTTTCCGCGAGCGCCCGCCGAGTCGACTTCGACGGGTGGGACCCCGGCGATCCGACCGAATCCTGACCCCGCCCAACTACCAGCGAGCCAACCGATGAAACTGATATCGACCCGGTCCGCCGAACGGCGGCCCCGCCCCCATACCCGACCCGAGACACCCCCCGGGGCCTGACCGGCGCACATGGATGCGCGCGGCGGCCCGTCGATGGAGGCTGCCACCATGCGCAAGAACAAGACCCCCGCCCAGGCCCTGAAGCGCCTCACCCGCATGACGGGCCAGGAATTCAAGGACGCCTACGACGACGGCTATTCCGTGTACGGCGAGTCCTCCCATGAGCAAGGCAAGCCGCCCACGCCGGAGGAGGTGTTGGGATCGGCGAGCGTCTCCACCGTTCTCGCGATCAGCATGTTGCACGCGATGCTGCCGACGAAGGTCCTCGCCCGCATCCAGGCACCCCCGAGCCTTGCCCTGGTCGTGAGCGTTCCCGGGCCGGACTGGATCGGTCCCATCGCCCACGCACTGACGTCGTTGAGGGCCTGGACGGAGGTAATTAAGCGAGATGGATCCAAGAAGATCAGCGACAATGCCTCTGTCGGGGGAGACAGTGTTGCATCGGCTTTGGGGGCAGGACGTAGCGTTGTCGGCGTAACGACAGCCCCTGACCGCTACCTGCCTGCAGCCCTCGTCGCGGCTGCCGACCTCCGCATCGAACTGAAGCCGCCAACCCCGAAGGCTCTCCGGGCAACCATCCGGCTCGTCACCGGGCGCCGTGCAGGGCCCTTGCCCGCCGACCTCATCCGGGGCTTGGGCTTCAACGAGATCGCGGCCTGCATCCGCAGGGGCAGCAGGCCGCGCGATTGCGTTCGACGGCTCAACGCGGCGTCTGCCTCGAAGAGGACATCCGCCCCCGACCTCAAGGCCGTTCCTCTGTTGAGGGACACGGTCGGCTACGGCGCTGCCCAGACGCACGGCCTGGCACTGATCGACGCCATCGAAGCTTATCGGCGCGGCGAGCGGACGTGGACATCAATCGAAGGCAAGAACATCGTGCTTGCGGGGCCGCCCGGAACAGGTAAGACTACTTACGCTCGAAGTTTTGCCAAGTCCTTGGGCGTCAACCTAACGGTGACCAGCGTCTCCTCTTGGTTCGCCCAGACCAATGGGTACCTCAACGACATCTGCCGTAAGGTTGATGAGGTGTTCTTAGAAGCATCTCAAAACGGCGGAGTTCTATTGATTGACGAACTCGATAGTCTTCCTTGCAGGGATCAATGCGATAGTCGACATCGTGATTACTGGGTTACCGTCGTCAATCACGTGTTGATGACCCTGGACGGCGCCGTTTCGAGCCCAGCGTCCAAGCTGATCATCATCGGAGCCACCAATTTCCCGGACAGGCTCGATCCTGCCCTGACCCGCCCTGGCCGCCTCGACCGCATCGTGCGGATCGATCTGCCGGACGAGGCCGCAATCGAGGGCATCCTCCGCCAGCACCTCGCCGGAGATCTGATGGACCAGGACCTGGGACCTATCGCGGCCATCGGCGCTGGCGCGACCGGTGCCGACATCGCCGGATGGGCTTCAAGCGCCCGCATGGTCGCCATGGCGGCCAAGCGTCCGATGGTGTTGTCGGACCTCATCGGTCGCCTCGTTCCCCCCGAGACGCGCTCGCCAGCCGAGCTTCTCGCGGTGGCACGTCATGAGGCTAGCCATGCAGCCGTCCTGACGATCAAGGGACTGGCTGAAGTCTCGATGGTGTCCATCGTCGCCCAGGGCAGCTTCGCAGGCCGCACGACGAGCCGCTTGGGGGATACGTCCAAGATGTCGGCGGACAAGCTCGATGATCTTGTCGTCAGCGTCCTGGCCGGTCGCGCCGCCGATCATCTCTGGGACACCGTCACGTCGGGCTCGGCCGGCGGTTCGGGCTCGGACCTCGCCTATGCCACCGCCCTCGTCGCAGGAAAGCACGCGAGCTGGGGGCTCGGGACGAGCCTTCTCTACAGAGGGGATCAGGCAACGGCTGTATCCCTCATCAGGACTGATCCTGTTTTCAGGCGTACTTGCGAAGACGACCTCGCCCGTTTGTACGAAATCAGCCGCGACCTGGTCAGCCGGAGCACCGACCTCATCGACCGGATCGCGCACCGCCTGGTCGAACGCCGCGTGATGGGCGGGGACGAGGTCCGAGCGATGATCGCGGGCTCGCCGCCGGCCACCGCCAAGGGGGCTCGCAAGGCCGGCACGGGAGGGGTCCATGTCTGATCGGGATCAGGATGCCCGCATCGGCCAGATCGTCACCGCCCTGGTGTCCCTCGGCCGGCTGCTGGACCCGGCCGACATGGAGGACATGCTCGGTGCCATCGGCGTCGAGGTCGACACAGGGTGGGAGATCGTCCTCGAACGACGGATGGTCCGGCGAGCCGACGGCAACGTCGTCGCCTTTCCGGGGAATACCGCTCCCGCTCGGGAGTAATCCCTGGGCTTTCGTCCACAGGCAATGCTGGGGCCAGGAAGATCGTTAACCTGTGGTCAGGCGCGCGGTGGCATCCTGACCATCCGCCCACAAGACCGCCCACCGGCCACGACCAGGCCCCAACCGAAGGAGGTCATCATACTCGACATAATAACCACCTCCCTCCGGTCCGGCGGTGCCCACTCGATGGCGATACCTCCCCACCGGAACTGACCCGGAGCGCCCCAGGGCGCCCGACCCTTCGCGATCACCCCGAAGGCCCGCCCGTACACGGGGCGCGGTGTCACGCTTGTTCCCCAGGAGGTTACCATGCCCTCACGCCAAAGCATTCTCCTGTCACGCCGCCAAGCCTGTGGCGCCCTGGTCATCGGCGGGACGAGCCTCGCCACAAAAGGGTGACAGGCTGACCCTTGCCAAAGGGAGAGACCGGGTACGTCGCGCAAGCGGCCACCGGGCTCATCGGCTTCGATTGGTCCGATACCGATCCGGACCGCCATCCCGCACCGAAGTGGGGCGGGCCCTCGGTCGGGACCATCGGCGACCCGTTCCGCGGGTTCGAGCACACCCACGAGAGCGAGCCTGAACGCGCGCTCCTGACCGTGCTGATCTCGCTCCCCAACGTGGTCCGCATCCGTGAGCAGCGGAAGGTGCAGTACGAACTCGCCGACGGTACGCACCACTACACCTTCGACGTCGAGGTCGAGTGGGCGGACGGCATCCGAGAGATCGTAGCAGTCAGACAAACCACCGATGGCCTCCATCGGGACGACACGGTCCAAATCGTCAAGACGATCTGCGCCCAGCACGGGAACAGGATCGCCCACGATTACCGCGCCGTCACCTACGAGACCCTCGACCCCTACGCGGTGCTCAACGGCCGGGAGATCATCGACTGCGGCCGGGACCATGACCACGCCGGAAAGGACGCCGTCCGCAAGGCGCTCCGAAGGCTCGGTCCGGTCACAACGCTCCGGGAGGTCGCCACGGCGACCGGCCTCGGCCAACCCGGGGTCCGGGCGGCGGTGGCGCTCCTGCAGTCGGGCATCCTGATGAACCCGCCCGGGAAGTGGCTCGACCTCGATCTCCCGCTGGAGAACCGGGTCTCGGGCGTCGACGTCCGAGAACAGTAACCATCCCCCTTAATCGGGCCGACAGCTGCGCGCGGGAAGATGACCACCACCGTCATCTTCCCGCCGGCGGATCGGACGCCGGAGAACGAGCGAAATGTCCGCACAAGCATACGCGTTCGGTCACAACGACCGCATCACCATCGATGGCGTCCACTATCGACCGGCCGGGCGACAGGGGCGCGCCAACCTGCTGCGCCTCGTCATCGACAACGCTGTGATCGACACGTCGATCAAGCCGCTGACCGACGAGGAATACGTCCGGCTGCATAGCGCCCGGAAGATCCGCATCGAGGAAGGTTTCTACTCACACGCGTACCAACTGCTGCGCGACCGAGCCGCCGGCACGGACCTGTCCGACCTTTCGGACCTCAACGAGGAGCAGCTTCGTACAATCGCCTGGAAGGTCGAGTGGTGCGTCCGATTCAATCAGGCCCGCATCGGCGCCGAAGGGTACGAGACGCGGCCGAACAAGACCCCGGAGGACATGGCCGCCTTCATCGCCAGCGAACGGGAGCTGGTCCATCGCTGGTACATCGACACCTTCGACGAGTCGCGACCGGTCGGCCGCTTGAAGGCGGGGTATCCGCGCAAGCCCTACGACTACCCGGGCGCCACCACCCTGAAGGAATGGCTCGACCTCTTCGATAAGGGCGACCATCAGCCCGGCGCGTTCCGACCCCAATACGAGAAGTGCGGCAACCGGCGGCAACTCGATCCCCGGGCGCTCGCAATCGTCGAGCGCGAGGTCCGCAAGTTCGCGACGGGAAACAGGATCAAGCCGGTCGACGTTTTCACCCGGGTCGAGGCGGAACTCATGATCCTGAATCGCCGGCTTCCGCCCGAATGCCACGTCTCCGTAGGCGACAAGGCCATTCGCCGCCGCATCAAGAAGTTGCCGCCGATCCTCATCGACCTCGCCCATCTCGGAGCCAAGAAGGCCGAGCTCAAGTACAACCCCGTCGGCGAGGGAGTGGTAACGGTCGACGGTCTGACGAAGCTCGCACGCATGGACCGCGTCGAGATGGACGACTGGACCTTCGACCTGTTCGCCATCCTCAGGCACAAGCATACCAGGCACGTCGTGACCCCCGGCGCCAGGAAGGCGTTGCGGACGCTCGACAAGAACCGACACAGCGTCCGATGCACCGTCACGGTCGCCATCGACACCGTCACGAAGTGCATCGTCGGCCTGCACGTCACGCCCTTCGCACCATCCGCGGCCGGATCGAAGTCGGCGATGCAGAGCATCGTGGTGAACAAGGCCGCGGCGGCCGCGTATGCGGATTGCGTCAGCGACTGGCCCATGATGGCAAGGCCGCTCTCGGTGGCGACGGATGGCGGGTCGGCCTTCCAGGGCGACTTCCACACCACGCTCGGAAAGCTCCAGGTCGAACATCTTCTGCCGGGCACCGATCCGCGCTCGCGCGGCACCATCGAGTCGTTCTTCAAGACCATCAAGAGGTTCTGCCGGATCTTTACCGGGCAGTCTTTCTCCAACATCGTCGAGAAGGGCGAGTACCAGTCCGAGGCGATGGCCAGCCTGCTCATGCAGGATGTCTACAAGCGTCTCGTTCGCTTCATCGTCGATGAATACCATCACAAGACCCACACCGGCCTGGGTGGCGAGCGTCCCTACCAGGCGTGGCGGTACAACACGGCCGAAAAGCGGGAGTGGCCGGAATTGCGGCCGCCGCCGGACCATTACGGCAGGCTCCATGCCTTCGGTCTGGCGGTGCCGAACCGCGTCGTTGGCGTCGACGGCGTCACCTACCTCCACGCCGTCTACACCCACGACCTGATGGCGAAGCTGCGGGGGTACCTCGGCCAACGGCGGGTCACCATCGTGACCGACCCCTGCAACATGTTCGGCATCCTGGTCAGGGTTCCGCCCGACCTCCGGCACCATTTTCCGAACGAGGGCGCCTACCTGCACTTCGACTCCGACGGCATGGAAGGAATTAACCTGGCCGAATGGCTGAAGGAAAACCGTGCCCTTCGCCGCTACGAGAAGCAGGAGAAGCTAGCCGGCAACCCGTTCCGGCTCACCGCCCATCTCGACCTGATGGCCGAGGCCGAAGAGGCCCGCAGACGCGCGGGCGTTCCCTCGCACGTGGTCTCGGAGGAGCAACTCAACGCCCTGGTCAAGCTGGTCGAGAAGGGTGGCGCCATCCGGCGCGAGAAGAAGCCCGCGCCCTCCGGTGCGCCCGTGAATGGCGACGTCGGCTCGGGCAGCATCGGGATTTCGGTTGCAAAGCCGGCCCGTGCACGACGGCCCGAAGGCGGCGCCTCTCCCCGCTCGACGACGGCGGACGACGACTCGATCAACATGTATGGCGAGGACGACGAATGAGCGGCGGTCGTAAGGACTACGATTTCGACGCCGTCGAGCCTAACACCAGCGACCCAAGCGCCGCGTTCGAGGCCATGCGAGCCAAGATGCCCGCACGGGACCTCGCGATCATGGAACGCCTCGACATCCTGGAAACGGTCTATGTCGAATGCGGACGGGACAAGGTCCTCCTTGAGACGTTCGGTAACTTCATGCGGAAGTACCTGACGAGAAAGGCGCAACGCAGAAAGCATTCAAACGTATTTTTCGTAACCGGACCGAGTGGCGCCGGAAAGACCGAGGCCGTCGAGCGGCTGTTGCGGGAATATCCGGCATTGCAGCCCGAGCGGAAGTCCTACGGTCTCGTTCGGCGTTACGTTTCGATTTCCCTGCAGGGCTACGTGATCCCGCGCATCCTCGCGGAGAACATCATGGTCGAGGCCGGGCATCCAATCGCCAAGGCCGGTCGAGGCGACGCGTGGAACCAGTTGTCGGGCGCGCTGATGAAGCGGGGCGTCTCGCTCGTGCACATCGACGAGACCCAGCACATCGTCAAGGACAAGGGCAGGGAGGGAGAGAACGAGGAGCTTGCCAACGCCATCAAGGGCGCCGCGAACTCACCGACATGGCCGATTGCCTTCGTTCTTTCCGGGCTGCCGAGGATCCTCAAGCTTCCCATCGACGACGAGCAATTCGAGCGGCGATCCCGCTGGGTCGATTTCCCGGACCTGAATATGGACACGCAGCGCATGCTCGTCGTCCGCATCCTGCAGAAGATGACCAAGGCTGTCGGCATGGGCATCGGGAACATGGGGGAAACCGACATGCCCGAACGGTTGGCGCATGCCACCCGCCATCGCTACGCGCGCGTCTGCGAGGGCGTCGTCGAGGCCATCCATACGGCCCTCGACAACGACCTGCGTACGACCGTGCTGACCCGTGAGCACTTCTCGCAAGCCTGGACGAACCAGACCCGGGCTCCCGGGGTCAAGCTCTACAATCCATTCGAGGTCGATGACTGGGCCAGCCTGCCGCAAGGGTCGTACCTCGGCAAGCCTGGTGACGAGGTGAACGGATGACGGCGGGCTTGCCCATCGAGCCGCTGAAGTGGAGTTTTCCGCCCCATCACCGGGAGCCCGCCTCCGGTTACGCCTCTCGTCTCGCGGCCCTCAACGGCGTCGACCTCGCTTCGCTGATGCGGGTATCGGGCATTTCCGTGCGCCATGTCCACGGCGGCCGTCCGGAGGGCGTGCGTGGCGTTGCCGACCTGGGCGGCTTGGATGTCGCCATGCGCCGGGAACTGGCACGAAACACCCCTTTCCGAGCCACCAAGCACACGTACGCCCGGTTCAGGGACGAGAAGTTCGCCTGGGGTTCGATCCTATCGGCATGCTTCCGCTTCTGTCCCCATTGCATCCATCGGGATCTCGTCGAGGCTCCTACCGACGTTCCGCTGGCCGCCCGTCCGTGGTTGCGGTTCGAATGGCTGATCGCCCAGGTCCGGTCATGCCGGGTGCATTCGGTGCTCCTTGCCGAGACACAACCCGTCACGAGGACGGTTCCGGACTTCGCGCAGGCGATGGATGCCGAAGTGCTTCCGCAACTCGATGCCCTCCGGGCCGCAGCCGTCGCCGCCAAGCCGAACGCGTTCGAGCATTGGCTTCTCGGTCGGTTGGAAGGAGAAAGTGACCGGACGAACTGGCTCGATGGCATGCCTCTCCACGCCGCAATGGCGACCTGCGAGGCGATTGGCGTCGAAGGCATCGGCGACGGGAGCGTGCCCCTGTCGGAACTCGGGATCGCGGCGATGTCGGAGGCATCGTTGTCCGGCTATCGCGTGGCGTCGGGCGGAAGGGGCGACATCGACCGCTTCCTGGACGCCCTCGTCGCCAGGAGCCACGCGGCCGGCTACGTCGGGATCAAGACCACGTACGGCTACATCCTGGAACTCCTGGGACGTACCCTCGACGACCCGGCCTTCGAACCCATCCGCGACATCGTCAGGCGGCACGCCATGGACAACGTGCCCCTCCCCGCGGGTAGCCAGGTCCTGGGACAGGTCCTTGAGGAAAGGCGCCTCCATACGCTGACCTCGGCCGCCGCGGCCTCTGGGACATCCTATCCGACCCTGCGCGCCATCTTCTCCAGGTCGGGTATCGCGCCGGCCCCGGCCTGCCCGGGCCAACAGCGTCACACGGTCCGTGTGGACGTGTTCGAGGAGAGACTAAGGGAATTCGCAGCGGCACTCAGGGTCGACGACGTGGTGACCACGTTCGACGTACCGAAGCGGCACCTCCTGGAACTGATCGCCCGCGGGTACGTCCGGACGCTGTTCGGGTCGCGAGAGGTCCACAAGGCACGGCACCGCATGGCCCGAGCCGATGTCGACGCCTTCATGGAGCGCCTGTTCGAGGGGGCGGTCCCGGTCGGGAAGCCGACCCCACGACAGGTCACCTTCGGTCGCGCCTGCTTCATCGCGTCGACCAACATCGGCGACCTGGTCGGCCTCGTCCTCGGCGGGACGCTGGCTTGGAGGGGGGCACTGCAAGGGGGCCGACGCTACGGGGATCTGCTGGTCGACGCCGACGAGGTGACCCGGGTCCTCCAAGGGGACGACCCAAGGCGCCGGAACCTCACCAAGGTCGAGATCGCCAAGGCATTGCCCGGCCTGCGCCGGTCGGTCGTGGAAGCCTTGATCCGCGCGGGGCGGTTGACGGTCGTCACGGAATTCTGCCCGGCAACCCGGCGAAGGCTGCCGCTCGTCGCCCGTGAGAGCTACGATGCGTTCACGGGCCGGTACCAGACCGTGACCGACATCTGCCACCTCCGGAACCTAGACCCCCGTGTTGTGAAGCGGCGCTTGGCCGAGGCCGGCTGCCAGCCTGCATTCGATGCGAACGTGATCGGGAATGCGATCTACGAGCGCAATGACGCGCTCGAAGCGGCCCTGCTCGATTGCCCGCCCCGTGGTGCGGTCTGGGCGAAGAGCCACCCGGGTGCCTCGCGTCGCGTCAGGGCGTGACGGGGCCCTAACGCGATCCAATCCGACAGGCTGACCCGGAAGCGGTGGGCGGTCGCCGATCCGGTCAGGTGACCACCGCCGATGTCACTGCATCGGTCCGGGGGCGGTCGGCATGTATTCCGCCCAGACGCCGTCGGCGAGGGTGAACTCCGTCAAGCCGAGCGACATCGCGATCTCGCAGACGACGACGAGGCGCTCCCGGGTCTGCTCGTCGGCGGCATCCACCGCTGCATTGGTCAACGGCTCGTCGCCGGAGATGACGTGCCTGAGGTATGCCAACCGACCGCGGGCATCAGCCTGCGTGTAGCCCTCGCGGGCCAGGTCGGCGGCCCTCCCCGGCAGGTAGTCGGGGTCGACCGGCATCATGATCTCATCGAAGGCGAACCAGCGCATCGTCGCATCGAAGTTCGCCAGCCATGCCTTCTCGGTCTCGGCGCAGATCGAAAGCTTGAAGATGGCGCCGTCCATCGCCTCCTCGCGCGATCCGCACGGAACCGAATTCCCGATCAGCATCGGCACCCCGGCCGGCAGGTCCCTGAAGGCCAGGTCGGCGCGCCAACCCTGCGGCGTCTCGTAGGCGTGGACGCCGGCGACGTTGCATAGGCGCCAGTGCGTCGACCACTTCGGGGACTGCATGATCGCGGCGAGCTCGGGCTTCTCGGCGGCGTCCGAGAGCTTCCCCTTGAGGGCGTCGAGCAAGGACGCAGCCTGCATCTGGTTCTGTATCGTTCCGTGATCGTACCGCATCGAACGCCGTTCCCGTGGCGGCCGGACTGGCCTGTCGCGGCAAATGTCCCATCGGCCACGGCAAGCCACAAACGGACCGTCGTTTCTGCCGCATTTCGACGAAGGGAAAACGGATCTTTGCGGCTCTGGGAGTCGAAACATTGGTGCTCGACCGGCTCATTCCCTAGGGAACGAGAGCGCTTCTTTGGTCCGTAGATCAGCCGCAGCCCTGCCGCCCGGGGCGGAGATCGTGGTGGTGCCGCCCGGCCTGCCGCGCACGAAGCCGCGTGCCCTCAACTGCGCCCTGCCCCTCGCCCGCGGCGCCTGCCTCGTGGTCTACGACGCCGAGGACGTGCCCGATCCGGGCCAGCTCCGCGCCGCCGCCGCGCTGTTCGCCCGCAGCGACCCGAGGACGGCCTGTCTCCAGGGGCGCCTCGTCATCGACAACCAGCGCGACGGCCCGCTGCCGAAATGCTTCGCCCTCGAATACGCCGCCCTGTTCGATGTACTGATCCCGGCGCTCGCCGCCTGGAACGTACCGATTCCGCTCGGGGGCACGTCGACGCATTTCCGGACCCACATCCTCCGGGCCGTCCACGGCTGGGATGCGTGGAATGTCACCGAGGATGCCGATCTGGGCCTACGCCTCGCGCGGGCGGGCTACCGGGTCGGCGACCTGCCGAGCAGCACCTTCGAGGAGGCTCCAGCGCGGCCCGGCGCATGGCTGCACCAGCGCGCCCGCTGGATGAAGGGCTTCATCCAGACGAGCTTCACCCACGGCCGTCAGCCGCGCGAGACGTTCCGCCAGCTCGGGGCGTTCGGGACCCTGGCCGCCATCGCCCTGGTGCCCGGCACCGTCGTCTGCGCCCTCGCCTACCCGTTCCTGATGGGGCACGCCGCCTACCGGTTCGTGTTCGCCGGGGTCGAACCCGTCGCGGGATTCTGGAGCAACCTGCCCACCGGCACGGCGGTCACGGTGTTCGTGTCCGGCCTCCTCGCCATGCTGCTGCCGGCCGCCCTCGGCTGCGTGCGCCGGGGCTGGTGGGACCTCCTGCCCTACGTGCCCCTGATGCCGGCCTACTTCCTCCTCGTCAGCGCCGGTGCCTGGCTCGGGCTCGTCGAACTCGTCCTCGCCCCCGACCGCTGGAACAAGACCGAGCACGGCCTGTCGCGCAGCTCCCGCAGCGGGGCGCTGCACCGAACCTGACCCTCAGCCCCAAAAGTGAATGCCGGTTCTCGGGAGAAGCCGATGCGGAGACAGAGCGCTCACAGCATCTTGGCGAGGTCGGCGGCGGCGGCCTCGGGCGGCTTGGTCAGGTTGAGGGCGTTGAGGAAGCGGTTCTGGCCATCCATCACGTAGACCAGGGCCGTGTGCTCCATGGTGTAGTCGCCGTCCTTGGTCGGCACCTTGCGGACATAGGCGCGGTAGCCTTTCACCGCCGCGGCGATCTCCTCCGGCGTGCCCGTCAGTCCGACGATGCGCGGGTCGAAGCTCGCCAGATAGGCTTTCAGGGCAGCGGGCGTGTCGCGCTCGGGGTCGACGGCGATGAACAGGGCCTTGGTGTCCTGGCCCTTCGGTCCCAGCGCGCGGAGCACGTCGCCGATCTGCTGCAGGGTCGTCGGGCAGACGTCCGGACAATGGGTGAAGCCGAAGAACACGAGATGCGTCCGGCCGGTGAAATCACGCTCGGTGACGCGGCGCCCGTTCTGATCCGTGAGGGTGAACGGTCCGCCGACGGTGCTGGTGGCGACGACGTTGGCCTGGGGCACCAGAACGAACACGGCGGCGACGCCCAGGGCGACGAGGCCGACGGCGAAGAAGATGAGCGGCAGAGCGCGACGCATGGGACACCTTGGCGGGGGATTCTCTGGGCGACCCTCGGGACCGATCCGGAACCCGAAGCCGCGAATCCCGAATCCGGAATTCTCAGGTCTGCAAGACCACGCGACCGGGATTCGGGCAACCGGCCCCGGCGTCGCGCGCGATATGAACGGGCTCGCTCCGTTCCCGACGCCGCGGATCTCCACAGGGTCACCACCGGAGCAGAAGGGCCCTGTGGGCGATGGTTCTTGGGGACGATGGGTTCTGGGGGACGATAGCTTCTTGGGTCGCGGTGCTTCACGTCTCCGCTGGCGGGGACTTCGCGATCATGGGGAATGCGGTTCGGAGCCCGATACGTTCGCCGTGGCCGAACTGAACGCCGCGCCGCAACTGGGCGCCCGTCAGATCGCGAGCTTGTCCGGCTCGGCCATCGCGGGGGCGGCCTGCGCACTCGTCCGACGCAGCGCCTCGCCGACCATGAGGAGCGCCGGCCCCTCGTGGCCCGAGGCCTCGACGCGGTCGGCGAGGTCGATGGCGCTGGCTTCCACCACTGTCTGGTTCGGCCGGGTGGCGTTGAACACGAGAAGCGCCGGGGTGCCGGGGGCGAGGCCCTCGGTCATGGCGCGCTCCAGCAGCACGCGCAGGGTCTTCTTCGGCATGTAGACCACGGTGGTCACGCTCGGATCGGCGAGGGCGCCCCAGTTCAGGTCCTCGGGCAGCGCCCCGCGCCGGTCGTGGCCGGTGACGTATTGCAGGCGCCGCGCCGCGTCGCGGTTGGTGAGCGAGACGCAGAGGGAGGCCGCGGCCCCCTGGGCCGCCGAGACGCCGGGCACGATGGAGACGGGGATGCCGGCCTCGCGGCAGGCGTCGATCTCCTCGCCGGCCCGGCCGAACACCAGGGGGTCGCCGGATTTCAGGCGCACCACCTGCTTGCCGGACTTGGCGAGCTGCACCATCAGGGCGTTGATGTCGTCCTGGCGGCAGGAGGGGCCGTGCCCGGTCTTGCCCACCAGCATGGTGCGGGCCTCGCGGCGCGCGTAGTCGAGGATCTCGGGCGCCACGAGGTCGTCGTAGAGGATCACGTCGGCATTGCGCAGCGCCCTGAGCGCCTTGAGGGTGAGGAGTTCGGCGTCGCCCGGTCCGGCACCCACCAGCGTGACGGCCCCGCCCTTCGGCGCGGCCTCGGTCTCGCCCAGCAACTCGGCGAGGTCCCTGTCGGTGGGCGCCCGGTCCGGCTCGGCGAAGGCGCGGTCGGTGAACCGCTCCCAGAAGGCGCGGCGGTCCGAAAAGCCGTGGAAGCGGGCGGTGACCTCCTCGCGCCAGTCGCGGGCGGCGCCGATCCAGGCCTTGAAGCCGCGCGGCAGCATGCCCTCGATGCGGGCGCGCACGGTCTGGCCGAAGACCGGGGCGGCGCCCTCCGTCGAGATGCCCACCACCATGGGCGAGCGGTTGACGATGGCGCCGAACTTCACGTCGCAGAGATGCGGGCGGTCGACGGCGTTGACGATGGCGCCGGCCCGGCGTCCGGCGGCGACGAAGGCGATGCAGTCGGCCTCGTCCTCCATGGCGCCGATGACGAAGGCCGCGCCCTGGAGGTCGGCCTCCGCCCACTGACGCGCGTGCAGGGTGACGGAGCCGGCGACGATCTCGCCCGGCACGGCGCGGAGTTCCTCGCTCGGCTCGGGGGCGTAGACGTCCACGTCCGCCCCGGCGGCGGCCAGCAGCTTCACCTTCCAGGGCGCGCCGCCGTTGGAGCCGGCCAGCACCGCGCGTTTGCCCTGCAACGGCACGAAGACCGGCAGGACGGCCAGGGGCTCGAGGCCGGCGGCATTGGCGCCGCGGGCGGATTCGGGACTGGCGGGGCGGGTTTCGCGGGGCTGGCGAGGTGTGCTCATGGATCTCGGATCGGGGTCCTTCGTACCCACAAAGTGAGCCTATGCTGCGTTGCGCGCAAGCGCCTGCGGCAGCAGCTTGCGGATCTCGGGGATGCACGAGCCGCAATTCGTTCCGGCCTTGCAGGCGACGCCGACGGCTTCGACGGAGCCGGCGCCGGCCGCGATCACGCCCGTGATCACGTCGAGGCCGACGCCGTGGCAGGCGCAGATCGTCGGACCGGCCGAGGCCGTCTCGGCCCGGCCCGAGAGCAGGGCGCGGCGGGCGGCGGGCTCGATCTCCTCGGCGGCGAAATACGCCTTGGCCGCCTCCCAGCTCGGTCGGGCCTCGCTCGGGGCGAGCGCCAGGCAGGCGACCAAGCGAACTCCGTCATAGACGGCGCAGCGGTAATGCCCCCGCGCATGGTCGGCGTACTCGGCGAGTTCCAGGCCCTGGAACAGGCCGCGCATCATCAGGGCGACGGCGCGCGAGCTCTCCTGGGTGGCGAAGTGCAGGCCGGACCCGCCCTCCACCGTGGCGCGCGCCCACCACCAGCCGGCGGGCGGGGTATGCGCCTCGCGGGTGAGCAGGAAGCCGCGATTGCGGTAGGGCGCTGGGCTCAACGCGGCCGGCGTCGCCTTGAGTTCGGGCTGGCCCGAGACCGGGTCCGGCACGCCGCGCACCAGGGCGCCGACGCGGGCATCCGACGCGGTGGCGTCGCTCCAATGGAAGGCGGCGAAGAGATCGCCCCGGCGCACGCCCTCCGTGACCATCGCCTCGAGGATCGCGGTGCCGTGGGGCGTGGAGATGCGGGCGAGATCGCCCTCCGCGACGCCGAGGCGGGCGGCATCGTCGGGGTGGATCTCGACGAAGGGCACGGCGCGGTGGGCCGAGAGACGCTGGCTCTTTCCCGTGCGCGTCATGGTGTGCCAGTGGTCGCGCACCCGGCCGGTGTTGAGGACGAAGGGGTGTTCCTCCGTGACGGGCTGGGCCAGGGCGGGCGCCTGCACGGCGACGAAGCGGGCACGCTTGTCGAAGGTGTAGAACTGGCCGTCGGCGAACAGGCGGGCCCGGCCCTTGCCGCGCTTCGGCAGGGGCCATTGCAGGGGGGGCGTTCCCGCATAAGTCGCATCGGGCATGTCCGCGAGGGCGCCGATGTCGAAATCGCGGGTGCCATTGTTCTCGTAGGCCGACAGGGCCGCGTGCTCGCGGAAGATCGCGGCCGCGTTGGGATAGGCGAAGGCCTCGCCGTGGCCGAGGCGCTTGGCCACGTCCGCGATGATCTGCCAGTCGGCCCGCGCCTCGCCGGGCGCCTTGAGGAAAGCGCGCTGGCGCGAGACCCGGCGCTCGGAATTCGTCACCGTGCCGTCCTTCTCGCCCCAGGCCAAGGCCGGCAGCAGCACGGTCTTCTTCCCCGTCGCCCGGGCGGTGTCGCTGTCGGCCACGGCCTCGGAGACCACGTAGAGGTCGAGGCCCTTCAGGCTCTCGCGGATGGCGTCGGCCCGGGGCATGGAGACGACGGGATTGGTGCCCATCACCCACAGGGCCTTGATCTTGCCGCGCGCCACCGCCTCGAACAGGGCCACCGCCTTCATGCCCTCGCCGGTGATGATGTTGGGCGCCTTCCAGAACCGGCGGACGCGGTCCACCTCCTCGGGGGCGAAGTGCATGTGGGCGGCGAGCATGTTCGCGAGCCCTCCGACCTCCCGCCCGCCCATGGCGTTGGGCTGGCCGGTGAGGGAGAACGGCCCCGCGCCGGGCCGACCGATGCGGCCGGTGGCGAGATGGCAGTTGATGATGGCGTTGCCCTTGTCGGTGCCCTGCGCCGACTGGTTCGCCCCCTGCGAGAACGCCGTGACCACGCGCTTCGTACCGGCGAACAGGGCGAAGAACCGGGCGACATCGGCCTCGGCGAGGCCCGTCGCGGCGGCGGTGGCGGCGACGCTCGGGGCGATGGCGGCGGCGCGCTCCAGGGCGCCGTCGAAGCCGCTGGTATGGTCGGCGACGTAGGCCGCATCGACGGCGCCGGTGGCGGCGAGATGCACGAGCAGGCCCGAGAACAGGGCGGTGTCGGAGCCGGGCGCTAGGCCGAGGAACAGGTCGGCCTCCTCCCCCGTCTGGGTGCGGCGGGGATCGACCACCACGAGCTTGGTGCCGCGCTTGGCGCGTGCGTCGATCATCCGGCGGAACAGGATCGGGTGGCACCAGGCGGTGTTGGAGCCGACGAGCACGATCACGTCGGCCTCGTCGAGGTCCTCGTAGCAGCCCGGCACGGTGTCCGAGCCGAAGGCGCGCCGATGGGCGGCCACGGCGCTCGACATGCACAGGCGCGAGTTGGTGTCGACGTGGGGGGTGCCGAGGAAGCCCTTCGCGAGCTTGTTGGCGACGTAGTAATCCTCCGTGAGGAGCTGGCCCGACAGGTAGAAGGCGATGGATTCCGGCCCGTGCTGCGCGGCGATCTTCTGCAGGGACCCCGCGACGGTGCCGAGCGCCGATTCCCAGCTCGCGCGCGCGCCGTCGACCTGCGGATGGAGCAGGCGGCCGTCCAGGGAGACGGTCTCGCCCAAAGCCGAGCCCTTGGAGCAGAGGCGGCCGAAATTGGCCGGATGCGCGGTGTCCCCGGCGATGCCGACCCCGCCCTGCCCGTCCGGCGTCGCGAGTACGCCGCAGCCGACGCCGCAATATGGGCAGGTGGTTTTGACGGGGGCGGGCGCCTGGACGTGCGCGTTCATGGCGTGATCCTCGGCGGGGTTTTTTGTCAGCATGGATGGGAGCAAGAGTCGGGCCTGAAGCGCCGGCCAGCCCTCCTCCCCCTTGTGGGGAGGAGTTGGAGGTGGGGGGGTCGGGTGCCCCTCATGCTGCGGGGTCTGGCGGAACCGCCCCCACTCCTAACCTCTCCCGACAAGGGGGAGAGGGACGCGCCCGTTCTGAAGAGCGCCAGATATGCGGAGTTCGATAGCCCACGGCGCCGGGAGGGTTTTGCCTCTCAGTACACGTCGGCCTGATACCGCCCGGTCTTCTTCAGATGGGCGAGGTAGGCCACGGCCTCGTCGGGGTTCTTGCCCCCGTGTTGGCCGGCGACGTCGATGATCGCCCGCTCCACATCCTTGGCCATGCGCTTGGCGTCGCCGCAGACGTAGAAATGGGCACCGCCCTCGAACCACTTCCAGAGTTCGGCGCCGTTCTCGCGCATGCGGTCCTGCACGTAGGTCTTTTCGCCGCCGTCGCGGGACCAGGCCAGGGACAGGCGGGTGAGCAGCTTCTTGTCCTTCAGGGCGTTGAGCTCGTCCCTGTAGAAGAAGTCGCTCGCTTGGCGTTGGTGGCCGTAGAACAGCCAGTTGCGGCCCGGCGCCTGCGTGGCGTCGCGCTCGCGCAGGAAGGCGCGGAACGGCGCGATGCCGGTGCCGGGGCCGACCATGATCACGTCCTTCGACAGGTCGTCGGGCAGGGCGAAGCCATGCGCCTTCTGGAGGTAGACCTTGACCTTCATGCCCTCGGGGATGCGCTCGCCGAGATGGGTCGAGGCCACGCCCAGCCGCAGGCGCGAGCGGTGGCTGTAGCGGACCGCGTCCACCGTGAGGGAGACCCGGCCGGGATCGGCCTTCGGCGAGGACGAGATCGAGTAGAGCCGGGGCTGCAACTCGTCGAGGGCTTCGAGGAACACCTCGGCGTCGGGCCGCGCGCCGGGGAACTTGTGGAGCGCGCCGAGCACGTCGAGATGGGCGGCGTCGCCGTCCGGATCCTCGCCGGCGGCGAGCGCCTGGGTCTTCTTGCGCGCTTCGCCCGAGGTGAGGAGGGAGAGGAGCTGGTAGAGCCCGTCGGGCGCGCCGCCCAGCGCATAGTCCGTGAGCAGGCAATCCCGCAGGGTCTTGCGTCCGATCCTGCGCTCGGGACGGGCCCCGAGCTCGGCGATGACCGCGTCGACCAGGGCCGGGGCGTTGGCGGGAAACAGCCCGAGGGAGTCGCCGACCACGTACTCGATGGGCGTGTCGGTCAGATCGATCTCGACGTGCCAGGTTTCCTTCTCGCCCCCAGGCGCGTTCAAGCGGAGCCGAGACAGGAACGTCGCCTCCACGGGGTTCTCGCGGCAGAAGCCGAGGGGGCCGAGGGTCGGTTCGGCCTTGGGCGCGGTGTCGCCGGCGGTCTTCGGGGCGGCCCCGCCGCCGGCGCCGAACTCCTCGTCGAGCTTCTTCAGCATCCGGAGCGTGTCCTTGCCGCCGGGCTGGCACAGGTTCAGGCGCTCCTCGCTCTTGAGGAAGATGGCGTTGGCGTAGTCGGCGCAGTTGTAGCCGCACTGGCCGCAATCCTGCTGCGCCATGGCGGCCATGAGCTTCTGCGCCTCGGGCCGTTCACGCGCGAGCTCCATCCGGTCGGGCAGGGGCATCGACGGGTCGTGCCACGGCGCGTCGTCGTTGTCGGCGAGCTTTTGGCCGCCGCCCATGTCGCCGGGGGCCAGCGCCGTGGCGCCCTCGACGGCGGGGCCCAGAAGGGCGGCGAAGTAGCCCGACAGCCACGAGCGCTGGTCGGGGTTGAACGGGGCGTTCTCGGGGATGAGAACCAGCGGGGGCGTGACGTGCTCGCTCATGCGGCTGCCTTCAGGACGGGTTGCTCTTCGGCACTGTGGCGCAGGGATTCGGGACCGGTGCGCAGGGTGAAGGCCTGGAAGCTCTCCTGCGGGCCCTCGCGGCTGCCGAGGTAGCTGCGTAGGAGCGCCTCGATCCGGGCCGGGCAATCCTCGGCCTTCACGGCCTTCCAGATCTCGGTGCCGATCTTCGGGCTGTCGCCGAAGCCGCCGCCGACGACGATGTCGTAGCCCTCGACGGTGTCGCCCTCCTCCGAGACCACCACCTTGGCGCCGATGAGCCCGATGTCGCCGATGTAGTGCTGGGCGCAGCTATGGTGGCAGCCCGTGAGGTGCACGTTCACCGGCACGTCGAGCTCCTTGAGGTTGGCCTCGATGTAGTCGGCGATGACGAGGGCGTGGCCCTTGGTGTCCGAGGCGGCGAACTTGCAGCCCTGGTTGCCCGTGCAGGCGACGAGGCCGGCGCGGATGCTCGACGCCTCCGTGGTGAGGCCCAAGGCGGCGACCCGTGCCTGGACCTCGGCCACCTTCGCGTCAGGAACCCCGGAAAACAGGAAGTTCTGCCAGACGGTCATGCGGATGGCGCCGTCGCCGCATTCGGTCGCGATTCTGGCCAGATCCCGCATCTGGTCGGTGGTGAGCTTACCGACGGGCAGGATCACGCCGATCCAGTTGAGGCCGGGCTGCACCTGGGCGTGCACGCCCACATGTGCGAAGCGGTCCATGGGGCCGCGCGGGGCAACATGGGCGGGATCGACGCGGTCGAGTTTGCGGCCGAGTTCGTCTTCGACGGCGGCGAGGTACTTGTCGAAGCCCCAGGCGTCGAGGACGTATTTCATCCGGCTCTTGTTGCGGTTGGTCCGGTCGCCGTTCTTGATGAAGACCCGCAGGATGGCGTCCGCCACCCGGTTGCAATCCTCGGGCTTCAGCACGACGCCGGTGTCGCGGGCGAGATCGCGGTGGCCCGAGATGCCGCCGAGCACGAGGCGCATCCAGATGCCGGGCGCCACGGCGGCGCCGTCGAGAACCCGGATGGCCTGGAAGCCGATGTCGTTGGTCTCCTCCAGCACCGGCATGACCCCGCCGCCGTCGAAGGCGACGTTGAACTTGCGCGGCAGGCCGAACAGCGAGCGGTCGTTGAGGATGTGGTTGTGCCAGGATTTGGCCAGCGGCCGGGTGTCGAGCAGTTCCTGGGCGTCGATGCCGGCGACCGGCGAGCCGGTGACGTTGCGGATGTTGTCGGCGCCCGCGCCGCGCGCGGTCAGGCCGAGGTCGATGAGGCCGTCGAGGAAGGGCTGGCCGTGCTCGGGCGTGATCTCGCGGACCTGGAGGTTCGCCCGGGTGGTGACGTGGCTGTAGCCGCCGCCATGGGTGTCGGCGAGATCCGCGATGCCGGCGAACTGCCAGTGCTGCAGGATGCCGTTGGGGATGCGCAGGCGGCACATGTAGGAGTTCTGGGCCGGTGCCACCCAGAACAGGCCGTGATAGCGCCAGCGGAAATTGTCCTCCGGTTTCGGGGCCTTGCCGGTGGCGGCCTCCGCGATGAGGCGGTTGTGGCCGTCGAAGGCGTTCTCGGCGCGCTTCCACTTCTCCTGGTCGCAGAGCTTGCCGCCGGCCTTCACCGTGGCGTCCTGGGCCTTGATGTGGATGGCGTCGGGCCCGGTGGGTTCGGCCGGGGGGGCGCTTGCCTGCCCGAGGGCGAGGCCGCCGGTGAGGCGGGCCGCGGAGATGCCGGAGGCGAAACCTTCGAGGTAGCGCTTCTGCTCGGCGTTGAAATCGTCAGCCATGAAAGCCTCCGTCAGGCTGCGAGGGGTTGGGGGGCGGTTCGCCCGAACATCAGGTCGTCGCGATGCGCCGCGACGGAGGCGCCGGTGCGGATGAGATCCTTGCACCAGCCCTGCTCGGCGATGTCGCCGACGAACACGGCGCCGAGCAGCCGGTCGTCGGCGACGATGAGCTTGCGGTAGAGCCCGAGGCCGGGATCGCTCATGAGGATCGTCTCGGAGCCCTCCGGCGCCTCGATGGCGCCGGCCGAGAACACCGGCAGGCCCGAGACCTTGAGGCTGGTGGCGAGCGACGTGCCCGCATAGGCCACCTCCTCGCCGACGAGGTGGCGGCTCAAGGTCTCGGCCTGCTCGTAGGCGGGCTCGACGAGGCCGTAGATCTGGCCGCGATGCTCGGCGCATTCGCCGAGCGCGAAGATGCGAGGATCGGACGACTGCATCCGGTCGTCGACCTTGATGCCGCGGCCCACCGCGATCCCGGCATTCTGGGCCAGGGCCACGTTGGGGCGCACCCCCACGGACATCACCACGAGGTCGGCGGGCAGCACGGTGCCGTCCGACAGGATCAGGCGCTCGACTTTTCCGTCACCCTCGACGGTGGCGGTGTCGGCCTTGAGCAGCACCTTGACGCCCCGCGCCTCCATGGCGCGCTTCACCAGGCCAGCGGCGGCGTGGTCGAGCTGGCGCTCCATCAGCCGGTCCATGACGTGGAGAAGCGTGGTGTCGACGCCCAGGCGCGCGAGGCCGACGGCGGCCTCGAGCCCGAGAAGCCCGCCGCCGATGACGATGGCGCGGGCGTGCTCCACCGCCGCCTTGCGGATGGCGGTCACATCCGCGAGGTCGCGGAACGTGAGGACGCCGGGCAGGTCCATGCCGGGCTTCGGCAGCCGGATCGGCACGGAGCCGACCGCGAGCACGAGCCTGTCGAAGGGCAGGACGTGGGTCTCGCCCACCATCACGAGGCCGTTCTCGCGGTCGATTTCGGTGACCGGCGCGCCCGTGATGAGGCGGATGCCGTGGCTCTCGTACCAGTCGAGGCCCCGGAACGCGCAACCGGCCTCGTCGACTTCGCCGCCCAGCAGGGACGAGAGCAGGACGCGGTTGTAGGCCGCCTGCGGTTCGGCGCCGACGACGGAGACGTCGTAGCGCCCCGGCGCCCGCTCGGTGAGGCGCTCCAGAAACCGCAACGACGCCATGCCGTTGCCGATGACGACCAGCCGATCCTTCATCGCCGCGTCTCAGGCCGCCATGGCCGGCTTGGCGTGCCGGGCATAGAGGAACTCGAGGACGGCGGCGCGGGCGTGGGTGTATGTGGCGTCCTCCACGAGATCGAGGCGGCGGCGCGGCCGCTCGAGATCGACGGTCAGGATCTCGCCCACCGTGGCGGAGGGGCCGTTGGTCATCATCACGATGCGGTCCGAGAGCAGCACCGCCTCGTCGACATCGTGGGTGATCATGATCACGGCGTTCTTCAGCCGCGCATGGATGTCCATGAGCGAGTCCTGGAGATGCGCCCGGGTGAGCGCGTCGAGGGCCCCGAACGGCTCGTCGAGGAGCAGGACCTTCGGCTCCATGGCCAGCGCCCGGGCGATGCCGACGCGCTGCTTCATGCCGCCCGAGATCTCGCTCGGGCGCCGGTCGGCGGCGTGGGTCATGTTCACCAGCGCCAGGTTGTGGTCGATCCAGGCCCCACGCTCGGCCCGCGATTTCTTGCCCTTGAACACCTTGTCGACGGCGAGCGCCACGTTCTCCCGCACCGTGAGCCAGGGCAGGAGAGAGTGGTTCTGGAACACCACGGCGCGGTCGGGGCCGGGGCTGTTCACTTCCTTGTCCTCGAGCAGCACGCCGCCGGTCGAGGCCTTGAGCAGGCCGGCGACGATGTTGAGCACCGTCGACTTGCCGCAGCCGGAATGGCCGATGAGCGAGACGAACTCGCCCTTGTCGATCTTCACGCTGACGTCGCGGAGCACCTCGTTGGTGCGGCCGCCGCGGGTGAAGGAGATGCCGACGTTCTCGATGCTGAGATAGGTCATGGGATGATCCTCAGGCCGTCGCGGTGCCGCGGGTGACGAGATTGCCGACGAAGGCGACGAAGCGGTCGAGGATGAAGCCGATGATGCCGACATAGACGAGGGCGACGATGATCTCGGAGATGTGGGAGGAGTTCCACGCGTCCCAGATGAAGAAGCCGATGCCGACGCCGCCGATGAGCATCTCGGCCGCCACGATGGCGAGCCAGGACAGGCCGACGCCGATGCGCAGGCCGGTGAAGATGTACGGCGCCGCCGAGGGCAGCATGATCTTGGAGAAGAACTCCAGCGGGTTGAGGCGCAGCACCGCCGAGACGTTGCGGTAATCCTGCGGGATGTTGCGGATGCCGACCGCCGTGTTGATGATGATCGGCCAGATCGAGGTGATGAAGATCACGAAGATCGCCGACGGCTGGCCGTCCCGGAAGGCGGCGAGCGAGAGCGGCAGCCAGGCGAGCGGCGGGATCGTGCGCAGCACCTGGAAGATCGGGTCGAGGCCGCGCATGGCCCATTCCGACTGCCCGATCAGGGTACCGACGAGGATGCCCACCACGGTGGCGAGGGCGAAGCCCAGGGCCACGCGCTGGATGCTGGCGGAGATGTGCCAGAACAGGCCCTTGTCGGTGCCGCCGTTGTCGTAGAACGGGTGGGCGATGATGTCCCACGCCTCGGTGACGACGCGCGAGGGCGGCGGCAGGCCGGCGCCGGGGCGCGAGCACAGCAGCTCCCAGATCACCAGGAAGGCGATGAGCACCACCACGGGCGGGATCAGGTTTTTCGCGATGGTGTTCAGGGTGGCCATCGTGACGAACGGCGCGCGCTTGGGTTTGGCGGCCGCCTTCGCGATGGCGGGGCTGGCGGCGATGGTGGAGGTGTTGGCCATCACGCGGTCCTCTTGATGCCGAGGCTGGACAGGTAGGCGGCGGGATCGGCCGGATCGAAGACCTTGCCGTCGAAGAACGTTTCCTTGCCGCGCGACGTGGAGGTCGGGATCGCGGCGACGCCGAGGGCCTTGGCCGCCTCGCGCCAGATGTCCTCGCGGTTCACCTTGGCGATGAGGGCCTTGGTGTCGGTCTGCGCATCGAACTTGCCCCAGCGGATGTCCTCGGTGAGGAACCACAGGTCGTGGGACTGGTACGGGTAGGAGGCGTTGTCGGCGAAGAACTTCATGATGTGCGGGCTGTTCTCGACCATGCGGCCGTCGCCGTAATCGATGGTGCCCTTCATCCGGCCGGCGACGTCGGCCACCGGGATGTTGATCCATTGGCGCTTGGCCACGATGGCGGCGAACTCGTCCCGGTTCTCGGGCTTGTCGCACCACATCTGCGCTTCGAGCACCGCCATGGTCAGGGCTTTGGCGGCGTTCGGATGCTTCTCGACCCAGGAGGCCCGCATGGCGAAGGCCTTCTCGGGGTGGTCCTTCCAGAGTTCGCCGGTGGTGAGCGCCGAGTAGCCCAGGCCCTGCTGCACGAGCTGCGCGTTCCACGGCTCGCCGACGCAGAAGCAGTCCATGGTGCCGACCTTCATGTTCGCCACCATCTGGGGCGGCGGCACGACGATGGTCTCGATGTCCTTGTCGGGGTCGATGCCGCCGGCGGCCATCCAGTAGCGGATCCAGAGGTCGTGGGTACCGCCCGGGAAGGTCATGGCCGCCTTCACGGACTTGCCCGAGGCCTTCTTCTTCTCGACGGCCGCCTTGAACACCTTGGAATCGAGCCCGACCTTCTGGTCGAGGTATTCCTTGGCCACGGAGATGCACTGGCCGTTGACGTTGAGGCGCGCCAGGATCTGCATCGGCACCGGGACGTTGTTCTGCGTCACCCGGCCCGCGGTGATGAGGTAGGGCATCGGCGAGAGGATGTGGGCGCCGTCGATGCCGTTGCCCTCGGAGCCGAGCACGAGGTTGTCGCGGGTGGTGCCCCAGCTCGCCTGCTTCAGCACCTCCACGTCGGGCATGCCGTGCTTGGCGAAGAAGCCCTTCTCCTTGGCGACGAACAGCGGGCCGGCATCGGTGAGGGCGATGAAGCCGAGCTTGGCTCCCTTCACCTCCGGGCCCGCCCCCTGCGCGAAGGCGCCGCCCGGGAAGGCCGTCCGGGCGAGTGCCGCCAGGGAGAGGGTCGCGGCGGCCCCCTTCAGGACGTTGCGCCGGCTGTTGCGAAAACCATCACTCATCGAAACCGGAATCCTCGCCAGGACTGCAAAGCGCCAAAACAGAAAGCCGCCGACCAAGCACATCCGTCGGACGCATAACGGTGCGTGCCTTGGGGAGACTCGGGTCAGCGGCTCTGCCGACGGATAAGGCCCGTCGTCGTTGACGGGCCTTCGGCTCCTAGCAGGAGGCGTGCCAGGACGAAGGGACGGCCTCCGTGCGTGCGTCCCGGCAATCCTGTCGGGGATCCTGCGCGCGACCTAAGCGGATGCCAGTTCTGGAATTTTTCCAGTTTGTCTCAGGTCCCTCCGTAATGGTCGGGCGAGACGGGCCCGAGCGCGACGCACGGCCTCACGGACCTGTGATTCTACGTGCCGGAACCATATCGTCCTCCGACTCGGTGGAAAGCCTCGCTCCCGCACTGCACAATCCGCGTGCAGAATGCCGGTGGCACGGGCATGTGCCCGCCCAGTGCGAGCCGCATCAATCCGGCAGAGCGGCGTCGTACAGATCCGGGCGATAGAGGCCGTGGGCGCGCTCGCTCACCTCGGGCGTGGCGACGATCTGGCCGGCCTCCGTCATTCGGTCGAGGAGCCAATCGACCTGGGCGGGCCTCGGCCGCTCGGCCGTCTCGCCGAACAGGACGAAATCCGGCGCGTCCCGTCGCGTGCCGTCGGGATCCACCACCACCGTGCCGGCCAGGGCGCGGCGGACGAGGGCGGGCGCGATGGCGAGGTGGTCCGGCCGCGCGAGCAGGCGTGCGAGTTCCTCGTGGTTCTCGCGCCGCGCGCACCAGCGGCCGGCCCGACGCACCGCCCGCACCAGGGCTCCGCAGGTCGGCGCCGCGTAGGCGGGCAGGGCCAGCACCTTCTCGGGGCAGTCCGGTGCGAGCGCACAGCCGAAGGCCGCGATCCGACCGTAGCCCTCCTCCACCGCGAGGCTGTTCCAGGGACTTCCCGCGCAGAAGCCGTCGATGTGCCCATCCCGCAGGGCTTCGGCGATGCGCGGTGGCGGGATCACCACCATCCGCACCGTCCCATCGAGGTCGAGGCCGCCGCGCGCGGCGAACAGGCGGAGCTGATAGGTGTGGCTCGAGAACGGATGCACGGTGCCGAGGGTCAACGGAGCCCCCTGCCCCGCGCGCGCGCGGGCCACCCCGGCGAAGGCCGAGGCCACCGTGTCGAGGCCCTTGTCCCCCGGTCCGTCGCGCATCATGGCGGCCCAGAGCGGCCGCGACACCGTGATGGCGTTGCCGTTGAGGTTGAGGGCGAGGGGCACGGCGAGGCGCGTCTCGGGTCCGCTGATCCCGAGGCTGCTGGCCAGGGCCAGGGGCGCCAGCATGTGGGCGCCGTCGAGGTGGCCGAGGGCCAGCCTGTCGCGCAGGGTCGCCCACGAGGGCTCGCGGACGAGATCCACCGCCAGCCCCTCGGCCGCGGTGAACCCGCGCTCCACGGCGACGATGAGCGCCGCCGCATCGACGAGGGGCACGTATCCCAGAGCGAGTCTCATCTGACCACGGCTCTCATCCGAGCAGATCCGCCGCCGTGACGATGGCGCGGGCGATGTCGGCGATCTTGCGCTTCTCGTTCATGGCTTTCCGCCGCATCAGCCGGTAGGCCTCCTCCTCGGGGAGGCCCTTGGCCGTCATCAGGATGCCCTTGGCCCGCTCGATGAGCTTGCGGTCGGCGAGTTCGCCCCGCGCCTCCAGCAGTTCGCGCTGCAGCCGCGCGAAGGCGTTGAACCGCAGGATCGCGACATCGAGGATCGAGCGGATGCGCTGCGGGTGCAGGCCGTCGACCACGTAGGCCGAGATGCCCGCATCCACCGCCGCCTGCATCATCGGCACGTCCGAGCGGTCGACGAACATCGCCACCGGCCGCTCGACGTGGCGCGACAGGCCGGACATCTGCTCGAGGATGTCGCGGCTCGGGCTCTCGACATGGATCACCACCACGTCGGGGTTCAGGGCGGCGACGCGGGCGGGAAGATCGGCGGTGTCGGGCAGGATCACCACGCGGGCGATGCCGGCCGCCGCCAGACCCTCTTCGAGGATCGCCGCGCGCGCCGGGCTCGGGTCGATCACGGCCACGGTGAGGGACGGCTCGGTCATCGGTGTCCGAAAGCGGGGCTGGGTGTCCGAAGCGAAGGGCGCGGGGTCCGACATTGGGGGAAGGCCGCCCTTCCGCTGATCGCACGGCCTCACGATTCTCGGCAAGGCGAGGTTTTGGGCACGGGCGGTTCGTCGTGTCGGCAACGGCCTCGGCCCGAAGCAGCGGGGAGCGGGATGCATCGCGCCCGGCGTGGTTTACCTTTGCGAAAGGAAATAGCCCAGCTTCCGCCGTAAACGGCGCCGCTAATGGGGTTTCGAAGACGATGGATTGCGAGGACGCCGGCATGACGGAGCGAAGCCAGTGCGGGTGTGCCAATGACGGCCTCGCCATGGATGCAACCTCCGGCGTCACCCCGCCCCTGCTTCCCACCCTCGTCATGGCCCTCGTGCTCGGCGCGGCCTCGCTGTTCTGCCGCGAACCGGAGGTGCCCGCCCCGGCCCCCACGACCCTCGCGGCGCGGATCGCTTCGGCGCCCGCGACCCTGGTGTCCGAGGCCGTTCCCGCGACGCCCTTCGTGCCCGCCGCCCTCACCTTTCCGCGCCAGTTCCCCCTGATGGTGGCGGCGCACGTCGCCGCTCCGGTACAAGGCACCCCTCCGGTACAAGGCACCGTCGCGGCGCCCGCCGTCGCGCAGCACCGGCCCTCCGGGCCCCGTGTCGCCGCCCTGCGTCGGCCCGCCCCCGCCAAGGCCATTGCCGCCCCCGCGGCGGCGCAGCACGCCGATCCCGTCGGGACCGTGGCGCAGGCGGAGGTGCCCGTCGAGGAGGGCGGCCTCCTGCCCGATCTCGCCCTGCCCTTCGCCCCGGCGATCCGGGCCGTGGGCCGGGCTCGCGATTTCGTCGGCGTTCAGGGCGCTGCGGCGCGCACGCAGGCCTCTGCGCTGGGCGGCGCGGTGGTGGACTTCGTCGGGACCCTGCGCTGAACGCAGTCCGGTTTCACCCCGGTTTCGCCGCCCGGCTTCGGGCAATCGCCGAATGGACCCTGGACCCTGCCCCCTCGGGGGACTAGGTGGACGCCATCGATGGTGCGGCGCCACGCGGCGGGGCCCATCGAGAGGTGGCCGCGACGAGGGCGTGAATGGCGGGACGGATCGAGGATTACGCGCTCGTCGGTGACGGCCGCACCGCTGCCCTGATCGGGCGCGACGGCAGCGTCGACTGGCTGTGCTGGCCCCGGTTCGATTCCGCCGCCTGCTTCGCCGCCCTCCTGGGCACCGAGGATCACGGCTTCTGGAAGCTCGGCCCCGCCGACCCGGCGGCGAAGACCTCGCGGCAGTACCGGACCGGCAGCCTCGTCCTCGAGACCGAACACGAGACGGAGGCCGGATGCGTCCGGGTGACCGACTACATGCCGGCCAACGACGGCTCCCACCTCGTGCGCATCGTCGAGGGACTGCGCGGCGACGTCGCCATGCGGATGCATCTCGCCGTACGGTTCGATTACGGCTTGGCCGTGCCGTGGGTGTCGCACAACGAGCTCGGGGACCTGCGCGCCATCTCGGGGCCGCACAAGGTGGTCCTGCGCACCCTCGTGCCGCTCCACGGCGAGGGCCAGACTACGGCGGCCGATTTCACCGTGGCGGCGGGCGAGAGCGTCGCCTTCACCCTGAGCTACGGCCCCTCGCACGAGGACGACCCCCCGCCGGTGCAGCCGCGCAAGGTGCTGTTCGAGACCGATCGCCACTGGCGCGACTGGTCGAACCGCTGCGCCCGCGGCACGCCGTGGGACGCCATCCTGCAGCGCTCGCTGCTGACCCTGAAGGCGCTGATCTACCATCCCACCGGCGGCATCGTCGCCGCGCCCACCACCTCCCTGCCGGAGGACCTCGGCGGCGTGCGCAACTGGGATTACCGGTTCTGCTGGCTCCGCGATTCCACCTTCACCCTCATCGCGATGATGGATGGCGGCTACCTCGACGAGGCCCGCGCCTGGCGCGACTGGCTCGTGCGGGCGGTGGCCGGCAACCCCGAGCAGGCCCACATCCTCTACGGCATCGCCGGCGAGCGCATGCTGCCGGAGATCGAACTCGACTGGTTGCCCGGCTACGAGAACTCGAAGCCCGTGCGCATCGGCAACGCGGCCGTCGAGCAGTTCCAACTCGATGTCTACGGCGAGATCTTCGACGCCCTCTACCAGGCGCGCCAGCGCGGCCTGCTCGGCGATGCCGATGGCTGGCGCGTCGGCCTGGCGCTCCTGCGCCACCTCGAGAAGGTCTGGAGCACGCCGGACGAGGGCATCTGGGAGGTGCGCGGCGGGCGCCGGCACTTCGTCCATTCCAAGGTGATGGCCTGGGTCGCCTTCGACCGGGCGATCCGCTCCCAGGAAGAGGGCGAAACCCGCCCAGGGGCGCCGGTGGAGCGCTGGCGCGAGATCCGCGACCAGATCCACGCCGAGGTCTGCGAGAAGGGCTTCGACACGGAGCTGAACAGCTTCGTGCAGTCCTACGGTTCGAAGCGCCTCGACGCGAGCCTGCTGCTCATCGCCCATATGGGGTTCCTGCCCCAGCACGATCCGCGCGTCGTCGGCACCGTCGAGGCCATCGGCCGGACCCTCATGCGCGACGGCTTCGTCCTGCGCTACGACACCGAGGACCAGACCACGGACGGCCTGCCGGGCGACGAGGGCGCCTTCCTGCCGTGCAGCTTCTGGTACGCCGACAACCTCATCGGGCTCGGCCGCTGCGAGGAGGCCAGGGCCCTGATCGAGAAACTCATCGGCGTCTGCAACGACGTCGGCCTCGTCTCGGAAGAGTACGACGTGAAGGCCAAGCGCCTCGTCGGCAACTTCCCACAGGCGTTCAGCCACGTCACATTGGTGAACACCATCCTGAACTACAGCCGCGCCAACGGGCCGGCCCGGGAACGCAGCGCGGGCGCGGAGGATGGAACCGGGTCCGAGGGGGCATGCTTCCAGGGGGACGAGGCCGGGGAGGCCAAGGTCGACGAAATCAAGGTCGACGAAATCAAGGCGGTCGAGATGTCGGCCTGACGGCCGGCACTATGGGAATCGAGGTGGGCGGGTCCGGCGTCGCGTCGGCGACCCCCCACGGGACGAGGGCCGGATCCGCGGCGCGGGCGGCCCAGGCGACACGAAGGAAGACGTGAGATCATGAGCGGAGCCGACACCAAGCCGAGCGAGGCCCTGAGCCCCATCGACAAGCTCAGCATCGATACCCTGCGCACCCTCGCCATTGATGCCGTGCAGAAGGCGAATTCCGGCCATGCCGGCGCCCCGATGGCGCTCGCGCCCGTGGCCTACACCCTGTGGAACCGGTACCTGCGCTACGATCCGGCGCATCCGCACTGGCCCAACCGCGACCGCTTCGTGCTCTCGGCGGGCCACGCCTCGATGCTGCTCTACGGCCTGCTGCATCTCGCGGGCGTCGCCCAGACCGACGGCGGCAACGAGCCGGCGGTGTCCCTCGACGACATCAAGAACTTCCGCCAGCTCGACAGCAAGACGCCGGGCCACCCGGAATACCACTTCACCACCGGCGTCGAGACCACCACCGGGCCGCTCGGCCAGGGGGTCGCCAATTCCGTCGGCATGGCCATGGGCGGGCGCTTCCTCGGCGAGACCCTGAACCGTCCCGACCTGCCGCTGTTCGACTTCAACGTCTACGCGATCTGCTCGGACGGCGACCTGATGGAAGGTGTGGCCTCCGAGGCCGCCTCCATCGCCGGGCACCTGCGCCTGTCGAACCTGTGCTGGATCTACGACAACAACACCATCACGATCGAAGGGCATACGGAACTGGCCTTCTCCGAGGAGGTCGCGACACGCTTCCTCGGCTACGGCTGGCAGGTGCTGCGGGTGGCCGACGCCAACGACGTCCACGCGATCTCGGGGGCCCTGGAGACCTTCCTCCAATCCAGTGACCGGCCGACGCTCATCGTCGTCAACTCGATCATCGGCTTCGGCGCCCCGAAGAAGCAGAACACCTCCAAGGCCCATTCCGACGCGCTGGGCGAGGAGGAGGCCCGGGGAGCCAAGCGCGCCTATGGCTGGCCCGAGGACGCGCAGTTCCTCGTGCCCGAGGGGGTGCGCGAAAACTTCCAGGCCGGCATCGGCGAGCGCGGCGCGGCGCTCTTCGCCGACTGGGAGCGGTTCATGGGGCAAGCCAAGGCCGCCGAGCCGGCGCTGGCCGAGGAGATCGACGCCCTGCACGCCGGCCGCCTGCCCGCGGGCTGGGACCGCGACATCCCGGTCTTCCCGGCCGACGCCAAGGGCATGGCGACGCGCGAATCGTCGGGCAAGGTCCTCAACGCGATCGCGAAGAACGTGCCCCACCTGCTCGGCGGTTCGGCCGATCTCGCCCCGTCGAACAAAACCAAGCTCGAATTCGAGGGCGCCGGCACCCTGACGCCGTTCGAGCCGGGCGGCCGCAACATCCATTTCGGCGTGCGCGAGCATGCGATGGGCTCCATCGTCAACGGCCTCGGCCTCGTGGGCCTGCGTGCCTACGGCGCCACCTTCCTGGTCTTCGCCGACTACATGCGCCCGCCCATCCGCCTCGCGGCCCTGATGGAGCTGCCGGTCTTCCACGTCTTCACCCACGATTCCATCGGGGTCGGCGAGGACGGGCCGACCCACCAGCCGGTGGAGCAGCTCCTCACCCTGCGGGCGATCCCGGGCCTCGTCACCCTGCGCCCGGCCGACGCCAACGAGGTCGCGGAAGCCTACCGGGTGATCATGGGCTTGAAGGACCAGCCGGCGGTGCTGGCCCTCTCCCGCCAGCCCCTGCCGACCCTCGACCGCTCGCAGTATGCGAGCGCCGCCGGAACCGCCAAGGGCGCCTACGTGCTCGCCGACTGTGAAGGCACGCCCGACGTGATCCTCATCGGCACCGGTTCCGAGGTGCAACTCTGCGTCGGCGCCTACGAGGCCCTCAAGGCCGAGGGCGTGAAGGCCCGCGTGGTCTCGATGCCGTCCTGGGACCTGTTCGAGCGCCAGGACGAGGCCTACCGCAACTCCGTCCTCATCCCGGACGTGCTGGCGCGGGTCGCCGTCGAGCAGGGCTCGGTCATCGGCTGGGACCGCTACGCCGGTTCCGCCGGCACGATCATCGGCATGCACACCTTCGGCTCCTCGGCGCCGATCAAGGACCTGCAGGCCAAGTTCGGCTTCACCCCCGAGAAGGTGCTTCAGGCCGCACGCGACCAGATCGCGCGGCACAAGAAGTAGGGTTCGGGGGTTTCTCGAAGGTGGGATGCGCTCCCCTCGTTGGAGGGGGGCGCATCCCGACATGATGGCTGAACGGCGCTCCCCCGCGTGAGCGCCACGCACCGCGACGGACGACGAGGAGTTTCCATGAATCCGCTCAAGGCTCTCTTCCCCGAACAGGGCCAGGCCGTGTGGCTCGACTTCGTCGCCCGCGGGTTCGTCCTCGACGGCAAGCTCAAGGCCCTGGTGGACGAGGACGGCCTGCGCGGCGTGACCTCGAACCCGTCGATCTTCGAGAAGGCCATCGGCGGCTCGCAGGAATACGATGCCGCCCTCAAATCGGTGATGGACCAGGGGGACGCCCGGGTCATCGACCTCTACGAGGGCTGCGCGATCGCCGACATCCAGGCGGCGGCCGACGTGCTTCGGCCGGTCTACGAGGCGAGCGACGGGGCCGACGGCTACGTCAGCCTCGAGGTCTCGCCCTACCTCGCCCTCGACACCGACGAGACCCTGGCCGAGGCCCGGCGGCTTCACAAGACGGTGGCGCGCGACAACCTGATGGTGAAGGTGCCGGCGACCCGTGAGGGCATCCCGGCGATCCGGGCGCTGACCGCCGACGGCATCAGCATCAACGTCACCCTGCTGTTCTCGGTGGAGACCTACGAGGCCGTGGCCCGCGCCTTCATCGACGGCCTGGAGGAATTCGGCGCCAAGGGCGGCGACGTCTCGAAGGTGGCGAGCGTCGCGAGCTTCTTCATCAGCCGCATCGATGTGGCCGTCGACAAGGCCCTCGACGACAGGATCGCCGCCACGGAAGGCGCGGATGAGAAGGCCGCGTTGGAGGCTCTCAAGGGCAAGGTCGCAATCGCCAACGCCAAGCTCGCCTACCAGCGCTACAAGGCGGTCTTCGCCGAGCCGAAATGGCAGGCCCTCGCCACCAGGGGCGCGAAGGCGCAGCGCCTGCTATGGGCGTCCACGGGCGTGAAGAACAAGGCCTATTCCGACGTGCTCTACGTCGAGGAGCTCATCGGCCCCGACACCGTCAACACCATGCCGCCGGCCACCATGGACGCCTTTCGCGATCACGGCACCGTGAAGGCCGCCATCGAGACCGACGTTCCTCGGGCCAAGGCCGTGATGGACGGTTTGGCCCGTGCCGGCATCGACATCGAGACGGTCGGCGACCAGCTCGTGGACGAGGGCGTGCAGCTCTTCATCGACGCCGCCGACAAGCTCCTCGGCGCGGTCGCGGGCAAGCGCATCGACTTCCTTGGGCCCAAGCTCGACGGCCAGACCCTGGTGCTCCCCGAGCCCATCGCGGCGGAAGCCAAGAAGGCCGTGGAAGCCTGGCGCGCGTCCGGCGCCATCCGCCGCCTGTGGGCCCACGACAAGACCGTGTGGTCGAATGCCGACGAGGACACCTGGCTCGGCTGGCTGCGCATCGTCGAGGACGAGCTCGCCCGCGTCTCCGACTACGCCGCCTTCGCCGACGACGTGCGCCAGACCGGCTTCACCGACGTGGTGGTGCTCGGCATGGGCGGGTCGAGCCTCGGCCCCGAGGTGCTGGCCGAGACCTACGGCACACGCGAGGGCTTCCCACGCTTACGCATCCTCGATTCCACCGACCCGGATCAGGTGCGCGAGACCGAGGCCGCGATCACCCTCGAGACGACGCTGTTCATCGTCGCATCGAAGTCCGGCTCCACCCTGGAGCCCAACGTCTTCCGCGACTACTTCCTCGGCCGGATGAAGGCGGCGGTGGGCGAGCGCGCCGGAGCGCATTTCGTCGCCGTGACCGATCCCGGCTCGGCCATGGAGGCGGCGGCCAAGGCCGACAACTTCCGCAAGATCTTCTACGGCGTGAAGCAGATCGGCGGACGCTACTCCGTGCTCTCGGCCTTCGGCCTCGTGCCGGCGGCGGCTTCCGGCATCGACGTGAAGGCGTTCCTCGACACCGCCCGCACCATGGTCCGCTCCTGCGGACCGGCCGTGCCGCCGGCGCAGAACCCCGGCGTCCTCCTCGGAACGGCGCTCGGGGCCGCCGCGCTCGCAGCCGGGCGCGACAAGGTCACGTTCATCGCCTCCCCGGGGATCGACACCTTCGGCGCCTGGGCCGAGCAGCTCATCGCCGAATCCACCGGCAAGGACGGCAAGGGCCTGATCCCCATCGACGGCGAGCCCGTCGACGTGCCGGCCGTCTACGGCCTCGACCGGATCTTCGTGTACCTGCGCCTCGACAGCCGGGCCGACGCCCGTCAGGACGAGGCCGTGCGCAACCTCGAGCGCGAGGGCCATCCCGTCGTCCACATCACCCTGGCGAACGAGGAGCAGCTGCCGCAGGAGTTCTTCCGCTTCGAGATCGCCACGGCGGTGGCCGGCGCGATGCTGGGCATCAATCCGTTCGACCAGCCCGACGTGGAAGCGAGCAAGATCGAGACGAAGAAGCTGTTCGACGCCGCCGAGGCGAGCGGGTCCCTGCCCGCAGAGACGCCGCTCTTCTCCGACGACACCCTCGCGCTCTACGCCGATGCGAAGAACGCCGAAGCCCTGCCCCAGGCCGGCGAAGGTCTCGACGCTGCGTTGAAGGCGCACCTCGCCCGCACCAAGGCCGGCGATTACGTCGCCCTGCTCGCCTACGTGGCGCGCAACCCGAAGCATCACGCGATCCTGCAGGATGCCCGCGTCGCGCTGCGCGACAAGACCCGGCTCGCCACCTGCCTCGAATTCGGCCCGCGCTTCCTCCACTCCACGGGGCAGGCCTACAAAGGCGGGCCCGACACCGGCGTCTTCCTCCAGATCACCGCGGACCCGTCGGAGGACCTGTCGATCCCGGGGCGCAAGCTCGGTTTCGGCACCGTGGTGGCGGCCCAGGCGCGGGGTGATTTTGCGGTGCTCGCCGAACGGGGCCGGCGGGCCCTGCGGGTCCACATCAGGGGCGGCGAGGTCGAGGCCGGCCTGAAGCGCATCGCCGCCGCGCTGAAGGCGGCTTTGGCGTAGGGCGGGCAGTTCGACGTTCCAGCGCTGCGTCATTCCGGGTCCGCCTCTGGCGCCCCGGAATGACGGCGCCGGTGATGAAGAGCCTTCTATTGGTTGTTTCGGCGCGGGGCCTCGGCGCCCCGCGTTCCTCACGCGACGGAGATCACCCATGCAACTCGGCATGATCGGCCTCGGCCGGATGGGCGGAAACATCGTCCGCCGGCTGCTGCGCGACGGGCACACGGCCGTGGTGTTCGACCAGAGTCCGGAGGCCGTGGCGGCCCTCGTCGCCGAAGGCGCTACCGGCGCGGCGAGCCTGGAAGAGTTCGTCGGCAAGCTTGATGGGCCGCGCACCGCCTGGGTGATGCTGCCGGCCGGCGCCGTCACGGAGGGCACGATCGCCACCCTCGCCGGCCTCATGGCCGCCGACGACGTGATCATCGACGGCGGTAATTCGTTCTACAAGGACGACATCCGCCGCGCCGCCGAACTGAAGCCGAAGGGCATCCATTACGTCGATGTCGGCACCTCCGGCGGCGTCTGGGGCCTGGAGCGCGGCTACTGCATGATGATCGGCGGCGACGCCGCGGCCGTCGTGCGCCTCGACCCGATCTTCAAGACTCTGGCGCCGGGCCCCGGCACCATCCCGAAGACCCCCGGCCGCGAGGGGCGCGATGCCCGCGCCGAGGACGGCTACATCCATGCAGGCCCGAGCGGCGCCGGCCACTTCGTCAAGATGATCCACAACGGCATCGAGTACGGCCTGATGCAGGCCTATGCCGAGGGCTTCGACATCCTCAAGCATGCGAACTCGACGGACCTCCCCGAGGGCCAGCGCTTCGACCTCAACATCGGCGACATCGCCGAGGTGTGGCGCCGCGGCAGCGTCGTCTCGTCCTGGCTCCTCGACCTCACGGCCGGGGCACTCGCGGGTGACGAGAGCCTGTCGAACTTCTCGGGCTTCGTCGCCGATTCCGGTGAAGGTCGCTGGACCCTCAATGCGGCCATCGAGGAATCCGTGCCCGCCAACGTCCTCTCGGCGGCCCTCTACGCCCGCTTCCGTTCCCGCGAGGATGCGAGCTACGCCGACAAGCTGCTGTCCGCCATGCGCAAGGGGTTCGGCGGACACCAGGAGCCGAAATAGGGGCCGCACCGCATCCCCTTCGATCGACGCGCCGAGACCTTCCGAAACGAGGAGCCGCGATGATCCCCCTGCCCAACGATGCAGACCTTCTCGCCGATGCGGACGCCGTCGCACGGGCGGCGGCGGACCGGCTCGTCGCCCTCTCCGAAGCATCGCCGGAGGGGGGCATCGCCGTCTGCCTCTCGGGCGGTTCGACGCCGAAGCGCCTCTACGCCCTGTTGGCTCGCCCCGAGTATGCGGACGCCCTCCCCTGGGCGCGCCTGCACTGGTTCTTCGGGGACGACCGACACGTGCCGTGGGACGATCCGGAGAGCAATGTCCGCGCCGCCCAGGACGCATTCGGGGATGCGCCGATCCCGCCCGGGCATCTCCATCCCATCCCCACGGGCGGTACCCTGGAGGCCGATGCCGCCGCCTATGAATCGGTACTGAAGGCGTTCTACGGAGCCGAGACCATCGATCCCGACCGCCCCCTGTTCGACCTCGTTCTCCTCGGCCTCGGCGAGGATGGGCACACCGCTTCGCTGTTCCCGGGCAAACCGGCCGTCGAGGAGAGCGGCGCCTGGGTCGCTCCGGTGCCGGAGGCGGGCCTCGCCCCGTTCGTTCCCCGGATCACCCTGACCTTCCCGGCCCTCGCATCCGCGCGGCATGTTCTGGTGTTGGTCACGGGGGCGTCCAAGCGACGACCGCTCGAGCGCCTCGCCGATGGTGAAGACCTGCCGGCGGCCCGCATCGCCGGACCGGTGACGTGGCTCCTCGATCGCGCCGCCGCCGACGCCTGACGATCAGTTCGAGGTCGCGACGATCCACGGCGAGATGATGCGCATGGACGCCGTCTCGGCCTGGACCGGGGCGACGGCGGTCGGCGGAACCTTGCGTGCCTGGGCCGTCATTCGCCGGGCTTCCGCGGCCGGGATCGCTCCGGCGGGCATCACCATGGCGGAGAGCAACGTCCGGGTATGCCTGTCGATGAAGGCGGACCGCCCAATGCTCTCGAAATCGCGCGCCGCGTGGCGCTTGTCCGGATCGCCGGTGAACACCTTCACGCCGTCCTTCAGAACGACGATGTCGCCGGGTCGCAAGGTCGGATCCTTCATGAACGCGGCGGCGGCACCCGCGCTCATGTCCAGAGGCACCTGGCGGTCGCCGACGTGGAGCTTGAGCGGTTCTGCCTTCGGCAGGGCGGCGTAGCGCGTCATCGGGCGTGGCCGCCTGTTCAGGGCCCGGGCGGCACGGCGGACATCCGTCTGACGCGCGCCCAGGGTGTCCGGTGCGGGCACGGGTTGCACCGCCGCGGGCGGGCTCGGCTGGAACAGGCGTTGGAACAGGCCGCCCAATCCGTCATCGGCCGCGAAGGCGGGCCTCGGCAGGGCGAGGCACAGGCTGGCGAGGAGGGTGGCGGCAGCGGCGCCACGCACGAAAGGCCGGGCTCGGGTCATGGGAATTCGGCTCTCGTTGTCAATCCCCGCTGCACGCCGGGATGAGCCGTTAACGGATCCTCAATCTGAACAGTTCCCATCGATTCGTGGGCTTTGTCGCGAATGCTTAGGATCGTCTGAGGCCGATCGCGCGAATTCCTCCGGCGGGTCGGGAGGGCCGACGGCCGGACTCCGGATATAGCTCTTCCCGCCACCGATAGACCCTCGATGCATCCGTTGTGAGGCGGGAGCGCGAGGCGGCATGCAAGGCCACACCGACGACTTTTTATTGGAACATGGGAAACGATCGGCATCTGACGACTTGAACGTCCCTGTGACTCATCTCTCCCGGCGAATGGATCGCCGCGATGGGAGAGATCGCCCCGGGAGCAAGCGGTCCGTGAACGAAACCAATTCCCTTCTCTATTGCGGTGCCGCCGCCTTCGATCCCGTGACCTACGGCGTCGCCCAGGGCCTGTCCGAGATGTTTCCGCTCGTGGAGCACCCGGCGGGACTCGCCGGCGACGAAGCCACGCCGCAGGACGCAGAGGGATCGGACGCCGCATCCTGATCCGCTCGGACGCCCGCCGCCGCGCTCGGGTGATCGGCACAGCAAAGCCACCGTATCGGGAATGATCAGGTTCATTCGGCGGGGGACGGTTTTTCGTATCCAGGTCGGATTAGGCCCGATCGCTACGGTGAGCCGGCGAACGACGTCCGGTCAAGCGCATGCATCGTGGCGATCAAGACTGACCCAATCGCTGTGCAAGCGGAACGATTGGGCGATCCCGTTGATTGATTGGGTCCTCAGCTCAAGGAGAATACCGTGAACCGGACCCTGCAAACCCTCGCTATCCTGACGGTCCTCGGCGCCGGCCCGGCCTTGGCCCAGACCACCGTGACCGGAACTCCCGCCCCCGACGCCAAGTCCAGCGCCACGTCCGGCGGCCAGGAGGCCGTGACCCGGCCGAACACCGACAAGCCCGATGCCACCAAGCCCGGAACGGCCCACGCCGCCACGGGTGCGAAGCTCGAAGAGGGCGCGAACAGCTTCACCGAGGCCCAGACGCATCACCGCCTTACGGAAGCCGGGTACAAGGACGTCAAAGGTCTGACCAAGGACGAGAAGGGCATCTGGCGCGCCAACGCGATGCTCGACGGCAAGCCCGTCAAGGTCGGCGTCGATTTCAAGGGCAACGTCGCCGCGCAGTAAGCGCGACCTCGACCAATCCTTCACGATCCGAACAGGAGTCCACCATGGCACACCAGACCATCACGGCCCTCTACGACAATTACGATGATGCGAGCGCCGCCGTCGCCAAGCTCGAAGCGCAGGGCATTCCCCACAGCGACATCAGCATCGTCGGCAGCAACGAGGGCGATCGCCACAGCGGACGCGTCGGTACGCACGCGACCACGACCGGCCACACCGACACGACGGAGAGCGCGGCCACCGGCGCCGGTACCGGCGCGACCGTCGGTACGGTCCTGGGCGGTGCCGCCGGCCTCCTCACCGGTCTCGGTCTGCTCGCCATACCGGGCGTCGGCCCCGTCGTCGCGGCCGGCTGGCTCGTCGCCACCCTCACGGGTGCCGGCATCGGCGCGGCAGCGGGCGGTCTGGCCGGTGGTCTCACCGGTGCGGGCCTGAGCGAGACGGATGCGCACACCTATTCCGAGGGCGTGCGCCGCGGCGGCACCCTCGTGACGGTGCGCGCGGACGAGACCCGCTCGGCGACCGTCATGGACGTTCTCGAGGAGCATGGCTCCATCGACATCGACGAGCGCGCTCAGGGCTGGCGCGCCGAGGGTTGGACGGCACCGCAGGCCGCTTCCGCCGCGCATCCGAGCGCACTTCCGAGCGCTGCCGATGGACGGACCCGCGTTCGGGCATACCCGTCGAACCCCGTCTAAGGTTCGCGCCGCTTCGGTGAAAGACAACGCCCCGCGATCCGTCGCGGGGCGTTTTTCGTGACCGAAACCCCGGTCGCGCCACGCACACGAAAGAACCGCACCGCGCTTCGCGCGATCCGGCTGCTGACAGAGCTGCAAAGAGAAAGATGGGTCCCGGAGCCGAAGCCCCGGGTTCTGTTTCGACGGTTACCCTACCGCAAGATGCTTACGCCGCGAGGCGGGCATCCATGACAACGTTATCGTTGGCATTTAGAGTTTTGGTCAGATGCCTGGAATAGGGGTTACCTACGCCAAACCGGTCGAAACCTTACCGACAGTCGCATCGTATCCCACCGAAGTGAGACTGAACTCGCGATCCCTTTACCGCCCAGTCGATCCTATTTCGCCCCCATCAGAAGCCCAACGCTACCCGGATGTCCCGCGATGAGCTTTTGGTGGAGGCGCCGGAGTACTGCCCTCCGGGTCCTGAAACGTTATTATGAACCGGTCATCAACCGCACTCGGAATATAGGTGATGCCTCGCCCCGGGTCCAGTCCGGGCTGCACCGAAACGATGCCCACGGTCCGCTCCCGCCCTATGCCGTCTCATCTTGGCCGGCGTACCAGTCCGCGTAAGGCGTGTTGCGCGCGAGGCGGCGGTTGAGATCCGGCGCCCCATCCGTCCACCAAACCGGCCCACGCTCGCCGAGACCTCGCTTGGCGCGATCGACGGCCGCTCGGGCGTCCGCGACGGCGGCCGCGTCGTCGCCCTTTCGGCCGGCCTTCACCGCACGCCGGGCATCCATGAGACCGTGCACGAGACGATCGCGGACATCTGCGGACAGATCCGGCCGGGCCCGCCGCCAGAGCCGCCCCCGCACGACGATGTAGCGACCGTCCGGCGTCTCCAGGACCCGACGGTCAGGCGCGGGCGTGACGCTGTTCATCGATAAGCGCCTCGACGGCCGCGATGGTATTCTCCAGATCGGCGATCCGGCGCAACATGCTGTCCGGTGGCAACATGGCGACTTTCGCAGCGTCCAGGATGAGATCGCGCTGAGCATTCTTCAGGCGGTCGAGAAGAGCTTCCAAGTCTGACATGGGCTCGCCTTACGGCATCGCTCGGCAAAGTGGAATCCGATTCTGACGAAAGCCGACCCGGCCGACGACTGCCTGCGGACTTGTCCGCAACGTCGTTCGCCGATCGGGTTCATCCGAAGGCGTTTCGCCGGAAGCGTCGAAGCCAGTCTCGGAAAGCGCTCGGAATTCGCATCGGTCGGAAACAGAGATCAGAGCTCGCAAGGCTCGGGGGACCGTTCGATGAGGACCGCAATCGCATCGAGCAGCGCCGTGTCCTCGCCGGCCATCGCGTCCATGGCTCTCATGCGGCGCAGAACCGTACCGGCGATGGCTTCCTCCACCGTGGCTTCCGCGAACGCGTAGTAGATCGTCGCCTGCTCCCCGTCGCGATGGCAGCGGCCCTCGATCTGTGCGACCTGGATCGCGCTGTGGCGCATGTCGTGGATGACGAGGGCACGCACCGCCTCGCCCCCCGGCATCTCGTTGCGGTGGAGCGAGATCGATTCCGTGACGGTGAAGACCATGACGTCGCGTGCGCCGGACTGGAATGCCACCCGTTCGCTCTCGTTCGTCCCGGCGTCCCGCGTTCCGTCGATGCTGCCCACACGCCAGCCGCGTCGGGCTAGAATTTCGGTGAGGGCGGCGCCCGTTTCCAGGAAGGCGACGGAGATCGCCACAGCCTGGCCGGCTTCGAGCAGGGTCTCGACGAAATCCGCCGTGCCGTCGACGCGCAGAAGGCTGGCCTTCTGCCGAAAGCGCAGATCGGCCGCCCACCCGGCCGGGCGGCGGCCGCTCCCGCCGAGCAGGCCCCAGGCCCGGCGAAACTCCCGCCAGTTGGCATCGTAGAGCCGGCGCGCCGCTGGATCGAGGGCGGTGGCGGCGAGCTCACGCTGCACCTCGGGCCAACCGGCGATGTCGCCCGGACGCCGGCGCAGGCCGATGGCCTTCGATCCCCCATAGAGAAGATCCGCCATCACTGCGCAGTCGCGCGCATTGGCGGTCCAGCTCCAATTGACCCACCGGCCCTTCGCCCCACCGATGCCGAGGCTTCGCAGGAGGATGCGGAAGTCGGCCAGGGTCTCGCAGGGAGAGCCGGCGGCAGCCCCGAGGAGTCGGCCGAGATAGGACAGTTCGTGCGGCGCCTGACCCGCGGTGGCACTGAGATAGACCGTGAAGGTGGCAGCTTCCGCGATCTGGCGGCAGACCAGGCTCTGTTGGGCCGTCGGATTGCGCAGGCGGTGGCTCTCGTCGAAGGCGACGAGGGGCCAGGTCCGTTTCAGGACCCCGCGCTTGGCGAGTTCGTTGTTCTTCGCCCGCGTCGACCGTTTCGTGCTCGCGGCCGGGGGGGCCATGAGCGATTTGGTGCGCTCGTAATTGATGAGCGTCACGGCCTTCGGCGCCAGGCCCGCCTGCGCGATGGTCCGCCGCCATTGCGGCATGGCGCCCTTCGGGCAGACGATGAGGATCTCGGATTCAGGCATGCGCGCCAGGGCGCTCCACACCGACAGGGTCTTTCCCAGCCCCGTCATGTCGCCGAGCAGGAAACCGGGTTTCCTGTCGGCCCGCGCCTCTAGGATGGTCCGAGCCGCCTCCTCCTGATGCGGACGAGGAACGAGGAGGTCTGGCGACTCGGCGATGGGACCGGCTCCTTGGCACAGCGAAAAGCCCCCGACCGTGAGGTTGGGGGCTTTTGGTTTGTTGTTGTGATGTTGGTTGCGGGGACAGGATTTGAACCTGTGACCTTCAGGTTATGAGCCTGACGAGCTACCGGGCTGCTCCACCCCGCGCCAGGGTGTTTTGCCTTTTGGGCAAGTTCGGATCGTCTGGAGGGGATGTGATGTGCTGTGCAGGTCTGGCGGCG
>NZ_LMNG01000005.1 GCF_001423295.1 Methylobacterium sp. Leaf112 | reverse complement strand
CCGCGCCGGCCTGAACTACAAGTTCGGCTCGTACTAGGACCCGACCGGCGCTCCCTCGGAGCGCCACCGGACTCCCGTCATCGTGAGAAGCCCGGCCGGGAGGCCGGGCTTTTTCGTGTGCGCGGGACCGTCACGCCGATGCCATGGGCGGTCGCTAGGAGGCGGGTTTCTGAAGGATTCACGGAGCCGATCGATGACGCAGCCGACGCGAACCCGCTCGCAGGCGGCCGAGGCCGCCGAGGATGCCGGCTCGAACACCAGCCCCAATGCCACCTTCGGGGATGTCGTCGCCGCGCGCTTCGACCGGCGCGACCTGCTGCGCGGCCTCCTCGGTGTCGGCGCCATCGCCGCCGTGGTGACGCCCCGTGCCCTGGCCGCCGGGGAGGCCCGAGCCGCCCAAGGTCTCGCCGCTCAAGGTCTCGCCGCTCGGGATCCGTCGCCGACGCGCTTCCCCTTCGCCGAGATCCAAGCCGGTTCGGATACGCACCACCACGTGGCGGCGGGGCACGATGCCGAGATCCTCATCCGCTGGGGCGACCCCGTGCTGCCGGGCGCCCCGGCCTTCGACCCGCGCAACCAGTCGGCCGCCGCGCAAGCGCAGCAGTTCGGCTACAACAACGACTTCGTCGGCTACTTCCCCATGCCGGGGGCCGCCGACCCGGCCGCCCACGGGCTCCTGGTGGTCAACCACGAGTACACCAACGAGGAGCTCATGTTCCCCGGCCTCGGGCGCCAGGACATCCGGGACGTGGCCTTCGCGGGGATGACGAAGGAACTCGTCGGGATCGAGATGGCGGCCCATGGCGGCTCGGTCCTCGAGATCCGGCGCACGGACGGCCGCTGGGCCGTAGTGCCGGATTCGCGATACGCCCGCCGCATCACCGCCGAGACGCCGATGGTGCTCACCGGCCCCGCCGCCGGCTCCGAACGGCTGAGGACCGCCGCCGACCCCAGCGGCCGCGCCGTCCACGGCATGATCAACAACTGCGCCGGCGGCACGACCCCGTGGGGCACGTGGCTCACCTGCGAGGAGAACATCAATTACTACTTCTCGGGCGCCCTGCCGAAGGATTCCGCCGAGGCCGCCAACCACAGGCGCTTCAACCTGCCGAACTCCGCCTATGCCTGGGGCCGGTTCCACGAGCGCTTCGACATCGGCCAGACGCCCCACGAGCCCAACCGCTTCGGCTGGGTGGTGGAGATCGATCCGTTCGATCCGACTTCCGTCCCGAAGAAGCGCACCGCCATGGGCCGGTTCAAGCACGAGGGGGCGGCCGGCATCGTCGCCAGGCAAGGACAATACGTCGTCTACCAGGGCGACGACGAGCGCTTCGACTACGTCTACAAGTTCGTCACCGCGGGCCGGGCCGATAGCGGCGACCGCGACCTGCTCGATGCCGGCACGCTCCACGTCGCCCGGTTCGACCCCGACGGGCGCGGCGCCTGGATGCCCCTGGTGTTCGGTGAGGGACCTCTGACGCCCGCCAACGGCTTTGCCAGCCAGGCCGATGTGCTCATCGGCGCGCGGCTGGCTGCCGATCTCCTGGGCGCCACCAAGATGGACCGCCCGGAGGACGTCGAGGCCAACGCGAAGACCGGCAAGGTCTACGTGATGCTGACCAACAACGGGAAGCGCAAACCTGATCAGGTCGACGCCGTGAACCCCCGCGCCGACAACCGCTTCGGCCACATCGTCGAACTCACCCCCGACGATGGCGACCACGCCGCCCTCGGGTTCGCCTGGGAGATCCTGGTGCGCTGCGGCGATCCCGCCATCGCGGCGGTCGGGGCGACCTTCTCGTCGGCCACCACCAAGGACGGCTGGTTCGGTATGCCGGACAATTGCGCCGTCGACGGGCAGGGACGCCTCTGGGTCGCCACCGACGGCAACTCGGCCTCGCGCACGGGCCGGGCCGACGGCATCTGGGCCATGGAGACGGAGGGGCAGGGGCGCGGAACGGGCAAGCACTTCTTCCGGGTGCCCTGCGGGGCCGAGATGTGCGGCCCCTACTTCACCCCCGACGACACCACCTTCTTCGTCGCCGTCCAGCATCCGGGCGAGGCCGACGAGGACGATCCCAAGGCCGCGCCCGCCACCTTCGAGGCACCCTCGACCCGCTGGCCGGACTTCGATCCGGCCCTGCCGCCGCGCCCAGCCGTGGTGGCGATCACCAGGCACGGCGGCGGGCGAGTCGGCACCTGAGTCTCGAATCGACCCCGGCCGTAAAAGGGTTCCCGCGACCGTCAGCCCTTCTTAACCAACCCCATCCCATGCAATGGGGTATCCTGCCCTGCAGGGCAGGGGGTGTGCGGCCCGCAGGGCAGGGGACCGTACCCCTGCCCCGAGGGTGAAGGCCCCTTTCTGTTTCCGGTTTGTTCCGGTATGGTCAGAGGATGAAGGCGAATGCTGCACGGTCCCCCTCTGCGATCCGGTCCGCGAAGCCCGCGGGCGTGCCATCCCCTGCGCGGAGCGATCCGGTGAGCGACCCCGCCCGCGACCTTTTCGCGAAGGGCAAGGTGCCCGCGCCCAAGCCGGCCGAGCGTCGCAAGCTCGAGGCTGCGATCGTCCCCGCGCCCTCGCCCGCCCTCTCGGCGGAGGCCGGCTACGACGCCTCCACCATCGAGGTGCTGGAAGGCCTGGAGCCGGTGCGCCGCCGCCCCGGCATGTATATCGGCGGCACCGACGAGCGCGCCCTGCACCACCTCTTCGCCGAGGTGATCGACAATTCCATGGACGAGGCGGTGGCGGGCCATGCCAGCTTCATCGAGGTGGAGCTTGAGGAGAGCGGCCACCTCGTGGTGACCGACAACGGGCGCGGCATCCCCGTCGACCCGCACCCGAAATACCCCAACAAGTCGGCGCTGGAGGTCATCATGACCGTCCTTCACGCGGGCGGTAAGTTCGATTCGAAGGTCTACGAGACCTCCGGCGGCCTGCACGGCGTCGGCATCTCGGTGGTCAACGCCCTGTCCGACGAGCTCGAGGTCGAGGTCGCCCGTGCCCAGACCCTCTACCGCCAGACCTTTTCGCGCGGCCACGTTCAGGGGCCCCTGGAGACCGTCGGCCGGGTGCAGAACCGGCGCGGCACCCGGGTGCGCTTCCATCCCGACCCGCAGATCTTCGGGGCGCTGAAGTTCGATCCGCGCCGCCTGTTCCGGATGGCCCGCTCCAAGGCCTACCTGTTCGGCGGCGTCGAGATCCGCTGGCGCTGCGCCCCCGCCCTGCTGGAAGGGATCGACGACGTGCCGGCCGAGACCGTGCACCGCTTTCCCGGCGGCCTGCGCGACTATCTCGCCCGCGATCTCGAGGGCAAGGAACTCGTCACCGACGCGATCTTTTCGGGCAAGATCACCAAACCGGGCGGCCACGGGTCCCTGGAATGGGCGGTGGCCTGGATGGTGGTCGACGACGGCATTTCGGCCTCCTACTGCAACACGATCCCGACGGCGGAAGGCGGGACCCACGAGAGCGGCCTGCGCGTCGCCCTGCTGCGGGCCCTGCGCGAGCACGCCGAGCGCGTGAACCAGGCGAAACGCATGACGGCGGTCACCACCGACGACGTGATGGCGACCTGCGCCTCGATGCTGTCGGTCTTCATCCGCGAGCCGGAGTTCCAGGGCCAGACCAAGGACAAGCTCGCCACCGTCGAGGCGTCCCGCATCGTCGAGACGGCGATCCGCGACGCGTTCGACCATTGGCTCGCTGCTTCGCCGGCCCAAGCCAACAAGCTCCTCGACTGGGTGATCGACCGGGCCGAGGAGCGCCTGCGCCGTCGCCAGGAGAAGGAGGTCGCGCGCAAGTCCGCCACGCGCAAGCTGCGGCTCCCGGGCAAGCTCGCCGATTGTTCCAAGGCCGGCATGGCCGGCTCGGAGATCTTCATCGTCGAGGGCGACTCGGCCGGCGGCTCGGCCAAGCAGGCGCGCGACCGTGCCAGCCAAGCCATTCTTCCGTTGCGCGGAAAGATTCTCAACGTGGCCTCGGCGAGCCGGGACAAGCTCGGTGCCAACCAGCTCATCTCCGACCTGACCCAGGCGCTCGGCTGCGGCACCGGCAACGCGTTCCGCCTGGAGGACCTTCGCTACGAGAAGGTCATCATCATGACCGACGCCGACGTCGACGGCGCCCACATCGCCTCGCTGCTGATCACCTTCTTCTACCGGCAGATGCCCAAACTCATCGACAAGGGGCACCTCTACCTGGCGATCCCGCCGCTCTACCGGCTGACCCACGGTGCCAAGACGGCCTATGCCCGCGACGACGCCGACCGGGAGCGGGTGATCAAGACCGTGTTCAAGGGCGCCAAGGTCGAGATCGGCCGCTTCAAGGGTCTGGGCGAGATGATGCCGGCGCAGCTGAAGGAGACCACCATGGACCCGAAGAAGCGCACGCTCCTGCGCGTCGGGGTCCTGGAGGATGCCCGCGTCTCCACGGGGGACGCCGTGGAGCGTCTCATGGGCAACAAGCCCGAAGCCCGCTTCGCCTTCATCTCCGAACGCGCGGCCTTCGCCGACGGGGCCGAGCTGGATATCTGATCCGGCTCCGGGCCGATCGCCCGGAGCGAAGGGGCTCCGGGCCCCGAAGGGCATCGCCCTTCGCGGGTCCAGGGCTGGCCCTGGACATCGTGTCGGGCTCTGCCCGGCACCCGCGAAGGGATGATCCCTTCGGAAACCCGGAATCCCGGATCAGGCCTTCTTGGCCGCCGCCTTGCGCGGGGGCGCGGGTTTGGCCGCCTTGGTGGGGGCCTCGGCGTCGGCCTTCTTCGCGGGGGCCTTGCGCGTCACGGTTTTCTTCACCGGCGCGTCGCCCGCGTCGTCCACCTTTTTCGCGGCTGCCTTCTTCGCCGGCGCTTTCTTGGCGGTGGCCGACTTCGCCGACGCCTTGCGGGCCGGGGCGCGCTTCTTGCCGCCGCCGCCCGACGCCTCGCGGGCGGCGATGAGCTCCAGGGCCTGGGGCAGGTCGATGTCCTCCGCCGCCTGGGTCTTCGGCAGGGTCGCGTTGGTGGTGCCGTCGGTGACGTAGGGGCCGTACTTGCCCGATTTCACCACGATGGGCTTGCCCGTCTCGGGGTGGTTGCCGAGCGCCCGGCCCGGATCGGCGGCAGGCCCGCGCCGGCCCCCGCCCTGCTCCTTGGCGACGATGATGTCGATGGCCCGGTTGGCGCCGATCTCCAGCACGTCGTCGTCGCGGCCGAGATTCGCGTACATCTTGCCGTGCTGCACGTAGGGCCCGAACCGGCCGAGATTGGCCAGGATCGGCTCGCCGGTCTCGGGGTGTTTCGCCACCTCGCGCGGCAGGGACAGCAGCTTCAGGGCCTTCTCCAGATCGACGCTCGACGGGCTGAGGCCCTTCGGGATCGAGGAGCGCTTGGGCTTGGCCGCTTCCTTGTCCGTCGAGGCCTCGCCGAGCTGCACGAACGGGCCGAAGCGGCCGTCGCGCACGGTGACGGCGAGCCCCGAGACCGGATCGGTGCCGAGCACCCGCGTGCCGGGCTGGCCGCCGTTCTCCGACGAGCCGTCGCCGTCGCCGTCGACGCCAGAGGCGGCGAGCTGGCGGGTGTACTTGCACTCGGGGTAGTTCGAGCAGCCCACGAAGGCGCCGAACTTGCCGAGCTTGAGCGAGAGCTGGCCGGCTCCGCAGGTCGGGCAGGTGCGCGGGTTCGAGCCGTCGGCCTTCTCGGGGAAGATGTGGGCGCCGAGCAGGTCGTTCAGGGCGTCGAGGACCTCGGTGACGCGCAGTTCCTTGGTGCCCGCGATGGCGGCCGAGAAGTCCTTCCAGAAATCGCGCAGGACCTCGCGCCAGTCGATCTCGGCGTTGGAGACCCGGTCGAGCTGCCCTTCGAGATCGGCTGTGAAATCGTACTCGACGTAGCGCTTGAAGAAACTCTCGAGGAAGCCGGTGACGAGGCGGCCCTTGTCCTCGGCCACCAGGCGCTTCTTCTCGATTTTCACGTATTCGCGGTCGCGCAGGGTCTGCAGGATCGCCGCGTAGGTCGAGGGCCGGCCGATGCCGAGTTCCTCCATGCGCTTGACGAGGCTGGCCTCGGAGTAGCGCGGCGGCGGCTCGGTGAAGTGCTGGGTCGAGGCGATGCGCTCGCGCTTGAGGGCGTCCCCGGCCTTCATCGGCGGCAGGCGACGGCCGTCCTCGTCCTCCTCGTCGTCCTTGCCCTCCTGGTAGAGGGTGAGGAAGCCGTCGAACTTCACGACTTGCCCGGTCGCCCTGAGGTCGAGCCTGCGCGGGCCGACGCTCGCCACGATGTCCACCGTGGTGCGCTCCAGTTCGGCCGATTCCATCTGGCTCGCCACCGTGCGGGTCCAGATGAGTTCGTAGAGCTTGGCCTGCTCGGCATCCACCGTGCGGGCGACGGTCTTGGGCAGCCGGCCCATGTCGGTGGGGCGCACGGCCTCGTGGGCCTCCTGCGCGTTCTTGGCCTTGGTGCTGTACTTGCGCGGCGCCCCCGGCAGGTAGCGCTCGCCGTATTCCTTGGCGATCACCTGCCGCGCGTCGGCGATGGCTTCGGGCGCCATGTCGACGCCGTCCGTCCGCATGTAGGTGATGAGACCCACGGTCTCGCCGCCGATCTCGACGCCCTCGTAGAGCTTCTGGGCCGCCCGCATGGTCTGGGCCGGGGCCATCCCGAGTTTGCGCGAGGCCTCCTGCTGCAGGGTCGAGGTGGTGAAGGGCGGCGCGGGGTGGCGCTTGGCCGGCTTGGCCTCGACGCTGCCGACGGAGAACGTCGCGAGTTCGAGGTCGCGCTTGAACGCCGCCGCCTCTTCGCCGGTGCCGACGTCGAGGCGCTGGATCTTCCGGCCGTCCGCGCCCGTGAGCCGGGCATCGAACACCGCGCCGGTGTCGGTCGTCAGGGTCGCGACGAGGGACCAGTACTCGCGCGGTTTGAACACCTCGATCTCGCGTTCGCGCTCGCAGACGAGGCGGAGCGCCACGGACTGGACGCGGCCGGCCGAGCGGGCGCCCGGCAGCTTGCGCCACAGCACCGGCGAGAGGTTGAAGCCGACGAGGTAGTCCAGCGCCCGGCGGGCCAGGTAGGCGTCGACCAGGGCCTGGTCGATCTGGCGCGGGTTGCGCATGGCGGTGTCCACCGCCGCCTTGGTGATGGCGTTGAAGGTCACCCGCTCCACGTGCATGCCCTTCAGGGCGCGCCGGGCGTTGAGCGCCTCGACCACGTGCCAGGAGATGGCCTCGCCTTCGCGGTCCGGATCGGTCGCGAGGATCAGGCCGTCGGCACCTTTGAGCGCCTTGACGATGTCCGAGACCCGCTTCGAGCCGCGCTCGTCGAGCTCCCACAGCATGTGGAAGTCGGCTTCCGGATCGACGGAGCCGTCCTTGGCCGGCAGGTCGCGGATGTGGCCGAACGAGGCGAGGACCTCGTAGTCGCGGCCGAGGTACTTGTTGATCGTCTTGGCCTTGGCCGGCGACTCGACGACGACAACTTTCATGGAGGGATTCCGAGCCTCTCGAGAGGGCCTTGGTCCGACAACGAACCGGTTGCGCGCTTGCGCACGCTGCGGTGGATGCGGCAAGGCGGACCGCCTGCCGGGGCAGGGGCCTTTTGCGGGGCATGAAGTGGGTTAACCCTCGGGCGATGTCAAATGGGGACACTTTGCCGGCTGCGTCGCGCGCCTCCGAATGACCTCCGTCTTGCGGGCGCGGCGCACCCGCTGTAGCGCTGACCCCCGTGATGACCAGCGCCCCGACTCCGCCCGGCTTCCCCCACCGCCATCTCCTCGGCATCGAGGGCCTGTCGCGCCCCGACATCGAGGCCCTGCTGGAGCGGGCCGACGCCGCCGTGGCGCTGTCGCGGCAGGTGGAGAAGAAGCGCACGACCTTGCGCGGGCGCACGCAGATCAACTTGTTCTTCGAGCCCTCCACCCGGACGCAGGCCTCGTTCGAGCTCGCCGGCAAGCGGCTGGGCGCCGACGTCATGAACATGTCGGTGGCCTCCTCATCGGTGAAGAAGGGCGAGACCCTCGTCGACACCGCCGCGACCCTCAACGCCATGCGCCCCGACATCATCGTGGTGCGCCACCACGCGGCCGGCGCCGTGCATCTCCTCGCCCGCAAGGTCGATTGCGCCGTGGTCAATGCCGGCGACGGCGCCCATGAACATCCGACCCAGGCGCTGCTGGATGCGCTCACCATCCGCCGCAACAAGGGCCGGATCGAGGGCCTCACGGTCGCCATCTGCGGCGACGTCCTGCATTCGCGCGTCGCCCGCTCCAACATCATCCTGCTTCAGGCGCTCGGCGCCCGGGTGCGGGTGATCGGTCCGTCCACCTTGCTTCCCACGGGCCTCGACCGATTCGGCGTCGCGGTGTTCACCGACATGCGCAAGGGGCTGGCGGGGGCCGACATCGTCATGATGCTGCGCCTGCAGCGCGAGCGCATGAACGGCTCCTTCGTGCCTTCGGTGAAGGAGTACTTCCGCTATTTCGGCCTCGACGGCGACAAGCTGGCGCTGGCTGCCCCCGATGCCCTGGTGATGCATCCGGGGCCGATGAACCGCGGCGTCGAGATCTCTTCGGAGGTCGCAGACGGGGCGCAATCCCTCATCCGCGAGCAGGTCGAGATGGGGGTGGCCGTGCGGATGGCCGTGCTCGAAGCCCTCGCGACGCACCTGCCGAACGCGTGAGTCCGATGGCCCATCCTCCCCTTCTCCTCACCAACGCCACCCTCTGCGACCCGGCCACCGGCCGGCAGGCCCCCGGCCACGTCCTCGTGCGCGACGGGCGCATCGGTGACCTCGCCTGGGGCGCCGCCCCGGCCGCCCCCGAGGGGGCCGAGACCGTCGACTGCGGCGGGCACGTCCTCGCCCCCGGCCTCGTCGACCTGCGCGCCTTCGTCGGCGAGCCCGGCGCCGAGCACCGCGAGACCCTGGCCTCCGCCAGCGCGGCCGCCGCCGCCGGCGGGGTCACCACCCTGGTGTGCATGCCCGACACCAACCCGGTCATCGACGGGCCGGCCATCGTCGACTTCGTCCTGCGCCGGGCCCGCGACACGGCCTGCGTCACGGTGCTGCCGGCCGCCGCCATCACCAAGGGCCTCGCGGGCCGCGAGATGACGGAATTCGGCCTGCTGCAGGAGGCCGGGGCGGTGGCCTTCACCGACGGCCTCAAGGCCGTGACCAACGCCCAGGTCCTGCGCCGGGCCCTCACCTACGCCCGGGATTTCGACGCGCTGATCATGCAGCACGTCGAGGAGCCCGACCTCGTCGGCGAGGGGGTGATGAACGAGGGCGAGATGGCCTCCCGGCTCGGGCTCATCGGCATTCCGCGCGAGGCCGAGACGGTGATGCTGGAGCGCGACATCCGCCTCGTGCGCCTCACCGGCGCCCGCTATCACGCGGCGATGATCTCCTGCGCCGATTCCATCGAGATCGTGCGACGGGCGAAGGACGACGGCCTGCCCGTCACCTGCGGCGCGTCCGTGAACAACCTCGTCCTCAACGAGGGCGACATCGGCCATTACCGCACCTTCTGCCGACTCTCGCCGCCGCTCCGCCACGAGAGCGACCGCCTCGCCCTGGTGGCGGCCCTGAACGAGGGCGTGGTCGACGTGATCGTCTCCGACCACAACCCGCAGGACGTCGAGACCAAGCGCCTGCCCTTCGCCGAGGCCGCCGACGGGGCGCTCGGCATCGAGACCCTGCTGGGCGCCGCCCTGCGCCTCGTCCACACCGGCGACATCGCCCTGCCGCGCCTGCTCGCCGCACTGACGACGCATCCGGCAAAGATCCTCCGCCGCGAGGCCGGACGCCTCGCCGTGGGGGCGCCGGCCGACCTCGTGCTCATCGATCCGGACGTGCCCTACATCCTCGACAAGCGCCGCCTGAAGTCGCGCTCGAAGAACTCGCCCTTCGACGAGGCGCGCCTCCAGGGCGCGGCCCTGCTGACCCTCGTCGGCGGGCGCATCGTGTTCCGGGATGGGGGCTTCGCGTGACCTACGCCGAGGCCGCCTCCGTGCCGATGCTGCTGGCGGGTCTCGCCGGGGGCTACCTCCTCGGTTCGATCCCCTTCGGCCTGATCTTCACCCGCATGGCCGGTCTCGGGGACGTGCGCGCCATCGGCTCGGGCAACATCGGCGCCACCAACGTCCTGCGCACGGGCCGCAAGGGGCTGGCCGCCGCGACGCTCCTGGGGGATGCCCTCAAGGGAACGGCGGCCGTGCTCATCGGTCTCCAGTTCAACCTGGAGCCGGCCCTGGCGGCGGGGCTCGGCGCCTTCCTCGGCCACCTGTTCCCGGTCTGGCTCGGGTTCAAGGGCGGCAAGGGGGTCGCGACCTTCCTGGGCGTGCTCCTGGCGCTGAGTCCGGTGGCGCTCGCCGCCTTCGCGGCGATCTGGCTCGGCCTCGCCTTCGGCCTGCGGTACTCGTCGCTGGCGGCGCTGGCCGCCTCGGCCGCCACGCCCGTCGTCCTGTGGGCGCTCGGACAGCCAGGGGTTGCATGGCTCTTCCTCCTGCTCGCAGCCCTGCTATGGTGGAAGCACGCGCCCAACATCCGCCGGCTCCTCGCCGGCACCGAAGGGCGCATCGGGCAGAAGGGCTGAGGACCACCGACGCCGCCCGACCGTGATGGGGCAGGGCGATGCAACTCAACGATGCCCAGCGCCTCGACTGGCTCCGTCTCATCCGCGCCGAGGGCATCGGCCCCCGCACCTTCCGCACCCTCATCAACCGCTTCGGCGGGGCCGGCGCCGCCCTGGAGGCGTTGCCGAACATCACCGGCCGCGCCGGCCGGCGGGTCACGCCGCCGACCCGGGCGCAGGCCGAAGCCGAACTCGCCGCCGCGGCCCGCATCGGCGCCCGTCTCGTGGCCTCGGGCGAGGCCGACTATCCAAAACTCCTCCAGGCGGCGGATTCCGCGCCGCCGCTCCTCGCCGTGCGGGGCGACCCGGCCATCCTGAACCGGCCGGCGGTCGCCATCGTGGGTTCGCGCAACGCCTCGGCCGCCGGCCTGAGCGTCACCGAGCGCCTCGCCCGGGACCTCGGCGCGGCCGGTCTCGTGGTGGTCTCGGGGCTGGCCCGCGGCATCGACGCCCGCGCCCACAAGGCCGCCCTCCTGCCCGGCACCGTGGCGGTGCTGGCCGGGGGGCACGACCGGATCTATCCGGCGAACCACGCCGCCCTCGTCGAGGCGATCCTGGAGGCGGGCGGGGCGGTGGTGGCCGAGATGCCCATGGGCTGGGAGCCGCGGGGCCGCGATTTCCCCCGGCGCAACCGCATCATCTCGGGCCTCAGTCTCGGCACCGTCGTGGTCGAGGCGGCGCGGCGCTCGGGCTCCCTCATCACCGCGCGCTTCGCCCTGGAACAGGGCCGCGAGGTCTTCGCCGTGCCGGGCTCGCCCCTCGACCCGCGCGCCGAGGGCACCAACGACCTCATCCGCCAGGGCGCCACCCTGGTGGCGGAGGCCGCTCACGTCCTCGAGGCTGTGGCCCCCCTCATCGAACGCGAGGCCTACGGTACGGAACCCCTCGCCCTCGACCGTCCCGATCTCGCCGACGCGCCGATCTTCTGGGACGAACTCGACGTCGACGGGATCGTGCTGCCGATGCCGGTGGACGCCCTCGAGCCGCCCGAGCCTGCGGACGACCGCGCCCGCCTCATCGGACTCCTCAGCCCGACCCCCATCGGCACCGACGACCTCGCCCGGGCCGCGGGCTTGAGCGTGCGCGTGGTGCAGACGACGCTCCTCGAACTCGAACTCGACGGGCGCATCGAGCGGCATGGGAGCGGGGCGGTGTCCCTGGTGGGGTGAGGGCGGCTCAGCGCAGATAGATCACGCTGTAGAGGGTGCGCCGCAGCTCGTCCTCCCGCAGCCAGACCCGGCCGTTGTCGCAGCGGCCGGCGATGTCCGGCCGCATCCGGGCGCAATACTCGCCGGTGTTGTCCTGGACGAGGTACTGGCACCCGCCCGCCGTCCGGCGCCGGCCGATGACGGCGCTGGAATGGTCGGCGGCGAGATCCGGGTCCTTCGGGTCGCGGTCCTGCAGGATGTACCAGCTGTAGCCGATGGTCGGCGCCCGGCCATGGTCGAGGGCGTAATCGACCCGGGCCAGCAGGCGGGTGATGTCCCGGGGCGCCGGCGGCCGGCCCGCCTCCAGCATCGCCATGAAGTCGAGCTGGTTGGCGGCGACACGCGTCGAGACCGGCAGCAGGGGCACGGGCAGGGGTATGCGCCGGCACAGGGTCTCGACCCGCGCAAGCCACGCGTCGTTGAAGGCGTCCGCCCCGCGCGAGCGGAGCTTGCCCACCGTCGCCCCGACGCGGCGCAGGCACTGGTTCGGTGCGCGCAAGGGAGCGCCGAAGCGCAGGGCCGCGTAGGTGGGGGTGAAATGCGCGTAGCCCTCGTGCGAGGGCAGGTCGCGCTCCTCGCACAGGCCGTCGAGGTTGTAGAGCAGGGCGGCGGCATCCTCCTCGCCGCCCTCCAGCTTGTCGAAGTAGGGCTGCAGGCCCGGGTTGCCGACGGGATTGATGTCGGCCGCGTTCCGGCTCCAGGCGATGTCGGCCGCATGGTTCGGATGCGCCCTCAGATGCGCCCGGAGTGCCGGATCGGGCAGGCCTTCGAGCCGGGCCGGATCGGCGAAGTAGAACTTGCCGGCCACATCCAGGGGCGAGACGGCCCGGCCGACGCGCTGGGAGATCATGTCGGCGGTGGCGTAGGCAAAGCAGATGGCGGTGTCGCCCTGGCCGATGGGAATCTCGGCAGGTTTGGGCGAGATCAGGGCGTCGCCCGGAAGCCGGTGCGTGCCGGGCGGCATGGCGATCCGCAACGGAGCGCACGCGGCGTTGCGGGCGTAGGCCGGCTGCGCGGGCAGGATGCGCGGATCGGGAGCCTGCGCCGGTGCGGCCGATCCCGTCGCGAGCAGCAGCAGGGCGCCACAGGCCGCCCGTGCACGTCTCGCGGACCCGGCTCGGTTCACGTCCCGCTCGAACATTCCTGGCTCAACCCCGCAGATCTACCCTCAGGCTCGCTAAAGCATCGGCCCGTGCAGGGGAATTCGGTTCGCGTCCGAAGCCCTCGAAACAACGCATCGGCCGGTTCGGCAGGGTTGCGTGCGCTTCGACACGTCACGCCAAGCTGACGCTCCCCATCTGTAGCTCAGACAGAGAGAAACGAACCGGTTTGTCGGTTCGACCTGCAAAGGAAACAGAGTATCACAATGAAGACCCGTATCGCCGCCATCGCCGCCGCTCTCGTGCTTGGCGTTGCTCCGATCTCGTCTGCGATGGCATTCGAGCGCCCCGCGCGCGACACTGCGTTCACCCCCTACGATGTCGAGACGACCGGTTCGATCAACGCTCCGTCCCGGGTGCCGTCATACGGTGGCTGCCCGATGAGCTCGGCCGCCGAGGGCAACGCCAATCAGCAGAATTTTCCGGTCATGCAGTACGGCCAGACCTCCGGCGGCAACCGTTGCTGATCCGGACGGAGGCGGTGACACCCATGGTCCTGAAGGGGTTCTCCTACGCGATGATCGGCGCCATCGCGGGCGGCCTGATCTTCACCCTGGTCGGCGCATCCCAGGCGATGCTGGCCTCGTAGCGCGCACGGTGCCGCGGGGGCGGGCCGACGCCGACACCATTTGGCTCGAGAGACGGGCGGCGGGGCGAAAGCTCCGCCGCCGACGCGTGCGGGCCCCGCACCTCACGCGTCGTCCGCCGCCTCGTCCGCCAGCACCCCCCGCATCTGATCGAGGCACCCCTGGAGGATGTAGGCGGCGGCCAGCATGTCGACCACGGCGCCGCGCTTGGCCCGCGAGGCGTCGGCGGCGATGAGGGCGCGGGTGACCGCGGCCGTGGACAGGCGCTCGTCGCAGAACAGGACCGGCAGGTCGAGGAGCGGCTTCAGGTTGCGCACGAAGGAGCGGGTGGATTGCACGCGCGGACCCTCGCTGCCGTCCATGTTGAGGGGCAGGCCCATGACGAGGCCGCCGACCCCGTGGGTCTCGCAGAGCTGGCGCAGGCGGGCGACATCGGGCGTGAACTTCACCCGGCGGATGGTCTCCAGGGGCGAGGCGATCTGGCGCCCGACATCCGACAGGGCGAGCCCGATGGTCTTGGTGCCGAGATCGATTCCGATGAGACGACGGCCGCCCTGCGACGCCTCCGCGAAGGCACGGATCTCGGCCTCGGTCATGTCGTTCGCTCTCCGCTGATCCGCCCCTCCTGACCGATCCGTGGCCGAGTGGCAATCCGGGGGCCCGCCGCCGTCAATGCGTGCTGGGGGCCGGATCGTCGCCCACGAAGGTCGAGGGCAGGGGGGCCGCACCCATGCCGAGGATGCCGCGCACGGTCGGCGTCTGCACCCGCCGCAGGAAGTCGCCGAGATCCGCCCCGCCGAAGCGCACGGATTCGAGGTCGGCGCCCATCACCCAGATCTCGTATTCGGGCCGCTCCGGGACGACATCCCAGAACAGGAACTCGCCCGCCTCCGAGCGGCCGAAGAAGCAGGCCCGCTCCACCACGGATGGATCGTCGCCCTCCACCTCGAACCCATGGTCGGGACGATCCGACAGGACGGCGCCGATGCTGTGGGCCATGAGCTCCGCGCCGGTGACGAGATCCGTCTCCGGAGCGGGACCGGGGATCAGGACGCGAAAATGACCGGCGGCAAGGCCTGCGCCCCACCGCAGGCAGAAGTCCCGGTAGGAGGCGGGGAGGGGGAAGCCCAGCTCCGCCTCGGCGCGGGCGAGATCCGCCTCCCCCGAGACCGGTCCGGCCACACCCTGCGCGAACACCGTGTCCCACATGCCGTCGTCTCCGTGTCCATTAACCCTAAGCAAACGTCGCCCTGGCCTTGCCGGCACCGTCCGGTCATAGCATCGTTAACAAGGTGTTAACGTCGTGGGTGGTGCGTATGAACCTGTCCGGAACGAATCCCCCCGCCCCGGTTGCCCGCCGGACGATGCCGTTCCGGCACAAGCTGATGCTGCTCCTGGCCGTTGAGATCGTCGCCTTCGGCTTCCAGCAGGCCGAGCGCAACCCCCACAGGCCCGGCATCTCCGTGGAGGTGCCCGCCCGCGCCGGCCATATGATCGCCTGAGACGGGATCGCCCGGCGTTGCGAGCGCGCGAAGGCGGGTGCTATAGCCCGGCCGTGTTCCGTCGCGGTCGTCAAAGCCCCGGCGCATCCTCCTGGGGGCTCAAGGCAGCATGTCGGTCGACGCAACGACGGTGAGGCGCATCGCGCATCTGGCGCGCATCGCGGTGAGCGAGGACGAGGTCGCGCCGCTCCAGGGCGAGCTGAATGCGATCCTGGCCTTCGTCGAGCAACTCGGCGCCGTCGATGTGACGGGGATCGAGCCGATGACCTCGGTGACCCCCATGGCGATGAAGAAGCGCACCGATACGGTGACGGAGGGCGGCCACGCCGACGACATCGTCTTCAACGCGCCGGAGACCGAGGACCATTACTTCCTCGTTCCGAAGGTGGTCGAGTAGCGCCGCCACCGTTTTCGTGATGCCTCCTGGCAGGATCGTTCGGCGCCGAGACCGGCGACGGGGTCCGTCGGGATCTTGAGGACCGAACGCCCATGACCACCTTGAACGAACTCACCCTGGCCGACGCCCGCGACGGGCTCAAGGCCAAGGACTTCTCCGCCACCGATCTCGCGAAGGCGCATCTCGCCGCCATGGAGAAGGCGCGCGGCCTCAACGCCTACATCCTGGAGACGCCCGAGCGCGCGCTCGCCATGGCGGAGGTGGCCGACACCAAGATCGCCGCCGGCGCGGCGCGCCCCCTGGAGGGCATTCCGCTGGGCATCAAGGATCTGTTCTGCACCCACGGCGTCGCCACCACCGCCGGGTCCAAGATCCTCGAAGGCTTCCAGCCGCACTACGAATCGGCCGTGACGCACAACCTCTGGCGCGACGGCGCCGTGATGCTGGGCAAGCTCAACCTCGACGAGTTCGCCATGGGCTCGTCCAACGAGACATCGGCCTACGGCGACACGATCTCGCCCTGGCGGCGCAACGGGTCCGACACCAAGCTGGTGCCGGGCGGCTCGTCGGGCGGCTCCGCCGCGGCCGTCGCCGCCCACCTGTGCCTCGGCGCCACCGCCACGGACACCGGCGGCTCCATCCGCCAGCCCGCCGCCTTCACCGGCACGGTGGGCATCAAGCCGACCTACGGGCGCTGCTCGCGCTGGGGCACGGTGGCCTACGCCTCGTCCCTCGATCAGGCCGGACCCATCGCCCGCACCGTGCGCGACTGCGCCATCCTGCTCGGCTCCATGGCCGGTCAGGACGCGCGGGACACCACCTGCGCCGATCTTCCCGTGCCGGACTTCGAGGCGGCGGTGTCGCGTGGCGTGAAGGGCCTCACCATCGGCATTCCGAAGGAGTACCGGGTCGAGGGCCTCTCCGCCGAGGTCCAGGCCCTGTGGGATCGCGGCGCCGAGATGCTGAAGGACGCGGGCGCCACGGTGCGCGAGATCTCCCTGCCGCACACACCCTACGCGCTGCCGGCCTACTACATCGTCGCCCCGGCCGAGGCCTCCTCCAATCTCGCCCGCTACGACGGCGTGCGCTACGGCCTGCGGGTGCCCGGCAAGGACATCGCCGGGATGTACGAGAACACCCGCGCGGCGGGCTTCGGCCGCGAGGTCAAGCGCCGGATCATGATCGGCACCTACGTGCTGTCGGCGGGCTATTACGACGCCTATTACGTCCGCGCCCAGAAGATCCGCACCCTGATCAAGCGCGACTTCGAGGAGGCCTACGCGTCGGGCATCGACGCGATCCTCACCCCCGCCACCCCGTCCGCCGCCTTCGGGCTCGGCGAGAAGGGCTCGGGCGACCCCGTCGAGATGTACCTGCAGGACGTGTTCACCATCACGGTGAACATGGCGGGGCTTCCCGGTCTCTCGGTGCCCGCCGGCCTCGATGCGCAGGGGCTGCCGCTGGGCCTCCAGCTCATCGGCCGGCCCTTCGACGAGGAGACCCTGTTCGCCGCCGCCCAGGTGATCGAGACGGCCGCCGGTCGGACCAAACTGCCGGCGGCGTGGTGGGCATGAAAGCGCGGCCATGACCGTCCCGGTTTATGCCTTCAACGAGTGGATCTGGGCCGCGTTCGATCCCGTTCTGATCGCCATCGCGCTGGTCATGGGCTGGAAGTCGGATCAGTTCGTGAAGGTCATCCTCGTATCGCTGATGGCCTTCTCGGTCTCCGTGCTGGTGTCGTGGGGCGTCACGGCCATCGGCATCCCCTGGCCGGCCCCGGTGAGCCACGACGGACCGACCTTCTTCCCGATCCGCTGGATCGCCGGATTCCTGTGGGGTGCCCTGGGCTTCCTGGCGCACCAGCTCTATCGCCTGCGCGCTTGACCGCGCCGGCCGGCATTTCCACCTTCGATGACTTGCACCCTTCCGGCGCTCACCCGCGCTCCGCAACGCTGAACCTGGGCCATCATGACCGCAGCCGTGAACCCAAAAAAACTCATCAAGGGCGGCCTGCACGATTGGGAGGTCGTGATCGGCATGGAGATCCACGCCCAGGTCACGAGCCGCTCCAAGCTGTTCTCCGGCGCCGCGACGGAATTCGGGGGCGAGCCCAACGACCACGTCTCCCTGGTGGACGCGGCCATGCCGGGCATGCTGCCGGTGATCAACGAGGAATGCGTCGCCCAGGCCGTGCGCACGGGCCTCGGGCTCAAGGCGCAGATCAACCACCGCTCGGTGTTCGACCGGAAGAACTACTTCTACCCGGACCTGCCGCAGGGCTACCAGATCTCCCAGTTCAAGGACCCCATCGTCGGCGAGGGCACGGTGCTGGTCGATCTGCCCGATGGCGAGACGATCACGGTGGGCGTCGAGCGGCTGCACCTCGAGCAGGACGCCGGCAAGTCGCTCCACGACCAGAACCCGACCCAGAGCTTCGTCGATCTCAACCGCTCGGGCGTCGCCCTCATGGAGATCGTCTCGCGCCCCGACCTGCGCTCGTCGGAGGAGGCGCGCGCCTACGTGACCAAGCTGCGCACCATCCTGCGCTACCTCGGCACCTGCGACGGCGACATGGAGAAGGGCTCGCTCCGGGCCGACGTGAACGTGTCCGTGCGCCTGCCCGGCGACCCGCTCGGCACCCGCTGCGAGATCAAGAACGTCAACTCGATCCGCTTCATCGGCCAGGCCATCGAGGTCGAGGCAAGGCGCCAGATCGCCATCATCGAGGATGGCGGCACCATCTCCCAGGAGACCCGGCTGTTCGATCCGGGCAAGGGCGAGACCCGCTCCATGCGCTCCAAGGAAGAGGCGCACGATTACCGTTACTTCCCCGATCCCGACCTGTTGCCGCTGGAGTTCGACCAGGCCTACGTCGATCGGCTCGCCGAGGGCTTGCCCGAACTGCCCGACGCCAAGAAGGCGCGCTTCATCGAGGCCTACGGGCTCAGCCCCTACGACGCCGGGGTGCTCATCGCCGAGCGGTCCTCGGCCGATTATTTCGAGGCGGTGGCCAAGGGGCGCGACGGCAAGGCCGCGGCGAACTGGGTGATCAACGAGCTGTTCGGCCGCCTCAACAAGGAGGGCAAGGGCATCGAGACGAGCCCGGTCTCGGCGGATCAACTCGGTGCCGTGGTGGACCTCATCGGCGAGGGCGTCATCTCCGGCAAGATCGCCAAGGACCTGTTCGAGATCGTCTGGACCGAGGGCGGCGACCCGCGCGCGCTGGTCGAATCGCGCGGCATGAAACAGGTGACCGACACCGGCGCCATCGAGACGGCCATCGACGCGATCATCGCGAAGAACCCCGACAAGGTGCAACAGGCCAAGGAAAAGCCGACGCTCCTCGGCTGGTTCGTCGGCCAGACCATGAAGGCCACGGGCGGCAAGGCCAACCCGGCGGCGGTGAACGCCCTGCTGAAGGCGAAGCTCGGCATCGAGTAGGAGGCGCGCTGACCTCCCCACGAGGGTAGGGCTGCAGATGGCGCGGGTGGGCGTGAAGGCCCTCGGTGCGCATTCCCTCTCCCCGCCAGCGGCCATTGTATCCACACATCTCAGCGCGATGCGGCCCTCCTCCCCCTTGTGGGGAGAGGGACGCGCCCTGCTTCTGGAAAAACGCAGTCGTGTGAATCCGGTAGCCGCAAGCGGGACGAGACCAGCTTCATCGCGAGGGAATGACGCGTTGAGCCCGGCATCCGCTTTCACGATCCGCCATCTCGGCCGGCCGATACGCCGGCTTTCCACGCCGTGCGTCTCGATGCCTTACCCGGCACCCGGAGGCGTTCGGCGCGTCAGGGGAGGTTGAATCCAGACAGCCGCTCGCGTGGTTCGCCGTGACCCCTGGAGATCCAAGCCGTATTCGGTGCCTGGAGCGGGGAGGGCGGACCTGGTCGGAGGCGCGGCACTCTACGTGCCCGAGGCGCCCAAGCTCTGCTACCAACGGCACTTTGTGGGTGGCGCTTCGTGGGGCGTCTTCGTCAGCGCGGACGCACGCGGCGTCTGCGTTGGCATGCCGCTCATCGCGGCCGTGACCGCCTATGCGGAGACTTGCGTGGACGATGTGGGGTTGTCCGTGGAGGCCGCCAATCACGGCGCGATCCGGCCCTACGAAGCCGCCGGGTTCGTGCCATACGGCATCGAGCTGCGCGCGCTGAACATCGCCGACGTCTTCTACGATGAAATCTTGATGAACTTAGATCTCAGCCGCCAAGGCTGAGCAAGAGAAACCGGCGGCGGAAGCGGTCGAGATGGGGCATTTCGCGTGTTCGAAGTCGTGCCGTAAAGGCCGCTTCTGCGCCCCGGTGACCGCTTCCGTCCCGTGATTCGTGTCTTCGCTGCTCGGATCCGGATCGAATTAAGCCCGGATCGTCGCCGCAGCGTGCTGCTGGGGTGGAGTCATGCTCGTCTCCCACTCGGGGTTGGCCGCAATCGAACGTCAAACGTCGCTGCTGGTCACCTCGTTGCTTTGTCTGTGCTTGACTGGCGAAGCACAAGGACAGACTGCGACTGCCGGGGGGAAGCGTCAACCCCCTATTTGCCGGCTTGGTCGAAAGTCTCCGGTCGGAGTGAGGGAGCACCGCGAAACGTCCTGAACGATCAACGTCTTGGCGCCCGTCCCCATCCCACCCGCTTCACGGGTTCGGGGTCGGGACCGCCCAGCCCGAGACGCGCTGGCGCAGGGCCGCCCACCAGTTGCGTCCGTGGACGCTCGGCTCCCCCACGGAGACCGTGGCGGTCATGCCGGCCACCAGGGTCACGCCCGCGGGCACGCCCTCGATGCGCACCCGCACGGGCACGCGCTGGGCGAGCCGGACCCAGGTGTAGACGGGATCGACGCTGGGCAGCCCCTGCGTGCTCGGCGCCGCGTTGGCGATGCTGATGCCGAGCGTGATGCTCTCGACCCGGCCGCGGATGATCGGATCGTAACCGAGGAGCTGCGCCGAGACGGTGTCGCCCACATGGATGTGGGCCATCTTCGTCTCCTCGAAGTAGCCGTCGATCCAGAACGAATCGGTGTCGATCACCGCGATGTTGACGGTGCCGGTGGTGGCGTAGTCGCCGACCCGCAGGAGCAGGTTGGTCACCCGGCCGTTCACGGGCGCGCGCACCTCCGTGCGGGTGCGGTTGATCTTGGCCTGGGACAGCTGCGCCTTGGCCGAGGCGAGGGCGGCCTCGGCGATCTTGGCCGTGCCGGCGAATTGCTGCTTCTCCTCGACGGAGGTCGACAGGGTGGTGAGCGCCTCGCGCCGCGCGGCCTGGGTGCGCTTGACCTGGAGGTCGGCCTCGCGGTTGTCCATCTCGGCCTGGGCCGACGCGATGGCGACGTCGAAATCGAACGGATCGATGACGTAGAGCACGTCTCCCTTGCTGACCGCCTGGTTGTCGGTGACGCGCAACTCGACGATCTGGCCCGAGACCTGGGGCGCGACGCTCGCCACCTGCACGCGCACCCGGCCGTCGCGGGTCCACGGCGCGGTGACGTAGAATTGCCAGACCAGGGCCGCCGCCACGAAGGCGCAGGCCAGGATCAGGCCGGTGGCGAACAGGCGCAGGATCCGCCGGGGCCGGCCTACCGTCTTGGGAGCCTTGGCCGGCTGAGCCTTCCGGTCTGCGTCTTGGCGGGCATCTCGGGATTCGTCGGACATCGTCACAGGAACACGATCAGGAGGGCGAGGATGCAGACGTAGAGGCCGGCCTCCGCGAGCGGCGGATTGGCGACGTAGCGGCTGAAGCGGAGACGGTTGAAGGCGACGCGCAGGAGCATCAGGATCGCCAGGGCGCCGGCGGCGTAGGCGACGAAGGGCGAGACGAGAACGCCGCCGAAGTCGAGGTCCGAACGCATCAGGCGCCTTTCAGTCCGAGGCGGCGCAGGAACCGCCCCTGCGTCACGGCGACGTTGGCGATGGTGGCGAGATCGCTCGCCGCCCGGGCGATGGCGAGGCGCGTGGTCCGCGCGGTCCCCCGCCCGGCCGCCAGCAGCGCGTGCGCCGCCGCCTCGATGGCCCGGCGGTCCACGGCCATGATCGCCTGCCGCGCCGCCCCGGCGGCATCCGCGAGGGCGGGGTCGCTCGCGAGACGCCTGAGCTCCGCATGAGCCCGGGCGGCGGCCGCCTCCATCCGGGCGAGATCGAAGGCCCGGTCGAGGCTTGCCGTCCGCACGGCGCCGCTCTTCGAGCTCCATTGCGCGAACTGGAGGAGGCGATCGCTGTTGAGGCTGGTCCGGGTGGTGGCATCGCCGCCCTCGCCGGCCAGGGCATCGACCAGGGCGCGCCGTGCCGAATCGAGGGCGAAGGCCCGGTGCTGGGAGGGCGAGATCGGCAGCACCACCCGCACGGTGACGAACAGGATGAGGGCCGCCATCACCACCAGCAGGGCGTTCGCGAAGAACGTCTGCGGATCGTAGGTCTGCGGGTTCGAGGGCGAGAGCAGGACGGGGAAGAACACCAGCAGGATGAAGCCGACACCGAAGGTCGGCGGATTGAGGCTGAGGAAGCAGGCCACGAACACCACGGGCGCGATGGCGATGGCGAGCAGCGGAAACCCCTGCACCCCGGCGAGCAGCCCGAACAGGACGAGTCCGGCGCACAGGGCGGCCAGCGGCATGCCGATGAGCACGCCCCGGGCGAACGCCTTCGGGTCCGGCGTGATGGAGGAGAGCGCACAGGTGGCGGCCACCTGGACAAGGGCGAAGGAGGTGGCCGGCCAGCCCGCGAAGATGAGAAGGAGGGCCGTCGTCCCGAACGCGATGCCGACCCGCGCGGCCCCGCGCAGGGCCACGGGGAAATCGCGATGGGTCGGCAGGGGCACGTCGCGCAAGGGACGCTTCCCGGTGTCGAGGGCCTCGGCGCCGTCCTGCGCGAAGGCGGCGTTCCGGGCGAAATCGACGGCGCGCTGCAGGGCCAGGACCTCGCCGAGATCGGCCCCGCGCCCGACGGTGTCGGCGAGACCGTCGCGCAGGCGTTCGGCCGCCCGGAGGGCCGCGTCCCGCGCGCCGTCGCGGGTGAGGTCGAGGCACAGGACACGGGCCTCCGCCACGGCGGGGCCGGGCGCGCGGTCGGCGGCGGTCCCGAAGGCACGGGCGGAGGCCGCCATGGCGTAGAGGGCCGCGATGGCGCTGCGGGCCCCCGCGGCCCGGTTGGGGCCGTCGTCGAGTTCGCCCGCGATGGCACTGGCGTCCCCCCGCATGACCGCGATGCGGCGGATGAGGGCGCCGGCGCGCTCCGATCCGGGATCGCCTGCCGTGAAGGTGTCGCGCGCGAAAGCCCGGGTCGCCTCCAGCGCGCCGTCCAGCGGCGTGCGCAGCGTGCGCCACGTGCTGGGGGAGGCGAGGGCATCGTTGATGAAGGTGATGGCGACGATGCCGATGGCGATCGCCGCCACCCGGTCGACGGCGGCCTCGAACACCGCCTGCGGCGCGTCGATATGCGCGATGGCGATGATCGCCACGGTGTAGCCCGACAGCATCGCCCCGTAGGCCCGGGTGTCCTGCAGGAAGTGGGCGGTGAAGACGCACAGCATCAGCCAGGTCGCGAACGACACCAGCAGCAGCACCCGGTCCTGCGCGAACAGGGCGATGAGCACGATGGCCACCACGGCCCCGACGATCGTACCCACGAACCGGTAGAGCGCCTTCGACAGGGCCTGTCCGCGCTTGGGCTGGGCCAGGATCGCCACGCAGACCATGGCCGAGGAGGCTCCCGAGAGCTGGAGCCAGAACGCCGCGTAGAGGGCCAGCACCATGGCGAGCCAGATCCGCAGGGCGAAGGCCCAGGCGGAGGGCGGCGGCACCACTCGGTCGGCGAAGGCGAGGGTGCGGTCGAGGAGGGAGGGCGCGTCCTGCGTCGCTTCGCTCATGGAACGCGTGACGCCGCCGGAACGAGGGCGTCCGCGGATGATCCGGCGACCCGCGCCTGCCACAGGCACAGGAGCGGGGTCACCACGAGCTCCACGGCGAGCGCCGCCATCATGGTCAGGGACGGCAGGCCGGTCAGCGCCAGGCCGAGGAGCCGGGCTAGGCCGCCCAGCGCCACCACCAGGGTGAGAAAGCGGAACAGGCCGGCCTTGGCCTCGATTCCCGGCACGCAGATCCAGAACAGGATGCCGATGCCCATGTGGAGGCCCGACAGGTAGCGGTAATGGCTGTCGGCGGAGACATCGACGAGGCCGCCCCCGCTACTCAGGCCGAACAGGACGCCGTAGAGGCCCGACACGACGGGCACGAGGGCGACCGCCGCCACCACGCGCTGCAACGCCTGCCGTTCCCGCATCGCCCCGTCCCGTCCCGTACAAGCCGCCCGACGGCCAACAGGGCAGACGGGCAAGCGTTCCCGGGTAAGCGCTACGGTGCCCGACGCACCGGTGTTTGTGGATCAGGCCTTCTGTTCCTTGAGGCGCTTCACGCACTTGCTGAAGTACTGCGGCCATTTCGGGCCCTTGGCGGCCTTGTCGGCGACGGAGAGCGCCCGCCATTCCGCACCGCAGGTCTTCTGGCGCGTGCGCGCCGCACTCTGGCTCACGGTCGGCTCCTTGGCGGCCGTGCCTTTCTCCTGGGCGAAGACCGGCTGGGACAGCAGGAGCGGGGCGGCGAGGCAGGCCAGGAGGAGGGAGCGGAACGGCATCGTAACAACTCTCGATTGCGGTGTTGCCCCTATGGGGCGGGCACGGCGCATCACACCCACAACCAGAGCGTTCGGCAAGAGGCTTTTGCGGAGCAATCTCCCCGATGTAAGGCCGGCCCGCGATCCGCCCAGCACCCCGCCCGCAACCATCGGCTGGCGTTGCGGTTTGATCCGGCACAGGAAGCACGACGAACCTTGGCCGGGATGAACCGCATGGCACACGCTCCGGGACGACCCATCGACGTACACACGTGGAGCACGCCCAACGGCTGGAAGATCCCGATCATGCTGGAGGAGTGCGGCCTGCCCTATCGGGTGGTGCCCGTGAACATCGGCCGGGGCGACCAGATGGCGCCGGACTTCCTCGCGCTCTCGCCCAACAACAAGATCCCGGCCATCGTCGACCCCGACGGGCCGGGGGGCGAGCCGATCACAATCTTCGAATCGGGGGCGATCCTACAATACCTCAGCCGAAAGACCGGCTGCTTCCTCCCCGCCGACGAGCGCGCACGGGTGAAGGTCGAGGAGTGGCTGATCTGGCAGGTGGCGGGCTTCGGGCCGATGCTCGGTCAGGCCCATCATTTCCGCATCTACGCGCAGGAGAAGATTCCCTACGCCATCGAGCGCTTCACCACGGAGGCCCAGCGGCTCTATCGCGTCCTCGACCGGCAACTCGACGGCCGGGACTATGTCGCGGGAGACATTTCCATCGCCGACATCGCGATCCTGCCCTGGGCCAAGTACCACGAGAAGCAGGGCGTCGACCTCGCCGCCCTGCCCAATGTCGAGGCCTGGATCGCCCGGATGCTGGCGCGGCCCGCCGTGCAGCGCGGGTTCGCGGCGATCTGAAAGGGGGGGGACCCTCCCTTCCACACAAGGGGGGCAGTGCCCCCTGGGGACCGTTATTCCGCCGGAGCGGCCTTGGCCGCCGGCTTCGGAACCGCCTTCGCGGCGGGCTTCGGCGCCGGGGCGGCGGCCTCGCCGGCCACGTTGGTGGCCTGCTGGTTCACATCTGGCACCCGGGTCCAGGTCTGCGAGCCGCACAGGATCTTCAGGAGGCAGCCCGAGACCGACAGCTCGGAGGCGCTCTCACGCTCCAGGCTCACCTGGTACAGCTTGCCCTCGTCGGCGTTGTAGATCTCGCCGGAGAATTTCGACTCCTCGGGCTTGAGGTTGTCGAGGAGGGTAAGGCCCAAGGCAGGGCGGCTGCGCTTCTTCGGGTCGGGATTCTTGATGTCGGTGCGCGGAGCGCCGTCCTCGGTGGTGGGGGATTTCAGCCAGACCACCTTGCCGCAGATGTTGGCGCCGCCCGGGCCGCACCGGTCGATGCGGACCTTGGCCCGTCCGTCGCCGGTGAGCCAGGTGCCCGACGGGTCCTGGGTGGGAGCGGCGAGGGCCGGCACCACCTGGGCGATGGTGAAGCCGGAAAGAAGGCAGGCGGCAGTCAGGGCGACGCGCATGGGATGGTCTCCGTCGAACGGCGGAAGGGGTCGGTGTCGTTGACACCAGAAAGCCCGCGCAATCGGGCGAATTTCCGGCACTGTTGCGCTCAAGCCATGGCCGAGGGTTTTTCCTCGTGAGGCAAGGGTTTTTACCCTCGGGTTGAGGGGCGGGGGCGCCCCCGCTATAAGCCCGGCGCCGGAGCCTTAAGTTCCGGCCACAGAATCAGAACCGGACGAACCATGGCCACCGAGCGCACCTTCTCCATCCTCAAGCCCGACGCGACGAAGCGGAACCTGACCGGCGCGGTCAATGCCGTGATCGAGAAGGCCGGCCTGCGCATCGTCGGTCAGCGCCGCATCCAGATGAGCCGTGCCCAGGCGGAGAAGTTCTACGAGGTCCACAAGGAGCGCCCGTTCTTCGGCGAGCTCGTCGACTTCATGATCTCCGGCCCCGTGGTCGTGCAGGTGCTCGAGGGCGAGAACGCCATCGCCCGCTACCGTGAGATCATGGGCGCCACGAACCCGGCCAATGCCGACGAGGGTACCATCCGCAAGACCTTCTCCGAGTCGGTGGGCGAGAACACCGTCCACGGGTCCGACAGCGCCGAGAACGCCAAGCTCGAGATCGCGCAGTTCTTCCAGGACTCCGACATCGCCGGCTGAGTGCCTTCGCCGCGCACCGCCGTCCCGAGGGGCGGCGGCGCGCGGCGGTATTTGCCGCCACGCTGTGGCCGCGCTGCCCTTGCGCGGCCACCAGGGCTCCGTGAAACCGGGCTGTTTCCCGAATCGCTTTCACGGACCCCTCACACCATGCGCCTCCTCGCTCCGCGCACCGGCCGGCTTCTGCTCGCCGCAGGCCTCCTCGCTGCGCTCGCCGCCTGCAACGCCAACAAGGCCGGCCCGACGGCCGAGCTCGCCGGCTACACGCCCGATCCGGCCCTCAAGACCGCCACCGCGAGCAACCTCACCGGTCGCGTGCGCCATGCCTGCACGGTGACGCAGGCCCGGCTCCAGAACGTGTCCGAGGTCTCCCTCGCCCGCCCGTGCGGCTGCTACGCCCAGCGCACCCTGGCGAGCCTCGACCAGAACGAACTCGTTGCCTATCGCACCACCGGCTACTTCAACGATTCGGCCCGCGCCAAGGCGCTCTCGGCCCTCGACAGCTGCCAGCTGCCGCGCCCGGCCTGATTCGCTGCAGGGCGGACCCGCCTGTGCAGGTCCGTCCCACTGCGGAGCCCGTCTAATCCCGAAGACTGAGCAGGGCGCCGTCCGCCCGGCTCACATCGTCCGAAAAAACCACCCGGTCGCCGTCGAGGCGCGCACGGTCCGAGGCGATGAGCGCCAGGGCCGCCGGATAGAGCCGGTGCTCCTGCACCAGGATGCGGGCGGCCAGCGCGTCGGCATCGTCGCCCGGCAGGACCGGCACGGCGGCCTGGGCGACGATGGGCCCGGCATCGAGCTCCGGCACCACGTAATGCACGGTGCAGCCGTGCAGGCGCACACCTGCGGCCAACGCCTGTTCGTGCGTGTGCACGCCCTTGAACAGGGGCAGCAGGGAGGGGTGGATGTTGATCATCCGCCCGGCCCAGGCCTCGACGAAGCCGGCCGAGAAGATCCGCATGAAGCCGGCGAGGCACACGAGGTCGATGTCCGCGGTCACGAGTTCGGCGTGCAGCGCCGCGTCGAAGGCCGCGCGGCTCGGATAGGCCTTGTGGTCGATGGCGCGCGTCGCGATGCCGGCCGCCGCCGCCGTGGCGAGGCCCCCGGCCTCGGGCCGGTTGGAGGCCACCAGCACGATCTCGGCGGGAAAATCCGGCGCCGCGGCCGCCGCGATGAGCGAGGCCATGTTCGAGCCGCGTCCCGAGATCAGGATCGCGACCCGGGTTTTTTTCGGAGGCGTCATCAGCGCGGCACCGTCAAAACGTGAGCCGGCCTTCGAAGGTCACGGGCTCGGGACCCCGCGTCGTGATCCGGCCGAGCCGCACGGGCGAGGCACCGCCGAGATCCAGCGCCTTCGACACCGCGCCGACGCTGTCGGGCGAGACCACCACCACCATGCCGATGCCGCAGTTGAAGGTGCGCAGCATCTCGGATTCGGCGACCTCGCCGATCTCGGCGAGCCAGCCGAACACCGGAGGGGGCATGATCGCGTCGAGGTCGATGGCGATGCCGACCCCGTCGGGCAGCACGCGCGGCAGGTTGTCGGGAAAGCCCCCGCCGGTGATGTGGGCCAGCGCCTTGATCCCGTCCGTGGATTTCAGGGCGGCGAGCAGAGGTTTCACGTAGATGCGGGTCGGCTCGAGGAGGGCTTCACCGAGGGTGCGGATCGGCTCGAACGGCGCCGGGTCGTCGTAGGACAGGCCGCTCTTCTCGACGATGCGGCGCACCAGGGAGAAGCCGTTGGAATGGACCCCGGAGGAGGGCAGGCCCAGCACCACGTCGCCGGGCACGATGTTGCCGCGCGGCAGCAGGGTGCCGCGCTCGGCCGCCCCCACGCTGAAGCCGGCGAGATCGTAGTCGGCGCCATCGTAGAGGCCCGGCATCTCGGCGGTCTCGCCGCCGATGAGGGCGCAGCCGGCGAGGCGGCATCCCGCCGCGATCCCGCGCACGATGTCGGTCCCGACGCCGGGCACGAGTTTGGCGGTGGCGAAATAGTCGAGGAAGAACAGCGGCTCGGCGCCCTGGACGATGATGTCGTTGACGCACATGGCGACGAGATCGATGCCGATGGTGTCGTGGCGGTTGGTCTCGATGGCGATCTTCACCTTGGTGCCGACGCCGTCGTTGGCTGCCACCAGGATCGGATCGCGGAACCCCGCCGCCTTGAGGTCGAACAGGCCGCCGAACCCGCCGATCTCGGCATCCGCCCCCGGCCGGCGGGTGGCGCGCACCAGCGGCTTGATCGTCTCGACCATGGCGTTGCCCGCATCGATGTCGACGCCGGCCTCCGCGTAGGTCATTCCGTGTTTGGGCTCGCCGGTCATCCGCGCCGCTCTCTTCCGATCCGCTCTTTGGCGACCTCTAACCATTCCCGCGCGCCTTCGCGAGTCTTCTGCGGCATACCTTGACCGCACCCCACCGGCTTCCCACTCTCGTGAGCGCACGGGCGGCGTGCGGGACGGAGGACGGCCGATGCGCGGCAGGGCGGTGATCGGGTGTCTGGCACTCGGCGGAGCTGTCCTGCTCCTCTATCTCCTGGCCGACGTGATGCTGCCCTTCGTGGCCGGCCTCGCGCTGGCCTACCTCCTCGATCCCATCGCCGACCGCCTCGAACGTCTCGGCCTCGGGCGGCTCACGGCCTCGCTCCTGATCCTGGCGATGTTCGTGGTCGCCCTCGTGGTGGCGCTCCTCATCGTCGTCCCGCTCGCCGCCAACCAGATCGCCGCGTTGGTCGCGACCCTGCCCGGCATGGTCGCGCGGCTGCAGGGAATCCTGACGGAGAGGGCTGGCCCGCTGCTGCAGCGCATGGGCGGCGCGGATGTCCTGACCGACCTGCAATCCTCCGTCGGCACCCTGGTGGGGCAGGGCGGGACGTGGTTCCTCGCCTTCCTGAAATCCCTGTGGTCGGGCAGTCAGGCGCTGATCTCCATCGCCTCGCTCCTCGTGGTGACGCCCGTGGTGGCGTTCTACCTGCTCGTCGACTGGGACCGGATGATCGCGGCCCTCGACGGCTGGGTGCCGCCGCGCCACCGCGCCGTGGTGCGCCGCCTCGGTCGCGAGATCGACGGGGCCGTGACCGGCTTCGTGCGCGGCCAGACCCTGGTCTGTCTGATCCTCGGCACCTTCTACGCCGTCGGGCTGTTCGTGGTCGGGCTGAACTTCGGCGTGCTCATCGGCCTCATCGCGGGCTTCCTCACCTTCATCCCGTATGTGGGGACGCTCACCGGCTTCCTGCTCTCCGTCGGCGTCGCCCTGGCGCAGTTCTGGCCCGATTCCGACTGGCTCCATATCGGGCTCACCGTCGGGGTGTTCGCGGTGGGCCAGTTCCTGGAGGGGAACATCATCTCGCCGAAACTCGTCGGCGAATCGGTGGGCCTCCACCCGGTCTGGCTGATGTTCGCGCTCCTGGCCTTCGGCTCGCTGTTCGGCTTCCTCGGCCTTCTGCTCGCCGTGCCCGTGGCCGCCTCCATCGGCGTGGTGGTGCGCTTCGCCCTGAGCCGTTACCTGCAGAGTCCGCTCTATCACGCGGGCTCCCCGGTGCTGCTCCCCAACCGTGAGACCTGATGGCCATCCGCGAGAATGCGCCCCCCAAGCAACTTGCGTTCGACCTGCCCGCCGACCCCCGCTACGGGCGCGAGGACTTTCTGGTCGGTCCCGCCAACGAGGCGGCCTACGGCCTCGTGGAAGCCTGGCCGAACTGGCCCGACACGGTCTGCGTCCTCACCGGCCCGCCCGGCAGCGGCAAGAGCCACCTCGCCTCGATCTGGGCGACGCGGGCCCATGCCTGGACTGCCTCCGTCGCCGAGGTCCAGGCCGCACGGGTGCCGCACCTCGTCTCCAACGGCGCCCTCGTCATCGAGGACATCGACCGGCCCGAGGGTCGCGACGAGGCGGCCCTGTTCCATCTCCTCAACCTCGCGCGGGAGCATGGCAGCCCCGTTCTCGTCACGGCGGCGCAAGCCGTGGAGGCCATGGGCCTCGCGACGGCGGATCTGCGCTCCCGCCTGCGCCTGGCGCCCGGCGCCACCATCCTCGCTCCCGACGATGCGCTCCTGCGCGCCGTCCTCGTCAAGCTGTTCGTGGATCGCCAACTCGTGGTCGATCTCGCCGTGGTCGAGGCCTTGGCCCTGCGCATCGACCGCTCGTTCGGCCTCGCCCGACAGGTGGTGAGCGAACTCGACCGCGACGCCCTCGGGCGCGGCCGGCGCATCACCCGGCCCCTGGCGCTGGCCGTGCTCGCCCGCCTCGGCCTCGATGCCACCGACGACGAGGCCGACGATTAGAGGCTGCGGACCGGAAACTGTCATCGAACCGTCAAGAACCGCGCCTTCCCGCATGCTAGGAAGCCGCCCCTCAGCTTTCAGGAGACAGACACTTGGCGGACATGGAATCGGACGCGACCGCACCGGAGACCGGACCCGCCGAGGCCGAGACCACACGTGCGGTGGCCCGTCCCCGGGCCACACGGTCCGCGCCGAAACGCGTCGCTCAGGAAAAGCCCGCGATCGGTGCGGACGGGCCCGCGGCCCTTGCGGCGGAGGCCGGGCCGGACGTCGATCTGCCCCTGGTGGAGGCGCCCCTTCCCGAGCCGGCGCCCGACTTGCCCGCCGCCGCGGACGTCCGCGGTACCGTGCGCGAGGCCGGCCTCGCGCTGCGCCACTCGCCCGAGCGCTTCGTCAACCGCGAGCTGTCCTGGCTCCAGTTCAACCGAAGGGTTCTGGAGGAGGCCTCGAACCCCAACCACCCGCTGCTCGAACAGCTGCGCTTCCTCTCGATCTCGGCCAACAACCTCGACGAGTTCTTCATGGTGCGCGTCGCCGGCCTGCACGATCAGGTCCGCGCCGGCCTCGTCGCGCCCTCGCAGGACGGCCTGAGCCCGGCCGAGCAGCTCGCGCGCGTCGGTTCGGACGTGTCGCGCCTGGCGCTCGACCAGCAGCAGCGCTGGCGCGAGTTGCGCGGTGAACTCCTCGGCGTCGGCATCGAACTCGTCGAGCCCGCCGGCCTCACGCCGGAGCACAAGGCCTGGCTGGAGGAGTACTTCCTCAGCCACGTCTTCCCGGTGCTGACGCCGCTCGCCATCGATCCGGCCCATCCGTTCCCGTTCATCCCGAACCTCGGGTCGACCGTCGCCCTGATGCTCATGCGTCCGCGGGACGGGCGGGTGCTGCGCGCCCTCATCCGCCTGCCGGCCCTGGTCGACCGCTTCGTGCGCCTGCCCGATGCGGACGGGGACGCCACGGCGCGGTTCATCGCCATCGAGCAGGTCATCGTCCTGTTCACCGGGCGCCTGTTCCCGGGCTACTCCCTGCGCGGCCACGGGGCGTTCCGGGTGATCCGCGATTCCGATCTCGAGATCGAGGAGGAGGCCGAGGACCTCGTCCTGCATTTCGAGACGGCCCTGAAGCAGCGCCGCCGCGGCATTGTCATCCGCCTCGAGGTCGAGGCCGGCATGTCGGAGGATCTGCGCGCGTTCGTCGCCGACGAACTCGAGATCGGCCCCGATGCGGTCTTCATGGTCGAGGGCATGCTGGCGCTCAACGAACTGTCGCAGATCGTCGGGATCGACCGGCCGGAGCTCAAGTTCAAGGCCTACAATCCGCGCTTCCCCGAGCGCATCCGCGAGAGCGGCGGCGACGTGTTCGCGGCCATCCGGCAGAAGGACTTCACCGTCCACCACCCCTACGAGTCGTTCGACGCGGTGGTGCAGTTCCTGGCGCAAGCCGCCCGCGACCCCAACGTGGTCGCGATCAAGCAGACCCTCTACCGTACCTCCTCGAACTCGCCCATCGTGGCGGCGCTGGCGGAGGCCGCCGAACTCGGCAAGTCGGTCACCGCCCTCGTCGAGCTCAAGGCCCGCTTCGACGAGGAGGCGAACATCCGCTGGGCGCGCAACCTCGAGAAGGCCGGCGCGCAGGTGGTGTTCGGCTTCGTCGAGCTGAAAACCCACGCCAAGCTGTCGATGGTGGTCCGGCGCGAGGGCGACAAGCTCGTGAGCTACTGCCACGTCGGCACCGGCAACTATCACCCGATCACGGCGCGCATCTACACCGACCTGTCGTTCTTCACCGCCGATCCGGTGGTGGCCCGCGACGTGTCGCGCATCTTCAACTACATCACCGGCTACGCCGAGCCCGCGGGCCTCGAGCGCATGGCGGTCTCACCCCTGACCCTGAAGCCCCGCCTCCTCGAGAACATCGAGCAGGAGATCGCCCACGCCAAGGCCGGGCGCCCGGCGGCGATCTGGATCAAGTGCAACTCCCTGGTCGATCAGCAGATCATCGACGCCCTGTACGACGCCAGCGCGGCGGGCGTGCAGATCGATTGCGTGGTCCGCGGCATCTGCTGCCTCCGGCCGGGCATCCCCGGCCTGTCGGAGACCATCCGGGTGAAATCCATCGTCGGGCGCTTCCTGGAGCACGGGCGCATCTACTGCTTCGGCAACGGCGTCGGGCTGCCTCACCCCAAGGCGACGGTGTACATCTCCTCGGCCGATCTCATGAGCCGCAACCTCGATCGCCGGGTCGAGGCGCTCCTGCCCATCACCAATCCCACGGTGCATCAGCAGGTGCTCGATCAGATCATGCTGGCTAACCTCCTCGACAACCGCCAGAGCTGGCGTGTACTGGCGTCTGGCGCGAGTGAGCGGATCCAGCCGGCGGAGGGCGAGGAACCGTTCAACGCCCATAAATATTTCATGACGAATCCGAGCCTGTCCGGGCGCGGCAAATCGTCGAAGAAATCGAGCCCGCGCGCCCTGAGCCGCCGTGCCCAGCGCGCCTGAGCGCCTTGCCGAAGGAACATGCATGGGCCTCCACCATGCCGGCCCACCCCGCGGCGAGTCCGGGGCCGACGCGTCGCCGGCCTCGATGCACCGCGAGCCCGTGGCCATCATCGACATCGGCTCGAACTCCGTGCGGCTCGTCGCCTATGACGGGCTGACGCGGGCGCCGACGCCCCTCTACAACGAGAAGGTCCTGTGCGGGCTCGGCCGCAACGTGCTCACCACCGGTCGCCTCAACGAGGAGGCCGTCCGGCGTGCCCTGATCGCCCTCGCGCGGTTCCGGGTGCTGTGCGAGACCATGCGGGTCGCCCGGGTCTTCGTGCTCGCCACGGCCGCCGCCCGGGACGCGCAGAACGGCGCCGAGTTCCTCGCGGCCGCGCAGGCCGCCTGCGGCCACCCCATCGAGCTCCTGTCGGGGCGGCGCGAGGCCGAGCTGTCGGCGCTTGGCGTCGTATCGAGCTTCCACGCGCCGGACGGCGTGGTCGGCGATCTCGGCGGCGGTTCCCTCGAACTCGTGGACGTGCGCGGCGCCACCGTGGGCACGGGCGTGACCATGCCGCTCGGCGGACTGGCCCTTCAGGACCTCTCGGGCAATTCGCCCAAGAAGGCCATCAAGATCGTGCGCGAGCACCTGAAGAAGGCCGCCCCCCAACTCGAGACCCTGCGCGGACGCAGCTTCTACGCCGTCGGCGGCACCTGGCGGGCCCTGGCCCGCCTGCATCAGGCCGCGCGGGGCTACCCGCTCCACGTCATGCACGGCTACAGCGTCGAGCCCTCGGACGAACTCAACTTCCTCGAAGTGGTGGAGCGCACGGACGCGGCCCTGCTGCAGGACGTCGAGAGCGTCTCCGAGGCCCGCCGGCCACTGCTCGCCTACGGGGCGGTGGTGCTGGAGGAAATCCTCCGGGTCGGGCGCCCGCGCGAACTTGCGGTCTCGGCCGCGGGCGTGCGCGAGGGCCTGCTCTACGAGCAGCTCGACCGGGACGCGCGGCTGGCCGATCCGCTCCTGGTGGCGGCCGCCGAACTCAATGCCCTGCGGGCCCGCTCGCCGGGGCATGCCACGGATCTCATCGCCTGGACCGACCGCTTCATCGCCTCCCTCGACGCGCCCGAGACGGCGGACGAGCGCCGTCTGCGGCACGCCGCCTGCCTGCTCTCGGATATCGGCTGGCGGGCGCACCCGGACTATCGCGGCGAGCAGAGCGTCAACGTGATCACCCACGCGGCCTTCGTCGGCATCGACCATCCCGGTCGGGCCTATCTGGCGCTCGCCGTATACTTCCGCCACGAGGGCGTCGCGCCGGAAAAGGCGAGCCCGATGCTGCGCAACCTCGCCGGGGCCCGCCTGTTCGATCGGGCCCGCCTGCTCGGCGCCCTCCTGCGCCTCGCCTTCCCGCTGACGGCCGGAATGACGGGCAGCCTCGGCAATCTTCCCGTCGCCGTCGTGGAGGGGCGCGTCACCCTGACCATGCCGCCCGATTGCGAGACCCTGGCGGGTGACCGCATCCTCAACCGCGTCCGCGGCGTCGGCCGCGTCATCGGCCTCGACGGCCGCATCGTGATCGCCTGAGTCCGGATCGAGACCCCATGCAAGCCCTCCAGCTCTTCGGCGACCGCGACCTGCGCGTGAGCGAGATCGAGGCCCCGGCTCTCCCCGGCCCCGGCGAGGTCCGGATCCGCGTCCGGGCGGTCGGCCTCAATTTCATCGACGTGTGGGGCTTTCGCGGCATGGCCTTCGCCAAGCGCAAGCTGCCCCTCACCGTGGGCGCCGAAGCTTCGGGCGAGATCGCCTGCGTCGGCGAGGGCGTCGAGGGCCTGGCCGAGGGCGACCGCGTGGCCCTCTACGGCGCCCAGACCTGCGGCCAGTGCAAGGCCTGCCGGGAGGGCCGCGACAATCTCTGCGAGAACGTCGCCGGCGTGATGGGCTTCCACATCGATGGGTTCGCCCGCGAGTTCGTGACCATGCCGGCCCGTCTCGTGGTCCGGGTGCCGGACGGGGTCGGCTTTACCGATGCCGCCTGCGCGCCCATCGCCTTCGGCACCGTGCAGCACATGCTGTTCGACAACGCGAAGCTGGAGCCCGGCGAAAGCATCCTGGTCCATGCCGGCGGCTCCGGCATCGGCACGGCGGCGATCAAGATGGCCAAGGCCATCGGCTGCACGGTGTTCACCACGGTCGGCGACGACGCCAAGGGGGAGAAGGCCAAGGCGCTCGGCGCCGACCACGTCATCAACTACCGCGACGAACGCTTCGAGGGCGAGGTCCGCCGGCTGACGAAGCGCAAGGGCGTCGACGTGGTGTTCGAGCATGTCGGGCCCGACACCTGGAACGGCTCGCTCCTGTGCCTCAAGCGCGGCGGGCGCCTCGTCACCTGCGGGTCGACCTCGGGCGTCTCCACCACCATGAACCTGATGCAGCTGTTCCAGCAGCAATACCGCATCACCGGCTCGTTCGGCTGCTCCATGGCCAACATCCGCCAGTCGCTCGCCAAGATGGCCGAGGGCCTCACCCCCGTGGTGGATACGATCCTGCCGCTCGCCGATTTCGCCCAGGGGCTGGAGCGCCTCGAATCCCGCAAGGTGTTCGGCAAGATTCTCGTCACCCTGTGACGGAGCGTCTCGCCGGGACCGCCCGGCTGTTGGACGCAGACCGGGTGCACCCCCGCGAGAAAATGATCTAAGCGGGGAGGGTGAGCGTCGCCGTGAGCGCTCGTCCGCACGGAAATCGCCTTGCTCCGCCTCGCTCTGGTCCTGAAACGCCACCTGCCGCGCCTTGCCGGGCTGGCGATGATCCCCCTGATCCGGACCCTGTTCTGGCTGGCGCGCCGGCTCGGCACCGACCGGGCGAGCCGGATCGGCGGGCGCTTGGTCCGGACCGTCGGCCCGTTCCTGCCGGCCCATCGGACCGCCATGGCCAACCTCGCGGCCGCGTTCCCCGACCTCGATCCGGCCGCCCGGCGGGCGCTGGCGGCGGAGGCTTGGGACAATCTCGGCCGAACGGGCGCCGAATACGCCCACCTCCACACCCTGTTCGATGCCGACGACACCGATCCGTCGAGCCAGCGCATGCAGGTCTCGGGCGAGGGCCATTTCGCGGACCTGCGCGACGACGGGAAGCCGGGGCTGATCTTCTCGGCGCACCTCGCCAACTGGGAATTGCCGGCGATCTGCGCGGCCCGCTACGGCCTCGACGCCACGGCGATCTTCCGGCCGCCCAACGACGCGGCCTCCGCGCGGCTCGTGCAGGAGGTGCGCCGCCAGACCATGGGCGGCCTGGCGGCGGCCGGGCAGGGCGCCGTCTTCGCCATGCAGGGCGTGGTGGAGCGCGGCGGACACCTCGGCCAGCTCATCGACCAGCATTTCACCCGGGGCGTCGTGGTCGAGTTCTTCGGCCGCCCCGTCCTCGTCAACCCCCTGCTCGGCAAGCTCGCCCGACACTACGAATGCCCGGTCCACGGCGTGCGCGTGGTGCGGCAGGAGGGCGCGCGCTTCGCCCTCGAACTCACCCCACCCCTCGACCTGCCGCGCGACGCCAAGGGCGAGATCGACGTCCAGGGCGCCATGCAGGCCATGACCCGGGTGGTCGAGGACTGGATCCGCGAGAATCCCGGACAATGGCTCTGGATGCACCGGCGCTGGCGCCCGGCCATGCTGCCGAAGCCGAAGGCGCCGGCGACATCCGCCACCGAGGCGGCTGCGCCCGCCACCTGATCCGGGTTCGAAGGGCCAAGCCCTTCGCGGGTCCAGGGCAGCGCCCTGGGTTCTTCGTCGGGCTCCGCCCGACACCCGCCGATGGGCGGGCCCTTCGGAATCCCGGAACTGCGCTCAGTCGATCCACTCGCCGGCGCGCATCACCGGGATCGCCCGGCCCTCTGCCGTGAGGCCATCGACGTCGACCGCGGCCGAACCGATCATCCAGTCGATGTGGATCAGGCTGCGGTTGGCCCCGCGCGCCACCAGATCCGCCTCGCTGAAATCCGCGCCGCCGTTGAGGAAGCACTTGCTGTAGGCTTGGCCGAGCGCGATGTGGCTCGCGGCATTCTCGTCGTAGAGGGTGTTGTAGAACAGCAGCCCCGAGGCCGAGATCGCCGAGGAGGCCGGCACCAGGGCGACCTCGCCGAGTTGGCGCGCACCCGCGTCGGTCTCCAGGACCTTGGCGAGCACCGCGCCACCCGTGCGCGCCTCGGCCTCGACGATGCGGCCCGCCTCGAACCGCACCCGGATGCCGTCGATGAGGGTGCCCTGATAGGACAGGGGCTTGGTGCTCGTGACGAACCCGTCGACCCGATCCTTGTGGGGTGTGGTGAACACCTCCTCGGTGGGGATGTTGGCGTTGCAGGTGATGCCGCTGCGCGAGACCGAGGCGCCGCCGCACCATTCGTGGTCGTCGGCGAGCCCCACCGTGAGGTCCGTGCCCGGCCCCTGGAAGCGCAGGGCCGCGAAGCGATGGGTGTTGAGGGTGCCCATGCGGGCGTGGAGCGCGGCGTTGTGCGCCTCCCAGGCGCCGATGGGGTCCGGCCCGTCGACCCGCGAGGCTGCGAAGATCGCGTCCCACAGGCGGGCCACGGCTGCGTCCTCGGGGAGATCGGGGAACACCGTGCGGGCCCACGGCACGGTGGCGGCCGAGACGATGGTCCAGTTCGTGGCGAAGTTGGCGATGAGTTCGAGGGCCGGCACGTAGGCCTGCGAGCGGGCGCGGTTGGCGCGCGACACCCGCGCCGTGTCCTGGCCGGCGAGCAGCGCGGGGTCGTCACCCGCCACGGCGAGGCGCGCGGCGCCGTTTCGGTAGGCTTCCGCCATGCCGGAATAGAGCCATCCGGCGGCCGTGTCGAAGGCCTCCTCCGGGGCGTAGGCGAAGCGCGCCAGGGTGGCGGCGTCGTCGGAGTAGAACGTGGTGACCAAGGAGGCGCCGGCCTTGTACGCCTCGACCGTGATCGCCCGCACGAGGGCGACGGTCTCCAGGGGCGCCGTGATCACGAGTTCCTGGCCGGGCCGCAGCCCGAGGCCGACCTTGACGGCCACTTCCGCGAGGCGTTCCAGGCGTGTGGCATGGGCGGATGGAGCCGAGCCCGCTCCGCCGGCCTGACCGTGCGTATCCATCCCTTGATCTCCCTCGAACCTGCTGTGAGCGTTCGCTCAAGATCAGGTCCCGGGAGATCAGGTCAAGCGGCGCGCGACCAAGTGATCTCGCCGAGGTTCTCGCGGAAGGCAAAGCGCAGGAGGTGATCGGAGACCACGTTCTCGAGGCGGGTCAGGGCCGCGGGATCGGGCGTCGCCACCCGCATCAGGAGGGCGTCGGCCTCGGCCTCGAAGGTGCAGACCCGATCCTCGCCGAACGGCACGCGGCCGGCGTCATCGGTGGCCTCGACGGGGAACTTGTGGCTCCAGTGCCGACAGAGCTGCTTCAGGTAGCGGCTCGCCTCGGCCGTGGGGACTCTCGCCTGAGAGGTCGGCATCGTCGGATCTCCATCGCTGCCCCAGAGGGGCGGGGTCGCGCCACGGCGCAATCGAATCTTCGGGGCGGAATCTTCGGACCGATTGAAGGGGGTGACGGTTAAGGCGGGGTAACCTGCCGCACCGCACTGTCCGAAAAACCGCCGTCTCCTCACATCCTTGGGGCCATTGACGCCGATTCTATGGCGCGGCGCGAAACGCAGTCTGAACGGGATTGGTGCGTTGCACAATGACAATCCGGCAATGCGCGTTCGGGTTCCGGCAAAAGAGCGCGTGGACTCCCCGGCTCAAGGGAGGGCGGCCGGCCCGCCGCCCCCGGGCTCCGCGTGCGCGCCCGGTGGAGCCTGCTCCGGGACCACCTTGCCGGGGTTCAGGATTCCGTGCGGATCGAGGGCCGTCTTGAGGCGGCGCATGAGGTCGAGGGCGACGGGGTCGCCGTAGCGGGCGAGTTCGTCGCGCTTGATCAGACCGACGCCGTGTTCGGCGGCGATGGAACCGCCGAGGCTCTCCACCACGTCGTGGACGATGCGGTTGAAGCGCCCCCATTGGTCGAGGAACGCCGCCCGGTCCATGCCGATGGGCTGGCTCAGGTTGAAGTGGATGTTGCCGTCGCCGAAATGGCCGAAGGCGCAGACGCGCAGGCCCGGCATCGCCGCTTCGCAGGCCCGGGTCGCCCGATCGAGGAACGCGGGAAGCGCCGTCAGCGGTACCGAGACGTCGTGCTTGATCGAGCCGCCCTCGCGCCGCTGCACCTCCGACAGGTTCTCGCGCAGGGTCCACAGGGCCTGGTTCTGGGCCTCGCTGGCGCCCAGGGTCGCATCCTCCACGAGGCCGGCCTCGATGGCCTCGCCGAGCGCCATTTCGAGGACTTCCGTGGCCGGCGCGTCGGGCCGGGTCGAGGAGAATTCGATGAGCGCGTAGGTGCCGTGCCGGCCCGCCAGGGGGGGCGTCGCGCCCGGCGTATGGCGCAGGACGATCTCCAGCCCGAAGGGCGGGATCACCTCGAAGGCGGTGAGGTCGCGCCCCGCCCGGGTGCGCAGGTGGGCGAACAGGGCGAGCGCGGCGGCCGGATCGGCGAGGCCGACGAAACCGACGCCCCGGCTCACGGGCTTGGGAAACAGCTTCAGGACGGCGGCGGTGATGATGCCCAGCGTCCCCTCCGAGCCGACGAAGAGGTGCTTCAGGTCGTAGCCGGCGTTGTCCTTCCGCAAACCCTTGAGTCCGTTCCAGATCCGGCCGTCCGCCAGCACCACTTCGAGCCCGAGGACGAGGTCGCGGGCGTTGCCGTAGGCCAGCACCGCCGTGCCGCCGGCGTTGGTCGAGAGATTGCCGCCGATGCGGCACGAGCCCTCCGAGGCCAGCGACAGGGGGAACAGCATTCCGGCCGCCTCCGCCGCCGCCTGGACGTCCGCCAGGGTGACGCCGGCCTCGACGGTGATGGTGGCGTTGGTGGGATCGACGGCCCGCACCCGGGCGAGGCGGGCCAGCGACAGGACGATCCCGCCCTGGGGCACGCCCCCGCCGACGAGGCCGGTGTTGCCGCCCTGAGCCACCACGGGCACTCCGGCGGCGGCGCATCGTTCCACCACGAAGGCCGCCTCGGCCGCGTCGGCTGGGCGCGCCACCGCGAGGGCTCGGCCGCGGTGCAGCCCGCGCGTCTCGACGAGGTAGGGCTCGAGATCCTCGGACGCGGTGAGCACGTGCGCCGCGCCGAGACGGCCGGTCAGGGCGGCCAGCAAGTCGCGGCTCAGGACGTCCTGAATGGGCGAGTTTTGGGCGGGCGAGTTTTGGGCGGGCAAGTCGGGAGAAGGAGGCACGGGAGGATCTCGCGGGGCGATCGTCGAAGGCGCGCGTCGCCGGGATGGCGTGGCCGTGCGCTCCCCCTATGATAGGGGGCGCGCGGCCTCTGTGCAGGGCGGGGGGCCGCGCGTCCGATCCCCGGGAGACCTCAACGATGCTGTCCGTGATCCCCAACCCGCCGCGTATCGCGCTGCCCATCGTCGGCAGCGCGGACCTGTTTCCCGTCCGGCGCGTCTACTGCGTCGGGCGCAACTATGCGGCCCATGCCCGTGAGATGGGCAAGGACCCCGAGCGCGAGCCGCCGTTCTTCTTCATGAAGCCCGCCGACGCCCTGCAGATCGTGGCCGGCCCGCACGCGGTGGAGCACCCCTATCCGCCCCGCACGGAGAATTATCATTTCGAAGTCGAGATGGTGGTGGCCCTGTCCACCGGGGGCGCCGACATCGCCGTCGCATCCGCCCTCGACCACGTCTACGGCTACGCGGTCGGGCTCGACATGACCCGGCGCGATGTCCAGGACGAGGCCAAGCGCCTCGCGCGGCCATGGGACCTCGCCAAGGCGGCCGATGCCTCCGGGCCCATCGGCCCGCTCCATCCCGTCTCGGCCATCGGGCATCCGGACCACGGCGCCATCACCCTCGACGTCGACGGCACCGAGCGCCAGCGCGGTGACCTGTCGGAGATGCTGTGGTCCGTCTCGGAGCAGATCGCCTACCTGTCGGCCTACTTCACCCTGCAGCCGGGCGACCTCATCTTCACCGGGACGCCCTCCGGCGTCGGGGCGGTGACGCGGGGCCAGACCCTGCGCGCGGCCATCGACGGCCTCGGTGCGATCGAACTGCGCGTGGTGTGAGGATGCCCTCGACGCTGGGGCTTCTGGACCGGCCGCTGCTGCGCCGCCTGTTCCATCTGGGCGCCCTGGCCACGCGCGGGATGACGCTCGGGGTACGCGGCGCGGCCATCGACGGGCAGGGCCGCGTCTGCCTCGTACGCCACACCTATGTGGCCGGGTGGCACCTGCCAGGCGGCGGGGTCGAGGTGGGGGAGAATGCTGTCGCGGCGATGATCCGCGAGTTCCGCGAGGAGGCCGGGATCGTGGTCGATCCGGGGGAGACCCTTCGGCTGCACGGGTTCTACCACCACGCGACGGGAGCGGGCCGCGATCACGTCGCCCTCTACCTCGCCCCGGCCTTCACCGTGCCGGCCGCCAAGCGTCCCGATCGGGAGATCGCCGAAAGTGGGTTCTTCCGCCTCGATGCGCTCCCCGAGGCGACGACGTCCGCCACCCGCGCGCGCCTGCGCGAGATCCGCGAAGGCCTGCCGCCGGCGGCGCAGTGGTGAGGTGCGATCGCCCCGGGGCCCGCTGAATTCCACGAAACGCGCCGGCTACGGGAATCGGCCGGACGGCCCTTGCAACGCTCGGCGGAATGGTGTTTAGAGACGCCGTCCGGGGCCGCCGGCGGTTCTTTCCACCAGCGGCGCGGTTGTGAGCGGGTGTAGCTCAGGGGTAGAGCACAACCTTGCCAAGGTTGGGGTCGAGGGTTCGAATCCCTTCGCCCGCTCCAATTCGACCGAGACGACGCGACGCCGCGGCCCACCCAGGCCTGGTGGCTTCGTGAAGAAGACGATCCCGATCGCCAGCCCCGTGCCGGCATCGTGGCGTGAGCGGGTGTAGCTCAGGGGTAGAGCACAACCTTGCCAAGGTTGGGGTCGAGGGTTCGAATCCCTTCGCCCGCTCCAATTTAAATTTACCAAAGTTTCGGCGCAGTCAGGACGGTCCTTCGGGGCCGTTTTTGCGTTTCAGGGCCATGGCTGCGACTCGCCGGTCGCCCCGCCCCGCCCGAAGGGTCGATCCCGACGGCAACGGCGAAGCACCGCGAACAATTCTCGGAACCGCACGTTGGGACCGGCGATGACCTGTGATGGCGTGTCGGCGGGCAGGATGTGCCCGCTCGCGTGCAATCCGGTTCATCGCCTCCATCCCTCGGCCGCCGGGTCGAGCCGACATCCCACCGCGCACCACCCCGGCCGTTCCAATCCGAATCGCCGTCTTCAGATCCTCGGGAGTTCATCTTGGCCGTTACACCCACACGCACGCCCATCGCATCGTCAGCCGCCATCGAGCCGCGCAGCCCGCTCCCGCTGCATCAGGTCTCCTGGGGCGCGATCTTCGCCGGCGCGGTCATCGCCCTCGTGGCACAGATGATCCTCAACATGGTCGGCCTCGGCATCGGCCTCGCGACCCTGAACCCCACGGGCAACGACACGCCCACCGCCGCCAGCCTGTCGACGGGCGCCGGGATCTGGTGGGTCGCCTCGGGCATCGTTGCCTCGCTCATCGGCGGCTTCCTCGCCGGACGCCTGTCGGGCAAGCCCTCGGCCGGCACCAGCGGCTACCACGGCCTCGTGTCGTGGGCGGTGACCACCCTGGTCATCGTCTACCTGCTCACGTCGGCGGTCGGCGGCCTCATCGGCGGCGCGTTCGGCGGCCTCACCAGCGTCCTCGGCGGCGCGGGTTCGGCCATCGGCGGTGCCACCCAGACGGCGGCCCAGGCTGCGGCCCCCTCGCTCACCAAGCTGACCAACCCCCTCGACGGCATCGAGAACAAGGTCCGTCAGACCTCGGGTGGCCAGGATCCCGCCGCCCTGCGCGACACCGCCGCCCAGGCCGTGCGGGCCTACCTCTCGGGTGATGCGGCCCAGCAGGCCGAGGCCGAGGCCCGCGCCACCGATGCCCTCGCCAAGGCGCAGGGCATCTCGCCCGACGAGGCCAAGGCTCAGGTCCAGAACTACCGCAAGCAGTACGAGCAGGCCGCAGCGGACGCCAAGCAGAAGGCCGCCGCCGCCGCCGAGGCGACCCGCAGCGCTGCGACGCAGGGTGCGCTCTACGCGTCCCTGGCCCTGGTTCTCGGTGCCCTCGCGGCCTTCCTGGGTGGCCGCTTCGGCGCCGTCGATCCGGCCTTGGCGTACGGCACCCGTCGCGACTGATCCGAACCGCCCGCCGGCTCCCGGCCGGCGGGACAGTGCCGAACATGGAAAAGGCCCCCGGATCGCTCCGGGGGCCTTTTCGCGTTTCGGTCCGCTGGATGGGAGAGGCGACTATTCGGCGGTCGGCGCCGCGCCCTTTTCGGCGAGAGCCGTGATCGCGGCGACATCGCCGGCCTGGGCCTCGACCACGGCGGCGGCGGTGATGTTGACGATGCCGCGGGCCGTCACCGAGGGCGAGAGAATGTGGGCGGGCTTGGCCGGGCCGATGAGGAGCGGCCCGACCGGAAGGGCGTCGGCGAGCACCTTGGCGAACTGGAACGCGATGTTGGCCGCGTCGAGGTTGGGCAGAATCAGCACGTTGGCCGCACCCTTGAGGTACGAATCCGGCATCACCCGGTCGCGGATGAGTTCCGAGAGGGCGGTGTCGGCCTGCATCTCGCCGTCCACCTGCAGGGCGGGTTCCCGGGACCGGATCAGGCCGAGGGCCGAGCGCATCTTCAGGGACGAGCGCGAATCCGATTGTCCGAAATCCGAGTGGCTGAGCAGGGCGATCTTCGGGGTGAGGCCGAAGCGGCGCACGTGCTCGGCGCAGGCCACCGCCACGTCGGCGATCTCCTCGGCACTCGGATCCTGGCGCACATGGGTGTCGGCGAGGAAGTAGGCACCCTTCTTCGTGACGATGAGGCTCATGGCGGCGAAATCGAGGACGCCCGGCGCCATGCCGATGACGTCGCGGATCACCCGCAGCCGCGTCTCGAACCGGCCCTCCAGGCCGCAGATCAGCGCGTCGGCCTCGCCCCGGCGTACGGCGATGGCGCCGATCACCGTGTTGTTGGTGCGCACCAGGGTGCGGGCGGCGTCCGGCGTGATGCCGCGCCGGCCGGCGACTTCGAGATAGGTGGCGACGTAGTCGCGGTAGCGCGGATCGTCCTCGGGATCGATGAGGTCGAAATGCTCGCCCTGGCGCAACGTCAGGCCGAAGCGCTTGATCCGGGTCTCGATCACGCGCGGGCGCCCGACCAGGATGGGCCGCGCCACCCCGTCCTCGACGATGGCCTGGGCGGCGCGCAGGACGCGCTCGTCCTCGCCCTCGGCGTAGATGACGCGCTTGGGGTTCTCCTTCGCCTTCGTGAAGATCGGCTTCATGATGAAGCCCGAGCGGTGGACGAAGCGGTCGAGGCTGTCGGCGTAGGCCTGGAGATTCTCCAACGGCCGGCCGGCGACGCCGGATTCCATCGCCGCCTGCGCGACCGCGGGAGCGATGCGCAGGATCAGGCGCGGGTCGAACGGGCTCGGGATGAGCGAGTGCCGGCCGAAGGGGCGGGCCTCGCCGCCATAGGCGCGGGCGACCACGTCGGAGGGGGTCTCGCGGGCGAGCGCCGCGATGGCCTTCACGGCGGCCTTCTTCATCTCCTCGTTGATCGAGGTGGCGCCGACATCGAGGGCGCCGCGGAAGATGTAGGGGAAGCACAGGACGTTGTTGACCTGGTTCGGGAAGTCCGAACGCCCGGTGCAGATCATCGCGTCGGGGCGCTTCTCCTGCGCGAGATCGGGCATGATCTCCGGATAGGGGTTGGCCAGCGCCATGATCAGGGGCTTCTCGGCCATCTTCTCGAGGTATTCGGGCTTGAGCACCCCGCCGGCCGAGAGGCCGATGAACACGTCCGCCCCGGGGATCACTTCGGCCAGCGTCCGGGCCTCGGTCTCCTGCGCGTAGATGTCCTTCCACCGGTCCATCAACTCGGGGCGGCCCTTGTAGACCACGCCCTTGATGTCCGTGACGGTGATGTTCTGGACCTTCGCGCCGAGGGACACGAGGAGGTTGAGGCAGGCGAGGGCCGCCGCCCCCGCGCCCGAGGTGACGATGCGGACATCGCCGAGCTGCTTGCCGGACAGTTCGAGGGCGTTGAGGACGGCGGCCGCCACGATGATCGCGGTGCCGTGCTGGTCGTCGTGGAAGACCGGGATGTTCATCCGGGCGCGACAGCGCTCCTCGACCTCGAAGCACTCGGGGGCCTTGATGTCCTCGAGGTTGATGCCGCCGAAGGTCGGCTCCAGGGCGCAGACCACGTCGACGAGCTTGTCGACGTCGTTCTGGTCGACCTCGATGTCGAACACGTCGATGCCGGCGAACTTCTTGAACAGGACCGCCTTGCCTTCCATCACGGGCTTCGAGGCCAGCGGACCGATGTTGCCGAGGCCCAACACCGCCGTGCCGTTGGTGAGAACGGCGACGAGGTTCTGGCGGATGGTGAGGGTGGCGGCCTCCTGCGGATCGGCCGCGATGGCCTCGCAGGCGGCGGCGACGCCGGGGGAATAGGCGAGCGCCAGGTCGCGCTGGTTGCCGAGCGGCTTGGTGGCCTGGATCTCGAGCTTTCCGGGACGCGGCAGGCGGTGGTAGACGAGCGCTCCGGACTTGAGATCGTCGGACATGTTGTCGCCCATGAGCCTCACTCCCAGGAACCTGCGCCGTGCGCGTTGTGGAGCACCGTTCCGGTCGGGTCCGGGGTGCTTCGGTTGAGGACCCTGTTGCACCGCCTGCGGAGTGGGCGCAACCCGAACAACGAGACCCGGATTCACCTCGCCCGCCTCGCCGCGCGCTACGGTTTCTCCATCGGCGCCTACTCTTACGGGCGCCCGAAGGTCCGGTTTCCCGAATCGGGGCGGAGCCTGACGATCGGCCGGTTTTGTTCCATCGCCGACAAGGTCGAGATCCTGCTCGGCGGCGGCCACCGCCTCGACTGGGTCTCGACCTATCCGTTCGCCGCCCTGCCGGGTCTGTGGCCGGGCCTCGACGCGCCGGGCGATTACCATGTCTCGCGCGGCGACGTCGTGATCGGCTCCGACGTCTGGCTCGGCTCGGGCTGCCTCGTCCTGTCGGGCGTCACCATCGGCCACGGCGCCGTGGTGGCGGCCCACGCCGTGGTGAGCCGGGACGTGCCGCCCTACGCGGTGGTCGCCGGCAACCCGGCCCGGGTGGTGCGCCACCGCTTCGATCCCGCCACCGTCGCGGCGCTCCTCGAGTCCGCGTGGTGGGACCTGCCGCACGCGGCGGTGGCGGGCCTCGTGCCGCTGCTCCAGAGCGGGCGCACGGCCGACCTCATCGCGGCGGCCAAAGCCCTGAACGTTGCGGGCCGCGCCTGAATCCCTTACCCGCTTCTCCTCGAAACCGATCGACAAGGCCGCCCGACGATGTCCGACACGCCCCCCGACCGCCTCGCCGTGAACCCCAACAGCCCGTTCTACGATGAGAAGATCCTCGAGCGCGGCATCGGCATCCGCTTCAAGGGCGTCGAGAAGACCAACGTCGAGGAATACTGTGTCAGCGAGGGCTGGGTCCGCCTCTCGGCCGGCAAGACCCTCGACCGGGCCGGCAACCCGATGACGGTGAAGCTGAAGGGCGCGGTCGAGCCGTATTTTCGCGATGATGCGGTGGTCGAGGGCTGAGGGCGTTCAGGTCGGCGCCCGCTCCAGGGGAAACGGCGTCGGCTCCCAGTAGCGCTCGAGCTTCGCGGTGCGGATGTTTTCGGATTCCCAGCCGTGGAGGATCGCCGCCAGCGCCGGCCGGTCGTCGGCCAGGAGCGGCTCGGCGACGGGCAGGATCAGGCTGCGCATGTATTGGTACATCGGCTGATCCGGATGCTTGTTCTCCCGGAAATGCGGGAGGAGTTTGGCGAGCTGCGCGTGCGCGGCCGGCAGGTTGCCCAGGGCGATGTCGAGGATGAGCCGCTCGTGCGGGAAGCCCTTCAGGGCGATCGGGAACGTTTCGCGGTAATAGGTCGCCCACGACTCCAGGCCATCGAACGACCGCAGGTGCGGCAGGGCTTCGGCTTCGATTATGGGGATTGCGGCACTTATCGCGGCGGGGTCGGACCACTCCCAGTATGCGAACTGATCCTGATCGAACGGGTAAAGCTTGCCTGCGCAGTTTCCGATTGTCCCAGGCAGGCTATGCTCGGGAATGAACGTTGCGAGGATGGCCCACCCAATTTGGAATGAGCCTGAATCGGAGGTGCGATCAATGAAGACGCGCGACACCGTGTGGCGAATAGGCGTGAGCCAAAGGCTGCGCCCGCCGGTATAGGCGAAGTCGGGGTTACGCTTGGCAAGCGGACGGAAGATGGTTCTGGCTTGGCGTGCGGTCTTCATCGGAGTGGTCTCACCTTCGTCGCGGGTGACGTGTCCGTGGTGCTGAACTTCCTTCAGGTCGATGACCGTTCCAGTGGAAACGGCGTCGGCTCCCAATAGGGCTCGAGCTTCGTGCCCCGGATGTTGTCGGCCTCCCAACCGTGGAGGATCGTTGCGAGCGTTACGCGGTCTCCGACGCGGAGGGGCTCGGCGACGGCCAGGAACTTTCTGCGTCGGTTCTGGACCCAGATGTCGTTCGGAAACGAGTCCCCTCGCAACTCCGGTTCCAGGGTTTCGCAAATGGCGCGCGCTGCGTCGATGTCGCCGAGCGCGATGAGGCAGATCATGCGGTCTTCTGGCCATTGCTGTGCGAAGATGTGATCGCTGCCGTCATAAATAGTCCAGAACGCTTCAAGCGAATCGATCGCGCGGAGTCGTGGTAACCCCTCCGTCTCTATAGCGGAAACGAGATCCGCGATCATTTCGGGATCGGACCAGTACCAGTGCTGATGTGAAAGCGAAGGGCGATCCAATTGAATGGAATATCCAATGCTTGTCTGAGGTTGGACGTCTGGAATAAATGTGTTCAGCATCGTGAGTTGCGGCTTGCATAGATTCTTGTCGGATGTTCTATCAATCAGAATGCGGAGCGCGACGTGGCGAATAGGGGATATGTAGAGCCAATGGCTGCCGATTTCGGTAAGATCGGCGTGCCGATTGATCAATGGTTTAAAGACATTCTTGATTTGCTTGGCGCTCGTCATCTGGTCGGCCTCATTTCTGTGACGATGATCCGCTGCATGTCTGGAAAGTTCCTCGCAATCATTTCGGCGATGGTCGTGGCGCGAACTGCACTGATCTGACTCTCTCCGGTCTTGTGATCGTGGATGCAGACCGTGCGTGGGACGCTTCGTTCGAGTACGTCGAGACGAAGTGAAGACCGAATGCCATATGGCTGGGCTGCTGATTTGCCAGGAACGTATGAGACTTCCGCGACAAGGTTCGGATCTTTGAGATTGGTAATCTTGCGAGCAGCCACCGCATGGACCTTGTTGCCAAAATCTTGTGCGTCCTTGGAGCCGCCGCTTGCTCGCACTTCATCGACGGCCTCATCGAGAATCACCTGAACCTCGCCGCGACGCGGGCAGGCGGCCCTCAGTTCCTGCTCCTCGACCAAACCAACCCAAACCACTGGCTTGTCCGGGCCCTGCCGGCGCTCGTACAGGCTGGCTGGCGCCTCAAAGATCGCTGAACCGTCTCGGCTTTTTCGGACGGAGAGCGCAGCGAGCAATGCTGCACCGGCATTGTAGAGGGCTCTGGAACTTGCCCGGGCAAGGGTCGAAGCCCCCGTCTGCTGAACGAAGGCCTCTGGCTCCGCCCGGCCGTTGACCAGAGTGCTGCGGGCAAGGATCGTCCCGGTTTCGCCGTCGCGGATGGTCTGGGTCCGGCCCGCCATCTCGAAGATGGTGCGCGTGCCGTCGGAGGCGATGACGGTGTGCTGCTCGTCCCAGTCCTGATGAGGCTGGCTGCGGATGCGCAGGGACAGGACCCGCGATCCGTCCTCGGTGACGGTCTCCTCCGCACCCGACGAACTCTGTCCGGATGTGCCCTGGCCGCCGCCGTTCGACGCCCAGCGTCCGCCGCCGGGGCTTCCCGCGGGCTCTCGGAGTTGATCCGGATCGTACTTGCGGGACAGCGCCCGCTGCAGGCGCAAGAAGCCGAGGGTGACGGACAGGCCGGCGACCGTGGAACGCAGGCGGAGGAGCTTGGTGCGGTGATCGGGGGAAAGCGACATCGATGGGGCTCCGCAAGCGAATCCAACCATCGGTTGTGTATCAAGGCATCATCTAAATATTAATAAAAACCTATCTTAGGCGCGGTGTCATGATGTGGTCGGGATGCGAAGGCCCCCGATTCCCGCTCGGTCGACGGTCGGAAGCGCCTCGCGGCTCCGGCGGGCACCGGCGAAATTCCGCAGGGCTTCCGTCACGAGGGCGTCGACGCCGCGCTCCGTCTGCGGGGTGCGGATGACGAGGCTCGCAATGGCGTCGGGGTGGTTCTTGCGCTGCTTCGGCGTACGAGCGTGGTTGGAGATCCGCAGGGCGAAGGCACAGCCCTCGGGCTTGAGGTAGACGCTGTCCCCCCGGGTGTTGCGGGCCACGATGGCAAAGCCGTGGGCGATCACCCCGGCCACCGCCCGGGCGAGGGCCGCCTGCGGGGCGAGGAGACTCACGACACCACCGCCCGGGGCGCCCGTCCCGCCAGGGCCCGTGCCTTGAGCCGCAGGGCCGGCTTCTCGACGGTGACCCACGACGCGGCCGCCACGAGGCCGGTGAGCGCCATGGACGGGAGCAGCAGCAGCCACGGTGAGGCGCTGGGCACCAGGGCGTGCAGGCTCTGCTGGATCGGCCAGCCGTAGAGGTAGATCCCGTAAGAGAGGTCTGCCCGCGGTTCGAGGATCGGACGGGCCAGCGCCGGGCAGAGGGCCAGCCAGATCGCGCCGTAGGCCTCCGTGAGGAACAGGAGGCTCCGATACAGCGGCGTGCCCTGTAGGAGGGCGGTCGCCAGGGCGAGGAGCGCCAGGGGCCACGCCCGGTGGCCGAGCCGGTCGCGCCAGAGGTAGAGGGCGGAGCCCGAGGCGAACAGCAGCGGCAGGCGAAAGCGCGTCTCCGCGCCCTCGGACAGGCCGGGATGGAGGAACGCCGCCGCCGCCAGACCGAGGGCGAGGGCAGCCACGAGCGCAAGGGCTGGCCCGCGCCGCAGGAGGCCCGCGAGCCCGGCGGCCAGTAGCCCGAGGTAGCACAACACCTCGTATTTCAGGGTCCAGACCGTGCCCAGCGGCGAACGGTAGGGGTTGTCGGCAAACACCCCCGGCAGGCTCGCGTTGCTCTTGAACGTCGTCAGGGTGTCGCGGATGAAAAGCCACGGGCCGGGGGCCTGGAGGTATTCGGCCAGGGGCAGGCGGGTCAGGGCGGGGCCGAGGACCAGGGTCACGATGAGGGTCGCCACGACCACGCCCGGCAGGATGCGCAGGGCGCGGGCCAGCACGTAGTCGCCGGCGCCCCGCCGCTCCAGGCTCATGGCGACGAGAAACCCCGAGACGGCGAAGAAGCCGTTGACCGCATGCGCCCCGAGCGAGAAGCCCGTCATCCGCGCAAGGGGCTCGTCGAGGGGCTGTCCGCTCGTGACGCTGAAGGCGTGGGACACCACCACGGCGGTGGCCAGCGCGAGGCGCAGGACGGAGAAGCCATTGTGCGGCCGGGCCAGGGCCTGCCCGAAGGTTTTCGCGGTCACACGGACTCCTCGCGGTCCAGTCCTTCGTGATCGAGGGCGCTGCGGCCGCGCAGGGCGGCCAGCGCCCCGGCCGTCGAGCCGCCGTAGCGCTCCCATAGGGCGCGGTGCCCGACGAGGCGGGCGAGCGCCGCCTTGGGTGCGTTGACGGCGAGCATCCCCGGGCTCGGGTCGGGCAGGCCGTATTTGCGGGAGACGTAGGCACGGGACCACGCCTGATGCCAGCGGGTGCGGAACACCCGGCCGGGCTCCGGCGCCGAGGAGCGCCCGCGCCCGTGCAGGGCTTGCGCACCGTGGACGTGCACGAGGGCGCGGCCCGCATCGGCCACGCGCCGGCACAGGTCGTCGTCCTCGTAGAACAGGAACAGGTTCGGGTCGAAGCCGCCGAGATCGAGAAACAGGTCGCGCCGGATCATCAGGCAGGCGCCGGACAGGAACGGCGCGCAGGCATCGCCCTCGGGCGGGGCGCGCTTGCCCTTGCGATTGGTCAGGTACGGCGCGAGCAGCGAGCGCGGCTGGTAGAAGAACCGCCCGTCCGGCTCCACGAGGCGGGGGGCCAGGAGCCCCGCATCCGGGTAGGCGCGGGCGGCGGCCAGCAGGGCGTCGACGGCCCCGGACCCGAGGGTCACGTCTGGGTTGACGATCAGAACCCGTTCGGCCTGGACGGCGGCACGGACCCCGCGATTGTTGGCCCGGCCGTAGCCCTCGTTGCGGGCGTTGCGCACCACCTGCGCGCCCGCCGCTTCGGCGAGGGCCACGGACGCGTCCCGGCTGGCATTGTCCACCACAAGCGCCGGCACGTGCTCGGCGGCGAGTGCGGCGAGGCAGCCCGGCAGGGCGTGCGCGCTGTCATGGGTGACGACGATGGCGACGAGGCTCGGCACGGCAACGTCTCCTGTCCAGCGTCATCCGATGAACGGCGAGGCCGGACAATCCGCCCTGCCTGTCGATCGGATCTTTCGTTCCCCCCACGCGACCTCATCCTGAGGTGCCGCGAAGCGGCCTCGAAGGAGGCCTCCAGGGATGCGGTGATATCTGGAGTCCTCCTTCGAGGCCTCCGCTGCGCTCCGGCACCTCAGGATGAGGTGTGTGGGGGGGCCGTCCCCCACACATCCTTCAGGACAAAGCGCGGGGGAGGGCGCGCCTCAGGCGCTCTTCTCGGGCAGGTTGAGGCGGATGTGCAACTCGCGCAGCTGCTTCGGCGTCGCCTCGGCGGGGGCGCCCATCATCAGGTCCTCGGCGCGCTGGTTCATGGGGAACAGCACCACCTCGCGCAGGTTCTGCTCGCCGCAGAGCAGCATGACGATGCGGTCGATGCCCGGCGCGATGCCGCCGTGCGGCGGGGCGCCGAGCTTCAGCGCGTTGAGCATGCCGCCGAATTTTTCTTCGAGCACGTCCTGGCCGTAGCCGGCGAGACCGAAGGCCTTCTCCATCACCTCGGGGCGATGGTTGCGGATGGCCCCCGACGAGAGTTCGGTGCCGTTGCAGACGATGTCGTACTGGAACGCCTTGATGCCGAGGATCGTCTTCTCGTCCGAAGGGTCGAGGGCGAGGAACGCCTCGCGGTCGAAGTTCGGCATCGAGAACGGGTTGTGGGAGAAGTCGATCTTCTTGTCGTCCTCGTTCCACTCGTACATCGGGAAGTCGGTGATCCAGCAGAACGCGAACTGGTCCTTGTCGGACAGGTTCAGTTCGTCGGCGATCCGGATGCGGGCCTTGCCGGCGAGGGCGGCCGCCTTGGCCTCGGTGCCGGCGGAGAAGAACACCGCGTCGCCGGCCTTGGTGCCGGTGGTGCCGGCGATCAGGGCCTGGACCTCGGCCGGGATGAACTTCGCGATGGGACCCTTGCCCGTGAGCACGCCGTCGACATCCTCGAACACGATGTAGCCGAGGCCCGGCGCACCCTCGGCGCGGGCGAAGTCGTTGAGCTTGTCGAAGAACGAGCGCGGCTGCGTCGCGGCGCCCGTGGCCGGGATGGCGCGGACCACGCCGCCGGACGCGATCACGCCCTTGAACGCCTTGAACGCCACGTCCTCGCGGGCGAATGCCTCCGTCACGTCGGCGATGATCAGCGGGTTGCGCAGGTCTGGCTTGTCGACGCCGTATTTCAGCATCGACTCGGCGTAGGGGATGCGCGGGAAGGTCTCGGTGACGCGCTTGCCGTCGGCGAATTCGAGGAAGACGTCCCGCAGCACGGGCTCGACGGACTGGAACACGTCCTCCTGGGTGACGAAGCTCATCTCGATGTCGAGCTGATAGAATTCGCCCGGCGAGCGGTCGGCGCGGGCGTCCTCGTCGCGAAAGCACGGGGCGATCTGGAAGTAGCGATCGAAGCCGGCGATCATCGTCAGCTGCTTGAACTGCTGCGGCGCCTGCGGCAGCGCGTAGAATTTTCCGGGATGGACGCGGGACGGCACGAGGTAGTCGCGCGCACCTTCGGGGGACGAAGCGGTGAGGATCGGGGTCTGGAACTCGAAGAACCCGCCCTCGCGCATACGGCGGCGCAGCGAATCGATGATCGCGCCGCGCTTCATGATGTTGGCGTGCAGCTTGTCGCGGCGGAGATCGAGGAAGCGGTACTTCAGCCGCGTCTCCTCCGGGTAGTCCTGGTCGCCGAACACCGGCACCGGCAATTCGCCCGCGGGCCCGAGCACTTCGAGGTCGTCGATGTAGACCTCGATGGTGCCGGTGGGCAGGTCGGGGTTCTCGGTGCCGGCCGGGCGGGTCCGCACGCGGCCGTCGATGCGGATCACCCATTCGGAGCGGGCGAGGTTCGCGCCCTGGAATGCCTTCGAGTCCGAATCCACCACGCATTGGGTGCGGCCGTAATGATCGCGCAGGTCGATGAACAGCACGCCGCCATGGTCGCGGATGCGGTGGCACCAGCCCGAGAGGCGAACGGTCTGGCCGACGTCCGAGGGGCGGAGCGCCCCGCAGGTGTGGGTACGATAACGGTGCATGGCGGGCTCTATCGAATGAGCCCGGCACCATTCACGCGGGGGCGTTCAAGTCAAGGCGAGCGCGGCTTCGAGGGGAGCGTGGCATCGAGGCGGACGGGTCGCCGCGACGATGCCCCGTCGTTGCCCCCTGATGGGGGCCGGACGCAGCGGGGATGACGTCGGCAAAGCGCGTTGGGGCCTTTCGGAGAAGGCACACGATCCCCATATCAGGTCCATGAATTCAAACGCTTTTTTCGATATTCTGAATGTGGCGTCCGTCGTCGCTTCGGGGCGCGGAACCGGTGCCGGCCAAGCCACGCATCAGGCCGGCGCATGGCAGGTTCTGCCGCTCGATGGCCGCTTCGAGATCACCTACGAGGATTCCCGCGGAATCTGGAGCCGCCGCGTTCTCGACGCGCGGGAATTACGGCTCGGGCCGGGCCGGACCCTGCTTGGCGGCATCGACCGGGCGCGTGGCGGCTATCGCGGCTTCCGGGTCGACCGCATCCGGCGCCTCACGGAGGAGGGCGGGACGCGGATCGAGACGGGAATCCTCGACTGGCTCCTCGCCCGTGCCGAGGCGCAGCGGCGTCAGCGCGCCGATCTGGTGCGGCGCCTCGCCCGCCGGAACCGCTCCGGCCAGCGCGCCGCGTAACGGGATCGCGGGGGGCGGTAAGAGAATCTCGGCGGGGGCCTTCGGTTGAGCTGCGTCGGCTCGCCGGTATTAGGGGGATAGGCGAGCGCGGCGCGGGATACGATCTCGCCTGAGGCGTCAACCTCCGATATAGCCGAATTCCATGGACCTGATCTCGACCACGCACGCCCTCGCCGAGGCCTGCGACCGCTTTGCCGCGCATCCCTTCGTGACCGTCGACACGGAGTTCATGCGCGAGACCACCTACTACCCGAAGCTCTGCCTCATCCAGATGGCGGGGCCGGACGGTTCGGGGGTGCTCGTCGATCCGCTCTCGCCCGACCTCGACCTCGCGCCGTTCTTCGCGCTGATGGCCGACGAGGGCGTGGTCAAGGTGTTCCACTCGGCCCGGCAGGACCTCGAGATCATCTGGTTGCTCGGAGGCCTGCTGCCACAGCCGTTCTTCGACACGCAAGTGGCCGCCATGGTGTGTGGCTACGGCGATTCGGTCTCCTACGAACAGCTCGTCAACGATGTGGCCAAGGCCAAGATCGACAAGTCCTCGCGCTTCACCGACTGGTCGCGGCGCCCGCTTTCTGACGCGCAGTCGAGCTACGCCCTCTCGGACGTCACCCACCTCGTGAAGGTCTACGAGGTGCTCGCCGGGCAGCTCCTCTCCACGGACCGGGGCGAGTGGCTCGACGAGGAGATGAGCGTCCTCACCTCGCCGGAGACCTACAAGGCCGACCCGTCGCAGGCGTGGCGCCGCCTCGCGGGGCGCATGCGCAAGCCGCGCGAGATCGCCGTGCTCATCGAGGTCGCGGCCTGGCGCGAGCGCGAGGCGCAGAGCCGCAACGTACCGCGCGGGCGCATCCTCAAGGACGAGGCCGTGATCGACGTCGCGTCTTCGGCCCCCCGCAGCGTCGAGGCCCTCGGCCGCCTGCGCTCCATCCCCGCCGGGTTCGAGCGCTCGCGCACGGGTACGGACATCCTGGCGGCGGTGGAGCGGGGCTTCGCCCGCGATCTCACCGACATCGCCCTGCCCGAGCGCAGCCGCGGCCGCGGCGGCAACGGGGCCCTTGTCGAACTCCTCAAGGTTCTGCTGAAGGCCGTGTGCGAGACCGAAGGCGTCGCCCCGAAGATCATCGCCTCCGTGGACGATCTCGAAGCCATCGCCGACGACGACGCGGCCGACGTGCCGGTGCTGCACGGCTGGCGCCGGGCGCTGTTCGGCGAGAAGGCCCTCGCCCTCAAGGCCGGCCGCCTCGCCCTCTCGGCCGAGCGCGGGCGCGTGGTGGTGCGCGAACTGGATTGATCATCGGCGAGGAGCGCGCGGTGGAGCTGAAATGGCTGGAGGATTTCCTCAGCCTCGCCGAGACCCGCAGCTTCTCCCGCTCGGCCGAGGCGCGCCACGTCACCCAATCGGCCTTCAGCCGCCGGATCCAGGCCCTGGAACTCTGGCTCGGCGTCGGCCTCATCGACCGCAGCACCTACCCCACCACCCTGACGCCGGCGGGCCGGCGCTTCCGCGAGACCGCGGAGGAGACCGTGCGGATGCTCCAGGCGAGCCGCGTGGATCTGCGCGCCGGCACGGGATCGGGCGGTCCGGTGGTGAGTGTCGCCGCCCTGCACACCCTGTCGCTCGCCTTCTTCCCCGCCTGGTTCCGGGCCATCGAGGCGCGCACCGGTCCCATCGGGACACGGCTTCTGCCGGACGATTTTCACAACTGCCTCCAGGCCATCGCCGAGGGCGGCTACGACTTCCTGCTCACCTTCCACCACCCCAGCGTGCCGATCCTCCTCGATCCGGAGTTCTATCCCCACCGCGTGGTCGGGGCGGATGCGCTGGTGGCGGTGCATGGGCCGACCCTGCCGGTGCCGAGCGCGGATGCGCCGACGCCGCTGCTGGCCTATGCCGCCGACTCCTTTCTCGGCCGCGTGAGCCTGTTCGCGCAGGCGCAGGGGACGGCGCAGGGGGAGGTGCCGCCGGGGCGTGTCGCGCACACCAACGCCAACGCCATGGCGGAGGCGTTGAAGGCCATGGCGCTGGAGGGCCACGGCCTCGCCTGGGTGCCGCGCAGCCTCGTCACCCGCGAACTGGCCGAAGGCCGCCTGATCGCCACCGGGGCGGCGGTCCCCCTGGAGATCCGGCTCTACCGTGATCGTGCCCGAACCCGCGCCGCCGTCGAGGCGGTGTGGGCAGCGGCCGAGGCCGATGCGCGGACCGCTCAGGACGATCCGACATCTTAGCGCCGCGCATCGGGCCGCGTGCGGTGCGGCTCAGTTCGCCTTGGCGTCGATGGTCAGACGGTCGAGGACGGCGGCCGGGGTCGGGCTGGCGCTGAACTCCAGCATGCCGATGCCGGTTCCGTTCCGGGGGCGGACGCTCAGGGACAGGGTGCCGGGCTTGGCCACGAACTGGCCCATGGCCGCGCCGATGGCCTTGGCGCCGGCCGAATTGCCCAGGATCGCCGGCACGCCGTAGAGGCTCGCCGTGACGTATTCCTGCTTCAGTTCCTCGGGCTTGAGGCTGAGGACCTTGGACTGGGCCGCGATGAAGCGCTCGAACAGGCCGGTGTTCTCGATGGTCAGATCGAGGGCCTTGGCGGTGGCCGACAGCATGGCGAAGCCCGACACGCCGGCATCGGGGTCGAACACCTCGGGGCCGATGCCGCCGAGCATGCCGTTGACCCGCACCGTGCCCATGTCCTTGCCCGAGATCGAGATCTCGCCGAGCTTGAGTTCCTTGGCCGCAGCATCCCAGGCGGTGTCGGCCACCACGGTGAGATCGAGGTCGCGGTAGCCGTAGAGGCCGAGGGACCCGAGGCCGGGCACGCCCGCCACGGCGGAGGCCGGCAGGGTCAGGCCCGCGAGGTCGATGCGCCCGGCCGTGGGGACGCCGTCGCGGGGTGGCCCGAAATTGAACGTCGCCGCGCGCAGGCCCACATGCAACGGCTCGGTCCTCACCGCCGGATTCTTCGAAGCCTGATCCTGCACCACCGGATCCTGGGCCTTCGCACCCGGATCGCCGGACAGGTCGAGGCTGAGGTCGCTGAGGGCGAGGGTTCCGATCACCGGAGTCAGCCGGCGCAGGTCCTCGTCCGTGGCGTCGGGCGTCGCTGCGAGCTTGCGCAGGGCCGCGATGGTGGGGGCGATGGAGAAGCCGTTCAGCGACAGGCGCGCGGCCTTCGCATCGAGCCCGTTGCTCGCCAGGGTGATGCCCTCGAGGCTCGCATCCGAGCCGCCGACCTGGATGCGGTCGATGGCGAGGTTCAGCGGCGTCGGCCCCGTGGTGTGCTGGACGCTGAGGCCGGTGGCCTCGAAGCCGCCGAGCGTCACCGCTTCGGCGAGGTCCGCGGCGTTGGCCGACAGCTTGGCGCGGGTGGCGGGCGGCGCTTCGGCGAGACCGGGGGCGGTCAGCGCCGCCAAGGCCCCGGCCCATGTGCCCGGCACCGGCCGGGCGCTGAGGTCGCGACCCTGGATGCGGGCGAATTTCACCGCCATGCCCTTGGCGTCGACGAAGGCGATGTCCGCCACGGCGAACGTGCCGTAGATCCGCTGCAGGGCACCCTTGCCGTCACCCGGTTCGGCATAGAGCCGGGCCAGGGCCGCCAGATCGAGGTCGGTGGCCTGGAGCGGACCGTAGGACCCGGCACCCTTGCGCTCGCCCTCCACGGTGAGGACCGCCCCCGTGGAGGTGAGCTCGGCGATCCGTCCGGCGCGCACGTCCTTGGCGACGACGTTGCCGTAGGTCACCGTCTCCCGCACGCCCTTGGACCCACCCTCGATGCGCAGGTCCGGGATCACGAGGCTCGCCGCATCGAGGCGGGCGAGGCGCGACGCCACGGGCTCGGGGCCGGGGCGGAGCAGGGCGAGGAGTTCGTCCTTCGACAGGCGCGTGCCGCTGACCGTGACGCGCGCGGCCTTCAGCACTGCGTCGCCCAGCGGCAGAGTCACGTCCGTCAGGGTCACGTCCTGAACGGCGGAGGCGGCCTCCTGGGCCCAGGCGGGCCCGGGTCCCACCGGCAGGCCGGCGCCGAGGAGGACGAGGACGCAGGCCGAGGCGCCGGTCGCCCAGCGCAGGAGGGGGCGGCCTTTCGAGCAGGTCATGGGGTTTTCCGGATCGCTGGCAAACGGCGCTTCAGGGGAGGGCGCGCCGCGGGGGCGCCATGGACGACGCATCCGTGCCGCAGTTCGCGGGATGTGGCAATTGCCGGGGGCGTCCGGATCAACGGACGTGCGGGCGAAACCCTACAGGGAGAACGACGTGCCGCAACCGCAGGACGCGGTGGCCAGCGGGTTCTCGATCTTGAACGACTGGCCGATGAGGTCGTTGACGAAGTCGATGACCGAGCCACTCATGTATTCGAGCGACATGGGGTCGACGAGCACCGTGGCACCGTCGCGCTCGATGGCCACGTCGTCGGCGGCCCGTGCCCGCTCGATGTCGAAGGCGTAGGAGAAGCCCGAGCAGCCGCCGCCGTTCACGCTGATCCGCAGGGACGCGCCCGGGGGCTCGGCGCCCATGATCTCGTTGATGCGCTTCGCCGCGCGCGGGGTCAGGGTGATGTCGGCCATCGTGATGCTCGGGTCTCGTCGATTGCCAGATGCGCTCAGGCGCACAAGATAGGCTCGGCAAGCACGCGCTGCAACGCGGCGCGACGGGGGGATGACGTGCGGCACAACGGTGAGCGCTGGAGGGCGCCCTATGCGACGGACCCGGCCACGACGCGCGGGCGGCTGATTCCCGAAGCGTCCTCGCCGACGCGCAGCGACTTCCAGCGCGACCGCGACCGCATCATCCACTCCTCCGCCTTCCGGCGCCTCAAGCACAAGACCCAGGTCTTCGTGCACCACGAGGGCGACCACTATCGCACCCGCCTCACCCATACCCTGGAGGTGAGCCAGATCGCCCGCGCGCTCGCCCGGGCGCTCGGCCTCGACGAGGATCTCGCCGAGGCCCTCGCCCTCAGCCACGACCTCGGCCACACCTGCTTCGGCCACACCGGCGAGGATGCCCTGGACGCGCTGATGCGTGGGCACGGTGGCTTCGACCACAACGCCCAGGCCCTGCGCATCGTCACCCGGCTGGAGCGGCGCTACGCCGGCTTCGACGGACTCAACCTCGCCTGGGAGACCCTGGAGGGCCTGGTCAAGCACAACGGTCCCCTGCTGGAGGCGGACGGGACGCCGACCCCGCGCTGGGCGACGCGCGGCATTCCGGCGGCGATCCTCGAATACGATCGCCTGAACGATCTCGAACTCGCGCGCTTCGCCGGGCCCGAAGCGCAGGCGGCGGCGCTCGCCGACGACATCGCCTACGACAGCCACGACCTCGACGACGGCCTGCGCGCCGGCCTGTTCGATCTCGCCGACCTCGACGCCGTGCCGTTCCTCGCCGAGATCCTGGCGGAAATCGACGGGCTCTATCCGACCCTCGACCCATCGCGAAAGATTCACGAGCTGGCGCGGCGGGTGATCACCCGCTTCGTCGAGGACGTCATCGCCGAGAGCGGGCGCCGCATCGCCGCCCTGGCGCCCGGCGACGTCGCCGCCATCCGGGCGGCGTCCGCCCCCGTCGTCGCGTTCTCGCCCGCCATCGCGGCGGCGGATGCGGCGATCAAGACCTTCCTGTTCGCCCGCATGTACCGCCATCCCGGCGTGCTGGCCGTGCGCGCCAAGGCGGACATCATCGTCGCCGACCTGTTTTCGCGGTTCACCGCCGAGCCCCGCGCCATGCCGGAGGAATGGTCGGACGGGCTGGAGGGCGCGAGCGCGGGTCGCGTCGCCCGCCGGGTGGCCGACTACATCGCCGGCATGACCGACACCTACGCGGTGCTCGCCCACAAGCGCCTTTTCACGGCGACGCCCGACCTGCATTGGAGCCCGGAGAGCAAGGGCCTGCCGCTGGCCGAGCCGTGACACCCGTGCGCCCGGTTGGTATGCCCCCCACTTGAGGCGTGGGCCGTCGTGACGCGGCGGCCGTCGCGAGCGGAAACCGATCACCGATGAACATCTTCGCCACCTTCGAGGCGCGCGTGCGCGCGGCCGTGCAGGGCCTGATCCGGGCCGGACAGCTGCCCGAGGGGCTCGACCTGTCGCGCGTGGTGGTGGAGCCGCCCCGCGACGCGAGCCACGGGGATCTCGCCACCAACGCCGCCCTTGTGCTGGCCAAGGAGGCGAAGACTAACCCGAAGGCGCTGGGCGAGGCCCTGGCGGCGGAGCTGCGCAAGGACCCGGACGTGGTCGAGGCGAGCGTCGCCGGTCCCGGCTTCATCAACCTTCGGCTGGCGCCGGACCTGTTCCACGCCGTGGTGCGGGCGGCCTTGAGCGAGGGCGATGCCTACGGGCGTGGCGTCAGGCAGGCGGCACACGGCTCTGCGGGCAGGGTCAACATCGAGTACGTCTCGGCCAATCCCACCGGGCCGATGCATGTCGGCCATGGGCGCGGTGCGGTGTTCGGCGATGCGCTCGCCAACCTCCTCGTCGCCTCGGGCCGCGACGTGACGCGCGAATACTACATCAACGATGCGGGCGCGCAGGTCGACGTGCTCGCCCGCTCCGCCTTCCTCCGGTACCGCGAGGCCCTCGGCGAAGATGTCGGGCCGGTCCCCGAGGGCCTCTATCCAGGCGACTACCTCGTGCCCGTGGGCCGGGCGCTGGCCGAGACGCATGGGCGGGCCCTCCTGGACCAACCGGAAGCCGAATGGCTTCCCACCGTGCGGGCCTTTTCCATCGACGCGATGATGGATCTGATCCGGGGCGATCTGGCCCGGCTCGGCATCCACCACGACGTGTTCTTCTCCGAAGCCACCCTCGCGCAGGCGGTGCCGGTCCTCCTCGCGGAACTCCGTGAGAAGGGCCTCGTCTACGAGGGCCGCCTGCCGCCGCCCAAGGGCCAGCTGCCCGAGGATTGGGAGGACCGCGAGCAGACCCTGTTCCGCACGGTGGAGTTCGGTGACGACGTCGACCGGCCGCTCCTGAAGTCGGACGGCTCGTTCACCTACTTCGCCTCCGACATCGCCTACCACCGGACCAAGATCGAGCGCGGCGCCACCGACCTCATCGACGTGCTCGGGGCGGACCATGGCGGCTACGTCAAGCGCATGCAGGCGGCGGTGAAGGCCGTGAGCGGTGGCACGGCCACCCTCGACGTCAAGCTGTGCCAGCTCGTGCGGCTGTTGCGCGCGGGCGAGCCCGTGAAGATGTCGAAGCGCGCCGGCGAATTCATCACCCTGGCCGAGGTCGTCGACGAGGTCGGGCGCGACGCGATCCGTTTCATGATGCTCTACCGCAAGAACGACGCGACCCTCGATTTCGACCTCGCCAAGGTGGTCGAGCAATCCAAGGACAACCCAGTCTTCTACGTGCAGTACGCCCATGCGCGCTGCTTCTCGGTGTTCCGCCAGGCCCGGGAGGCGATGCCGACGGAGGACTTTTCGCGGGATGGCCTGCTTCGCGACGCCGACCTTGGGCTGCTCACCGATTCCGGCGAGGCCGAGATCATGCGGCTCATCGCCCAGTATCCGCGCGTGATCGAGGCGGCGGCCGGGGCACACGAGCCGCACCGCGTGGCCTTCTACCTCTACGAGCTCGCCAGTTCGCTGCATGGTTTCTGGAACAAGGGCAAAGACTTGCCGCAATTACGGTTTGTTAATCCAACCGACCGAAACTCAACCCGGGCCCGATTGGCCCTCGTGGAGGCATTGCGGGGCGTGATCGCCTCCGGCCTCGCGGTGTTGGGCGTCACTGCGCCGGACGAAATGCGGTGAGGTGACCGCGGCGTGAAGGGGAATGCTGCCATGACGACGAACGCTTCGCGAGCGACGGTCGATTTCGACGCCTTCGCGCGTGATCTGCAGCAGCCCCAAGGGCCCGCTTCGCATGGGCTTGCTTCGCAAGGGCCCGCTTCACAGGGAGCCGGCCCTCAAGGACAGCCCGTCCGCGCGCCGCAGGCCCATGCCAAATCCGATCCCCTGGCCGAGCTCGCCCGCATCGTCGGCCAGGACGATCCGTTCCGCGCCATCTTGGAGGCCCGCGACGGACGGTCCGACCCGGCCTCGGGCCGGCGCATCGAACCGAGCTTCGTCGATGCGCCCGTGGCGCCCGGCCGCCCGGCCCAACCGCAGGCCCCGGCCCATCAAACGCCCGCCGCGTCCTCGCCGACGGATGCCTTCGACCAGTATCTCGCGTCCGTGGAGCAGGATCCCTATCAGAGCCAAGGAGCCGATTCTGCGCCTCAGGCCGAGCAGGATGCGTTCGCCTCCGGCGAGCGCGCCACCCTGGGCCGGCCGCGTCAGCGCAGCCGCCTCGTCTCCGTCGGCGCCGGTCTCGGCGTGCTGGCAGTCTGCATCACCGGCGGCCTCGCCTGGCGCGGCCTGCATGCGGGCGGCGGCGCCAGCGGCGGCGTGCCCACCATCCTGGCCGACACGGCGCCCCTCAAGATCGCGCCGCAGAAGGCCGACGGCGTCGAGATCCCCGACCAGAACAAGCAGATCTACGACCGCACCGCCAAGGACGGGCAGATCCGCATCGTCAACCGCGAGGAACAGCCCCTCGACGTGGCGCAGGCGGCCCGCTCGGCCCAGCGTACGGGCGAAGGCGGCGCCACCCCCGGCAGTTCCAGCCCGCAGCAGACCGGAACCCTGACCGAATCCCTCGGGGAGCCGCGCCGGGTCCGGACCGTCTCGGTCAAGCCGGACACGCCGGTTCCGCCATCGCAGCCCGAGGCCGCCGAGGCTGCGCCGGCATCCGTGATCCCGACCATGACCCTGCCGGGCGCTCCCGCCGAGGGCAGCACCGCCGCCGGTTCCCTGCGGCCGCGCAGCGCCCGGGTCACCGCGCCCGTGTCGGTTCCGACCACGACGCCCGTGGCCGAGGCGCCCGCACCCGAGCCGGTCGTTCCGGCCCCCGCTCCCGTACCGCGCGTCAAGGCGCCCCAGCGCGTCGCGGCCGTGGCACCGGAGACCACAGCCGCCGTGAGCCCAACGGCTGCGGCCGTCGCCGAATCCCCCGCGCCCGCCGCCGGCTCCTTCTCGGTCCAGCTCGGCGTGCGCGCCAGCGCCGCCGAGGCCCAGGCCGCCTTCAGGCAGCTGCAGGGCAAGTTCACTCAACTCGCCGGCCAGCCGGCCCTGATCCGTCAGGCCGAGGTCAACGGGAAGTCCCTTTATCGCGTGCGCGTCGGGCCGCTGGGCAAGAACGAAGCGACGAGCCTGTGCACCCAGCTCCAGGGTGCCGGCGGCCAGTGCTTCGTCGCCAAGAACTGAGGCCTAGAACCACCGCCCGGAGAAGAACCGAGGTTCTCGCTCCCTGCGGAGCGGTGCCGGCCGAGGCTTTCGGCTTGCGTCCGCCCGCCGTTCCGTCCGATTCTCCCTCCCAGCGCTTCCCGTCGCGCCGCCGGCCCGGCCCAAGTGGGCCGGCGCGCGTCACCGAGTCCCGAGGACGCCGCGTTCATGACCACCCGTGCCCTGATCCTCGGTTGCGCCGGCAAGTCCCTCTCGGCGGAGGAGGCCGCGTTCTTTCGCGACGTGGCGCCCTGGGGCTTCATTCTGTTCAAGCGCAACATCGGCACGCCCGACGAGGTGCTGGCGCTGACCCGGGCCTTGCGCGACACCGTGGGCCGCGCCGACGCGCCGATCCTCATCGATCAGGAGGGCGGCCGGGTGCAGCGCATGGGGCCGCCGCACTGGCCGGCCTATCCGGCCGGCGGGCGTTTCGGGCGCCTCGACGGCTCGGCCGTCGCCATGGCCGAGCTCGGCGCCCGTCTCATGGCGCACGATCTGGCAAACGTCGGCATCAACGTCGACTGCGCCCCCGTCCTCGACGTGCCCGTGGCCGGTGCCCACGACGTCATCGGCGACCGGGCCTACGGCACCACCCCCGAGCGCGTCGCCGAGATCGGCCGGGCCGTGGCGCTGGGCTTGATGCAGGGCGGCGTGCTGCCGGTGATGAAGCACATCCCCGGCCATGGCCGCGCCGGATGCGACAGCCACAAGGGCCTGCCCGTGGTGGACGCCGACCTCGCGAGCCTCACGGCGCAGGATTTCGCACCGTTCCGTGCCCTGGCCGACCTGCCCATGGCCATGAGCGCCCACGTGGTCTTCACCGCCCTCGATCCCGACCATCCGGCGACGCAGTCGGCCCTCGTCATCGAGCGGGTGATTCGCGGGATCATCGGCTTCGACGGTCTCCTGATGACCGACGACCTGTCCATGCACGCGCTCCAGGGCGGGTTTCGCCCGCGCACCGAGGCCGCGTTCGCGGCGGGGATCGATGTCGGCCTGCATTGCAACGGCGATCTCACGGAGATGCGCGGGGTGGCCGAGGGCGCGCCGGCCCTGGCCGGAGCGTCCCTGCGCCGGGCGCACGACGCCCTCGCTCGCCTGCCCGCCGGAGCGCCGGCCTTCGACGTGCGCGAGGCGCGTGCCCGGTTCGAGGCCGCCTTGGCGATGGCTGCCTGAGCGGGCCGACCCCCGGAGCCGGCGCGGCATTCCGCCTCGCTCCCGCCCGGGAACGGGCCTCGTCGTTCGCTCACGCGAGCGCACTGGTTTCCAAGCGGTTCTTGTGCTGGGCGGGCGCGATCCTTAGGTTCGCCGGAACTGGATCACACGCGTGGGTGCCGTGCGGGCTTCGAGCCCCCCGGCGCGGGAGGTTGCCATGGGCAGCATGAGTATCTGGCACTGGATCATCGTCGCCGGCATCGTGATGCTGCTGTTCGGGCGCGGCAAGATCTCCGACCTGATGGGCGACGTCGCCAAGGGCATCAAGGCGTTCAAGAAGGGGATGGCCGAGGACGAGGCGCCCACGGCCGTGCCGCCGCCGAGCACGGGCGAGCCCGTGCGGACCTTGCCGCACCAGGGCGAGCCGGCGACCGCCAACACCGTCACGGCCGACCGCAAGGTCGTCTGAGCGCGCGGCGTTTCGCGTGACGGCGGGGCCCGGCTTCGGCCGGCCGGCGCCGGGGTCTGGCGGAACCCCGCGCGACCTGCGATAGGCACCCCGCCGTCACCGGCATCGCGCGAGCGCGGGACAGTCCACGAATGTTCGACATGAGTTGGGGCGAGGTGATGCTGATCGGCGGCGTCGCCCTCATCGTCATCGGTCCAAAGGACCTGCCCAAGGCCCTGCGCACGGTCGGGCAGATCACGACCAAGATGCGCCGGATGGCAGGCGAGTTCCAATCGCAGTTCAACGAAGCGGTGCGCGAGGCGGAGTTCGACGAAATCCGCCGTGAGGTCGACGGGGTCCGCAAGGCCGCCGGGACCATGGGGCCGGTGTTCAATCCGGTCCAGACCATCCGCGACGAGATCAAGGGCGCCGTGGACGGTCACACCAAGACAACGCCGTCGCCGACCCAGCCGCTCGCCAACGTCGCCGCCCAGCTCGCCGAGAGCGATCCGGCGCCCGCCCCCGAGCCGGCTTCGATCGACCCCGCTCCCTTCGCCGATCCCCTCGCTTCCCCGCCGCCGGCCGAGACGCCGGACCGTCCGGTCGTGGCCAGGAATTCCCCGGCCAACTCGCAGCCCGATCAAGCCCGATGACCAACGCCACGGATGACGCCGACATCGAGGCGTCGCGGGCCCCGCTCCTCGACCACCTCATCGAATTGCGATCGCGGCTCATCAAGTCGCTCGCCGCCTTCGTGGTGATGTTCTTCGCCTGCTTCTTCGTCTCGCGGCATATCTACAACATCCTCGTCTGGCCCTACGTCTCCATCGTGGGGGCCGAGAACGCCAAGCTCATCGCCACGCATTTCCTCGAGCAGGTGTTCACCAACATCAAGCTCAGCGTGTTCGGGGCCGGGTTCCTGGCGTTTCCGGTGATCGCGACGCAGATCTACGCCTTCGTGGCGCCGGGCCTCTACCGCAACGAGCGCCAGGCCTTCCTGCCCTACCTCGTGGCGACGCCGGTGTTCTTCATCCTCGGCGCCCTGGTGGTGTTCTTCCTGGCGATGCCGCTACTCATCCAGTTCTCGGTGTCGCTGCAGCAGATCGGGCAGCCGGGGGAGGCGACCATCGCCCTCCTGCCGAAGGTGGACGAGTATCTCTCGCTCATCATGACGCTGATCTTCGCCTTCGGGATCGCGTTCCAGCTACCGGTGATCCTGACCCTGCTCGGCCAGATCGGCATCATCGACACGGCGTTCCTCCGCGAAAAGCGCCGCTACGCCATCGTGCTCGTCTTCGTGGTCGCCGCCGTGCTGACGCCCCCGGACGTGATCTCCCAGCTCTCCCTCGCGATCCCGATGATCCTGCTCTACGAAGCCTCGATCTTCTCCGTGGGCCGCGTCGAGCGGAGGCGCGCGGCCAAGCGCAAGGCCGAGGGGCTGGAGCCGTAGGCACGGGGTGAGGGTGGATCGGCTCGGGAGCCGCCCGCCCTTGTCGCGCTGGCGTCGATGCTGCAAAGCCTCGTCGTCTATCCAGAAAGCCTGCGCCCGAGCGACCCCATGCACGACATCCGCGTCATCCGCGAGAATCCGGACGCTTTCGATGACGCACTGCGCCGTCGTGGGCTGGCGCCGCTCGCGGCCGAGCTGATCGCCCTCGACGACGCGCGCAAGGGCGCTACCTCGGCAGCGCAGGCCAATCAGGAGCGGCGCAACGCGCTCGCCAAGGAGATCGGTGGGGCCAAGAAGTCCAAGGACGAGGCCCGCGCCGCCGAACTCATGGAAGAGGTCGCCCGCCTCAAGGACGAGGCGCCCGTGCTGGAGACGGCCCAGGCCGGGGCCGGCAGGACCCTTGACGAGAAGCTCGCCGCGATCCCGAATCGCCCGAACCTCGACGTACCCGAGGGCGCCGACGAGCACGGCAACGTCGAGTACCGCCGGTTCGCGGCGACCCGCCCGCAGCTCGCCACGGGCAAGCAGCATTTCGAGATCGGCGAGGCCTCGGGGCTGATGGATTTCGAGGCGGCCTCGCGGATGTCGGGCGCGCGCTTCGTGGTGCTCAAGGGCCAGCTCGCCCGGCTGGAGCGGGCACTCGGTCAGTTCATGCTCGATCTGCACACGGGCGAGCACGGCTACACCGAGGTGGCGCCGCCGCTCATGGTGCGGGACGAAGCGATGTTCGGCACCGCCCAGTTGCCGAAGTTCCGGGACGACCAGTTCGCGGTCCGTGAGCATTGGCTCATCCCCACGGCCGAAGTCCCGCTGACCAACCTCGTGCGCGAGAGCATTCTGCGCGAGGAAGAACTCCCCTTACGCTTCACCGCCCTGACCCCGTGCTTCCGCGCCGAGGCCGGCTCGGCGGGCCGGGACACGCGCGGCATGCTGCGCCAGCACCAGTTCAACAAGGTCGAGCTCGTCTCGATCACCACGCCGGACCAGTCGGCCGCCGAGCACGAGCGCATGCTGGGGTCGGCGGAAGCGGTGCTGAAGAAGCTCGATCTGCCCTACCGGATCATGACGCTGTGCACCGGCGACATGGGGTTCGCCAGCCAGAAGACCTACGACATCGAGGTCTGGATGCCGGGCCAGGAGACCTTTCGCGAGATCTCGTCCTGCTCGGTCTGCGGCGACTTCCAGGCGCGGCGCATGAACGCGCGCTTCCGGGCGGGCAAGGCGGTGAATTACGTCCACACCCTCAACGGCTCGGGGGTGGCGGTGGGCCGCGCCCTCATCGCCGTGATGGAAAACTACCAGAACCCCGACGGCAGCGTCACGGTGCCCTCGGCACTGAAGGCCTACATGGGCGGGATCGACCGGATCGAGGGACACAAAGTCTGATGCGCATTCTCGTCACCAACGACGACGGCATCCACGCGCCGGGGCTCGAAACCCTTGAGGGGATCGCCCGGGCCATCTCCGACGACGTCTGGGTGGTGGCGCCCGAGACCGACCAGTCGGGCGTCTCGCACTCCCTGTCGCTCAACGATCCGTTGCGCCTGCGTCAGGTGTCGGAGAAGCGCTTCGCCGTGAAGGGCACGCCGTCCGATTGCGTGATCATGGGGGTGCGCCACATTCTCAAGGATCATGGGCCGGACCTCGTCCTGTCGGGGGTCAACCGCGGCCAGAACGTCGCCGAGGACGTGACCTATTCGGGCACCATCGCGGCGGCCATGGAGGGGACGATCCTCAACGTGAAGTCCATCGCGCTGAGCCAGGCCTACGGGGCCGGCGGCCGGGGCGCGATCAAGTGGCAATGCGCGGCCGAGCACGGCCCGGGGGTGGTGCGCAAGATCCTGGAGATCGGGATCGAGCCCGGCATCGTCGTCAATGTGAACTTTCCCGATTGCGAGCCGGGGGAGGTCCAGGGCACGTCGGTGACCGCGCAGGGGTTCCGCAATCAGGCGCTGCTCGCCATCGACGCGCGCCAGGACGGGCGCGGCAATCCGTATTTCTGGCTGGCCTTCGCCAAGGCGACGTTCCAGCCGGGGAACGGCACCGACCTCAAGGCGATCGCCGAGAAGCGCATCTCGGTGACCCCCCTGCGCCTCGACCTCACGGACGAGCCGAGCCTGACCCGATTCGCGCAGGGCTTTTCCGGCTGAGGCCGAGCGTCCCATGGCGACGGACGGCTCCATCGAGGCGGCGGCCTTCGTCATGGCCCTGCGGGGGCGGGGGGTGCGCGACACCGACACCCTGCGCGCCCTGGAGCGGGTGCCGCGCGAGCGCTTCGCTCCGGGCGCCCATCGCGACCTCGCCCGGCGCGACCTCGCCCTGCCGCTGCCCTGCGGGCAGACCATGACGGCGCCGAGCGCCATCGCGGCCATGCTGACGGCACTCGGCGCGCGCCCCGGCATGCGCCTCCTCGAAATCGGCACCGGCTCGGGCTACGTGACCACCCTGCTGCTGCGGCTCGGGGCAGCCCACGTCCACAGCGTCGAGCGCTACGCGCTTCTCGCCGAGGATGCCCGCGTCGCACTCCTGCCCGAGGACCGGGTGCGGGCCACCATCGCGGTGGGTGACGGGCTCGACGTTGGCAGCGTGCCCGAGGGGCGCTTCGACCGCATCCTCCTCAACGGCACCGTAGCCGCCCTGCCGCCCCACCTTTTCGGATTTCTGGCGCCGGGGGGACGTCTCGTCGGAGCACTCGGCTCGGTCGAAACGGCGCGTCTCGTCGTTCTCGCAATGGGGGCCGACGGCGTCGTTCAGGAGCGTATCGGCGGTGGGTTGCGGCTCGCACCGCTGACCCCGGGACGCGCCCGCGTCCTGTAATGGAGCAACGCGCAGGGTTCCCGATCGACGCGAACGTGGTGAATCGGAACGGTTGTTTAACCTGAATCCCGTTTGAATGACGTCATCAAGTTGCGTCAGGTCAGACAGGTGCGTCGATGCGGGTTCGCGGGACTGGTCGAGGGTTGAAGACGCTGTCGCGCTTCGCACTCATCGGAGTGATTGGAGGCGGCGCGGCCGCCTGTTCGTCGGATGCGTCGCGCCTCGGCGACCCCTTCGGCAATCCGTTCGCTTCCAATATGGCGAGCGAGCCGGTCGCCACGGGGAGCCTTCCGGACGGGGAGATCGCCCCGGCTCCGGTGGTGCGCACGAGCCGCATCCAGTCCCAGGCGCTCGGCGCCCCCGGGGTGGCGATGTCGCCCCGGCCCATGGCCGCGGTGCCGCCGGCCCCCCGGGCGCAGACGAGCCGCGTCGCCTCGACGGAGCCCGTCTCCGGCATGGTGTCCGGCATGAACCCGGATGCGGGCCGCGCCATGACGACCCGCACCGTTCCGGCGGCGCCCGCTCCCAAGGTCGTCGACCGCGCCGCCGAGCGCAAGGCCGCCGAAGCCGCCGCCCTGGCTGCCCGCAAGGAGGCCGAATCCGAGAAGCTCGCCGAGGCGCGCCGTCTCGTCGAGACCAGCAAGGCCGCCGAGAGGAAGGCCGCCGAGGCCAAGCTCACGGACGCCCGCAAGCTCGCCGAGGCGAAGAAGCTCGTCGAGACCCGCAAGGCCGAGGCCGCCAAGGCGGTGGCCGAGTCCAAGGCCGCCGATGCCAGGAAGGCGCATCCGCGTCCGGGCCAGGCCGTCGCCAAGGCCGACGACAAGGCCGTGCGGAAGATCGAGATCAAGGAGGCCAAGGCCGAGACGAAGCCCGATGCCGCCAAGGTGAAGGCCGACGCGGCCAAGGAGACGGCGAAGAAGGCCGCCGAGGCCGAGGCCAAGGTCGCCAAGCTCGAAGCCGCCAAGGCGGCCAAGCAGGTTGTCGAGGCCAAGGCCGCCGAAGCCGCCGCCAAGGAAGCTGCCAAGGAAGCCGCGAAGACGCCCGTGAAGGTCGCCGCCGTCGAGACGCCGAAGGCCGAGCCCGCCAGCACCGGCTCGGTCGCGTCCGACACCTCGTTCCGCTGGCCTGCTAAGGGCCGGGTGATCTCGGGCTACGGCTCGTCCGGCAACGAAGGCATCAACATCTCGGTGCCCGAGGGTACGGCGGTGAAGGCGGCCGAGGACGGCACGGTGGCCTATGCCGGCTCAGACGTGAAGGGCTACGGCAAGCTCGTCCTCGTGCGCCACACCAACGGCTACGTCTCGGCCTACGCCCATAACGGCGAACTCGATGTCCGCCCCGGCGAGAAGGTCAAGCGCGGCCAGACCATCGCCAAGTCTGGCGCATCCGGCAACGTGACCTCGCCTCAGCTCCACTTCGAGATCCGCAAGGGCGCGACCCCCGTCGATCCGATGCCGCATCTCGCCAGCAACTGAAGCGGCCCGCAGGGGCTGAAACGAAGAACGGCGGCTCCCCAGGGAGCCGCCGTTCTTCGTTTGGGGAAAGGCGACCTGCCTTCAGCGCAAGAAGTCGCCGAAGGATCGGGGACCGTCGGGGACCGGGATCTCCTTCGTCACCTTGAGGGTGGCGGCGTCGAGGATGCTGAGGGTGTTCGAGCCCCAGTTCGCCACCACCAGGCTCGTGCCGTCGCGGGTGGCGGCGATGCCCTCGGGGTGGTCGCCGACTTCGATGGCCGCGACGCTGGTGAGGGTCTGGAGATTGAACACGCTCACCGTGCCTGCATACTGGTCGGTGACGAAGCCGCGGTTGCCGGCAAGGGCCACCACGTAGGGCCGCTCGCCCGTGGTCACCCGGCCGATTTCGGTGCCGGCCGCGACATCGATCACAGAGACGTCGTTCGAGGTGACGTTGGCGGTGTAGGCGCGGGCGCCCGCCGCATCGAGGGTGAGACCGAACGGGTGCCGGCCGACGGGAATCGTGCGGGTCAGGGCCAGGGTGGCGGCATCGACGACGGAGACCGTATCGCCCTCGCGGTTGGCCACCAGGACCGTGGCGCCGTCCGGCGTCACGGCGATGCCGGAGGGCGAGGCGCCGACCTGGAACTCGGTCTCGAGGCGGGAGCCATCGGCAGGGATCACGAAGACCCGGCTGCCGTACCAATCGGCCACGTAGACGACACCGGACTTCGGGTTCACGGCGATCCCGAGCGGGCCACCCGGCAGGGCGAGGGTGGTGGTGACGGTGCGGGTCGCGAGGTCCACCACCGCGAGGCCCGGGCCCTCGGGGCGGGTGACGTAGGCGGTCTTGCGGTCCGGCGAGAGCGCGATGCCGGCGGGCGCGCCGTCCATGGCGATCTGGCCCACCACCGCACCGGCCTCGAGGTCGACCACGGCCAGGACATTGGCGCCCTGCGCCGTGACGAGGGCTTCTTCGGCGCGTGCCTGCGCCGTGACGAGCATCAGGGCGAGGAGGAGAGGGCCGGCATGACGCCGGCCCTTCCGTGCTGCGCGATGCGAGCGGATGTCGCTCAAGAACCGCTCTTCTCGACCTTGGCCTTGAGGGCGTCGAGACCGGTGCGGTAGAGGCCGCGCACGGCCTTCTGGGACGCTTCGTCGTTCAGCTCGGGCGGCGGATCGTTGTTCATGTAGCCGCGGTAGAACGCGCCGTCCCACGACACTTTGGTCTTGCCGCCGGCATCTTCGACCTTGATGGTGGACGAGTAGTCGTTCACCGGTAGGGTCTTCACGTCGACCTTGGTGATCCGGTACGAGTAGCTCATCTTATCGGCCGAGTACTTGTACAGCTCCTCGTCCACCGTGGCGCCGCCCTTCAGGGTCAGGGTCCGGGTGGCCTTGATCTCGTTGCCGCCCTTGCCCTCGGTCTTCTCGACCGGAGGCAGCCAGCTCATGTCCTGGAAGTTCGAGATCACGGCCCAGACCTTATCCGGCGTGGCGTTGATCTCGACGGTCTCCTCGACCTTCTTGCGGGTGGGGCCGTGCGCCTGGGCGCCGAACGAGACGAGGGCGAAGGCCGCCGCCGTCGTGAGTGCCAAAAACTTCATCGGGGTCTCGTCTCCTCGGGAACACACACTCTTAAGGTGCTGCGGGGGGCTTATCGAGGATGCGGTCGTCGCGCCCGAGGGCGGCGGCGACCTTGTCCTCGATCCAGTCCCAGGCCTCGCGCTCGGCGGGCCCGGCGGTCTTGGCGATCGCGATGGCGTGGTAGCGCATCTCGGTCAAAATCTTGTCGGGGTCCAGCATCTGGAGGCGCGTCGAGAGGATCGCCGCCTCCAGCACGGCGGCCTGCGCCCGGTTGTAGCCGAAGAACGGGATATGGGCGGCGGAATGGACCATGCGTCCCCGATAGCGCGGACGGGTCTCGTCCGGTTCCACCCCCACCACCTCGAATTCGGCGTGGCCGAAGCTGTCGGCGAGGCGCCGGCCGGGAATGCGGTCGCAGGGCAGGGTGGCCCAATCGCGCCGGCCGGTGACGGCGCCGGCGATGACCCGGATGTCGCTGGGGCTCGATGCGGCGAAGACCGGATTGGATTCGAGGTTGAGGATGGTGGGCGACGGCCGGAACGGGGCCAACACCCACTCCGCCCCGTCCTGGATCAGACCGAAGGGCACGAGGTGCAGGTCGCCGGCGGGCGAGGTCGTGGTGACGACGGTCTCGAGGATCAGCGGCACGGCGTTACGCTTTCCCGGCCGGTACGAGCTTGCCGCAGACGATGCGGGCGCCGGCCTCCGACGGCACCTCCGACACCGCATCGGCGGCGGACGTCTCCCCTGGGCCCAAGGTCTCGGGCCGGCCCGCATCGGCCTCGGGCGATGTGGTATCGCGGCTCGCGCCGTCCGGGCCGGAATGCTTGGTGTGCCCGGCCTTCTTGAAGGCGGTGGTGTCCTCGATTTCGGCGTCGGCGGCCGCACCCCAGACCAGGGCCTCGTCCTGTACGTAGCGCTTGCCGAGACGCCAGGCGGTCTCGGCCTTGGTGAGTTCGCCGCCGAGGTAGAAGGCGTGGGCGCCGTCCTGCGCCACGTCGAGATCGGGGAAGAACGCCATGGCGTCGGTGCCGATGGCATGGGTGTCGCGGTTGAACACGTGGATGCCGTCCTCCGCGACCGCGATGCGGTAGTTCGGGTCCTTCACCTCGGCCGCCTGGGCCGCGATCTCGTCCGGGGTCTGCACATAGGGGCGCTTGTCGTGGAGCGCCAGGAGGGAGCGGCCGTAACCTTTCGGCAGGGCCGAATCCGCCTTGGCCGCGTACATCACCCGGCGCGCCGCATCGTGCTCCTCCACCGTGCGGCGGGTGTGGTTCGAGACCTGGACGATGAGCACGTTGCGGACGCTGAGTTCCGAGCACATGCCCACCAGCAGCGCCGTGACCCCGAGGCTGTCGGCCTCGGTGAGCTCGGTGAGATTGCCGGTGCCCATCATCATCTCGATGCCGGGCCAGCGTCGCCGGGTCTCGTGATAGCGCGTGATGGATTCGACGAAGCCGAAATGGATCGGCTCCAGGATCGGGTCGGCCATGTAGGGACGCCCGGACTTCTCCATGCGCTCGATGGCCCGGTCGAGGGAGGCGAGATCGTCGGGCCGCACGGGCACGAGGACCGGCACCGCGTCGGTCTCGAAGGCGAGATCGAGGGTGTCCTCGTTGAGGCTCAGGAGGAAATCGGCGCCCGCCTTGGCGCCGCGGGTGAGTTCGTCGAGGGAGAAGGAATCGACGCTGACCTTGAGGCCGGCGCCCTTCAGGAGGCGCACGCAGTCCTCGAGGTGCGGGAAATCGGTGTCGGGCAGGCCGCCGAGGTCGATGACGTCCGCGCCACGGCGGGCGAGGTCGAGGCCTTTCGCGAGGATCTGATCGGGATTCATCTTGGAGGCGTCGACGATCTCGGAGAAGATCCGCAGGTCGTGGCGCGACAGATCCACCGTGCGTCCGGCGAGGCCGAGATAGGCCGGCAGGTCGACGATCTCGTCGGGGCCGCGCTCCACCGGCAGGCCGAAATGTTGGGCTAGGGCCTCCGGGTTCGCCCGGCAACGGCCCGGCAGGACGATGCGGGTGGCGCCCTCGGGAATCGTCACCCGGCGTCGGATGATTTCTTCGGTCATCAGGGCCGCGACCTTCACCCCGGCATCGGCGATGCTCCAGGCGAAGCGATCGGCCGGGAGCGTGGCGGCGACCTTCTCGAGGCGCGCCTTGGCCATGCGGCCGGTAATGAAGACGAGGTGTTCGGGGGTGCTCATGCGGCGGCCCTGGTCTCGGCTGGGCCACGCAGGACGACGGCACCGGTGTAGCGCGCCGCGAAGGCCGGGAACGCGGCGTCGACGAGGCCGAGACGGGCGAGATCCTCGAACGATGCTCCCATGGGCACGAGGGCGGATTTCACCAGGACGCAGCGCGGCGCGTTCCATTGCGTGGCGAGCCACACGGCGAGGCTGTCGGAGGTGACGTCCCAGGTCTCCGGGATGTCGGGATGCCCGGCCTTGAGGGTGATGGGGTCCCAGACCGGCACACCGCCGCGGGCGAGGATCGCCGATGCCGCATCCCACGTCGTGGCGATGGCCAAGCGCGGCTCGAACGCCGAAAAGATCTCGGCCATGCGGCCCATGGCGTCGAGGGCGAGGCGGTGGGCCAGCGCATCGCCGAAGCCGAGCGCCGCCTGAGAGGTCCGCACGGCCTCGGCGAACGGGCCGCCGCCGGGGACCACCACGCAGGGGCCGTCCCGGCCCTCCGCGAGGCCGGCGAGGACAGCGCGCAGGCGGCCGGCGTCGGACAGGAGGCTGCCGCCGACCTTCACGACCATGACTTCGGAACTCATGCGGCGTCTCGGCGGGCGCAAGCGCGCAAAATCCGCACGGCCTCCGCCACCCGGGCCGGATCGAGGCCTTTCGTGCGATCGCTGTCGTGGCACAGGCCGCCGCGGAAGCCGAGGTAGTGCGGGCCGACGGGAGCCAGGCTCTTGATGTCGGCGAGCGCGAGGGAGCCGGCGAGGCCCGAGACGAGGTCGTGCCGACGGCAGGCGCGGGTGAAGGCCGTCAGGACCGGAATCGGCAGGAGGTCGGGCAGGCGGCGCCCGTCCTTGGTCGCCGTGTCGATCATGGCACCGACGAATCCGGCCGCCGCCACACGCGCCACGAGAGCGGGCGCGGGTTCATGCTCGGCGAACAGCACGGCGATGAGCCGGCCGGGCGCGGCCGCGGCGGCCTCGGCCAGTGCCGTGTCGGGAAAGCCCCCTTGCACGGCGACTTTCACGTAGTTCACCCCCGTGGCGGCCATGGCGGCGACGCAAGGGGCGAGGGCGGTCGCGTCCGTCGGCTCGCCCGCCACGGCGCTGGTGACGGCACGTCCAGCGATGCGATCGACGAGGGCGCGCACCGTCGTGACGGGGAGGGCACCGAGGGCCCCCCGGTCCGGGTCCTTGGCATCGACCAGATCCGCGCCCGCGGCGGCGGCGGCCAGGGCCTCGTCGGCGTCGCGTACGCTCACGAGGAGACGCGGAACGGCGTCGTCGGGATACGCACCGCGTTCGAAGGGGGAGGGCATCAACAACGGTGGTTTCGACTCGCTCGGACTCATGGGATCGGCAACGTTCGGGATCGGCAACGTTCGGGATCGACAACGTTCAGCTGGCTTTCCGCGCAACCCTGCGCGGATGCGACGTTGGCCCTAGCAAAAAACCGGACGCATCACGAGCGGTTCGGTAGGGGTTCGGCGAGCAGGCGGTTCTTCACCACCCAGCGCATGGCATGCGCCCAGGTGTCGTCGGTGTCGGCCCGGATCACCACCCGGCCGCCGCGCACGATCTTGCCGGTGGCGGCCTCCGCGATGGTCACCGTGAGGTTGAAGATCTGATTCGAGCCCTTCTCGACGTAGCCGCTGATGGCGAGGTCCGCCCCAAGGGTCTTGGCGATGCTGGCGGCGCAGCCGTCGCACTTGTAGAGCGGTGCTTGCTTGGCGATCTCGGCGGCCTGCGGCGCGACGTCGATGGGCTCGACCGCTTCACCGAGGGCCTTGCGCAGCTCCTCCGTGACGAGGCCGAGGCGCCGGGTCTCGTCCGGCCGCGCCTTACGGCCCCCGACCACGCCGGGATCGAACAGTTCGATGCCGAAGATCGCCGCTTTCTCGGGGGCGGCTTGTGCGGGCGCTCCCACGGCCAGGGCCAGCAGGAGACCGAGGCTCGCGCAAACGTGTCCGGCACGGGGGAGGGGGATCGGTCGCGTCATGACTTCGCTCGTCTCGCGTCGGGCGCAGCCCGGGCCTGTCGGCAGGATGATACCCGAACCACCGGCTGGCAACGCCGGGGGAGGCAGGGTGATCCCTGCATCCCGGCGGTATCCTGCCGCGTGCACCGTGCGCCCGGAACGGCTCGGGCTGCAGGCGGGGTTTATGGTTTCCTTATCAAACGCCGATTGAGCGTGGCGGAACAATGTTGTTAGCGTGATCGCCTCATGCAGGCTTCGACGCGCTCCCCCCTCGCCCCATTCGCTCTCCTCCTCGGGTTGTGCGGCTCGTGGTGTCTCCCCGCCGTCGCGCAGGAGCTCGCACGCTCGGAGGCGGCGGCGGCTCCGACGCCCGCCGCGACGGAAACCCGGATCGGGCTGATCTACCGGCCCGAGCTCGCCCCCTCCTCCTACGATGCCGAGGCCGCGCCCGAGGACGAGGGCGTGGCCGGCGCCCGCATGGCGATCAAGGACAACAACACGACCGGCCGCTTCACCAAGCAGACGTACGCCCTCGATGAGATCGCCCTCGACGCCACGAAGAGCCCCGTCGATGCCGCCCGCGAACTGACGGGGCGGGGCATCAAGTTCCTCGTCCTGGCACTTCCCGCCGACGCGGTCCTGGCCGTCGCCGATGCGGTGAAGGGGGAGGGCGTCACGGTCTTCAACGTCGCGGCCCCCGACGACCGCCTGCGCGGAGTCGATTGCCGGAGGAACGTGTTCCACGTCTTGCCCAGCCGGGCGATGCAGACGGACGCGCTGGCGCAGTTCTTCACCCTGATGCGCTGGCGCAAGATGTTCCTCATCACCGGCCCGCAGGACGGGGACCGGCTCTACGCCGAGGCGTTCAAGAACTCGGCCCGCAAGTTCAACCTCAAGATCACGGCCGAGAAGCCCTGGACCTTCGGGCCGCTCGCCAAGGCGCGGGGCGACACGCCGACCCGCTCCGAGGCGATGGTGTTCACCCGCGGCGTCGATTACGACCTCGCCATCGTGGCCGACGAGGCCAACGACTGGGGCGACTACGTCCCGTTCCGCACCGTCGATCCGCGCCCCGTGGCCGGCACGCAGGGGCTCATCGCCACCACCTGGCATCCGACCCTGGAGACCTGGGGTGCGGCGCAGGCGCAGAACCGGTTCCGGCGCCAGGCCGGGCGCCTCATGCGGCCCCTCGATTACCAGGCCTGGGCGGCCGTGCGCTCCATCGGCGAGGCGGCGACGCAGAAGAAGACCGCCGACCCCGCCGTGCTCGCACCCTACTTCGCCGACCCCGCCTTCAGCCTGCCGGCCTACAAGGGCGTATCGCTCACCTACCGGCCGTGGGACCACCAGTTGCGCCAGCCGGTGATCGTGGTTCAGCCTAAAGCCATGGTCTCGGTGGCGCCCGAGCAGGGCTTCACCCACCAGCGCACGCCGCTCGATACCCTCGGGATCGATCTCCCCGAGACCACCTGCAAATTTCTCTGACGGGGGTCCCTGATCGACCGGGGCCTGCGGCAATGGGTGACCGTCCCGCTTGCGGTCCGGCGCTCCCCGTGAGACGGGGCTGCACTATAGTAACGCTGCATGCCCAACCGCGCGCGAGACAGCGGTGGGCGCGAGGAGGACACAGGATGAGCCGCGGCTTCAAGGCGAACGCGTCGGGATCGGTCTTGGCATGGGCGCTCCTCGCCGCCACGACTCTCGCCGGGACCGGTTCGGCCAGCGCCTACACCGTCTACGTGACCAACGAGAAGGGCAACTCGGTCAGCGTCATCGACAGCGAGACCCTGGCGGTGACGGGCACCTGGAAGGTCGGCCGCCGCCCCCGCGGCGTCACCACCAGCAAGGACGGCAAGGAACTCTTCGTCTGCGCCAGCGACGACGACCGCATCGACGTCCTCGACACCGCCACCGGCAAGGTGGTGCGCTCGCTCCGCTCGGGGCCCGATCCGGAGCAGTTCATCCTGGGGCCGACGGGGAACCTGCTCTACGTCGCCAACGAGGACGACAGCCAGGTGACGGTGATCGACGTCGAGAAGAACAAGGTCATGGCCGAGGTGCCCGTGGGCGTCGAGCCGGAGGGGATGGGCCTGTCGCCCGATGGAAAAATCCTGGTCAACACCTCCGAGACCACCAACATGGCCCACTTCATCGACACCACCACGTTCCAGGTGATCGACAACGTGCTGGTGGATGCCCGCCCCCGCTTCGCCGAGTTCACCGCAGACGGGAAGTTCCTCTGGGTCTCGGCCGAGGTCGGCGGCACGGTGAGCATCATCGATGTCGCCGCGCGCCGCGTGGTCAAGAAGATCACCTTCAAGATCCCGAGCGTGAACGACGAGGCGATCCAGCCCGTGGGCATCCGCATCACCAAGGACGGCTCGAAGGCCTTCGTGGCGCTGGGCCCCGCCAACCGCATCGCGGTCATCGACGCCAAGACCCACACGGTGGAGAAGTACCTCCCCGTCGGCCAGCGCGTCTGGCAGCTCGCCTTCACCCCCGACCAGAAGCTGCTGTTCTCCACCAACGGCTCGTCGAACGACATCTCGGTGGTGGATGTGGCCGCCGAGAAGGTGGTGAAGAGCATTCCGGTGGGATTGCTGCCGTGGGGCGTCGCGGTCTCACCGAACTGATCTTTTTGGGTGCGTTCGCCCTTTCCGGCGTGGGGAGGCGAACGCCATGGGGCGGCAAACGGGAGGATCCGCGGACGTGATGAAGCGAACGATGCGTGCGGCGGCCCTCGGGCTCGCGGCCTGGATGATGGCCGGACCTGCCTCCGCCGTCGATCTCACCAAGAAGCGGTCGAACCTGCCCGATCTCGTCCTCGGCAACGAGGAGGGCAATGACTACGTCGTCGAGAACCGGGAGATCGAACTCGAATCCGGCAAGGCCTACCGCCTGCGCATCGTCGCCAAGGGCCGGCAAGAGTACAAGTTCTACGCCACCGAGTTCTTCCGCAACATCTGGTTCAACCAGATCGTCATCCAGCACCTCGAGATCCACGGCAGCGGTCCGCCGGACCACCTCGAATTCGACGATCCGGGCGAGATCGCCATCGAGTTCGTGACGATCAAGCCGGGCGAATACCCCTGGTCAGTCCATGGACTGGAGTCCAAGGGCATGACCGGCAAGTTCATCGTGAAGTAGGGGATGTTCATGCGCTTGCCCCTCCTCGCCCTCGCTGCCGCCGTCCTGGCGAGCCCGGCGCTCGCCGACGACAGGACCGCCTGCACGGACGGCATCGGCATGATCCGGATGGAGCTCGGCAAGAACCCGGCCGAACCCCTCCAGGGCAAGCTCAAGAAGGCGCTCCGAGTCGCCGAGCGCGAGCTGGGCGAGGGCGAGTTCGACGAGTGCCTCGACGCCGTCGGCGACGCCCGCCGGGCCCTGAAGCCTTGAGCGCCGACCTCGTGACGGAGAGCACCGCCCTCGAGGTCGCGAACGTGAGCCATCGTTTCGGCTCCCGCGCGGCCCTGTCCGACGTGTCCCTCAGCGTCGTTCGCGGCCGGTTCACCGCCCTCCTCGGCCCCAACGGAGCCGGCAAGACGACATTGTTCTCGGTGATCACGCGGCTCTACGCCAACCAGGACGGACGGGTCTCGATCCTCGGCCATGCCCTCGACCGGGAGCCGAGCCGGGCGCTCGCCCGCCTCGGTGTGGTGTTCCAGGCCCGCACCCTGGATACCGACCTCACGGTGGCGCAGAACCTCCTCTACCATGCGAGTCTCCACGGCATGACCCGCAGGGCGGCCAAGGAACGGATCCAGACGCTGCTCACCCGCGTCGGGCTCCTTGATCGGCGCGACGACAAGGTCCGGACCCTGTCGGGCGGCCAGTCCCGGCGCATCGAGATCGCCCGCTCCCTCATCCACGGTCCGCGCCTGCTTCTGCTCGACGAGCCCACCGTCGGCCTCGACCTCGAATCGCGGGCCGACATCGTCGCCATCGTGCGGGCGCTGGTGCGCGAGGAAGGCCTGTCGGTCCTGTGGGCGACCCACATTTTCGAGGAGATCGAAGCAGGCGACGCCGCCATCGTCCTGCACAAAGGCCGCGTGGTCGCACGCGGCACCGCCGGCTCCATCGCCCAAGGAACCGAGTCCTTGGAAGCCGCCTTCCGCCGCCTCGTCGCCGAACCCGCCAAGCAGGCCGCATGAGCAAGACCCTCGCACCGGCCCCCGTCGACAAACCCGTGACTCATCTCGGACGCCTCGACGCCGTCGGCTACCTCATCTGCCTTGGCGGTATCGTTCGGCGCGAGCTGCTGCGGTTCTTCAATCAGAAGGAGCGGTTCTTCTCCGCCTTGGTGCGGCCCCTGGTGTGGCTGTTCATCTTCGCGGCGGGGTTCCGCAACACGCTGGGCGTCTCCATCGAGCCGCCCTACCAGACCTACGTGCTCTACGAGGTCTACGTGGTGCCGGGTCTCGCCGTGATGATCCAGCTGTTCAACGGCATGCAATCGTCCCTGTCGATGGTTTACGACCGCGAGGTCGGCTCGATGAAGGTGCTGCTTACCAGCCCCTATCCGCGCTGGCTGCTGTTGCTCGCCAAGCTGATCGCCGGCGTCACCGTCTCGGTGGTGCAGGCTTACGCGTTTCTGGCCATCGCCTGGTTCTGGGAACTCGACATTCCGACCATCGGCTACGTCGCGGCCCTGCCCGCCTTCATTGCGGCGGGGCTCATGCTCGGCTCCATCGGCTTGCTGCTGTCGTCGATGGTCAAGCAGCTCGAGAATTTCGCCAGCGTGATGAACTTCGTGATCTTCCCGATGTTCTTCGCCTCCTCGGCCCTCTACCCGCTCTGGCGCATCCGCGAATCCTCCGAGAGCCTCTACCTCATCTGCATGGCGAACCCCTTCACCCATGCGGTGCAGCTCGTGCGCTTCGCCCTCTACGGGCAGTTCGCACCCGTCGCCTGCGCGGTCGTCCTCGGGACGACCCTCGCCTTCTTCACCCTCGCCGTCGTCGCCTACGATCCCGGCCGTGGCATCATGGCCCGGCGCGGTGGCCCGGCCGGAGACCCCGCATGATCCGCTCCATGATCCGTTCTTGCACCCTCTCGCTCCTCGCCCTCGGTCTGCTGGCCGGACCGGCCCTCGCCCAGCCCAAGGGCGATCCCGATTGGCCCTGCGTCCAGCGCAAGGTCTCCACCCTCAGCCCCGGCACGGTTTGGACCGGGCCGGATCTCGCCGAGGCCGGCGCCTGGGGCGACGATTTCGAGGCGGCGCAACTCGCGCAGAAGATCGCCTCGCGCCGGACGCCGCTCAACGAGGTCGATCCGCTCCTCGACGCCTTCGGCGAGACCGCCGGAGCGGAGAAGGGCAAGCGTCTGACCCGGGTCTTCGCCGGGGTGTTCGAGGTCCTCAACGGCGAGCGCAACAAGGTCATCGCCGGTATTGGCCGCTACGCCCAGGGACAGCGCCGCATGGCCGAACGCATTCGCGACGAGGCCGACAAGATCAGCGCGACGAAGGACGGTCCGAGCGCGCAGGACGCGCGCGACATGCCCAAGGAAGCGTCCGAATTGGAGACCAAGTTCGCCTGGGACCGGCGCATCTTCCAGGAGCGCAGCCAGTCCCTGACCTATGTCTGCGAGGTTCCGACCCTCCTGGAGCAGCGCCTGGGCGAGATCGCCCGCAAGATCCAGGCACGCCTCTGATCTCCCAGGCACGCCTCTGATCTCCCAGGCGCGCCTCTGATCTCCAGGACCGGTCCGCCCCCTGCTCGCCGTGCCGGCGAGGCGCGGGGACCGGTCTTCTCGCTCGGCATTCGGCGCGGCTCCCTTGGAGCCGCGCCGTTCGCGTTTCGGCCTGCGCGATGGCCCGCTTCGATGCGGGCACCCGCTGGCCGGGCTCCAGGTTCCGAATCAGGGAAAAGTCCCAGTGGGTATTGCCAGATTCTCCCGGGTCAATTAGGCAATGCGGCGAGACGGCGTAGCTCGCCGCGGGGGGCTCCGGTACCCCGAGACCAGATCCGCCCTCGACCTCGGAGAACGGTTTCGTTCTGCGTCCTGATTTTAGGAGACTTCTTATGATGACGTCGCGTTTGTCCGCTGCCGCCCTTCTGTTCGCCGCCCTCGGCCTCGGTGTCGCCGCCCCCGCCTTCGCCGCCCCGGCCAGCGTCGCGGCGTTCGATCCCGACAAGGATGGCACCATCGATCTCAAGGAGGCTCAGGCCGCTGCTGCGAAGCAGTTCGACATGCTCGACCCGGACAAGGACGGCACCCTCGACGCCAAGGAGCTGAACGGCCGCCTCACCGCCGCCGAGCTGAAGGCCGCCGATCCGGACAGCGACGGCACCCTCGACAAGAAGGAATACCTCGCCGTGGTGGCTGCGCGCTTTAAGGCCGCAGACCCGGATGCCGAGGGCACCATCGATGCCAAGGAACTCGCTTCGCCCGCCGGCGCTTCTCTTGCGACGCTGTTGCAGTAAGCCGTTCCTCAGGGGCGGCCGTCCCTCAAGGAAATAATTGATGCAGATTCGCTACGTTCTGCCGGCCGCCCTCCTGATGCTCGGTTCTGCCGGGCCTGTCCTCGCCTCCTCCTGTACCGATCAGATCGCCACCATCGAGCGGCGTCTCGACAGCACCGGTGCGGAGAAGGTGACCGGCAAGGAGCCGGCCGGTGGTCCGACGACATCCAACTCGGACAAGGCCCTCGACAAGCCCCCGGCCGGCAAGCCCACCGATCCCTCGACCAAGGCGAGCGCCGGTGGCGTCGCCGAGGCGCGCGACCTGATCAAGAAAGCGCGTACTCAGGACAAGGCCGGCGATACCAAGGGATGTGAGGATACCATGACCCAGGTGAAGGAGAAGGCCGGCGCCCTGCCGTAGCCCTTCCGTCTCCGGCTCGTGTCAGAGAGGGTCGTTCCCGGTCGGGAGCGGCCCTCTTCGCATATCAGGCGAGGGCCATGACGACCTCGGCCATGAGGGGCCTTCGCATCACCTCGGGCTGCGTGCAGGCTTCCGCGAGGGCGACGAGGTCCGGCAAGGGGGCGGAGCAGCGGGCCAGCAGCTCGCCGAGCAGAATTCCCCAAGCCCGCACCTCGATCCGCCGAAGGGACGCGCCGGCATCGCCGGGCGGCAGACGGCAGGCGGCGCCGAAATCGCTCAGGACGGCTTCGCCCATCGTCCCGTCCCACAGAACGTTGTGAGCGTAGAGATCGCCGTGCAGGAGGCCGCCCGCGTGCAGATGGCACGCCGCCGTCGCGATGCTCCGGGCGATGGCACGGACCACCTCCTTGTCGAAGCTCAGGCCAGGCTCGTAGACGTCGCGGCTACAGCTTTCCAGGCTCGGCGGCCCGGACAGCACCCGCCAATCACCGGGCAGGCGCGGCATGATGAGTCCTTGCGCTCCTTCCGGATGATCGACGAGGCGGCCGAGGCCCCCGGTGAGGTTCGGGTGCGGCCCCGCTGCGAGGCATGCCTCCATCTCGCGGTCCGGCAACCCGTCGCTGGTCATGGCGCCCTTGAACATCTTCAGGGCGACGGGCGTGTTCGGGGTGGCAGGCTTGTTCGAGGTGGCAGGCTTGTTCGAGGTGGAAGGCTTGTTCGAGGTGACAGACTTGCCGGCTTCGATTCCGTCGCGTTTCCACAGGGCCGCGAAGACCTGCCCCGATGCGCCCTCGCCGAGACGTTCGCCGACCGCGAGGTCGGACCACGGGATTCTTCTGTCATCCGCCGGTAGGGGACCGCCTTCCAACGGGTTGCCGGCCCAGGTCGGCCAAGCCAGGGACGGCAGCGCTGCGAGCCAAGCCGGCAGGGCATCCAGCGCGTTGGCGGAGAGCCTGAGCAATTCGAGGTGTGCGGCGTCCGCGAGACTTTCGGGCAGGGCGGTGAGTCGGTTTCCCGACAGCATCAGCTTCTGCAACCCTCGCCGTTGCCCGATGGCGTCGGGCAGGCGGGCGATCCGGTTGTCCGTCAGGGTCAGCCAACGCAGGAGCGGCGGCAGGGCCTCGCCGGGAACCTCCCTCAGGCCGCAGCCGCGAAAGCCGATCTGGCTGAGGGCCGGGCAGTCACCGAGCGCGGGCGGCAGCCGGTCGAAGGGATTGCCGGAGCAGAACAGCACTCGAAGCTTGGTCAATCGCCCCAGATCGTCGGGCAAGCGGTTCAAGGAGCCGGCGCCGAGGTCGAGAATTTCCAGGCTGTCGGCGAGACCGAAGAGATCGCGCGGAAACTCCGTGAGGCCGCCTGACAGGCGTAGTTCACGGATGCCGCCGAGATCGCCGCGTCCCAGCGCATCGAGCTGTCGAGCCGTCCCTGCGTTCGTTGTCATGCCGTCGCTCCCGCCCCGATCGTTCGCCCCCGAAAGGGCGTCTTCGATCCGGGCGTGCGGATCAATATGCGTTCTGGGTCCGGAACAGCGACAGGGGCGTCGCGAGCATGATCTTGATGTCGAACAGAACCGACCAGTTTTCGATATAGTGCAGGTCGTGTTCGACCCGGCGCTGGATCTTGTCGCTGGTGTCGGTCTCGCCACGCCAGCCGTTGACCTGCGCCCAGCCGGTGATCCCCGGCTTGACCTTGTGGCGGGGCTCGCCACGCCAGCCGTTGACCTGCGCCCAGCCGGTGATCCCCGGCTTGACCTTGTGGCGGGCGAAATAACCGTCCACCACCTGATCGTAGAGCGTGTTGGCGGCCTTGGCCTGAAGGGCATGGGGGCGTGGTCCGACGAGGGACAACTCGCCCTTGATCACGTTGAACAGCTGCGGCAACTCGTCCAGGGACGTCCGGCGGATGAAGCGGCCCACCGGCGTCACCCGCGGGTCGTTGCGCGTCACCAGCTTGGCGGCTCCCGCATCGCTCTGGGTCACGTACATCGAGCGGAACTTGTAGACCTCGATGAGTTCGTTGTTGAAGCCGTAGCGCTTCTGCCGGAACAGGACCGGACCGGGCGAGGTGAGGGCGACGGCCAAGGCCACGCCGAGCATCACCGGGCTGAGCGCCNTCGTTGTTGAAGCCGTAGCGCTTCTGCCGGAACAGGACCGGACCGGGCGAGGTGAGGGCGACGGCCAAGGCCACGCCGAGCATCACCGGGCTGAGCGCCACCAGCATGGCGAGACCGACGAGGCGGTCGAACACGCTCTTGGCGATGATGTCCCAGTCGGCCATCGGCTTGTCGAACACGTCGAGCACCGGCACCGTGCCGAGGTAGGAGTAGGCGCGCGGGCGCAGGCGCAGYTTCGAGGCCTGGGCCGAGAGGCGGATGTCGATGGGCAGGACCCAGAGCTTGGCCAGCATCTGGAGGATGCGGTCCTCGGCGGTGATGGGGATGGTGAAGATGACGAGGTCGAGGCGGGTGGTGCGGGCATAGGCGACGAGGTCGTCGACGGTGCCGAGCTTGGGGTMCCCCGCCACGACGGTGTCGGAGCGCCGGTCGCCGCGGTCGTCGAACACGCCGACGATGCGGATGCCGGACTCGGCCTGGGCGTCGAGGGCGCGGATCAGGTCCTCGGCCACGGGCCCGCCRCCCACGATGGCCGTGCGCCGGTCGAACCRCCCTCGACCATTTCCTCGAGGAGTATTCCTGGC
>NZ_LMNG01000004.1 GCF_001423295.1 Methylobacterium sp. Leaf112 | reverse complement strand
ACCTACCAGGACCACAACTCCCCCGACGCCATGTACCGCGAGGCCGGCCTCGACGCCGAATCCATCGCCCGCACCGCCCGCGATACCCTGCCCGAGCGAAAGGCCCGGAGCGCGGCCAAGCTTGTCAGCGTCGGCCAGACCCAGCGCTGACCCGCGCCGCCCCCGATCCGTCGGGGGCGCGTCAGGCCGCGTAATACGACCGGTACCAATCCACGAAGGCCGGGATCCCCACCGACAGGGGCGTCTCCGGCACGGTGCCGACGAGGGCCCGCAGGAGGTCCGTGCTCGCGTGGGTCCGGGCCACGTCCCCGGGCGGCAGGGGCTTCAGGATCCGCTCGGCCCGCTGCCCCAGGGCCGCCTCCAGGGCGTCGATCATCGCGTCGAGGCGCACGGGCCGGCCGCCGCCGATGTTGACCAGGCGGTAGGGCGCCACCGGGCTCAGGGTGTCGAACGCCCCCACGGGGACCGTCCCGGGCGGCGTGTCCATCAGGCTGGCGATGGCCGCCACGAGGTCGTCGACGTAGGTGAAGTCGCGCTCGGCCGCGCCCTCGGCGAAGACCTCGATGGGCTCCCCGCCCAGGATCTTCCGGGTGAACAGGAACAGGGCCATGTCGGGCCGCCCCCACGGGCCGTAGACCGTGAAGAACCGGAACGCCGTGGTGGGGATGGAAAACAGGTGGCTGTAGGAATGCAGCATCGCCTCGCCGGCGAGCTTGCTGGCGGCGTAGAGAGTCAGGGGCGACACCGCCCGATCGGTCTCGCGGAACGGTGTCGTGGCGGCGCCGCCATAGGCCGAACTCGTCGAGGCGAACAGGAGGTGGCGCACGGGATGGGCCCGCACCGCCTCGATGAGGTTGGCGGTGCCGACGAGGTTGGCCTGCACGTAGGCGCCCGGATTCTCCAGGCTGTGGCGCACGCCGGCCTGGGCCGCGAGATGCACCACCACGTCGGGCCGTACCCGCGCCAGGGTGTCGAGGAGCAGGCCCGGGGTTTCCAGGCGTCCCTCCACGGCCGCGAAGGCCGGATGCTCGGCGAGCGCCGCGTGCCGGGCGCGCTTGAGCCCGACGTCGTAATAGTCGCTGAACCCGTCGAACCCCGTGACGGCGTGACCCGCCGCGAGGAGGCGGCGGCCGAGGTGATAGCCGATGAAGCCGGCGCTGCCGGTCACGAGGACGCGCATCCGATCTTTCATGCTGGTGCGGGAACGGAACGGGACGGCATGCCCGACCCTGTGCCCGATCCCGTGCGCCACCGCACCTCAAAAAACCGCCCCGTGCCGTCCATTTCGCCAGTGCGATGCACCCGGCCCGGGGCAGGCATACGCAGTGGGACTTGTTTGCGAGCGCGAGAACGCCATATATAACAGCAGCATGACGTGATCGCGTCCCGCTCGCCCCAATCCTCCCGGTTCCGCTTGGCTGAAAGTCCGCTCCGTCAGCGCGGTTCTGACGGCGAAACGAGCCGTTCGGGACACGGCGAGCGCCTTCGATCATCCCGTCGGGCCGAGGCCCGCGACACCCTATTTCCGTGAGTCGAATTCAACCATGAACCAGCTTGTCCGCATGTCCCAGGTCGGCGAGGCCGATGCGATCGCCGAGCCGTCCGCTTCCCTGCGGGTTCCCTTCGCGCAATCGGGTGCGTTCGTGTGCAAGTTCATCATCGGTGAGCCCAACGACCGCGCCGTGTGCTGTGGCGCCTCGGTGCCTGACGGCAAGAGCTGGTGCGCCTATCACCGCCGCATCGTGTTCGAGCCGGCCCGCCCGGGCCGCCTGCGCTGAGGCGCCGCACGAGCACCCGATACGTCCTTCACCCCCGCCGGGTCTCCCGGCGGGGTTTTTCGTTTGTGGCGTTGCCGCCGCGAAAACTCAATCGTCGGCGTCATCCGGATCGTAGGGCCGGTAGCCGTACAGGATGCGGCCATCGGGCGCCGCGACGGTGCTGCGGCGCACGACGAGGTAGCCCGCCGCCTCCGCCTGGCGGATGCGCCGGGCGCGCGGATCCTCGGGGAATCCGCCCGGCGGCGGGGGCGGCGCGATGAAGCCGTAGCGCATCGGACGGGCGGACGAGCGATGAGCGTGGGCCATGCGGGGCGACGCGCTGCGCAGGTCGGGCCGGGTCGGCGTCAGGGTCCGGACCGTGACGCCGCGACGGGACTCCGCCGCCACGCGGACCTTCGGCGTCCGCTGCACGGTGCGGGGCTCGACACGCGACCGCGGGGCCTCGGCGACGGTGGCCTTCGTCCTGGCCTTGCCAGCGCTCGGCTTGGCACGACGAGTGTCGGCAAGGGTCCTCTCGGCAAGAGTTCGCTCGGACTGCGGCACTTTCCCTGCCGCCCGGGCCGGCTCGGCTGCGGACTGGGCCTCCGATGCCGCGGCGGCCCGCGCCGGGGGATCGGTCCAGGCCCGCTCGGCGGGCGCGGTCTGCGCCGCAGCGGGGCCGGCGCAGACCAGGGCCAGCAGGGCGACGAGGCGGAGAGGGGTGGACATGCGGCGCTCCCGATCGAGTCCCAGCCTTCGCGGAGGGGTGCGCGAATCGCGGACGATCCCGCCCCGGATCGGACGAAACCTTAAGGAAGTGTCAACGCGGCGTCCACCGGAGGGTGCGGCCGTACCGGGGGCGGACTGCTTGCGCGAAGGCGGCCGGAGCGGCATGCCTCGCCCTGGAAACACCCCGTCCGAAGACGCCCCCCGCATCGGACGAATCGGTACGGTCCCGGATCGACCCGGGACCTTGCCTCGTTGAGGCTCAGAAGCGCCCCCGGCGTGGAGAGGAAAGCCATTCCATGAGACGCGTCCTGACGATCACCCCCCTTCTGGCCCTGCCCTTCTTGGCTCTGACAGCCGCCGCCCAGGCGCAGGAGCCGCCGGCTCAGGCGACGCCCCCGGCGCCGGCCGCCCCGGCCGCGCCGGCCGCCCCGGCCGCCCCCCAGACGTTCGAGGCCGACATCCAGAACGGCAAGGGCGAGGCCATCGGCCGGATCGCCATCCGCGACGGGGCCAGCGCCCTGGTGATGCGGGTGACCATCAACGCCGGCGGCCTGCCGCCCGGCTGGCACGGCATCCACTTCCACGCCGTGGGCGACTGCTCGGACACGGAGAAGTTCGAGAAGTCGAAGGCCCACGTGAACCACGACCAGAGCAAGCACGGCCTGCTCAACCCCGACGGCCCGGACGAGGGCGACCTGCCCAACGTCTACGCCAACGCCGACGGCTCGGTGAACGCCGAGGTGTCGAGCGAGACCCCGCTCACGGGCGAAGGCGGCTTGAAGGACGGCGACGGCTCGGCGCTCATCATCCACGCCAACCCGGACGACCACACGACCCAGCCCATCGGCGGGGCCGGCCCGCGCATCGCCTGCGCGGTGATCAAGTAGCCTGACGGCGTCGCGGCCGGATCACTCGGCCGCGAACAGGCCAGGCATCTCGGGCACGGTCGATGGCGACGGGGCCTCGCCCGTTGGCACCTTGGCGTCGCCGGTCGGGGCTTTCCCGTCCCCGAACGGGGCCTTGGGGTCGCCGGGCGCCGTCTCGCAGTTGAGGGACGGCAGGGCGACGACGCGGTTGCCGCGATAATCCATCCGACAGACGATGGTGCCCCGCGTCTCCACATAGGCGAGCAGGCGCTTGGCCCGGCCGGGCGAGCGGCTGCCGATGGCCCGGGCCAGGGCCTCGTCGCCGGGGCAGGGTTCGCCCGCCAGGGCGGCGCGGGCCAACATCAGGAACAGGCCCTGGACCTCGTCGGGAAGCGCGGCGGCGGCGGCCTGCGCCTCGTCCCACCGCGCATCCGCCTGCGACGGCTCGGCCTCGTCGAGGCCGGCACGGGCGACGCCGAGGCGACGGCGGAACGCGGCGAGGCTCAGGGATTCGCCGTCGAGGCCGCGCATGCGGCAGCGGACGAGGAAGTCCTGATACACCACCGCCACGGGCTGGCCGCCGGCATCGGGATCGGCGGCGATGCCGCGCAGGACCGCGTCGCAGCCGGCGCGGATCTCCGCCTCGCTCAAGGGTTCGGGTGTCTCCACGGGCTCGGGCCGGTAGGCGCTGAGTTCGCGCATGAGATCGGCCGGCGTGGCCCGCGGCGCCGGCGGCGTGCGGGGGGCCGGCGCCCAGGCCGGGCCGCTGTCCTCGGCCGAGCGGGTGAGGATGAGGGCGCGCAGGTCCGCGTCCGCCGGGGCCGGCAGGGGCACGAGCTTCGGGGACCCCGACCGCGCCGAGGTGGTGACGGGACCGATGCGCAGGGCCAGGGGCCGGCGGCTGAGGGCCGGGCCGAGGGCCACGAACTCGCCGCGCGCCAGATCGCGGAACCGCTCGGCGCCGCGCCGGTCGAGGCCCAGCAGATCGGCGGCCCGCGCCATGTCGATGTCGAGGAAGGTGCGGCCCATGAGGAAGTTCGTGGCTTCCGCCGCGACGTTCTTGGCGAGCTTGGCCAGGCGCTGCGTCGCGATGATGCCGGCCAAGCCCCGTTTGCGGCCCCGGCACATGAGATTGGTCATGGCGCCGAGGGAGGCCTTTCGCGCCTCGTCCGAGACGTCGCCGGCGGCGGCCGGCGCGAAGATCTGCGCCTCGTCGACGACGACGAGAACGGGATGCCAATGGGTTCGCTCGGCCTCGAACAGGCCGCCGAGGAAGGCGGCCGCCGCGCGCATCTGCGCCTCCATGTCGAGGCTCTCCAGGGTGAGCACCACGGAGACCCGGTGGGCGCGCACCCGGGCGGCGATGGCCTGGAGGTCGGCCTCGCCGTGGGCGCCGTCCACCACCACGTGGCCGTAGGCCTCCGCCAGGGTGACGAAATCGCCTTCCGGGTCGACGATCACCTGCTGCACCGATCCGGCGCTCTGCTCGAGGAGGCGCCGCAGCAGGTGCGACTTGCCCGAGCCCGAGTTGCCCTGGACGAGGAGACGGGTCGCCAGCAACTCCTCGAGGTCGAGGCGGGCGGGCTCCGCGCCCGGCCCCATGCTCAGTCCCATCTCGATGCCGACGCTCATGCCCGCTCCGGTTGCCGTACGACGGGACCCGCCCCGACGCGTCCCGGCTCTCGCACGAAAAGCTTAACACGCGCCGGGCGGGGTCGGATCGGCCCGGGCGCCGGACGTCCACAGACTTGTTCCATTCTGTTCGTCATTTGTCCCGTACCTGGGGGGATCGACGGGCAAAATCTATATTATTTTCCTAAGACTATAAGCCCAGGACGAATATCCTTGAACGATATCGCAGCCAAACCGTGAAACAAAACAAGCACGAAGCAGGATCTCGGGGCGGCGCGCGGCACGCCGGGCTTAGGCGACGGGCGATCCGGCATTTCCCTGCAGGGCCGGCGGCGCCCCGCCCTTGCCGCGCCGGGCCCGCGATCTAGGTGGTGTGGCATGAACCCAGTCCTCGTCGTCGCCCTCGTCTGCGCCTCCACCGTCCAGGCCCCGGATTGCTCCCGGGAAACGGCGCTCGACATCATCACCGGCCCGGCCCACACGCTTCAGGAATGCCTGATGCAGGGCCCGGTGCTCGCGGCCAATGCCGGCCACGGCAACGACAAGGACACCTACGTGAAGACGCGCTGCGAACCCCGGCGCTGAGACTGTAGACCGGAGACGGAACAGCCGATGGACGATGTCAGCCCCGAGCGCGCGGTGATGATCCGCCTGCGCGCCCGCCTCGCCGTGGTGGAGCGGGCGGCCTGGTTCGGCCTCGTCCAGGCCATGCGGACGCAGCCCACTGAGACGGAGGCCTATCTCACGGCCGAGCGGGCCAAGTGCGCGGACGGGTTCGGCACGCGCGGCTGGGCCGCCGACCTCACCGACGCCGAGCGCGCCCTCCTCGGCGCCGAGGTCGATGCGGGGCTCGCCAGCCTCATCACCGATGCCAGGGCGGAGGCGGAGGGCTGAGCCGGAGCGCTCTCCGGGGCTCCGCCCAGGACCCGCGAACCAGGACCCGCGAACCAGGATCCGCGAACCAGGACGCGCGAAGGGCCGGGCCCTTCGAACCCTGATCTGGCCGGGCGGCCGGGCCTCAGCCCATGCGCCCGAAGCACTCGGCCCAGGCCGACGGCATCCGCTCGAACCCCGGCAGGGATGTGGCCCGGTGCACGCCGATGGCGATGGCGCGCGCCAGGGTCCGGGCGGCGGCGTCCCCGAGGCGCGCAAGGTCGCCGACGGGGTCGGCCAGCGGCACCCGCCCCGTCGCCACGGCGAAGACCACGTCGCCGTCGAGCGGCGTGTGGACGGGGTGGATCGCCCGGGCGAGGCCGTCCTGGGCCATCACGGCGAGGCGCCTCGCCTGGGCCTTGGTGAGGATCGCGTCGGTGGCGACGACCGCGAGGGTCGTGCTGGCGCCGGCCGGGCCTGCGTCTTTGCGCGGCCAGTCGAACGCCTCGGGCGGCAGGGTCCGGGGAAAACCCAGTCCCCCGAACTCGTCGCCGACCTCGTAGGGGGCGGCCCAGAATTGCGCGCCGTCGCCCACGGTGACCCGGCCGAAGGCGTTGACGGCGGCGAGCGCGCCGACCCGGGCGGCAAGGCCCGGAACCTCGGCGAAGGCCGAGCCGATCCCGCCCTTGAGGTTGGCGGTGGCGGCCCCGGTGCCAGCGCCGACGGAGCCCAGCGCGAAGTCGACGGCCGCCGACTGCGCCGCCGCGTAGCCGAGATCCCGGTAGGGCGGGAACCGGCCCCAATCCTTGTCGCCGCCGTTGAGGAGATCGAACAGCACGGCGGCGGGCACGATGGGCACCCGGGCCGTCCCCACGGCGAAGCCGCGCCCGGCCTCGGCGAGCGCCGCCATGACGCCCGCCGCCGCGTCGAGGCCGAAGGCCGAGCCGCCCGACAGCACGAGGGCGTCGATGCGCTCCACCGTGCGCTCGGGGTCGAGGAGGTCGGTCTCGCGGGTCCCGGGGCCGCCGCCGCGCACGTCGACGCCGGCCACCACGGGCGCGTCGAAGATCAGCGCCGTGACGCCGCTGCCGAGGGAACGATCCTCGGCGTGGCCGACACGCAGGCCGGCAATGCTGGTGATGCGGTTGTGGATCATGCGGGCGCCCGGCTGCGGATCGGCCCGAACCTCGCACGCGGCGGGCGGCCAAGGCGAGGGCTCGGCTCGGTGGGGTCCGGTCTCGCGCGGGTCTCGCGTGGGAGACGGGTAGGCATCCCCCCGTCCAGAAGTTAGAGCGGTTGCAGGGGGCGGGAATCGCACGCACGCCGCTCCCTTCGCACCGGGCCGGCCTGGCTCGGGCGGCGCCCTTCGGAGTACGACATGACCACTTGGACGGCAGGCTACGTCGCCGATATCGGCTATACCCACGGCTTCTATCGCGAGCTGACCCCAGCCCTGCTGAACTTCGTCATGCTGACGCGGGGCCAGCGCGGGCCGGACCTCGACGGGCGCGCGGCCTATTGCGAGCTCGGCTGCGGCCAGGGCGTCTCCACCAACCTGCTGGCGGCGGCCAACCCCAACGTCGACTTCCACGCCACCGACTTCAACCCGGCGCAGATCGCCGGCGCCCGGGCGCTGGCGGCCGAGGCCGGCACGCCCAACGTCCACTTCTACGACCACAGCTTTTCGGAGCTTCTCCACGAGCCGGCCCTGCCGGCGGCCTTCGACGTGATCGCGCTCCACGGCATCTACAGCTGGATCAGCCCGGAGAACCGGGCGCACATCGTCGAATTCCTGCGTCGGCGCCTCAAGCCCGGCGGCATCGTCTACATCAGCTACAACACCCTGCCGGGCTGGGCGGCGGCCATGCCCCTGCGCCGCCTGCTCACGGACCACGCCGGCACCCGCACCGGCCCGATCATCCCGCGCATCGACGAGGCCGTGGCCTTCGCCGAATCCATGCGCGAGGCCAAGGCCTCGTACTTCACCCAGAACCCGGCGCTCGCCCCGCGCTTCGAGAAGATGAAGGGCCTGCCGAGGAGCTACCTCGCGCACGAGTACTTCAACCGCGACTGGACGCCGTTCTACGTCGCCGACGTGGCGGCCGAGCTGGCCGAGGCGAAGCTCAGCTACGTGGGCTCCGCCGCCCTGCTCGAGGGGGTCGACGCCATCAACCTCAATGCGGAGCAGCAGGCGATCCTGAAGGCTTGCCCCGATCCCGTGCGGCGCGAGACCCTGCGGGACTACATGGTCAACCAGCAGTTCCGCCGCGACGTCTACGTCAAGGGCGCCCTGCCCCACACGGTGCCCTCCTCCCGGGCGATCTGGACCCATCTGCGCTTCGCCCTCTCGACGCCGCGCGCCGACGTCGCCCTGAAGGTGCAGGGCAGCCTGGGCGAGGCGCAGCTGCAGGAGGAGGTCTACCGCCCGATCCTCGACGTGCTGGCCAAGGGGCCGGCCACGGTCCAGGCGATCTTCGCCGACCCCTCGGTGAAGGCCCTCGACTGGGGCAAGCTCATGGAGGCGTTCGGCATCCTCGTCGGCTCGGGCCACGTCCAGCCCTGCCCCTCCCCCAAGGACGAGGCGGCGCGCGCCAAGCGCACCAAGGCCTTCAACGCCGCCGTGACGAAGCGGGCCGAGGCCACGGAGGAGCTGCAGTTCCTGGCCTCGCCGGTGACCGGCAGCGGCGTCCCGGCCGACCGCATGGCGCAGCTGTTCCTGGCCGCGCAAGGCAGCGGGGCGGATCCGGTGCAGCGGGCCTGGGCGGTGCTGCAGGCGCAAGGGCAGCGCCTCGTCAAGGACGGCAAGCCGCTGGACGGCGACGAGGCCAACCTCGCCGACCTGCGCGAGCGCTACGACACGTTCGTGAAGACCCGCCTGCCGGTGTTCCGCCAGCTCGGGATCGCCTGACCCGAATCGGGCGGCCCGTTCAGGCCGCCCGCGCCCGGCGGGCCGCGCGGTACGCGTCCGCCGCGTAGAGGGCCAGCGCCAGCCAGATCAGGCCGAACAGCATCATCCGGTGCGGTTCGAGGCGCTCGCCGTAGGCGACGACGCTGAGCACCAGGAGGCAGCTCGGGGCGAGGTACTGCATCAGGCCGAGGGTCGCGAGCGTCAGGCGCTCGGCCGCGGCCGCGAACCAGATCAGCGGCAGGGCGGTGGTGACGCCCGTGAGCACGAGGAGGCCGGCCCGCACGGGATCGCCCGTCACCACGGGCGGCGCGAACAGGACGAGGTAGCCCAGGGCCACGGGCAGCAGCACGGCGGTCTCGGCCGCGAAGCCCACCATGGCGTCGACCCCCACCACCTTGCGCACGAGGCCGTAGAGGGAAAAGCTCGCCGCGAGCGCCAGGGACACCCAGGGCAGGTGGCCGGCCACCACCACCGCCAGGAGCACCGCCCCGGCGGCCAGGGACACGGCGGCGACCTGGACCGGGCGCAGGCGCTCGCCGAGCACCGCGGCCCCGAGCACCACGCTCATGAGCGGGTTGATGAAGTAGCCCAGACTGGCGTCCAGCATGTGCCCGGATTGGACGGCGCGCAGGTAGAGCAGCCAGTTCACGCCGATGAGGACGGCCGAGAGCACGAGGAGCCCGTGCCGGGGCCTCAGGGGGAACGGGCTGCGCACGCGGCGGCGCAGGGCCACCAGCAGGCCGGTGACGAGAACGGCCGACCAGACGATGCGGTGGGCCAGGATGCTGGTGGCCGGCACCGCGTCGAGGAGCCGGAAATGCACCGGGACCACGAGGCCCCAGCTGAGATAGGCGCCGAGCGCGTAGATCAGGCCCAAGGTCGAAGGCTCCCGCTCCCGCGGGCCGTCCCGCGGACGGGGCTTATACCAGACGGCGCGGCGTGGAACGCATCGTCGTCTGCCCGCGCGACCGCGCGGCGGCGGAGGTCCGCCGAGCGGCGCCGAGACCGGCCGTCGCCCGGGGGATCGGCGCCGCTCGGTCTGCGAGCATCAGCGCGTGCGCGACAGGGTGACGGCGGGATCGCCGCGCATGAGGGCGTTGAGGCGCTCGGTGTCGAACCCCTCCACCGCCTTCGGCCGCGCGGCCTTGGCGGTCTTCGTCGGGGCGGGCGCCCCGGACAGGGGGCCTGTGCCGGAGCCGCCCAGGGGCGAGGCCCCACCGGTGCCGAGGGAGCCCGTCGCCAGGGGGTCGGCCATCACCGGGCGCGCCAGGGTGGGCACGGGCGGTGCCGGCACCACCACCGGATGGGCGAGGCGATCGACGCAGGTGAAGCCGATGATCGTCAGGCTGACCCCGAAGAGGCCGCCCACGGCAAGGAAACGCAGGATACGCACGGCGACGCACTTCCGAGATACGCGAACAACACGAACCGCAACAGCTTTAGCCCAGGGCCGTTAACGAACCGCGCGACGCGGCGCGCCCCCGACCCGTCGATCGGCCGGGCCACGCGAATTCACCCTGGCGACGCCACCGCTTCGTCCTGTCTAGGTCCTTGGTACGGCGCGGGTTTTCCGCTCGGAAGCGGGGACCGCTTTTGCGAAACCCACCGAGCCTGCTAGAGCTCGCCCCGATCCCCCGCGAACCCCTACGGAGACGCATGCGCGTGGTTCGACCAAGGCCGGCCCTGCTCCTCGCCCTGGCGCTCCTCGGCACGCCCCTCCCCGCCTGGGCCGAGCCGGCCAAGACCGATTCAGTCAAGACCGATTCGGTCAAGACCGACGCCACCAAGACCGGCACCGGCAAGGCCGAGGGCACCCTGGCGCAGGTGAAGGCGCGCGGGCACCTCGTCTGCGGCGTCAGCCCCGGGGTGGCGGGCTTCAGCGTGCCCGACGGCCAGGGCCACTGGACCGGCCTCGACGTCGATTTCTGCCGGGCGCTGGCGGCGGCGATCTTCGACAGCCCGGAGGCCGTGCGCTTCATCCCGCAATCCTCCGCCGCGCGCTTCACCGCCCTGCAATCGGGCGAGATCGACGTGCTCGCCCGCAACACCACCTGGACCCTGTCGCGCGACACGGCGGCCATGAACTTTCCGGCGATCACCTTCTACGACGGGCAGGGATTCCTGGTCCGAAAGGCCCTGAACATCGGCGCCGTCAAGCAGCTCGACCGGGCGACCATCTGCCTGCAGCAGGGCACCACCACGGAGCTCAACCTCGCCGACTGGTTCCGCACCCGGGGCCTGACCTACCAGGTCGTCACCTTCGCCAACAGCGAGCAGACGCTCGGCGCCTACGAATCCGGCCGCTGCGACGCCTACTCGACGGACCAGTCCTCCCTCTACGGCGAGCGCCTGAAGACCGCCCACCCCGACGAACACGTGATCCTCAGCGAGGCCATCTCCAAGGAGCCCTTCGCCCCGGGCGTGCGCCAGGGCGACGACCAGTGGCGCGACATCGTCGCCTGGACGCACTACGCCATGCTCGACGCCGAGGAGGCCGGCATCCGCCAGGACAACGTGGAGCAGATGCGCCGGGAGGCCCCGAGCCCCGACGCGCGGCGCATCCTCGGCCTCGAGGGCGGCTACGGCGAGCGCCTCGGCCTGACGGCGGACTGGGTCGCCCGGATCGTCCGCCACGTCGGCAATTACGGCGACAGCTTCGCCCGCAACCTCGGCGACGGCACGCCCCTCAAGATCCCGCGCGGCCTCAACGCCCTGTGGAACCAGGGCGGCCTGCAATACGGGCCCCCGATCCGGTGAGGGGCGTTTTGCGGAACGCGGATGCGCCCCCCCTCTCCCCCCTGCGGGATGCGGCACACCTGGCATGTGGAGACGCGGGTCCCCTCTCCTGGAAGGAGAGGGACAGGGTGAGGTGTGTGGGTTCTCCGGAGAGTTCGCACACCTCACCCCAGCCCTCTCCTTCCAGGAGAGGGAGTCCGTCGCGCTTCACGCCCTCGGGCCGGGGCCAATGGCGAGGGACCTCGTCGAATGGCTGAGCCCCGCGTCTCCTCCTGGCGGGCCCTCGTCGTCCAGGCCGCCCTCGTCCTGGCACTGGCGGCGCTGGCGTATTTCGCCGCCACCAACGCCGCCCAGAAACTCGCGCGCCAGGGGATCGTGGCCGGGTTCGGCTTCCTCGAGCGCCCCGCCGGGTTCGACATCGGCCAGAGCCCGATCCCGTACGCGGCCGCGACGGCGACCTATCTCGATGCGTTCCTCGTCGGGCTCCTCAACACCCTGCTGGTGTCGGCCCTCGCCATCGTCCTCTCGACGGTGCTCGGCTTCGCCCTCGGCATCGCCCGGCGCTCGTCGAACCTGCTCGCCCGGTCGTTCGCGGCCGCCTACGTCGAGGGCTTCCGCAATCTGCCGCTGCTGCTGCAATTGCTGGTCTGGTACGTCGCCGTGCGGGTCGCCCTGCCCGCGGCGAGCGATCCCGCCGCGTGGGGCGGCGCGTATCTCAGCCAGCGCGGCCTCTTCCTGCCCCGCCCGGATTTTTCCGGATTGGCCGCCCTTGTGCCCCTGGCTTTCGCCGCCGGCCTTTTCGCGATGGGGCTCCTCCTCCGCATGAGCCGCCGCGCCGTGGCCCTGGGCCGGAAGCCCGTCCCCGTGCTGTGGCCGGGTGCGCTCCTCGGCCTCGGCCTCCCGGCCCTCGCCTGGGCCGGTCTCGCGCTCGCGGGGCATCTCGTGCCGGTGGCGTGGCCGGCGCGCGGCCCCTACGACATCGCGGGCGGCCTGGCCCTGCGGCCGGAATTCGTGGCCCTCCTCGTCGGGCTCTCGACCTACTCGGCCGCCTTCATCGCCGAGATCGTGCGCTCGGGCCTCGACAGCGTGCCGCGCGGCCAGCGCGAGGCCGCCGCCGCCCTGTCGCTCAGCGGCGCCCAAGCCCTGCGCCTCGTGGTGCTGCCCCAGGCCATGCGGGTGATCGTGCCGCCGCTGACGAGCCAGTATCTCAACACGACGAAGAACTCGTCGCTCGCCGTGCTCATCGGCTACCCCGACCTCGTCCACGTCTTCATGGGCACGGTGCTCAACCAGACCAACCAGGCGGTGGAGGTGGTGGCGATCACCATGGGCGTCTATCTCAGCCTCAGCCTCGCGACCGCCCTCCTGATGAACCGGTACAACGCCCGCGTGGCGGGGGGCCGGCCATGAGCCGCGCCGATGGGTTCTTGACCGAGGGTTACGTGCGGAAAACCCTGATCCCGCCGGCCCCGCCGCCGCGCCGCCTCGGCGGGCCCCTCGCCTGGGTTCGGACCAACCTGTTCGCGAGCTGGACCGACGGCCTCGTCACCGTCCTGATCCTGGCGGCGCTGGCCTGGCTCGTGCCCCTGGCCCTGCGCTTCCTCGTGTTCGACGCCGTCTGGACCGGGACCTCCGGCGAGGCCTGCCGGCCCGAGGTGGTGGGCCACCCGGTCGGGGCCTGCTGGGCCTTCATCGGAGAGAAAATCAACTACCTCGCCTACGGTTCCTACCCGGCGGCCGAGCGCTGGCGCCCGAACCTGTTCTTCGCCCTGCTGGCCTTCGGGGCGGGCTGGATGCTGTGGCTCGGCGCCCCGAAGCGCGCCTGGGGCGCGGCCTACCTGTTCGTGGTGTTCCCCGTCCTCGCCTACGCGCTGCTCGCCGGGATGCCGGCGCTGGGCCTCGTTTCCGTCGCCACCGGCCTGTGGGGCGGCCTCCTCGTCACCGTGGTGGTCTCGATGGTGGGCATCGTCGCGTCCCTGCCGCTCGGCATCCTCCTGGCGCTCGGCCGGCGCTCGGACTGGCCGGTGGTGCGCTACGCCTGCATCGGCTTCATCGAGTTCTGGCGCGGGGTGCCCCTCATCACCGTGCTGTTCATGGCCAACGTGATGCTGCCCCTGTTCCTGCCGGGGGACCTCACGGTGGACCGGCTGGTGCGGCCGCTCGTCGGCATCGCGCTGTTCGCCTCCGCCTACATGGCCGAGGTGGTGCGCGGCGGCCTCCAGGCGATCCCGGAGGGCCAGATGCGGGCCGCCCTGGCGCTGGGGCTCACGAAGACCCAGGCCCTGCGCGCCGTCGTGCTGCCCCAGGCCCTCAAGATCGTGGTGCCGGGCATCGTCAACACCCTCATCGGCCTGTTCAAGGACACGACGCTGGTCTCCATCGTGGGCATCGCCGACTTCATCCGCGTGCTGGAGGCGGCCCGCGCCGACCCGCGCTGGTCGGCCCCCGCCGTGCCGGCCACGGCCTACGCCTTCGCGGCCCTGTTCTACTTCGCGATCTGTTTCGGCATGGCCCGCTACGCCGGCTTCATCGAGCGCCGCCTCGCGGCGGGGGATGCGCGATGACGGACACGCCTGCCCAGAATACGCCCGCCGTGGAATTCGCGGGCGTCGACGCCTGGTTCGGCACCACCCACGTCCTGCGCGACATCGACCTCACGGTGGCGCGCTCCGAGACCCTGGTGATCTGCGGCCCCTCCGGCTCGGGGAAATCGACGCTCATCCGCGCGATCAACGGCCTCGTCGCGCACCAGTCCGGCACCATCCGGGTCGCGGGCTTCACCCTCGACGGCAGCGCCAAGGCCACCGACGCCGTGCGCGCCCGGGTCGGGATGGTGTTCCAGCAGTTCAACCTGTTCCCGCACCTCACGGTCCTGGAGAACTGCACGCTGGCCCCCCTCCACGTCCGCCGCCTCGGGCTGAATGCGGCCCGCGACCTCGCCATGGGCCACCTCGCGCGGGTGCAGCTCGCCGACAAGGCCGACCGCAGACCCGCCGAACTCTCCGGCGGCCAGCAACAGCGGGTCGCCATCGCCCGCGCCCTGTGCCTCGAACCGGAGGTGATGCTGTTCGACGAGCCGACCTCGGCCCTCGATCCCGAGATGGTGCAGGAGGTCCTCGACACCCTCACCGAGCTCGCGGGCGCCGGCACCACGCTGCTGTGCGTCACCCACGAGATGGGGTTCGCCCGGGCGGTGGCCGACCGGGTGGTGTTCATGGACGAGGGCCAGATCGTCGAGATCGCCGCGCCGGACGCCTTCTTCGACCGGCCCCGGCACCCGAGGACGCAAGGGTTTCTGAGCCGCATCCTGGGGTGAGGCGGACGGTCTGCGCGCATCCCCCTGCCTTCCGAACGGGTGGACTTGATGCGTCCGATCGATCCGAGGAAGCGAACGAATCTCCCGTCACAGGTCGAGTGCCTGGGAGGCTGACTTGACGGCCCACCCCCCGCCGGGCTGTGGTCGCCCCATCCCCAGAAGAACCGCCCGAAGGCGCCGATGTCCATCACACCGCCCCGCGATCCCGCACGCTTCGGCCCGAGCACCCGCCTCGTCCATGCCGGGCGCGATCCCTCCGCTCAGCACGGCTTCGTCAACACGCCGATCTATCGCGGCTCGACGGTGCTGTTTCCCACCTACGACGACCTCAAGCACCGGCGCGGGCGCTTCGATTACGGCACCTCCGGCACGCCGACGACGGAATCCCTGACGCGCGCCTGGAGCGAACTCGCGGGGGCCGCCGGCACCGTGCTGACCCCCTCGGGGCTGGCGGCGCTCACCGTCGCCCTCATGGCCGTGGTCTCGGCCGGCGACCACCTGCTGGTCAGCGATTCCGCCTACCGCCCCACCCGCATCTTCTGCGATGGCGTCCTGAAGCGCTTCGGGGTGGAGGTGGAGTATTACGACCCGTTGGTCGGCGCCGGCATCGGCGCCCTGATGCGCGACACCACCAAGGCGGTCCTTGTGGAGGCGCCGGGCTCGCAGAGCTTCGAGATGCAGGACGTGCCGGCGATCAGTGAAGTGGTCCATGCGCGGGGCGCCGCCGTCATCATGGACAACACCTGGGCGACGCCGCTGCTGTTCCCGCCCCATGCGCGCGGCGTCGACATCGCGGTGGAGGCCGGCACCAAGTACCTCTCCGGCGGCTCGGACCTGCTGCTGGGCCTCACCTCGGCCAACCAAAAATACTGGCCGGCCCTGCACCGGACCTTCGAGCACTTCGCCATGTGCGCAGGCCCGGAGGACGTGTTCCTGGCCCTGCGCGGCTTACGCACCATGGCGCTGCGCCTGCGCGAGCACGGCGCGCAGGGGCTCGCCATGGCGCGCTGGCTGCAAGCCAGGCCGGAGGTGGCCCGGGTGCTCCATCCCGCACTCCCCGAGGATCCCGGCCACGCCATCTGGCGCCGCGACTTCTCCGGCGCCTCGGGCCTGTTCGGCGTGATCCTCCGCCCCGCCCCCGAGCGCGCCGTGGCGGCACTGCTCGACGGCCTCGAACTGTTCGGCATGGGCTTTTCCTGGGGCGGCTTCGAGAGCCTCGTCATCCCGTTCGACTGCCGCACCTACCGCACCGCCACCACCTGGGCCCCGGAGGGCCCGGGCCTGCGCTTCCACATCGGGCTCGAAGACGTCGCGGACCTGCAGGCGGACCTCGACGCGGGGTTCGCGCGGCTGCGCGCGGCGATGTGAACCGCAGAACGCCTGCGCGCGTCCCTCATGGGCCATCGGCCTCACCACGGCAGGATCGGTCCCACCTCGAGCACCGAAATTTCTTGACAATATTCCTATTTCGTKGTTCAGTCCGGGCACTCGCCTCCCACGCGGGAGGCCCCCCGGCGAACCGGGTCGGGGGGCTCGGGGGAGGAGACGGCGCCCCGCGTCGATGGCCCGGTCNGTTCAGTCCGGGCACTCGCCTCCCACGCGGGAGGCCCCCCGGCGAACCGGGTCGGGGGGCTCGGGGGAGGAGACGGCGCCCCGCGTCGATGGCCCGGTCTCGCCATCGCCCCGGGCCGCATCGGCGACGCAAGGTGTTCTGGACGGGGAGGAGCCGTGTTGAGGCGAGGAACCGGGACCCTGGAGCACACCGAGACAACGGACGGTCCGCCCACTACGAGGCGGGCTCGGGGCTTGACCCTGATCAGTCGGCTGCCGCACCGGCGTTYCCGTAAAGGGACGTCGCGTCGCGCGGAGGTGGGCCGCTACTAGCCGAGTCGCCGAGGCCGAGAAGACGCCGTGACGAAACGGATCGGTCCCGAAAGGGGCCGGGCCGGGGGACGCCGGGAGACCGGCYAAACTTACATTCGGCTTCGAGGGCGCCGGTATCGGCCTTCTCGACGCTCTCGCGCTCGGTGGCGNGGCGGCGATCTTCTGCTCGAGGCGTGTTGAGGCGAGGAACCGGGACCCTGGAGCACACCGAGACAACGGACGGTCCGCCCACTACGAGGCGGGCTCGGGGCTTGACCCTGATCAGTCGGCTGCCGCACCGGCGTTCCCGTAAGGGACGTCGCGTCGCGCGGAGGTGGGCCGCTACTAGCCGAGTCGCCGAGGCCGAGAAGACGCCGTGACGAAACGGATCGGTCCCGAAAGGGGCCGGGCCGGGGGACGCCGGGAGACCGGCCAAACTTACAAAAACAGGGTCTCGCGGCGTCCCGCGTCTCCCGTTTCCTCAGGCCGTCCCCCGCGCCGAACCGGCGGCGGGGCGCTGGCGCGTGGGGAGCGCCCCCGGAACAAGGGGCGGCGTCACGGCGCCAGCCAGGCGCCCGTCCACCCCGCCGCCCCGCGTTCCCACCCCGCCCGGCGGTGCCCGCGCCGGTCGAGGAACAGGAAGTCGAGGCGGGTCGCCGTCACCACCACGGCGCAGAAATTCGGGCGCGCGAGGTCCAGGTCGGCGCCGTCCTCCGGCTGGGTGTAGGCGTCGCCCGCGGGCAGCGCCGTGCCGGGGGCCGGAGCGATCCCGTAGCAGGTCCGGCTCATGACCCGCGAGGCGGCCCAGGCGGCCTCGGCCACGGCGTCGTCCGTGTGGAGGCGGGCCGGCCCCGAGACCCGGATCTGGATCTTCGAGGCGGTGTCGTAGCCGTGCAGGGCGGCTCGGCCGGTGGCGGCGATCTCGCCGGCCTTGGCCGAGCGGCGGTCGCAGTGGAACCGGAGCGTTCCCGCAGCGGGATCGGCTTCGCGCAGGACCACGGTCCGCACCTGGGGGTGCCCGTCGGCGTCGACGGTGGCGAGGGCCGGCATGTGGAAGGCGTTGCGGCGCAAGGCCGGCCCCTCGTGCAGGAGGCGCCAGAGTTCGAAGAAGCTGGCGTCGAGGTCGTCGTAGAACGCCGGCAGGGGCGCGAAGGCCGTCATCGGGCGCGCCGCTCGCGCAGGATGAGGACGACGTTGCGCAGGTAGATGAAGGTCGACAGCGCCTGCCCGAAGATGATCACGGGTTCGCGCCGCACGAGGCCGTAGACCAGGGTCATCAGGCCACCCGCGATGGAGAGGAACCAGAACGCCAGGGGGATCACGCTGCGCCCCGCCCGCTCGGAGGCGAGCCACTGCACCACGAAGCGGGCGCCGAACACCGCCTGGGCGAGGATGCCGAAGACGAGCCACCCGTCGAAGCGCACCACGAAGACGTCGTAGACGTAGCCGCGGATATCCGCGGCGAGCTGGATCAGCATGGGGTCAGGGTCCCGTGACGTCGGTGACCGAAGGCGTGACCCGCTTGCGGCGGATCAGCCACCACACCCCGGCGAGATCGAGGAGGCCGACCCAGAGCCGGTCGAACAGGCCGTATTTCGAGGCCCCGGTGAAGCGCGGGCGGTCGATCACGTCGCGGTGGACCACGGCGTAGCCCTCGCGGGCCACCAGCGCCGGCATGAAGCGGTGCAGCCCGTCGAAATACGGCAGGCGGGCATAGACCTCGCGGCGCACGAGCTTGTAGCCGCAGCCGGTGTCGCGGGTGGCATCCTTGAGGATGCGGACCCGCACCCCGTTGGCGATGCGCGACTGGAGGGTCTTCAACCGGCCGTCCTTGCGCCCGACGCGCTGCCCCTGGGCGAGGCCGACGCGCGGGCCGCCCTCCTCGAGGGCCGCCAGCAGGGTCGGCAGGTAGGCCGGATCGTTCTGGCCGTCGCCGTCGAGGAGGGCGCAGATCGCCCCGCGGGCGGCGGCGATGCCGGTCTGCACCCCGGCGGACTTGCCGGCCGTGCGGTCGTGGCGCAGCACCCGGAGCCAGGGCCGGTCGCGGCGGGCGAGGTCGAGGGCCGCGGCGGTGCCGTCGGTGGAGCCGTCGTCCACATAGATCACCTCGAACGGCGCCAGGGACGCGCAGGCCGCGCCGATCTCGGCGACGAGGCTCGCGATGTTGCCGACCTCGTCCTTCACCGGCACGATCACGGAGAGACGCATGGGGGATTCCCGGGGGTTCAGGGCGTCGGTTCGGGGGCGTGGGCGTAGGCCGTGAGGTCGACCCTTCGTCCGCCGTTGATGTTGAAGCCCGAGACGGTGCCGACCGGGGCCGGCACGAACCCGACGCCCGCGGCGGCCTCGGCGAAGGCCGGGGCGAAGCGGCCCTCGACGTAGAGCAGGCGGCAGCCCTCGCCCCGGAGGAAGGCGGCGGCCTCGGCGGCCGTGTCCATCATCGCCAGATCCGTCCCGATGAGGAAGACGAAGCTCGGCTCGCGGTAGCCGAGGCTCGCCACCTTCGGCGCCGCGCAGGGCACGCGGTCGCGCAGGGCGGCGAGGCGGGGCGAGACCTTCAGGGCGGCCATCACCGGCTGGGTCAGGCCGAACACCGCCGGCGAAAGCAGGGCCGAGGCGAGGATGCCGAGGCACAGGGCCCGCTCCGCCGCCCCCCGGGCGAAGGCGCGCCAGGCGAGGACCGCCACGGCGCAGGCGGCCAGGAGCAGCGGCAGCCCGGCCCAGGGCAGCGTCCGGTCGTAGGTCCAGGCGAAGGCCGAGAGCCCCAGGGTCAGGCCCACCGGGATCAGCACCACGAGGCCGGCCGTGAGCCGCGCCCCCCGGCGTTCGGGGTCGAGGGCGCCGCGCGTCAGGGCGAGCACGGTGAGGATCGCGAGGGCCGGGAACAGGGGCAGCACGTAGTGCGGCAGCTTCGTCGGCACGATCTCGAACAGGAGCCAGGTCGGCACGATCCAGGCGAGGAGGAAGGCGATTCCCGCTTCGCGCCGGTTCGCCCAGGCGAAGGGCGCGCCGAGCGCCGCGAAGGCCGCGCCGGGCCAGAAGGTGCCGAACACCGCGAACAGGTAGGCGCCCGGTGGCGCCCAATGCTTCTCGGAGCCGCCCTGGACCTTGCTCAGCATGTCGTGGCCGACGGCCTCGCCGTAGAAGGCACCGCCGCTCTTCCAGGTGATGGCGACGAACCAGGGCGCCACGATGAGGAGCGTGAGCGGCAGGCCGAGGCCGGGCCGCAGCGCCTGCAGCCACCGGCCGGAGCGGGCGTGGAGCGACAGCACCAGGGCGGGCAGCCCGCAGAACAGGGGCACCATCGGGCCCTTCACCAGGATGCCCACGGCGAGGCCGAGCCAGAAGGTCAGGACGGTGGCGGTGCCGAGGGTCCGGCCGGCCGATCCGTCGGCCCGGCCGAGCCAGGCCCGCGCCAGGGACCCGAAGGTCGCCATGGCGCAGGCACAGAGCAGCGCGTCGGTCTTGGCGAGGCGCGCTTCGGCGGAGAGCACCACGCAGGCGGCGAACAGGGCGGCGGCGAGCAGCGCGCTCCGCCGGGGCAGGAAGGCCAGGGCCGACCAGTAGGCGAGGAGCACCGCCCCGATGGCGCCGAGCAGCGAGGGCAGGCGATAGAGCGCGATGGTGGTGCGGGCGTTCGGGATGCCGAGGGCCTCGCCGGCCCCGACGAAGGCGGCCTGGGCCCAGTAGATCCCCACGGGCTTCTTGTGGCGCGCCTCGCCCTGGAAGCGGATGTCGACGAGGTCGCCGGTCTCCAGCATCTGCTTGGAGGCCTGGGCGAAGCGCGGCTCGTCCCGGTCCATGGGCTGGAGCGAGGCGAGCCCCGGCAGGAAGCAGACGAGGCAGAGCGCCACGAGGAGGGCACAGGCCCGGCCATGGCTCAGCGCCGCGGCGTCGAGGATCGCCTGCGGCCACGCGAACAGGTCGCGACGGCCCGGGCGAGACGCGAAGGCGCGGTCGGTCATGCGGGAGGACGGGCCGGAAAGGCGGGCATGCGGCTCCAGACTGGCACGCGCCCGGCGATTCCGGTCGATGCCGCGAAGGCCGGCGGTGTCGATGATGCGGCCCGGAATGTCAAATTCCGAACGGGCCCGGGCGGGGCCCGCGAGGAAGCGAGAAAAGCGGGCGCCCGGTCGTTTCGGTCCGGATATGATGGTGCGTGTGCGTGAGCCGGGGCGCCCCGCGAATCACGCACCCGAGAACCAGGGTCCTCACATGAGCCTCCACATCGGCCTCCTCGCCTTCCCGAACGTGCAGCAGCTCGATCTCACCGCGCCCTACGAGGTGTTCGCGATGATCCCGGCGGCGACGGTGCATCTCGTCGCCGCCGGCCTCGACCCGATCCGGAGCGCCACCGGCCTCGTGCTCGCCCCCACGGTGACCATGGCCGGGTGCCCGGCCCTCGACGTGCTGTGCGTCCCCGGCGGGGTCGGGGTGAACGCCTTGATGACCGATCCGGTCGTGCTGGCCTTCGTGCGCGAACGGGCGAAAACCGCCCGCTTCGTCACCTCCGTCTGCACCGGCGCCCTGGTGCTGGGCGCGGCCGGTCTCCTTCGGGGCCGGCGCGCCACCACCCACTGGGCCTCCCTCGACCTGCTCGCGGCCTTCGGCGCGACGCCCGTGGCCGAGCGCGTGGTGCGGGACGGCAACCTCGTCACCGGCGGCGGCGTCACGGCGGGGATCGACTTCGCCCTGGCGCTGGCCGCCGAACTCGTCGGTCAGGGGGAGGCGGAAGCGATCCAGCTCGGCCTCGAATACGCCCCCGCCCCGCCCTTCGACGCCGGCACGCCGGACACGGCGGCGGCGCCGGTGCTCGCCGCGGCCCGCGCGCGCCTCGCCGCCTCCCGGGCCGCGCGCGAGGCCCTGGTGCGGTCGATCACGGGCCGCGCGCCGGAGGTCTGGGGCGAGCCGGAATCCTGATCCGGACCGGGGTCCGGCCTTTGCGGGTTCTCAAGTATTCTGCCCGCAGGATACGGAGGACGGATCGCGCTATCCTGGGTGATCCTCGGGGCCGAGTTCCTGTCCCGATGGGGGGCTTTCTCGTCCCGACACAGTTCATGGGAGTTGCAGCCGATGACCACGGGAGTCGCCGTCCCCGCGCGACAGGTGTCCGCCCGTGCGCTGGGTCCCGACGCCCTGCGCGTCACCGCCATGGTGGCGATCCTCCTCGTGATGCTGGTGGGCGCCAACCCGTTCCACGACGGCACCGCGCCCGAGAACGCGGCCTCGGGGGCGGGCGGCAACCTCGGCAACCAGATCCTGTTCCTGATCATGGGCGGCCTCGCCGGCACGATTCTCTTCGCCCGAGGCGCCGCCGCCCTGCGGCCGCTGGCCAGCCTGCCGATCCTGCTGATGCTCGCCTGGCTCGCCGTATCGACGGTGCTGTCCATCGAGCCCCTGGTCTCGGCCCGCCGCCTGGTCTCCCTCGTGATCGTCACCGCGGCGGCGGTGTCGCTTCTCGTGGCGGCGCGCGACGCGCGCCAGTTCGCCACGGTGCTGGGCGCCACGGTGCTGGGGATCGTGGGCATCAGCTATCTCGGCCTCGTGCTCGTGCCCGAGCGCGCCATGCACACGGCCTTCGACCTCATCGAGCCCGAGCACGCCGGCAGCTGGCGCGGGGTCTACGCGCACAAGAATGCGGCGGGCGCCGCCATGGGGGCGTTCGTGTTCGTCGGCCTGTTCTGGGCGGGGACGGGGCAGCGCATCCTCGGCTTCCTACTCGCGGGCGCCGCCGCCCTGTTCCTCGTGTTCACGAACGCCAAGACCTCCGTCGCCATCACGCCTGCGGTGCTCGCCCTCACCTGGTTCTGCACGTGGTCCGGGGCGACCGTCTGGCGCCGCCTCGTGCTGCTCGCGCCCCTCGCCCTCCTCCTGACGGTGACGGTGGGGTCGGTCCTGGTGCCGGAGATCGGCGCCCTGGTGGCGCGTCTGGCCGGCGACCCGACCTTCACCGGCCGCACGGAGATCTGGGAGTTCGCCGCCGACAACATCGCCAGGCGTCCCATCGCCGGCTACGGCTACGGCGCGTTCTGGGAGAGCGTGTTCTACGGCGGCGGCGCCGACGCGGCGACCTGGGTCAACCGGGCCACGGACGCGCACAACGGCTACCTCAACACCGCCCTCGAATCCGGCCTCGTCGGCCTCGCCCTCACCCTGTGGTGGCTCGTCTGGGCGCCCGTGAGCGACCTCCAGGCCCGGGCCGGGGGCCGCTCCATCGACCCCCTGACGATGCTGTTCCTGCGCCTGTGGCTGTTCATCATCCTCGTGGCGGTGTTCGAATCGGTGTTCTACCAAGCCACCAACGGGCTCTATTTCCTCCTCGTGGTGTCGGTGCTGGGCCTGCGCTACCTGGCGCGGACCCGGGTGGTCGCGGGTGGGGACCGGGCGGAAGGGGACCGGGCATGACGCCGCGCGCGGACCAGGCCGACCCCGCGGGCCCCCATCCGGCGGTGGAGCCCTTGCCGGCGCTGACCTCCCTGCGCTTCGTGGCGGCGGCCTACGTCCTCGCCTTCCACTTCGCCGGCTACGAGGCAGGCCGTGCGGCGATGCCCGATGCGGTCTTCCTCGGTTACTCGGGCGTGACGTTCTTCTTCCTGCTGTCGGGCTTCATCCTGGCCTACAACTATCAGCGGGTGGACCTGTCGCCGCGCGCCGCGCGCCTGCGCTTCCTGCGCGCGCGGGTGGCACGGGTCTATCCCGTCTACCTCCTGGCCCTCGCCATCGGCTTGCCGTGGTTCGTCGTCTGGACGGCGAAGGTCGTGCCCCCGCTCCAGACCCTGATGGCCTCCGGCGCGGTGCTGGCGCCGCTCGGCCTCCACGCCTGGGTGCCGGGCGCGGCCTGCTCCCTCGACTGTCCGAGCTGGTCGGTCTCGGCGGAGCTGTTCTTCTACGCCCTGTTCCCCCTCCTCCTGCCGCTCGCCCTCAGGCGGCCGGGCCCGACGGCGCTCGTCACCCTCGCGGCCTGGGCCGCGTCCGTCGCCCTCGCGATCCTGGCCTGGAACCGCTTCGCCCCCGGCCTCTCCCTCATCGCGCCGACCACGGACGCGGCGACCCTCCTGGCGCAGGCGATCAAGTACAATCCCCTGCTGCGCCTGCCGGAATTCGTGGCCGGCCTGCTCCTGTTCGTCCTGTGGCGGCGGGTCCGCCTGCCCCTCGGGGTGCTCCTCACCTGGGCGGGAGCGGCGGCCCTGGCTCTCGTCGCGGGGGTCGAGACGATCCCCGAGCCGCTCATGCACAACGGGCTCACCGCCGTGGTCTGGGCACCGGTGATCCTGGCCGGCGCCCAGGTCCGCTCCGGCCCGCTCACGGCCGGGTGGTTCGTCTTCCTCGGCCGCATCTCCTTCGCCCTCTACCTCCTGCACGTGCCCGCCTACGCCTTCGTGTCGAGCCTCGACCGGACCGTCCTCGCCGGCCGCCTCGCCGGCACGCCCTGGCTCACCGTCGCGCTCGCGACGCTCCTGTCGCTCGCCGCCGCGAGCGCGGTGCACCTGGCGATCGAGGAACCGGCGCGCCAGCGCCTCCTTCGGCCCCGCGCGCCCGCGCGCGAGGCGGCGCCCCTGCCCTCGGCCTGACGAACCGGCATGTCGCAGCTCCCTCCGCAGGCCCATTCGCTCACCCTCGCGGCCGGTCCGCCTTCGGCGCCCCTGCACATGGCCTATCGCCCGGACATCGACGGCCTGCGCGCGGTGGCCGTCCTTGTGGTGCTGTTCTTCCATGCCGGCGTGCCGGGCCTGTCCGGCGGGTTCGTCGGCGTCGACGTGTTCTTCGTGATCTCGGGCTACGTGATCACCCGGGGCATCCTCGCCGACGTGGCGGCGGGCCGGTTCTCCCTCGTCCGGTTCTACGAGCGCCGCATCCGCCGCATCCTGCCGATGCTGGTGGCGACGATTCTGGCCACCTACGCCCTCGCCCTGCTCTATCTGCCTCCCGGCGCCATGGACGATTACGCCCGCAGCGTCGTGGCGGCCGCGGCCTTCGCCGCCAACGTGTTCTTCTGGAAGACCACCGGTTACTTCGACCTCGAGGCGCAGACCCGGCCCTTGCTGCACACCTGGTCGCTCTCCGTCGAGGAGCAGTTCTACCTCGTGGTGCCCATCGCCTTGCCGCTGCTCCTCGCCCGCTCGCGGCGGGTCGCGGCGGCGGCTCTTCTCGCGGCCCTGCTGGCCTCCCTCGCCCTCGGCATCGTCCTGACGAACAGCGCGCCCGGCGCCAACTTCTACCTCCTGCCCACCCGCGCCTGGGAACTCCTCGTCGGTGCCCTCCTGGCCTTCGCGGCCGACTGGACGCCGCCGCGCGCCCTGCGCGAGGCCATGGCGACGGGCGGCCTCGGTCTCGTCGCCACCGCGGTCCTGGCCTACGACGAGGCGACACCGTTTCCCGGCCTGAACGCCCTGGCGCCGTGCCTCGGAGCAGCCCTCCTCATCGCCGCCGGGAATGGCCCGACCGCCATCGGCCGGGTCCTGTCGGCGCCGCCCTGCGCCGGCCTCGGGCGGATGTCCTACGCCCTCTACATGGTGCATTGGCCCGTGGTGGTGTTCGCTCGCTATGCCCTGCTGCGCGAGCCGGCCGGGTGGGAGATCTGTGCCGTCGTCGCGGCCTGCCTCGTCTTCGCCTACGCCGCCTGGCGCTGGATCGAGACGCCGTTACGGTATGGGCGATCCACCGGAACACGGGACGGTCATCGTCCGCTCTTCGCCGCCACGGCCGCTGCCCTGACGGTCCTCGCGGCCCTCGGCCTCGCCGGCACCCTCGCGGAGGGCTTTCCCGCGCGCTTTCCCGACATTCGGCCGGGCGCCCTCGCGGCCCTCGAGCGGGCGGGCTGGAAGGGCGGGCGCTGCTTTCTCGAGAACCAGCGCGTCGCGGACTGGGCGGGAGCCGAGTGTCTGCTGGCCCGGGACGCGCCCGCCACCGCCCTGCTGTGGGGCGATTCCTACGCGGCCCATTACGTGCCCGGCCTCGTGCGCAACGCCCCCACCCTGAGCCACGCCATCCTCCAATACACCTTCGCCGGCTGCCCGCCGCTCCTCGCCTACGCCTCGCGGGCCAAACCCGGCTGCCGGGACTTCAACGCCCACGTCTTCGAGATCATCCGCGCCTACGGCATCGACAGCGTGGTGCTGGCCGCCCGCTGGGACCTCCTGCCCGCCCGGACGCTGGCCAACCTGCCCGACACCATCGCGCGTCTCACGGCGGCGGGGGTCGCCGTCTCGGTGATCGGCCCCTCGCCGCTGTTCGCGTTCGACGTGGGCGTGCTGGGCGCGCGCGGCGCCGGCACCCGGGTCGACGGCTCGGCGGCGTGGTTCGCCCACCGGGGCGATCCGGCGATCCGACGTCTGTCGGCGAAGGCCCGCTTCGCCGACCCCCTGCCGACCTTCTGCGACGGCCCCCTGTGCCGCTACCGCGCGGACGGCACCGACCTGTTCCTCGACACCGGCCACCTGTCGCAGGCGGGCAGCGAGCGGGCGGTGCGGGCATATTTTCCCCTCCTGCGCTGAGCCGGGGATCACAATCGCGCCCAGATCATGTCAGCGAGCGTTCAGCCGGGCGGGGGCATTTTGGTTGGCGATCCGGTCCTCGCGGCCGGATCGCCCTCACAACAGCAGAAGGGTCTGTTCCATGTCTGTGAACGCGCTCGTCGCGGCTCTCGCCGTCGCCTGCGGTGTCGGCCTCGCCTCGGCCGCCCATGCCGCTCCGCTGCCCCCGGCTCCCGCCGGCACCCTCGCGGCCCCGTTTGCCGGTTCCCCCACGGATGCCACGGTGCAGACCGTCGCCTTCGGTTGCGGCCCCGGTTGGGCGCCCAATCGCTGGGGACGGTGCCGGCCGATCTACCGGGGCTACGGCTACGGACCGCGTCCGTTCTACGGCCCCCGGCGCTTCTACGGGCCGGGCTACGCCTACGGACCACCGCGCCCGTTCTACGGCCCCCGCCCCGTCTACGGGCCGTTCTACTGATTCGGCTCCCGATCGAGGACGCGGGCGGGCTCTCCGCCCGCGTCCCTTCGCGCATGAGCCGTGAGGGTTGAAATCGCCTAGACCTCCCCGAACCACACCCGAGGGGATCCCATGCGTCGCGCGCTACCGCCCTGTCTTGGTCTTGGTCTTCTTGGTCTTGCCGCCCTGGCCGGGGCCACCCTCCCCGCGGGAGCCCAGGAGCCGGCCCAGGACGCGACGGGCGGGCCGATGCTCCAGACCGTGGACGCGGCCAACACCCGCTATTCGCCCCTCGACGGGATCACGGCCGAGAACGTCGCCCGCCTCCAGGTCGCCTGGACCTTCTCGACGGGCGTGTTGCGTGGGCACGAAGGCGCCCCGCTGGTGGTCGGCGCGGTGATGTACGTCCACACGCCGTTCCCCAACATCGTCTATGCCCTGGACCTCGACCACGACGGCCGCATCCTCTGGAAGTACGAGCCCAAGCAGGATGCGTCCGTCGTCGCGATGCTGTGCTGCGACACGGTCAATCGGGGTCTGGCCTACGCGGATGGGGCGATTCTGCTGCACCAGGCCGACACCACGCTGGTGTCCCTCGACGCCGCGACCGGCCGGGTGAATTGGGCGGTCCGCAACGGCGATCCGGCCCGGGGCGAGACCAACACCGCCACGGTCCTGCCGGTGAAGGACAAGATCCTCGTCGGCCTTTCGGGCGGCGAGTTCGGCGTGCGCTGCCACCTCACCGCCTACGACGCGAAGACGGGCCGGCGCCTCTGGCGGGCTTACTCCATGGGCACGGACGCCGACATGCGCGTCGATCCCGAAACCACCACCGTGCTGGGCCGGCCCATCGGCCGGGATTCCTCCCTGGCCTCGTGGGAGGGCGACCAGTGGAAGACCGGCGGCGGCTGCACCTGGGGCTGGTACGCCTACGATGCCGCCCTGAACCTCATGTATTACGGCACCGGCAATCCCTCGACCTGGAACCCCGGCCAGCGCCCCGGCGACAACCGCTGGGCGCAGTCCATCGTCGCCCGCGATCCGGATACGGGCCGGGCGCGCTGGCTCTACCAGATGACGCCCCACGACCAGTGGGACTACGACGGCGTCAACGAGATGATCCTGACCGACCAGGCGATGGACGGCCGCATGCGGACGCTGCTCACCCATTTCGACCGCAACGGCTTCGCCTACACCCTGGACCGCGCCACGGGCGAACTCCTGGTGGCGGAGAAGTTCGATCCGGCGGTGAACTGGGCCACGCACATCGACCTCGACCGGGCCTCGAAAACCTACGGCCGGCCCGTCCTCGATCCGCGCTACGCCCCCGAGCGGACCGGCGAAGACGAGACCACCCCGGGCATCTGCCCCGGCGCCATCGGCGCCAAGAACCAGCAGCCGGCGGCCTACTCGCCCCGGACGCGCCTGTTCTACGTGCCGACCAACCACATCTGCATGACCTACGAGCCGTTCCGGGTGACCTACACGCCCGGCCTGCCCTATGTCGGCGCCACCCTGAGCCTGCAGCCGCCGCCGGGCGACGGCCACACCGGCAGCCTCACGGCCTGGGACGGGGTGCGCGGACGGATCGCCTGGTCGATTCCCGAGCCGTTCTCCGTGTGGTCGGGCGTCCTCGCCACCGCCGGGGACGTGGTGTTCTACGGAACCCTCGAAGGCCATCTCAAGGCCATCGATGCCCGGACCGGCCGGGAACGCTACCGGTTCAAGACCCCGTCGGGCATCGTCGGCAACGTGACCACCTACACCCACAGGGGCCGGCAATACGTGGCGGTGCTCTCAGGGATCGGCGGCTGGGCCGGCATCGGGCTGGCCGCCGGTCTCACGGACCCCAACGACGGCGCCGGCGCCGTGGGCGGCTACGCGGCGCTCGCGAACTACACGGCGCTGGGGGGCCAGCTCACGGTGTTCGCCCTGCCGGACTGATGTCCGGGTTCGAAGGGTCGAGCCCTTCGCGGGTCCAGGCAAGAATTTACAAAGACCGGCCCTGGGTTCTGCGTCGGGCTCTGCCCGACACCCGCCGAAGGGGTGACCCCTTCGGGATCCCGGACCGGAAGGCTCACGCCCGATCGGCCTCCTCCTCCGAGGGTGCGTAGACCGCGTCGCCGAGGCGCCGCAGGGGGCCACCGGGGCCGGAGCGCTTCCACAGGCGGGTGTTGAGGGCGGCCACCGGATCGTGGCCGGGCAGGTCGAAACCCCGTGCCGTCAGGCCGGGCAGGATCTCGCCCGCATGCAGCGGCCGGTTGGCCTCGTGCAGGATGTCGAGGGCGGCGGCCACCAGGGCGCGCCCGTGGCGGCGGGCGGCGGCGATGTCCTCGCCCGGGCGCGCCTCGGGTTCGGCCGTCGGCGCCGGAGATGGGCGGGAGGCCGCACCGAGGCGGCGGCCGAGTTCGAGGTAGAGGGCATGGTCGGCGATCTGCCGGTCGAGGGCGTCGCGCTGTCGACGCAGGACAGCCAGAGCGGCTTCGATCTCGGCCTCGTTCGGAAACATCGCCACTCCATGGAATATTCTAATTAATCCCCGCCCGTAGGATTATCGGAATATTCCATGGAGACAAGAGAATGCGTATTATTCCCTGCCTTCCATCACCGACGCGTCAGGCCGCGACGGCCTTCCGGGCCGGCTTGCCGGCCCGCGGCGGAATCAGCAGGGCGCCGGCATCGGCCGGCTGGAGCAGCATGCCGTTGTCGTCCAGCCGGATCGGCAGCTTCGGGAACACCTCCTGCAGATGGGCGAGATCCGCCTTGAAGGCCTGCCGGAAGCTGCGGATGCTGGCATTGTCGGCGCCGAACTGCCTGTGCAGGTTGTCCCAGGTGAGCCGGAGGGGGCGCTGGAGCGCGCGCAGGCGGTAGCCGACCCAGAACAGCAGATCGAGCTTGCGCGCGGAGCCCGAGAACGCCCGGGCGGCCCGGATGTCCACCGGCAGGGCGTGCTGGATCAGATTGTCGTAGAAATCCTGGTGGAACTGGACGCTCTTCTGCCAGACCACCCCGTCGGCGCCCTGCGGCAGCCACAGGTCGAGCTGGCGGAACGGCGGGACGTTGAGGGTGCTGGCGCTGCCGGCCCCGTCCCACAGGCCGATCTGCAGGGTGCAGGCGGCGAGCCGCGCCAGCTGCTCCTTGAACTGCCGGATGGTGCCGCGCTCGCCGCCGGTGACGGCGAATCCCATCTCCTTCATGAAGCCCGACAGGCTGTCGGCCACCGCGATGGTGGGGCTTCGCTGGCGCACGGCCTCGGTGCAGAGGTGCAGGAGCACGAGGCGAGCCTTGGGGCCGTAGGGCAGGCCCTGGAACTCCATCTCGCCGGTGGCGGGGTTCTTCAGGCGTCCGGCCAGGAGACTGAGGGAATTGCGGCCGTATTCCCGAAAAAACTCACGGGCGTCGCCGGGGTCCCGGTAGGGCAGGCCGCAGAGCGCCAGCACCGAGTGGATGTGCTGGAGGTTCTCGGGCCCCGTGGGCTCGTTCTCGATGACCTCGCGCACGGCGTCGCGCCGGCGCTGGTCGCGCGCCATGGCCTGCCGCCGCCCGGCGACGGCCCCGCGGGCGGCGGCCTCGGCGTCCCGCGCCCGCTGCCGGTGCAGGATGGTCTCCGCGATGGTGGCGAACAGGAAGCCGCCGCGCGCCGCCTCGACCTCGGCCAGGAGATCGGCGTCGCGGATGCCCGCCAATGTGTCCTCGATCCCCAAAAGCCGCGATCCCGAACCCGTGCCGTCCGCGCCGATGCGGCGCCATGAGGACGGGACCATGCCCGATCCGGGGCACGGGAGTCTCACGGGCGGACGGCGTCATCCCGGCTATCCACCGGCCGGGACTCGTGAATTCGATCCTGCGGGTCGCGCGTCCGGACCGGGCGAGGGCGGCACGCAGAGTTCGATACGGGGTCGGTTTTCGAACTATCCCCGGAGTTCACCGGCCGGATCCGGTTTCCACGCCGAACCCAATACGCGGATGCGCCGAATCCCATACGCCCACCCCCGTTTCCCACGCAGAGTTCGATACGGACCGGCGCAGAGTTCGATACGAAACCACGCAGAGTTCGATACGCGAACAGGGCTCAACCCCTTCTGCGCACGCATGTTTTCGGCTTCTCATATAACCTGCATAACTGACTCTCTGAGAATCTCTTACTGATACCTTTCCTAAGGGGATCGGGCGCCGTTCGGTTTAACGAACACGCTGGGCAAAGGGGGTTTTGGGGGGCTTTTGAAGGGATGCGCACCGCCTGTCCCGGATCTGTCCCCAGCCTCACCCCTCCCCGGCCGGATCGGCTATGGGTTCCTTCGCCCTCGCCGCAAACGTCCCGGAGTCTCCCTTGACCATCGACGCGCTCCTGACCCTGATGGCGGCCCTGCGCGACCCGGAGACGGGTTGCCCCTGGGACCTCGCCCAGACGCACGCCTCCATCGCACCCTACGCCGTGGAGGAGGCCCACGAGGTCGTGGACGCCATCGAACGGGACGACGCGGCGGATCTGCGCGACGAGCTCGGCGACCTGCTGCTCCAAGTCGTGTTCCACGCCCGGATCGCCGAGGAGGCCGGGCGCTTCACCTTCTCGGACGTGGTGGACGCCATCGTCGCCAAAATGGTCCGGCGCCACCCGCACGTGTTCGCCCCCGACGGCGGCCCGGTACCGGCGGGCTCATCCTTGCGCGATCCGGCGGCGGTGGAGCGGCAATGGGCGGCGATCAAGGCGGCCGAGCGGGCGGGGCGGCCGACGCGCGACCCGGGTCCCCTCGACGGCATCGCCCGCGCCCTGCCCGCCCTCAGCCGCGCGGAAAAACTCTCGGCCCGGGCGGCGACCTACGGCTTCGACTGGTCGGACTCGGCCGACGTCGTCGCCAAGGTCCGCGAGGAGACCGACGAGGTCGCTGACGCCATGCTCAACGGCACCCCGGCGGATGTGATCGAGGAGGTCGGCGATCTGCTGTTCTCGGTGGCCAACCTCGCCCGCCATCTCGGGATCGATCCGGAATATTCCTTGAGATTAGGGAATACGAAGTTCGAGCGGCGCTTCACCGCCATGGCGGCCCGCCTCACGGCCGACGGGAATACGCTGGGCGACGCGTCCCTAGACACCATGGAGGCCGCCTGGACGGCGGTGAAGCGAGCCGAGAAGAGGTGAGAGTCAGGGTGCGAAGGGCTAGCCCTTCGCTGGTCCAGGGCGGAGCCCTGGTGGTCTTCGTCGGGCTCTCCCCGACACCCGCCGAAGGGGTGACCCCTTCGGAATCCCGGACACGGACGCCCTGCCCTCACTTGGTCCGGCGGGGCCAGTCGATCACGTGGGTGGCGTAGAGGGCCCACCAGACGAAGACCGGCTGAAACGCGAGGCGCGGCCCGTGATACCACCACGAATCCGGCAGGCCGGCGACGGGGATGCCCTCCACCGCGTGCTTGATGTTGGCCGGGAACACGCAGACGGCGTAGAGGGCGAGCCCGATGCCGGCCCAGCGCCGGGTCGGCGGCCAGATCAGGCCGGCGACGCCGGCGAGTTCGCAGAGGCCCGTGAGGATCACCACGCGGCGCGGGGCCGGCACCCAGTCCGGCATGATCGGCAGGAACGCGTCGGGGGCGGCGAGATGCACGATCCCGATGAAGCCGTAGGCCGCCATCAGGGCGAGGCGCAGCCACCAGCGGTGATCGCGCGGCCCGGTCACGCCCGCATGGCCGCGCGCAGGGCCTCGCTCAAGGCCGTGACGGCCGGATGCTCGGCAAACGCCGTCGCGCCGACGGCCCGCACGGGGGCCAGCCCGCGCAGGGAATTGGTGAGGAACACCGCCTCGGCGCCGAGGAAGTCCGGGAGTTCGAGGGGCCGCTCCTCGACCACGAGCCCGAGGCCCGGGGCCAATCCTAAAAGTTCGGCGCGGACGATGCCGGCGAGCACGCCCTCCGACAGGGGCGGGGTGACGAGGCGGGTGCCGAACACCGCGAACAGGTTGCCAGTGCCGGCGCAGGCGACGCGCCCGTGGGTGTTGCAGAACAGGGCCTCGTCGAACCCGGCCGCCTGCGCCTCCCCCGCCGCCAGCACGGCGTCGAGGTAGCCGAGCGTCTTCCAGCGCGCGGCCGGCGAGGTGTCGTTGCGGCGGATGTCCGTGGGATGCAGCGTCAGGGAGGCGAAGGGCAGGGCGGGCGGGAGCGGCGCCGCGCTCGCCCACAGGACCGGGCGCGGCTCGGCCGGGGGCGCGAGGCCGCGCGGTCCCGCGCCCCGGGTCACGGTAGTGCGGATCGCCGCCAGCTCCCCTGCCCCGTCGGCCACGGCCCGCATGGCTTGCGTGATGCGCGCCGGGTCGACGAAGAACCCGAGGGCCCGCGTGGCGGCGGCCAGACGCGCGACATGCGCGGCCTCGAACACGATGCGGCCGTCGCGGGCGAGCGCCGTGTCGAACACCCCGTCGCCCAGGGTCAGGCCCCGGTCGGCGAGGTCGAACTGGGCCGTCGGCCCCGCAATGAGGGCGCCGTCAAACCACGGCATGGGACCGCACCCGCTCCTGCCCCTCCCCCGCGCGCCAGGCGCGGGCCAACTCCAAAAAATTGCCGAACAGGGCGTGGCCGTGCTCGGTCAGCACGGATTCCGGGTGGAACTGGATGCCCCAGGTCGGATGCTGCGTGTGGGACAGGGCCATCACCTCGCCCTCGGCCGAGACGGCGTCCACGGTGAGCGACCTTTCCATGCCGGGCTCCGGCGTGACGATGAGGGAATGGTAGCGTCCCACCTGCATCGGGCTCGGCAGGTCGGCGAACAGGCCTTGCCCCCCGTGGGTGATGGGGGTCGCCTGGCCATGGAGCGGCCGGCCTGCCCGTTCGACGCGACCACCGAAGGCCGCCCCGATGGCCTGGTGGCCGAGGCAGACGCCGAGCAGGGGGATCGCGCCGGACAGCTCGCGGATGGCGGGGAGCGAGATGCCGGCCTCGGTGGGCGTGCAGGGGCCGGGCGAGATCACGATCGCCTCGGGGGCGAGCGCCCGGATGCCGGCGACATCGACGGCGTCGTTGCGCACCACCCGCACGGTCTGTCCGAGTTCCTCGAAGTACCGCACCACGTTGAAGACGAAGGAATCGTAATTGTCGATGACGAGGATCACGGCGCGCCCTCCCCGTCCGGCTCGAACGCCTGGAACACCCGCGCGGCCTTGGTCAGGGTCTCCTCGTATTCGCGGCCCGGGTCGGACAGCAGGGTGACGCCGCCGCCCGCCTGAAGCACGGCCGTGTGGCCCTCCATCACCACCGTGCGGATGGCGATGGAGGTGTCGAGGCTACCGTCGAAGCCCAGGGCCCCGATGGCGCCGCAATAGAGTTCGCGGGCGTCGCCCTCGATCTCGGTGATGATGTCCATGGCGCGCAGCTTCGGTGCTCCGGTGATGGAGCCGCCGGGGAAGGTCGCCTGGATCAGGTCGATGGCGTCCATCCCGTCCTTCAGGGTTCCGGTGACCACGGACACGAGATGGTGGACGGAGGCGTAGGATTCGAGCCCGCACAGGACCGGCACCCGCACGCTGTGCGGTTCGCAGATGCGCGAGAGGTCGTTGCGCAGGAGGTCGACGATCATGATGTTCTCGGCGCGCTCCTTGGGGTCGGCCTGGAGCGCGGCCCCCAGGCGCGCATCCTCCGCCAGGTCGGCGACGCGGCGCACCGTGCCCTTGATCGGGCGGGTCTCGATGTCCCGCCCCGAGAGCTTGAGGAAGCGCTCGGGGCTGCTCGAGGCGACGCGTAGGGTCTCGAAGGCGAGATAGGCACCGAAGGTCGCCGGGTTGGTGGCGCGCAGGCGGCGGTAGAGACCGAGCGCATCGAAGCCCGCCGGCAGGCTGGCCTCGAAGCGCTGGGCGATGTTGGCCTGATAGATGTCTCCTGCGCGGATGTAGTCCCGCACCCGCTCCACCGCGGCCTCGTAGGCGCCCTTCGTGAAGTTGGAGTGCCAGACCAGGGGACCCTGCGCCGCCGGCTCGGGCGTCGGACGGGCGCCGGAGAGGCAATGCGCGAACAGGGCGAGGCGCGCCTGTGCCCGGGCCTGCCGGGCGGCGGGGTCTCGCTCGGGAAAGCCCGTGGCCATGAGCCGGCAGGTGCCGCTCTCGTGGTCGATGGTGAGCACCGTGTCGTAGAGGTTGAAGGCGATGTCGTCGCACAGGCCCGCGCGCCGGGCCGGGGCCGCCACCCGCTCCAGGCGTCCGCCGAGATCGTAGGCGAAGTAGCCGATGGCCCCGCCGGTGAAGCCCGGTTCGCCCGGCTCCGGGTCGATCCGGTAGGGCGCGAGGCAGGCGCGCAGGGCGTCGAGGCCGGTGCCGGGCACGGGCGCGCCGTCCAGGGTGGCCTGACCGTCGCGATACCGGAACCGGGCGAACGGGTCCGCCGCCAGGGTCGAGGTCCGGCCGAGGGTCGGGTGATGCATGGCGCTGTCGAGGAAGGCGAGCCCCGGCAGGTGCGCCAGGGCTTCTGCCGCCGCGACGGGATCGACGAACGGGATGTCTGCGGTCCACATGATGATGGGGGCTTAGAGAGTCACGCGGCAATGGGATACCCGCCCTGCCCTGCGGCAAGGATTCCGGGTTTTTCTGAGTTGGCACGCGCTTGGCCGCCGGGGAAGCGGTCGCGATGCATGGCGCGCCCGAAACGGTGAGGCTCGCAAGCCGGCCCGGATGCGGCTATAGAGTTGTCAACTCACCCGATTTCCTCGAATCACCGGCCGTTCGACACTCGTTCGACCGCGCCCGACGAGTGCCCATGACCGCTTCACCCCTGCTGCCGCCGGCGTCTTCGAAGGCCGCGCCCAAGATTTCGTTCGTGTCGCTGGGCTGCCCCAAGGCGCTGGTGGATTCCGAGCGCATCCTCACCCACCTGCGGGCGGAGGGCTACGAACTCGCCCGGCGCCACGACGGGGCGGATGTCGTCATCGTCAACACCTGCGGCTTCCTCGATTCGGCGAAGGCCGAATCGCTCTCGGCCATCGGCGACGCCATGGCGGAGAACGGCCGGGTCATCGTCACCGGCTGCATGGGCGCGCAGCCCGAGGAAATTCGCGAGAAGTACCCGAACCTCTTGGCCGTCACCGGCCCGCAGGCCTACGAATCCGTGGTGGCGGCGGTGCACGAGGCGGTGCCTCCGGCCCACGACCCGTTCCTCGACCTCGTGCCGCCGCAGGGTGTGAAGCTCACCCCGCGCCACTACGCTTACCTCAAGATTTCAGAGGGTTGCAACAATCGCTGCACCTTCTGCATCATCCCGTCCCTACGCGGCGACCTCGTCAGCCGACCTGCGGGCGACGTGCTGCGCGAGGCGGAAAAACTGGTCAAAGCCGGCGTCAAGGAACTGCTGGTGGTCTCGCAGGACACCTCCGCGTACGGCGTCGACATCCGCTACGCCACGAGCCTGTGGCAGGGCCGCGAGGTCCGGGCGAAGTTCTACGATCTCGCCGCCGAGCTCGGCGAGCTCGGGGCCTGGGTGCGGATGCACTACGTCTATCCCTACCCGCACGTGGACGACGTCATCCCCCTGATGGCCGAGGGCAAGATCCTGCCCTATCTCGACATGCCGCTGCAGCACGCCTCACCCTCCGTGCTCAAGCGCATGCGCCGGCCGGGCAACCAGGAGAAGCAACTGGAGCGCATCCGGCGCTGGCGCGAGATCTGCCCGGATCTCGCCATCCGCTCGACCTTCATCGTCGGATTTCCCGGCGAGACCGAGACCGAGTTCGAGGAACTGCTCGCCTGGATCAAGGAGGCGAAACTCGAGCGCGTCGGCTGCTTCGCCTACGAGCCGGTGAAGGGCGCGCCCGCCAACGAACTCGGTGACGCGGTTCCGCCGGAAGTCCAGGCCGAGCGCAAGCGCCGGTTCATGGAGGCGCAGCAGATCGTCTCCGCGCGCCTGCAGAAGGCGCGGGTCGGCAAGCGCCTGCCTGTCATCATCGATGCGGTGGAGGGCGGCATCGCCAAGGGGCGCTCGAAATACGACGCGCCGGAGATCGACGGCAACGTCCACGTCACCTCCCGCCGCCCGCTCCGCATCGGCGACATCGTCACCGTGAAGATCGAGCGGGCGGACGCCTACGATCTCTACGGCAGCGCGGTGTAGGCCGCGCTCTCGACGAAACCGACCCCGGCCGCCGCCATGGCGGCCATGGCGCGGGCGACCGAACCCTCGATGTCGATGCCCCTCACGGCATCGGTGACGACCACGGCCTCGAACCCCGCTGCGCGGGCATCGAGGGCAGTCCAGCCGACGCAGTAATCCGTGGCGAGGCCGCACACGACCACGCGGGTGAACCCGCGCTCGCGCAGGTAGCCGGCGAGCCCGGTGGGCGTGGTCCGGTCGGCTTCCAGGAACGCCGAGTAGCTGTCGACATCGGACTGGTGCCCCTTGCGGACCACCAGTTCGGCGCGTTCGGCTCGAAGCCCGGGGGCGAGGGCGGCACCGGCCGTTCCCCGCACGCAATGCTCCGGCCACAGCACCTGGCGGCCGTAGGGGAGCACCACGCTCTCGAACGCCGCCCGGCCCGGATGGCTGGTGGCGAAGGAGACGTGGCCCGGCGGGTGCCAGTCCTGGGTCACCACCACGTGGGCGAACCGGTCGATGAGGCGGTTGATCGGGGCGATCACCGCGTCGCCGTCCGGCACGGCGAGCGCCCCGCGGGCCAAGAAATCGACCTGCACGTCGACGACGAGGAGGATATCCGATGATCCGGGGATCACGGCGTCCTCCGATCCCGGGAGAACAGGATCCGAGTGGACAGGATCACGGGATCATCACCGTGGCGCCCGTGGTCTTGCGGCTGGCGAGATCGCGGTGGACTTGGGGGGCCTCCGAGAGCTTCGCCTGGGCGTGGACGGGAATCGTCACCGCGCCGCTCGCCACCACGGAGAACAGGTTCTTGGCCATGGCGTCCAGGGTCTCGCGCTTGCCCGCATGGGCGAAGAGCGAGGGGCGGGTGGCGTAGAGCGAGCCTTTCTGGCCGAGGAGCGCGAGGCTGAAATCGTCCACGGGACCCGAGGCCGAGCCGAAACTCACGAAGAGACCCAGCGGGCTGATGCAGTCGAGGGACGCCGGGAAGGTGTCGCGGCCGACGCCATCGTAGACCACCGGCACGCCCTTGCCGCCGGTGATCTGCTTCACCCGGGCGGCGAAATCCTCGTCGCGGTAGAGGATGACGTGGTCGCAGCCGTTGGCCCGCGCGAGTTCCGCCTTCTCGGCCGAACCGACGGTGCCGATGACGGTGGCGCCGAGGTGCTTCGCCCATTGGCAGGCGATGAGGCCGACGCCGCCGGCGGCGGCGTGAAACAGGATCGTATCGCCGGCCTTCACCCGGTAGGTCCGGTGCAGGAGGTACTCGGCGGTGAGACCTTTCAGCATCATCGCGGCGGCGGTGGTGTCCTCCACCCCGTCGGCGAGATGCACGGCGGCGCTGGCCTGGATCACCACCTCCTCCGCATAGGTGCCGGCGGCCGAGCCGTAGGCCACGCGCTCGCCGGCCCGGAACTCGGTCACGCCCTCGCCCACCGACACCACGGTGCCGGCGCCCTCGTTGCCGGGGGTGAAGGGCAGTTGCGGCACCTTGTAGGCGCCCGAGCGGAAGTAGATGTCGATGAAGTTGACGCCGATGGCGCTCTGGCGGACGCGGATCTGCCCTGGGCCCGGCTCGGCCACCGTGACGTCCTCGTAGCGCATCATCTCGGGGCCGCCGTATTCGTGGACTCGGATCGCCTTCGGCATAGGGCATAGCTCCTCGTGGTAGTCAGTTCAGAGCCGACATAGACGGTGTGCTGCGAAGGGCAATGGCGCATCGCCCCTGCCCGGCGGGTGAGCCGTTCGCGGAGCCCCTGCGCCTCATACGATCCCGGTGAGGTAGTAGATTGCGATCACCACGAACACGGCCGTCGTCTTGAGAACCGTGATGGCGAAGATGTCGGCGTAGGCCTGCCGATGGGTCAGTCCGGTGACGGAGAGAAGCGTGATCACGGCGCCGTTGTGAGGCAGCGTGTCCATGCCCCCGCTCGCCATGCTGGCCACCCGGTGCAGCACCTCCATGGGGATGCCGGCCCCTTGCGCCGCCGCGATGAAGGTGCCCGACATGGCTGCGAGCGCGATGCTCAAGCCGCCCGAGGCCGAACCGGTGATGCCGGCGAGCGCCGTCACGGTGACGGCCTCGTTCACCAGGGGGGTCGGGATCGCCGAGAGCGCCTCGCGGATGGCGAGGAAGCCCGGGAGTGCTGCGATGACCGCGCCGAAGCCGTACTCGGAGGCGGTGTTCATGGCGGCCAGTAGCGCACCCGCTACCGCCGCCCGGCTGCCCTCGGCGAAGCCCTGGGCGACGGGCTTCCAGGCGAAAGCCAGCACCGTGAGGATGCCGGCGAGCAGCGCCAGCTCAACGGCCCAAATGGCGGTGACCGAGGCGATCGTCGTCACGATGGGCTTGTCGAGGCCGGCGAGCGCCGTCTCGACCTTGGACCCGTAGAGGCGCGGGATCGCTGCCGTGAAGGCGAGGTTCGCGAGCCCCACCACCACGAGCGGCAGGAGGGCGATGGCCGGGTGCGCCCGCGCGGCGACATCCATCACCGCCGGTTCGTTGGTGTGGCCGCTGCCGTAGCCCTCGCCCCTCCGCTTGGCCGCCGCGATGCGCGCATCCAGGTAGGCGACGCCGATGACGAGGATGAAGGCCGCGCCGATGAGCCCGAGCCAGGGGGCCGCCCAGGTGGTGGTGTTGAAGAAGGTGGTCGGGATGATGTTCTGGATCTGCGGCGTGCCCGGCAGGGCGTCCATGGTGTAGGAGAACGCGCCGAGCGCGATGGTGCCGGGGATCAGGCGCTTCGGGATGTCGGAGAGGCGAAACGCTTCGGCCGCGAACGGGTAGACCGCGAACACCACGACGAAGAGCGAGACGCCCCCATAGGTGAGCAGGTTGCACACCAGAACGATGGAGAGGACGGCCCGCCTGGCGCCGACGACCTCGATCACCGCCGTGACGATGGAGCGCGAGAAGCCCGACATCTCGATGACCTTGCCGAACACGGCGCCCAGCAGGAACACGGGCAAGTACAGCTTCACGAAGCCGACCATCTTCTCCATGAACAGGCCGGAGAACACCGGCAGCACGGCGGAGGGATCGGTGAGCAGCACGGCCGCGAGCGCCGCGATGGGGGCGAACAGGATGACGCTGAAGCCGCGATAGGCCACCAGCATGAGGAAGCCGAGCGCGAAGAGCGCGATGGCGAGGTTCACGGGCATCTCCGGCGCGGGCGGACGGGTGTTCTCGCCCGGGATGCTAACCGGCGCTGTTTTCCCGCACCATCGCGTCCCTTGACCGATCCGGGCTCCTCCCTCTGTAAGGGGTGACGGATCGGCCGGTCTGTCCCACGTCGACACCTGCCTTCGATCCCCGCATCGGATGGGCCGTGCCCAGGAGAACAGCCCCGTGGCCCCATCGCCTGATACCGTTTCGCGCGTGGGGGCCCCCTTCGCGGTGGCCGTCGTCGGCGCCGGGGCCGCCGGCCTCGGGGCCGCCCTGGCGCTCGCCCGCGACGGCATCCCCACCGCCCTCGTCGGCCGGCACGCGCCCGTGGCCGACGGGCGGACCGTGGCCCTCCTCGACGGGTCGGTGCGCTTCCTCAGGGCGCTCGGTGCCTGGGAGGGCATCGCTCCTCACGCGAGCCCGCTGGCCGAGCTTCATATCGTCGACGACACCGGCAGCTTGTTCCGGCCGCCCCCGGCCCGCTTCGTCGCGACCGAGATCGGCCTCGATGCCTTCGGCTGGAACGTCGAGAGCGCCCGGCTCGTCGAGAGCCTGCGGGCGCAGGCCCGGGCCATGGCCAACCTCACCCTGTTCGAGAGCGACGCGGCCGAGTTCCACGTGGGCGCGGAGGCCGCCGATCTCACCCTCGCGGACGGCACGCGCCTGTCCGCCCGCCTCGCGGTCGGGGCCGACGGTGCCCGCTCGAAGCTGCGGGCTGCCGCCGGTCTCGTCCCCCGGGAATGGTCCTACCCGCAGGCCGCCATCACCACGATCCTCGCCCACACCCGTCCTCACCGGGACGTCTCGACGGAGTTCCACACGCGGCAGGGGCCGTTCACCCTGGTTCCGCTGCCGGGTGGCCACCGCTCCAGCCTCGTTTGGGTGATGGCCGACAGGCGGGCGCAGGCCATGGCGGCCCTCGACGAGGCCGGGCTCGCACGCGCCGTGGAGACCCAGGCGCAGGCGATGCTGGGGGCCATGCGGATCGACGGGCCGCGCGGCCTCGTCCCCATGCGTGGCCTCGCCCTGACGAGTCCGGTTTCCGCCCGCCTCGCCCTTGTCGGCGAGGCGGCCCATGTCTTCCCGCCCATCGGCGCGCAGGGCCTCAACCTCGGTCTGCGCGATGCGGCGGCCCTGCGGGACGCCGTCGTGGAGGCGGTGGGCGACGGACGCGACCCGGGCTCGCGGGCGGCACTGGCGGGGTTCGCCCGGGGTCGCAGTCGCGACGCGCGCCTGCGGACCCTGGCGGTGGACACCCTCAACCGAAGCCTGCTCACCGGCTTCCTGCCCGTGGACGCGCTGCGCGGCCTCGGGCTCCTCGCCATGACGACGATCGCACCCTTGCGCCGGATCGTCATGCGCGAGGGCGTGGTGCCGCGTCTCGGTGCCCCGAGCTTGATGCGGTGACGTTCAGCGCCGGGCCAAATCTTTGACGGCGTGGCCCGAGGACGTGTGCTGCGGCTCCGTCGCCCCCGGTCGCGAGACCGTCGGGCGAACGGCGTCGATGCCCTCCCCGGTGAACGCCGTGCCGGCCCGTCCCAGGGCCTCGCCGTGGGCGAACAGCGCCCTCATGTAGGTCTGGTCGAAGGGCACCGTGCTCGTCCGGGTGAAGCGCCCGTCGATTTCGGCGACACGAAGGTCGAGGCCCGTGCGCTGGGCGAACCCTCGGCTAAGCGCGAGGGCCGCGCGGGTCTGCGCCTTGATCGCCGCCGACATGGACCGGCCGAGCACGCTCAGGGTGGTGCGCGAGGCCATCTGGAAGTGCGGCGCAAGCGTGTTGTTGATCACGAGGTAGACCCGGTGGGTCGGCAGGGCGACCGGGTCGGCGGAGAGCAGCGTCGCTTCGGGGGCGAGGTAGTACGGCGCCGTGGTCCCGCCGTCGTCGTGCATTTCCTGGATCGGCCTGGACCCTGCCATGGCCTGCACCATCACCGGCGGAAACACCCCCGGCACCGCCGAGGACGCGAGGATGATGTCCCGGAACAGGGCGAGGGCCTTCGGGCCGCCCGTCGCGGCGATGGCGCCCATGTCCCACAGCACCGGCCGCTCGGAATCCACCGCCGTGGTGGCGATGAGGAGACGCCGTCCCTTTGCGTGCTCGGCCGCGATGGCCTGAAGCAGCTTCGGAGTCACCGATTGGTCGATGCGCCGCTTGAGCGGCCAGGTGTCGGTCAGGGCTTCGTTGGTGCCGCCGAATTCGAAGACGTCGGCGGCCGAGATGTCCGTGTAGGCCTTGTGCAAGGCTTCATCGCCGCCCGACCCGACGAAGGCGAAGGGGGCGATCATCGCACCCGTGCTGACGCCCGTGATCACGCCGAAGCTCGGCCGGGTGCCGGCCTCGCTCCACCCCTTGAGGAGACCGGCCGCGAAGGCGCCGTTCTCGCCGCCGCCCGAGAGCACCAGCCAGGGGTCGGCGACGGCCCGTGCGTCGTCGAGGAGCCGGGCGAAGGCGGCCGGATCGTCACCGGGGATGCGCAGGCCCGCGGGAAGTCCGTCGGGTCGCGCCGATGCGGCGTCCGCGGCGGTGAAGACGGTGCGTTCTGGGGGCCTGCCTCGCTCGGCGGCGGAACCCGGCTGTGGGAGGCCGAGACCGATGACGGCCGCGCACACGAGCGCCGTGGACCGGAGGCCGATACGGCTGATCGATGATCCGGACATGGGTCCGTCCTTCGTTCGTCGTCGAGGTGCCCGCCTCGTCCTCAGAACGTGAGTCGGCGGGTCTCGTTCCGGATGGTCCTCTCATCCCAGCCGCATGGCAAATGGTTTGGTGTGTCCGCGCACCTTTACGACGGGGGCAGGCTTGAACTAACCGCTGGGGCGGGACCCCGACACACAAGAACACGGAGCCTGAGACGCCGATGAAATTGCCCCGCCGCTTCTTCCAGCCGCTCGCCACCGGCGCGCCCGCACCGTTCCGTGAGCTTCCGGTGAAGCTCGAGCGCATGATCCACTTCGTGCCGCCGCACAACGACAAGGTCCGCGCCCGCGTGCCCGAGCTAGCCGCCACCGTCGACGTGGTGCTGGGCAACCTCGAGGACGCCGTGCCCGTCGATCAGAAGGAGGCCGCGCGCAAGGGCTTCGTCGCCATGGCGCGGGCCACCGACTTCGCCGCGTCCGGCACCGGCCTGTGGACCCGCATCAATGCCCTGAACTCGCCTTGGATTCTCGACGACCTGTTCGAGATCGTCTCCCAGGTCGGCGACAAGCTCGACGTGGTGATGGTGCCCAAGGTCGAAGGGCCGTGGGACATCCACTACGTCGACCAGCTGCTCGCCCAAATCGAGGCGAAGCACGGCGTGAAGAAGCCCATCCTCGTCCACGCCATCCTGGAGACGGCCGAGGGTGTGGCCAACGTCGATGCCATCGCCTCCGCCTCGCCGCGCATGCACGGCATGAGCCTCGGCCCCGCCGATCTCGCGGCGTCCCGCGGCATGAAGACCACCCGCGTCGGCGGCGGCCACCCGGATTACCGCGTCATTGCCGATCCGACTTCGGACGGCGCCGTCCGCGCCTCCGCCCAGCAGGATCTCTGGCACTACACGATTGCGAAAATGGTCGATGCCTGCATGGCCAACGGCCTCAAGGCCTTCTACGGCCCGTTCGGCGACTTCTCCGACGGGGACGCCTGCGAGGCTCAGTTCCGCAACGCCTTCCTCATGGGCTGCGCCGGGGCCTGGACACTGCACCCGAACCAGGTCGCCATCGCCAAGCGCGTGTTCGCGCCCGATCCGGCGGAGGTCGCCTTCGCGGTGCGCATCGTCGAGGCGATGCCCGACGGCACCGGTGCGGTGATGCTGGACGGCAAGATGCAGGACGACGCCACCTGGAAGCAGGCGAAGGTCATCGTCGATCTCGCCCGCCTCGTGGCCGACAAGGACCCGGAACTCGCCAAGACCTACGGTCTGACCTGAAGGCGTCGGTTGTCGTCGGCGGCATCGTCGCCGATGACAACCGCGGCGGGCCGGCTTATCTGACGGGGATGAGCGATACGATTTCCGCCGCGCCCGAAATGAGAACCGCCAAGTTCGGCTTAGGCGCCGTGGTCCGGCACCGGATCTATCCGTTCCGCGGCATCGTGTTCGATGTCGATCCGGTGTTCGACAACACCGAGGAATGGTGGCTGGCGATTCCCGAGGAGGTTCGGCCGCGCAAGGACCAGCCGTTCTATCACCTGCTCGCCGAGAACGCCGAGAGCGAGTACGTCGCCTACGTCTCCGAGCAGAACCTCGTGCCGGATACCTCCGGCGAAGCCCTGCGCCACACCGGCATCGCCGAGGTGTTCGAGCGCGATGCGGAGGGCACCTACCGGATGCGGACGTCCCAGGCGAACTGACCGCAAGTTCGAAAGCGCCCGAAACGAGAAAGGCCGGGCGATCCTTCGCCCGGCCTTTCTCGTTTCGAATCCCAGTGGATCGCGGCGTGGCCGCGATCCGATCGCTCTCAGGGCTTGGGCGCGGCGGCCGGAGCCGGGGCAGCCGCACCACCGGTGGCGTTCTGCTGCTCGAGTTTCTTGCGCATGTCGTCGCTGCGCTTCTCCAGCTCGGACTGGAGCTTCTTCTGCTGCTCTTCCAGCACCTTCGGGTCGATGGCGGGGCCGTCGAAGGCCTTGCCGAAGCCGGCGAGCGGCACCGCGAAGGTGACCTCGCGCTGGGTCTGGTTCTGGACGCTGACGTTGAGGGTGGTGCCCTTCTTCATCGCGTTGACGACGTCGTTGCCGACGCCGCCGGCCTCGGCGAAGCAGCCATTGGGGAAGCAGACGGCGAACTTGCCCGGCGTGCCCTGCTGACCGTCGACGGTGAAGCGGATGCCCGGCTGCAGCAGCAAGCCCAGCGGCAGCAGGTAGCGCACCACGCGTACGTTCTGCTGGGCGTTCTTCATGTCGTAGACGGCGACGGCGAGGACCGGCTGGCCCTGATCGGAGACGAAGTCGCGGGTGGTGTAGCAAACGTCCGTTGCGCTCGCCTGGTCCTTGCCGCAGACCTTGGTCCACTCGGTCTGGGACGGCTCGGACTTCACGTTGACGGTTTGGGGACCGGTCTGCTGCTGCGCCATGCCGCCGCCCGCGGGAGCGGCCGGTGCCGTCGGGGCAGGGGCCGTCGGCGCAGGCGCGCCCGGCTTCGGCTTCGGAGCCTGCGCGAGGGCCGGTCCGGCAAGACCCGCCAGGGCAAGGAACGCGGCGATGCGCAGCGGGCGCGCGGGACGGTTGGCGAAGGACATCAGGTCTGGCCCCTTGGAATCTGGAAATCGACGGACTTGTATGGGAGGCGCGGCCGGGACGCGAGGTCCCGGTGGGCGTTTGGACGCGAAGCGACACGGTGACGACGGACTAGGACCCGCGCACCGGCTTGGCGGCCCAGCGCCGGCAGATCGGGTGTGTCCCGATCCCGCCTGAACGATTGCGCGCCTGCTTTCCTCAGGGAATGCGGCGAAGACATGACACCTGCCCCGTTCGGGCCGTTCGGGCAGGGCGGTTTAAGGCGCGCTTAACCCTAAGGGTTCATGAACGTGGGGCATCGGGAGTTCAAGCGCACGTGTCGGCGCAGCCAGCCATCTCATCCCCTTCACCGGGCTTCGCGACCGGCGCTGCCGCGCCGCGCGCTCCGGCCTCGCCCCGTCCCGCCCTGCTGAGCCTCCCGAGGTCCGCGGGCGATGCGACCGCCGCGCCGCGCGACCCCCTCTTGCGCGGCCAGCGCCTGTGCAGCCTGCTGGCCGCCACGGCCCATGCCCACCCGCAACGGATCGCCTTCGTCGATTCGCCGGATAAGCACCGCCGGAGTGGACGCCAATCCATCGTCTGGACCTACGCCGCCGCTGCCGAGATCGTGGCTCGCCTCGCCAACGGCCTCCGCGGCTGGCGGCTTCCGGCGGAGAGCCGGATCGGGATCGCCCTGCCGGACGCTATCGAGGGAGCCCTCGCCATCCTCGCGGTGGAAGCGGCCGGGCACGTTCCGGCCCTCCTGCCCGCAGCTCTGGACGAGGACGGCCTCGTCCTCGCCGTTCAGTCCGCCGGCATCAGCGCGGTCCTGACCCAGGCCCGCTTCGGCGCGACCCATCCGGCCGAGCGCCTGCGCCGGGTGGCCGCCCGGTATTTCGGCCTGCGCTACCTCGCCGCCTTCGGGCCGGACGTGCCCGACGGCGTCATCAACCTCGATGCCATGGTGCTCGACCAGTCCGGTGGCCCGTTCGCCCCGGGACCCGGCGGCTTGGTCAGCTTCGCCGGGGGCGATCCCGCCTGCCCGATCCACCGCAGCGCCGATGCCCTGGCGGCCGCCATCGCAGTGCATGGGATCACCGCCCGGATGGCGCCGGGCGAGCGTCTCCTCACACTCCTGCCCGGCAGCGACCTGCGCGGGCTCGTCACGGGTCTCGGTGCCGCCCTCGTGGCCGGCGCGACCTTCGAGGCGATGCCGATGTTCGAGGCGGCGGGATTCGCCGAGGCCCTGGCGCGCCCGGTGGCGACCCACCTTGTGGTGCCGGCGGCCTTGGAGGCCAACTTCGCCGCGAGCCACCTGCCTGCGACCCTTGCCAGTCTCGTACTCGTGCACCGCACGCCGAGCCGCTTCCCCCAGCGCCGCCTGTCCTCCCGTCCGGACGCGATTCCGGTGATCGACGTGGTCGCCTTCGAGGAGATCGCCCTGCTCACCGGCGCACGCCGTGACAACGATGTCACCCTCACGTTGGCGGCTCCCGAACGGGCCGATCCCCGGTCCATCCTGATGAGCCTGCGCCGCGACCCCGATGGCGCCCTCGCCTTTCGGGGACTCGCCTGTCACGCGGGGCCGCTGCAACGCGGCATTCCCCAACCGGATTTCGCGGATGGGTGGCTGCCCTCACCGTTTCGCGTGCTCGTCGCCGGCGACCGTGCCATGGGCGTCGAGGATCACTGAGGCATCGCACGCGAGCGCGTCACCAAATCGATCGCGTCACGTCATAAAATCGAGATCAAGCCGGATCCCAGTCAATCGAATCATCTGAATTTCAAAAATACCCTTTTCAGCAATAGTTTGCCACGAGATCCGCAAGCCCCGCATGAAGGGCGGTTCTGGTTCGTTGCCGTCGGGCTCCCGTCCCATGATGTGAAAACCATGTTTTCATGTCGGCGAACCAATCGTCGCTGTGTGTGTTGTCACACGGGTCCCTTCCCAAGGGACGATGGATGGACTACCGCTGACGCTCATGGGTGCGCTGCAACAGGTTCTCGTTGTCGATGATGGCCGTCGGGCCATCGACCGATCGCTGGCTGCGGAGCTCGCGGAGCTCGGCTATGCCAGCGTCACCGCCTCCCTGGAGGCGGCACAGGACGTGCTCGCGGTTATCGCGCGCCCGGCTGCCATCCTGCTGCAGGTCTCTTCGCGCGATCCGGCCTATGCGTTGCTGTCCGAGCGCTTGCGCGAGCAGATGCGCCATGCCGGCATCCCGGTCATCGTCGTGGATGAGCTCATGGCCGGCCAAGCCGGAACCCGCATCGATCTGCAGAGCGAGATCGGCCCCTACGTGCTCAACGAGCCCGATCTCTAGAGGCCACCACAAAGCGGTCCGGGCGATTCGGTTCTGAGAAAGAACGTGAGCTTTCGCCCGTAAGCCATCTATAGAATTCACGAAATCAGGTTCGACGGGCGCGCTGCAAAGCGCGTCCGTTTCTCGTTCAGGCCGCCTTCGCCTTCTTGACGCGTGCGATCTTCGACAATTCACGCAGGATCGTGGTGGTGATCTTGAGGCGCTCGGGGATCGAGTCGAGGTCGCGGATGAACACGATGCTCATGTCCGGACGCACCTTGGCGAAGGACGCTTGGCCGGCGACGTAGGCGACGAGGCCCTGCGGGTTGGCGAACGACCGGTCGCGGAAATGCACCACGGCGCCCTTTGGGCCGGCCTCGACCTTCTCGACGTTGCAGTCGCGACACAGGATCTTGATGGTGACGATCTTGAGGAGCTGCTCCACCTCTGGCGGCAGCGGCCCGAACCGATCGATGAGTTCGGCGCCGAAGCTTTCCATCTCGGCATCGTTCTCGAGGGTCGAGAGCCGGCGGTAAAGGCCGAGCCGCACGGTGAGATCCTCGACGTAGTCCTCCGGGATGGTGACCGGGGCGCCCAGCGCGATGGTGGGTGACCAGGCCTCCTCCACCGGCTCCTCGATGCCGGCCTTGAGCGCGGTGACGGCATCCTCCAGCATCTGCTGGTAAAGCTCGTAGCCGACCTCCTTGATGTGTCCCGACTGGGCGTCACCCAGCAGATTGCCGGCGCCGCGGATGTCGAGGTCGTGGGAGGCGAGCTGGAAGCCGGCGCCCAAGGTGTCGAGGGTCTGGAGCACCTTCAGGCGCTTGTCGGCCTGCACCGTCAGGGTGCGGTTGGCCGGCGTCGTGAACAGCGCGTAGGCCCGGGCCTTGGCGCGCCCGACGCGGCCGCGCAGCTGGTACAGCTGGGCGAGGCCGAACATGTCGGCCCGGTGCACGATCAGCGTGTTGGCCGTCGGAATGTCGAGGCCGGATTCGACGATGGTCGTCGAGAGCAGAACATCGTACTTGCCCTCGTAGAACGCCGTCATCACGTCCTCGAGCTGGCCCGCCGCCATCTGGCCATGGGCGACTGCCACGGTCGTCTCGGGCATCTCGGTGTCGAGGAATTTCTTGACCTCGGCCAGATCCTCGATGCGTGGCACCACGTAGAACGACTGGCCGCCGCGATAGCGCTCGCGCAGCAGCGCCTCCCGGATCAGCAGCGGATCGAACGGCGTCACGGAGGTGCGCACGGCGAGGCGGTCCACCGGCGGCGTCGCGATGATGGAGAGTTCGCGGACCCCCGTCATGGCGAGCTGCAGGGTGCGGGGGATCGGCGTCGCCGAGAGGGTGAGCACGTGCACGTCGGCCTGGAGCGCCTTGAGGCGCTCCTTGTGGGCCACGCCGAAATGCTGCTCCTCGTCGACGATGATGAGTCCGAGATCCTTGAACGCCACGTTCTTGGCCAGCAGCGCGTGGGTGCCGATGACGATGTCGACGGTGCCGGCGGTGAGACCGTCGCGCACCCGCTTCATCTCGGTGTTGGAGACGAAGCGCGACATCTGGGCGACCTCGACGGGCAGGCCTTTGAAGCGCTCGGCGAAGGTCCGGTAGTGCTGGCGCGCTAGGAGCGTGGTGGGCACCACCACCGCCACCTGCTTGCCGCCCATGGCGCCGGCGAAGGCCGCACGCAGGGCCACCTCGGTCTTGCCGAAGCCGACGTCGCCGCACACCAGCCGGTCCATGGGCCGGCCGGCGTTGAGGTCGGTGAGCACCGCGTCGATGGCGTTGGCCTGGTCCTCGGTCTCGTTGAAGGCGAAGCGCGCCGCGAACTCGTCGGTGAGGCCTTCCGGCGCGTGCAGGCGTGGGGCCTGGCGCACGAAGCGCTCGGCCGCGACCCGGATGAGCTGGCCCGCCATCTCGAGGATGCGCTTCTTCATCTTGGCCTTGCGGGCCTGCCAGGCGCCGCCGCCGAGACGATCGAGGGCGACCTCCGCATCCTCCGAGCCGTAGCGGGTCAGAAGCTCGATGTTCTCCACGGGCAGGAGCAGCAAGCCGCCCGCATACTGGATCTCGAGGCAATCGTGCGGTGCCCCCGCGGCCGTCACCGTCTTCAGGCCGACGAACCGGCCGATGCCGTGGTCGGCATGGACCACGAGGTCGCCGGCCTGGAGCGCCTGGACTTCGAGGATGATGTCCTGCGGGCGCTTGGCCTTGCGCTTCTGGCGCACCAGCCGGTCGCCGAGGATGTCGCCTTCCGAGATCACCGCGAGCTTGTCGACGGTAAAGCCGCTCTCCAGGCCCCACACCGCCACCGCCACGTCGGTGCCGCGCTTGAGTGCGTTCACCGCCGTCAGGGTGTTGATGGCGATGGGCTTCTTGAGCCCATGGTCGGAGAGCACGCTGCACAGGCGGTCGCGCGAGCCATCGGACCAGGATCCAAGGATCACGTGATGACCGGATCCCTGCAGGTCCTTGACGTGCGCCACCGCTGCATCGAACACGCTGGCCGATTCGTCGGCGCGCTCGGCCGCGAAGGTGCGGCCTTGCCGACCCTCGCAATCGATGGTCAGGCGCTCCGGGGTTTCCGGCATCGTGAAGGGCGAGAGCCGGGCGATCGCTGCCGCCGCCACCCGGTCGCGCCACTCGTTGGGCGTCAGGTACAGGGCCGAGGGCTTGAGGGGCTTGTAGGGCGCGACCCCCGGGGACGGGGCCTTCACCGCCTCGGCGCGGGCATCGTAATAGTCGCGGATCAGGGTGAGGCGCTCGGTGGCGGCCTCGTCGACCTGCGCGTCGAACACCAGGGGCACGCCGGCGACGTAGTCGAACAGGGTGTCGAGATGGTCGTAGAACAGCGGCATCCAGTGCTCGAGGCCGGCGTAGCGCCGGCCCTCGCTGATGGTCTCGTAGAGACGGTCGTCACGGGTCGCGGCACCGAAGCTTCCGATGTAGCCCTGGCGGAAGCGCCGGATCGTCTCCGTGGTGAGCTGGACCTCGCTCATGGGGACGAGGTCGAGGGAGCGCAGCTGCCCGATGGTGCGCTGGGTCTCGGGGTCGAAGGCGCGGATCGATTCGAGGGTGTCGCCGAAGAAGTCGAGGCGGATCGGGTTGGGCAGGCCGGGCGGCGACAGGTCGAGGATGCCGCCGCGCACGGCGTACTCGCCGGTGTCCCGCACCGTCCCCGTGCGCAAGAAGCCGTTGGCCTCGACCCAGGCGGTGACCTGATCCATGGGCACCACGTTGCCGATGGCGGCCGAGAAGGTCTCGACGGCGATCTTCTCTCTGGGCGGCACCTTCTGAATCAAAGCATTGACCGTGGTGCACAGGATGCGCGGCTGCTCCTCCGATGAGCGCGAGCGGGAGAGCCGCGACAGGGCGGTCATGCGCTGAGCCGCGATGGCGGCGTTGGGCGAGACGCGGTCGTAGGGCTGGCAGTCCCAGGCCGGGACGCTCATGGCCTCGATCTCGGGGGCGACGAACTTCAGGGCGTTGACGAAGGCCGCCGCGCGGCCGGAATCGCGCGCGACGTGGACGAGGACCGCCGGCCCCTCGACGTCGCGGCTCAGCGCCCGGGCGAGATCCGCCACCACGACGGCGTCGAACCCTTCCGGCACGTTGGCGAGCGTCGGGCTGTCGCCACGCTTGAGCGCCTCCAGCGCGCGGGCCAGGGGCCCGGATTTCGGCAGGGCGAAGCGCGCCACGGGGGGCTTCGGGGCGGGCGCGGGGGCTTTGGGTTGGGGTTTTGCCATCGGGTCGGGTGTCTGAACTCGTTCGGTGGGCGAGGCGCAACGCGGCATCCCTCCCCGTAGGGGGGATCGAGGGCGTCGGACGGTCCCGTGCGGTCGCGCGGTGTCTAGTGAATCGGCGCGTCGTGCTTATGGAACGCCTTGAGGCGGCGGTACACGGGGGTATCGTAGTTCTGCGGCGTCTCGTCCTCGCCCGTGAGCCAGCGGAACAGGTCGCGGTCCGGCACCTCAATGAGCGCCTCGAACAGGGTCAGTTCCTCCTCCGTCAGGGTGCCGATCTCGGCATCGGCGAAACGGCCCATGATGAGGTCCATCTCGCGGATGCCGCGATGCCAGGCGCGGAAGAGGGTGCGGCGGCGGCGTGGATCGAGGTCCGCGCTGGTGCGGGTGGTTCCGGACATGGGCTCGCCTGTGATGCTGTGATCCGGGGATGACGGGAACTCGGTATCAAGGGATCCCGGGAACGGAGGATCTTCGGACCCGGGCCGATGCGGCATCCGCGCCGGGACCAAGCCTTTCAGGACGTATATAGAGGCACCGCGTCGCGTCACCATCCCGCCCGGCGCATGCGCCAACCTCTTAAGGCCGCCGCCTTAGCGTCCGCGAAAACCGCCCTCGCCCGAGCCGCATGACCGACGACCCCCGCCCTGCCCCGCTCCGCCCGACCATCCTCGACCCGCTCTTCGCACCGGCGCGCGGCTTGCCGGGCATCGGACCGAAGATGGCGCCGATGATCGAGCGGCTGCTGGGCACCCCCGAGCAGCCGGCCCGCATCGTCGATCTCCTGTTCCACCTGCCCCAGGGCGGCGTGGTGCGAAAGCTCCTCGGCTCCATCGCGGAGGCGCCGCCCGGCGAGCCGGTGACCCTCGGCGTCACCGTGACCGAGTACCGCCCGCCCCAAGCCGGCGCCGGCAAGCGCCCGTTCCGGGTTCTGGTGGAAGATGCGACGGGCGACATCACCCTGGTGTTCTTCGGCATGCCGGCCCCCCGGGTGGAGAAGATGCTGCCGCTGGGCGCCCACCGCTACATCACCGGCCGCATCGACCTCTACGACGGCCACCGCCAGATGGTGCACCCGGCCCGCATCATCGACGAGGCGGGGCTCGCCGCCCTCCCCGCCGTCGAGCCGGTCTACGGCGCCACGGAGGGGCTAACCTCGCGGGCGATCTCGAAGCTGGCGCACGCGGCGCTGGAGCGCCTGCCGGTGCTGCCCGAATGGCAGGACCCGGCCTGGCTGGCCCGCGAGAATTTGCCGACCTTCGCCGACGCATTGCGCGCCGAGCATCGCCCCGAGAACGCCCCGCCGCCCGTTCCGGACGGCGCGACGAGCGCACCCCGGACGCCTGCCCGGAGGCGTCTTGCCTACGACGAACTCCTGGCCTCGCAACTGGCGCTCGCGCTGCTCCGCGCCCGCAACCGCCGGGCACCGGGCCGGGCCAACGCGGGCGACGGGCACTTGAAGGACCGAATCGAGGCCGCCCTGCCCTTCGGGCTCACGGGTGCCCAGAAGCGCGCCGTCGCGGAGATCCGCGCCGATCTCGCCTCCGATCGGCGCATGCTGCGCCTGCTCCAGGGCGATGTCGGCTCGGGCAAGACCGCCGTGGCGCTGCTGGCCATGGCCTCCGCCATCGAGGTCGGGCGGCAGGCGGCGCTCATGGCCCCCACGGAAATCCTCGCCCGCCAGCATTTCGAGCGGCTCGGGCCCATGGCCGGGAGCCTGCGCCTGCGCCTCCTCACCGGGCGCGACCGGGCCGCCGAGCGCCGCGCGACGCTCGCAGACCTTGCGGCCGGCACCATCGACATCGTGGTCGGCACCCATGCCCTGTTCCAGGACAGCGTGGTCTTTCGCGATCTCGGCGTGGCCGTGGTGGACGAGCAGCACCGCTTCGGCGTCCACCAGCGCCTGGCGCTCGGGGCCAAGGGCCAGGCCGTGGACATCCTGGTGATGACCGCCACACCCATTCCCCGCACCCTGGCGCTGACCTGCTTTGGCGACATGGACGTCTCGGTGCTCGACGAGAAACCCGCTGGCCGCCAGGCCATCGTCACCCGCCTCGTCTCCACCGACCGCCTCGACGAGGTGGTGGCGGGGTTGGGCCGCGCGTTGGCGGCCGGCGACCGGGTCTACTGGATCTGTCCCCTGGTGGCCGAATCCGAATTCATCGATCTCGCGGCGGCGGAGGAGCGGTTCGCGGATCTGCGCCACAGCTTCGGCGACGCCGTCGGGTTGATCCACGGCAAGATGCCGGGGCCGGACAAGGACGCCGCCATGGAACGGTTCTCCGCCGGCGTCACGAAGATCCTCGTCTCCACCACCGTGGTCGAGGTCGGCGTCGACGTGCCGGAGGCGACCATCATGGTCATCGAGCATGCCGAGCGTTTCGGGCTGGCCCAGCTCCACCAGCTGCGCGGTCGGGTCGGGCGGGGCGCCAGGGCATCCACCTGCCTGCTGCTCTATCGCGGGCCGCTGGGGCAGGTCTCGCGGGCACGCCTGGAGATGATGCGCGAGACCGAGGACGGGTTTCGCATCGCCGAGGAGGACTTGCGCCTGCGCGGCGAGGGCGAGGTACTGGGCACGCGCCAATCCGGCCTGGCCGCCTTCCGCCTCGCGAGCCTGGAGACCGACGCCGAACTGCTGCAGGTCGCCCGCGACGACGCCCAACTCGTGGTCCAGCGCGATCCCGGCCTGAAGAGTACCCGCGGACAGGCCCTCAGGGTGCTGCTCTACCTGTTCGAGCGCGACGCCGCGATCCGTCTCCTCGGAGCCGGATGACCCCTCATACCAACTCCGGTTGATCCCTTCGCGATGCGGATCTGGGCCTCGCTCAAGCGCCGCGCCGGCTGCCTGAGACTGTCTCCGAATGGATCATCCGGAAGCAGTCTCAGGCGTCCACCGGGGCGGCGGGCTTCACCGCCGCTTCCTGCGCATGGCGCAAGGTGGCGGCCATGGCCTGGATCCGTGCGTGCGGATCGTCGGGCTGGATCACGCCCGCCGACATGACGAGTTTGGCCGCATCGTCCACGCTCATGGCGATCTCCACGATGTCGTGGCGCGGCAGATAGAAGAAGAACCCCGTGGTCGGATTGGGCGCGCAGGGCAGGAACACGCCGACATGGTCGCCGCCGGGCGCCAGGGCGTTCTGCACGTCGGGCGCGGCCGGCGCCGACAGGAACACCACCGACCAAGTGCCCTTCACCGGAAATTCCACGAGGCCGACAGTGCGGAACGAGGTGCCGTTGGCCGAAAACAGCGTCTCGAAGATCTGGCGCAGGCCCTTGTACAGCCCCGAGATCACCGGGGTCCGGGCGAGCAGCACCTCGCCGAACTCGACGACGCTGCGGCCGACGAGGTTGGCCGTGAGGAAGCCCAGCAGGGTCACCGCCAGGAAGGCGATGACGAGGCCGAGGCCTGGGATCGAGAACGGCAGGTAATGGTCGGGCAGGTAGCTCGCCGGCACCAGGGGCTTCACCCAGCCGTCGATGAGGCTGATGAACCACCACGTGATGTAGATGGTGATCGCCAGGGGGCCCGAGACGATGATGCCGGTGAGGAAGTAGGTCCGCAGGCGCCCGCGTGCGCTCACCCGGGGGCGGGCGCCTGCGGGCTCTGGTTCGGGGACCGGTGGGATGAGTGTCGCCACGGATGCACTTTCGGCGCGGGGAACGGCGCCCGAGGATCGTCGGCCGGCCCCGGCCCGCTTGCGTAGAGGTAGCCGCAGACGGGGTTGGGCTCAAGGTCGCGCCTGCGCGCCCGGCCCGCCGGTTCAGTGTCGGGTCGGGCGTTCCGCGAGCGTGTGCGCCAGGAAGAAGCGCACCATCTCGGCGCTGGCATCGGGGCCGCGCGGATCGGTGTAGGACCCGTCCGGGCTGCCGCCGGACCATGCGTGGCCGGTGCCGTGCAGGAGCCAATGCTCCAGCACGGCGCGACCGGCCTCGTCGGTCCGGACCGTGCGGGTGTAGCGGGTGCCCCCCGGCGCGGTGCCGTTGGTGACCGTGGTACCAAGAGCCTCGGCGGGCGTCGCCTGGGCGATGACCCGTTCGCCGTTGACGGGATGGACCGTGCGGTCGCCGTCGCCGTGGAACACGATGGTCGGCACGGCCGGGCCGTTCCCGCGCGCCTGGACCGCCCCGCCGCCGTTCATGGCCGCGAAGGCGGACGGCATGTCGCGGGCCGCCCCGCAGGCGAGGCCCGAATGGACGCCGACCGCCGCGAACAGGTCGGGATAGGTCGCGGCCATGATGGCCGCCGCCGCCCCGCCCGCCGAGAGGCCGGCAACGTAGACGCGGGTTGCGTCGCCGCCGAACTCGGCCACCACCGCCCGGGCGATACCGGCGATGAGGGCCGGTTCGCCGCCCTCGCGCTGCTGGTCGCCGGCGTTGAACCAGTTCCAGCATTTCTGCGCGTTGGCCGAGGGGGGCTGCGCCGGATAGGCCACGAGGAAGCCCTGCGTCTCGGCCAGCGCGTTCATGCGGGTACCGGCGGCGAAGTCGTCGGGCGACTGGGTGCAGCCGTGCAGCATCACGATCACGGGGAGCGTCTCGCCCGTCCGGCCACTCGGCACGTAGACCTTGTAGTCGCGGGCGCCCCCCGCACTGGTGAAGCGGCGCGTCTCGAAGCGGGCGCCCTCTGGCACCGGAATCGGCTTCGTGGCGGGGCCCCGGCCAAGTCCCTGACCGAGTCCCTGACCGAAACCTTCGAGGTTCGGCATCGCCGCCAGACCGCCGGCCTTGGTGAAGCGCTCGGATAGGGCGCGCAGGGCCTGTGCGGGGTCGGGCCGTGCCGCCTGCGTGGGGGCGTCGGCGGTGGTGTCCCTGTCTGCCCCCGGCGCCGTCCAGGCCCCGGTGCCGTCCGTCGGGGCCACCATGTCGAGGATCGGGCGCGGGCGCTTCGTGTCCTTCGGTGCGTCCGCCTCGGGCGCAGGCTTGCCCTGGAGCAGGGCCATCGCCTCGGCGAGCCGCCCGGCCTGGGTCAGGCGGGTGACGGCGGCCATGTCGATGGCGGAGAAGTGGGTTGCGTCGAATGGGGCCATGGATCGGAATCCTTGTCGGTGAGGGAGTTCAGGCGATGCGGTCGGCGAGGGCCGCCTTGACCGCCGGGCTCGCCTGGAAGGCACCCAGCACCTGCACGGAGGCGATGGCGGCGCGGGCGAGTTCGGGGGTGACGTCGGGGGCGATGCTGGCGAGGCCGAGCACCTGGATGTGGAGCGGCGCGCCGGCGTCGCGCGCCGCCTCAAGGGCGGCGCGGCTGTAATGGGAGAGCCCGAGTTCGAGGCCCTTGCGGGCCACGGACTGGCGCACGGCCTCGCCCTGGCGTTCGAGCTGGTTGCGCACGGCGGTGCGGATGAAGTCGGCCCGGTTGGCGAAGAAGCCGTCGCGGACCATCAGGTCGATGTGCCCGAGATCGACGAAGCCGAGATTGACCGTGACCTTCTCGCTGTCGGGCAGCTTCGGCCGCAGGGCGTGAACGTTGTTTTCCATCTCCAGAACCCCCTCAGACCATCCGGTTGGATGGTCTGAAGATGGCCACGGGATGGAAAAGCGCAAGGGTCGGCGATCGGTCGCCGTGGGCGGGACTGCGTTTCAGGGCTGGCTGATGATGGAGCGGGACGATTCCCGCGCGGTTATTCCACCGTCACGGATTTCGCGAGGTTGCGCGGCTGGTCCACGTCTTTCCCCATGAACACCGCCGTGTGGTAGGCGATGAGCTGGATCGGCACGGCGTAGACGATGGGCGCCACCACCGGATCGCAGTCGGGCATGGTCACCGTCGCCATGGTCTCGAGGCCGGCCGCCGCGGCGCCCTTGGCGTCGCCGATGAGGATGATGCGGCCGCCGCGCGCCGCCACCTCCTGCATGTTCGACACGGTCTTCTCGAAGATCGCGTCGTGGGGGGCGATGACGATGACCGGCACGCTCTCGTCGATGAGGGCGATGGGGCCGTGCTTGAGTTCGCCCGCCGCATACCCTTCGGCGTGGATGTAGCTGATTTCCTTCAGCTTCAGGGCGCCCTCCAGCGCCATCGGGTAGCTGGTGCCGCGCCCCAGATAGAGCACGTCACGGGCCTTCGAGACCTCGCGGGCCAAAACCTCGATCTCGCCCTCGCGCTTGGCCGCCTCGGCCATGAGGCCCGGCACGGTGATGAGGGCGTCGACCAAGCCGCGCTCGCGCTCCGCGCTCAGGGTGCCGCGCGCCCGGCCCGCCGCGATGGCGAGGCACAGGAGCACGGTGAGCTGGCACGAGAACGCCTTGGTGGAGGCGACGCCGATCTCCGGGCCGGCCAGGGTCGGCACCACGGCGGAGGCCTCGCGGGCGATGGTCGAGGTCGGCACGTTGACCACCGCCAGGGTGTGCTGGCCTTGGCTCTTGGCGTAGCGCAGGGAGGCCAGTGTGTCGGCGGTCTCGCCCGATTGCGAGATCACCAGGGTGAGGCCGTCGCGGTCGAGGGGCGGCTCGCGGTAGCGCGCCTCGGAGGCGACGTCGATCTCCACGGGCAGGCGCGCCAGGGTCTCGAACCAGTATTTGGCCACGAGCCCGGCGTAGTAGGCCGTGCCGCAGGCGGTGATGGACAGCCGCGAGAGCGTGGCGAAATCGAACGGCAGGTCCCCCGGCAGGGCGACGCGGCCATTGGCCAGATCGACGTAGTGGGCGAGGGTCCGGCCCACGACCTCCGGCTGCTCGTGGATCTCCTTCGCCATGAAGTGGCGGTGGTTGCCCTTCTCGACCCGGTAGGCCTGGGCGACGATGCGCTGGCGCGGGCGTTCGACCATGGCCCCGCCGATGTCGCGGATCTCGGCGCCCGCGCGGGACAGGACCGCCCAGTCGCCCTCCTCCAGGTAGGTGATCTCCTCGGTGAACGGCGCCAGCGCCAGGGCGTCGGAGCCGAGATAGGTCTCGCCGATCCCTGCTTCCCTTTGGCCGAACCCGATGGCGAGCGGCGCGCCGTGGCGGGCGCCGATGAGCAGGTCGTCGTGGCCGGCGAACAGGATGCCGAGGGCGAAAGCGCCGTGCAGGCGCGGCAGGCAGGCGGCCACGGCCTCGATGGGGCTTAAGCCCCCCTCCATGGCGTGGCTGATAAGCTGGGCCACGACCTCGGTGTCGGTCTCGCTCTCGAAGCGGACCCCGAGGCCCTGCAGCTCGGCCTTGAGTTCGCGGAAATTCTCGATGATGCCGTTGTGGACCACGGCGAGGCGTGCCGTGGCGTGTGGGTGTGCGTTGGTCTCGTTGGGGCGCCCATGGGTCGCCCAGCGGGTGTGGCCGATGCCGATGGCGCCGGCGAGGGGCTCGTCGCGCAGGCGCGCCTCGAGGTTGGCGAGCTTGCCCTCCGCGCGCCTGCGTTCCAGGCGCCCCTGCGTCAGGGTGGCGATGCCGGCCGAATCGTAGCCGCGATACTCGAGCCGGCGCAGGGCCTCCACGAGCTGCCCGGCCACGGCGTCCCGTCCGACGATGCCAACGATTCCGCACATGGGTCGTGTCTCTCACAAACGGGCCGCCAAACCGCGGCCGAGCCGGGCTTGTATCGGATTGGAACAGGCGCGCCACCCGGTCGACGCCAAGGGTCGCCGGCAAACCCTCAACGCAAGCTTGAGGCAACCGGCCCAACCGCCCGCATGGTTTACGATTTTGCGCGCTTGGCCTTCTCGGCGGCCAGAGCCGCACGCTTGCCCGGCGCCCATCCGGCGAGGTTGCGCTGGCGCGCCCGCGAGACGGCCAGCGCGTCCTCGGGGACATCGGCCGCGATCACCGAGCCCGCCCCGACGATGGCACCGGCCCCCACGGTGACGGGGGCGACGAGGGCGGTGTTCGAGCCGATGAAGGCGCCCGCCCCGATGGTGGTGCGATGCTTGTTCACTCCGTCGTAGTTGCAGGTGATGGTGCCGGCCCCGACATTGGCGCCCGCCCCGATCTCGGCGTCGCCGAGGTAGCTCAGGTGGTTGGCCTTGGCGCCGGCGCCGAGGCGCGCGTTCTTGATCTCGACGAAGTTGCCGACCCGTGCGCCCGCCTCCAGCACCGCGCCGGGGCGCAGGCGGGCATAGGGACCGATCTGGACGCCCGGCGCCAGGGTGGCGCCTTCGAGATGCGAGAAGGCGTGGACGACAGAGCCGTCACCGACGGTGACGCCAGGGCCGAACACCACATGAGGCTCTACAAGAACGTCCTGGCCCAAAACCGTGTCGACACTGAAGAAAACCGTCTCGGGGGCGATCAGGGTCGCCCCGCCGAGCTGCGCTGCGCGCCGCAGGCGACTCTGGATCTCGGCTTCGGCGACGGCGAGTTGGATCCGGTCGTTGACGCCCTGCGCCTCGGCTTCGTCCACGGCCACCACGGCTACGGTGAGCCCGTCCGCGACGGCGAGGGCGACGGCGTCGGGCAGGTAGTACTCGCCGGCCGCGTTGGCGTTGCCGATGCGCGCGAGGAGGCCGAGGGCGTGCCGGCCCGAGAGCGCCATCAGCCCGGCATTGCACAGGGTCACGGCCCGCTCTGGGGGTGTGGCGTCCTTCTCCTCCCGGATGGCCACCACCCGTCCGCCGTCCGTCAGCACGCGGCCGTAGCCCGTGGGGTTCGGACTGTCGAAGGCCAGCACCGCCACGGCGGCGCCGTCGACCAGGGGGGCGCGCAGGCGCGCGAGGGTGGCGCCGGTGACGAGGGGGGTGTCGCCGAAGGCGACGATCACGTCGTCGTCGCCGGCCGTCAGGGCGTCGCGGGCGGCCAGCACCGCGTGGGCGGTGCCGAGGCGCTCGGCCTGGGGAAACACGGCGGCGCCCGGGGCCATCCGCTCGATCTCCCGGGCAACGGCCGCCTGCCCCGGCTCCACCACCACGGCGATGCGGCCCGCGCCGGCCTCGCGGGCGGCGGTGAGCACGTGGCCGAGCATGGTCCGCCCGGCCACGGCGTGGAGGACCTTGGGCCGATCCGAGCGCATCCGCGTGCCCTTGCCGGCGGCCAGCACGATGGCGGTGAGGCTGCGCCCGGTCGTCGTCGCTGCATCCATCGGTCGGTCCCAGTCCTTACGCGCGCTGCCGGTGCGCTACTGCGCCACCGCCGGGTCTGGCAAGGCCCCGGCTGACTCCCGCCGGGTTCGAAAACACCTTCCCTGGAACAAGCGCCTTCACTGGAACAAGCACCGCCCTCGGAATCAGCGACCGGAGAGGATCAGCGTGATCAGCACGGCGGCGACGCAGACGAACATGACGCAGCCCAGCGCCAGGCTCGCCAGTGTCGTCGTGGAGATGTAGGTGCCGGCGACGTGGCCCAGCACCCGGGCGATGCCGCCACCCCCGCCCCGCGGGGAATGCTCCTGACCGGGATGGCCGCAGGCGGGGCAAGCCAAGGCCTGCGTGGACACACGGTGCGTGCAGGCGGGGCATGGAATCAGTGCCATGAAGAGCCTCCGTTGCGGCGTCGACGATGACCATCGACGGTCTGGATGTGCCATAAGCGCGCCGGCTCGGCCAGACGGCCAGGCTTGTGTGGGGCGAACCGGCTCCGACGCGTCGAACAGGACCGGGGACTTGGGCGTTGTGTGACACTTAATCTCCAGTTCAGGCCGACGCATGGTAGACCCTGCGCCTGAGCCGCGCTCTCCATCAATCCGGCGCCCGAGCGCGCCCAAACGACAGGTCCCATGACGCTGCCGCTCCCAGGTTCCCACGCTGCCGTTGCTCACCCGTCCGACGCTCCCGCGATGGCAGGTTCCCAGGACCATACCCGCCGCGATCTTCTCCGTGGGGCCGGCGTGGTGGCGTTGTCCGGAGGGCTCGCCGCCCTGCCCGCGCGTGCCTTCGCCGACGAGGCTCCGTCCCTTCCGGCGGCCGGCACGCCATTCCAGGCCGGATTGGTCACCGACCTCGCCCGGGCCCTGGCCGCGCGCGCCTACGTCGCCCCGCGCACGGACGATTTGCCCGAGACCCTGACGGGCCTCAACCGCGAGCAATATGCCGGGATTCGGACCGTGCCGGGGAGCGCGGTCTGGGCCGACGCCGACCTCGGCTTCACCATCGAACCGCTCCATCGCGGCTCGGTGTTCAGGGGACGGGTCGCCCTGGCGCTCATCGAGGACGGGGTCGTGCGCCCCGTGGCCTACGACCGCGCCCGCTTCGAGACGGACACCACCCAGATCCCGACGTTCAAGGACGACCCGGGGTATTCCGGTTTCAAGCTCCGGGCCCGGTTCGCGGGCGGCGAGCTCACGGATTTCGCTTACCTCCAGGGCGCTTCGTTCTTCCGCCTCGTCGCGGCCGGCCAGGGCTTCGGCGTCACCGCGCGCGCCCTCACCCTGCGACCGGCCGATGCACGGGGTGAGGAATTTCCCGAGTGGCGTGCCGTCTGGATCGAACGGCCCGGTCCCGGCGGCCCCCTCGTCCTGCATGCCCTGGTCGATTCGCCGTCCGCCACGGCGGCCCTGCGCATGAGCCTGCGCCCGGGAGCGGCTTCGCTCTGCGACGTCGAGGGGACGGTGTTCGCGCGGACCGCCATCGATCACCTCGGACTCGGGGGCATGACCACGAGCTACCTGTTCGGTCCCCACGACCGTCGCGGCGCCGACGATGCGCGCGCCGCCGTCCATTCCTCGGGCGGCTTGCAGATCCGCACGGGCTCCGGCGAGGCGATCTGGCGCCCGGCGCGCAACCCCGAGACCCTGCAGGTCTCGTCCTTCGTCGACGACAGCCCGAAGGGCTTCGGGCTGATGCAGCGGGCGCGGGATTACCGCAGCTTCCAGGACGACATCCAGCATTGGGAATGGCGCCCGTCCCTGTGGCTCGAGCCCCTCTCCGCCTGGGGACCGGGGTCCGTGACCTTGCTCGAAATCCCGAGCGATTCCGAATTCAACGAGAACATCCTAGCCTATTGGCGGCCGAAAGCCGGCCTCGCGGCGGGGGCCGAGCGGGCGTTCAGCTACCGCCAGCACTGGTGCTGGCAGCCACCCGAGCCGGTGCCTGTGGCCGTGGTTTCCGGCACCCGCGCCGGGCGCGGGACGAACGACAACCGGCGCCTCTTCCTCGTCGACTTCACCGGGGAGGGTCTGGCCGAAGCCGGCGACCTGCGGACCCAGCTCTCGGTCGGCCCCGGCGCCATCACGGCGAGCACCCTCTACCGCTACCCCGACCGCAAGACCGTGCGCGTCGCCTTCGAGCTCGACCCGCGTGGCGAGAAGGCGTGCGAACTGCGCCTCGCCCTGCAACGGGGCGACACCCCCCTCACCGAAACCTGGCTCTACCGTTGGACACCGTGAACGCACCCGCGCCTCAAGTCGCCCCAGCCGGTGATGTCGCCCCGGCACCCGCCCCGTTCCGTCCGGCGATGCCACCCGAGGCGCCCCTGGCCATGCCGGTGCAGCGCCTCGACACCTGGGACGAGGGCGCCGGCCACGTGCCTTCGGTCCGCCATGGAAAGCCGTGGCTGGCCCGCCTCTTCGTGTTTGGCGCGGCAGCACTCCTCACCGCCTACGGCGCCATGCAGATGTACGAGGTGGTGGCGGTCTCGGGCGGCACCACGGCCCTGCAATACGTGCTGCTCGCCCTTTTCACCCTGAACTTCTCCTGGATCGCGCTCGCTTTCACCGGCGCGATCCTGGGCTTCTTGGTGCTCCTGCGCCGCCCCAAGGCCCCTGCCCTGCCGACGGCGCTCACCACCCGCACGGCGGTGGTGATGCCGGTCTACAACGAGGCCACGGCCCGGACCTTCGCCGCCATCGAGGCCATGCGCGTCGAGATCGATGCCACCGGCCTGGGCCACGCCTTCGACTATTTCGTGCTGTCGGATTCGACGTTGAGCGATGCCTGGATCGCCGAGGAGCGCGCGTTCCTCGATCTTCGCGCCCGCTGGGGCGACGCCGCCCGTCTGTACTACCGCCACCGGCCGAAGAACCACCACCGCAAGGCCGGCAACATCGGCGACTTCGTCTCGCGCTGGGGTGCCACCTACGACCACATGCTGGTGCTCGATGCCGACAGCCTGATGACGGGCACGTGCGTGGTGCATCTGGCCGCCGCCATGGAGGCCGACCCGGATTCCGGCATCATCCAGTCGCTGCCGCTCATCATCAACCGCAACACCCTGTTCGCGCGCGTCCAGCAATTTGCCGCGCGGATCTACGGGCCGGTCATCGCCACCGGCTTGTCGGTGTGGTCGGGCCGCGACGGCAATTACTGGGGCCACAACGCCATCATCCGCACGAAGGCCTTCGCCGCCGCCTGCGGCCTGCCGGACCTGCCCGGCAAGCCGCCCTTCGGCGGCCATGTGCTCAGCCACGACTTCGTGGAAGCCGCCCTGATCCGGCGCGCCGGCTGGAGCGTGACCATGCTGCCCGACCTTCCCGGCTCCTACGAGGAGAGCCCGCCCTCCCTCATCGATGTGGCCGTGCGCGACCGGCGCTGGGCGCAGGGCAACCTTCAGCACAGCCGCATCATCGGGGCCGCCGGTCTGAAAACCGCGTCGCGCCAGCACTTCGCCACGGGCATCGCGGGTTACGTCGCCTCGCCGCTCTGGCTCGCCCAGCTCGTGGTCGGTATCGCCCTCGTGCTGCAGACCGCCTACGTGCGGCCGGAATACTTCACGAGCGAGTTCGGGCTCTACCCGGTCTGGCCGCGCTTCGATCCCGTTCGCGCGCTCCGGCTGTTCGGGATCACCATGGGCATCCTGCTCGCCCCGAAGTTTCTGGGGCTCATCCTGGCGCTGATCGACGGCCCCGTGCGACGGGCCTGCGGGGGCGCCGTCCGCCTCGTTCTGTCGAGCCTGATCGAGATCCTGCTCTCGGCCCTCATCGCGCCCATCGCCATGCTGATCCAGTCGGGCTCGGTGTTCCAGATCCTCGTCGGGCGCGACACCGGCTGGAACCCGCAGCGGCGCGACGACGGCTCGATCCCGTGGAGCGACATCGTCCGTCGCCACCGCTGGCACATGGCGCTCGGCCTCGTCACCGGGATCGCCGCCTTCGCCATCGCGACCTCCCTGTTCCTCTGGATGTCGCCGACGATCCTCGGCCTCGTGCTCGCGATCCCGATCTCGTGGGCGAGCGGTCAGCTCGCTTGGGGGCTGGCCCTCAAGCGGCTCGGCCTGCTCATGACCCCGGAGGAGCGCGACCCGCCCGCCATCGCCACACAGGCGGGCCGCCTCGCCGCCCGCAATGCCGCGCAGGGCCTCGACGATGCGGACGCCCTGCGGGCCCTCCACGCCGAGCCCGCTTTCGCAGAGGCCCACGCCGCCATGCTGCCCCAGGCCGCACCCCGGCCGCGCGGCGTCATCGACACGGACCGGGCGCTGGCCCAGGCCAAGGTGGTGGAAGCCCACACCCTCGACGAGGCCGCCGCCTGGCTCTCGCCGAAGGAGCGCATGGCCCTCCTGCACGACCGCGCGCTTCTCGACCGCCTGAGCCGCCTCGAGGCCAGCGCCGCCTGAGTTTTCGATTTCCGACCGCGGCGTTCTCCGTTAGAACCCTCCCACCCCGCCGGCTCCGCGCCGGCGCGGACGGAAGGGTGGCCGAGTGGTTTAAGGCAGCGGTCTTGAAAACCGCCGTGGGGGCAACTCCACCGTGGGTTCGAATCCCACCCCTTCCGCCAAGTTTTTCGACCGGCAAGGTTTTCGTAGGGCTCTCGACCCAAGCCATGGGTCAAGCCATGGCTTGGGTGGAAGAACTTCCGATATAGGCGTGAGGCTGGGGTCGGCCGCCCGTATCGCTTCGGCATGACTTCGATGGGCGACGGAGCCACCCGCAAGCCGCGGCCTTTTTGTGCCCGAGGACGCTCGACCCGCTCAAGACCGGGCGCGGCGGCCTGATCGCGTCAGACTTGGCCCTGCAACCCGCGAAGATGGGCGATGTGGCGAACCGCCAGAACGTAGCCGTGCGTGCCGAAGCCGGCCAGCACCGCAGTCGCGGCGAGCGAGACGTAGGAATGGTGCCGGAAGGCCTCGCGCTTGTGGACGTTGGAGATGTGGCACTCGACGATGGGAACCTCGCACGTGGCGAGGGCGTCGAGGATCGCGATCGACGTGTGGGTGAAGGCCCCCGGATTGATGACGATCCCCGCCGACCCGACCCGGTACTGGTGAATCCAGTCGATGATCTGGTGCTCGGCATTGCTCTGGTGGAAGTCGACCGTGAGCCCGAACGCCTCGGCCTCGGCCCGGCAGAGCGCCTCGACATCGCCGAGGGTCTCGTGCCCGTAGATCTCGGGCTGGCGCTTGCCGAGGAGGTTCAGGTTGGGGCCGTTGAGGATCAGGATGGTGTCGTTCATGGAAGGCTCCATCGTTGAAGGGTCCTGACAACGGCCGTTGCACGGACGCGCAGGTCCCGTCGCGGCTTGCCAAGCCCGCCTTTACGTCTCCGCCGGCCCCGAGGCCACCGCTGCCGTCGGCCTCCCCCTGTCGGGTGACGGTAGGGCGTCCCTTCGGCATCCGACGCCCCGCTGCCGCGTTGACGAAAGCAGGGAGACCCACGCCATGAGCCAGCCCGTCGTCGTCGCCGTCGCGATCACCGGTTCCGTGCCGCGCAAGGCGGACAATCCCGCCCTGCCCGTCACGGTGTCCGAGCAGATCGAATCGACCCATGCCGCCTACGAGGCCGGCGCGACGCTGGCCCACATCCATGTCCGCAACGACGACGAGACCCCCTCCTCCGATCCAGACCGGTTCGCCGCCGTCCAGGCGGGCCTGCGCACGCATTGCCCGGGCATGATCGTGCAGTTCTCCACCGGCGGGCGCGGACGCGACCCGGCGAGCCGGGGGCTCTCCCTCCAGCATGCCCCCGACATGGCCTCGCTCTCGACGGGCTCGGTCAACTTCCCCACCATCGTGTACGAGAACCCGGCCGCCCTCGTCGCCGATCTAGCAGGTCGGATGAAGCGTTTCGGGGTGAGACCCGAGATCGAGATCTTCGATCTCTCGCACCTGCACGGCGCCAGGCGCCTCGTGGAGGCCGGGCTGATGGACGACCGGCCCCACGTCCAGTTCGTCATGGGCGTGCAGAACGCGATGCCGGCCGACGAACACCTCCTCGACATTCTGCTCGCTGAGCTGCGCCGCGTGCTGCCGAAGGCGACGTGGACGGCCGCCGGCATCGGACGCCATCAGGCGCCCGTGATGGATTGGGCCCTGGCACGCGGCGCAGACGCCGTCCGCACCGGGCTCGAGGACAACATCCGCCTCACCAAGGATCGGCTCGCCGCTGGCAACGCCGAACTCGTAGGCCTCGCCGTGGAGGCGATCGCGCGGCACGGCCGGACCGTCGCGAGCCCGGCCCAGGCCCGCACCCGCCTCGGCCTCACCGCCTGATCCGGCGCGGTCGACTGTTCCGGCCCTCGCGTCCCCTTTGTCGCGCCCGCACGGGATCGGGTAGGAACGGGGACGCGCCCGGCTCTCCGGGCGACGTCCCGGGAGGCGAGCGGATTGGCTGACGGCTTTGTGGCAGCGCCCGTGCGGCGTCGGCGGCGCGCCGGAGCGCTGCGGCGCGACGCGGTTCTGGATGCCGGCCTCGCGGTCTTCTCGACCCTTGGCCTTCATGGGGCGAGCCTCGATCAGATCGCCGAGCGCGCCGGCCTCTCGAAGACCAACCTGCTCTATTACTTCGCCTCGAAGGAGGCTCTCTACGTCGCCGTGCTGCGACGGGTGCTCGATGTCTGGCTCGATCCGCTTCAGGCCCTCGATTCCGGGAGTGAGCCGGCCGAGGCGCTCAAGGCCTACATCCGCGCGAAGGTGACCCTGTCGCGCGACGCACCCCAGGCGTCCCGCCTGTTCTGCCTCGAGATCGTCCAGGGCGCTCCGCTCCTGCGGGCGGAACTCGAAGGCCCCCTGCGGGCCTTGGTCGACGCCAAGGTCGCCGTGCTGAGCGGCTGGATGGACGAAGGGCGGATCCAGCCGCACGACCCGCATCACCTCGTCTTCTCGGTCTGGGCGATCACCCAGCACTACGCCGATTTCGCCGTGCAGGTCGACGCGATCACCGGGCACGATCTGTCGGACGAAGCCTTCTTCGAGCGGACCGTGGCCAGTACCCAGAGACTGATCCTGGCGGGCCTCGGACTCGCCTGATTCGGCGGCGTCGCCGGATCCGGGTCCGAGCGCTGCCGTTCTCGCCGTTCCGATGGGCAGGACCCGCACAGCGCGCACGCATGCCGCGGAGAGTTTGTGCAGATGGTCAAACTTCCTGATTTTGAAGTTTGACCATCTGGTCCGAATAGCTAGCCTGAGGATGTGCCGTACCACTTCGGTCGAGTCCGAAGCCGTACGGCGGAAGACTTGACGGGTCTCATGTCGCGGCACGCAATGCTGCCGTCGGAACGCGAGGGTGCCATGACCGAGCCCAAAGCCGAGACTGAGGCCGAGCCCATGACCGAACCGATGAGCATCGGTGTTTTCATTCCGATCGGTAACAACGGCTGGCTTCTCTCGGAGAACGCGCCGCAATACATGCCGAGTTTCGAGCTGAACAAGCAGGTGACGTTGAAGGCCGAAGGGTACGGCCTCGATTTCGCGCTCTCGATGATCAAGCTGCGGGGGTTTGGCGGCAAGACCGAGTTCTGGGACCACAACCTCGAATCGTTCACGCTGATGTCGGGGCTCGCCGCCGTCACCAGCCGGATCAAGCTCTACGCCACCGCCCCGACCCTGTGTCTGCCGCCCGCCATCGTCGCCCGGATGGCGTCGACCATCGACTCGATCTCGAACGGCCGCTTCGGCCTGAACCTGATCACCGGCTGGCAGAAGCCGGAATACGCGCAGATGGGCCTCTGGCCCGGCGACGAATATTTTGCCCGGCGCTACGAGTATCTCTCGGAATACGCGCAGATCCTGCGCGATCTCTGGGAGACCGGCCGCAGCGACCGCAAGGGCGACTTCTTCCAGATGGACGATTGCCGCTTGAGCCCGCGCCCGCAGGCCGACATGAAGATCATCTGCGCCGGGCAGAGCGGCGCCGGCATGGCGTTCACCGCGACCTATGCCGATTACAATTTCTGCTTCGGCAAGGGCGTCAACACGCCCACCGCCTTCGCCCCCACCGTGGCGCGGCTGGAGGACGCCAAGGCGAAGACCGGCCGCGCGGTCTCGTCCTACGTGCTCTTCATGATCATCGCCGACGAGACCGACGAAGCGGCCCACGCCAAATGGGAGCATTACAAGGCCGGCGCCGACGGGGAGGCGATCGCCTGGCTCGGCGTTCAGGGCTCGGCCGATACCAAGTCGGGGGCCGACACCAACGTCCGCCAGATGGCCGATCCGACCTCCGCGGTGAACATCAACATGGGCACCCTGGTCGGCTCCCACGCCACCATTGCGCGGCTCCTCGACGCGGTCATGACCGTGCCGGGCACCGGGGGCGTGCTCCTCGTCTTCGACGATTTCTTAGCGGGCCTCGACGCGTTCGGACAGAAGATCCAGCCGCTGATGAAGACGCGTCGGCACATCACCGGTGATGTCGCGCCCCTGACGCGGGGCGACTCGGCCTCCCTGGCACAGGTGGCGTGATGCGGGGCGAGATCCCGGCGGGCTACCGCGACGCGACGGGCCGCGTCGGCGGCGTGACGCTTCCCGCCCGGCCCGAGCCGATCGCCTTCGACGCGGGCGCGAGTGCGCTCATCGTCGTCGACATGCAGAACGCCTACGCGACGAGGGGCGGCTACCTCGATCTCGCCGGCTTCGACGTTTCCGCGACCGGCCCGGTCGTCGAGCGGATCGCCGCGGCCGTCGTCGCCGCCCGGGCGGCGGGACTCCTGGTGATCTGGTTCCAGAACGGCTGGGACGCCGATTACGTCGAGGCCGGCGGTCCGGGTTCGCCGAACTGGCACAAGTCGAACGCCCTCAAGACCATGCGCCGGCACCCGGAGAGGAACCACAGGCTCCTGGCCAAGGGCACCTGGGACTACGCCCTGGTCGACGCGCTGAGGCCGGAGCCGGGCGACATCGTCCTGCCGAAGCCGCGCTACAGCGGCTTCGCCAACACCGCCCTCGACAGCATGCTCAGGGCCCGCGGCATCCGCACCCTGATCTTCACCGGCATCGCCACCAACGTCTGCGTGGAATCGACCCTGCGCGACGGCTTCTTCCTCGAATATTTCGGCATCGTCCTGGCCGACGCCACCCATCAGGCCGGCCCGCCGAGCCTGCAGGCGGGGGCACTCCTCAACATCGAGACCTTCTTCGGCTGGGTCTCGGACGTCGGCGCCTTCGCCGAGGCGCTCGCCGCCGAGCCCCCCCGCAACGCCGAGTAACCCTCAATCGAAAGCCTCCCAGAATGCCGAAGACCGTCGTGATTCCCCCCGGCACCGGCAAGCCGCTGGCGCCCTACGTGCCCGGAACCCTGGCGGATGGCGTGCTCTACGTCTCGGGCACCCTGCCCCTCGATGCGGAGGCCAACGTCGTCCATGTGGGGGACGCGGCCGCGCAGACCCGCCACGTCCTCGAGACGATCAAGGGCGTGGTCGAGGCCGCCGGCGGCGGCATGGACGACGTCACCTTCAACCACGTCTTCCTGAAGGACTGGGCCGACTACGCCGCGATCAACGCCGTGTATGCCGCGTACTTTCCGGGCGAGAAGCCGGCGCGCTACTGCATCCAGTGCGGGCTCGTGAAGCCCGACGCGCTCGTCGAGATCGCCTCGGTGGCCCATCTCGGCAAGGCTGCCTGAGGGATGGCCGTGCCGGTCCATCACGCGGTCCATCACGCGGTCCATGGCCGGGCCGGCGGCCGAACCGTGCTGCTTTCGCCGGGGCTCGGCGGGGCGGCGGGTTATTTCGCGCCGCAGATGCCGGCGCTGGCCGAACGCCGTCGCGTCGTCACCTACGATCATCGCGGCACCGGTCGCTCGCAGGGCCCCCTGGAGCCCGGCCACGACATCGCGGCCATGGTGCGGGACGTGCTCGTCCTCCTCGACGGGCTCGCCATCGAATCGGTCGACCTCGTCGGGCACGCGCTCGGCGGGTTGATCGGGCTGCAACTGGCGCTGACGCACCCCGAACGGGTCGGGCGCCTCGTCGTCATCAACGGATGGGACAGCATCGACCCGGCGACCCGCCGTTGCTTTGCGGCCCGGAAGGCCCTGTTGACGCGGGACGGTCCCGAGGCCTTCGTCCGAGCCCAGGCGATCTTCCTGTATCCGGCGCCCTGGATCTCGGAGAATGCGGAGCGGCTCGCGGCGGACGAGGCCCACGCGCTGGCGCATTTCCCCGGCACCGACGCCGTTCTGGCGCGCATCGCCGCCCTGGAGGCGTTCGACCTGACGGGACGCCTCGGCGCGGTGCCGCACGAGACCCTGGTGATGGCCGCGCGCGACGACGTGCTGGTGCCGTTCACCGCGTCGGAGCGGCTCGCCGCCGGATTGCCGAACGCCTGCCTCGATCTCGCGCCCGATGGGGGGCACGCCCATTCCGTGACGCGGCCGGAGCTGGTCACCACGGCCCTCCTGCATTTCCTCGATCGGCCGTGACGGCGCGAATGGCGATGGACCCGCGAATGGACCCGCGCTTGGACTTGGAGTCGACCGACATGACCGGGACCGAGGGACCCGACGACGCGCCCGTCGCGGCCGGCGCCTATCGCGATGCCATGGCGCGGCTCGCCAGCGCGGTGCATCTCGTCACCACCGACGGGCCGTGGGGGCGTGCCGGCTTCACGGCCTCGGCCGTCTGCAGCGTCAGCGATGCGCCGCCGACCCTGCTGGTCTGCCTCAACCGCGCGTCCTCCGCCCACCCGGTCTTCGACCGGGCCGAGAGGCTGTGCGTCAACATCCTCGGTGCCGGACAGCAGCACGTCGCGGGCGCCTTCGGCGGCAAGCGGTCGATGCCGGAGCGCTTCGCCGCCATACGCTGGTCCACCGGCGCGCGCGGGCTCCCCGTTCTCGCCGACGCGTTGGCGACGTTCGAATGCCGGATCGCGAGCCGGAGCCGCGTCGGCACCCACGATGTCCTGTTCTGCGAGGTGGTCGGCCTCGGCGAGGCGTCCGGTGCGGACGCCCTCGTGTATGCGGACCGGCGCTACCACGCGGTGCCGTCCGCACCCGTCGCCGAGGCGCCGGGAGAATACGAGCGCATCGTCGGCGTGCACGAAGCCGGCGGCACCGATCGGGCGGTGATCGCCAAAGCGCCCGAGGGGGCGTGGAGCCGCGCCGTCACCGCCGCGGCGAAGTGACGGAGCCTGAGCGGCGTCGGCCTCAGGCGTCGATGACGCTCACATGGGCCGCGACGACCTTCCAGCCATCGGGGAACCGGACCCAGGTCTGGCTCTGGCGCCCGATGCGATCGGGCGCCGTCGGGCGCGTGAACAGCGTCATCGCGACGGCGCAATCACGGCCGTAGGTGGTGATGACCGTGCCGGAGAGATCGCGCGCCAGACCCTCGGCCGAGCGGGACCGGCGGAAGGCGCGGATCGCGTCCATGCCGTAGAGGTTCTCGCCCCCGCCATAGCGGATGGTGCGGGGATCGTCGTGGAACAGCGCTTCCAGGGTCGGAACGTCGTTGCCGACGAGGGCCGCCTCGTAGCGGGCGAACGCGGCCTCGACCTCGGCTTTCACGGTGGGATCGTCGATGGGCATGCGGCTCACGCGAAATTGGCGACGGGCGCGCGAACGACGCCCGCGCGTTCGAGATGATGGGCGACCCGGAGCGCCAGATCCTCGCGCCACGGTGCGGCGATGACCTGCACGCCGAGCGGCAGGCCCGTGTCGAGCCAGACCGGCACGGCGACCACGGGCAGGCCGATGAACGAGATCGGCTGGGTGAACAGGCCGATATTGGCGCGTACCGGCAGCGTGACGCCGTCGAGCACGAAGGCTGTCTGCCCCGCGCGCGGCGCCCGGCAGGGTGTGCAGGGCGCGAGGATCACGTCGACCTCGCGGAACAGGTCGAGCACGGCCGCGCGGTACCAGCGCCGGAAGCGTTGGGCGCGCTCGACGAACGGCGCGGGCAGCATCATTCCGGCGATGAGGCGATCCCGCACGGCCGGATCGAAATCGCCGGCCCGCTCCCGCAGGCGGTCGCGATGCAGGGCGGCGCCTTCGGCGGCCGTGATCAGGTAGGCCGCCGCACGGGCCCGTGCGGCCTGCGGGATCTCGACCGTGCGCGTCGCCGACAGGGCGTCGGCGACGGCCGCGACGGCCGCGAAGGCTTCCGCGTCGCCGCCGGAGGCGAAATACCCGCCCGCCACGGCGATCCGCAGATCCCCCACGCCCGCGTCGAGGCCGGGACCGGTCGGTTCGACGGCCCGATCCGTGGCGACGGGATCCGCCGGATCCGGGCCCTGCATGGCGTCGTACGCCAGGGCGAGATCGCGGGTCGAGCGGCTCATCGGCCCGAGATGGTCGAGGCTTCCGACGAAGGGAAAGCTTCCGGCGCGGCTGAGGCGCCCGTAGGTGGGCTTCAGGCCGAAGCAGCCGCAGAAGGCGGCAGGCACGCGGATCGAACCGTTGGTGTCGGAGCCGAGGGCCAGGGGCACGAGGCCCGCCGCCACCGCCCCGCCCGAACCGCCGGAGGAGCCCCCCGCCATGTGTCCGGGCGCGTGCGGATTCCGGGTGTTGCCGTCGTGGCAGTTCTCGCCGGTGAAATCGTAGGCGTACTCGCCCATGTTGAGCCCGCCGACGAGGATCGCCCCCGCCGCCTCCAGGCGCCCGATCAGCGTCGCGTCCCCCTCCGACGGCGCCCGCTCCCGGTTGATCCGCGACCCGGCCCGCGTCGGCAGCCCGGCGATGTCGAACAGGTTCTTTGCCGCGAAGGGGACGCCCGCGAGGGGGCCGGGCGCCCCGCCCCGCCCATGGGCCGCGTCGAGTCGGTCCGCGCGGGCCAGGGCACGGTCCGCCAGGACGTCCGTGAAGGCGTTCACGGCGGGATCGACGCGGCCGATCCGATCGAGGGCCGCCGCGACCACCGTCCGGGCGCTCACCGCCCCGCTCGCGACGGACGCGGCGATCGATGCGGCCGAGGCCGTACTCCAATCCTGCTCGCTCACGGTCCCGGACCTCACGCTTCGAACACCGGGGCGGCTTCGGCCTCGTCCGGCAGGGGGAACGCGCCGACGAGGTCGGCCGCGGCGTGCAGCACGCGCAGGTTGGCCACGATCGCCGGCATCCAGGCGGGGTCGATGGGCAGGGCGAGCATGCCGGACGCGGCCGAGGCGTAGGCCTCGGGATCGAAGGCCGGGATCTCCGGGGCTTCCGTCATGCAACGTCCTCCTTGGTCTGGGCGATGGCGGTCATGCGAATCTCGTTCCGGCGGGCCCCCGGTCCGCGCCGCCGAGAGGGTTCAATCGAGCGTCTCCGAGGCACGCCCCTCCAGGGCGGCGACAACCCGGTGCGCGTCGGAGACCCAGCCGAAGATGCCGCCCTGCGCCGTGATCATCGCGAGGCCGGCTTCGTGGAATTCCGGGATGTACGACGCGCAGGCATCGGCGATGACGACGCAGCGATAGCCGCGGTCGTTGGCCTCCCGCACCGTCGTGTGCACGCAGACCTCGGTGGTCACGCCGCAGACCAGCAGGGTCGCGATGGCCCGGGTCGCGAGCACGTCGGCGAGTTCGGTGGCGTAGAACGCGCCTTTGCCGGGCTTGTCGATCACCGGCTCGCCATCCTGCGGCGCCAGGGCGGGAACGATGCCGTGACCGGGTTCGCCGCGGATCAGGATGCGTCCCATCGGCCCGGGCTGACCGATCCGCGCCGTGGGTTCGCCGCGCTCCAGCTTGGCCGGCGGCGCGTCGGAGAGATCCGGGCGATGGCCCTCCCGTGTATGCACGACGAGGAGCCCTGCGGCACGCGCCGCGTCGAGCACGGCCCGGCATGGGGGCACGGCGGCGGCGAGGAGGGAGACATCGTTGCCGAGGCTCTCCCCGAAGCCGCCGGGCTCGAGGAAATCGCGCTGCATGTCGATGATGACGAGGGCCGTGCGCGACGCCTCGAAGGGAAGCGGCGACGGCTCGGCGTCGAGAAGGCTGGGCATGCGCGGATCTCTCGCGACCGGGAATCACGGCCTCGAAGCATGTATGCAATCTGGCCGAAATGCGTGCCCAAACCACACACAGCGGTGCGCGAAGTTTCGTCTCTCCTGGCCACCCCATGGGCAGATCGCCGGGATGCGGCATCCGACGCCGGAGACGTCAGCGCTGGGCGCGCGCCCGGCTCGCGCGAATCGGCGGGGCGCGGCGTTTCAGGCGGTCCCGAGCCCGTTCGCCGGCCGCTTCGCGCGCGGCGGCACTTCCGGCATCGAGCGCCTCGAATGCGTCCTCGACCACGCTCATATGGACGAGCATCGCGGAGTTCGCGGCCGCCGCATCGCGGGCGAGCACGGCCCGGACAACGAGGCCGTGTTCGGCATGCGAGCGGGCGAGCCGCCCCGGTGCCTGGAACTGGGCGCGACGGTACGGCGTCAGCCGCCGCCGGAGGTTGCGGGCGATCTCGTCGATCACGCTGTTGTGCGCACCCACGTAGAGAAGGCTGTGGAAGTCCGCATTGGCGAGGACATAGGCGTCGTGGTCGTTCGCCTCGGCGAGGCTGCCCATGCGCTCGTGCAGCATCCGGAGCTGCCCGCGCTCGGCCGGTGTCATGCTCAAAGTCGAGAGCCGCGCGCAGGTCGCCTCGATCTCCCCCATGGCGATGAAGAGCATGTCGAGTTCGTCCGGCGTGATCGTCCGCACGGTCGCGCCCAGGCGTGGACGCAGGTCGATTAGGCCGGTTCCGTTGAGAAGTCGCAGGGCGTCGCGCACCGGTGTGCGCGACACGCCGAAGCGCTTGGCCAGGACCTGTTCGTCGAGATGGGTGCCGGGCGCGAACTCCCCCGACAGGATCGCGTCGGCGATGGCGTCGGACAGGCTCTCGGAGCGGGTTGGGGACGCTGGCACTGTGGTCTCGGGTTCCCGATGCGCCACCGGTACGGGGCCGCGCACGCCACCGATGATAGAGACGAGTTTCCCTCGCCCCGCAACATGACCCGCTGGCCGGGTCTATGGAGATGTGTTGCGGTTATGTGACGGCCGGCTCCGGCGTCCGACCAAGGGCGGGCCATGGCACACCGGTTGCGGTCCCCCGAACAGCATTGGCAGGTTCAGGGGGACGAACGATGTTCGCAAGGACGTTCACGGCTGCGGCTCTGTCGCTCGCCACGGTCGGGGCAAGCATGACCGGGGCCTGCATGGCCGCCGATCTCGAGACCAGAAAGCTCAACGTGGCGGAGGCAGCACCCCTCAGGGAGCCGTCCTTCTTCCTGTTCTCGGACACGCAGGTGAGCTTTCGCTACCAGTTCCCCGCGGCCGAGCCGGGCGTGCAGATCCAGCGGGCGGATGGCGGCTTCCGCAACCGCGACATTCCGAAATACATCACCAACATCTCGCACGCCGACGCCTGGGCGTACGGCACGAACTTCTTCTCCCTCGACATCCTGAAATCGACCTCGCAGGACCCGGCCGGGACCACCAACGCCCCGGGCGGCTTCGCGCAGTACGACAACGGGGCCACGGAAGCCTACGGCCTCTATCGCGGCACGCTCAGCCTGAACGCGCTGACCGGCACCAAGGCCTTCACCGTGCCGGGCCTCGTCAAGGACGTCTCGCTCGCCTTCGGGTTCGACGCGAACACGAAGAACACCGCGTTCGGGCCGAAGAAGCGCGACGTCGTCGGCGGCCTGACCTTCTCGGTCGACGTGCCCGCCGGCTTCCTCAACATCAGCGCCCACGCCTACAAGGAATGGAACCGGAACGGCTTCAATATCGGCGGCGACCGCGACGTCAGCTTCGACACTGTCCCCGAATTCGAGATCGTCTACAACTTTCCGATCACCTTCTTTCCGAACGTTCCCCTGAGCCTCGCGGGCTTCAACAACATCGTCATGCCCAAGGGCAAGGGCATCCGGGACGCGTTCAATTATCCGGGTGGCTACTATCCCGGAACCGGCGTCGAGTTCCTGTCGCGCACGAACCTCGTGCTCGATGTCGGTAAAATGATCTGGAACCAGCCCAACAAGCTCGATGCCTTCGTGGGCTTCCAGTACTGGCTGAACAAGTTCGGCAACGTGGAGCGCACGACCTTCAAGGGGACCGAGGAGAAGAGCTTCCTTGCCGGCATCGCGTTCCACATCTTCTGAGAAGCCCCGGGGCGGCCTGGAATATGCTCCCCTCGGGACATCGCGTGGAATCGGGAGTCGGAATGAACGCGCACAAGGCCGGGACCCATCGTCTCTGGATCAGGAACCCCCTGGCGATCCTCGCGGAGGATGCGGCCGGTGGCCTCGTCGTCGAGGGGACGCGCATCGTGGAGCGCGTGCCCTCGGGCGGCCAGCCGGCGGCGCCTGTGCACGAGACCTTCGACGCCGCGGGCCACGTGGTGATCCCCGGCCTCGTCAACACCCATCACCACTTCTTCCAGACCCTGACCCGCGCTCATCCGCTGGCGATCAACAAGCCGCTGTTTCCCTGGCTTCAGGCCCTCTACACCGTCTGGGACAAGCTGACCCCGGAGGCCTTCCGCCTCGCCACGCGCCTCGCCTACACCGAACTGCTCCTGTCGGGCTGCACCACGGCGGGGGATCACCACTACCTGTTCCCGAAAGGACTCGAAGCCTCCGTCGACATCCAGGTCGAGGAGGCGAGGGCCCTCGGCATCCGGGCCTTCGTCACCCGTGGTTCCATGAGTCTTTCGGTGCGCGACGGCGGCCTGCCGCCGGACGCCCTCGTGCAGGACGACGACACGATTCTCTCCGACAGCGAGCGGGTGCTGTCCCTGTTCCACGACCCGAACCCCGGCGCCATGGTGCAGATTGGGTTGGCGCCCTGCTCGCCCTTCAACGTGACGAAGCGGCTGATGCGCGAGAGCGCGGCGCTGGCCGAACGCCATGATTGCCGCCTGCACACGCATCTCGGCGAGACCCTGGACGAGGACGCCTACTGCCTCGCGACGTTCGGGCAACGCCCCGTCGACTACCTCGAGGAGGTCGGATGGATGAGCCCGCGCGCCTGGCTCGCCCACGGCATCCACTTCAACGACGACGAGGTCGCCCGCCTCGGTAAGGCGGGGGTCGGCGTGTGCCATTGCCCGACCTCGAACATGACCCTGGCGTCCGGCCAGTGCCGGACCTGCGAACTGGAGGCCGCCGGCTCCCCCGTGGGGCTCGGGGTCGACGGCTCGGCCTCGAACGACAGCTCGAACCTCATGGAGGGCGTCCGGCACGCCCTGATGCTGAACCGCCTCACCTACGGCGCCGAGAAGGTCACGCATCTCGACGCCCTGCGCTGGGCGACGGAGGGCTCCGCCGCCTGCCTCGGGCGCTCCGATATCGGCCGCCTGGAAGAGGGCCGCGAGGCGGATCTTGCCCTCTTCACCCTGGACGAGCTGCGCTTCTCCGGCGCGCACGATCCCCTGGCGGCCCTCGTGCTCTGCGGCGCCCACCGGGCCGACCGGGTGATGGTGGCCGGGCAATGGCGGGTCATCGACGGACATCCGATCGGCCTCGACACGCGTCGGCTGCGCGAAGACCACAGCCGGTTGGCCCGGCACCTGTTCGGTGCCGTCTGAGGATGGAAGCCGCCCGCTCCGCTTCCGCTTCGCCGCGCCCGCAGGCGGGGCCGACGCCCCTGTTCGGTGCCTACGGCATCGTGAAACGGTTCGGCGGCTTCACGGCGAACGACGGTGTCGATCTGGAGATCCGGGCCGGCGAGATACACGCCTTGCTGGGCGAGAACGGCGCCGGCAAATCCACCCTGATGAAGATCCTCTACGGCCTGCTGGAGCCGACGGAGGGCGTCGTCACGCACCAGGGCGACATCGTGCAACTGCCGAACCCGGACGCCGCCCGCCGGCTCGGGATCGGCATGGTCTTCCAGCATTTCTCCCTGTGCGAGAACCTCACGGTCGCCGAGAACATCGCCCTCGTCATGCCGCGGGATTTCTCCGGCCGGGCGCTGGCCGACCGCATCGCCAAGCTCGGCATCGATTACGGCCTTCATCTCGAGCCGGACCGTCCGGTCTGGTCGCTCTCGGCCGGCGAGCGCCAGCGCATCGAGATCGTGCGTTGCCTGCTGCAGGATCCGAAACTCGTCATCCTCGACGAGCCGACCTCTGTGCTCACCCCGGGCGAGGCCGAGGTGCTGTTTTCCGTGCTGGAGCGTCTACGCGCGGAGGGGCGGGCGCTGCTCTACATCTCCCACCGCCTCGACGAGGTGCGGCGGCTCTGCGTACGCGCCACCATCCTGCGCGCCGGCAAGGTCGTGAGCGCCTGCAATCCGCGGGAGGAGACGGCCCGATCCCTCGCGGCGATGATGGTGGGGAGCGCCGTGCGCGAGGTGACCGTGCGCGGGGGCGGAGCCGTCGGCCGGGAGCGCTTGGCGCTCGACCGCCTCGCCCTCCCCGCCCCCGGCCTGCACGCCACCGCGCTCCGCGACGTCTCGCTCAGCGTCGCGGGCGGCGAGATCCTCGGGATCGCGGGCATCGCCGGGAACGGACAGGCCGAACTCTTCGCGGCCCTGTCGGGCGAGGTGCGGGCGGCCGATCCGGCTTCCGTGCGCCTCGACGGGGCACCCGTTGGGGACCTCGGCATCACCGCGCGCCGGCGCCTCGGCGCCGCCTTCGTGCCGGAGGAGCGCAACGGCCACGCGGCGGCACCCGCGATGAGCCTGTCGGAGAACGCCCTGCTGTCGCGCCATTCGACGGCGCCCCTGACCCGGTTCGGTCTGCTTCGTCCGGGGGCCGCCCGTGCCCTCGCCCAGCGCGTGATCACGGCCTTCGACGTGCGCAAGGCGGGCCCCGATCCCGCCGCCGGCACCCTGTCGGGCGGCAACCTCCAGAAATTCGTGGTCGGCCGCGAGATCCTGGCGGAGCCCGGAACGCTCGTGATCAACCAGCCGACCTGGGGCGTCGATGCCGCCGCCGCCGCCCATATCCGTCAGGCGGTGATCGATCTCGCGGCCCGCGGTACCGCGATCCTCGTCATCAGCCAGGACCTCGACGAACTGTTCGAGCTCGCCGGTTCCATCGCCGTGCTGCACGACGGTACGCTATCGGCGGCGGTGCCTGCGGCCGAGACGACCCGCGAGGCCATCGGCCTGCTCATGGGCGGATCGAGCGACGCGGCGCCGGCCCCCGCGCACTGATCGGGAGACCCCATGCGCCTCGACCTCGTGCCCCGCACCCGCCGCTCCGCGGTGCTCGACATCCTCGCGCCGGCGCTGGCCTTCGTCGCGGCGGTTCTGATCGGCGGCCTCGTCGTGGCGGCCCTCGGTGTCTCGCCGAGCGCGGCGTTCGTGACCTATTTCGTCGCCCCCTTGAGCGAGGTCTGGTCGCTCCAGGAGATCGCCCTCAAGGCGGCCCCCCTGGCCCTCATCGCGACGGGGCTCGCCTTCTGCTACCGCGCCGACCTCTGGAACATCGGCGCCGAGGGCCAGTTCGTCGTCGGCGGATTGGCCGGTGGCTGGGTCGGCGTGGCGACGCACGGATCGGGTGACGCCCCCTGGATCCTGCCCGCCATGCTCGCCGCCGGAGCCCTCGCGGGGGCCGCCTACGCGCTGATCCCGGCCGTGCTGAAGGTCCGCCTCGGGGTCTCTGAGATTCTGACGAGCCTCATGCTGGTCTACGTCGCCCAGCTCCTGCTCGACTACATGGTCCGCGGCCCCTTGCGCGACCCGGCGGGCTACAACTTTCCCCAGAGCGTCGGGTTCGATCCGGCCGCGCGCCTGCCCTACCTCATGGAGGGCGAGACCCTGCATGCGGGCGTGCTCGTCGCCCTGGCCGCCGTGGGGCTGGCGACCTTCGTGCTGGCCCGCACCCTGTTCGGATTCGCGGTGCGGGTCGTCGGCGCGAGCCCGCGGGCCGCGCGCTTCGCCGGCTTCTCTGATGCGCGCCTGACTCTGTCGGTCTTCGCCATCTCCGGCGGGGCCGCGGGCCTCGCCGGCATCGTCGAGGTGGCGGGGAAGATCGGGCAGCTCCAGCCCGAGATCTCGCCGGGCTACGGCTTCACGGCGATCATCGTCGCCTTTCTCGGCCGGCTCTCGCCGCCCGGTATCCTCGTCGCCGCCCTCGTCATCGCGCTCACCACCATCGGCGGCGAGGGCGCGCAGATCGACCTGAAGCTGCCCCTCGACCTGACCCGCGCCTTCCAGGGCCTGCTCCTCGGCCTCGTCCTCGGGGCCGACGTGTTCGCCCGCTACCACGTCCGGATCGTGCCCGGCGGGCCGTCGGGCCGCACGGCGTCGTGAGCCCGCGCGAACAGGACCGGAGCCGGTCATGACCCTCGACATCGTCCAGATGGTGCTCGTCACGGTCCTGGCGGCCGCGACCCCCCTGATCCTCGCCGGCCTCGGCGAACTCGTCGCCGAGCGCTCCGGGGTGCTCAACCTCGGCGTCGAGGGCATGATGATCTTCGGCGCGGCCGTCAGCTTCGCGCTGGCGATGCAGACCGGCTCGACCCTTCTGGGGGCGCTGGGCGGTGCGGGAGCGGGCCTCGGCCTCGCCGCCCTGTTCGGCCTCCTCACCGTCGGGCTCGCGGCGAACCAGGTCGCTTCCGGCCTGTCGCTCACCATCCTGGGTCTCGGCCTGTCGGGATTGGTGGGGGCGAACTACGTCGGCATCAAGCGCGATCCGGCGCCCCACCTGGCGATCCCCGGCCTCACCGACCTGCCCGGGATCGGCCGGCTGCTGTTCGGGCAGGATGCGTTCGTCTACACGGCGGTCGCCCTCGTCGCCGCCGTGTCGTGGTTCCTCTGGCGCACCCGCGCGGGCCTGACCCTGCGCGCCATCGGCGACGACCCCGTCGCGACCCATGCCCTCGGGCTGAAGGTGCGCCGGGTCCGCTTCCTGTCCGTCCTGTTCGGGGGCGCCTGCGCCGGGCTCGGCGGGGCCTATCTGGCGCTGGCCTACACGCCCTTCTGGTCGCCCGGCATGACGGCGGGCCGCGGCTGGATCGCGCTCGCCCTCGTGGTGTTCGCCTCCTGGCGGCCCCTGCGGGTCGCGGCCGGCGCGCTCCTGTTCGGCGGGGCGACGGTGCTCCAGCTTCACGCCCAGGCCGCCGGGCTCGGCCTGCCGGGCCAGCTCCTCTCCGCCCTGCCCTACCTCGCCACCATCCTGGCCCTGGTCTTGCTCTCCCTGGGACGGCGCCAGGGCGGCTCGCTGGCGCCCGCCGCCCTCGGACGCGTCTTCACGCCGAGCCGGTGACCCGCTTCCACGACGGCACGCCGAAGTTGGCCCACAACGGATCGAAGAGGACACCACCATGCGGGGTAGGTTGATGAGACTCGGCGGTGCAGTCCTGGGCGCGGTCCTCGCGGCCGGACCGGTGCTGACCGGGCAGGCCTCCGCGGCCGACAAGCTGAAGGTCGGCTTCGTCTATGTCGGGCCTGTCGCCGATTTCGGCTATTCCTACCAGCACGACCTCAGCCGCAAGGCGCTGGCGGCGGCGATGCCCGACACCGTCGACACCACCTTCCTCGAGAACGTGCCCGAGGCCGACAGCGAGCGCTCCATCGAGAAGCTCGCCCGCTCCGGCGCCGGCCTGATCTTCACCACCTCGTTCGGCTTCATGGAGCCGACCCTGAAGGTCGCCCGCAAATTCCCGAAGGTGAAGTTCGCGCACGCCACCGGCTACAAGCGCTCCGACAACGTGGCGACCTACTCGGCCCGCTTCTACGAGGGCCGCTACGTGTGCGGGAAGATCGCCGGCAAGCTCTCGAAATCCGGCACCGTGGGCTACATCGCCTCGTTCCCGATCCCCGAAGTGGTGAGCGGCATCAACGCGTTCATGCTCGGGGCGCAGTCGGTCAACCCGAACATCAAGATCAAGGTCGTCTGGGTGAACACCTGGTTCGATCCGGGCAAGGAGGCGGAGGCGGCCAAGGCCCTGCTCGCCCAGGGCGCCGACATCCTCACCCAGCACACCGATTCGGCGGCCCCCCTGCAGGAGGCCGAGAAGCAGGGCAAGCTCGCCTTCGGCCAGTCCTCCGACCAGTTCCGCTTCGCCCCGAAGGCCCAGCTCACCTCGATCACCGACGACTGGAACGGCTACGTCATCGCCCAGGCGAAGGCCGTCCTCGACGGCACCTGGAAGAGCGGCGACACCTGGGGCGGGATCAAGGACGGCATGGTGGTGCTGGCGCCCTTCACCAACATGCCCGACGACGTGAAGGCCATGGCCGAAGAGACCACCAAGGCCATCGCCGACGGCAAGATCCACCCGTTCACCGGGCCGGTGCTGAAGCAGGACGGAACCGTCGCGGTGAAGGCGGGTGAGACCGCACCCGACCCGATGATCCTCGGCATGAACTGGTACGTGAAGGGCATCGACGACAAGCTCACGCAGTAGCGCGCCATCGGACGCGCGGAAGCCCGCCGGATCGCTCCGGCGGGCTTCTTGATCTTACCGGCGACGGATCAGGGGCGCGGTGCCGGCGGCCGGTCGGGCGTCGGGATGCCGGATGGCGGGAGAATCGGCTCGCCGATGCCGGGTGGGGCCGGAATGGCATCGCCGCTTCGAATCGCTTCCCGCTCGTTCCGGGGGCCGGCGCGGCCCTCGGTGCCGCCGGGAGCCGTGGCGGGGTCGCTGCCGGCCGGGGCACCCACGGATTGGGCGAGTGCCGGGCCGGCCAGGCCGAACACCCCGCACAGGGCGAGGACCGAAATTGTCAGGCGCATGATCGGGTACCTTCCAGGTCAGTCGAAGGGGAGAAGCAGGTTTCTGTCGAGGCGACGGAACGCGGCCCTGGCGGTTCCGCCGGGTCAGCGACGACGATGCGTTCCGTGGCGGCGGATCGCTCGTCCGCGAAGGCCGCCCGGGGCCGTGAGGCGCGATTGACCGGCCGGAGGCGTCAGGCTGGCTTGCGCCCGGGCTTCGGGTGCCACTCCGAGGACGCCACCGCCGAACAGGCATCCTGCGAGGAGCCAACCCATCATGGGAAGGCCGAGGCAGATGATTCGGGACGGACGCATCGGATACGCTCCTGCCGCCGGCCCTGGGCCGGGTTCGCGGATCGGAGCACAGCAATAGCCATGCCGGCCCGGCCTCGAGTGCCTCTCACCAAACGCCCGCTGCGCCGCCGTGCTCCAGGCGAGAACCGGCTGCGACCGGGAATCTGGTGAGGTACGCTAACTTCCCCGATACGTCTGATAGCTCCAGGGCGTCGCCACCAGGGGCACGTGATAATGGCCTTCCGGATCGCCGACGCCGAAGCGCAGCGGCACGACGTCGAGGAACGGCGGCTCGGGCAGATCGAGGCCGAGCGCCGGCCCGATCCGCCGGAAGTGGTCTCCGAGTGCGAAGCGGAGCTCGTAGGTCGCCCGCGGCACGGGACGCCCGTGGATCAGGGGCGCGTCGGTGCGGCCGTCCGCGTTGGTCACCGCGCGGGCGACGACGGCAATGTCCGTGTCCGAGATGAACTCGACGAGCGTCACGGCCACCCCGGCGGCGGGCTTCCCCTGGACGGTGTCGAGGACATGGGTCGAGATCCGGCCCGTCGTGGACAACGGCCCCGCGCCCGTCACCAGGGCGTTCAGGCGGATCGCGGCGATCCGCATCACCTCGGCCTCGGCCGTCCGTTGCTCCTCCTCCGGCGACGCGGCCAGCCGAGCCTCGAAACTCGCCAGCAGGGAGGTCCGGCCGTGCCGCTTGACGCACAGGATGAAGGGCAGCCCGAACTTGTCCCGGTAGGCCGCATTGAGGGCTGCGAAACGGGCGGCTTCGGTCTCCGACAGGCGATCGAGGCCCGCCGCGGCCTGCTCGGCGATGGAATTGGGGGCGATGTCCCCGGAGCGGGCGGCGCGTCCGGCGAGTTCGGGATGGTTCGCCAGGAGAGCCTGCCGCCGGGCGTCCGGGGCACCCTCGACCGCCCGGCGCATGGCGGCGAACAGGGCCTCGACGGTGCCGAAGGGCCGTTGCGCGGCGGTCGCCTCGGCGACCCACGGGGCATGCTCGAAGACGGCGCCGAGCACCGCCACGAATTCGGTGGCCGGGGCTTCGTTCAGATCTGCGAGCGTCGTGGGCATGACGGCCGGGTCTCCTTTGAGGCGGGCGATGGTGACGCATCGCAGGGCGGAGGGGTGCAGGCAACGGGCCACATGCCGTGCCCGAGGCAAGCGCTTCGGCCTCTGGCACACGGTTTGCGCTCTTGGAACCGGCATCCCCGGTGAGGGATCTGCGCGTCGCGGCAGAGGTGTCGACCATGAACAGCGCCACGACGATCGCGGCCCCGCCCGATGCCGTCCTGAGCCCGACCGGCAGCGCACCGCCCGCGGCCGCGGCGAATGTGCCCCCCGTCGCCCTCGGCCTGCTCGGGCTGCAGCACGTCCTCGTGATGTATGCGGGCGCCGTCGCCGTCCCCCTGATCGTCGGCCGTGCCCTGAATCTCGCCCCCGACCAGGTGGCGATGCTGGTGAGCGCCGACCTGTTCGCGTGCGGTCTCGCAACGCTGGTGCAGAGTTGGGGCCTGCCGGGCGTCGGGGTGCGGATGCCGGTGATGATGGGCGTCACCTTCGCCGCCGTCACGCCCATGGTCGCCATGGGGACCAACCCCGCCATCGGATTGACCGGAATCTACGGCGCCGTGATCGCCGCGGGCCTGTTCGCGTTCCTCGCGAGCCCCCTGGTCGGACGGCTGCTGCCGCTGTTCCCGCCGGTGGTGACGGGCACGATCATCCTCGTGATCGGCGTCTCGCTGATGAAGGTCGGCGTCAACTGGGCCGCGGGTGGGGTCGGCAATCCCGACTACGGCGCCCCGCTCTTTCTCGCCATCGCCACGTTCGTGCTCGGCGTGATCCTGGCGATCACCCACTACGGCACCGGCTTCGTCAATTCGGCCTCGGTGCTCATCGGCATCGTCGCCGGGACGATCGTGGCGGCGTTCTTCGGTCTGGTCGATCTCGGCCACGTCGCCAAGGCGTCCTGGTTCGACGTGGTGCGCCCCTTCGCCTTCGGGTACCCGACCTTCGATCCCGTCTCCATCGTCACCCTGTGTATCGTGATGATCGTGGTGATGATCGAGTCGACGGGGATGTTCCTGGCGCTCGCCGAGATCTGCGCCGACCCCGTGGACGAGGCGCGCCTGACCAGGGGCCTGCGCGGCGACGGCCTCGGCACCATCCTGGGCGGCGTCTTCAACACGTTTCCCTACACCTCGTTCTCGCAGAACATCGGGCTCGTGGGCGTCACCGGGGTGCGGACCCGGAACGTGGCCGTCGTCGGCGGCTGCATCATGCTGGGCCTCGGCCTGATTCCGAAGCTCGCAGCCCTCGTGGAGGCGGTGCCGCCATGCGTCCTGGGCGGGGCCGGCCTGGTGATGTTCGGGATGGTCGGCGCCACCGGGGTACGCATCCTCGGCGCGGTCGATTTCGCCCGCAATCGCAACAACCTGTTCGTCGTCGCGGTGTCCATCGGCTTCGGCATGATCCCGCTGGTCGCCCCGGCCTTCTTCAGGCAGATGCCGCACGCCCTGCACCCGCTGCTCGAATCCGGCATCCTGCTCTGCGCCATCGCGGCGGTGACCCTGAACCTGTTCTTCAACGGCCTCGCCGGCGCCGGGGCGTCGCGGGCGGCGGCCCGGCAGCAGGCGGCCGCCTCCGAGCATTGAGCGTCCCCGACGAACCCCCGGTTGCGCCGTTGCGCGCAAGGCGGGCACCGGCGAGTCTCGCGGGCACGCCGGGAGCGCCGTGCCATCCCCTCGATTCCCGATCGCACATGGAGAGAAGACCATGCCCCTGACCGCCTCCCAATACGGCAAGGGCCGCGTGCGGGTGATGCGGCTCGTTCGCGACGGGGATCGTCACACCCCGCGCGAACTCTCCCTCACGGTGCTGATGAAGGGGGCCTTCGACGCCGCCTGGACCGGGGCCGACAACCGCGCCTGCGTCGCCACCGACAGCGTGAAGAACATCGTCAACGTGGTCGCGGCCCGGAACCTCGCCCTCGACGCGGAGGCCTTCGTCCAGGCCGTCGCCGCCACGTTCCTCGACGCGTACCCGCAGATCGAGGAGATGCGGATCGAGGGTTCGGAAACACGCTGGCTGCGGCGTTCCATCGGGGGGGCGCCGCATGGGCACGTCTTCACCCTCGACGGCAACGGGACGGGCCACGTCGCCCTGACGGCCCGCCGCGACGGGAGCGTGCTCCGCTCAGGGCTGCGGGGCTTCACCTTCATGAAGACCACGCAATCGGGCTGGGCGGACTTCGTCGACGACGGGTACCGCACCCTGCCGGACGCGACGGACCGCATCGCCGCCACCGCCATGGACGCCACCTGGACCTGGGCGGCCGCCCCCGCCGACACCACGGCCACCAACGCGCGGGTGCTCGACATCCTGATCGACGTGTTCGGCACCACCTACAGCGCCGGCGTTCAGGACAGCATGTACCGCATGGGAGAGGCGGTCCTCGCGGCCATCCCGGAGATCGCCGAGATCGGCTTTTCCATGCCGAACAAGCACTACATTCCCATCAACCTGACGCCGTTCGGCCTGGAGAATCCCGGAACCGTGTTCCTGCCGACCGACGAGCCCCATGGGCAGATCGAGGCGACGATCGGGCGAGGCTGAGCCGCGATCCGTCCGTGAGCGAAGCCGTTCGGGTCGATTCCAACGTACTTGAGGAAGGGCCGACCGTGTTCCCGGCGTAAGCTCCGGGTCCCGCCCGCGCCGTGCCCCTTCGCGCGGTGCGATCCCTTGGGTGCCCTCCGGGTGGGCATTCCCTGGAACGCCGAGCGTTCCCGTCGCCTGATGCTTCTCGGAGATGCGGTCCGCCGAAAGATGCGTGCCAGCGGCGACAGGACCTGGCACAAAAGGCGGCACTGGCGTCCAAGTAATTGCCCGAAATCGGTTTATTCTCGCGAATTTTTACCGGAGGGACGTCGAGCCAAGGCGTGTGCATCAACATGATGCACACGCCTTGCGCACGGAATGTTGCTTTTCGATGCGTTGCTGCACAAATTCTGGGAACTCAGCGAGCCGTTCCGCCTTCTATCGGACCGCGGCTCCGCACTCGGGAACCCAACCATGACCGTACGCATCCTCGTGGGCGCCGCCCTTGGTCTTGCCCTTTCCAGCGCCGCTCTCGCGCAGAGCTACACTGCCCCGGCCGGGATTCCCGCCGCGACCGCACCGGGCGGCCTCGAGGGACGGGCCGCCGACCGGAACTTCCACGCCTACACGGGCCGCTTGTCCCACCCGGTGCCCGGACGGGCCGGTGCTGCGGATGCGGACGTCACCGGTTCGGTGAGGGGCACCCTGCCCCAGCGCGGGCGCTGAAGGCAGCCGATCCCGCAACCGGTCTGCGTGACGTGCGCGACGGCGTGGAAGTCCGCGTGTGAGAGACATCGATCCTCGTCTCGGTTTGGGCCGGCGGCTTCCATAGGCCTGCCGGCCCTTCCATTTCCGGACGCCCTTCGACGGAACTGGAAGCGGGTCCCTTGCGTGGCCAAAAACCGTGCATACACGGCCGTCATTTTGAGCGCCTGGTCTGTCCAATTGCTGATGCGCGTAGAGCAAACGCCATCATCGCACTGCCGAAAGTCTTGGCTTTCTCTCCATTGGGGTACGGCTTAGGTTTCGTTCCATCGCAACCATGCGAGTCGAATGGAACGGATGCCGTGACCGCACGCCCTTTCTCTCGCAGACATCTTCTCGCCGGAGCCGGCGCCCTGTCGCTCGGGCTCCTGCCCTCCGGTCGTGCGCGGGCCGCCGGTGCCTTGACCGTCGGATTCATCTACGTCGGGCCCAAGGACGATTACGGGTACAACCAAGCCCACGCCCAGGCCGCGAAGGCGCTCAAGGGTATGCCGGGCCTCGAAATCACCGAGGAGGAGCGTGTCCCCGAGACCAACGCCGTCGAGAAGACCATGGAGAGCATGATCAACCTCGACGGGGCGACGCTGCTGTTCCCCACCTCGTTCGGTTATTACAGTCCGTATCTTCTCGCCCAGGCGAAGAAGAACCCCAAGATCCAGTTCCGGCATTGCGGCGGCCTCTGGACGGACAAGGATCCGAAGAACGCAGGCTCGTACTTCGGCTACATCGCCCAGGGCCAGTACCTCAACGGGATCGTGGCGGCGCATGCGTCGAAGTCGAAGAAGCTCGGCTTCGTCGGCGCCAAGCCGATCCCGCAGGTGCTGAACAACATCAACGCCTTCCTGCTCGGGGCCCAGAGCGTCGATCCGTCCATCACCTGTCAGGTCATCTTCACCGGCGAGTGGTCGCTCGCGGTCAAGGAGGCCGAGGCCGCAAACGCGCTCATCGACGGCGGCGCCGACGTCGTCACCTGCCACGTCGACAGCCCGAAGGTGGTGGTCGAGACCGCCTCCCGGCGCGGGGCCTTCGTCTGCGGCTACCACGTCGACCAGTCGCCGCTCGCCCCGCAGAAGTATCTCACCGGCGCGGAGTGGAACTGGCTGCCGATCTACAAGGACTTCATTGCCGTGATGCAGGCCGGCCGCGTGCCGCAGAACTTCGTGCGCGGCGGGCTCGCGGACGGCTACGTCAAGATGAGCCCCTACGGCCCCGGCGTGAGCGAGGCGGCTCGCAAGAATGCCGACGCGGTCAAGGCCGAGATGATGACGGGCGGCTACGCCATCATCAAGGGACCGCTCAAGGACAACACCGGGAAGGAAATCCTGGCCGCCGGCCAAGCCTACCCGGAGAAGGCGCCCGAACTCGAGAGCACCAACTACCTCGTCGCCGGCGTGAAGGGCTCGGTATGAGCGCCGGGCCAATCGGGTCTCGGGTGACGTCCCCGATCGCACACGGGAGACCCTGACGCGTGGTCGCGCAGGCCGCCCCTTCGGAGCTGAGCGCCGCCCCGGCGCGCCCCTCGACCGGCCTCCAGGTCCGCGCCTGGCTGGCGCGCCGCGCGGAGGCGGTGGCGATTCCAGTGGCCGCCGCCGTGACGGGCTTCGTGCTGTTCGGTGTCTTCCTCGCCGCCATGGGCAAGTCGCCGGTCCAACTCGTCGAGATCGTCTGGCGCGGCGGCTTCGGCTCGGCCTTCGCGCTCGGCAACAGCCTGCAGCGCGCCGCGCCCCTGCTGTTCGCCGCCCTGTGCGTCGCCCTCCCCGCCCGGCTCGGTCTCGTGGTGATCGGCGGCGAGGGCGCCATCGTGCTCGGCGGCCTCGCCGCGGCGGCCGCCGCCCAGCCCCTCGCCGCCATGCCGGTGCCGCTCGCGATCCCCCTGATGGCGCTGGCGGCGGCCCTCGTCGGAGCGGTCTGGATCGGTGCGGTGGGCTGGCTCCAGGCCTATCGCGGCGTCAACGCCACCATCTCCAGCCTGCTCCTGTCCTACATCGCCATCGCGGTCGCCAACCATCTCATAGAGGGGCCGCTGCGCGATCCGACGAGCCTGAACAAGCCTTCGACCCTGCCGGTGGGCGAGGCCTTCATGCTCGGTCCGATGCCGGGGATCGGCGTGCATTGGGGGCTGGGCTGCGGCGTGATCGCGTGCCTGGCCGCCTACCTGCTCATGGACCGGACGACCCTCGGCTTCGCGGCCCGCATCGCCGGAGGCAACGTGCGGGCGGCGCAGATCCAGGGACTGCCCGTCGGCCGGCTCATCGTCGGCTTCACGGCCCTGGGCGGCGCCTTCGCGGCGCTCGCCGGCTTCTTCGAGGTGGTCGCCGTGCAGGGCACCGCCAACGGCACGCTCGCAGCCGGCTACGGCTACACCGGCATCCTCGTGGCGTTCCTCGCCCGGCAGAACCCCATCGCCATCGTGCCGGTGGCCTTCCTGCTCGGCGGCATCGAGGCCTCGGGCGGCCTGATCCAGCGGCGAATGCAGCTCCCCGACGCCACCGTCCTGGTGCTGGAGGGCCTGCTCTTCCTCGTCGTGCTCATGAGCGAAACGCTCTACGGCCGGTTCAAGCTGTTCAACCCGCATCTCTGGGCGGCCAAATCCCGGGCAACCGAGCGCGAGACGGCACGGGGATCGACCCCCGCGGGGCCGGCATGAGGGGTGGGCGATGAGCGAGGATCTCGGTCTCTGGTCCGTCCTGATCGCGGTGATCGGCGGGGCGATCCGCGTCTCGACGCCGTTCCTGTTCGTCAGCCTCGGTGAGACCATCACCGAGCGCTCGGGGCGGATCAATCTCGGGCTGGAGGGAACCCTGGTCTTCGGGGCCATGTCCGCCTACGGCACCGCCGTGTTGACCAATTCGCCCTGGGCGGGCGTGGCGGTCGCCGCCCTGGCGGGCGCCGCGTTCGGCCTCCTGCACGGGTTCGTCTGCCGCCTGCCCCGGGTCAACGACGTGGCGGTGGGCATCGCCCTGATGCTGTTCGGCTCAGGTCTCGCCTTCTTCCTCGGCAAGCCCTTCATCCAACCCTCGGCCCCGCCGCTCCCGGCCATTCCCTTCGGGTTCTGGTCGAGCCTGCCCCAGGTGCAGGCGGCCCTGCAGGTGAACGTGCTGTTCCTCGCGGGCGCGGCCCTGTCGGTGTTCCTGTGGTGGGCGTTCCGCAACACCAAGGCCGGCCTGATCGTGCGCGTTGTCGGTGACAGTGCCGACGCCGCACGGGCCATGGGCTACGACGTCGACCGCGTCCGCCTGTACGCGACGGCCACCGGCGGTGCCCTGGCGGGGATCGGAGGCGCCTACCTGTCGCTATACTATCCGGGTTCGTGGAACGAGGGCGTGTCGTCGGGCCAGGGCCTGATGGCGGTGGCCCTCGTCATCTTCGCCCGCTGGAACCCGCTGGCGTGCTTCGGCGCGGCTTTGCTGTTTGGCGGCGCCGGGGCCCTGGGGCCGGCCCTGCAATCGGTCGGCGTCAGCCAAGGCTACTACCTGTTCTACGCCGCGCCCTACGTCCTCACCCTCGCCCTGCTGATCGCCACCGCGTCGCCCGACCGGGCGCTGGCCGGCGCACCGGGCGAACTGTCCCTCTCGAAGTAGGCTCTCGCATGAACGGACTCGGCGGACTGAACAAGTCGCCCGACGGCGTCGTCATCGGCCTCGTGCAGCTGCAATTGCCCAAGGTGGTCACGAAGGCCGATCTGACGGCCCAGACGGACCGCGTCGTCGCCATGGTGGCCAAGGCGCGCGCGAACCTCGGAACCATGGATCTCGTGGTGTTCCCCGAATACGCCCTGCACGGCCTGTCGATGGACACCAACCCGGAGATCATGTGCCGGGTGGATGGCCCCGAGGTCGCGGCGTTCCAAGCGGCCTGCCGCGAGCACCGGATCTGGGGCTGCTTCTCCATCATGGAGTTCAACCCGCACGGAAATCCCTACAACACCGGCCTGATCATCGACGACGGGGGCGCGGTGAAGCTCACCTATCGCAAGATGCACCCCTGGGTGCCGGTGGAGCCGTGGGAGCCGGGTGACCTCGGCATCCCGGTGATCGACGGGCCGAAGGGCGCGAAACTCGGCCTCATCATCTGCCACGACGGCATGTTCCCCGAGATGGCCCGCGAATGCGCCTACAAGGGCGCCGAGATCATGATCCGCACGGCCGGCTACACTGCGCCGATCCGCGACTCCTGGCGCTTCACCAACCAGGCGAACGCGTTCTCGAACCTCATGGTCACCGCCAACGTCTGCCTGTGCGGCTCCGACGGCGCCTTCGATTCCATGGGCGAGGGCATGATCTGCAACTTCGACGGCGCGATCATCGCCCACGGCACCACGGGCCGCGTCGACGAGATCATCACGGCCGAGGTGCGGCCCGACCTCGTGCGCGAGGCGCGCATCCACTGGGGGGTCGAGAACAACATCTACCAGCTCGGCCACCGCGGCTACACGGCGGTGAAGGGGGGCGCGCAGGATTGCCCCTACACCTACATGCACGATCTGGCCGCCGGCCGGTACCGCGTGCCGTGGGAGGATCAGGTCCAGGTCGTCGACGGCACGGGCTGCGGCTTTCCCGCGCCGACGCGGTCCTACGGCGAGGCGCTGGCGCCGGGCGCCCGCGAGGCGGCCGAATGAGCACGGGCTCTCCCATGGGCGTGGAGGCCTCCTCCGTGGGCGCACAAACTTCGGCCGGGGGCACCTATGCGGCCGCCGAGCCGTACCCCTGGCCCTACGACGGCAGCCTTCGCCCCGAGACCACGGCCCTCGTCGTCATCGATATGCAGACGGATTTCTGCGGCGTCGGCGGCTACGTCGACGCCATGGGCTACGACCTCGCCCTCACCCGCGCGCCGATCGGTCCGATCGCCCGGCTCCTCGCCGCCGCGCGCGAACGGGGCTTTCCCGTCATCCACACCCGCGAGGGGCACCGGCCGGATCTGGCGGATCTGCCTGCCAACAAGCGCTGGCGCTCGCGCCGCATCGGAGCCGGCATCGGCGATCCGGGACCCTGCGGCCGGGTGCTGGTGCGGGGCGAGCCCGGCTGGGAGATCATTCCGGAGCTGGCGCCGGAGCCGGGCGAGCCGGTGATCGACAAGCCCGGCAAGGGCTCGTTCTGCGCCACCGACCTCGAACTGATCCTCAACGCGCGCGGGATCCGCAACCTCATCCTCACCGGCATCACCACGGATGTCTGCGTCCACACCACGATGCGCGAGGCCAACGACCGCGGCTTCGAATGCGTCATCGTCTCCGACGCCACCGCGGCCACCGATCCCGGCAACCACGCGGCGGCCCTGAAGATGGTGACCATGCAGGGCGGCGTCTTCGGCGCCGTCGCCACGTCCGAGGCGCTTCTCCGGGCCATGGGCTGAGCACCATGGACAGCACCCCCGCCCTGCCCCGCGCCATCGGCATCGAGACCATCGGCATGACGAAGCGCTTCGGCGCGCATGCGGCCCTCGACGACGTCTCCATGAAGATCGAGCGGGGCGGCTTCCACGCCCTGCTGGGCGAGAACGGCGCCGGCAAGTCGACCCTCGTCAAGTGCGTGATGGGCTTCTACGCCCCGACCGCGGGCACGGTCCTGGTCGATGGGCGCGAGGCCGAGATCACGAATCCGAAGGGTGCGCAGGCGCGCGGCCTCGGCATGGTCTATCAGCACTTCACCCTGGTGCCGTCCCTCACGGGCGCCGAGAACCTCGTCATCGCGCGCGCCGACGCGCCGGCGATCCTCGACTGGAAGGCCCAGCGCGCCGTGCTGGCGGATTTCATGGACCGGATGCCGTTCCGCCTGAACCTCGACCGGCCCGTGGCGGAGCTGGCGGCGGGCGAGAAGCAGAAGCTCGAGATCGTCAAGCAGCTCTACCTCGAGGCCCGGTTCCTCATCCTCGACGAGCCGACCTCGGTGCTGACGCCCTCCGAGGCCGAGGAGGTGCTGGGTCTGCTGCGCGCCATGACCGACCGCGGCGACCTCACCGTGCTGATGATCAGCCACAAGTTCCACGAGGTCGAGACCTTCGCGCGGTCCTTGAGCGTCCTGCGCCGGGGCCGCCTCGTCGGTGGCGGTGCCGTCGGGACGCTCTCGCGCGACGACATGGCGGCACTGATGATCGGCGAGCGGACCGTGCGGACCCTCGCGGCCCGGATCGGCGACGCGGACGCGGGCCGCGAGGTGCTCCGGGTCGAGGGCGTCACCGCCACCGACCCGTCCGGCCTGCGCCACATCGCCATCGACAGCCTGCGGGTGCGCGCCCGGGAGATCGTGGGCATCGCCGGCGTCTCCGGCAACGGCCAGAAGGAACTCGCCGACGTGCTCGGCGGGCAGATCCGCGCCACCGCCGGTCGGGTGATCGTCGCGGGCGCACCCTATTCCGGCACCCGTTCCGAGAGCCGATCGCGAAAGGTCCGGTTCATCCCGGAGGAGCCCCTGCGCAACGCCTGCGCGCCCCGCATGTCGGTGTCCGAGAACCTCGCCTTCCGCGCCTTCGACCGGCGCGGCGACGCGGCCGGCGGCCCCCCGACCCTGTGGCTCGACAAGCGTGCCATGGCGGCCCGGGCCAGGGAGCTGATCGCACGGTTCAAGGTGAAGACGGCCTCCGCCGAGGCCCCCATCGCGACCCTGTCGGGCGGCAACGTGCAGCGGGCCGTGCTGGCGCGCGAGCTCACCGATCCCGTCGATCTCCTCATCGTGGTCAATCCGTGCTTCGGCCTCGACTTCGCGGCGGTCTCCGAGATCCGCAACCGGATCGTCGCCGCGCGCAATGCCGGGGCGGCGGTGCTGCTGATCAGCGAGGACCTCGACGAGATCCTGGAACTGTCCGACCGTATCCTGGTGATGTCGGACGGGCGCCTCGTCTACGAGACCCCGGCGGCCGCGGCCGAGGCCGGCACTATCGGCCGGCACATGGCCGGGCATCACTGAAGCATCTGTCTTTTCGATTTCATCGAACGTTTCCATCGAGTCTTTTCGGGTTTTTCGGAGGGCGGTCCGGGTCCATCTTCGCTCCATCAGAAGCCGGCCAACGTCGGCACACCGAACCGATGGAGCCCATCATGTCCCGTATCCTCACCCTGTCGGTCCTCGCTCTCACGGCCGTCGCCGGTCTGACCGGCGCCGCGTCCGCCCAGAGCTACACGGCCCCCGCCGGCATTCCGGCCGTCACGGCGCCGGGCGGCGTCGCGGGGGCGCCTGCGAACGACCGGCGGCGCCTCGACGGAGCGGTCCCGGCTTGGGTGGCGGGTGCGGACGTCGCCACCACCGGGTCGCTCCGGGCGCCCCACCCCGCAATCCGGTCGCGCACCGCGCGCTGATCCGCGCACGAACACGCCGACGCGACGAAGCCGGTCCTTACGGGGACCGGCTTCGTCGCGTCGGCGTCGCCTTCTTTGGAACCGGCGCTCCCCTTGCTTGCGAAGACCCGCCCGGCGCCGTTGTGCCGTGTGCGAGGCGATGGGCGGGGAAACGACATGCGGACGGCCGGAATCCCGACCCTCGATCAGCTGCGCGTGTTCCTGTGCGTCGTGGAGGCCGGAAGCTTCGCGGCGGCGGGCCGGCGGCTCAACCGCGCCACCTCGGTGATCAGCTACGGGATCGCCAACCTCGAGCAGCAGCTCGGCCTGCCGCTATTCGATCGGGACTCGACCCGCAAGCCGCAACTCACCGAGGCGGGGCGTGCCGTGCTGGCCGAGGCCCGCACCGTCGCCCACAGTCTCGATGCCCTGCGCGCCAAGGTGAACGGCCTGCTCGGCGGGCTGGAGGCCGAGGTCAGCCTCGCCGTCAGCGTGCTGATGCCGGGCGACCGTCTCGTCGATGCCCTGAAGGCGTTCCAGGCACGGTTTCCGACGGTGGCGCTGCGCCTCAACGTCGAGGCCCTGGGGGCGGTCCAGCACTGCGTCGCCAGCGGCAAGGCCGTCATCGGCATCGGCGTTGAGATCTGGGACAAGACGAGCGATCCCCTCGAACACATCGCCGTCGGAGACGTCGAGATGCTGCCGGTCGCGGCCCCGTCGCACCCCCTCGCGCGGGCGGACGGCGCCCCGCCGGGCCAGGCCCGCGAGCATGTCCAACTCGTGATCGCCGACCGCTCGCCGCTCTCGGACGGACAGGAATTCGGCGTGATCGCCACCCGCACCTGGCGGCTCTCCGACCTCGGCTCGAAGCACACCCTGCTGCTCGCCGGGATCGGTTGGGGCAGCATGCCGGCCCACATGGTGCGGGCGGACCTCGCGGCGGGACGCCTCGTCGAACTGCGGATGCCGGAGGCGAAGCGCCGCCGCCTGCCCTTCACGGCGATCCACCGCACCGACCGGCCGCCCGGACCCGCAGGGCGCTGGCTGATCCAGCGCTTCGCCGAGCAGGTCGGAGATGCGCCCGGAGATACGCCCGGCGACCCGTCCGCCCATGGACCTGCATCGCGTTACGCGGGCACGCCCGGCTGAGGCGCCTTGGCAACGGGCTTGCTCACGGGGAAGCGGGGAACGCGTCGCGGGCGAGGCGGCGTCCGGTGACGTGTCGCGCCGTGTATACAAAGGAGGCAAGGATGCATCGTGGTGAGCACAACGACGCGATTTACGATCCGCGCGCGGATGACGGCCTGCCGCCGGTCCTGACCCTCGCGGCCCTGCGTGCACGCTACGCCGCCGGAGACCTGAGCCCGGCCGACCTCGCCGCCCGCGTATCCGACCGCATGGCGGCCTGTCCCGACCCGGCCGTCTTCATCACGCCCGTCCCCCGCGAACACCTGATCGCGGCGGCCCGTGCCCTGATGGCGCGCCACCCCGAGCCGAATTCCCTGCCGCTCTGGGGTGTGCCTTTCGCGGTGAAGGACAACATCGACGTCGCCGGCCTGCCCACCACCGCGGCCTGCCCGGCCTTCGCGTTCGAGCCGGCGCAGGACGCGCACGTGATCGCGCGGCTGAAGGCGGCCGGCGCCCTCGTCATCGGCAAGGCCAACCTCGACCAGTTCGCCACGGGCCTCAACGGCACCCGATCCCCCTACGGCGCACCCCGCAGCGTCTTCTCGCCCGACCACATCTCCGGAGGGTCGAGTTCGGGCTCGGCGGTGGCGGTGGCGGCGGGGCTGGCCTGCTTCTCCCTCGGCACCGACACCGCCGGCTCCGGCCGGGTCCCGGCCGCCTTCAACAATCTCGTGGGCATCAAGCCGACGCCGGGTCTCGTCTCCACCACCGGCCTCGTTCCGGCCTGTCGCAGCCTCGATTGCATCACCGTGTTCGCCCCGTGCGTCGCGGATGGGATCGAGATCCGACGGATCGCCGAGGGGTTCGACGGGAGCGACATCTACGCCCGGCGCATCACGCCCGTGTCCCTGCCGTCCGCCCCGCGCTTCGGGGTGCTGACGGGGGCGGACCGCGAATTCTTCGGCGACACCGAGGCCGAGCGCCTCTACGACGCGGCCGTCGCCCGGCTCGAAGCCCTGGGCGGCACGCCCGTCGCGTTCGACTACGCCCCCCTGCGTGCCATCGCCGACCTCCTCTACGGCGGCCCCTGGGTGGCCGAGCGCCTCGCGGCGGTCGAGACGTTCTTCGGCACGAACGCCGACGATTTCGATCCGAGCGTGCGCGCCATCGTCGCCTCCGCCGGGGCGTTCAGCGCCGTCGACGCCTTTCGCGGCCGCTATCGGTTCGAGGCCCTGAAGCGCGAGGCGGACGCCCTGTTTTCCGGCCTCGACATCCTGCTCCTGCCGACGGCGCCGACGATCTACACGGTGGCCGCCATGCGCGACGACCCCGTCGCGCTCAACAGCCGGCTCGGCCTCTACACCAACTTCGCCAACCTGCTCGGCCTCGCCGCCATCGCGGTGCCGGCGGGGTTCCGGGGCGACGGCCTGCCCCTTGGCGTCACCCTGGTCGGCCCCGGCGGCAGCGACGATGCCCTGGGACCGATGGCCGATGCCCTCCACCGGGGGGCCGCGTGCGGCCTGGGGCGCGACCGCGCCGGGGCCGTGCCGGACTTCGTCCGTCGCCCGGAGCCCGGCCACGCCGGCGTCGCCCTCGCGGTGGTGGGGGCGCATCTGTCCGGCCTCCCCCTCAACGGCGAGCTGCTCGCCCTCGGCGCGACCCTGCTGGAGAAGACCCGGACCAAGTCCGACTACCGCCTCTACGTCTTGCCGCACACCGAGCCCGCCAAGCCCGGCCTCGTGCGCGACCCGGGTTTCGACGGACCCGGGATCGCGGTCGAGATCTGGACGCTGCCGCCGGAGGCCTTCGGCCGCTTCGTCGCCGCGATCCCCGCACCCCTGGGGATCGGCCGGATCGCCCTGGCCGACGGAAGAGCGGTTCCGGGCTTCCTCTGCGAGGCGCACGCCGTCGCGGAGGCCCCGGAGATCACCCGGTACGGCGGGTGGCGCACCTACCGGGCCGCGGCCGAACCGGGAGGCACCGCTTGATCGCCGGCGGAGCTTGGCCGCGCCCTTGCGTACACGGCTCCGGACGCCCCAGCTTCGGAGAGACGAGATGTGCCTTGGCGACGACCCGACCTGCGCCGCCTTCGCGGAGCATCGCCTGCGCTACCGGCGTGACATGCAACCCGAACGGCGAGCCTTCCTGAAGAGCGGTTTCGTCGCGTCCGGGGGCGCGGCGGCCCTGGCGGCCGGCGGGCTCTCCCTGGTGAGTCCCGCCGTGGCCGAGGCTGGTCGTACGAGCGCGGCGCACGCCGCCCACCACCACCTGCCCGCCACGGCGGAGACGGTGCATTGGGGCTATTTCAGCAAGACCCTGAAACCCCGTATCGAGATCGCGTCGGGCGATTACGTCACCATCGAGACGCTGACCCACCATGCCAACGACGACGCCGAACGCATGGTCACGGGGGATCCGGGCGCCGAGAGCGTATTCCTCTGGACCAAGGACAAGAAGGGCGTCGCCCGCCGGGGCGCCGGCCCCGAGGATGCCAAGCTCGGTCCGGGCGGCGGCCTCGGCGTCCATATCTGCACCGGGCCCGTGGCGATCCGGGGCGCCGAGCCCGGCGACGTCCTCGAAGTCCGCATCCTCGACGTGGCGCCGCGCCCCTCCGCCAACCTGAAGTTCAAGGGCTCGACCTTCGGCAGCAACGCGGCGGCGTGGTGGGGCTACCACTACAATGACATGCTGGAGGGCAAGAAGCGCGAGATCGTCACCATCTACGAGGTCGATGCCGGCGGCGAGCGGGACTGGGCCAAGGCGGTCTACAGCTTTCCCTGGCCCGGCGTCACCGACCCCGACGGGGTGCTGCACTCGATCATCGATTACCCGGGCCTTCCCGTCGATCACACCAAAACCAAGCGCACCTACGACGTGCTCAAGGGAATCCGGGTGCCGATCCGTCCGCATTTCGGCACCATGGGCCTCGCGCCGGCCGAGGCCGACATGGTGAACTCGATCCCGCCGAGCTACACTGGCGGCAACATCGACAATTGGCGCATCGGCAAGGGTGCGACCATGTATTATCCCGTGGCCGTGCCCGGCGCCCTGTTCTCGGTGGGCGATCCCCATGCCAGCCAGGGCGATTCCGAGCTCTGCGGCACGGCGATCGAGTGCTCGCTCACGGGCACCTTCCAATTCATCTTGCACAAGAAGGCCGCTCTCGCTGGCACGCCCCTCGAAGCCCTCGATTTCCCGATGATCGAGACGCGCGACGAGTGGGTGCTATCGGGCTTCAGCTATCCGAACTACCTGCGCGACCTCGGTCCGGAAGCGCAGAGTGCGATCTTCCAGAAATCCTCCCTCGACCTCGCCATGCGCGACGCCTTCCGCAAGATGCGCTCCTTCCTCATGCACGCGAAGGGGCTGACCGAGGACGAGGCCATCTCGCTCATGTCCATCGCCGTCGATTTCGGGATCACCCAGGTGGTGGACGGCAATTGGGGTGTCCACGCCATCGTCAAGAAGGCGATCTTTTCTGAAAGGACGGCCTGACCGGCATCACGGTGCGGCGCGCTCCCGCTCCGCGACCGCCGCCATCACCTGACGAAAGATCCGGTCCGGCGCGAACGGCGTCGCGGTGAGGCGCGCGCCCGTCGCGTCGCGAATCGCGTTGGCCAGCGCCGGGGCGACGGGGTTGTAGGGCGATTCGCTCATGGACTTGGCGCCGAGCGGCCCGATGCGGTCGTGGGTCTCGGCGAACAGCACCCGGGTGTCGGGTACGTCGGCGCAGGCCGGGATGTGGTAGTTGCGGAACGTCCGCGTGAGGACGCTGCCTTCGTGGTCGAGGCGGTAATCCTCGTAGAGCGCCGCGCCCAGCGCCTGCGCCACCCCGCCCTCGACCTGGCCGCGGCACTGCATCGGGTTGATCACCACGCCGGCATCCACGGCCTGGATGCTCGCGAGAATCCGCACCTCGCCGCTCATCGGGTGCACGGCGACGCGGAACGCCTGGACGTTGAAGGCCACCGAGCGCGGACTGCCGTCGGCCTCGGCCCGCGCCTCCAGGGGCGCGAGGGCGGTGAGCGGAACCGGGCCGGCGGGCGTCTCCACGCATTCGCCCGCCAGGCGGCAGTGCTCCGGGGCGACGCCCATCCGGGCGGCGGCCGCCTGCACGAGGGCGTCGGCCAGGGCCGTCGCCGCGCGAAGATTCGCCTGACCCGACACCACGATCCCGGTGCTTCCGTAGGCGCCGGTGTCGTGGAGGACGGCGTCGGTGTCGGCCTGGATCAGGCGGATGCGGTCGGGCGTGGTGGCGAGGGCCTGCGCGGCGATCTGGGCGTGGACCGTGCTGGTGCCGTTGCCGAATTCGGCCGTGCCCACCGCCAGGGCGTAGCCGTCCCCGTCGAGGCGGATCCGCGCGTGGGCGAAGTGGCCGCGCGGCGGAATCGTATCGATCATCGCCATGGCCATGCCCTCGCCGACGCACCAGTCCGACCCCGGCGGGCGGGCGCCCGGATCCTCCGCGAGGGCGGCTTCGGCGAGGGCGGCCTGAGCGAGGTCGAGGCACTGGTCGAGGCCGTAGGAGCCGTACGCGACGTCGTGGGGCTCGAGGCTGGTGGAAACCATCGGGTCGCCCGGCCGCACGGCGTTGCGGCGGCGCATGGCGAAGGGATCGAGGCCGAGCCCGCGCGCCAATTCGTCCACGGCCGATTCCATGGCGAAGATCGTCTGGCTGAGGCCGTAGCCGCGAAACGCGCCCGCCGGCAGGGTGTTCGTGTAGACGCTGTAGCCGTCCACCCGCTTGTTCGGGCAGTTGTAGGCGGCGATGCTCTCGTTGCAGCCGTGATGCAGCACGCCGCCGGCATGGTTGGCATAGGAGCCGGTGTTGGACAGCACCGTCAGCTGGATCGCCGTCAGGGTGCCGTCGGCCCGGGCGCCCATCCGCACCCGCACCCGCATGGGATGGCGCGTAGTGGCGGCGGTGAACTGCTCCTCGCGGGTCAGCTCCCACTGCACCGGCCGTCCGGTCCTGAGGATCGCCAGGGCGACGAGGTCCTCGGTCAGCATCTCCTGCTTGCCGCCGAAGCCTCCGCCGACCCGGCCGCACAGGACGCGGACCGCGGCCCGGTCGAGGTCGAACAGGGCGCAGAGGGCATCCCGGGTCAGGAACGGCACCTGCGTCGAGGAGCGCAGCACGAGCCGGCCATCCGCGTCGATCCAGCCCACGGCACCGTGGGTCTCCAGATGCGCGTGCTGCACGCGCTGGGAGACGTACTCCGCCTCGTGGATCAGGTCGGCTTGCGCGAACCCCGACTCGACGTCGCCGATGGCACCGTGGGCCTCGGCCGCGAGGTTCGGATGGGGCAGGAGCGGCGGTGCGTCCGCCCACGGGGGCGGCGGATCGCGGTCTCTCGGATCGTGCACCAGGGGGGCGTCCGGGCGGAGCGCCGCGTCCGGATCGAGGAGGGCCGGCCGCGTCTCGTAGGTGACGACGAGGGCCTGGACGCCGGCCTCCGCCGCGGCCTCGGTCTCGGCCACCACGGCGGCCACCCGCTGGCCGACGAAGCGCAGGACGGGATCGAGGATCAGGGTGTCGGGCGCGTCGTCGGCCGGGTTCTCGTGCCGGCCCGTCGAGAACCGGCGCGGCGGCACGTCCGCGTGGGTGAAAACCGCCACCACGCCCGGAACGGCCAGCGCCGCGTGCCGGTCGATCCGCAGGATGCGCGCATGGGCGTGGGGCGAGCGCAAGACCTTCAGGTGCAGCACCCTCGGTACCGCGACGTCGAGGGTGTAGGCGGCCGTCCCCGAGACGACGCCGCGGCTCGCCGGTGCGGGAAGGTTGCGTCCGACGGGGTCCGCGCAGGCGCCGGGGGCCTCGGCATGAGGAACGCCCGCCACGGCGTCGCGGATTGCGCGGTAGCCGGTGCAGCGGCAGAGGTTGCCCTTCAGGGCCGTGCCGAGATCCTGCCGCTGGCCCTGGTCCAGGGCCGCCGCCGTCATGATTATCCCGGGCGTGCAGAAGCCGCATTGGAAGCCCTGCGCATCCAGGAAGGCGTCCTGCATGGGGTGGGTGCGCGCGGCCGGTCCGCCGCCGGGGGCGCAGGGGCCGCCGAGGCCCTCGATGGTGGTGACGGCGCGTCCCTCGGCCCTGAAGGCGGGCAGGAGGCAGGAATGCACCGGCTCGCCGTCGAGATGCACGGTGCAGGCGCCGCAATCGCCCGCATCGCAGCCCTTCTTGACCCCGAACCAGCCGAGCTCCCGCAGAAGGGTCCGCAGGCACTGGCCGGGCCGCGGCGCGGCGTCCTGCGCCTGCCCGTTGACGGTCAGGATCATCGGGTCAACTCCTGCCGGATGTCTTCTGCGAGGAAGAGGGAGACGTGACGCCGCCAATCCGGCGTGCCGTGGACGTCGTCGTACCAGTCCGGGTCGCGGATCGCCGCCAGGATCCGCTCCCGCAGGGCCTGCGCATCGGGCACGGCGTCGAACGCGATCCGCACCGGGCGGCGCGTCGCCGCCGTCACGGTCAGGACGAACGCCCCCGCGCCGTCCCGCGTCCCGATCAGCAGCGCGCCGGAGCGGCCGTTCGGGCTCAGGGAGATGCGTCGGAACGCGGTCCGCCGGCACAGGGCCGCCACCGGCAGGGCGACGCTGCGCAGGAGTTCGCCCGGTTGCAGCGCCGTCCGCTCGGGGCCGAGGACGAAGTCGGGGACGGCGAGGTGCCGCTCGCCCCCGCCTCGCATACGGATGGTGCAGACGCCGTCGAGGGCGGCCGTCAGGGCGATCATCGGCCCGGCCGGCAGGGCCATGCAGAGGTTGCCGCCGACGGTCGCCGTGTTCCAGATCTTGAACGAGCCGAGCAGCGCCCGGCAGCACTGCCCGATGAGGGGCGAGGCGACCCAGGCCGGCGGCAGGTCCAGCCGGTCGAGCTCCGCGATGGTGCCCGTCGCCGACAGGGTCAGGCCGCTGTCCGAGACCGCGTGCGTCGGCCAGCCCAGGCCGGCGAGGTCGATCAGCCGGCCGAGCTGCGGTTGCGGCTGCGAGAACAGCCAGGTTCCACCCGCCAGCCACGCATCGCCGGCCTGCCAGTCGGGCAGCGCGTCGGCTGGTCCCGGGGTGATGACGGATGTGACGCCGTTGAGATCCATGGGCCAGCCCGCAAGCAAAACTTCGTCCACCCCGGCGCGCCGGCGGACGCCGGCGTCCCGAACGGCCATCGTGTCGATGTTCGGGGGGCGGGTTCAAGGGCCTTGCAAAATTCTACTTCTGCGAGCGTTGTCGTGGGCGCGATCCCGGTCAAGATGCAGGCTTCGACTCGGTCGGGGTCGACCGAACCGGTCGCCGCTCTGGACGCACGGCCGGGGACGAGGATCGGTCTGCGCAGGTCGAAGGCGCCCATTCCCTTGAAAACACCGGATCGGTGTTTTACCTTCTCTGCATGGCCAGATCCGGTACGCTTCCGTCGCGAATCGTCTACCGCCTCCTGCCCGGGGCCGGCGACGTCGCGGCCTTCCACGACCTGCTCGCGGCCTACCGGCGGATGCTCGTCATCCTCGACGAAATTCGCGCTCGGCATCGGCTGCGCGCCAATGTCGTGATCCTCACGGAGCTGGCCTATCAGCAGGTGCGCGCCGAGACGGGCCTGCCGTCGCGGTTCGTGACCCTCGGAATCCGCGACTACGCCCAGCACCTCGGCGACAGTCCCGACGGCGTCGATGCGATCCCCCTCGACGAGAAGCTGTTCTCCGTCAAAGGCCCGTCGCAGGTCAGCATCCTCACCCTCGCGGGCCGCCGCACCCTGTCCTACCGCGTCGAGGGCTACGACGGCCCCTGGCGCGAGGTCTCAGCCGCACGGCTGATCATCGTGGGCGAGACGCTCACCCTCCATGCCGGCGTCGCCCTGCACGCACCGATCGAGGAGCAGACAACCATGACCGAGACCATCCTGACCCGGGTCGGGCGCATCATCGCCGGTGCGTCGAACGCCGCCCTCGATCGGCTCGAGAACCGTGACCCGCAGGGCGTCGCCGATCAGGCCCTGCGCGAGATCGACGAGGTCATCGCCGAGGCCCGCACCGATCTCGGCCGCATCCAGGCCGAGGCGTTCCGGATCGAGCAGCGCCGGGGCCAGCTCGCCGCGGAGGTGGCGGGCCTCGCGGCGAAGATCGCCACCGCCCTCCAGCACGACCGGGAGGATGCCGCGCGCGCCGGGATCGCCCGGCAGATCGATCTCGAAACCCAGATCGGCGCCCTCGACGCGTCCCTGCAGGACGTCGCCGAGCGGATGGCGACGGCCCAGAGCGCCTTCGACGCCGCCAACGCGGCCCGGCGCGACGCCGAGCACCGGGTTGCGCTCCTGCGCCGGCCCAGTCCCGAGGCGGGCGACCTCAAGGGCTACGGCAGCGAGGAGCGCAAGCCCCGCCGCGGCCTCGACGGCCCCCTCCGGGCCATCGACCGGCTCACCGGCCTGCCCTCCGCCCCGGCCTCCGACGATCTCGACGAACTCGACCGCCTCCAGCGGTCGAGCGAGATCGACAAGCGGCTCCTCGCGATCCGCCGGACCCTCCCGTCATGATGGCGTTGACCGACCCCCACCTGGTTCCGTTCACGGTCGTGGGCGGGATCATGGCCGGCCTCGTCGCCGTCGAGGCCGTCGCCCTCGTGATCGGCCACTCCGTCTCGGGCCTCGTCGATCAGTGGTTCGAGATCGAGGGCGGGCACGGGCTCGGAGCCGAGTCCCACCATCTCGGTTCGCCCACCACTTGGCTGTCCTGGATCAATATCGGCCGGGTGCCCTTCCTTATCCTGCTCATCGTGGCGCTCGCCGCCTTCACGGTCTTCGGCTTCGCGATCCAGGCGGTATCGGACGCGGTCCTGGCGCCCCTGCCCGCCGCCCTCGCGGCCGTCGCCGCCCTCGGCCTCACGGTCCCGACCCTGCGGGCGTCCACCCGCACCATCGCCCGGCTGATCCCGCGCGACGAGACCTACGCCGTGGACGAGGATCACTTCGTCGGCCGGATCGCCGAAGTGACCCTCGGCCCCCTCGATCAGGGCGCGCCCGGACAGGTCCGGGTTCGGGACGGGCACGGCAACTCCCATTCCCTGAGGGCGCGCGCGGCGCCCGACCGCCCCGCGATCCCGCAGGGCACGCACGTGCTCCTGGTGGAGCATGCCGGCGGCGTCTTCGTCGCCGTCCCCGCCGCCCTCGATCTCACCGCCTCCCACTGAAGGGCTTTCGTCCCATGGATCTCGTGAACATCGCCGTGCTCGTCGGCACGGTCGTCGTCGCCCTCCTGGGCATCGGGTTCGTGTTCGGGCGGCTCTACCGCCGGACGACGCGCGACACCGCCTTCGTCCGCACGGGGCTCGGTGGCCGCAGGGTCGTGGTCGACGGCGGCGCGGTGCTGCTGCCGGTGTTCCACTCCATCGCCATGGTGAACCTCAACACCCTGCGCATCGAGGTGAAGCGCGACGGCGCGGCCTCGCTCATCACCAAGGACCGCCTGCGGGCCGACATCACCGTCGAGTTCTACGTGCGCGTGGAGCCCAAGGAGGATTCCATCGCGCTCGCCGCCCAGACGCTGGGCGACCGCACCAACGACGCGCGCAAGCTCAGCGAGCTCGTCGAGGCGAAGTTCGTCGATGCCCTGCGCTCGGTCGCCGCCGGCATGACCCTGCCCGACCTGCAGGAGAAGCGCTCGGAATTCGTGAAGGGCGTGCAGGAGGCCGTGTCGGGCGACCTGCGCCACAACGGGCTCGAGCTCGAATCCGCCTCCCTCACCCGCCTCGACCAGACCTCCATCGAGTTCTTCAACCCCGACAATTCCTTCGACGCCGAAGGCCTGACCGTCCTCAAGAAGATCACCGAGGATCGGCGCCAGGAGCGCAACAAGATCGTCCGCGAAGCCGAGGTCAACGTCGCCGAGAAGGACCGCGAGACGGCCCTGAAGCAGCTCACCATCACCAAGGAGACACAGGAGGCCCAGCTCGCCCAGGCCCGCGACATCGCCAACCGTACCGCCGAGACCCGGGCCGAGCAGGCCAAGGCGGAGCAGGCGGCCCAGCAGAGCGAAGAGACCGCCCGCATCGAGCGGGAGCAGGCGGTGAAGCTGCGCGAGGCCGAGGCTCGCCGGGCGGCCGAGACGGCCCGGATCGAATCCGATCTCGCCATCGCTACCCGCACCGCCGAGGCCGAGCGCGACCGGCAGCTCGTGATCCAGGAGAACGCCATCCGGGTCGCCGAGCGCTCCAAGGCGCAGTCGGAGGCTCAGGCGCGGGCGAAGGAGGCCGAGGCGCTGGCCGTGTCCGCCGAGGAGAAGGTCGCCACCGCCAAATCCATCGAGATCGCCGAGCGCGAGCGCCAGGTCACGGTGATCGCGGCGAAGAAGGAGGCCGAGAAGGCCGCCACCGCCATCACGGTCAACGCCGAGGCCGAGCGCAAGGCGGCCGAGGACCGGGCGATGGCGATCACCACCCTGGCGGAGGCCGAAGCGACGGCGGCGGCCTCGAAGGCCGAGGCGATCACCAAGCTCGGCGCGGCCGATGCCGAGCGCGAGCGCGTGATGAACGAAGCACGCAACGCCCTGTCGCCGGAAGCCCGGGACTTCGAAGCCAGCCTCAAGCGCATCGCCATCGTCCCCGAGGCCCTGCGCGAGAGCATGAAGGCCGTGGAGAAGATCGAGTCGATCCGGATCTTCGACGCCGGCGGGATGATGGGCGGTGAGGGGGCGGGCCGGGGCGCGGCCGGCTTCGGGGAGAACCTCTCCGGCCAGCTCATGCGCTACCAGTTCAACGCGCCGATCCTGAAGACCCTGCTGGGCGAGGCCGGCTTCACGGGCGGCGGCCACGCCATCGACAGCCTGCTGGGCGCGGTCGCGGGGGAATCCGAGACCGACCAGGCGAAGGCCAAGGCGGAGGTTGGAACGGCCTGAGCCGGGATCGGATCAGGCGATGCCCAGGACCTTGATGAGGACGAGGCTCGTCGCGATCAGGACGAGGAGCGAGCCGGTCACCGCGGCGGTGACCCGGCCGCCGACGCGGGCGAGAACCCGGACGTCGACGCCGAGGCCCAGCGCCGCCATCGACACGATGGTGAGGAGACCGGCCAGATGCTTCAGCGGTCCGACCAGGGCGTCCGGGATCAGCCCGAGGGACCGCAGCGACGCGAGCACGAGGAAGCCGAGGATGAACCACGGCACGAGCTGGGTCAGGCGCAGGGTGGCCGGCCGTGGGGCGGCGGTCGAACCGTCCACGGGCAGGAAGCGGGCGATCAGCGAGCACGCGACCACCACGGGCCCGAGCATGAGCACACGCACGAGCTTGACCAGGGTACCGACCTGGGTGCTGAGCAGCCCCACCGGCACCGTCGCGGCCAGGACCTGCGGAACGGCGTAGACCGTCAGGCCGGCGAGCACCCCGTACTGATTCTCCGAGAGGCCGACGAGGGGGACGAACAGGGGCAGGCCCAGCACCATGAGGACGCCGAGGACGGCGGTGAAGGCGATCGAGGCGGCCACGTCCTCGCCATCGGCGCCGATGACGGGCGCCACCGCCGCGATTGCGGAGTTGCCGCAGATGGCGTTGCCGCAGGCGACCAGGATCGCCATCCGCGCCGGCAGGGCGAGGAGGCGGCAGATGGCGTAGCTGGCGCCGATGGTCACCACCACCGTGCCGACGATGCCGGTGAGCAGGGCCGGCCCCGAGGCGACGATGGCCCCGAGGCTGAGGGAAGCGCCGAGCAGGGTGACCGCCACTTCGAGCACCTGCTTGGCGCTGAAGGCGATGCCCCGGCGGAAGCGGTCGCCCGGCTGCCAGACGCTGCGTACGGCGATGCCGAGGAGGATCGCCATGACCAGGGCCTCGACATAGGGATGCTCGAAGACGTGTTCCTCGCCGGCCTGCAGCAGCCTGGCGACGCCCGTGATCGCCAGGCACACGAGGAGGCCCGGAAGAAGAGCGGTCGGCCCCGCCTCGCCTTTCGGGCCTGCTCGATGGAGCTGGTCAGACATCGAGGCGGACGTCTGAAGCGCGATTGCCGCCGGACCGGAAGGAACTTCCCCGCTCGGTGGTGAGAGGAGAAGAAGCCCCTCTGAAATCGCACAAGTTCGAAAAACGCATCCATTGATCCGCGAGGTTCGAGCCGCGACATTCTCCCTATGAGCGACCTTCGAGATCTGCGCCAGCCCGCCTTCGACCCCTTCGGTGAGCCGATGGCGTCGGTGTGCCCGCGCGCGGAGCCGAGCGCTGAGCAGAGAGGCTACGGCGAGACACGCCGTGCCGCCCTCGTGTTCTGGGCGCTGGCCGTGTTGTTGGTGGTGAGCCGGATCTACGTTGCCGAGGGACCGTCGGCCGGAACCTTCGCGGCCGATGCGCCCCAGTCCGTCGACATGCAGGTGGCCGCTTTGCGCTGACCGCGTCTTTCGCGAAAACCGATGATTGTGGATCGCTCCGGCCGATCAGGCGGATGCGACCGCTGCGATGGGTAGAGACCTTGCGGCGTTTATGCGTCCGCGCCGCGGCTTCGGCCAGATCAGGCGCCCGATCAGAAATCCCAAACGGCGGCAGAACAGGGCGAGCCCCCAACACCATCCCAGCGCCAGCCACACGGTCCGCACCAGTTCCATGAGCACGGCCCCGATCACCAGAGCCGCGCGGTCGAGGAGCTTGAGGACGGCCCGCGTCGCGGGGCCCATTCCCTCCGCCAGGCGCACCGCGCGGCCGACCTCGGCCGGAGAGCGCGCCAGCGACAGGACCTGAAACACACCACGCGTTCCGAGCCGGGTCTGCAGGGCGTAGGCCCGACCGCCGAGCGCCGTCAGTTCGGTGACGGCCCCCGTGCGGATGCCGTTGCGCGCAGCGGTGCGGGCGGCGACGAGATCGAAACGGCCGGCGGCCACCGCCATGGATCGCATTGCGGCCGGATCGACGCTCTCCCGGGCCAATCGGCCGAGGCTCGCCGCGAGGGGACGCGAGAGGCGCCCCGAACGGTGGGCCGTCTTCAGCAGGGTCGCACCGCCCCGGACGACGGCACCGAGGCCGCCCGCATAGGTCGCGGCCGTCGCCGCCAGCCCGACGCTCGCCAGCCCGAGCAGAACCGAATCGTAGGGTTCGTCGCGCACGAGGTGCCCTCCTTCGCGTGCGAGGTCGCGCAGGTCGCCGAGGCCGGTCAGATCCGCCGCGAAGGCGCCGGCGAGGCCGACCCCGCTGTCCGCTTGCCCCGTGAGGGCCCCCTCGGCAAAGGCCCGTGCCGTGCGCAAGGGGGCGACCTGCTGCAAGGCGGCGACTTGGGTTCGCCGCGTGGCATCGACGGGAATCCCGCGCGCATCGGCGAGCTCGAGAAAGCTCTGGGCAAGGCTGTCGTCCTGCGCTGCCAGGGCGGCGTCGATCTCGCCGGCTACGCGCTCGGGCGTCGCCACGGGGTCGAGGCGCAGGCGCGCCAGGGCGGGCGGATCTTCGGCCGCCCGCAGGAGCCGCCACGCGAGGTGGGCCCGTGGCAGGAGCTCCGCGCCGGTGCCCGCCAGAAGGCCTGCCGCGAGGGCGAGACCGGCCCAAGGGAGAAGCGCTCGTCTACCCATGCGGTCCACTCGACCGACCGCCGGCCCCGCGCCGGCGCATCCATCGAAGTCCGGCCTCAGAACGCGGCTCCGGTCAAGGCCGGCCGTCCGCCGTGGCTGTACTCGGTTCTGCAGGATTCCGTGCCGAGGGATCCTTCAGTGCTGAAGGATCTTGGAGAGGAAGTTCTGCGCGCGCTCCGAGCGGGCGTTGCCGAAGAAGTCGTCCTTGGTGGCGTCCTCGACGATCTCGCCCTTGTCCATGAAGATCACCCGATTGGCGACCTTTCGGGCGAATCCCATCTCGTGGGTCACGCACATCATGGTCATGCCCTCGCGGGCGAGCTGGACCATGACGTCGAGAACCTCGCCGACCATCTCGGGATCGAGGGCCGATGTGGGCTCGTCGAACAGCATGACGATGGGGTTCATGGCGAGCGCTCGGGCGATGGCCACGCGCTGCTGCTGCCCGCCGGAGAGCTGGCCGGGGAACTTCTTGGCGTGGGCGGACAGGCCGACGCGGTCGAGGAGCACCATGCCGCTGTCGAGGGCGGCGCCCCGGTCGCGCCCGAGCACCATGACCTGGGCCAGGGTGAGGTTCTCGGCGATGGAGAGGTGCGGGAACAGCTCGAAGTGCTGGAACACCATGCCGACCCGGGCGCGGAGCTTGGGCAGGTTCGTGCGCTTGTCGCGCACGGGCGTGCCGTCCACCACCACCTGCCCCTCCTGGAACGGCTCCAGGGCGTTGACGCACTTGATCAGGGTTGATTTGCCCGAGCCGGACGGCCCGCAGACGACGACGACCTCGCCCTTGTTCACCGCGGTGGTGCAGTCGGTCAGGACCTTGAAGTCCCCGTACCACTTGCTGACGTTGGTCATGGTGATCATCGGGCCGGTGCCGACGGAAGGAGCCGACGAAGTATTCAGGGGGGCGCGCATGGGGCGATCCTCGATGGAAGGCGTTGAGGGGCGGGCGATCAGCGGATGATGGCGATCTTCTTCTGCAGGTGGCGCACCGCCAGGGAGGCCGCGAAGCACACCGCGAAGTAGACGACCGCCGCGAACAGATACATTTCCACCAGGCGCCCATCGCGCTGGGCGATCTTCGAGGCGGCCCCGAGGAAGTCGGTGATCGAGAGCACGTAGACGAGCGACGTATCCTGGAACAGCACGATGGTCTGGGTGAGCAGGATCGGGGTCATGTTGCGGAAGACCTGGGGCAGGATCACCGTCCGCATGGAGGTCCAGTAGGTCATGCCGAGCGCCGAAGCGGCGGCCGCCTGACCCTTGGGGATCGACTGGATGCCCGCGCGCATGATCTCGGAGAAGTACGCCGCCTCGAACAGGGTGAAGGTCACCAGTGAGGAGGTGAAGGCCCCCACCGTCATCGGACGGTCTGCACCCGTCACCCATTGGCCGAGATACGGCACCAGGAAGTAGAACCAGAAGATCACCAGCACGAGGGGCAGGGACCGGAACAGGTTGACGTAGCCCTTGGCGACCAGGGGGATCACCGGAAGCCCCGAGAGCCGCATCATCGCGATGAAGGTGCCGAGCACGATGCCGCCGACGGCGGCCAGCGCCGTCAGGGTCAGGGTGAAGCGCATCCCCTCGAAGAACAGGTAGGGCAGCGAGTTGGTGATGACGGAGAAATCGAAATTCGCGAGCATGGGAGGCTACCTCTGATGGGGCGAAGGCGAGGATTGCACCCTCAGCGGCTGCCCGGGACGGCGACGCGGCGCTCGATCCAGGACGAGATGAAGATCACTCCGACGTTGATGAGCACGTAGAGGATCGTGGCGGCGGTGAAGGCCTCGAACACCTGGAACGAGAATTCCTGCATGGCGCGGGCACGCGCCGTGAGCTCCAGCAGGCCGATGGTCAAGGCCACGGAGGTGTTCTTGAGATTGTTGAGGAATTCGGACGTCAGGGGCGGCAGGATGATGCGGTAGGCGTTGGGCAGCAGTACGTAGCGGTAGGTCTGCCCCACGGTCAGGCCCAAGGCCGTGCCGGCCATCTTCTGGCCCCGTGGCAGGGACTGGATGCCGGCGCGGACCTGCTCGGCGACGCGCGAGGCGGTGAAGAAGCCGAGACACAGCACGGCGGTGTAGAAGGGTGCGTTGGGGAGCTGCTTGAGCCAGGAGCCCCATTGTTCTGGCAGCACCTCGGGGAGGACGAAGTACCAGAGGAACATCTGAACCAGCAGGGGGATGTTGCGGAACAGCTCGACATAGGCCGTGCCCACGGCGTTGGCGGCCCGGTTCGGCAAGGTCCGCATCACGCCGACGAGGGATCCGAGGAGAAACGCGATGACCCAGGAGCAGAGCGCCGTGACGATGGTCCACGCCAGCCCCGACAGCAGCATGTCCGCGTAGGTGCCGGTGCCCTCGGGCGACGCTTCGAAGAAGATGCCCCAGTTCCAGTTGTAGTTCATCGCATCGTCTTCCTTGTGGGCGGGGCTGTCGCGGCGCCATCGAGCGGGCCGCCGGATGGTCTCGCACGCTCAGGCCCCCGAATCGCGCGAGGGGCGCGCGTGACGCGGGGGGACAGGGCGAGCGAGGCGGTGATGGCAGTGAGAGAACGCCCGATGAGGCCCGGATGGACCCGGGTCGGCTCGCCAAGCATCAAACGGACCAAAGCATGGCCGGCGCCGGTCGACCTGCGTCCAGGGCCGGCGCTCCCGGCGCTCGCTTCGCTGGTGTCCCGCATCGCGTCCGCGTCGATCCCCGCCGGCTCTCTTGAGCTGTTCTGTTGCTCGGTTCTGTTGGGAACGCGCATCAACGGCTCGTCCCGCGCGTAGCCTTGCCGACTTCCGCGAGGGCGACAAGGGTTCGTGCGTCGCCCGGGGGCCTCCCGGTTGTGGACGGCGGCCCGATGTCATTCCACAATGGTCGGCGGATCACGATCGTTGCGCCGGGGACGCCTCCCGCGCCGGTCCGTGCGGCGGGCGTGAGACCGGGCCGCTCCGTTACGTCAGGGCGCGCGCCGCGAAGGCGCTCGCCAGCATGCCGAACACGTAGAGGGGCACGCCGAAGCCGCTGTACCAGAGCGCCCGCTCCGTCGGGCTGGCGAGGAAGTGACGCATCATCGCGACCTGTCCGGCCAGGAGCGCCGCGACGATGCCCGCTTCGACGGGCCGGCCCCATGACAGCAGGAGGCCGATGACCGCTCCCTGGGGGACGGCCATGACCCAGCACGCCACATGCGCGGCGCGGTCCGGCCCGAGGCTCGCCGGCAGGGAGCGGATGCCCATCTGTCGGTCACCCGCGACGGACTTGAAGTCGTTGAGGGTCATGATGCCGTGGGCGCCGGCGCTGTAGAGGGCGGCCAGGATCAGGGAGGTGGCCGGCGGCAGGGCGCCGCCCAGCATCGCCGCATGCCCCGTCACCCAGGCCAAGCCCTCGTAGCAGAGCCCACAGGCGGCGTTGCCCCACCAGCCGTTCCGCTTCAGCCGCGGGGGCGGCGCGCTGTAGGCCCAGGCCAGGGCCAGACCGAGGACGGCCGCGAGGAAGACCCAAAGCCCGAGACCGGCTGCCACGGCGAGCGAGAGGCCGGTCCAGGCCCACGCGATCGCGAGGCCCCAGCGGCCGGGGATGCGGCCCGAGGGGATGGGTCGGTGCGGTTCGTTGATGGCATCGACCTCCCGGTCGAACCAGTCGTTGACCGCCTGACTCGTGGCGCAGACCAGGGGACCGGCGAGGAGGAGGCCTGTCAGCGCCACGCCCCAATGGCCGGCCAGCGGCACGCCCGAGGCGACCACGCCGCAGCCGAAGGCCCACATGGGTGGGAACCACGTCACCGGCTTGAGCAGCTCCAGCACCGCCGCCGGTGCCGGGTAACCGGGATGGAGCCGCGTCCCGTTCATGCGTCCCTCGCCTTCGCATCGTACCCGAGGCTACCGGAAGGCCCTGCCGTTTGGTAGGGCGGCCAAGCCGTCGGGAATGCTCGGTTCGCGGGACTCCAGCGTTCGTTTTAAGGAATGTTTCGCCCCTTCGATCGTGCGGCGAATGTGCGCTATCGTGTGCGAAGCCACCGTTTCGCGGGGGACTTCCAAAATTCGCCCGCCGGCCTTGTTCGTTTTAAAGGACATCCCTAGTCTGGCGGCCGGTCAGTGGAGCTGGAAAGAACGGATGACATCGAGGGAGTCCCCGCGTCCCATCGCCGTGATCGGCGCGGGCTTCAGCGGCACCATGAGCGCGATCCAGCTCCTGGCGCGCCTGGAGCCTCAGCGGCGCGTGCTCCTGTGCGAGCGCGCGGGCACCTTCGGTCGGGGGCGGGCCTACGCCACCGGCAACCCGGATCACCTCCTCAACGTCCGGGCGGCGAACATGAGCGCCTTTCCCGACCAGCCCGAGCACTTCTCCGATTGGCTCGCCCAATCGACCTTCGACGGCGACGAAGCCTCCGGCATCCGCGTCACGCCCGGCGGCACCTTCGCGGCACGCGGCCTCTACGGACGCTACCTCACCGATCTCCTCACCCGTGCGGTGACGGGGGGCGACGGGCCGCCCCGCCTCGACCTCGTCAACGATGCCGTGACCGACCTCGAGCCGGCACCCGGCGGTTTCACCCTCCGCACGGAGGGCGGCGCGTCCTACCCCATTGCCGGCGCCGTCCTCGCCATGGGCAACCTCGGCGCGCCGGGGGCGCCGCGCAGTCGCCACCAGGCCGACCCATGGGCGCCCGAGAGCTTCGGCCGCCTGCACCCGGATCGAACGGTCCTCATCGTCGGCACGGGCCTGACCATGGTGGACGCCGTGGCGGCCCTGCGGCGGCACGGGTTTCCCGGACGGATCGTCGCCCTGTCCCGGCGGGGCCTTCTCCCCAGCGCCCATGCGCCCGTCCAGCCGTGGCCGATGCCGGATCTCACCGGCGTGAACACGGTATCCGCCCTCGCCGCCCGCATCCGGCGCGAGATCGAGCGGGCGGGAGCGGCGGGCCTCGGCTGGCGCGGAGTGATCGACGCCCTGCGGCCGGTCACCGATACCGTGTGGCGCGATCTGCCCGCCTCCGAGCAGGCCCGCTTCCTGCGCCACCTGCGTCCGTTCTGGGACATCCACCGGCACCGCGCGGCGCCGCCGGCCGCCGAGGCCATCGCCGACGAGATCGCCCGCGGCACCCTGGTGGTGCGGGCCGGGCGGATCCGCTCCATCACCGACACGGCGGCCGAGGCCATCGTGACCCTGCGTCCGCGCGGAGCGGCCGAGGACGAGCCCCTCGCCGTCCAGTGCATCCTCGACGCCACCGGCATCGGACGCGTGGCGGAGACCGACGATGCGTTGATTCGCCGATTGATGGAGCGTGGGCTGGTCCGGCCGGGACCGTTCGGGATCGGCCTCGACGCGTCCGCCGACCTCGCGGCCCGCGGTTCGGTGCAGGCTGGTCCCCTCTGGGTGGTCGGTCCGCTCCTGCGTGGCGTGCTGTGGGAGTGCACGGCCGTACCCGACATCCGCAATCAGGCTGCCGGCCTCGCGGGCGCGGTGGCGCGGACGCTCTCCGTCCCGGGTTGAAATTCGATCGGGCGCTGTTCGCATTCGAGCGCCACCCTGCTCCGCCGGGCGGAGTCCGTGACGATTCGGACGTGACAGCCCGTCATCGACAGGACATGACCGCTCGGGCTCTCCGGCGGAGGGTGTCCATCGAACCGGCGGCGCGGGCCGGCCTCGCTTCCCTCACCTCTTGTTCCGAGCCTGCTCCGATGCTCACCTTCGTGCTTCTCCTGGCTCTGTTGGTCGTCTTCGTTGTCATGATGGTCTGGCGGCGCCATCTTGGGCGCCTCGCCTCCCTGGCGACGCTGCTGGCGGCGATGCTCGGCCTGATCGTGATGCAGGACAGCGGCCTGCTGCCGGGACCTCAGCCCGCCGCGACCGTCCGGCGCTGAAGCGTCACCGTCTCGTTCGCCCGATCCGCGCGCGGGGTGGGACCGTTCGTGCGACTTGTGCGTTCACAGCACGGTGAAGGGTCGGGCGGCGTCGGCAAGGCGTGGTCCGGCCGGCGACGAGGGCCTGCGTTCGTGGCGGCACAGGCGTGCGGGGTTACCGGTGATCTGACCGGGGCTCCTCCCCGCGCGCCGGCTCGAATGCGGCGATGGAAGGCCCGGTCCTTGCGGACATGGGCAGGCGGAGCCGTTTCGCGCCGACCGGCGCGAGGGACCGTTCGAAGGGACATTCAGGGGAGCGGATGATGGCCAAGATCTTGTTGGTGGAAGACCATGAGGAAATCTGGGACTTCCTGTCCCGTCGGCTGAAGCGCCGCGGGTACGAAGTCATCCTCGCCCATGACGGCGAGGCCGGCGTGCAACAGGCTCGCACGGCCCGGCCCGACGTGATCCTCCTCGACATGAACCTGCCGATCCTCGACGGTTGGTCGGCCGCCCGCGTCCTGAAATCCGGCAGCGACACGCAGGGCATTCCGATCATCGCGCTGACGGCGCATGCCATGTCGGGCGACCGCGACAAGGCGATCCAGGCGGGCTGTAACGACTACCACCCCAAGCCCGTCGATTTCTCGAAGCTCCTGACGCAGATCAACGCCGCCGTCGGTCCGCAAGCGCCCGTCGCCGCCTGAGCCTGCCCGGCATCCTCCCGTCGCTCTCCCCCCTTGACGAGACCATAGCGTACCCATGAGCGACGATCCCATCACCGCCCGCCTGCTCCGGCAGGCGATGCCGGTCTTCACGACCCTGGCGTCATGCCTGCTCGTCATCACCATCGCGGCGGCCCTGTATTTCGGCCGGGACATCTTCGTGCCGGTGACACTGGCCATCCTGCTCAGTTTCGTCCTCGTCCCGGCCGTTCGCCTGCTGCGGCGCGTTCGCGTGCCGCGGGCCCTGGCGGTGATGCTGGTGGTGATCGCCGCCTTCGGAGCGTTGCTCGGCATCGCGCTGCTCATTGCCAACGAGGCGGCGCAACTCGCCGCCGACCTGCCGCGCTATCAGCTGACCATGCGCGACAAGATCGCCTCCCTAAAGGAAGCGACCGCCGGAAGCGGCACCCTCACCCGGGTGATCGACATGGTGCAGGACATCGGCGCGCAGCTTCAGCCCGAGCTGAAGGACGCCGTCACCCAGGGCAGCAACGGCAGCCTCGACCGTCCGCTCCACGTGCAGATCGCGGCGGCCAAGGTTGGGTTTTTGGGCACCCTCGGGGCTTTTGCGGCCCCCATCCTGCACCCGCTCGCCACCACCGGACTGATTCTGATCTTCACGATCTTCATCCTCCTGCAGCGCGAGGACCTGCGCAACCGCGCCATCCGGCTCGCGGGCTCGGGCGACCTGCGGCGGACCACGGCCGCCATCGACGACGCCGTTAGCCGTCTCAGCCGGTTCTTCCTCGCCCAGCTCTGCCTCAACATCGCCTTCGGGTTCGTCATCGGCCTCGGCCTGTGGTGGATCGGCGTGCCCAACCCGATCCTGTTCGGCGTGCTCGCCGCCATCATGCGATTCGTACCCTATGTCGGGGCTGCCATCAGTGCCCTGCTGCCCCTCGTGGTGGCGGCGGCGGTGGACCCGGGCTGGACCATGGTGATCGCCACGGCGGTTCTGTTCGTCGTGGTCGAGCCCATCGCCGGCCACGTCATCGAACCGCTGCTCTACGGTCATTCGACCGGGCTCTCGCCCATCGCGGTCATCCTCGCCGCGACGCTCTGGGCCTTCCTGTGGGGGCCCATCGGCCTCGTCCTCGCCACCCCGATCACCGTGTGTCTCGTGGTGCTGGGCCGCCACATCGAGCGCCTGTGGTTCCTCGATGTGATCCTGGGCGATCAGCCCGCCCTGTCGCCGCCGGAGATCTTCTACCAGCGCATGCTGGCGGGCGATCCGGCCGAGGCCATCGATCAGGGCGAACTGTTCCTCAAGGCGCGCGCCCTCGTGACCTATTACGACGAGGTGGTGCTCGCCGGCCTCCTCCTGGCGCAGGAGGATCTCGCGCGGGGGGCCCTGGACCGCGAACGTCAGGGCGAGGTCGGGACGTCGCTGCGCACCGTGGTGACGCGTCTCGGCACCCGGCCCGTGCGCCGAGCCAAGAGCGGCCGCGCGAAGACCGGCAACACCGAGGCCTCGGCGGCCGTCGCGGCCGTCGGCCCCGATCGCCAGGTGGCTGCCATCGTGCGGGCTCAAGCCGATCTCGCGCCGGGCTGGCGCGGTCCCTGCCCCGTCCTGTGCGTGTCGAGCCGTGGTCCGTTCGACGAGGCCGCCACCCTGATGCTGAGCCAGATTCTGGGCCAGCACGGATTGGCCGCGCAGGTCATGTCCATGGCGGCCCTGCGCCAGGGCGAGCGGCCCGAAATCGTCGGCGGCATCGCCATGGTGTGCTTCTCCTACCTCGAGCCGGTGAGCCTCTCGCAGATCCGGCTCAACGTCCGCCAAGCGCGGCAGGCGATTCCCGGCGTGAAGGTTCTGGTCGGCTTCTGGCGCGAGCGCGATCCCGCCTCCCTCGACCGGCTCCGCCGCACGATCTCGGCCGACGTGCTGGTCACTTCGCTGAACGGGGCGCTCGACGCGGCGCTGCGATTCTCCGAGCGCCGTCCCGATCCCATCGAGGCCGCGCCCGCCCCCACCCATGCGATCCCACACCTGCTCGGACCGTCCGTGGCTGCGTGACGCCTCACAGCGGCGGATGCGGCTGGCGCTCGCGGCCGCGCCGCGAAGGCACGGTTCCGAGGTCGGTCTTCACGCTACGACAGGCGGCGCATCCGTCGCACCGGATGCGCCGCCTGTCGTAGGCGCGTTCTATGACGTCGTCCGGTGGGCGGAGCGATCACCCGGCACGCACCGTGCTCAGGCCCCCGGCGCCACCAGCGAGCGAAGCGATTCCGAGAGATCGCTGAGGCTGAGGCGGCCCTTCTGGAGCACCCGGTCGGCCTGACCCGCCAGGCGACGACGGTCCTCCGCGGTCACGTCCTTGGCGGTGAGCACCACCACGGGAATGTCGCGCCATTCCGCTTTGCCGCGCAGGGCCCTGAGGAACCCGAAACCGTCCATCTCGGGCATCATCAGGTCGAGGAGGATGAGGCAAGGCTTCTTGGCCGCCGTCGCCTCGAGTCCGGCGATGCCGTTCTCTGCCGAGGCGACCCGCCAGCCCTCGCGGATCAGCATCGCGGACATCCGCTCGCGGGCATCGGGATCGTCGTCGATGATGAGCACCGGTCCCTCGTTCTCCGAAGGTTTGAACCGCTCCATGGCGGTCTTCAGCTGAGTCCACTCGATGGGCTTCTGAAGATAGTCCGTGGCCCCGAGCGAGAAGGCGAGGTTCTGCTCGTCGAGGACGGTCACCATGATGATCGGCGTGGCCCCGAGCTCCGGGTCGGCCCGCAGGGTGCGCAGCACCGACCAGCCGTCCATGCGCGGCATGGTCACGTCGAGGAGAATGACCCGGGGCCGCAGGGTTCGCGCCCGTTCGACGCCCTCGCGCCCGTCGCTCGCCGTCGTCACGCTGAAACCATCGCGCTCGAGGAAGCGTGCGAGGAGGTCCCGCGTCGAGGGGTCGTCGTCGATGATGAGAACGTGGCTGCCCGAGGCGACATCGGGCATGGGCAGGCGGTGACTCGCATGCGGGCCGTCGTGCCCGATGGCCTCCAGAGGCGAGGTGCTGACGTAGTCGGCCGGGACCCGGAGGGTGAAAGTGGTGCCGACACCCTCCTGGCTCGTCACCTCGATGGCGCCACCGAGCATGTCGGCGAAGGCGCGGGTGATGGCGAGGCCGAGGCCGGTGCCACCGAAGCGCCGCGTCGTCGAGGCGTCCGCCTGGGTAAAGCGCTGGAACAGCTTGGCCTGCTGCTCGGGCGTCATGCCGATGCCCGTATCGATGACATGGAAGTTGAGCCACCCGCTCCCGCTCGCCTCGCTCCGCGTGGCCGACAGGGTGATCTGGCCGCCCTCGGTGAACTTGGCCGCGTTGCTTAGGAGGTTGATGAGGCACTGACGCAGCTTGGTCTGGTCCGTATGCGCTTCGCCGAGGTCGTCGGCGACCTCGATCGCGAGAGTGTTGCCCTTCTTGTCGACGAGGGTCTCCACGGTGGCGGCGACATCCCGAACGATCTCGGCGACGGAGAAGGTCTCGGCGTAAATCTCCATCCGCTCGGCCTCGATCTTCGACAGGTCGAGGACATCGTTGATGAGCCCGAGGAGGTGTCGCGCGTTCGCCTCGATCTTGCGCATGTCGACGAGGAGGCTCTCCTCGCCGAGATCCTCCATCTCCTCCTGCAGCATCTCCGAATAACCGATCACTGCGGAGAGCGGCGTGCGCAACTCGTGGCTCATGTTGGCGAGGAACTGGCTCTTTGCCCGGTTGGCCTCCTCCGCCGCCTCCTTGGCGGCGGCCAGCGCCAGTTCGGCCTCCTTGCGCGCGGTGACGTCGGAATGGGTGCCCACCCATTCGCGGATGCTGCCGTTCTCCTCGAGGATCGGGACGGCGCGGGCGGACATGATCCGCCAGATGCCGTCGTGGCGGCGGATGCGATGCTCGATCTCGTAGGGGGAAAGGCTGTCCACCGCCTTGATCCACGTCGCGTTGGTGCGTGCCCGGTCATCCGGGTGGATCGCCTCCAGCCACCCGGCCCCGGCGGCCGCCTGCGGTGTCTGACCGGTGAAACGGGTCCATTCCGAGGGTGTCACCTCGAAGCCACCCTCGGGCGTCGTCGTCCAGACGATCGCGCTGGTGGCCTCGGTCAGTGACCGGAAGCGCTCCTCGCTGTGGCGCATGCGCTCCTCGGACAGCTTGCGCAGGGTTTCGTCGGACACGACGAGGCCGACGCCATCGGCCTGTGCGCCGCCCGCGCCGGTGCTGTCGCGAAGGGGGTAGAAGCTCATCAGGAAGTGGCGCACCCCACGCGGAGCGCTCGGGGTCGGGACGGCGACATCGACGTTGGTGGTGACGAGGCCTTCGTCCCGGGCGGCCCGGAGCTTGGGGGTCAGCTGCTCCTGCAGGGTCGGCAGCATGGCCCAGATCGGCGCGCCGAGATCGGCTCCGAATCCGCGCTCGTTCATGGTGGCGAGCGCCCGGTTCATGTGACGGATGCGCAAGTCCCGGTCGAGGAAGCCGAGGCCGACGGGGGCATTCGCGAACACCCCGTCGAGGAGGGCGGCCGTGCGCTGTTCCTCACGCCGGCGCACGAGGGCGAGGCGACCGAGGAGGCCGACGGCCGCCAGCGCCGAGGCGATGGAGACGAGGAGGAGCACCAGCGACCAGGTCCGGTCCTGGCCCTCGATCCGCTCCAGACTCGCATTGGCATGGTCCTGCAGGGCTTTCGCCGCCGCCCGGACCCCGTCCATGGTGCGCTTGCCCTCGCCGGTCCGCGCCAGCACCACGGCCGGATCGTAGCCTTCGGCCCGCCGCACCGCGATGACGCGGGCGGCGAAGGCGCGCTTGGCCTCCACGAAGGTGCGCAGGCGCCCGGGACCTGGGCCAGAGGAATCCTTGGTCAGAGACTCGATGGCGTCGAGTTGCCCGCCGACGGTGTCCTGGGCGGCCTGGTACGGCTCGAGGTATTCCTCGGACCCGAACAGCATGTAGCCACGCATGCCGGTTTCGAGTTCGACCATGTTGGCGAGCAGGCGATCGCTCAGGGTCAGCACCGCGTGCTGGCGCGTGCCTTCCGTCCGGCGTGCCTCACCCACCCAATAGTTCGCGATCCCCGCCGCCACGGCGATGCCGATGAGCACCAGGGCGAGGGGGGAGCCCGGCAGGCCGCCGAGCAGGCGCGTCTCGCGCCGGCCACCGGCGGAACGCGGAGGGGAGGCTAGGGTCATCGGGCCGCCTGGGCTGGAGATTGGGGAAGGGGTCGGTGCCGCGGGGAACCCGGCGAATCCGGTGCTCGCCGAACGCGTCAGCGCCGGAGGCGGTTGCCGAGGATGAAGCCGAACAGTCCCATGAGGATGATGCCCGCAGCGCCCTCGATGCCCACCAGGAGGTTGGTGAAGCGTCCGATGGGCTTGATGCCGATCTCGGGTGGGTTGGCCGTCATCATGTTGAGGGCGCTGTAGCTCACGAGATCGAGGACGTTGTAGGTCGGGCTGCCGTCGCCGCCCTCGCGGATCAGGCCGCCGGCGACGCCGTAGAGCACGGCGAACAGGCCGATGACGAGGACGAAGGCCCGCGCGATCCGCGACAGGCTCTCGCCGTAATCGCACAGCCACTCGACGAAGCGGTCGGCGACCCACTGGTAGCCGTGCCGCGCCAGATCCCGGCCCGAGCGGGACCGCCAGGCTGCCCGCGCTTCGGTGCCCGCGTGAAACCGGCCCATGCGGCGCCCGCGCTTGTAGGCCCAGCTCGCCTCGTCCTGGGCGCCGATGCTCTTGAAGTTCTGTTCCAGGGCTAGGTAGCTCGCCTGCGCGGCCTTGTACTCGCCGGCGATCTCCTCGCCCACGGCCCCGCCGAGCTGCTCGGCCCGCATCCGCGTGCCGTTGAGCCAGGCTCCGGCGAAGCGCACGTGGCGCAGGGAACAGGTGGAGAGGTTGAGCCGTACCAGGCTGGTCTCGGAGAAATCGGCGCCGTCGAGGATCGCCCCGTCGAGCTTGACCCCGGTGAAGTTGGCGCCCTGCAGGCGCGATCCGGCGAGATTGGCCTTCTTCAGGCTGGCGCCCTCGAAATCCGCGTAGGTGAGGTTGACGTTGCCGAGCTTGGCTTCATCGAGGCGGGTGCCGCGAAACACCGTGTAATCCGCATCCGCACCCGTGAGGTCGGCCCCCCACAGGTCGGCGCCGGTGAAATCGGCGCCGTCCAGGAGCGCGCGACGCAGCTTGGCGAAACGCATGGAAGCCTGGCCGAAACGGGCGTCCTCCAGCATGGCCTCGTCGAAATTGGCCTCGCCTCCGGCCATTGCGGTGAAGTGGGCGCCGCTGAGATCGGCGCCGCCGAGATCGGCTTCCTCCAGTACGGCTCCATCGAAGCGGGCGGAGCGCCCGAGAGCACCGGAAAGGTTCGCGCCCGTCAGGTTCGCGCCGCCCAGGTCCGTTTCCTCGAGGGTGGCCTCGTGCAGATCCACGTTAGCGAGGCGAAGCCCGTTCTGCTGCCCATCCCACCACGCCGGCATTACGCCGGAACCGGCTCGACCCGGATCGAGCGAACGGCCGAGACCGAGACCCCGCAGGTCGATGCCCCGACAATCGAAGCGGTCGCCATTCGGCGTGGGGGCGTCGGCGAAGGATGCGATTCGGGCAAGCAGTGCGGTGACGCGTGGGTCCGCATCGGCTTGATCATCGGGTCCCCTGTCCGCTGGCGCAATCGGGATGCGGGCGGCGCCGGATTGCTCCGTCAAGGTTGGCCTCTTTCGTTCCAGGTCGGCGTCCGACGGCACCCTGCAGCGGGGGGCCGGCAGGAGCGTCACCGGCGGTGTCGACGGCCCCCGCGCCGGTGTCAAACCCGAACGGCGTCGCGCCCCTCCCCTGTCTGTCCAGAAGGATGACCAAGGACGCTGAGAGAGGTGCGTGCTGAAGACAGATTGGACTGAGCAGCCGGCTTGCAGCCCTGTTTCGCTACGTTTCCAGGGCCGTGTGAGGCGGGATGACGCTTTCGTCGCGAAAATTTCGTTTCCCCGTCATTTGGCCGTTGACGGTTGGGCTGTGGGCCCGTAGAAGCCTGTTCATCGGCGGCGGCCAGCGGGACTTTGGTCTTGGCGGCGGCGCCGGTTCTCTTGGAGGCGTTATCGGATGGATG
>NZ_LMNG01000003.1 GCF_001423295.1 Methylobacterium sp. Leaf112 | reverse complement strand
GCTCCGCACCCGTCTTCTGACCTCGCCGCATGTCCAGCTCCTTCGGTCCTGGCTGATCCTCTCAATCAGCCCGGTCCAAAGCCAGCCAGTCACGTCACATGTCCTTGGCCCGCTCGAACGCCTCCCGAAGGCAATCCACCGCCCCAGGCTCCTCGAAGGCGACGCGCTCGCGATGCACGACCAGCATGCCTCGCTCCGCCCAGCGGTCGAGCTGCGTTCCGACCGGATGCGGTGCGCCGTCATCCGGTTCGATCAGGATCACCCTCCGCAGGCGCCGCGGCACCGGCACGGCGCGCTGGGCGTTCCACGACCCGTCAGCTTCGAGGCTGGCCCGGACGGCGGCATCGTCCTTTGCCCAGGTTCGCAGCGTGATGCCCCTGTCGAGGCCGATGACGCGGACGGTGAGACCGAGCACCGGGTCCATCGTCAGGGTCACCATCAGGGTGTGGGACCCGACGAGATCGTCCGGATGGAGCAGCATCCCGGAGGCCTGCTCGATCAGGGTGGTGAAGTGGCCGGGCACGAAGAGCGTGAGCGGTCCGGGCCGGTGGCTGTCGAGGGCGCGCGCCTTGAACAGCCAGGCTCCTGGATGGCCTGGGGGCTGACTGGCGTCCGCTCCGAGAGAGAGGCCGGTCGGCTCGAAGGCGCAAGCGGAAGCGTCCGCGCCGGTGGGCACGTCATGGTGTGTCATTTGAGGATCTTCATCGTTGAGGAGAGGGGCGAAGGCGCCTCACCGACGTCCCGCGAGCGCTGTTCGAGCGCCGCGGTCCGTTCTTCCTGTCCTCCAGGGGTTTTTAGCGAAGGTGCCTTCGCCAGATTGTCCCTGTCTAATCCCCATCTTCCTCAGCGAGCCGGCCGCGCAGGCGGGGGCTCGCCTCGAACTATCTCGTTTCACACCATCATCGCGCCCGTCGTACCCGATGGCGCAATGCTCAGCTGAGATCGGCAGCTGTCGACCCCTGGCCGATCCTCGGAAGGTCCGCTTCCAGGCTGTCGAAACAGAGGCCAACGACCGGGTCGGGTGGATTTTTGCCGGTCTGCTTTCGGGCGTGATGGTGGAAGAAGCGGACACCTGGGTGTGCTTTCCACGAACACCCAGGGGCTCTCACAATTCGTTCTCAGGGCAGGCTGACCAAAGAACCATTGATTAGGAACAAGCGTCCCGTAGGACGCCTGTTTGTTGCTCAGCCAATCGGTGACTTCAGTTCGCCCGGGCAACCTCAACGAGGTTGTCCGAGAACGACGGGGCGTGGCCCATGTCGGTGAAGGCCCCCGACGAGATGCTGTTGACCGTGCCTTCGTTGAGCTGGCGCCAGTAGCCCAGCGTCGCCACCACGATGCCGGCCTTCACGTCCTCGGTGATGCGCGCCACGCCCTTGAAGGCCCCCCGGTCGTTGGCAACCTGCACTCTGTCGCCATCACGGATGCCACGTGCGTCGGCATCATGCTGGCTGATCATCACGAACTGTTCGCCCTGGCCCTTCTGCTTGTCTTCCATGTTCGCGTAGCAGGAGTTCAGGAAGTAGTGGCTTTTGGGCGAGACGATGTTGAGCGGGAAGCGCTTGGCCAGCTCCGGGTCGTTGGTGTGGGACTCGCGCGGGCCGAGGTAGTCGGGCAGGGGATCGAGCGCCTCGCCGGGCTGGAAGCCCTCGTACATCTGCCGGAACGGCGGCGCGACAAAGTTCGTGGCACCCTCGACCATGAACATGCATTTGCCGGTCGGCGTCGGAAAGTTTCCTTCCTTATGCGGGGCACGGTCGTCCGGCGTGCCGACCTTCAGCCGGGCAAAGCCATGCTCGCGCATGTACTGGAGGTCGATGCCCTCGCAGGCCGGGGCGTTCCAGTCGACGTAGTGCTCCAGGCACTCCGTGTCGGTCCACTTGAAGTTCTCTTCCTCGAAGCCGAGCCGGGCGGCGAGCTGGCGGAAGATCTCGTTGTTCGGGATCGCCTCGCCGGGCGCCTCCGCGCACTTGGTGTTGTAGGTGAGATAAAGGTGGCCCCACGACAGGATCATGTCCTCCATCTCCGCGCCCATCGTCGCCGGAAGCACGATGTCGGCGTAGGACGCCGTGTCCGAGAGGAAGTGCTCGGCCGAGACCATGAACAGGTCCTCGCGCATCAGCCCGGCAACGATCTTGTCGGTCTCGGGCGCCTGCGTGACCGGGTTCGAGTTCCAGCACATCATCGACATGATCGGCGGGTCGAGCTTCAGCTCGCCGGTGAGCGCGCGTCCGATCTGCAGGTTGCTGATGACGCGGGTGCCTTCTGGGATTAGGTCGGGCCGGCACATCACGTCGAACTTGTAGGGGTGCTCCCAGACGCCGAACTGCGTGACGCCACCACCGACATGGCGCCAGGCGCCGGTCAACGCCGGGATGGATGACACCGCCCGGATGGTCTGGCCGCCGCCGTAGTGCCGCTCCAGCGCCACGCCCATGCGGATGCCCACCGGCTGCTCGGTCGCAATCTCGCGGGCGAGCTTGCGGATGTCCTCGGCCGAGACGCCGGTGATGTCGGCGGCCCATTCCGGCGTGCGGGTGCTCGCCCGCTCCTTCAGCTCCTCGAAGCCGACCGTGTAGTTGTCGACGTAGTCCTGGTCGACGAGGCCTTGTTCGATGATCGAGTTGATCAGCGCCATGGCGAGCGCGCCGTCCGTGCCGGGCTTCGGCGCGATGTGCCAGTCGGCCGCCTTGGCGGTGCGCGAGGCGTAGGTGTCGATGACGACGACCTTGGCGCCTTGTCTCTGGGCGTCCTTCACGATGGCCCAGTGGTGCAGGTTCGTGCTGACCGAGTTGCAGGCCCAGATCACGATGTACTTCGAGTGGATGTAGCTGTCCGGATCGAGGCCCGCCGTTGGGCCGACGGTGAGCAGCCAGGCCGTGCACGAGCCCTCGCCGCAAAAGGTGCGCTCGGTCACGGTAGCGCCCATGCGGTTGAAGAACGCGTCGCCGCCGTTCAGCCCGTGCACCAAGCCCTGGTTGCCGAGGTAGCTGTAGGGCGCGATGGCCTCGGGCCCGTACTGGTCGATGATCGCCTTCCAGCGCGTGACGATGGTGTCCAGCGCCTCGTCCCAGGTGATGCGCTCGAACTGCTTGGAGCCCTTCGGGCCGACGCGCTTCATCGGGTAGAGCAGCCGATCGGGATGGTAATGGCGCTTCTCGTAATCCTTCAGCTTCACGCAGAGGCCGCCGCGGGTCATCGGATGATCCGGGTTGCCGCGGACGCCGAGCAGCTCCCCGTCCTTGACCTCGAAAATCATTGAGCAGGTGTCTGGGCAGTCGTGCGGGCAGCCGCCGAAGAAGGTTTCGGTGATGCTCTCAGCCTCGGCGACGAGCAGGGAGTCGGGCTTGACGATCTCGTTCATGTTTCCTCCACGGCCGAGCGTCTCGCTTTATTGTTCTAGCGAGCCGGCCCGGCCAGCAGGAAGGATGCACTTAAGTGCGAACAATTCCAAGTTTCGGTCTCACCTAGGCGCGAAGCCGGCGTGGGTTCGTGGGGCTAACATATTTGCAGCGCCGTCACGGACGACAGGGAACGCTCCGTGGATGGCAACGCTCAAAGGAATTCGAACCGACGTCCGCTTCGTGGTGGCCGGGAATCGTCTCGAAGCGGCGAGGTTGAGTCGAGCTCTGCCAGTCCGCTCTACGACTGGACAGGGTGGATTGTTGCCTGTCCGCTTTGAGGCTGTTGATAAGCACCGAAGTTTAACCCTAGCGGAAATCCACTTAATACTTTGATTTTTTGATGCAATATGTGATTGAAGTGGGGGTCACGATCGGCGCCGATCGTGACCCCCACTTCATATTAAGAATTCCGAATAGAAGCAATGTTTTAAGAAATATTGGGGGTGGGGTTATCCTTCGAAGCTTTTTCACACGCTGAGCGGCAATGTAAAGAACAGTGCTCTCCTCACGCCTAACGTAGAGAAGGCGATATCTGGGGATGTCACAGAGAAGGGGTATGCCCTGATCTGAGGTCCCCACCCCGTTCAGTCAGAAGCGGTCTCTCGCCTCCTCCCCAACAATCTAATCCACTAAACTTGACGAAGAGCCGCTTTCCAGGGGGTAGGCCAAGGGTCCTTATCCAATTTCAGCAGCTCTTGGTCAGCACGACGCGGCCACCTCAGAACGAGAGTTTCATCCCGCCCACGATGTTGCGCGGTGCGCCAGCGAAAATCGAACCGGGCGTTGCGGCGAGGACAGCGGCGCCGTTCTGAAGGCCCGTTCCAGCATTTAGCGTGTTGGCGAGATTGAGGGCGGACGCGACATAGGTGCGATTGAGGACGTTGCGGACTTCCAAATAGACGTTGACGCGTCTGGCAGACGGGCCGGGCAGCTCGGCAGCGTAATGCACGTTGGCGTTGAGGATCGTGTAGCCGGGGGCGGTCAGCAGGTTGGCCGTGTCGATGAAGACATCGTCCTGCGCCACGGCTTCCAGGAACGTTCCAAATCCACGAAATGGGCCGCCGACCTGCTCGTAGCCAATTCGTACCAGTCCGTGATGGCGGGGAACGCCCGGGATACGCTTGCCGGCCTGGTCGAACGCCGCGGTCAGCTTGCCCGCGCTCAGGCTCTCGACGAAGCGGGTGTAGACCTGATCGTCGAACCCGTAGGAAAGGGTGGCGCGCCAACCCGAACCGAGAGCCCATTCGCCACCAAGTTCGAGGCCGCGATGCAGCGAGGCCGGGGCGTTGAACGTGGAGGTGAGACGGCCGGCGCCCTGCGACTGAGTGATGAGTTCGTTGCGAAAGGCCTCCACGAAGCCTGTGAGGCTGATGCGCAGTGGCTCCACCGGGGTCCAGTCGATGCCGAGGTCGGAGCCGAGCGCCTCCTGCGTTCGCAGGCCTGTGTTATTGCCCGGAAGGCCGGCGGCGGTCACGAACAGGCTGGTTGCGCCCGGATCCGAGTAGCCAGTCGCGACCCGGCCCCGGAATGACCATTCGAGATTTGGCCGGTAGACGAGGGCGAGTTCCGGCGCGAGGTTGAACCGGTCGCGGTCGACGATCACGAGCGACTCGGTTCGACCGGCGGTGGAATAGCCGTAAGCGGCGTTGCGGCCGGTGATCCCGGTTCGTTCGGCGCTGATCCCCAGCACCCCGGTCCAGGCATCCGACAGGGCAATGTCGGTCCGGGCCCGCCCGCCGAGATTTGATTGCACAGCAAATTGTTCGCCAATGAAGGCGCCCAGGGCTGGCCCGCCCGTCGGCGCCCGATTGAAGACGGTCGAGTGGGAATCGACGGTGCTGTAGGCGAGGGTCATGGAACTCACGGCGGGCAGGCCGAACCATGTGCCGCGCCGGGTGAGGTCGGTGAGGAGGTTCCACGACGGAAAGCTGCCGCGCACGGAAGTGGTGTAGAACGGCTGGTCGAAGTTTCGCTCGTCGAAACCGGCCTGGACGCGCCACGTGGTCGCCGCATCGAGATCGTGTTCGAACCGGGCGGCCACGATGGTGCGGCGGTCGTCACGCCCGAAAGCCGCCTGACTCGCCGTCACCGGGACCGTGGCCCCGAATGCTCCATTCGCGAACAGATTGGTCAGGACGCAGCCAGATGCGGCCGTGGCGGCAGTCCCGCAATGGCGCTGGAACGGGTTGATCCGGTACTGGTCGCGGGACGCGCGGGCGGGCAAGTCGGCCTGGATGGTGTTGTTGATCACCTTCAGGGTGAAGCGGGTGTCCGGGGTCAGTGTGTAGCGCGCGGTGAGATCAACCGTTTGGATGTCGTAGGCGGTGTTGTCCTGGACGCTGCGTCCGCGCGCGTCGCTCGTGAACAGAGCGATCTCCACTGGCCCGCGCACGCCCCCGACCGTGAAATAGCGGTTGAGATAGCCGAAGCTGCCGGCATCGGTGCCGATCTCGTAGCCGTCGATCTCGCGACCGGTGCGGGTGCGCAGGGCGATGGCTCCCCCGGTCGCGTAGTTTCCGAACAGCGCAGATTGCGGCCCCCGGAACACCTCGAGGCCGGCATACGCGCGGGGATCGACGAGGTCGAGGCGCGAAACGCCGTCGGGCTGGGTCAGGGGGAAGCCATCCTCCAGGATTACGGTGTTGCGCATGACCCGCCCGGCCCGGGCATTGCTGCCACGGATGGAGACGATCACGTCGCGCGCGCCGTTGTCCTGCCGCAGGACGACGCCCGGACTGTCGAGAAGGACCGTGCCGATCGTCGGCGCCGCGCGGTTCGCGATGGCCCCCTCGCGGCCGATGCGCGTGACGGATTCCCCCGTCGTACCTTCCACGGGGGCAGGCGCCGAACCCTTAAGCGAGGCGGCCCCAGGGGCGACACGGCCAGGCGCCGTATCGGCGACAATGGACAACTCGGCGAGAGTGGCTTGATTGCGCGCCGCGGACGCTTCGGCGCCGATCGGTATGACGAGAAACAGAAGGGCGCCGCCGATCCTCACGTCGCCCGACACGTCAGAGGGTTCGCAGATCGACCGTAGTCCGTTCCGGAGGAAAACTCAGTCGCGGAGGCGCTCATTGTCTTGCACAAAGCTCTTCGAGCGGTCGAAATCGCCCCGAATGATTAGAGGTCTTCTAGAAGTTCGCGCGTTACGACGGTCGTTTGAATCGTTAAATTCGAGATTCCACCGAATCGCGTCGCGCGGCCGAGATCCCGATGCAATCGATGCTATCGGTGATATTTCTACACGCTGTCGCTGATTTTTCTCGTTCACATTCTCTTGTTCTGCCGCCCAGAGCTTCCGATCCGGCTTGTCGTCCCATCCGGCATGGTGAAGAAGGCCGTCCCCTCCGGACGGATGTAGTCTGAGGGAGGCGCCGCAGCGCGTCCCGAATAGGAACGCCGTCATTCCCGCACCCGCCTCACACGAACGTCGATCCGTCATCCGCGCGTCGCCGATCCGCCTCTGGCCCGGCGTCTACCTTCTTGCGGCGACGCACCTTATCGCCTTCGCCGACCGGTTCCTGATCACCCTCGTGGCCCCGGCCATGAAGACCGCGTTGGGATTAAGCGACTTCGAGGTCGGTCTTGTGCAAGGTACAGCGTTCGTAGCGGTGTTCGTCCTCGCCTCGATCCTGTGCGGCGGGCTCGTCGACCGCCTCCATCGGCCCCGCTTCATCGCGGCTAGCATCCTGGTCTGGAGCGCGGCATCCGTGGCCTGCGGTCTCGCGACCTCCTTCAGCGAGCTGATCGGCGCTCGTATGCTGCTCGGCCTCGGCCAAGCCTGCCTGACACCCTTGGCCCTTTCCCTCATCGCCGAGCGCCAGGGGCGAGCCCGGCTCGGGCGCGGCATCTCCATCTACACCGCCGGGGCCACCCTCGGCCGCAGCTCCGCTCTCCTGGCCGGTGGCGGTCTGCTCGCCGTCCTGCCGGCGACCATCGCGTTCGTCCCGCCCTTCGGCCCGTTGCCGCCCTGGCGGGCGATCTTCGTCCTGAGCTGCCTTCCCAATCTCGTTCTGGCGACACTCTACCTCGTCCTGTCCGACCCGGACCGCGTGCGGACGTCAAGGCAGGATCGACCGCGTCGGCATGCGCTTGCTTGGCTCGCCCGGCACGCCCGGCGCTATGCTGCCCACACCGTCGCCAGCGCCGCGACGATCCTCATCGTCCAATCCGTCAACGCCTGGGCCGTGGTCCTCTACGTGCGCCGCTTCGGCCTCAGCATGGCGGAGGCAGGCAGTGCCTTCGGCCTCGTCGTGGTCCTGGCGGCTCCGATGGGTCACCTGGCGGGCGGCTGGATCATCGATAGGCTCGCACGATCCCGTCCGCGCACCGCCGCGATCCTGGTTCTCGCCGGGTGCCTTGCGATCACCCCACCCATCGTGGCCGTGTTCGGCCTGTCGGATCGCGTCGCGGTCTCCTTAACGGCGCTCGCGGGCCTCATCTTCCTACTCGGCCTCGCCGCGCCCGCCGGTCTTCTCGGCCTTCAGACCATGACACCGAAGCCCCTGCGCGGCCGGATCACCTCTCTGTTCATCGCCGCCGTCACGGCCGTGGGTTTCGGCATAGGGCCACCCTCGATCGGTGCCTTGAGCGACCGGCTGTCTGACAATGGGGGGATCGGGCTGGCCATCGTCGTCGTCGTGACCGTCGCCGCCCTCCTAGGGTTGAGCGGCGCCCTGGCGGGGCTGCGCCGCCGCGCGTAACGTGGACACTCGGAAAATACGTCTTCGCTCGGTCAAACGATGGGACGGAACCCGGATGGGATGAATGTGGTTCGAAATCAGCCGGGATGGTATGGTTTCGCCCCGTCGGGTTTACGGGCCGTCGCCCATCCTTCCAAAAACAGGCCATGCTCAGACGCGCCGCATCGGACGAGTTCGAAACCTACCACGATCTCTATTCCGTCGCTTCCTCGGTCTCGCGGGTTGGTGATCGGTTCGAGGCGACCGTCATAGGGCGTCGCGCCGCCGGATTGTTCCTGTTCGATCGGCAGGTCGTCGGGGTAGTCCATCAGCGGGAGGGCTCGCGAGCCCGGCGTGATGGACTCGAGCATCTGAACCTTCAGGTATTGCGGTCGGGCCGTATGCTTGCCGGCGCGCCGGGGAACGAGCGCCTCCTCGCCGCCGGCGACGTCGTTCTGTTCGACACCACGCTTCCGCAACGTACGGTCCTGCACGACGCCGACTTCGTCACCGTTGCGTTGTCCCGGGAAGTCGTCGAAGCCGTGGTCCCAAACCTACGCAGTCTTCACGGTGCCGTTCTCTCGAGGAAGGCCTGCCCAGGGCTCGGCGTGGCCGTACTGTCCCTGGCCCGGGGGGCGTCCGGGTCCGCCGATGCTCCTCTCGGGGGGAGCGCGCTGATTGCCGGTTTGATCGCGGACGGCATGGATCGCTCTGGACGATACGTCACCGATCGGGATCGCGACGAAGAAGAAATACAGGCCGCACGGCGACTGCGTGCGTCGCTGTTCATCGATGCCCATCTCGGGCGGCACGACCTCGATGTAGGCCTGGTTGCGACCGGCTCCGGGGTTTCCCGCAGTGCGCTCTACCGGGCCTTCGACCCGGTGGGTGGCGTCAAGGGCGAAATCGTCCGGCGCCGGGTAGCCCGCCTACGCTCCGCGATCCTGCGGGGCGACAGGCTTACCCCGATCGCGACCCTGGCGTGGAACCTCGGCTTTTCATCGGCCAGTCACGGCTCGCGCACCTTCATGGCGGCCTACGGGGTACCACCCGCGCAATTCCGCGACGCCATGCTGCGTCCTGAGGACAGCGCCGTGGGCGACCTCAAGGCAGAACACATGCGCGGCTGGGTCGAGGTCCTGAACGCCAAGTCGTCGAGGGTCTGAGCCGCGCGACCGGCACGATGCGCCCCGAGGTGGCGTTTGTCTCCCGAAAATTTCATCGTCCATCCCGAACGATGCCGTGGGTCCCTATATAAGATTGGAGATGCTCAGACAATACGCGCCTTCGTACCCCGAGGTACCAGCGAGGGGTGCGCGTTGTTCGATACACCCGTTCGAAAGCGAACCTAAACGCCACACGTGAGCGTTTGGTGCCGGGTATGGCGCCGCGATCGCCTGATTAAGCATACGAGAAGATCCGTGCGCAGCGCACGAACGTGAGATCATTCCTCTTAAGAATTTCCCCCTACGTATAGTTCTGTAATCCGTAGTTGCCCCGTCGATAACGGAGATTAAATTTTGTTACGCAAGGGAGCATAAAATCATGTTCTTCCGGCTTATGACGCCTGCCGTCCGAACGGTACTCCTGACCACATGCGGACTCATCGTCGCCACGAGCCCATCGGCAGCCGAAACGAGCATCTTTTCACGGCAAGCGGCTTTTGTGGATCGAGGCGCAATCAGTCTCGACGATGCTTCCTGCCTTCGTCAGAACTGCTTCACAACGCCACTTTTTTCGGCTTGGGACTATGATCGGGGCGATCCGACTTACTTGTTCGGTACGAAGGAGCAAGCAGCTCAGGGAAGGGCCGCCCCGAGAACTACGACGGTTTTAGAGGCGCCGGCAAGTAATAGCCTTCGCAGCACACGTGGTGATGGTGCCATGTTGTCGACACAGCAGATCGGAACGGGCAATCGCATCCTATCCGTTCAGGATTCAATGGGGTTCGCACTGAACGCAGTCTTCACGCAAGCAGGACAGGACAATCAGATTACCGGGTTGCAGCAAGGGGGCTTCAATATCGCAATCATCGCCCAGAGTGGCAGTCAAAACATTTCCTCTTTCACCCAGACTGGCATCGGAAACACGTTGACCGCCAGACAACGTTGAAGCAGCGTGAAGTCTTGGATTTACGTCGCAGCCGAGTTGAATTCGGAAAAGCTCGGATCGAACCCACTTGACCAAAGACTAATCGTTACCGGCCGTCAATGCATCTCCCAATCACTCTGGAGCTACCCGCCCTTTACCGGTCGAACACGATCGAATTGGGGTTCGAGCGAATGACGCCGCCGGCCTTGCCGGCCTCCGGCAGCCAATTGTTCACGCGCTTGGGCGTCCCTGCCTTCGGCGTGGCGACTGCGGGAGATGTGTTCGGGCGCCCTTCGACCTGGGGCTGTACGACGTCTGCCGACGGTAAGAGCAACTGATCCGATGGCCTCTGGATGCGTCCGGCGAAGCTGTCGACACACCGCCTAAGCGAGACCGGATCGGTGAGCAGCGTGCAGTCGTTGACGTTGTTAATCGTCTGGGCCGCCGCCGCCCAAGGAGCAAGCCCTATGACGAGGGGGGCCAGCGCCGCGAGTCTGCGGATCCCACCGGCCCTCGCCGAGATCGTGGTGCTTGTTCCGGTCGGCAACGCGGCGGTCATCATCGCTTCTGGGCAGGGTTCACCTGCAGGATCTCGATGCTGTTCGGCTCCCCCGGCCTCTGTGCTTTCCGTGGCGGTGCCACGGGTGGCGGGCTGGCCACCGGAGCCGGCGGGCCGGACACGGCCGCGGATTGCCCTCCCGGGCCGGGCGGCGGCGGAGCCATGCGGCCGTTCAGGCGGCCGAAGCGCACGCGCACGGTCTCGATGCGCTGCGCCGCGGTATCGAAGACGCACTCGTAGGTGATACGGACCCATTCGCGCTGCGGGCTCATGAACCGGATCGAGTCGCCCTTGTAGCGAATAGCGGCCTCGCTCGGCGCGGGCGGATCGGCCTCTTGGAAGATTCCCCCGAAGGGACGGGTCAGCCACTCGAAGTCGAACGGCGCCTCGTTCTCGATTCGCGGGGCGCAGGCCTGCGCCGCCCGCTCCGCGTTGGCGCGGACGCAACCAGCATCGCAGACCGGCGCACGGGCGTCGCCGGGTGGGGTGTTCGCCGCAGGCGGCGGCGTCTCGGCTTTGGGCGCCGGTGCGACGGCCTCGGCGGCCGCCAGGGGAAGCGGTTGAACCGCGAGGAGAACGGTCAAGGCCAGGCTGCCTAGGCGAGCGCCCGGCCGTCGCGGCGCCGCGGGGCCGGAAGACCGCCGACCGGGAACCATGCAGTGCACTCTCGAATTGATCATTGTGCTTGGCTCAGCTTATCCGAATGATTTGGAAAGCAGTGTCGGAAGAACCGGGATCACGGGACATCGGTCACATGCGCCACGCTCTGTCGGCTTTGATGGGATGCCTGATCCTGAGTCCGTCTGCGGGACTGGCACAGTCCGGGATCGAATACAGGTCGCCATCGAGCGTGAACGATTGCACCTTCGTAAAAGACCCGACCGCCCTGCGCGATTGCCTCGATTTCGTCGAAGGCCGACGTGTCGGCCCGCGCATCGTGACCAGCGCCGGCGCTCCACCCGTGCCGCCGACACTGATCCGGGAGGCTGCCCCGTCCGCGCCGAGCGCACGGACGGACCGCAACTTGCGCGAAGCCCCACCCGCGAGCGTTGATCCTGTCCGGGTCGAGCAGATCGGGTCGGGCCGTGGGACGCGCCCCGGTCAGTAGATTTGCCGCACGAAACAGGTTTGCCCCCGCTCGTTCATGAGGTCGCACAACGCTTGTTCGGATTGGACGACCCGCTCCGCAGTCTTTGTCTTGGCGCTCCGGACAGTCAGGGCGACGTCCGTCTTGGATGACGGCGTTTTCGCGGGCGCCCTCGGTGGAAGGACGATGGCCGAAGCGGCCCCGGCGCGGTCCGGTCCGACCGTCGCGGAGCGCGGTGCCGCGGGCTCGCTGGACGGACCGACGAGGGCCGTCCACTGCGCGGCACCCAGTGCCGTGGAGATCCGCCCGGCGGGCGACCAGCTCTCGACCTCCCGGCCGGTGATAGCGCGGACATAGGCGCGGGTTTCGAGGGGCATTGCGGCCATGCCGCCGAGCCAGCGGTCGACCCGCCCGGGACCGGCATTGTAGGCGGCGGCGGCAAGGCCGAGATTGCCGAAACGGGACGTGTGATCCCGGAGGAGTTCGGCCGCCTTGAGTACCGCCGCCTGGGGATCGAACGGATCGGAGAGGCCACGCTCGAGGGCGGTGGCCGGCATGAACTGGGCGATGCCGAGGGCGCCCTTGGGGCTCACCGCATCAGGGCGCAAGCCGCTTTCTCTCACGAGGAGCCTGTACAGGAAGTCGTAGGGTAGGCCGGCGCGGGATGCTGCATCGGCAATGAGAGGGGCAATTTGGAGGGTGGTCCCCCGCGTATGGGGGTTTGGCCAGAGTTGCGTCCCGCCGCCGAACGTGCCGGTCGCGCCGATCCGCAGGAAACTGGCGGTGGCGGGCGCAGCGACATTATCTGACAAGCGGAGATCGATTCCGCCCGCGACGGCAGTCACGGCGAGCGCCGACGAGGCGGCTTTCAGGTGATCCTCCTTTCGCACGGGTCCCATCGAGCAGACACAGGCAACGGCCGTCAGAAACAGGCGCAGACGAACGGGCATCGTTAGTTCTTCGCGGCCACGATCGTTTCGGACGGCGGCGCCAAGGTGGCGGCGTCGACGAGGGGCGGAATCTTGTCGCGGAACTGATGCTCCTCAATGAGACGGCGTCCGACGAACGGGTCGCGGAACCGCCACAGGCCCTTTTCGGCCCCCTCCAGCACCGTCGAGTAGACGGCGAGTTCAATGGCTTCGCGCACGGCCATCTGGGTCGGCTCATTGCGGGTGATGCCCGCCTCGAGTTCGAGGAGCTTGTTCAGGGCGACGTATCGGAAGGTGCCGGCATTGAGGGCGATGGAGTAGATCGTCTTCGTCACCGTGACGCTGTTGAGCACTTCGCCGGTCTGGACCGAGACGATGCGCATGCCGACCGTCACCACATCGCGTCGGTACTTCGTGTCGCCACCGATGCCGAGGTAGCGCGCGCCGAGTCCGCCCGTGATCGTGTTGGCGTCGTAGGCGAGGATGCCGCCCTCGACGATGAGGCCCGCGAACCGGATCGGCGGCAGCGGCTTGGCGTTGTCGGGGGCGAATTCCTGCCGTGTCGCCCGGATGAGCTGACGCTCCTGCAGCACGTTGGCGAGGCCGCCGCGCTCCACCACGCGGAACCAGCGGCCGTTGCCGGCGCGGCGCAGGGCATCCACGGCGAACGCCGCGCCCCCTTGGGTCACGGCGCGGGAATACTCGGCGATGTTGTCGCTCGGCTTATTCTGCCCGGTGAGGTCGGGAAAGCTGTAGATCGCGATGTCGATGCTGCGCAGGGGCGGCGGCAGGGTTTCGAGGTTGAGGCCCGTGGGGGATTGGGGAGTCACCGTGGGTGCCTCCATGAGCGGCCCTTCGACCAGGCCAATGGGCGAGCAAGCGGCGGCCGACGCGACGGCCATGGCCGCCGCGAGGCCCCGACAGACATGGATGATACGCACTGGAACCCCCGACCCCGATCGCCGTCTCTGGCCGACGGCTCATTCAACTCACATGGTCTCGTCGTTATGGCGCGCTCGGAACCGTCACCGTGGTCACCGACTGTCCGTCGTTGATCGTCACCTGAACGTTGCCACCGATCCTGACGAAGCCGATGGTCGTTCCCTGGAACGCGAAGCTGCCGCTGGTCTGGGCATTCTCGCCGAAGATCGATTGGGTGATGCGGTTGGCAAGCGAGCTGTAGAGCTGGGACTGCAGCTGTTGCGCGAAGATCTGCCCCGGTGTCTGTGCCGTGCTGGTGGATTGGAGCGCGCTGCCGATCTGCTGCCGGCGCTGTTCCTCGCGCTGGTAGAAGTTCTGGGCGCTCGCCTCCGATTGCAGCCAGGAGCCGTTCAGGGGGCTGCCGCCGAAGGCCGGGTTGACCGGCTGATACACGAGGCTGCCGGCCTGCGCGGCGGAAGCCGTCACGGCGAGGCAGGCGAGGAGAACAAGGTGGCGGATAATCATGGGAAAAACCCTCAGCGAACCTGACGAACAGTGATTGTGCGGTTCGACCCAACATCCGAGATGGTGTTCGATAGGTTCGAGCCGATCTGCTGGCTGACGATGGTGTTGTTCTGGCCGGTGGCGCTGATGCTCGAGGTGTTGCCGTTGCCGACCTGCTCGATCCCGAGCCGGTTGCCGCCGCCGTTCACCGCCGACACGTTCGCCGTGTTGAGGTTTCCGGACTGCATGAGGGTGAAGGTGGTCTGGTCCGCCGCCACGGAGACGCCGGCGCGGTTACCGCTGCCGATCTGCGTCTGCGTCGTCGAAACGCCGTGCCCCTGGGTCTCCAGGGTGACCGAATTCGATTGGCCCGACTGATTGACCATGGTGCGGTCCGCCCCGTCGGAGAGCAGCGGAATCGGGATCGTCTCGCCGCCGATGACGGCGTAACCCTGGACGGGCGCCGCCGTCTGTGCCTGGAGCGGCGCGAGGGCGAGGCCGAGGAGCCCGGATGCGGCGGCGAGCCGGACGGCCGTCTTTTCAAAGGCGTTCATTGCCATCCTCGCATTCGGCAGTCTTGCCATTGGACATCACGACGAGGTGAGCATGAAAGCGCGCGCCCACCTCGAGGGAGAACGTCATTTCGCCGATCTTGCTGGCCTGTGGCGGGTCGATTTCAAATAATCCACCCTGGTTAAGGATCGACGAACCAGACGGACCTGATTTGACCACCTTCAATCTATAGCTTCCACCACGAACGGAGTCGGAAAAAACCATACCTCCGAGGGAGACCGTGCCGTTCTCGACATTCTGAGTCAATGTACAGCGTAGGGCCGGCGGCTCCGGCGGCGGAACTTGTGGCATGATGTACCTTCAAGGACACGGAACGGATCGAAGCCGGTACTGTCGAGTACCGGCTTCGGATCTTAAAACACACGGTCGAGCCGTGCGGCGCGCGACGATCAGCGCTGGCGGATCGTGAGTGTGCTGCCGGTGCCGGTCTGGTTGTAACTCGCCATCATCGTATTGCCGGTCTGGGTGACGGTGGCGGAGTTGGAGGCGCCGTCCTGCGTCCCGGCGATCGCGTTGCCGCTGCCGTTCTGCGTCAGGTTCGCCTGCACGCCGAAGCCCGCCTGGGTTGACGTGATGGCATTGTTAGAGCCGGTCTGGTTGGAGATCAGCATTGCGAGATCACCGCCTTGCGCGCTCGTCAGGCTGTTGGCGGTGCCCGATTGGGCCGCGGTGAGACTGCCGTTGGTGCCGGTCTGGATGGTGCTCAGGACGTTCGTCATCCCGATCTGGGAGACGGAGGCGGTGGCGTTGCTGCCGGACTGGGTGTTGAACAGTTGGTTGCTGGTGCCGCTCTGGTAGGCGGCGTCGGCGGTCTGCTTGAATGTGCGTCCGTAGGTTGTGTTGTATCCGGGGCCGATGAGCTTGTTGTTGGCTCCCGATTGCGTCGAGGTCGCAATGTTGGCAAAGCCGCTCTGTTCCAGGCTGGTCTTACCGTTGCTGCTGGCGGCGGTCTGGATCAGGGTCGCCTTGTTGCCGTCGCCGTTGTACAGGACCGCGCGAAGGTCGTTGAAGCTGCCGGCCTGCCGAAGATCGAACACGTTGCTGTTGCCGACCTGAGCCACGATGGTGACGTTGCTCTTGCCGCCCTGGACGCTGTCGATCGCGTTGTTCGTCCCCGGAGTGCGCGTATCGGTGCTGAAGACATAGTAGTCCTGATCGAACGCCGCCTGGTTCCGCTCGCCGGACTGATCGGACGTGATGCGGCTGTTCGTCTGGCCGGTCTGCCCGCCCTTGCTGAAATTGCTGTAGGTGGAGCCCGACAGCAATGAGTCGGACGTCCCCGACTGCGTCAGCGCGATCGTGCTGGACTTGGTGTCGGTCTGATACCCCTCGCCGCGATTGCGCTGGCCGGACTGGGTGATGGTGATCGATCCGTCCTTGACGAGGAATTGCTCGGCCTTGCTCTCCTGCCGCGTTCCGGTCTGGCCGATGGTGATCGCTGCGTTGGTGACGGCGCGCTGCAACGCGGAGGCCGTGTGGCCGTTGCCGCCTTGAGTCACCGAAACACCCGACGTGGTCGCGTCGGTCTGATTGATCGTGCCGCTGTTGGCGTCGCCGGTCTGGGTGAGGGTGGCGGAACTACCGGAGACGCGGGTCTGATCGCCGAAGCCGCCGTTGCCGTTACCAGTCTGAGTGAAGATCGAGGACGAGCCGGTCGCACCGTTCTGGTTTTGCGTGAGGGTGTTGCCGTTGCCGAGCTGAGAGCCCTTGATCGTGCCGCCGTTCGTGACGGACTGGAGACCGGACGCGATGTTGTCGTTGCCGGTCTGAGTGAAGGCGAGGCTGCTGCCAGTCGCGGTGAACTGCGCGCCTGTGGCGCTGTTGCGGTCGCCGACTTGGGCGGTCGTCAGGCTGCTCTTCCCGTCCGCGAGGGTCTGGGTGAGGCTGGCGGTGCCGCCCGTGCCGGACTGCGTCGCCGTGATGGCAGCATCGTTGGTGTTCGCCTGCACGGCGCGAGGGTCTGGGTGAGGCTGGCGGTGCCGCCCGTGCCGGACTGCGTCGCCGTGATGGCAGCATCGTTGGTGTTCGCCTGCACGGCGGTGACGCGGTTCGGGGTCGCCGCATCGGTGCCGGTCTGGGTCACAGTGATGGAGCCTCCGGTGCTGGCCGCGTCCTGGCTGGCGACGAGTTGGTTACCAAACTGGGACTGGTTCGCCGTCTGGGTGTTGCCGCTACCGGATTGCTGCAGATTGAACGCGTTGCCGGTACCGTCCTGCCGCAAGTCGATGACGCCGTTCACCGCCTTCGCGTCCTGGGTGACGACGTTGCTGCCCGTGACCGAGCCGTTCACGAGGCCCTTGCTCGTGCCCGAGGCGACGCCATTGTTGGGCCTTCGCCATCCGTGACCGCATCGTCACGGATTTCGACCGCCTCNGTCGATGACGCCGTTCACCGCCTTCGCGTCCTGGGTGACGACGTTGCTGCCCGTGACCGAGCCGTTCACGAGGCCCTTGCTCGTGCCCGAGGCGACGCCGTTGTTCGTGCCCGCCTGCTGTAGCTCGACCCGGCCGCTCGTGCCGGCCTGGATCACGGCGGCCGTGTTGCCGCCGCCGTCCTGCTTGCCCTGCACCGCGCTGCCGAGGCTGTTGCCGGTGCCGGTCTGGTCGACCGTCAGGGCGTTGCTGCCCGCGCCCGTCTGCAGGAAGGCCTTGTCCGTAGTGCCGACGGCGTTGTTGCCGCCTGCGCCCGCCGTCACCGACTTGGCATCGGCGCCGGTGTCGTTCTGGTTGATCGTGATGGCATTGCCGCCAGTGCCGGTCTGATTGGTGGTGGCGCGGTTGTTGTCGGCATAGGCCGTGGCGGCAAAGGCGCTCGCGGCGACACCCATCGACAGGATGAGAAGATGTTTATTCATTGGAACGGACCCCTTGGTTCGGCGTTTGCCGTTTTAGTTGATACGGGTTGCGTGCCTTATCGGCGTTTGACTGGGGTCTCGACCTTTGTGGGCTACCCAACCGTAACCCGTACGGTGCACTAACCCGGCTCTTGAAAACGCGCCTTGTCCGTGCGTCCCAATCTGCAGATCATCCCGATAATTCGATTCACGAAAGAGTGACCGGCTGTCCGTTCCGGATGCCGTTCGGCGCTCCGCCAAACCTGCGTGATTTGCAATGCCTTGGGTTCGATCGACGAAGCGGAGCAGGGCGAAGCCGGTACTGTGGAGAGTGCCGGCTTCGCATCTTGGAGGCACGGTCGCGCCGTGCGCTTGCCCGACGATCAGCGTTGGCGGACCGTGAGGGTGTTGCCGGCACCGGTCTGGTTGAAGTTTGCCACCATCATGTTGCCGGTCTGGGTGACGTTGGCGGTGTTGGAGGTACCGTCCTGGAAGCCGGTGATCACGCTGCCGCTGCCGTTCTGGTAGGCGACGATACCGTTGCCGCTGCCGTTCTGCGTCAGGGTCGCCTGCACGCCGAAGCCCGCCTGGGTCGACATTATGGTGTTGTTGGAGCCGGTCTGGGAGCTGAGCAGCATCGCGAGATCGCCGCCCTGCAAGCTGGTCAGGCCGTTGGACGTGCCCGACTGGGTCGCCGTGAGCCTGCCGTTGGTGCCGGACTGCGTGGTGCTCAGGGCGTTCGTCGACCCGATCTGGGAGACGGAGGCGGTGTTGTAGCTACCGGCCTGGGTGTTGAACAGCTGGTTGCCGGTGCCGCCCTGGTAGGCCGCCTCGGAGACCCAACCTTGAGATCCGGCCGAAACGAGCTGACGGTCGCCGTAATACGGGTAGCCGGAACCCGTGAGGGTGTTGTTGGCGCCGGACTGCGTCGAGGTCGAGGTGTTATTGGATCCGTTCTGCTCCAGCTTGGCCTTGCTGCCGCTGCTGCTGGCGGTCTGGATCAGGGTCGCTTTATTGCCGTCTCCGCCGTTCTGGAGAGCCTGGATCTGGTTGTTGGTTCCAGCCTGCTGAAGATCGAGCGTTTGATTGCTGCCCGCCTGAGTTGCGCTGGTATTATTCGAGGTTCCGCTCTGAACGCTGCCGATCAGATTATCGCTACCGCCGATGTTCTTCTGGGCGGAATTGTCCCATGGACCCTGCTGGAAATATACTTTGTTGCTTTTTCCGGACTGATCGGACGTAATGCGGCTGTTGTTCTGTGAGTTTTGGGTCGCGCCGCTGTTGTTGTTGTAGGTCGGATAATAGAAAGCGTAGGGGGAGGTGGGAGCAGCGGCAGGGGCCTTGTCGGGGGCGCCCGACTGAGTCAGTGTAATGTTGCTGTTCTTCGAAGAGGATTGAGATCCGTTGCTGTAGTTGTATTGACCGGACTGATTGGTCTTGATGGTGCTATTGTCGGAAAAATTTTGAGAGCTGTTGGAGGTGTTCTGCGTTCCGGTCTGATCGACCGCGATCAATCCGCCGGACATATTGTTTTGCGATGCATAAACGCTGTGATTGTTTCCGGTCTGGTTCGCCGTAACGGTCGAAGCGGTCGCGTAGGTCTGGTAGCTCGAACCGCTGTTCTTGTCGCCGAGCTGGCTGAAGATCGAGGAACTGCCGTTTGCGCTGCTCTGGCTCTGCGTGAAGGTGTTGCTGTTTCCGGTCTGGCTGCCGTTGATCGTCCCGCCGGTCGTATCGGACTGCGTCTGGGTAATCTGGTTGAGGTTTCCGAACTGGAGGCCGGTGATGGTGCTGCCGCTCGTGTTGGTCTGACTGCCCGACGCCGTGTTGTTGTTGCCGAGCTGGGTCTGACCGAGGATGCTGCTCGTCGCGATGTTTTGCGTCGCCGTCGCGGTGTTGTCGTTGCCGGTCTGGGTGACGCTGAGGGTGCTGCCGGTCGCGGTGGACTGCGTGCCCGTGGCGCGGTTGCGGTCGCCGCCCTGGTTCACGGTGAGGCCGGAGGCGGCGTGGACGTCGGTCTGCCGGCCGGTTACGGTGTTGCCGGTGCCAGTCTGGCTCGCGGTGAGGCTGCTCTTCCCGTCCGCGAGGGTCTGGGTGAGGCTGGCGGTGCCGCCCGTGCCGGACTGCGTCGCCGTGATGGCAGCATCGTTGGTGTTCGCCTGCACGGCGCGAGGGTCTGGGTGAGGCTGGCGGTGCCGCCCGTGCCGGACTGCGTCGCCGTGATGGCAGCATCGTTGGTGTTCGCCTGCACGGCGGTGACGCGGTTCGGGGTCGCCGCGTTAGTGCCGGTCTGGGTCACCGTGATGGAGCTGGCGGCGCTGGCTGTGTCCTGGCTCGTGGTGAGCTGGTTGCCGAACAGCGACTGATTCAGCGTCTGAGTGTTGCCGGTGCCGGATTGCTGCAGATTGAACTCGTTGCCGATGCCGGTCTGGCGCAGGTCGATGACGCCGTTCACCGCCTTCGCGTCCTGGGTGACGACGTTGCTGCCCGTGACCGAGCCGTTCACGAGGCCCTTGCTCGTGCCCGAGGCGACGCCNGTCGATGACGCCGTTCACCGCCTTCGCGTCCTGGGTGACGACGTTGCTGCCCGTGACCGAGCCGTTCACGAGGCCCTTGCTCGTGCCCGAGGCGACGCCATTGTTGGTGCCGGTCTGCTGCAGCTCGACCCGGCCGCTCGTGCCGGCCTGGATCACCGCGGCCTTGTTGGCCGAACCGTCCTGCTTGCCCTGCACCGCGCTGCCGAGGCTGTTGCCGGTGCCGGTCTGGTCGCTGGTCAGGGTGTTGCTGCCCGCGCCCGTCTGCAGGAAGGCCTTGTCCGTGGTGCCGACGGTGTTGCCGCCCCCCGAACCCGCTGTCACCGACCTGACATCCGTGCCGGTGTCGTTCTGGTTGATCGTGATGGCATTGCCGCCAGTGCCGGTCTGGCTCGTGTAGGCGCGGTTGTTGTCGGCATAGGCCGTGGCGGCAAAGGCGCTCGCGGCGACACCCATCGACAGGATGAGAAGATGCTTGTTCATTGGAACGGACCCCTTGGTTCGGCGTTTGCCGTCTTAGTTAATGCGGGTGAAACGCCTTATCGGCGTTTGACTGGGGTCTCGATCTGGCTTGCTTGCCGGAGCGGCGCCTTAACGGTGCAATAACCGAGTCTTTCAAAACGCGCCTTGTCCGTGCGTCCCAATCTGCAAGCCATCCCGACAAATTGCTTCACGGAAACGTGTGCGCACGCCCACAATCGCAGGCTATTTTCCAGAATTTTCGCGCCACAATTGAATACGTAGTAGCTGCGGCGCGTTACGACGCGCGATTTGAAGGGACGCTTCTTTCTGCTTGATGTCGTGCGCGAGCGAGTCGGTTCGGTGTCAAGTTTCGCTCGCGAAGTCCTGCGCTCCTGTGACACTGTCCGGAACGCAAACTGCCGGTCGGCGAGAGGGTCTCCCTACCTCCGCATCCCAGATCTGACTCAGCATGCGGCTGCACCGCCATCTCACCGCGAACTGGCGGCAAGCGGTCTGGATCGCCGGACCGTCGTCGCGCCGAAAGTCGGCGATGGTCTTGAAGTCAGGGGCGAGGCGGCCGATCAGGCAAACCAGTTCGAGGTTGCGGCCGGCCTCACGCTGTTGAAACCAAGGGCGGCGAGATCGAGTTCGTCCACGCACATATCGAAGACCCCCGCCGGGTTGTCCTCGGATACGTGGTCGTCCAAGTGGTTCAGCAGGGGCGTGATTTGGTGGCGATCCCCACCGCAAATGGAATGCGCCATACAAGCCTCCAACGCCACGCAGAGACTATGAGAACGACAACGTTCTCACACAGCCTCGGTGGGGAGCGGCCCTTACCCGGGACTCGTTGTCGACGTCCATAGGTTCATTTCGGGATCAGCCTATTGACGTCCGGATCAGCGTGGTGTGAGCGCCGATCGCCGCTCTGCGACTTGGCCGCAACCCAGCTTTCCTGCTAGACGATGGGTGTGATCATCTGCTCCGACTGACAAATGTATGACAATCTCTGACATCCCGCAGGAGGAGAATCCCCAGCGGAGGCATCTGGGCAGGGCGTCGGCCGACAGCTTTGGCCTCTATCACGATATGATCCGGTCGAGCGGGGCAGCGACATATCTCCTCGGCGATAAATTCGAAGCGACCATCGCCGCACACCATTTCGGCCGCCTGACGCTGTTCGACCGGCAAGTCATCGGCGCCGACCATAGGCGCAAGCTCGCGCACATCCGGCGCGACGGTTTCGAGCACTACTATCTCCAAGTCTCACGATCCGGCCGGATCGTGAGTGGTCGGCCTGGAGAGGAGCGTCGTCTTGCCCCGGGTGACGCTATTCTCTTCGATGCGACCCAACCGATGCGGTCGATTGTGGACGACGGCGATATCGTCACGATCATCTTGGCTCGCGATCAAGTCGAGGCCGCCGCGCCGGGCGTGCGCCGTCTGCATGGAAGCATTCTTCCCAGAGGTGAGACAGGCTCGCTCGGTCAAGCCGTGCTTTCTTTCATCCGCTGTGCGTCCAGTTTCCCGGAGACCTCTGCCGCCGGGGTGGGCCACGTCATCACCAGTATGCTCAGCCAGATTCAAGGACGATCCGATGCGGCTTACAGTGATGCGGTCGGCGAAACCAATTTGGAGCTATCGCGGCGCCTCAGGGCGGAAATTTTCATCGACAACAACCTTGCAGAAGATTTGAACTCCGACGTCGTCGCTCGTAGCATCGGTGTTTCCCGCTCCTCTTTGTATCGTGCGATGCAAGCCGTCGGCGGCGTCGAAACGGTCGTCAAGCGTCGGCGTGCCGCTCGTCTACGGCTGCTGATATCCCGACAGGACAAAACAACGTCGATCGGCTCTTTCGTGGAAAAGGTTGGTTTCTCGAATATCAACCATGGCTCACGTGCATTCAAGGAAATCTATGGACACTCGCCGGATCAGTTTCGAGCGGCCCTTCGAGCCGATGCAATCTCGGCAGCGAATACTTTACACTCCGATCGAATGCGGGATTGGTACAGCACCATGAACGTCTGAAGGGTTGCTGTTAAACAGGTTTTCAACCCGCGATGTCATCGCCGACGGGCCGAAGCAGCTTTTGAGATGTGATTCTTTCCGGCCGACCGGCGTCCGCTCGTTTAGAAAGTGTGATGCCCGGTTCGAATGACCGAGTTGGGTCGAGGCTGTGTCAAAAGCCCGATCTGAAGTAGACTTGCTGCCTCATCTGTGAAGGTCGGCATGGGTCGGTTCGTCGAAGGGCAGGACCGTCGGCAATCCTGGTTGCTGCCCAGTTCGCGGGACGACTACGTGACCGAGGACAATCCGGTTCGGGTGGTCGAGGCCTTCATCGACGCACTCGATCTGGGTACCCTGGGCTTCACCCGCTTTGAGCCCGCAGCGACGGGGCGGCTTGCCTATGATCCGGCCACGCTCCTGAAGCTTTACCTCTACGGTTATCTCAACCGGGTACCGTCGAGCCGCCGGCTCGAGCGTGAAGCGCAGCGCAACATCGAGGTGATGTGGCTGACCGGTCGCCTGGCCCCCGATCACAAGACGATCGCCAACTTCAGGCGTGACAACGGGCCTGCGATCCAGGCGGCCTGTCGGCAGTTCGTGGTGCTGTGCCGCGATTTGAGCCTCTTTACCGGGGCGACCGTCGCCGTGGATGGATCGAAGTTCAAGGCGGTCAACAACCGGGACCGCAATTACACGGTGACCAAAGTCGCCAAGCGCCTGGAACAGGTGGATGCCAGCATCGCCCGCTACCTCGCGACGCTCGACCGGGCGGACCGGGAAGGCAGCGACGTTCCCGAGGCGCGGACGCAGCGCATCGGCAAGAAGATCGCCGCTCTGCGCCGACAGATGGCCTTCCTGCGCGAGATGCAGGAGCAGATCGCAGCTTCAGAAGACGGACAGGTCTCGCTGACCGATCCGGACGCACGCTCCATGGCAACGAGCGGGCGGGGCACGGGCATCGTCGGCTACAACGTCCAGATCGCCGTCGATCCCGAGCATCATCTCGTTGTGGCTCATGACGTCGTCAACGAGGGCCACGACCGGACCCAGCTCGTGCCGATGGGCGATCGGGCCAAGCAGGCTATCGGCGCGGAGGAGGTCGTGGTCCTGACCGATCGCGGCTACTACAATGGCGACGAGGTTCTGGTCTGCGAAGGCACAGGCATTCTCCCGCTCATGCCGCGGGCCGACACATCCGGCCGGGCGAAGAAGGGGCTCTTCGTGCGCGCCGACTTCGTCTACGACGCCGCGGCCGATCACTACGTCTGTCCGGCCGGCGCTATGCTGACGAAGTCTGTCGCCCGCTCCGATCGGCATGGCGACATCGACCATTACCGCAACCTGGAAGCCCGTCATGCCTGCGAGGTGCGTGCAAGCTGTACGCCCGAGAAGGTCAAGCGCTTCAAGCGCTGGATGTGAAAAAGCCTCGAAAGATGACCCCTCCCTCAGATCACGATAAGTCATTGATTTAAAATCGTAATCTTTGTCGAAGGTGGGGTCACGATCGGCGCCGATCGTGACCCCACCTTCGATGAAAATTCCCTAGCTTCCATAATGAATTACGTCTGTTTTGCTCAGGGTCATCCTTCGACGCCGATCTACAGCTTAAGACCGGGTCCCGGCCCGACCATCGATTCCGGGGGAGGTGTCTCGTACTTTTGCACTGGGTAGTAACCCAGGACCTGCGCTAGGTCCTCCTGGTGGATGCGCCGCACTTGGCCCCCGGCATCCTTCCACCTGTCGTAGCGCTCGACGAGGAGATAGCTCCGCGCACCCGCCTTGCCGGTCGTGACCTTGGCGGTTTCGAGGCCGCACATCCCCGCGAGCGTCAGGCAGAACGCCTCGTTCTGGACGCTACCCTTGAGCCGCGGGATGTCGGGCTTGAGGATGTGCGTCGAGGGCTCTCCCTCGAGAGGGATGCAGATGGTCCCGGCGGCGACAGAGACCGCGATCTTGTCCTGGGCCCCCGCCAACGACATCGAGACGCCTTCGGTCCCGACCAGGAAAGGTCGCTCCGGGAGGTCGTCGATGACGCGTTCGAGGTCGGCTTCCGTTTCGATGGGTACAAGTCTGCCGCCGCTTCCCCTGGGTTGCCCGATAGAGAGCGCTCCGGCGGTGTCGCGGCCCATGCGCGAGAGGATGCCGAGGACGTCCTGCGAATGGACGCCCATTATCAGCCCGATCTCGTGTAGGTGGGATTCCGGCAGGAGATTGGCGAGCCACGGCATAATCGTCCTGCCGCCGTGGCCGCTTTCGGCAAGGGGCATCGATAGCGAGATTGGGAAGGCGGCCTTGCGGCTTCGCCAGGCATCCTCATAGACGAGTGCCGGCCCCGCGTCGGTCTTGGCAATCCGGGCGATCCTGATGTTCTCGTAGAAGACGTCGACGTATTCGGCCATCGCGCGCTTCATTCAGAAGGAGGGTATATGGCCGAGCTCGTCGTCCTGCTCGGGCGCCGGTTCAGCGACTTGGGGGGAGAATTGCGGGGCCGGGGCATCTGGGAAGCGGAATCCAAGTTCAACCGCCACCGTGAGTGCCTTATCTAGCTGGATGGTCGCCTTGCCAGCCTCTAGATCCACGATGAAACTAATGTTCACGCCGCATCGCGCCGCGAGGGCCGATTGGTTCAGGCCCCTCTGCTTGCGGGCGCGCCGGATGGCAGCCCCGAATTCCTTGGCGTTCCTGATCACGGGTCCATCCTTCACACGTCGACCATGCGCCCGGTGCAAGCAAGCCACAATGCTAAATTATGCCGAACGCCACAATCTCTCTCACCCTGTGAATTGTGGTGAGCGGCATAATCAATAGCGTCTAAGCGAATTTGTGGCGATCGGCACAATTCCGAGTGGGCCGCTGTGATTATGCCGAGCGGTAGAACGCCACTCGAACGCCTTGCGGTTCACGGCCGCGCCCGCACTGCCTGGGCATAGGGGGTGAGGACAACAAATGCTGCGGTGAAGGGTGAGACCGTCCGGTTGGTAACGCCCTCTAACGGCCGTTACCGACTGACCGTGGCTTATAGTCGGTAATCGGGCCACGCGTGCGTTACCGGCGACCCGGATTGGCCATGCACCGCGGCAGCCACCGCTTCGGTAGGGAACGCCCCCAAACGTTATCGTCGTTGCGGGATGAAGTCTCAGGAGCCCCCGAATGCAGCGTGCTGGACCGACGCTTGCTCGGACCCTGGCACGGATGGATGGACTACCTCGGAGCGATAATTGACGCGACTGAGGCCATGCTGACCTCGCTTGGTCCGCTTGGAAAGCGCCTTCTCCAGGGTCTTGGCGTCCATTGGTCTGAAGGCCGACGCGGCGAGGTCCCGGTCCTGCGGTCCTATCGCCGCGAGAAGCTCGTCGAGGCTCTGAGGTCCCTGTTTCTTGATCAGGTCGACGAGGTCGACTTGGGTTTGTTCGGCTGTGCGCCAGAAGCGGCACTTGGCGACCTGCCCAGAAGCGGACGTTCCGCCTTCGACCCAACCTCGCCAAATCAGACAATCCAGATCGTTCCTACTAGCGGACGTTCCACCCCTTGGCCCTCGATAAACATGGAAGCTAAATACGTTGGGGGCGAAATCAACGTTCATTGAACAGCGTAGATTTCTTTAAGCGCTGCTTGTATAAAAAATTTCAGAACCACGCCGTAAAATTAAGTTGAAATATAACAAATTGTCGTTGGTAGAGAGGAAGCTAGATCAGGACATCGTGCGGTGCGTCATCACTTCGGCCAAGAGCTTGCCATCCACTGAGGCGCTCAGAAGCGCACGATGGCGGCACGCTGCACCATCCTGTGCTGCGAACATTCGCACGGTGATGTCGTCACCTACCTCGATGTTCGCGTGAAACCGCGCTTGACGCCCTCGGGTCGAGAAATGGCCCGACCGTTTGCCGATGAAGTGCCACTCGGCCCGATCCACTGCGGCAACGAAACTGCTGAAATACAGGAGGCCAGCGCCGTTGAAGTCCAAGTGTGGGCACATCGTGATATCTGTCGTGCCTAGTTCGTGCTCATCTACGCACGTATCGTGGGCCAACGTCTCATGACCACAATACGCGGGCTGCGATGGCATGGTCCCCAGGGAGGGTTCCGCGCTTCCGGTACCCTCTATCCTGACACGGGTGATGGAGCGGTTCACGCCTTCGGCCTGACGCCTGACGAAAACGGATGTCATCTCCACATCCGCGATCAACCGGTCCCGATACGCGGCGAAATGGCGACTGACGACCCGGGTCTCCGAGAGGTGCGTAATCGTCGAGCGCACGTCCAGGCTGTCGTTCTCCCGAACGCCGCCAAGGTCGCCACCATGCAGCGAGATGTTTCGGAACGCGGCGTAGATGGGCTGGTCGCCCACGGAACCGAACCCGGTCGCCGCCCTGCCGTAGGCCTTGGCGATCAAGTTCCAGTGACGATGCCCGAGCTCCTTCCAGAGCCAATTCTCCGAGAGGCCGTTCGGGCTGAGGTGCGGCATGCCCAGGACGTAGCTGGACGCGTCCGAGAGGGGCGAGCCGGCACCGGCCAACCGCATGTGTAAACTCATCGACCTTCTCCGTTGAGGAGGGCGGGACCGGGTGGCGGTAGCTGTTGAGACTGAACCACCCGGCCCCTATCGAAGCGGGGTCCTTGGGAAGGATTTTCACTTCGATTGCGTTTGCGTCCCCGTCATCCCGTCCAGGGCCGCGAATTCGGGTATTAATACTTCCGGACAAGACTGACGGGCATGGGCTCGGCAGCCTTGGGCGCGCTGTAAAGCGGGGCGATGAGACGGATGAAGCCGTCGGTCGATTCGGTGCCGCGGGTCCGGACCGCGACGTCGCGGGCGACCATCAGCTGCGCCGTGAACGGCCCGAAATCGTAGCCGATCAGACCGCCGACGGCGAAGCGGCCGGCCCGGGTGTAGCCCTGCGCGGAGGCCCGCGCAAAGTCGCCGCCGCCGAGCGGCAGGTCCGTCACCCCGTAGGCGACCGCGCCGACCTCGAACTTGCCGAACTTCTTGGTGGCCGTAAGGTCGAGCAGGAGGGCATCGGCGAGGTAGAGCGGACCAATCGCCCGGCCGGCGGCCCCCTCGAACCGACCGGGGGAGTCGTAGAAGTTATGGGTCAGGTTGGCGGTGAGGTTCCAGCCATCGCCCGTGTAACTCGCCGCGAAGCCCTGGCGGTAGGTGTTCGACGAGAACTGCGTCAGGCCACGACCGGCATCGAGATCGTTCAGATGGACCGCCGCCAGGTAGCTGACGCCGAAGTTGTTGCCGAGGTCCCAGGCGAAGATCGATCCGACCAGGGTTCCGACGTTGACCGAGAAGTCGCGGTTCGGCAGGCCGCCTGGATTGTTCGGGAAGCCGAACACGGTCGGCTGGGCGAGCAACGGCTGGACGTTGGCACCGAACAGCTTGAAGCCCGTCGACCAGACCAGGACCGGCACGTTGATCGCGGTATCCGTCGAGAACCGGGTGTCGTTCCGGCGATAGATGAAGGTGTCGATGGCGTAGATGCCCTCGGGGAGCGGCGCGCCGACGGCGAGACCGACCTGCTCGCCCGGGATGGTCGTGGATTGCGCGAACGAGGCGGTCGCGCCCAAGGTGATTGCGGCGAACGCCCCTGCCGCGGCCGCGAACTTCTTCAACATCATCAATCCCTTCTCGGATCTGCATCGGGCAGCCGCACCCGTCCGCCGGCAAGCATCGGCGTTGGCGGCGTATCGGCATTTTAGTAGAAGTTCATTTTGATTGATCGGATCTGCACGCAATTTGTATGCATATCCAACAATGCTTATATTCTACGTCGTACGTCTTAGTAGTCTACTCAATTTTGCTTGGTCGATGCTTGGAGCGATGCCTTGTTGCATGGATGGCACAGGCACTACGTCATGGGGGCGGTCCGTGGGCTTCTCGGGAACGAGGCATGAGCGGTCGCACGGAAGATGCCGCCCGGCGCCATCCAGGCTACCGTTGAGGCCAGCCTCAGACCGCGAACTTCAGGGCGAACCGCTCGGTGCCGAGGCGCTGCTGGATCGCCTGGACGACGTGTTCGGCATCGCGGCCGACCGCGCCGAAACGTCCGGAGCCCCAGGTGTTCAGCCAGGGCAGTCCGATAAAGTAGATGCCCTCCTCGTTCGTGACGCCCCGTTTGTGCTTCGGGCTGCCCGAACCGTTGAACACGGAGGCGTCGAGCCAGCGGAAGTCCGGCGAGAAGCCGATGCACCAGACCACCGACGTGATGCCGGAGCCGTCGAGGGCGAGGCTGGTGACCGGCTCGCCCGGCTCCCACACCGGGGTGTAGTGCTCCTGCGCCGGGGCCTCGATGCCCTTCTCGGCGATGTACTTGTCGATGGCGGCGTTGATGCCGTTGTAGGTCCGGTCGGCGCCGTCGAGCGAGCGCTTGAGGTCGTCGCGGAAGCGCAGGCGGCCGTCCCGGTAGTCCTCCATCAGGCCGTAGAGCTTCATGCCCTCGGTGGCGAAGCGGCGAAGGTCGATGTCGCGTCCGCCGTCACGGCCGGTGACGTAGTGGTTGGTGTTGTCGCGGACGCCGTCGCGCAGCGGATGGTTGTCGACGGTCATCTCGTAGTAGCCCATGTCGGCGAGCCAGGTGACGACGTCCCGACCCCGATAGAACCGGGCGCAGCGGGGTGCGTCGCCGACCGCGAGGTGCACCTTGCGCCCGGCGAGGTGCAGGTCTTCGGCGATCTGCGCGCCGGACTGGCCGGACCCGACGACGAGCACCTCGCCCTCGGGCAATTGGGCGGCGTTGCGGTACTGGTTCGAGTGGATCTGCGTGATCGAGTCCGGCAGCTTCTCGGCCATGCGCGGGATGATCGGCGTGTGGTAGCCGCCCGAGGCCACGACGATCTCGTCGGCGGTGTAGTCGCCCTCCGAGGTCTGAACCGAGAATATCCCGTCTTCCCGCCGCTCGACGCGGGTGACCGAGACACCCTCGCGGATCGGCGGGTTCACCTTGGCGACGAACGCCTTGAGATACGCGACGATCTCGTCCTTCCGCATGAAGCCGTCCGGCTCCGGCCCGTCATAGGGATGACCCGGCAGATCGCATTGCCAGTTCGGCGTGACGAGGCAGAACGTGTCCCAGCGCTGCGTCGACCAGGTGTGGGCGGCGGTGTTCTTCTCGAAGACGAGGTGCTCGATGCCGCGCTGCTTGAGGTGGTAGCTGACCGAGAGGCCAGCTTGGCCGCCGCCGACGACGGCAACGGGAACGTGACGGGGGGTGGACGTCATGGCTCTCACTCCGTGAGTTTGCAGGAAGGGGGTGCCGGTTCAGGGCTCGAAGGTCTCGACCATGACCCGTCCATCGGAAGGCTGGAGCTTCGCGGCGGCCTCGATCCGGGCGAGTTGGTCCAGGGCGGACGAGCAGGCGAAGCCGTACTTCTCGCGCACGCGCTCGCTGGCGATGGTGAGGGCGGTGCGGGTCTTCTCGACGAAATCGTCGACCGCGTAGCTCTCGCCCGGCGTGAGGAAGTCCTTCACCACGAGGGAGGGCGAGTAGCAGGCCTCGCGCCGACCGTCGGGCCAGCGAACGTTGAAATGCATCTCAGGCATGGGTTGGCTCCTGTCTGGTGCGGGTGCAGCCCGCGTAGGCATCGAGGTGGCGCTCGGCACAGGCCCGCCAGGAGTGGGCGGCGGCCCGTGCGAAGCCTGCGACCCTCAGGCGGGCGCGCGTCTCCGGCACCAGGGCGGTTGCCATGGTTCTGGCGATGTCGTCGGGGTCGGCCGGATCGACGAAGAGGGCGTCACCCTCGATCAGGTATTCGGTGAAGGGCGACCGGAGGGAGACGATGGCCGGAGTGCCGCAGGCCATCGCCTCCAGCACACACAGGCCGAACCCTTCCTTCAGCGAAGGAAACGCCAGCATGTCGGCGATACGGTAGAGGGCCGGCATATCGGCCTGTGGAACCGGACCGGTCTCGATCACGGGACCGTTTGCCCCAGCCGCGAGGCCGTGGACGGTCAGGGCCGCATGGCATCGCGCGCGGTAGGCGGCGTGATCGAGAAGCGAGGCTCCCCCGGCGATGACGAGCTGGGCCCCGGGGCGGCGCTCACGCAAGCGCGCGAACGCCTCGATGATGCCAAGGGTGTTCTTGCGTGCCTCGAAGCCGCCGATGGCGAGGACGATGGGACCGTCGCCCAACCCCCAGCGCTGCCTTACGGCGGCATCCTGCAGGTCAGGCGTGGGTTGATAGGCCGCCATGTCGACGCCGTTGCCGACGACCTCAGGCATCGCACCGAAGTCCGAACGGACCTGGTCGGTCCAGCCCTGACTGACGCAGAGGATGCGCCGAGCCTCTTGGATCGAGCGATCCTGCCAATCGGCAAGCTGCGGTTCGGCGAATGTATCCAAGTGGTGGACCGTCCGAACGAAACCCGGGATCCGGCGCCGATGCTTCAGGGTGGCGAGCGCGTTGCCGCCGATGCCGTCATGGGCGTGGAAGACATCGAAGTCACAGGCCGCCGGCGACCCGAAATGAATGAGGTAGTCGTTGATGCGGGTCCGCACGAGCTCGACCGTGTCACCGGCAACGGGGCGGGCGGCGACGGACACCGTGGGGCATGCGGCGGCCCGGAAGAAGCCGCGGCCCGACGGGTCGGGGGCGTGGACCACCGCCTCGTGCCCAAGTCCGCACAGGGCTTCGGCCAGGGCGAGGCAGTGGGCGACGCCGCCGCGTGGGTTGGTGGAGTGGGTCAGGAGGGCGATGCGCAGACCGGTCATGATTCGGACCCCGCATCACCCTGGCCGCAGCCGATCAGCGGGCCGGCCACGAAGTCCCAGACCACGGCCTCCTCGTCCCCGGCATCCCGGATGCGGGCGACCCGGCTCGCGTCGATGCCTCCGATCCTGGCGGCCGCAATGCCCCGCTCGGCGAAGCGCGCGAGGACGGCCGGGGTGCGGTCGGGGCGGACGCTCAGGAGGTAGCCGAAGCTCGGGAAGGCGGTGAGCCAGCGTGCGAGGGGAACGCCATCGGGCCGCGGGATCGCGTCGAGGTCGATGGCGGCGCCGACGTTCGAGCATTCGAGCAGCATCAGCGCCGTGCCTACGACGCCCGCCATGCTGATGTCCTTGGCGGCGCGGCAGAGACCGTCCTCGGCGAGCCCCGGCAGCAAGGCGAGATCGGCGCGCAGGCGTTCGCCCGGCGACCCGGACGAGGCGTCCCAGTACGGGTGCGGATCGCGGAAACGCCCGCGCAGGTCGATGGCGGCGATAAGGTCGTCACCCGGTTCCGCATCGAAGCTCGTCAGCAGGTGGGGGCCGGCGCGGCCGAGCACGGCGACCGCGAGGTTGCCGGTCTCCGACCGGGTGTTCGTGTGGCCGCCGACGACCGGCACGCCGTAGAGCGCGGCCGCGTCGGACAGGCCGGCGAGGATCGGGTCCGCCGCCGCCGCGTCCCGGCTCCACAGGGCATCCACCACCGCGAGCGGGCGCCCGCCCATGGCCGCCACGTCGCTGAGGTTGACCATGATCCCGCAATAGCCGGCGAAGTACGGATCGGCGGTGACGAAGCTGTCGATGAAGCCCTCGATGGCCAGGAGCAGGTGGCCGTCGCCATCGGGAATGGCGGCGCAATCGTCGCCCACCGGCACCGCGGCGTGGCGGTCGCCCAGTCCCAGGCGCGTGACGACGGCATCGATGTCGCGCTTGTGCGCGACGCCGCGCGCATCCCGGATCTGGGCTGCCAGCGTCTGGAGGTCGACGGCCGCGGTCATCACGCGGCCCTGCGGAACGTGACGAGCCCGTGCTCGGGGTCGTGCATCGGCGGGTAGGCGGCGAGGTCGGCCTGCATCAGGTGGTGGAGGCGGCCATGGAGTTCGATCGCATCGAGGCTCGCCCAATGCAGGGCCTCGAACAGCGGGACGTTCCGGTCCTGCACATGCGCCAGGAAGCGGGTGCAGCCCCGTGCGTGGGCCGAGGCGACCGCGACCTGGATCAGACCAGCCCCGAGCGCCGCCGTGCCGCGGAAGGCTTTGGCGACGGCCAGTCGCGAGCCCCACCACTCGCCGGGACGTTCCGCCACCTCATGGATGCGCACGGTGCCGACGACGGCATCGGCGTCCCCGGCCAGTGTCGAGAGGGCGCAGATCGGGATCGCATGCCCGTCGATGATGTCGCGGTCGTCGTCCGCGAAGATAGCTTGCTCGGTGCAGAACACCTGCCGGCGCAGGGCGGCGCAGGCGCGCCGCTCCCAGGGGGAGGTGGCGAACTTCACCCGGAAATGGCTCGGGCGGTACGGCGCGACGGGATCGCCGATCATGCCGCCACCCCCGTGCGCTCGTAGGTGGAGAGGGCCGAGCAGGCGCCGCAGCGGCCGCAGCCGGCCTTGATGTCGGTGGAGCGCAGGTTGGCCCGTCCCAGCATCTCGGACAGGGGCTGCAGGATCGCGTGCATGAAGTCCGGCGTCGGTGCCGGGTGGCTTTCCAGCGGCGTGCCGGAGATGGGCACGAAGGGCACGACGAAGGGGTAGACGCCCATCCCGACCAACCGCTCAGCCATGGCGAGGATCGCCTCAGGCGCGTCGCCAAGACCAGCCAGGATGTAGGTCGAGACTTGGCCCCGTCCGAAAACAGGGACCGCCGCCGCGAAGGCGTCGTAGTAGCGCTCCAGCGGCACGCTCGCCTTACCGGGCATGATCCGGGCCCGGACCTCGGGGGTGACGGCCTCCAGGTGCATGCCGAGCGCGTCGATGCCCGACGCCTTCATGCGTTCGAACCAGCGGTCGTCGTCCGGCGGCTCGCATTGGGCCTGGATCGGCAAGTCCACCGCCGCCTTCACCGCGAAGGCGCTCTCGCACAGAATCGCGGCGCCCCGGTCGGTGGCGTTCGGTGTCCCCGTGGTCATCACCATGTGCTTGACCCCGTCGAGGAGCACGGCGGCACGAGCGACCTCGGCGAGTTGCTCAGGCGTCTTGCGCGCGACGGTGCGGCCGGCCGACAGCGACTGACCGATGGAGCAGAACTGGCAGGTCTTCGTGCGGCTGGCGTAGCGAATGCAGGTCTGCAGCACCGTGGTGGCGAGCACGTCGCGTCCGTGCAGCACCGCGATCTTCGAGTACGGCACCCCATCGAAGGTCGAGAGCGCGTAGAAGCGCGGCTTGCCCGGGAAGGTCACCCGGCCGATGACCGCGCCGTCGTGCTCGATCACTGAGACCCCGTCGAGGTCCGGTCGGCGCACCAGGAAGGGCGAGTCGAACGCGGTCTCGGTGTGGACCGGCACCATCACGGTACGGCCCGCGATAGTCATCGCCTTATGGTCGGAGGGACCGGCGCCGCCGCGCCGGCTCGGCGCCCCGGCCCGGGTGTCGGCGAGCCTAACGCCGTAGGATTGCAGCGCGTTGATCAGGCGTTCCGTCGGCATTCCGACCAGGCCCGCCATGACCGGCGGAAGCGTTAGAAGGCTCGTCGGAAGCGGGGAACTGCCCATGGTCGAGGCTCCGGGATTGATGTTGCGAACGGGTCGGCTGGTGCACGAACGGGGCCGGGCGGTCGTCGTGGAGGAGGCTGAGGAGTTCGGGGCGGGCGTAGTGGCCGACCGAGTCCATCATCCGCTTGCGCTTCGTCACCAGGGCGAGGTCCATGTCGGCGATGAGGATGCCCTCGCCGGGGCCGAGCGGATCGGCGAGGTGGCGGCCCTCGGGTGAGACGATGGCGGTGCAGTTGCCGCCGCGGCAGGCCCCGCGCAGGCGCTCGTCGGGGCAGACCTGCGCCACCTGCTCGTCGGAGAGCCAGCCCGTGGCGTTGACGACGAAGCAGGCCGCCTCCAGGGCGTGGTGGCGGATCGTCACCTCCATCTGGTCGGCGAAGATCTGGCCGACCAGCGAGCCTGGGAACTGCGCCGCGTGGATCTCCTCGTGCCGGGCCATCAGGGCGTAGCGGGCAAGCGGGTTGTAGTGCTCCCAGCAGGCCAGCGCGCCGACGCGGCCGACCGCCGTATCGACCACTGTGAGGCCGGCCCCGTCGCCCTGACCCCAGACCATGCGCTCATGGTAGGTCGGGGTGATCTTGCGGCGCTTGAGCTTCAGGGTGCCGTCGGCATCGAAGATGAGCTGCGCGTTGTAGAGTGAGCCGTGGTCGCGTTCGTTGACGCCGAGCACGATCACCGCGCCGTGGCGGCGGGCGGCTGCGGATACCGCCTGGGTCACGGGTCCCGGCACCGTCACGGCACGCTCGTAGAGGCGCAGATGTTCGGCCCCCTGCAGGGCCGGCGGCAGCACGAACGAGAAGTACGGGTAGTAGGGCACGAAGGTCTCGGGGAAGACCATGAAGCGCGCGCCCTTGGCAGCGGCCTCGTCGATGGCGTTGAGCACCCGTTCGAGCGTGCCGTCCGGTCGGTCGAGGTCGGGCGCGATCTGGACGGCGGCGGCCCGCACGATCCGGTTCTCAGACATGGATGATCCTCCGGTGGTGACGGCGGCCGCGTCGCGCGCGGCCGCCGGGTGCGACGTCCCGGTCGATGGGCCGAGGCCCCGTCAGACGGTCCAGGTGTCGATGATCACCGCGTTGTCGCGCTTGTGCAGGAGCATGCAGTCGAGGACGTCGAGGGGGTTGATCATGCGGATGCCCTCGATGAAGGCCGCCTCGCCGTGGCCGTAGAGCGCCTGGGTCGAGAACCGGCAGGCGTAGACCTTGCCGCCCTCGGCCATGAATTTCTCAAGCTGGTTGTTGAAGTTGAGGTGGCCCGGGAAGGCCTCGTCGCCGAGCCGGGGGAAGCCGCGCTGGACACCGAGGGTGATGCCGGGACCGTAGAGCAGGATCGAGGTCTCGAAGCCCTTGCGCTGCAGGCGGGTGGCCTGGAGCAGGTTCACAAGGCCGATGGAGCCCTCGAAAGCGACGGTGTGGAAGGTGACCAGCGCCTTCTGGCCGGGCTCGGCCTTCACGTCCTCGAAGACCTTCTCCTCGTAGTCGACCAGGAAGTCGCCCTTCTTATGGGGTTCGCGATTCACTGCGGGCATGGATCTCACTCCGTGATGGGTTGGACCGCGTCGGCCGAAGCCTCGGGTGGTCACATCCCCTCATGGCAAGCGACGTGCCAACGAAGGCCGATCAACAAAACCATCAATAGCCCCAAGTTGAATGCATACAATCTTGCATTCAATCATCATCGCGCCTTGGTCCCGAGGACCTGTTCTCCACTGACAATCAGATCGGCATATGCACACCAGAGCATCACGCGATGCCCAGTCTGACTGCATTGATTGATGGTATTGTATGTATTGGTTCTGAAGGCCGTTTGGGTCTCCCATACGGTATGGGGCTTGCTACCCATACAATCAGGTATTGATCGCATCTTGATGGTGTGCCTGGAGAACGGATGACCTCAGCAGCGCGAGACGGGCGACCGACGCCTTCGGATGTCATGAGCGGGACGTGGACGCCCGACCTGAAGCGTTGGGGGAAGCCCCACTACCTCGCCATCGCCGAGGCCTTGGCGGACGACATCCGGACCGGACGCCTGACGGTCGGCACGCGGCTCCCGACCCAGCGTGCCCTGGCCGAGGCCCTCGACCTGAACTTCACGACCGTCTCGCGCGGCTATGTCGAGGCTCACAAGCGCGGCCTGATCGAAGGGCGCGTCGGCCAGGGCACCTTCGTGATCGATCCCGTGCGCCCGGGCCGGACCACGCCTACGAAGGACGGCTCACGGATCGGGCCGGTCGACTTCACGATGAACCTACCTCCCGAGCCCGACGCGCCGGCTTTGCAGGCGCGGATGCAGGCCTCGTTCGCCGAGTTGTCCGGCGACCTCTCCAACCTGCTACGCTACCAGGGTTTCGGCGGAACGGACGAAGATAAGGAGGCGGCCCTGCGTTGGCTGAAGGGCCGGGGCATCGTCACGCCGCGGGAGCGGTTGCTGATCTGCCCCGGCGCCCACAGCGCCCTGTTCAGCGTGCTGGGCCAGATAGCCCGCCCGGGTGACGCCATCTGCGCGGAACGCATCACCTATCCGGGCATCCGGTCGCTGGCGGCGCATCTGGGCCTGCGCCTCGTCGACCTGCCCATGGACCGGCACGGTGTCGACCCCGACGGGTTCGCGGCCGTCTGCACCAAGGTCGCGCCGAAGGCGATCTACCTGAACCCGCTGCTGCAGAACCCGACCACCACGACCCTGTCCCGGACGCGACGCGAGGCCATCATCGCGGTCGCCCGCCGCTACGCCGTCACCATCATCGAGGATGATGCCTACGCGCGCATCTGCCCGGCGCCGCCCCCGAGCTTCGCGGAACTCGCCCCCGAGATCACCTACTACGTGGCCGGCCTCTCCAAGTGCCTTGGCGCGGGCCTGCGCCTCGCCTTCCTGGTCGCCCCGAGCGCCCGCTCCGCCCTTCCGCTCGCCGGCGCCCTGCGGGCCGCCACCGTCATGGCCTCGCCGATCTCGACAGCGCTGGCGACGCGCTGGATCGTAGACGGGACGGCGGATGCCATCGTGCAGTTCGTGCGCGAGGAATCGGCAGCGCGCCAGCGCATCGCGACCGTGTTGCTTCCCAGTGGGACCTACACCGCGGACCCGCACGGCTTCCACGTCTGGATCACCTTGCCGGAGGGCTGGACCCGCTCGGCCTTCGCGAGCCAGGGGCGTTCCGCCGGACTCGGCGTCGTCGCCAGTGACCCGTTCTGCGTCGCCGGCACGCCACCCGAGGCGGTGCGCCTCTGCCTCGGTGGCCCCTCCACCCGGCAGCAGATCACCCAGGGCCTGGAAGTGCTCGCCCACGCACTGGAAGGTTCGCCGGCGCTTGCGTCGTCTTATATCTGAACGGCTACGCCGGACGGCCGCCTGGGCCCCATCCGCCCCTCGCACGCCGCCACGTCGTCGGACCTTACCTCCGCACTCCAATCCCCCAGCAGGTCGGTCGGTTCACGCCACGAATGCGAGGTATCCGCTGATGGTCATGACGGACAGGATGGTCGAGGTCAGGACGACGTTCGAGGTGATGGCTGCCTCCCTGCCGTAGAACTCGGCCAGCATGAACGGGCCCGTTCCGGTCGGAAGCGCGGCGAGCAGGACGGCGGCGTGCGTCAGCATCGGCGAGAGCCCGAACACGACCGTTGCCAGGATCCAGGTCACGGCCGGCTGAAGGATCAGCTTGAACCCCACCAGGAGCGCGGCCGAACCTGGGTCCCGATCCGTCGCTGCCCGTTCCGCTGCCAGGAAAAGACCGAGCGCCACGAGCGCGCAGGGCGAGGCGGCCCCACCAAGCAGCTTCAGGAAGGTCTCCGCAGGGGCGGGGACGTCCAATCCGGCGAGCGGAATGAAAGCGCCCAGGACCGGTGCGACGAGCAACGGATTGCGTATCAACGAGCAGCCAACCTTCACGACGAGATCCCTGCGCCGATTCTCGGTCTGCAACCCGATCTCGATCAGCACGATGGCGACGGCGAACAGGATGCAGACCGTGATGATCGTGGCGACGAGCGTCGGGGCGAGAGCCTCCTGGCCCAGTGCCACGAACGCCAGCGGGAACCCGATGAAGCCTGTATTGGCGTAGCCCGCGTTCAAGCCGTCGATGGCGGCATCGGCCAGATGCCTCGGGCGTTGCAAGCGGACGACGAGCGTGAGGCAGAACACGAGGGCGGCGCCGAGACCGAAGGCAGCGACGAAGCCCGGCTGCCAGACATCGATCCATCGCGCATGCGCGACGATGTCGAACAGCAGCGCCGGAAGCGCGAGGTAGACCACGAACCGGTTGAGTTCCGTCGTCGCGTGAGGGCCTAACACGCCGATCCGACGGGCGAGCCATCCGGCGAAAATAAGCGCGAAGATCGGCAGGACGACGGTGAGCGTGGACAGCATGACAGAGGGTGCCCCGAGGTGATGGGGCAGGCCTATCCTCCAAGCTTCATATCATCCAATGCTGATTGACGCCTTCATTCATACCCTTTCGGTATCATGATCGACATCCTACAGATGCGCTACTTCGTGGCGCTGGCCGAGACGCTTCACTTCGGCCGGGCGGCCGAGCGGCTGCATATCAGCCAGCCTCCCCTGAGCCGGCAGATCGCCAACCTGGAGAAGGAGCTCGGCGTGCGCCTGCTTGAGCGTCACACGCGGCAGGCGGCATTGACCTACGCGGGTCGGCGGTTCCTGGAGGATTCGCGCGCCGTCCTCGCCTCGTTCGACCAAGCCTGCCGTAATGCGCGGCTCGCCGACGGGGGCGATCTCGGCGAGCTGTCCATCGGTTTCATGATGCACGCCGCCCACACGGTCCTGCCGGGGCTCACGCGGCGGTTCATGGCCAGCCACCCCCAGGTCCAGGTCGAGTTGCGGGAGGTCGTTCCCAACGCACTGGCCGATGCGGTGCTGACCGGGCGGTTCGACGCCGCCATCATGTTCAATCCCGGACCCGTGCGAGGACTGGACGCACACGCGATCTTCCGTGAGCCGCTGTGCCTCGCGGTGCATGCCCGCCATCCCCTCGCCGGACGGGAAGGCATCCAGGCCCACGACCTCGTCGACGAACGCCTGATCGCGGCGCCGGCCGATGTCGCGCCGACATTGCGCGAGGCGGTCGTCGGGTTCTGCCGCTTGGGCGGCTTCGAACCGACCGTCCGCCTTGAGGCGCAACTCCAACAGACCATCGTGAGCCTCGTGGCGGAAGGCCTCGGCATAGCCCTCGTACCGCAATCGCTGCGCAAGATGGGGGTTGCCGACGTGGTCTTCCGCGACCTGCAGGAGGCCCCGACCATCGAGCACGTCGTTGTATGGAGGCCGGGGAACCTCAACCCAGCGCTCCGGCCTTTCCTCTCGGAAGCAGGCATCGTCCCTCGGCAAAAATGACGATTTCCTACGAAGCCTTGCCGTAGGGCGGACGGACGGGTCCTTCCTCGAATATGCATCGGCGGCGTCAGGGCCGCGGTTGTCGCCGAATTCAATTCAACCGCCGCCGAGTTGGATCTTTGAGTTCATGGGCCTTCCGGGGCGCATCCACCTCGATGAAGCCCGGCCAATTCGGCCCCTTACGATATCGATCATAGTCGACCTCGCGCATGTGCCGAATGAAACCCGTTCGCGCCTCAGCCTTCAAAGGCTTCACTCGTTGGCGCGCTATGTAACAAGCATCCGATAGGGGGAAGTTTCTTCCTCGTTGCCTAGATCCTCGTGAGGCTATCTTCTACTTTGACCTGGATTTTAACTATAATAATTTATCGACTTATCCCGTTGATGCCTGCATAATTCAGATACGAGACCTGATGCTCTTAGGTCGATGGAAGAACTCTCTGTTCGGCCTACCCTTCCCTTTGTCTGAAAATCTTGTGCCATCGCCACACTTCGCCTTCGATGCCGTTGGATTCCGGCACGGCGGCCGGCCAATCCTCGATGGGATCTCGCTGCGGATCGCCCCCGGTGAGCGTATCGGCATTGTCGGGCGGTCCGGCGTCGGCAAGTCAACCCTTCTGCAGATCGCCGCCGGCCTGGTTCCTCCGACGTCCGGTGCTCTGACGATTGACGGTCTGCCCGTGAAGGGACCCGTTCCCGGGGCCACGATGATGTTCCAGCGGCCCGCCCTGCTGCCCTGGGCGAGCGTCCTCGACAACGTACTCCTGCCGGCCCGCCTGTCCGGCCGACCCCTGGGAAGCCCCGAGGGCGACCGCGCGGACGCACTGCGCATCCTCGGCGAAGTCGGCTTGGCGGACAGGGTCGATGCCAAGCCACATGAGCTCTCGGGCGGACAGCAGCAGCGCGTGGCTCTAGCGCGGGCGCTCGCGAGCCGGCCGCGCCTCCTTCTCCTCGACGAACCGTTCTCGGCCCTCGATCCCGAAATGCGGGCAGCCCTTCGCGCGGACGTGAAGCGCCTTGCGAGCGAGCGTGGGCTGACACTCGTGATCGTGACCCACGATCCGGCCGACGTCGCCGGTCTGGCCGAACGTGCCCTCGTTCTCGCAGGGACCCCCGCCGGCATCGTCGCGGATTTCCCCGTCCGGTCCGAGGTCGACCTGAGGTCGCGGCTCGGCGCACCCCCTCTCCCCGTCGACCGCGAAGCGGCGTGAACCGGACCCCCGTGATGACAGCGCCCGACGACCTCTCCGCCCTGTGGACGCATGAATGGGCGCGCGCGGACTGGACCCGCCGCGACACCCTCGACGGCCTCGCGCGCGGCGGCCTCGCCGCCCTGCTGGGTGGTGCCGGCCTCGGCCTGTCAAGCCGGGCCGTGCACGCGGCCGACGACGATGTGGTGCGTATCGGCTACCTTCCGATCACCGATGCCGCCGCCCTCCTGGTCGCCCATGCCAAGGGCTATTTCGAGGAGGCCGGCCTCAAGGTGGCCGAGCCGACCCCCGTGCGGTCCTGGTCGGCCCTGGTCGAGGGCTTCGCGGCCGGCAAGTTCAACCTCGCCCACCTCCTAAAGCCCATCCCGGTCTGGATGCGCTACAACAACAAGTTCCCGGTCAAGGTTCTGGCCTGGGCCCACACCAACGGCTCCGGCATCGTCGTCGGGGGCAGGAGCGGCATCACCGACTTTAAGGGCCTTGCCGGCAAGCGGGTCGCGGTTCCGTACTGGTATTCCATGCACAACGTGGTGCTGCAATACGCACTGCGTGAATCCGGGGTCACGCCGGTGATCCGGGGCGATGCGGGCCCGGGCGAATGCGCCCTCCAGATCCTCCCGCCACCCGAGATGCCGGCGGCGCTGGCGGCCGGCAAGGTCGACGGCTACATCGTGGCCGAGCCGTTCAATGCGCTCGGCGAGATCAAGGCCGGCGCCCGGATGCTGCGCTTCACCGGGGACATCTGGAAGAACCACCCCTGCTGCGTAGTCGTTGCCCATGACCGGACCACTGTGGAGCGGCCCGAATGGACGGGCAAGGCCATCGACGCCATCGTGCGCGCGCAGGCCTATGCCTCCGCCAACAAGGAGGCCGTGGCCCGGCTCATCTCGAAGGAGGGGCGTGGTTACCTGCCGATGGCCGCCGACGTGGTGGTCAAGGCGATGACCGATTACGGGCCCTCCTACGAGGCGAGCGGTGCCATCCGCCACGCGGACTGGTCGGCGAGCCGCATCGACTTCCAACCCTGGCCCTATCCCTCCGCGACCCGCCTGATTGTCGAAGCCATGGGCCGGACCGTGGTGGAGGGCGACGCCACCTTCCTGAACGGGCTCGATCCGGATTTCGTCGCTCGCGACCTCGTCGACGACCGCTTCGTGGCCGCATCCCTCAAGCGCTTCCCCGATGCGTTCCCCGGGTCCGGCCCCGACCGCACCGAGACGCTGTCGCTATGACCGCGGGCCTCCTGAAGACCGCTTCATCGGACATCGGCGGCCCCACGTCATCGCGCGCCTGGCCGGAGGGCCGGTTCCTTGCCGGCCTGCTGAATCGGACAGCGCCGCTCCTCGGTGTCGGCGCCCTCCTGGTGCTGTGGTTCGCGGCCGGCCATCTCCTCGCGAACGATCCGGCCTATACCGCCTTCGCGGGCTTCGCTCCCGGCCCGGCCCTCGCGTCGTTCGCCGATCTTCTCACCTCCGGCGAGGCCTGGCGGGCCGCGCTGCCGAGCCTTGCCCGGATAGGCCAAGGCCTCGCCTACGCCTTCGCGCTCGGGGTGCCGTTCGGATTGCTCATCGGGGCCTCGCCGCTCGCCGAACGCGCCCTGCAGCCTCCCTTCCAGCTCCTGCGCATGGTCTCGCCGCTGGCCTGGATGCCGGTGGCGGTGCTGGCCTTCCCGACCTGGGAGGGCGCCATCGTGTTCCTCATCGCAGCCGCCGCAATTTGGCCGATCCTGTTCTCGACCGCGGCCGGCGTGAAGCGGATCGATCCGATCTGGCTCACCCTCGCGCGAAACCTCGGCGGCAGCCGGATCGCCACCCTGCGCCGGATCGTGGTTCCGGCCGTGCTGCAGGACATCCTCACCGGCCTGCGCCTGGCGCTCGGCGTCGCCTGGATCGTCCTCGTGCCGGCCGAGTATCTCGGGGTCACCAGCGGCCTCGGCTACGCGATCAACGATGCGCGCGACACCCTCTCGTACGACCGCCTGGCCGCCCTCGTCCTGCTGATCGGACTGATCGGCTACGCCCTCGACAGCGGCCTCGGACGGCTCGCCGCCCGTGCCCGCTGGATTCCCGCGACCTGAAAGGAACGCCCATGTCGTCCGCCTCCGTGAAAGAGATCGTCCAGACCTTCGAGACCATCGACCGGGATGCCCTAGCCGCCTTGTCGGAGAAGGGCCGCGCCGATCCGACGGCCGTTCGCACCGTGCGCGCCCGGACCATCGCCGAGGGTCGGCGCTTCCGCCATCTCAACTACGTGCGCAACCTCGACGCCCACGTGGTGGACGAGCCGCCGGGCCTCCTCGGCGACGACACCGCCCCGAACCCCACCGAGGCGCTGCTCGCAGCCCTCGGCACCTGCGTGGCGGTTGGCCTCCAGGCCAACGCGGTCGCGCGCGGCTGGACCGTGCGCGGCATCGAGATCGAGAGCGAGGGCGATATCAACATCACCTCGGTCTGGGGGACAGGCGACCTGTCGTCGAAGGCCGTTGGCCTCACCGCCGTGCGCCTGACCGCGCACCTCGACATCGAGGGTGCGAGCCAGGCCGAGCTCGACGACCTCGTGGCCCATGCCGGTGATTGGTCGCCGGTGCTCAACACGGTCAGAAATCCCGTCGCCGTCAGCCTCGTCCGCAATCGATGAGCGCGGCCCTTGCTCGTCCCGCGGCGCTGCCCGAAGCCCCCAGGGACGTCGCCGGCGTCGTGCGGGACGAACTCGGGCCCCTCGTAGGTGCGATCGACGGGGGGCTCTATCCGGATGGCGTACTGCGCGGCCTCGGCGCAGCTGGTGCCTATGCCCACCACGCGCCGGGCACGCCCGAGGGACTGATCGCGGCCGTGGAAGCGATGGCGTTGGTGGGGTCCGCCTGCCTGTCGACGGCCTTCTGCGTCTGGTGCCAGGACGCCCTCGTCTGGTACCTCGCCCACGGCGACGCACCTGCCCGCGACCGCCATCTGTCCGGCATCGCCAGCGGCGTACGCCTCGGCGGCACCGGGCTGTCCAATCCGATGAAGGCGTTCGCCGGCATCGAGCCCCTCGCCCTCACGGGTCGGCGGGTGCCGGGCGGCTACCGGGTGCGCGGGCGCTTGCCCTGGGTCTCCAATCTCGGCCCCGGTCACCCCTTCGCCAGCATCTTCGCCCTCGACGACGGCCGCCGAGTCATGGCCGTGTTCGCGGCAGGCCAGGAAGGGGTCGACATCGCGGCCAATGCCCGCTTCGTGGCGCTTGAGGGCACCGGGACCTACACGGTGATGGTCCGCGACGCCTTCGTGCCTGACGACGACGTGATCGCCCCCGACGCCGCGGCCTTCGTCCCCCGCATCCGCAACGGCTTCGTGCTGCTCCAGGCCGGCATGGGACTGGGGCTCGCCCGTGGCGTCGCCGCGCTGATGCGCGCGGATGCCCGAGGCAGCCGCGACGGCGCGGCGCTCCCCCTCGGGGCCGAGGGGATCGACGCGCGGGCGGCCGACCTGTGGACGCGGCTGGTGCACGCGGTCGAACGCCATGCCGATCCGGCGGCGGGCGCCTTCCGCGAGACCCTGCGCCTGCGCCTCGACATTTCCTGGCTCGCCCTGGACGCGGCGCAAGCCACCATGCTCCAGTTCGGCGCGCGCGGCTATCTTGAAGGCTCAGAACCCTTCCGACGGCTGCGCGAGGCGCAGTTCGTGGCCATCGTCACGCCCTCGGTGAAGCACATCACACGGGAACTCGCGAGCGGGTGACGACCGCCTGTCAGCGCGAGGGACGGGACAGGTGCGGCCGGACGAGCACGCGCTCGGCCGAGTCGGCTCTTCCGGCTTGAAGTGACGGATGGCGGGTTTTTGGGGCGGGAACGTACGGCCGATTTCGGTCGCACCGGAGACACGGAAGTAGTCTAGGCCCGCCGGCGCCGACCAGGACGCCAAAATCGTCCTTCCTCGGTGCGTCAGGTCGCCTTGAGCCAGGTCCGCAGGGCCCAGGCCACGATTCCGAGTGCCAGGACGCTGCCGGCCCAAAGGGAGGCGAACCACAGGAGCCGACGCCACAACGGAACTTGGACGTGGTGAGCGGATGCGTCTTCCATCAGTGGTATCCCACGGCGTCGACCTTCCCTCGGAAGACCCAGTACGAATAGGCGGTGTAGATCAGGATGATCGGTATCAGGACCGATGCGCCCACGAGCAGGAAGACCTGGCTCGAATGCGGTGCCGCGGCGTCCCAGATCGTGATCCGCCCCGGCACGACGTCAGGGAAGATGCTGATCCCCAACCCGACAAAGGACAGCAGGAACAGGCCGAGCGCCAGCAGGAACGGGGTTCTGTCCGCATCACTGCGCAGCGAACGGAAGAATAGGAACGAGGCCACCGCGACCAGGAGCGGCACCTGGGCGGTGAGGAGCACGTTCGGCATCGCGAACCAGCGCTCCCAATACCTGCCTTCCAGGAAGGGCGTCGCCGCGCTGACGGCGGCGATGACCGTGACCGTTGCCGCACCGAGCCACAGCGAGAAGGTGCGCGCCCGGTCCTGCAGGCTCCCTTCCGTCCGCATGACCAGCCAGGTGGCGCCGAGCAGGGCGTAGCCGAAGACGATGCCGACACCGACGAGCAGGCTGAACGGCGACAGCCAATCCCACCAGCCGCCGGCGTACGCACGGCCCTCGACCTTGATGCCCTGCAAAAGCGCACCGAGGGTCATGCCCTGGGCGAACGCCGCGACGACCGAGCCCCCGGTGAAGGCGACGTCCCAGAGGGCCCGGTGGCGCGGGTCGCGCCAGCGGAACTCGAAGGCGACGCCACGGAAGATCAGGCCGAGCAGCATGGCGATGATCGGGGCGTACAGAGCCGGCATGATCACCGCGTAGGCCAGCGGGAACACCGCGAACAGGCCTCCGCCGCCCAGCACCAGCCACGTCTCGTTGCCGTCCCAGACCGGCGCGATGGAGTTCATCGCCGTATCGCGCTCGGGGCCCGGCCGGAGGGCCGGGAACAGGATGCCGATGCCGAGGTCGAAGCCGTCCATCACGATATAGGCGAAGACCGCAAAGGCGATAATGAGGGCCCAGACCACCGTCAGGTCGATATTGTCGAGCATGTCGGTTTTCCTACTCGGCCGGCTGCATGTGTCTGTCGGGGTCGACGGAGGACGCGGGCGTAATGCCGGCGGTCCGGATCGGAGCCCCGGGCTCGATCCCGTGCTCCCCGAGGTGCGGCGACTTCGCCATCAGGTGCAGGATGTAGAGGATGCCCATGCCGAAAACGGCGAAGTAGATCACCACGAAGGCGACGAGCGACGTCGCGACCGCCGGCGCGGACAGCGGCGAGGCCGACTCCGCCGTGCGCAGGAGCCCGTAGACGGTGAAGGGCTGGCGTCCGACCTCGGTGGTGATCCAGCCCGCCACAACGGCGACGAAGCCGGCTGGGCCCATGGCGAGGGCGAAGCGGTGGAGGGCCACCCACTCGTAGAGCTTGCCCCTGTAGCGTGCGACGAGGCTTGCCACGCCGAGCAGGAGCATCAGCATGCCGAGGCTGACCATCACCCGAAAGGACCAGAACACAACGGGGACCGGCGGCCAGTTCTGGCGCGGCACGGTGTCCAGACCTTTCAGGGGCTCGTTGAGGCCGTGCTTCAGGATAAGGGATGACAGCTTCGGGACCGACAGCGCGTAGCGGACCACGCCGGCTTCCTGGTCGGGCAGGCCGAACAGGATGAGGGGGGCTCCGTCCGGATGGCTCTCGAAGTGGCCCTCCATGGCCATGACCTTGGCGGGCTGGTGCTCCAGCGTGTTCAGGCCGTGGGCGTCGCCGGCCAGGATCTGGAGGGGCGCAACGATGGCCAGCATCCACATCGCCATGGAAAACATCGTCCTCGCGCCCTGGTTCGACCGGTCGCGAAGCAGGTGCCAAGCACCGACCGCGCCGACCACGAGGGCGGTGGTCAGGTAGGCGGCCAGGACCATGTGGACGAGGCGATACGGGAAGGACGGGTTGAAGACGATGGCCCACCAGTCGTCCGGCACGAATTGTCCGGCGGCGTTGACCGCATAACCCTGGGGCGTCTGCATCCAGGAGTTCACGGAAAGGATCCAGAACGCCGAGAAGAACGTTCCGATTGCCACCATCAGGGTCGCGAGGAAGTGCAGCCGCGGGCCGACCTTCGTCATGCCGAACAGCATGACCCCGAGGAAGCCGGCCTCCAGGAAGAAGGCCGAGAGCACCTCGTAGGCCATCAGGGGGCCGAGCACGGGCCCCGTCTTGTCGGCGTAGACCGACCAGTTCGTGCCGAACTGGTAGGACATCACCAAGCCGGAGACCACGCCCATGGCGAAGGCGATGGCGAAGATCTTGATCCAGTACCGGAACAGGTCGATGAACACCTGGCGGCCGGTGGCCAGCCAAAGACCCTCCAGCACCGCCAGGTAGCTGGCCAAGCCGATGGAGAAGGCCGGGAACACGATGTGGAACGCCACCGTGAACCCGAATTGCCATCTCGCGAGCAGCAGGGCGTCAACGTTCGCCAGCATGTCGGTCACCTGTTCGTATCTCAATGGGGTGGAGGGCAGGCGCCGTCAGGCAGCCAGCGGGACATCGCCCCAGCCCAGGCGTGAGCGAACCTCGACAAGCGCTCCCACGAGGGCTCGCATGTGCCCCTCGGTATGGAGCGGCGTCGGGGTGATGCGCAGGCGCTCGCCGCCGCGCGGGACGGTCGGATAGTTGATCGGCTGCACGTAGATTCCGTGGCGCTCCAGCAACTCCTCGCTGATCCGCCGGCAGAGGTGGGCGTCTCCGACCATCACCGGCAGGATGTGGCTCTGGCTCGGCAGGACCGGCAGGCCGGCCTTGCGCAGCATCGCCATCAGGATCGCCGCGTTCCGCTGTTGCGCCGCCCGCTCCGCCTGGCTGTGCTTGAGGTGCCGCACCGCCGCCCGGGCGCCGGCGGCAAGGTGCGGGCACAGCGAGGTCGTGAAGATGAAGCCCGCCGCGTGGCTGCGGATGACGTCGACGACCGTGGACGGCCCGGCGACGTAGCCGCCCATGACGCCGAAGGCCTTGCCGAGCGTCGCCTCGATCAGGGTGACGCGATGGGCGACGCCCTCGCGCTCGGCGATACCCGCGCCATGCGGGCCGTACATCCCGACCGCATGCACCTCGTCGAGGTAGGTCAGCGCCCCATGACGCTCAGCGACGTCGCAGATCTCGGCGATGGGCGCCACGTCGCCATCCATGCTGTAGACGCTCTCGAAGGCAACGATCTTCGGTCGGGCGGGATCGTACCGGGATAGCAGCGCGTCGAGCGCGCCGACGTCATTATGCGGGAAGATCACCTTCTCGGTCCCCGCGCGACGGATGCCCTCGATCATCGAGTTGTTGTTGCCGGCGTCGGACAGGATCACGCTGCCGGGCAGCACCTGTCCAAGGACGCTCAGCGCGGCGAGGTTCGAGACGTAGCCCGAGGTGAACAGGAGGGCGGCCTCCTTACCGTGTAGTTCGGCCAGATCCCGCTCCAGAAGCACATGCTCGTGGGCCGTGCCGGAGATGTTGCGGGTGCCGCCCGCACCGGCGCCGTAGCGGTCGAGGGCCGTGTGCATGGCGCCGAGGACCTCGGGGCTGTGTCCCATCCCGAGGTAGTCGTTGCTGCACCAGACCGTGACAGGGCGGCGACTGCCGTCGGGGTGCCTCCAGACGGCTGTCGGAAACGTACCGACGTTCCGCTCAAGCTCGATGAACGTCCGGTAGCGGCCGTCCTCGCGCAGCTTCATGAGGGAGGCATCGAACAGGTCGGAATAGGGGAGCATCGTCCCGGTCCTCGTCACGTCATGTCAGGTTACGGCAGGCCTAGGGACGGGTCATGCCGCCGGCGCGCGTCCGTCCGGGCCGCGCGGAAAAGCAGCGGCATCAGTCCCTGGGCACGGGATGACCACCAGGCGCCTTCCGAACCTCGAAACGTCCTTCCTCGGCCTTGTTGATGTACTGGCTGGCGATGAAGAGCCCCTTCAGCGGCCGGATTACTGGCACGCAGGCCAGCAGCAGCAGCGGAAGCGTCAAGACCGCATGGATCCAGAGCGGCGGGTCATAGGCGAGCTCCAGCCAGATGCCGAATGCGGTCACCGGAAAGGCCATCGTCATCATGATGAAGAAGGCGGGACCGTCTGCCGGATCGGCGAACCCGTAGTCCAGGCCGCAGGCTTCGCAGTGAGGCTTCAGGGTAATGAAGCCGTCGAACAGACGTCCCTCGCCGCAGCGCGGGCAACGGCACCGCAGGCCCACTGACAGGAGGGATTGATCGGTCGTTCCTTGCATCACTCAACTCCCTGAACCGCTCGTTGTGTCCGGCGGTATGGAGGTACGCCTTGCACGCCAGTAATGTATGGCTTAGGTATCCATACACTCGCGACGGAAGAAGGCTGCTCCGAAGGCGCTTTCCCAGACAGAAGCGCGTCTCGCTTTGCCTGTATGTTGTGTGTATGCATACACTATCGCGAGAACAGGGGTCAACGATGGAATCCTGGAACCCTACAATCACCGGAGACGCAGGCCCCAAGTACCTGGCCATTGTCAAGGCATTGGCTGAGGACATCCGCGCCGGGCGGCTCCCTCCGGGCGTGCGCTTGCCACCGCAACGTACCCTGGCCAAGCACCTCAACGTCGATCTCACTACGGTCACGCGCGCCTTCAACGAGGCCCGCAGGACCGGCTTGATTGATGCCAACACCGGAAGGGGCAGCTTCGTTCGCGGTTCCGCGCCATCGACCGTCGAGATGCGCCAAGCGGACCCGTCCGGGAGCGTCGACTTCAGCATGAACATGCCGCCCCAGCCGGTTGCGGCGCATCTGGCCGAGCGTATGGAAGCAGGTCTCTCGCGCCTGGCCGGCTCGCCGGGCTTCCTCGACCGGATGCAGTATCAGGACAGCGCCGGGAACATGGCGGACCGGGTTGCGGCGGGGCAGTGGCTCGGCCGCCGGCTCGGGCCGCTTCCGACGCAGCGCGTCCTGGTGGGGGGAGGCGCCCAAGTGGTCCTTTCCGCGGTCCTGGCCGCGGTCCTCAAGCCCGGCGACGCCCTCTGCGTCCCGGCCCTGACCTACCCGGGCCTGCGTATGGCCGCGGAGCGACGGGGCGTTCGTCTCGTTCCGGTGGCCTGCGACGCGGAGGGACTCGACCCGGAAGCGTTCCTGGAAAGCTGCAAGACCGAGCGTCCGCGGGCCCTCTACCTCGTGCCGACGCTCGACAATCCGACCACCGCGACGCTGCCGATGGCGCGGCGCGAGCGGATCGCCGAGATTGCGCGTTCGTACCGTGTCGCAATCATCGAGGACGACGCCTACGGCGCGCTCCCGCCCGAGGCTCCGGCGCCCATCGCCGCCCTTGCCGGCGACATCACCTGGCACATCGCGACGCTCTCGAAGTGCGTCAGCCCGGGTCTGCGCATCGCCTATGTCGCGGTACCGGGGACCAATGAGGCGGTACGGCTCGCCGCCGAGCTGCGTGCCATCAACATGATGGCGTCCCCGCTCACGGCCGCCCTCGCCTCGCAGTGGATCGCCAACGGCGACCTGGATGCGATTATCGCCGCCATCCGGCAGGAGAACGGCCTCCGGCAGGCGGTGGCGCGAGAGGTCCTTGAGGGCCTGGACGTCACGGCGCATCCCTGCGGGCATCACCTTTGGCTTCGGCTCCCGGAGCCCTGGAGACGAGGCGAGTTCGGGGCCCATGCACGTCAACTCGGGTTGTCGGTGATCCTGAGCGATGCCTTCGCGGTCGGACCCGCGCCCGAGGCCATCCGTGTTTCCCTGGGTGCCGCCCCCGACGCCGAGACCCTGCGATACGGACTGAGCCTGCTGGCGACGCTCCTGGCGCATCCGCCAGGGGCGATCTCCACGGTCGTCTGACTTGCCTGACGTGGGGGGCGTCTCCACAGACCCGGAATGTCCGGCCGCTCGACCGGGTCGGTTCGCGTGGTTGCCGCGAGCGCGGGTCCCGGCAACCTTCTTCGGTATGGTCCTGGGACTCTGTGGCTTGGGCAATGGGTGGCGCACCGCCGCTCGGCTCGGACTGGCTCCTGGGTGGGTCGGGGAAGCCGTTTCCGTATGTGGCGTGACGGTTTGGGCGACCTGGATGGCGCTCTACGCCGCTCGGTGGCTGAACGACCGGGATGCCGTCCTGACCGAGGCGCGCGACCCGACGTCCTCGTTCTTCGCCTCGTTGGCACCCGTCGCCACCATGATCGCAAGTGTCGGCCTCGCGCCCCATTGGCCGGGCACCGCATGGGTGATGGCCCTGGTGGGCCTCGTCGGAGTGACCCTTTTTGCCGCTTGGGGCGCAGGCACCCTCTGGATGGGCGACCGTCGCTTCGATGCAACGACGCCGATCCTCTACATGCCAACGGTCGGCGGTGGCTTCGTCGCGGCCATCACGTGCGCAACGTTCGGGATGAAGGACCTGGGCCTGCTCTATTTCGGGACCGGTCTCCTGTCCTGGCTGACGCTGGAGTCCGTCGTCCTGAATCGGATGATCCTGAGGACCCTTCCCGTGCCGTTGCGGGCCTCACTCGGGCTGCACCTCGCGCCGCCGGCGGTCGCCTGCGTAGCCTACCTCGCCGTCACCGACGGGCCGCCGGACCGGCTGGCGCAGATCCTGTTCGGGTATGCCCTGTTTCAGGCTCTCGTCATGGTTCGGCTCGTTCCTTGGCTGCGGATGCAGCCGTTCTCGCCGGCAGCCTGGGCCTTACCTTCGGTGTATCGGCCCTTCCGCTTGCCTCGTTGCGCCTGACGGAGCGGGGGCTGGAGGGGCCGAACGGCAGCCTCGCCATCCCGCTGTTCATCGTCGCCAATCTTTTCATTGGCTGGACCGCGATCAGGACCGTCGTTCTACTGCATCAAGGCAAGTTGTTTCCGGACAGTCGATCATGACGGCAATGCTGCAAGCAGATGCCAAGAATGAGATTGCGATCCCTCGGTTGGGATTGCCCCGTTTCTGTGGACGGTTAGGGGGCTTGGCTGAACAGGGGCTCGGGTAACGGGTCCGGCTGGGTTTCCTGCTCGTAGACGACGGGCGAGCGGTATCCGAGCGCCGAGTGCCGTCGCAGCGGATTGTAGAAGCCCTCGATGTAGCTGAAGCAGGCCATCCGTGCCTCGGCCTGTGAGCGGAAGCGACGGCGGGCGAGCAGTTCGCATTCGAGGGTCGAGAAGAAGCTTTCAGCCATGGCGTTGTCGTAGGCATCGCCGACCGAGCCCATTGAGGGTCGCACGCCCGCCTCCTGACAGCGGCTGCCGAAGGCTAGCGACGTGTATTGTGACCCCTGGTCCGAATGATGGATCACGTCGCGGGGCCTGCGCTGGGTGACGGCCATCTCCAGGGCGTCCAGGACGAGTTCCGACCGGAGGTGGTTGGCCATCGCCCAACCGACGATCCGGCGGCTGAAGGCGTCGAGCACGACGGCGAGGTAGAGGAAGCCGGCAGCAGTCGGCACGTAGGTGATATCCGCCACCCAGAGCTGGTTCGGGGCGGCGGCGGCGAAGTTGCGGTCGACGAGGTCGGGAGCCGGACGCGCCTCCTGGTCCCGCCGCGTCGTAACAGAGCCACCGCGCCGATGGCTGGCCCCGACGAGGCCGGCCTCGCGCATCAGCCGGGCAATGCGTTTGCGGGAATGCCGCTCGCCCTGCTCGCGCAGGTCGGCGTGGACGCGCGGCGCGCCATAGGTCTCGTGCGAGCCGAGATGGACAGTGCGGATCCGCTTCAGCAGGGCAGCGTCCGCCACGCGTCGCGCCGAGGGCTGCCGGCCGGCCCAGGCATAGTACCCGGCCTTCGACACGCCGAGGGTGCGCGCCATCACCGTGATCGGGAAGTCGGCCTGGTTGGCGCTCATGAACCGGAAGACCCCGACGGCAGAACTCCGGTCTCCCGCGCAAACCAGGCTGTCGCGCGAGAGAGGATATCGCGCTCCAGCTTCAACTGACGATTCTCACGCCGTAGCCGAACGAGTTCGTCGCGCTCGGCCGTCGTCAGGCCGGGATCGGCACCTGGGAGCTTCTCCTCCCGACGCCCCTCGCCACGGTCGACCTCAGCGACCCAGTTCCGAATAGTCTGCCCCGAGGGTTCGAACTCGCGAGCCAGATCGGTGGGATCACGGCCGGCGCGGACCAGATCGACCATCTGCCGGCGGAACTCGGCTGGGTATGCGGGACGGGTCTTGGGCATCGGACAAACACCTCACGCGAAAGCGTTCTCGGTGTCCACCAAACCGGGGCAATCCCACTTCATAGGCCGCGACAAGGTCGGATGGGCCTTCACTCTGACGGCTGCGGCCTACAACCTCGTCCGCCTGCCAAAGCCGCTCAGAGCCCTGGCGTGAGCGTCCTGGGCAAGTGGCGGATCGTTGAGCTGCCCGGCTACGCGGACGACTACGCCGACATGGTCGAGCCGGCTCTACATCCTCTTCGAGGACGGCATCCTCTTCGAGGACGGCCGCGGTGAGTTCGCCTTCGGGTGTGTCACCGGAGCTTCCGCTGGCGGAGCCACCCGCGGGAGCGATCGCGCCGCCATCGTGTTCGACTGGATTGGCAATGACGAGGGGGATGCGGTCTGCGGCTCGGGATCGGCCGAGGTCCAGGCCGACGGCTCGCTTCGCGGCAAAATCCGCGTCCACCACGGCGACGAAATCCCCTTCATTGCCCGCCGTTGGCTGACTTCTTCAACACCCTGTTAGGTAGGCCGTCATCGAGCCGCGAGCCAACGGAGCCGAACGGCGGTGACGGCCACGTCCCTCCGACCGCTCGACCCTTCTATGAAGTCGATCGCGACGACTCCACCCCGGCGGCCTCGCAGACGATCTGGAGGCAGCGTGAGCGGTCCTGCGGGTCCTGGATCCGGCGAAAGGCGTCGACCAAGGCCGCGCATTGCTCGATCAGGACGGCCTGTTCGGTCCTTACGGCCGCGTTTGGCCGCGCGCCGTCCATCGCGGGTTGGCCTGCCCCTGGGAGGGCGGGGGTCTCCCCCAGCTGCGCCGTGGTGATCCCGAGCGTGTCCGCGATCCGCGCCAGGTAGTGCTGCCGGATCTGGAGAGGGCCCTGTCGTCGCTCGGCGTCGGGATCCGCGAGGTTGGCCTGGAGTTCTTCGAGGGCATTCAATCTACGGCCCATCGTAGGTCTCCCGGTTGAACGAGCATCCGTCCTGGATGTGCAGCGGCGCATATGATTTTATTGCCATATCTTATCATGGATTAATATGCGAGAATTTACATTTGTTATTCGGACCTCTGTTTGGTATCTCTAGCATCGGCTATGTTGCTTAACGACAACTATCTGGGAGAGCTGCGGGGCGCAGTGGAACAACGCACATCATACGAAGACGCAGCGATGCAGATTTTATTGCAGGATGCCCTCGATGCCTCCGATGTGATCGGCCGTTGGGAGTACGACGTTCCGAACGACCGGGCGTACGCGGACGCGCTCGTGGCCCGGGTGTTCAACCTCGACCCCATCGCGGCCAAGAGCGGTGCTCCCCTGAAGGCCTTCCTGGCCGGCATTCATCCCAATGATCGCGAACGCGCGGCCCAGACCATTGCTCGCAGCGCCGAGGACGGCCTCGTATGTACCTTGGAGTATCGCGTTCGCTCCGCCGATGGGGTGACGCGCCGGGTCCTCGATCGCGGCCGCTTCGCCCATGATCGTGCAGGACGCCCGACCCGGGGCAGCGGTATCCTCGTCGACATCACCCAGACGAAGCCGGATACGGTCTCGGGCCTCTCCGCATCCGATCTGAGAACCTCCGATCTGAGACCCTCCAATCTCAGAGGATCCCTGGAACGCGCGGCCGAGCATGGCCTCGTCGTTCGCGCGGCGATCCATGAACTTCCGCCCTCCGTGCTGCACCAGATGAGCGACATGCTCCTGCTGGAGATCGGACGGCGGCTGGCGCAGATCACGGACGTCCGGCATCAGGGCGGATGATCTGACCCTGGACGCGGCATTCCCGTTCCGAACGGCAAATTCGGTTCGAGGACAGCCCGCCCGCCGATAGGCTCGTGACCAACCGTGAACCGAATCGATCATCCGGCCTCCCACCGTCGGGCCGACCCGCAATCCGCAGGGGACGGCCCCCCGCCGCCACCCGCCTCGTCCCGGGCCCCGCCTTGCGGCCCGGCCACCGCCCGCGTATGCGGCTGGATTGGGGTGCCGCAGGCCCCCGCCCCCTTGAATCAATAGGGATGGGACGACGATGGCGGGAGCCGCTCCGGTCGCGATCATTATGGGCAGCCAGTCCGACTGGGCGACCATGCGGCATGCAGCCGAAACCCTCGATGCCCTCGGGGTCGCCCACAGCGATCGCATCGTCTCGGCCCACCGCACCCCGGACCGCCTCGTCGCCTTCGCCAAGGGCGCCAAGGCCGAAGGCTTCCAGGTGGTGATCGCCGGGGCCGGCGGCGCCGCCCACCTCCCCGGCATGACCGCCGCCATGACCCCCCTCCCCGTGCTCGGCGTTCCGGTGGAATCGAAGGCCCTGTCGGGCCAGGACAGCCTGCTGTCCATCGTCCAGATGCCCGCCGGCATCCCCGTGGGCACCCTCGCCATCGGCCGTGCCGGCGCCGTCAACGCGGCGCTCCTCGCCGCCGCCATCCTGGCCCTGACCGACCCGGACCTCGCCGCCCGCCTCGAAGCCTGGCGCGCCGCGCAGACCGCGAGCGTCGCCGACCATCCGCAAAGCGATCTCCCTTGAGCGTGCCGTTTGTCGTGAACACCTTGCCCGAAGTCCAGCCCGGCTTGCCCGAAGTCCAGCCCGGCTCCACCCTCGGCATCGTCGGGGGCGGCCAGCTCGGCCGCATGATCGCGCTCGCCGCCGCGAATTACGGCCTCAAGGTCCACGTTTTCGCCCCCGATGCCGACAGCCCGGCCTTCGACGTCTGCGCGCACCAGACCGTGGCGGCCTACGACGACGTGGAAGCCCTCGCGCGGTTCGCCGCCAGCGTCGACGTCGTGACCTACGAGTTCGAGAACATCCCGGCCGCCGCCGCCGAGGCGCTGGCCGCCAAGGCCCCCCTGCACCCCAATGCCGGCGCCCTCGCCACGACGCAGGACCGGCTGACGGAAAAGAGCTTCATCAACGGCCTCGGCATCGAGACCGCCCCGTATCGGGCCGTCGACACCGCCGAGGACCTCGTGCGGGCGCTCGAAGAGATCGGCCGCCCGGCGATCCTGAAGACCCGGCGCTTCGGCTACGACGGCAAGGGGCAGCGCATGATCCGCGCCGAGGGCGCGATCGACGCCGCCGCGATCCTGGGCGAATTCGACGGCGCGCCCTGCATCCTCGAAGGCTTCGTGCCCTTCGAGACCGAGGTGTCCGTGGTGGCCGCACGCGGCCCCGACGGGGCGTTCGCCGCCTACGAGCCCTGCGCCAACGAGCACCGCGACCACATCCTCGCGGTCACCCGCGTGCCAGCCCCCGGCATCGCGCCCCAGACCGAGGCCGCCGCCATCGCCATGGCCCGCCGCATCGCCGAGGCGCTGGACTATGTCGGCATCCTCGCCGTCGAGATGTTCCTGGTGCCCCAGGCCGACGGCCCCGCCCGGGTGGTAGTCAACGAGATCGCCCCGCGGGTCCACAATTCCGGCCACTGGACCATCGAGGGCGCGACCACCTCGCAATTCGCCCAGCATGTGCGGGCCGTCTGCGGCTGGCCTCTCGGAGACCCCGCCCGCGTCGGCGGCATGGCCGTCGAGATGCACAACCTCATCGGCGACGAGGTCTCGGACTGGACCGCGCTTCTGGCCCAGTCGAGCGCGCACCTGCACCTCTACGGCAAGGGCGAGGCCCGGCCCGGCCGCAAGATGGGCCACGTCACCCGGCTCCTCCCCAAACCCTGATCGTCCCGCGAGCGCCCCATGTCCGAACTCAGTCTTGCCGCCGCCCAGACCCTCGTCGCCAAGGCCCTCGAGGCCGGCCGCGCCCATGGGCTGAAGCCCCTCGTGGTGGCGGTGTTCGACGCCCGCGGCGCCCTGAAGGCCCTGGCCGCCGAAGACGGCACGTCCCTGCGCCGGGCCGAGATCGCCATGGGCAAGGCCAACGGCGCCCTCGCGCTCGGGCTGGGGTCCCGCGCCATCGCCAAGCGGGCCGAGGCCGACCCGACCTTCATCGCCGCAATGAGCCACCTCGTCGGCCCCGCCGCCCTGGTGCCGGTGCCGGGCGGCGTCCTCATCCGCCACGGCGACACGCTGCTGGGCGCCGTCGGCATCTCGGGCGACACCTCGGACAACGACGAACTCTGCGCCGTCGCCGGCATCGAGGCGGCGGGGTTTTCGGCGCAGACCGGCGCTTGAGATCGTACGACGATACGCCCTGTGCCACGCCGTACGATCCTCATCGAGCGGCCTGGAATTCGCATTCCTAACCTGTCGCGGCGAGCGCCGGGCTTCTTTCCTGTCAGGGAGGGCGATCGTCGATGCGGGTAGCGGTCTGTCTTCGTCAGAGGTACAGTGTCGAAGACGCGAAGCGCCCGTTGCGCATCCCCTCGCCCCGCCTGCGGGGAGAGGGGGATGCGCCCAAGCGCTCCGCGCGACGGGCCGAGGGCTGATGCAGGCGCGATCCTCCGTCTGTACCGGCATTGCCTGGAAGGATTGGAGGCCTGGCGCGCTCCACGCCATCGGTTCGGCGAAGGCGGCATGAGACCCGCCCCGCACCGCCGCCAGTGCCTCGCGGGACTCGCCGCCGCCGCCCTCGCGCGCCCGGCCGAGGCCGCGCCGGCCGGTCTCTACCGGCGCGGGAACGACGCCGATCCCGGGACCCTCGATCCGCACAAATCCTCGACGGTGGCCGAGGCACACATCCTGCGCGACCTCTACGAGGGCCTGCTCACCTACGACAACCACGGCCGCATCATCCCCGGATGCGCCGAGGCCTGCACCGTGTCGGGCGATGGCCTCACCTACACCTTCACCCTGCGGGAGCGCGCGCGCTGGTCGAACGGCGATCCGGTGGTGGCGAACGATTTTGTGTTCAGCCTGCGCCGCATCCTCGATCCGGCCCTGGCGGCGAAATACGCCGAGGTGCTGTTTCCGATCCGGGGCGCGGCGGCCGTCAATCGCGGTGCGGCAGCGCCCGAGTCGATCGGGGTGGACGCGCCGTCGGCCCGGACCCTCGTCCTTACCCTCGAGCGGCCGACGCCGTACGTCCTCGAACTCCTCACCCATTCCACCGCCCTGCCGGTCCATCCGGCCACGGTGACGCGATTCGGCGCGGCGTTCACCCGGCCGGAGAACCTCGTCTCCAACGGGGCCTACGCGTTGCGCGAGGCGGCACCGAACGACCGGGTCATCCTCGTCCGCAACCCGCATTTCCACGCGGCGGCCGATGTCGCGATCCCCAGCGTGGCGTTCCTGCCGACGCCGGACCTCGCCAGCGCCGTGCGGCGCTACGCCGGCGGCGAGATCGATTCCCTGGCCGACCTCCCCGCCGATCAGATGGCCTCCCTCCGGGCGCGGTTCGGCGGGCAGGTGGTGCTCGGACCGTCGCTCGGGCTCTACGCCCTCGCCCTCGACACCCGCCGGGCGCCCTTCGACGACGTCCGGGTGCGCCGCGCCCTGTCCCTCGTCATCGACCGCGAGTTCCTGGCCCAGCGCCTGTGGGGCGAGACCATGGACCCGGCTTATTCCCTGTGTCCGCCCGGCCTCGACCATTACCGGGCGCCGCCGGAACTCGCCGGCCGCGACGCCCTGCCCATCGACCGCGAGGACGAGGCCCGGGCCCTCCTCGCGGCCGCCGGCTTCGGACCGGGCCGCCCCCTCGCCCTCGAGTATCGCTTCAACGCGAGCGACAACAACCGCAACACCGCGGTGGCCCTGGCGGAGATGTGGCGCGGCATCGGCGTCGCCACGCGCTTCACCTACACGGACGCCAAGACCCACTTCGCCTATCTGCGCGAGGGCCGGCCCTTCGACGTGGCGCGGGTCTCGTGGATCGCGGATTATTCCGACCCGCAGAACTTCCTCTTCCTGCTCCAGAGCGGCAACGACACCCTCAACCCCGGCCATTACGCCGACGCCGCCTACGACGGCCTGATGCGGGACGCCGCCGGGGAGACCGACCTCGCCCGCCGGGCCGACCTGCTGTTCCGGGCTGAGACCATCGTGGTGACGGATCTGCCCTGGATCCCCGTGATGCACACCCGTTCGAAGGCCCTGATCAGCCCGCGCCTCTCGGGCTACCGTCCGAACCTCCGCAACGCCGCGCCGACCCGCTTCCTGAGGCTCGAGGCGTGATCGGCTTCGTCCTGCGCCGCCTGCTCCAGGCGGTGCCGACCCTGCTCGCCGTGGTGACCGTGAGCTTCTTCCTCATCCGCCTCGCCCCCGGCGGGCCGTTCGACCTCGAACGCCCCCTGGCGCCGGCCGCCATGGCGGCGCTGCAGGAGACCTACGGTCTCGATCAGCCCCTCGCCGTGCAGTACCTGCGCTACCTCGGCGCCCTGGCGCGCGGCGATTTCGGGCCGTCCTTCTCGTTTCGCGACCGCGGCGTCGCCGAAATCTTAGGCCACGGCCTGCCCGTCTCCATGACCATCGGCGGCCTCGCCCTGGGGCTGGCCCTCGCGCTCGGCATCGGCCTCGGCGCCGGGGCGGCCTTCCGTCCGGGCCGCCTCCTCGATCGCGTCGTCGGCCTCGGCGCCGGCCTCGGGGTCGCGGTGCCGACCTTCGTCGTCGCCCCCCTCCTGCAGATCGTGTTCGGCCTCGGCCTCGGCTGGCTCCCCGTCGGAAGCTGGGAGGGCGGTGCCCCCGCCCACCTCGTCCTGCCGGTGCTGACCCTGGCCCTGCCCCAGGCCGGCCTCCTGGCCCGCCTCACCCGGGCGTCGCTGCGCGAGACCCTCGCCCTGCCGCACATCCGCACCCAGCGCGCCATGGGCCTGCCGCGCCGGCGCATCGCCCGTCATGCCCTGCGGGGCGCCCTCCTGCCCATCGTGGCGATCCTCGGCTCCACCGCCGCCGCGCTCCTCACCGGGTCCGTGGTGGTCGAGACCCTGTTCGGCCTGCCCGGCCTCGGCCGCACCTTCGTGGATGGCGCGCTCAACCGCGACTATACGTTGGTGATGGGCACCGTCGTGCTGGTCGGCGTGTTCGTCATCGGCCTCAACCTCGTCGCCGATATCCTCTGCGCCCTCCTCGACCCGCGCCTGCGGATCGCTCGATGAGGGGCTTCGTCCGGCGCCTGTTCCGCCACCGCTCGGCCACCGTCGCGCTCGGGTTCCTCGCGGCCGTGGCGCTGGCCTGTCTCGTGGGTCCCGAACTCACGGGCCACGACCCGGGGCGAATCTATCCCGACCTCGTCGGGACGCCACCGGGCCTCGCGGCGCATCCCCGGCCTGGAACGGTGCGCCCGGCCCTGGAACGGCTCGCGTTCCGCATGCGCGTGACGGTGCGCGCCGTTACAATCCGGGATGGAACGGCGCACGTGACCGTGGATGCGCCGCGCTCGATCGACCCGCGCGTGCTGACCTACCTGCCCCGCTCCGACCTGTTCGGACCGGCGACGATCCTCGAGCGGGCGGAGGACGGGCGCCGCCTCGTGGTCTCCGTGCCGGTGCTGGAACAGCGCTTTCTCCTCGGCACCGACGTCCTGGGGCGCGATCTCCTCACCCGCACCCTCGTCGCCGGCCGCGTCTCCCTCGTCATCGGCCTCGTCGCCACCGGCGTCGCCCTCCTCATCGGGCTCACCTACGGGGCGGTGGCGGGCTACGCCGGCGGGCGCGTTGATGCCGTGATGATGCGCCTCGTCGACGTGCTCTACGCCCTGCCGTTCGTGTTCTTCGTGATCATGCTGCTGGTGTTCTTCCGCGCCGGTCTCGGGCTCATCCTGGTCGCCATCGGCGCCGTCGAATGGCTCGACATGGCCCGGATGGTCCGGGCCCAGACCCTGTCGCTCCGCCAGCGAGACTTCGTCCGCGCCGCCGAGGCCCTGGGCCTGTCCTCGGCGCGGATCCTCGTCCGTCACATCGTGCCGAACACCCTCGGGCCCGTCACCGTCGCCGCTACGGTGTTGGTTCCAAAGGTCATTCTCTTGGAGAGCTTCCTGTCGTTCCTCGGCCTCGGGGTGCAGGAACCGCAGACGAGCTGGGGCGCCCTCATCGCGGAGGGCGCGCGGGCCATCGAATCCGCCCCGTGGATGCTCGCCGCCCCCGCCGCCTTCCTTGTGACGACGCTGCTGGCCCTGAACGTGCTGGGGGATGCCCTCGGCGAAGCCCTCGACCCGCGCCGCGACGCCCTCACCGCCCCGCGGTGAGCCCCGGATAGACCACCCGGACGGAGAGTCGCTCCCGCGACGGTTCGGCGACGGCAGGCTTGGCGTTGGCAGGCTTGGCGTTGGCAGGCTTGGCGTTGGCAGGCTTGGCGTTGGCAGGCTTGGCGTTGGCAGGCTTGGCGTTGCGCCGCTCGGGCTCCGCCGCGCCCGTCGACCAGGTCGTGATCACATCGGTCGGCCGCAGGTGCCACCACGCGAAGCCGGATCGTGCAGGATCCTCCGTAGCGACGGATCGAGAACATACGATGATCAGGAGGGCCGCGAGGCCGGCGCGGGACAGCATGGGAACGGTGCATCCGGAACGAGGATGCTATTCCACCCGACGAACGATGAAAGCTTGGCGGAACCGTTGCCGAGTCCGGCGGATTGCCCACACTTCAGTCCCAATACGCTTAACGAGGTATCGATGGCGACCAAGGCAGAGACCGCGTCCGGCCCTACGCCGGAGCGGGTGCCCATGGGCACCGTCATCGACACCGACATCGCCGCCCGCCTCGACCGCCTGCCCTGGGGACGATTCCACGTCCTCGTCATCGTGGCGCTGGGGATCACGTGGGTTCTCGACGGGCTCGAAGTGACCCTGGCCGGCTCCCTCGTCGGCGCACTCCGCGCCGCGCCCATGAGTTTTACGGAGTTCGACATCGGCTTGGCGGCGAGTTCCTACCTCGTGGGTGCCGTCGTCGGCGCCCTCGGGTTCGGCTGGCTCACGGACCGCATCGGGCGCAAGAAACTCTTCTTCATCACCCTAGCCCTCTACCTCGCGGCCACCGCCGCCACGGGCCTCTCCTGGAACATCTGGAGTTTCTGCATCTTCCGCTTCCTCACCGGGGCGGGCATCGGTGGCGAGTACACGGCCATCAACTCGACGATCCAGGAACTCGTCCCCGCCCGCGTGCGCGGCTGGACCGACCTCGTCATCAACGGGTCGTTCTGGATCGGCGCCGCCCTTGGCTCCTTCCTGTCCATCGCCGTCCTGCGCCCGGGCATGATCGACCCGGCCTGGGGCTGGCGCATCGCCTTCTTCGTCGGCGGCGGCATCGGCCTCGTGATCCTGCTCCTGCGGACCTGGATTCCCGAAAGCCCGCGCTGGCTCGCCACCCACGGCTACGTGGCCGAGGCCGACCGGGTCGTCACCGGTATCGAGAAGCGCTTCATCGACGAGGGTCTGACCCTGCCGCCCGTCGATCCGGCCAAGCGCATGAAGTTGAGGACTCGCAGCCACACCCCCTTGGGTGAGGTGTTCGGCACCATGCTGGGCGGCCACCGCAAGCAGACCCTCGTCGGCCTCGCCCTGATGGTGGCGCAGGCGTTCTTCTACAACGCTCTGTTCTTCACCTACGCCCTCGTGCTCCAGCGCTTTTACGGCGTTCCGGGCGATCATGTCGGTTGGTACCTGCTCCCCTTCGCGCTAGGCTCCTTCCTCGGCCCGCTGCTGTTGGGACGCCTGTTCGACACCTGGGGCCGCCGCCAGATGATCGCCTTCACCTACGGCATCTCGGCGGTGCTGCTGACCATCACCGGCTACCTGTTCAAGATCGAAGTGTTCGGCCCCGTCGGCCAGACGGCGGCCTGGATGGTGGTATTCTTCTTCGCCTCCGCCGCCGCGAGCGCGGCCTACCTCACCGTAGCAGAGACCTTCCCGCTTGAGATCCGAGCGCTGGCCATTGCGGTGTTCTACGCGCTCGGCACCGGGATCGGTGGCGTTTCGGGGCCGCTCCTGTTCGGCGCCCTCGTGGAGACGGGGTCGCGGGACAATGTCCTCATCGGCTACGCCATCGGTGCAACGCTCATGGCGATCGCAGCCATCGTCGGTGGCATCTGGGGCACGGCCGCCGAAGGCAAGTCGCTGGAAGACGTCTCGAAGCCGCTTGCCGCGGCGTGAGGTTTCGTGATGCCGGGCGAGCTGCAACCGGAGCTCTCACATCGTGTTGATGGAACACAGATCTTCGGAACTCTGAGCGGGACCCCATCGATGCGCAGCTTTCTCCTGACGTCCACCGCACTCGTTTTAGCAACCTCGGCTCTCGCACAGGGCACCGGCCCCGCCGAGATCCGTCAGCCGGGACCGCCCCGGATCACGACGCCCGGGACATCCGATACGCCGGTGGTGAAACCGGGTGGGATCGACAATGGCGGCCCGGGCTCGATCGGCTCGGTGGCCCCGGGCGCCACGGGCGCGGAGACCCGCTCGAATAATTCCGGCGCCAGCGGCAATGCCGAGCAGAACACGAAGCCGATCGGCAACACCGGCGGCGGTGGCGGCGGCGGAAGCTGAGGCTACCCTTCTCCGTCGCGGCGCGCCTGGAAGAACCCCCGCAGGAGTGCGGCGGCTTCGGACTCGCGAAACCCGCCGTACACCTCCGGTGCGTGGTGGCAGGTCGGCTGGTTGAAGACCCTCGGGCCATGCTCGACACCGCCGCCTTTCGGGTCGTAAGCCCCAAAGTACAGGCGGCGAATCCGGGCGAACGATATCGCGCCCGCACACATCGGGCAGGGCTCGAGGGTCACGTAGAGATCGCAATCCGTCAGACGTTCCGTGCCGAGCGCCGTGCAGGCGGCGCGGATCGCCAGAATCTCCGCATGCGCCGTCGGGTCCTTGAGGGCACGGGGACGATTGTGCGCCTTGGCGACCACCCGACCGTCCAGGACCACCACCGCGCCCACTGGCACCTCCCCTTCCAGCGCCGCATGACGGGCAGCGTCGAAGGCGTGTCCCAAAGGATCATCGGTGTCGAAAGGAAAGCGCACAGACATCCATCCCTTACAGTCGGGTCGCCGCGACCCGAACAAATGTTGGCTTTTATCGCGCCCGGTGTGGTTCTGCCGAGCGAGAGATGGGAACAACAGTCGAGCTGGTACCGTTTGATGTGCAACGCGGCCGAGCCGCCCGTTTCGAAAGAGGGTCTCACGATGAGCAGCACCACCGACAAGATCAAGGGCGTCGCCAACGAGGCCATCGGCAACATCAAGCAAGGTATCGGCAACGCGACCGATAATGACAAGCTCAAGGCCGAGGGAAAAGCCCAGGAACTGAAGGGTGAGACCCAGAAGACTGTGGGCGATGCCAAGGACGGCATCAAGAATGCCGCCGACACGGTGAAGAGCAAGATCTGAACCTTGTTTTGGCGTGAGCGTCCCAGCAGAGATTGGTGACGCAGAAATCCGGAAGGGCGGCCTTTGGGCCGCCTTTTCGCGTTCGTGCGCCTGCACGGTCGGGAAGCGGCTGTCGATCGGGATATCTCGCAACAGCGCCCCTGCTCTGTTATGGGGGCACGATGAGCGACAACATCGACGACAAGACGGGCGGGTCCGACGACACGCCCGCCACACCTTCCGTATCGACGCAGGCCGAAGCAGCCCCCTGGTCACCCGCAACCGATGCCGGCGTACCGGGCCCCTCGGCCGAGGAACAGCCGAAGGTGCGCAAGGCCGCGATGCCTTCGCGCGGCGGCGACGCGCCCCTCCGGCGCAAGCCCACGGCGCCTGCCGCGGCAAAGCCCGCCGGTAAGCCGGCTGCGGGAGAAGCCGACGAGCCGGAAGGTACGGCATCGACCCATGAGGGTGAGCGCATCGCCAAGGCCATCGCCAGGGCCGGCATCGCGTCGCGCCGGGACGTCGAGTTGATGATCGAGCAGGGCCGGGTGACCCTGAACGGCAAGATCCTGACCTCGCCGGCCATCAACGTGACCGCCGCCGACGAGATCACCGTTGACGGCGATCCGCTGCCCGAGCGCGAACGCACCCGCCTGTGGATCTACCATAAGCCGCGCGGTCTGGTGACGACGGCACGCGATCCGGAGGGGCGCCAGACGGTGTTCGAGGCGCTGCCGGAGGATCTGCCTCGGGTCGTGGCCATCGGCCGTCTCGACATCAACACCGAGGGCCTGCTGCTCCTCACCAACGACGGTGGTCTCGCGAAGGTCATCGCTCACCCTGATACGGGTTGGCTGCGCCGCTACCGCGTCCGGGCCCACGGCGACACGACCCAGGCCGAACTCGACAAGCTGCGGAAGGGGGTGACCATCGACGGGATGGATTACGGCCCCATCGACGCGGTGCTCGACCGGGCATCCGGGGACAATCTGTGGCTGACGCTGGGCCTTCGCGAGGGAAAGAATCGCGAAGTCAAACGGATCCTCGAGCACCTCGGGCTCGCCGTGAACCGGCTGATTCGCCTCTCCTTCGGGCCGTTTCAGCTCGGAGACCTCGAAGCCGGCCTGACCGAGGAAATTCGCACCAAGGTCCTCAAGGAACAGCTTGGCCCCGGCCTGTCCGAGCAGGCGGGTGTCGATTTCGAAAGCCCGGTTCGCGAGCCCATCGCGCCGTTCGGGTCGCCAAAACAGCAATCGAAGCAGCCCGCGCGTAGCGCTTCGGCCGCCCAGCAGCGTGAACGCCGCGACTTCGACAACGGCGAGGCGCGGCCTCAGCGCAGCGCCGATCGTGGCGCATCGCGCGGGGGCGACCGCCCCATGTACAAGCCGACCGCACCCGCGCGCGTGCCCACCGGCGGCAACAGCGCCGGCCCGCGCCGCTCCGTCTGGCGCGCCGAGGAGGAGGCTCCGCAGGACGATGGCCCGCGCCGGGTGAAGATTCCCCGCCGGGGCGCCGATCCGAAGGCCGAGCGGGAGGCCGCTGCCGCACGGGGCCGCGAGCGTGTCGGTTCCATCGGCACGGGCGATCGCCGCGTGCTGGTCGAACGCCTGAAGGCCAGTCCGCAGGAGCCGGCGCCCGAGCCGCATCGCCGCGATCGCGGTGCCCGTCGCGACGATGCGGCAACCGGTGAACGTCCGGTGCGTACGGTTCGTCAGGCCGATGCCCGTGCCGCGCGCCAGAACGAAGCCGCCGAGCGCCCACAGCGCCGTTTCGACGCCGATGCCCGGCTCCAGCGCCGGGACGACGCTCCCCGCGGCCAGGGTGCGCCCCGTCCCTTCGCCCGACCGGACAATGCCGAGCGGCGTGGTCCTCCCCGGGGTAGCGACGAACGTCCGCGCACCTTCAAGCCACGCGATGGCGGAGGATTCGCCGAGAGAGGCGAGCGCCCGGCGTTCAACCGAGGCGCGCCGCGAGGCGACAAGCCATCCGGTTTCCAAGGTGACAAGCCCGGAGGATTCCGGGGTGGCGACGATCGTCCCGGCGGGTTCCGCGCGGGTGGGGGCAAGCCTGACGGCTTCAAGCCCGGCGGCTTCAAGGCGGGTGGCTTTAAGGGGGGCGAACGCTCCGGCGGCGGGGATCGCGACATCGGTGCTGAGCGCTCCGGGGCCGATCGCGGCGGCTTCCGTCCCGGGGACAAGCCGGGTGGATTCAAGGCCGGCGGAAAACCCAGCGGTTTCGGCAAGCCTGGCGGTTTCGGCAAGCCCGGTGGCGGCAAGCCCGGCGGCAGCGGTGGCAAGCCGGGTGGGTTCAAGGCCGGCGGCGCGGGTCGCGTCGGCGGAGCCAAACCTGGTGGCTTTGGCGGTCGCGGTGGCTCGGCCGGCAAGCCCGGCGGCGGCGCGGGTCGCCCGCCGCGCGGCGGTAGCCGGTGAGGATCGTCGGCGGCGACCAGCGCGGTCGCCGCCTCGCCACCCCGAAGACCGAGGCCATCCGTCCGACATCGGACCGCCTGCGGGAAGCGGTCTTCAACGTGCTGACGCACGCCTACGACGACGCGGTCGTGGGCGCGCGAGTGCTCGATCTCTTCGCCGGGACGGGGGCGCTCAGTTTCGAAGCCCTGTCACGGGGGGCCGCCTATGCGCTCCTCGTCGACGAGGGGGCGGAGGCACGCGGCTTGATCCGAGAGAATATCGAAGCGTTCGGCGCTGAGGGGCGGACCCGGCTGTTTCGCCGGGACGCGACCCGCCTCGGGCCCGTCGGCACCAGCGGCACTTTCGGGCTCGTCTTCTGCGATCCGCCGTACGGGCGTGATCTCGCTCCCGCGGCCTTGGCCTCGGCGGCCTCCGGGGGGTGGCTCGTCCCCAACGCCCTGGTGGTGGTCGAGGAGACCGCGAGCGTCACCATCACGCTGCCGCTGGATTTTCGCGAGCTGGAACGCCGGGTCTACGGCGACACCGCCGTGGCTTTCGTCCGCTTCACCGGCTGACGCTTTTTCGCGGGCCTCGGCTTGTTCGAAGGCCGGCATCCCCAAGCGGTGAGCTCAACGCCGGCCGAACAACCGCTCGATGTCGGCGAGCTTCAGGGCAACGAAGGTCGGGCGACCGTGATTGCACGTGCCCGACAGGGGCGTCGCCTCCATCTCCCGCAGGAGCGCGTTCATCTCCTCCGGACGCAGGCGCCGGCCCGCGCGGATCGAGCCGTGGCAACTCATGCGGGACAGGATGGCTTCGAGGCGTCGGCTGAGGGGACCACCGCCCTCGTCGCGTCCGTCGAGGCTGCCGTCCTCCAGTCCGCTGCCCGCCAGGGCGTCGAGGATATCGATGACGAGGGTTCGGGTCGAGGCGCCGGCGAGGACCGCCGGCACTTCGCGGACGAGCACGGCTCCGGTGCCGAAGGCCTCGAGTGAGAGCCCGAGGCGCTCGAGGTCCGGCGCGGCGTCGAGGAGGCGGGCGGCATCGTCGGGCGCCATCTCGACCACATCGGGAATCAGCAGGCCTTGGCGGGCGATACCGCCACCCGCGCGCTCGCGCTTCAGCCGCTCGTAGACGAGGCGCTCGTGCGCGGCGTGCTGATCGACCAGCACGAGGCCGTCCCGGGTCTGGGCGACGATGTAGGTTTCGTGAAGCTGAGCCCGCGCTGCGCCGAGCGGATGGTCGGCGGCGGCCTCCGCCTCTTCGAGATGTGCCGCGCCCTCACGGCGCAGATCGGCGCTCGGCGGGGCGAAATCGTGGGTGAACGCAGCCTGGGGTGCCTCGTCGAACCCGGCCCGGAACGGCGTCCCGTCCCGGGCCGCCGGGAAGCGCCCCGGGGCACCGAACGACGGCAGGCCACGCGGCAGGGTCGGCGATGCGGACGGCCGCGCACCCCACCCCGTATGCGCCTGCAGCGAGCGCCCTTCGTTCGGCTCCCCGTGGGCTGCCGCGGAACCCATCGGAAGTGATTCCGATCGGAGGGCGTCGAGGGTGCGAGCCGCCGTCGTCGTCGCCGTACGGGCGCCGGCTCGGCGCAGCGCCTCGTGGATCGCGCTGACGATGAGACCGCGCACGAGGGCCGCATCGCGGAACCGCACCTCGGTCTTGGCCGGATGGACGTTCACATCGACGAAGGCCGGGTCGCACGTGATCGACAGGGCGAGCACGGGATGGCGATCGGAACTCATGGTGTCGGCGTAGGCGCCCCGCACGGCACCGAGTAGCAGGCGGTCGCGCACGGGCCGGCCGTTCACGGTGAAATGGATCTGGTTCGCGTTGCCCCGGTGGAAGCTCGGCAGACCGACATGGCCGGAGAGCGCGAAACCCTCCCGCGCCATGTCGAGGGGGATCGCGTTGGCGCCGAACTCCGGACCGAGCACCGCCGTCAGGCGTCGCAGCACGGCGGCGGGCCCGCCTTCGCCCTCGGCCGGAAACACCAGGGGATTGCCACCCTCCGAGCGCAGCACGAGGCGGATGCCCGGCTCGGCCACGGCAAGGCGCCGCAGGCCTTCGCTGATGGCCGCCGTCTCGGCCCGGTCGGATTTGAGAAACTTGAGGCGGGCCGGCGTCGCCGAGAAGAGGTCCGCGACTTCGATACGGGTCCCGCGCGGACTCGGCGCCGGTCGCACCTCACCGCGCACGCCCGCATCCACCGTCAGGCTGTGCCCGGTCTCGCCCTCCGCCGTGCGGCTCGTGAGGGTCAGCCGCGCCACCGCGCCGATGGAGGGCAGCGCTTCGCCGCGAAAGCCGAGGGTGTCGATCCGGGTGAGGTCGCCGTCGGGCAGCTTCGAGGTGGCGTGGCGCTCCACCGCCAGGGCGAGATCCTGGGCATCCATGCCGGCGCCGTCGTCGACCACCCGGATAAGGCGCCGACCCCCGCCCTCGATGGTGACTTCGATGCTCCTGGCGCCCGCATCGATGGCGTTCTCCACGAGTTCCTTCACGGCGGAGGCCGGACGCTCCACCACCTCGCCCGCCGCGATGCGATCAACGAGGATCGGGTCGAGGCGGCGGACCGGTGCGAGGGGGCGGGATGGCGCGAGGGGCATGGCGGGACTATACGACCGCCTGCCGGCAGCCGGAAGGTGAACGGCCGACTCCCGGCGCGCTCTCCCGCATGGACCGAGAGAATGTCCTGACGGCGACGAGGCATGGGGTGACGGATACGCTGGAGCGCTGCCGTGTGGTTTGGGGGCGGACCGACCGCATCGCCGCCCCGCCGGCCCTACGCGTCGTGACCGATGCGATCTACCGTCCGGACATCGGGACAGCGCCCTGGAACCTGACCGGTCCGGATGGCGCCCTCCTCGAGGGCGCCGGCGGTTCGCAAGCGAAGGCTGAGGCTTGCGCCGACGCGGTTCCGCACCTCTATCTCGGCGCCCTCGCCGCGCATTACGGGCACTTCCTCGTCGGCACGCTCGGCCGGCTCTGGCCTCTCCTCGACTGGCGCGGCCCGCCGCCCCGCTTGCTCTGCCACGCCACCGGCGATCCGGCCGCCCTGCCCTTCCTGGCCCCGATCCTGGCAGCCTTCGGCCTGACCCCGAACGCTGTGATCCGTTTCGATCGGCCGACCCGCATCCCGCACCTCGTCCTGCCGGCACCGAGCCTGAAGGAACAGGCCTTCGCACACGCGGTCCATGCCGGCCTCGTCCAGGCCATCGGCCGCCCATTCTGGCAAAATGCCGTGGTGGATGGTACGGCGCGTCCCGCCTACCTGTCGAAGGCCAGGTTGGTCGCCGGTATCTCGCGCCTGCGCAACGAGGCGGCGCTGGAAGCGGCGCTCGCCCGGCGCGGTGTCGATATCGTCTATCCGGAGAAGCTCGAACTGCCCGACCTCGTGCGGCTGTTCTCGGAGCGTCGGGTGGTGATGGGCACGACGGGCTCGGCCTTCCATACGGCGGCCTTCGCCGCGCCAGGCCGGCGCATCCTCGGCCTCAACTGGGCCCCGCACCTCAATGCGAACTTTCCCCTGCTCGACGCCCTGAACCACACACGGGGGCGGTATTACCATCCCGTCGGCACCGAATCCGGTCCGGACGAGGGGTTCCATTTCGGATGGTGGGTGCCTGACCCGGACGCGGTCGCCGAGGATCTCGTGCACCGTGCCGCCCACTTCGACGATCTCGACGCCATCGATGCGGACCAGGACGCCGCCCGCCGCCGGATCGCACAGGGCCCGCTCGCCGAACGGGTCGCGCGCTGGCTCAGACGCCGCTAGGGCATCGTCCTGCTTACCGTCTCCGCGACGACGCCCGAACCCGTCGTTGTACCGGTTCCCCGCGTAGCCCGTTTCCACCCTGCGGGCCGATGCTCTCGCCGTCAGGCGACGCCGGCGCGCAGAAGGTCGTGGTAGTGGACGAGGCCCACGGGGCGACCGTCCTCGATCACCACCAGGGTGGTGATCTTCATCGATTCCTGGATCTCGAGGGCCTTCGCCAGAAGGGTTTCCGGCACCACCGTGCGCGGCGTCCCGCTCATCAGGGCTTCGACGGCGAGGCTGTCGAGGTCGCTGCGGAAGACATTGCGGCGCAGGTCGCCGTCGGTGACGATGCCGGCGAGTCGCCCTTCGTGATCGACCACGAGGACCGAGCCGAAGCCCTTGGCGTCGATTTCGCGGATGGCCGCGCGCATGGGCGTGCCGCGCGGAACCACGGGCAGGCGCTCTCCCGTGTGCATCACCTCCCGGACCTGACGCAGGGATGCGCCAAGGCGGCCGCCCGGATGGTAGATGCCGAATTCACGGGCCGAGAAGCCGCGGGCTTCGAGCAACGCGACGGCCAGCGCGTCGCCCAGTGCCAACTGCATGGCCGTCGACGTGGTGGGGGCGAGCCCATTGGGGCAGGCCTCGCGGGCTTTCGGCAGGGTCAGGCAGACATCGGCCTCCCGTCCGAGGGTTGAGCCCGGATTGGCCGTGATGGCGATGAGGCCGACACGGTAGCGACGGGCGTAGCCGATGATGTCGGCGAGTTCCGTGGTCTCGCCCGACCACGACAGCGCCACCACGACGTCCTCGGGCTGGATCATCCCGAGGTCCCCATGGCTCGCCTCCGCCGGATGAACGTAGAGGGCCGGCGTTCCGGTGGATGCGAAGGTCGCGGCGATCTTGCGTCCGATATGACCGGACTTGCCCATTCCCGTAAGGATCGCCCGGCCCTTGGCACGGCTGAGGCGAGCCACTGCCGCCGTGAACGGATCGCCGAGACCGTTGCCGATGGCCTCCATCAGGCACGCGAGCCCATCGCGCTCGGTTCCGATGGTGCGCAGGGCGGAAGCCATGGCCGGCGTCACACCGTCGATCGCACCATCAATCGCCGACGCCCCGTCCAGGGCCGTGTTCGCTGGCGGCATTCCACCCCGTCTCCTTGAACCCGAGGCCGTCCGGCGGTCCTCCATGCCGCGCCTATGGCGCGCGAATGTGGTCGCACGGCGGCCCGGGCGCCGAGGACGGCGCCCCGTCGGGAAGCGCCGTTGACGCCGCATTAACCCTGTCGGTTGTAGCGGTTTTAACCATGATCCACCCGTTTCCAACGGGGCGATCCCCCCGAGGCCGGGGCGCTCCCGGATGTGGGGACGTCCGGCTTCGCCTCGAAGGACGATGGTCCGTGATGCGTGTGCGGCCGACGGGTGAGTGGCGAAAGCGGAGCCTGCCCGGCCTCGCCCTGACGGCGGTGGCCGTCCTCGCCGGCACCGGCACCGTCGCGGCGCAGGTCTCGCGCGGCAACACGGCTCCGAGCTTCGGCACCACGGCCCAGACCGACCCCCTCGCCGACGCAACGGCAACCGACGCTGCCTCGCCACGCATCCCGCCGGCTTCCGATAGCGGTGCGGGTGTAGCGGGAAGCGGCGATGCAGCGGGGGGAGAGTCCGGAGCCGGACTGCGGATCCCGAACCGCGCGGCTGGCGGTACGCGGGTGTCCGGTGCGTCGAGCGGACCGAACAACCGTGACCTCGGCGCCGTGCTCCGTCGTCGAGCGGCGCCGGCCCGCCGTTTTGGATCGGCCACGACCCGGATCACGCGCCAGATCACTCAGACATCGCCCACCGATCTCCGGCTCACCCCGGTCATCCGGACGCCCGTGGTCGGCGTCCCCCTCCCGACCTCCCTTCCCACGCTTCTGCCGCTCGCCGGAATCCAGACCCCGGGCTTCCTTTTCGGCGGCAGCCTGCGCCAGCCGTTGGCCGTCGACCCGGCCTATGCCCCACTCGGGATCAAGCTCGGCACCTTCACGTTCCTGCCGGGCTTCGAGCAGAGCTTCGGCTACGACACCAACCCCGATCAAACCACGCGTCAGGCCGTCAGGCCGTCGGTGGCGCTGCGAACGGAAGCGGATCTCGCCTTTCGCAGCGACTGGTCGTCGAGCCAGTTGACCGGCGAGTTGCGCGGCTCGTACCTCGAGTTTCCGGACAACGACGCGGCGAGCCGGCCCAACGGCCTCGGCGTGACCCGATTGCGGATCGACGCCAACCGCGACACCCGCGTCGACGTCGAAGGCCGCTTTCTCATCGAGACGCAACGCACCGGCACGCCCGACCTCAACATCGGCGCGGCGACGCGCCCCCTCGTCATGAGCTACGGAACCACGGTCGGCGTGACGGAGGTGTTCAATCGCGTCCAGGTCTCGCTGCGCGGCCTCCTCGATCGTTCGCAGTTCGAGGATGCCCGACTGACCGATGGCACGATCATCACCCAGAGCGACCGCAACCTGAACCAGTACGGCCTGCAGCTCCGGGCCGGCTACGAGATCTCGCCCAGCCTCACGCCGTTCGTCGACGTTCTCGCCGACACCCGCGTCTACGACCAGCGGGTCGATTCCACCGGCACGCGGCGCGCTTCCGATGGGCTGACCCTCTCGGCGGGCAGCAGCATCGCACTGACGCGCTTCCTCGCGGGCGAGGTCTCGGCCGGGTTGCAGCACCGCACCTACAACGACCCGAACCTGCGCGACCTCACCGCTCCGGTCCTCAACGCATCCCTGCTGTGGACGGTCAGTCCCCTCACGGCGGTTCGTCTCAACGCGACGGCGGGGATCGTCGAGACGTCCGTCGCGGGCTCCAGCGGCGTGCGTACCCAGGCCGTCACACTGGAAGTCCAGCACGATCTCTTGCGCAACCTCTCGCTCATCGGCGGGCTCACCTTCGTGGCCAGCGACTACGACCGGGTGAACATCTCCGACCGTGGATTCTCCGGTACGGCGCGGATCGACTACCGCTTCAACCGGTGGCTGACCATGCGCGGCACCTACGTCTACCAGCAGGTCGACAGTTCGATCGCCACGTCGAGCTTCCACTCCAACACGTGGCTGCTCGGTCTGCGGGTGAACCCCTGACGCGCCGGCTTCAGCGCACCATCGCCAGGGACGCGCCGGACTTCGAAAGCGCCCCATCGAGGGCGCCGCCGCCCTGACGCAGGCGGGCCGTCACGGTGCCGCCCGGCTGATAGAGGTAGACCTCACCGTCGCGGTAATCCCAGGCGGTCACCTTGGACAGATCCTTGTTCGGACAGGCGGCGGCGCTGGCCTTGTAGAGATCGAGGGCCGGGGCGCTCGACAGGGACACCCTGCAGCTCGCGCCCGTCGCGTCCTTGGCGGTCCAGTTGCCAACCACGGAGGATCGCCCCGAAGCCACCACCACGGGCGGCGGAGCCGGCGGGGCGACGGACGCCACGCTCGGCTCGGGCGCGATGACGGGGGTCGCGGGTACCACGGCGACGTCCGCACCGACGGGCGGAGGGGCGTCCACGGCGGCGGCTGCCCCCGGCGGGGGTGCCAGAGGCGCGGACGTGATGGGGGCGGAGGGCATGGCCGGCACCGACATATCCAGGGCGGCCTGAGGCCCGAGCCCACGGTTGCGGGGCTGGCCTTCCAGGCGCGACGAAGCGCAGGCGCCGAGGCCGGCAGTGAGCGCCAGGACGGCGACGGTCGACAGGAGCGGACGCGGCATCTTGTGGCAAATCCCGAACATCTCGGGGTCGTGGACACGGCCCCTGTGCTGGGTGCCTCACCGTCAAATGCGATGGCCGCAAGGCACGCCTATCTCGGTCGTGGGGATTCCCGTGCGGGGCGGCGAGTTTGCGCCCCGGTGTGGCCGGGACGCCTCAAGACTGTCGCCTCAGGACGGGGCAATGCCATCGATGGCGAGCCTGAGGTGTTTCGGCCCGCGCAAGGCCGAGCCGGGCCGGTATGGAGGCGGATCGGCCGGGAGGCGTGGGTTGCGGAGGCGGCGAGCCAGGGCTGTCAGAGCGGCCTCCGCCTCGAAGCGGGCGAGCGGTGCCCCGACGCAATAGTGCAGTCCCCCGCCGAAGCCGAGATGACGGACTCCGCTCCGATCGGGATCGAAGCGATCGGGCTCCGTGAAGACCGCCGGATCGCGGTTGCCCGATGCGAGGAGAAGAACGATGTCAGCGCCCTCCGGGATCGTCACGCCGCCGATGGCGATATCCGTGAGGGCCCGTCGGGTTCGGAATTGCACGGGCGGATCGTAGCGCTGGACTTCCTCGATGAGGCGCGGCGCACGGGCGGGGTCGTCGCGCAGGCGCACCAGCTCATCGGGATTCCGCAGGAGCGCCAGCATGGCGTTGGTGATCAGGTTCACGGTGGTCTCGTGACCCGCCACGAGCATCAGGATCGACGTCGCAATGAGATCGTAATCCCCCATCTGCGGCACACCCTGAACGCCCGCGACGGCAAGCCCCGACAGCATGTCGTCCTTGGGATGCCGGCGCTTCTCCTTGATCAGGCCCGTCATGTAGTCGGAGATGGTCTCGAAGGTCCGGCTGTTCTCAGAGCGGGCCTCCTTGTCCGCCATGGTGTCGGGTTCGAGCGCCGTGGCGAGTTGCGTCGCCCAGCCGTGAAACTGCGGTTCGTCCTCCGTCGGGATCCCGAGCAATTCGCAGATGATGGTCACCGGCAGCGGATAGGCGAGATCGTCGACGATATCGAAGCTCCGCGACCCGGCATGCTTGTCCAGGATCTCATCGACGAGACCGTGCGAACGGTCGCGCAGCGCCTGGACGCGCGCCTGCGTGAACTCGTGCATCACCGCCCGGCGCAGGGTGTCGTGGTCGGGCGGATCGCGGAAGATGAACGGCCGGTGCGTATCGGTGATCCGATCGCGGATCGGCTTGACGATCCAGTCGGAGATCGGATTGCCGGTCTTCGGCCGGTCGGCCGGCGGCAGGGTCTCGGAGCTGACGCGCGGATCGTGCAGCAACCGGGTGATCGCCGCGTGTGTCGCGACGACGTAGGTGCCGTCGGATTGACGCGATACGGGGGTCTCGCGCAGGCGGGCGAACAGCGGATAGGGATCGACGCGGTTGGCCTCGTCCTTGGCCTGTTCGAACAGGGTCGCGTCGCTCATCGATCGTCCTCTCCGGGAAACCCCGGCGTCAGCATGGTTAGGCCACCCTGGTCCACCGCGCCCCCAGGGGGCGGAAACGGCGCCCGGGACGCCACCATCTCGGCATAGGCCGGAAGCCAGCGTACGGAATCGAAGGAGACGGCCGCGATGCAGCGACCTGCGCGGCCGTATAGGGCGAGAAACCGGCCGGTCTTCGGGTCGCCCTGGGCGATGACGAGGCCGTCCGCCCCCTCCGTCAGTCCGACGGACTTGATCGTCAGTCCGCCCTGAGAGGACCAGAAGGCCGGTACCTCGGCGTAGGCTTCGCCGGTCCCGCGTCCCACGAGCAGACGTGCGGCGTGGGCGCCTTGCGCCGCGGCATGCCCCCAATGCTCAAGGGCGACAAAGCGCCCGTCGTAGAGGGGGTGGGGAAAGCGCGCCACGTCGCCAGCGGCCGCGATCGCCCGGTCGGGGCGACCTTCCGCGTCGAGGACGTATCCGTCCGCGTCGCAATCGACTCCCCCCTCGTCGAAGGCGAGGCCCGAACCGGCGAGCCATTCGGTGTTGCGGATGGCCCCCAAGGCCACCACCACGCACCCTGTCTCCAGCGTCCGTCCGTCCGCGAAGCGCGCACGCACCACATGGCCGGTGCCGTCGTCCTCGAACGCCTCGACCTCGCTGCCGAAGCGCAGATCGACACCGCGCGCCTCGTGTAGGGCCGCGACGACGGAGCCGAGGTGGACGCCGAGGATTGCCGCCAGGACCGTCGGGCCGGTCTCCACCAGGGTGACCGGCAGATCGAGGTCACGGCAGGCGGCGGCGACCTCACAGCCGATGAATCCGCCGCCGACGACCAGGACACGCTCGGGCCGTGCCGCGAGCGCGGAACGCAGGGCCGCCGCGTCGTCCCGCCCACGCAGGGTATGAATCCCTGCGAGATCGTTTTGCGCCGCGTCCGGCCAGGGTCGTGGCCGGGCGCCCGTGGCGATGAGGAGGCGATCGTAGGCGATGCGCTCACCGCCTTCGAGATCGATGGTCCGCCCAATCCTGTCGAGGCTGGTGACGGCCGATCCCAGACGCCACTCGGCATCGAGCGGTTCGAGGATCGGAAGGGTCGTGGCACCGGGCGCCACCGAACCGCCGAGGACCTGTTTCGACAGGGGTGGACGGTCGTACGGCCGGTGGGGCTCCGCGCCGACGATGGTGAGGCGGCCGGCAAAGCCTGCCTTGCGGGCGGCTTCCGCCCCGCGCAATCCGGCCAGCGACGCACCCACGACGACGAGGTGATCCTGGCTCACGAGCGGCCGCTTCCGGCATCCTCGACGAGGATCGCCTGGACCGGGCACGCGACGCGGGCGCGCTCGATGGATTGGCGCGCCGCCGCCGACGGCGCCGGATCGTAGTGAAGCGCCTCGGCCCCGTGCAGCACGAAATGCTCAGGCGCCGCGTAGCAGCACTGAGCGTAGGCTTGGCACAGATTCAGATCGACGCTGACCTGCAGCCCGCCGGCTGCGCGCGAGGGATCGGGGCTCGGCGAGGTGCCGATGCGGTCGTGGTTCGAGACGGGCATGCAGGCGCAATGCCCACGGTGGTTCACCGGTTCCGCACTGCACGCGCGTCACAGCGTCCGACGCATGATTCCGGCTACCGGCGCTTGTGCGGAAAGGGCCGAATCTACGATCTCGAGCCGGCATGCAGTGTCGAAAAGGACCCTGCCACGTCGGCAGCTGATGCATCGGTGCAACAGATGGGCGACGCTCGCCGAGGGTGACCACGTTTCTCTTGTAACGTTATTCCGTTCGCGCAATGAAACAACATAACATTTGTCGTGCGAGGCGTGATGCGGTCCGGTTTCTCGAAGAGCATGCTCGCAGGAACGGTCATCGCCGGTGCTGGCCTCGCGTCCTCCGGTGCCATGGCCCAGCAGGCCGAGACGACGCTGTCCGAACTCAGCGTCACATCCCCGAGCCCCATCGTCCCCCTTCGCGGCAACGGCTTGGCTACCGCGCCGCCGGTCGGGATCCTGCCGGTGGCGACCAACACCTTCTCGCCCGTCACCGTGGTGACCGCCGACCAGATCGCCCGCGATCAGCCTCGGACCCTGGGCGACGCCCTCGCCGACCGGCCCGGGATCTCGGCCTCGACCTACGCGCCCGGCGCCGCGAGCCGTCCGATCATCCGCGGCCTCGACAACAACCGGGTCCGGATTCAGGAAAACGGCGTCGGCATCCAGGACGTCTCGGAACTCGGCGAGGATCACGGCGTCCCCATCAATCCGCTGGTGGCCAATCGGATCGAGGTGATCCGGGGGCCGGCGTCCCTCCGGTTCGGCTCCCAGGCCATCGGCGGGGTGGTCAGCGTCGAGAACAACCGCGTCCCGACCTTCATCCCCGAGCGCGGCATCTCCGGGTCGGCAACCACGGGGTATTCCACCGTCGACAACGGTCGTCTCGGCGCCGTCACGGTGGATGCCGGAGCGGGCAACGTCGCGGTTCACGCCGACGGGTTCAGGACGGCGGCGGACAGCTACGCCACGCCGCTCGGCATCCAGCGCAACTCCGCCAACGAGTCCCAGGGCGGCTCCGTCGGAATGTCGTTCATCGGCGACCGTGGCTTCGTCGGCCTGTCCTACAGTCACTACGATGCGCTCTATCAGATCCCCGGCGGTTCGGCGGCGGAGAACCGCACGCGCCTCGATCCGCGGCAGGACCGCCTGCTGGCCCGCGGCGAGTTCCGCCCCCTCGACGGTCCCATCGCGGCGATCCGCTTCTGGGTCGGCGGGTCCGTCTATCGCCACGACGAAACCGGGATCGGCGAGGACGGCCGCGACGGCATCCAGGCCACCTTCAAGAACCGGGAAGCGGAGGCCCGGATCGAGTTCCAGCACGTGCCGGTCTTCACCGCCCTCGGGACCCTGACGGGGGCGCTCGGTCTGCAAGCCGGACGCCGCACCCTCGGCACCGCCGGCGAGGCGGGTGGCCTGCTGGCGCCGACGGATTCACGCAGCAACGCCGTGTACCTCTTCGAGGAATTGGCCGTGGGCAACGGCCTGCGCTTCCAGGCCGCCGGCCGAATCGAGGGAGATCGCTCCGCGGGCACCGCCACCCAGTTTCCCGGCGACTATCGACCGATCGAGGGCGAGGACCCGCTGTCCTACGGTCGACGCCGCCGATTCGCACCGAAAAGCATCAGCTTCGGTGCGCTGCAGGATCTGCCGTACGGGTTCGTCGCCAGCCTGAATGGGAGCTTCGTCGAGCGTGCGCCGACGGCTTTCGAACTCTATTCCCGCGGGGCCCACGATGCCACGGAGACCTTCGAGATCGGCAACGCCGCCCTGAAGAAGGAACGTGCCCGGACCGTGGAAGCCAGCCTTCGCCGCGCCGAGGGGCCGCTGCGTCTCGACGCCACCGGCTACTACACCCGCTACACCGGCTTCATCTACAAGCGCGACACGGGACGCCGCTGCGGCGACGATTTCGCCTCATGCGGCAGCGACGACGAGTTGCAACAGATCGTCTATTCCCAGCGCAACGCGACCTTCTACGGCGCCGAGATCGGCGCGCAGCTCGACCTCCTGCCCGTGGGCAACGGCTGGGCCGGCCTCGACGCCCAGTACGATTTCGTCCGCGCCCGGTTCGACGACGGCACCTTCGTGCCGCGCATCCCGCCCCACCGTGTCGGCGGCGGCCTGTTCGTGCGCGCCGACGGTTGGTTCGCCCGGGTGAACCTGCTCCACGCCTTCGCTCACACGGAGGTCGCCCCCATCGAGACGATGACGCCGGGCTTCGACGACCTGCGCGCCGAGGTGAGCTACACCAAGCCCCTCGATCCCGTCCTCTACGGTGCCACCGAGGTGACCCTCGGCCTCCAGGGGCGCAACCTCCTCGACGATCGGATTCGCAACTCGGCCTCGTTCAAGAAAGACGAGATCCTGTTGCCGGGCCGCAACCTGCGGATCTTCCTGACGGCGCGCTTCTAATCGATCAGAGGAGTTGTCCCTGACCCTGGTCGGGCATCGTCGGCACCGGTGTCGGGGCTTGATGCGCCGGATCGTGTTCGGCCGGCGGGTCGGACGCATCGTCGTCCGAAGTGTATCCGCAGCGATAGACGATCTCGTCGGGCGGACCAAGGCCGGTGTGGAGGGGGATCGCCACCGTGTCGTCGGAGAAGCGCCAGTGACGGGTGCCCCGATCCCAATAGAGCCAGATCGTCGTCGGGTGCCCTTGTACCCCGAACACCGCCGCCTTCTTCGACAGGGCCTGGACCGTGCGCGGCGCGTACATCCCCTTCTGACGATAGGCCTCCCGCAGGGCGGGGCCCTGACGGTCCATGAAGGTGTTGCGCACGACCTGAATGGTCGCGCCGGGCTCGGCGAGGAAGCGCTTGAAATCGCCGAGGGAGTGCAGGACGAGTGCCATGGCGGTCACCCTCGATGGAGCCGTGGAAGTTTCGCTCCGACACCGTGTCCGAACTCATCCGCGATGCTGCAGGGCAAGTGTTCCGTTCCTGTGACGCGACATGTCCCACTGCATGGGGCCAGGTCCGGGTTACCCACAGAAATCGCTGGTTCTACCCATACTTCTCGGCCGGCTGTGGATGCCGCGCGCCGCCGACAATTCGTTCGACCGGAACCGAGCCTTGACCCGCACCAAGCCTTGACCCGAACCAGGCCTTGCCGCGTTGTCGCGGCATGCTGCTCCAGTTCTTCACCGCCCTGCGCGAGGCCAAGGTTCCTGTCACCTTACGGGAATTCCTCACCCTCCTGGAGGCCCTCGACCGCGATCTCGCGGAGAAGCGGGTGGACGCGTTCTACCTGCTGGCCCGGACGGCCCTTGTGAAAGACGAACGCCATCTCGATCGGTTCGACCGGGTGTTCGGCACGGTCTTCCAAGGGCTGGAGACCGTAGGCGCCGCGACGGAGCCCTCCACGATTCCGGAGGAATGGCTGCGCAAGCTCGCGGAGAAATACCTCACCGACGACGAGAAAGCCGAGTTGAAGGCACTCGGCTGGGACAAGCTCTTCGAAACCCTGAAGCAGCGCCTCGCCGAGCAGAAGGAACGTCACCAGGGCGGCTCGAAATGGATCGGCACCGGCGGGACCTCGCCGTTCGGCGCCTATGGCTACAATCCGGAAGGCATCCGCATCGGCCAGGACGGCAACCGCAACTTTCGCGCGGTCAAGGTCTGGGACAAGCGCGAGTTCCGCGACCTCGACGACGGCGTCGAACTCGGCACCCGCAACATGCGGGTGGCCCTACGGCGTCTCCGGCGCTTCGCCCGCACCGGGGCGGCGGAGGAACTCGATCTCGACGGCACGATCCGGGAGACGGCCGCCAAGGGCTATCTCGATGTGAAGTTGCGGCCCGAGCGGCGCAACGCCGTGAAGGTGCTGCTCTTCCTCGACGTCGGTGGGTCGATGGATTGGCATATCGGTCTGGCCGAAGAACTGTTCTCGGCGGCCCGGTCCGAGTTCAAGCACGTGGAGCACTACTACTTCCACAATTGTCCCTACGAGCGGGTATGGAAGGACAACCGCCGCCGCCACGACGAGACCCTGCCGCTGCTCGAAGTGCTGCGGACCTATCCGGCGGATTACCGGGTTGTGATCGTCGGCGACGCTTCCATGAGCCCCTATGAGATCGCGACGCCGGGTGGCTCCGTGGAGCACTGGAACGACGAATCCGGAGAGGTCTGGCTCGGGCGACTGCTGGACCGGTTTCCGAAGGCGGTGTGGCTGAATCCGGTGCCCGCGGAACATTGGGGCCACACTCAGTCCATCACCATGATCCGCCGGATCCTCGGCGGGCGCATGTACCCGCTGAACCTTGAGGGGATCGACGCCGCCATGCGCGAACTGGTGCGTTGACCCGCGATCGCCTTCCCCACGGCGGGTTCGCCGCACTGGTCCCGGAACTCGACGTTTTCGACCTCGGGCGGAGCCTCGCATTCTGGTGCGACGCCCTCGACTTTTCCGTTGTCTATGCGAGGCCGGAGGATGGGTTCGCCTACCTGGAACGGGAGGGTGCCCAGGTCATGCTCAACCGGGTCAACGGCAACTGGTCGGTCGGCGACCTGAAGCGACCGCTCGGCCGAGGCCTCAACCTACAGATCACCGTCGCGGTCCTCGTCCCCGTGCTCGAACGGCTGGCGGCTCAGGACTGGCCGCTGTTCCGGGACGTCCATGACGCCTGGTACCGGGTCGGCGACGTCGAGGCGGGCCTCCGTCAGGTCTTGGTTCAGGACCCCGACGGTTATCTCGTGCGTCTGTGCGAAACCCTCGGGGTCCGGACGATCGGCCCCTCGTTCAGCCCTGACGCGCCGGCGTCGTCACCGTGAGGCCGTCGAGTTCCGGCTTGATCCGGATCTGGCAGCACAGGCGCGAGGTCGCACGCACGTCCGAGGCGAAATCGAGCATGTCCTGCTCCATGTCCTCTGCCGGCCCGACGATGGCGGCCCATTCGCCGTCGACGTAGACGTGGCAGGTGGCGCACGCGCAGGCGCCGCCGCATTCCGCGTCGATCCCCGGCACGTTGTTTCGGATCGCCGCTTCCATCACGGTCGATCCCACGTCGGCTTCCACGGTCCGGGCCGTGCCGGCATGGTCGACGTAGGTGATCTTGGGCATCGATTGGGGCTCCGGGCTCGTACAACGCGTGTGTGGTCGGTTGTGCGGCGCGAGGTCTGCCTTGAAGGGGCAGGCCTCGGAATGCAAGCGTTCGCCGACGCCCGGCGATCATTCCTTCGCTGGCACCGGCGACCTTTCGCTTACGCGGGACACGCCGCGCCGTTCCATGCCGGACACTGCGGCGGGTTCGCTCGGCTCACACCTCGGCGATCGCCCGCAGGGCCGCGGCGACGGCTCCGGCCAGGGGCGCCAGTGCCGGATCGCCGTCGCTCCGCAACGCATCCTCGACCATCGCGCTCGCCGCCGCCACGGAGACGGCGCCGATGCCGAGGGCCGAACCCTTCAGGGTGTGGGCGAGGTCCGCGCGCTCGGCCCGTGTGCGGGCCGGATCGCCGATCTCCGGCAGGAGGCGGTGACACTGACCGGCGAACAGCATCAGGAGTTCACGGGCGAGTTCCGCGTCGCCGAACGTCTGCCGGGTGAGGTGATCGTGATCGATGGGCGGCACGGGCACTTTTCGATTCGTCTGCGGCGGCGATGGCCGGGCTTCCCTATCCACAGGCGCGGAAGCGGGTTTGGTTTGCGTTTAAGCATTGCGGGCCCATGGATAAAGCCGACGGCGGGAAGCCGGCCCCCGGGCTTGGTAACCATTCCGTTAAGGTTTTTGCGGCGGACGCAGGCGGTCGGGTATCGGCCCCCGGTGCCGGTGTCTAAAGTTCGTTTGATAAATTGGTAAAAGTGTCTCCTTCGCCGGGTGCGGCCGACGCGGGAGAATACGGGTAACGAGGCGTTGCATGGCCACGGAAAAGAAGCTCAAGGATCCGGCGGAGGCAGCCCTGTCCGCGATCGAGCAGGCCCTCAACTTGGACATGCTCACGCCCGACGCGTCCGAGAACCGCGTCGAACCGCGCCTGCCCGACGTCGGTGACGGCGATCCGCTCCTCGATCCGAGCGGACGTAACCGCCCGCCCCGCCTCGACGAGCCTCTGGCGTCCGACCTTCCGCCGCCGGACCGCGCCCGCCCGCGCCGCGAAGGTGGACTGCTGCCCCCGGACCGCTCGCTGGTCGCCAACGACGATCGCCAGAACATCGGCATCCTGCAGCAGACCCTGCGGGTTCGGCCTTCTCCGATGCCCTACGTCGTCGCGGCCGTCGCATCGGCCGTGTGGTTCGCGAGCCTTCTCGCCCTGGCTTGGATCCAATCCGGCGGTGATCTGAAGACCTACGCGCAGGGCCTCACGGCGCTCCAGTCGGCGGTGGCGGCCACCGCCCTCGTCGGACCCGTGGTCTTGTTCTCGATCATGGCGATGCTGGCCGTGCGGGCGCAGGAGATGCGTCTCGTCGCTCGCGCCGTGGGTGAAGTCGCCATTCGCCTGGCCGAGCCGGAGAACTTCTCGACCGACGCCGTGCTGACCATGTCGCAGACCGTTCGCCGCGAAGTGGCGGCCGTGGGCGACGGTGTCGAGCGGGCGCTCGCCCGCGCCGGCGAACTCGAGACCCTGGTGCGTGGCGAGATCGCCACCCTGGAGCGTGCGTACTCGGAGAACGAGATCCGCATCCGGTCCCTGGTCGACGAGCTCGTCGCCCAGCGCGAATCCATCGTCGCCAACGCAGAGCGCGTCCGCGGAGCCATCACGGGCTCGCACCAGAACCTGACGCAGGAACTCGACGGGGCCGCAGAGCGCATCGTCGCCGCCGTCACCGGCGCCGGCGAGCGCGTCACCGGCGCCCTCGATGCGCGCGGGCACGCCATCACCACGGCACTCGGCGACCGCGGCGACGCCATCACGTCGGCGCTCGCCCTGGCCGGAGACCGCGTCGTCGGTCTCGTGACCGATCGGGGCGACGACCTCGTCCAACGCCTCGCCGCCACCAGCGAAGGCGTGCGCGGCAGCCTGACGGATGTCGGCAACACGCTGACCCAATCCCTGGAGAGCCGAGCCGAGGAAGTGACCCGCGCCTTCGAGCGCACCGGCGGGCTCCTCACCACGACGCTGGCCACCAACGCCGGCGACGTCGCACGCACCCTCGCCCAGACCGGCGCCGAGGTGATCGAAACCCTGAACCGCGAGGGCAGCGAGGTCCGCAGGACCTTCGAGGAATCCGCCCGCGGGCTCGAGAGCGCCTTCCTGGCGCGCGGCGGTGAGCTGACCGCTCAGTTCTCCACCACCGGCGGTGAGATCACCGCCCGCTTCGCCGAGACCGGCGACGCCTTGCGCGCACACTTCGCCGCCACGGGCTCGACCCTGACCCGGGACATCGCGACCATCGGCGATGGCGTGTCCGATGCCATCCTGGCGCGCGGCCGTGAGGCCGAGGAGCGTCTGGCCCAGGCGACCGGCGGCGTCATCGAGACGTTCGGAGCGCGGGCCGACGCCCTGCGCGACGGCCTGGTTCGTTCCATCGAGGAGGCGACCGCCCTCGTCGACCGCAACGGCGGCGCTCTGGCGGAGCGCATCGATACGGTCACGGGTCGGCTGCGAGAGACCCTGGCGGTCCAGGGCACCGGCATCGCGGACCTCATCGAGGCCCGCGGCCGCGATGCCCAGGCCGGGTTCGCCCTGACGGCCAGCGGCCTCATCGAAACCCTCGATTCCCGCGCCGGATCCGTGCGCGACAGCCTGGCTCGCGCGGTCGAAGGCATCACCGGCGACATCGACGCGCGCGGCGGCGCACTCGCCGAGCGCATCGAGACGGTGACGGGACGCCTGCACGAAACCCTGGCGGTCCAGGGCGTCGGCGTCGCCGAACTCATCGAGACGCGTGGTCGTGAGGCCGAAGCGAGCCTCAACCGGAGCACCGATGGCCTGATCGAGGCCTTCGATGCCCGCAGCGAGACCCTGCGCCAGCGTTTCGTCAGTTCCGTCGACGGCCTCGCGGCCGGAATCGACGCGAGCGGCGGCGCCCTGGCCTCCCGGATCGAGGCCGTGGCTGGGCGCCTGCACGACACCGTCACCGTTCAGGGTGGCAGCCTCGAGAGCGCCCTTGCCCTCGCCGGCGATCGGGCCGGCGGTCTCATCACCGAGCGGACCCACGCGGCGACGGCCGAAGTCGAGCGCCTCCTGGCCGAGCTCGGGCACGCCCTGGAGGCCCGCACCGGTCAGACGGTTTCGGCACTCCAAGCCACCGCCGCGACACTCGATGGTCAGTTCGGGGCCCAGACCCTGGAGGCGACCGAGACCCTGCGCCGCAGCGCCGAAGAGATCACCGTCGCGCTCGGCGCCTGCGCGGCCGAGGCCGCACAATCCCTGCGCCGCTCCGCCGCCGGCGCCACGGGCGAACTCGAAGCCCGCACCGTGGAGGCCGTCGAGATCTTCGAGCGCCGCCTCGCCGCCAATGCCAATGCGCTGTCGAGCCGGACAGAACAGGCCGCCGCCCTGCTCGGCCAGCTCGCCGAGGGCACCGGTGACACCGTCGCCGGCCGCACCGAAGCCTCCGTGGCGGCCCTGCGCCGGACCCTCGAGGAAATCAACGCCGAGTTGGCCGCGCGCGCCGACGAGGCCGCCGGCGTCATCGATCGCGCCGCTCAGGGAATCGGTGGCAGCCTCGACGCCCGCGTTCGCGACGTCGAAGTCGCCTTCGGCAACCACGGTCGAACCCTCGGCGAGCTCATCGCCGCCCACACGCACGACGCCCATTCGCAACTCACCCTGGCCGGCCGCGACATCACCCTCGCCATCACCGCCCAGAGCGCACGGGTCAGCGAGGCCCTCGGCGCATCGGGCGAGCGCTTCGACGAGACCACGAAGGCTCGGGCCGACGCCATCGAAACGGTCTTCACCGATCGCCTCGCCGCGCTTCAGGACACCATCGCGCGGGGTGACATCATTGCGGAGCGCATCGCCCGCGATACGACGTCCCTATCGCAGAGCGTCGGCGGCCAGCTCGAGGAGATGGACCGGATCATCTCCGTTCGCGGCCAAGCCGTGGCCGAGACCATCGCCGAGCGCACCCGGGAGGCCCGCGAGGCAGTGGAGACCCAGCTCGGTGCCCTCGAGGAGCGCGGCATCAAGCGCACCGCCGAGATCGGCGAGACCTTCTCGCACCTCATCACCCATATCGACGGCCAGCTCGGCTCGCGTGCCACCGCCCTCAACGAAGCCTTGATCCTGCGCACGGCCGAGATGGCGCGGATCATGACCGAGGGTGGACGCGACCTCGTCGAGACCCTCGACGCCCGCGCCGATACCATGGCGCAGGACATCGCCGCCCGCAGCCTCAGCCTCGGTGATACCCTCGGCGCGCGCGCGACCGAGATCACCAGCCACCTCGACGTCCAGACCCGGGAACTGGTCCAGCGCCTCGATGACGGCGCGACGCGCTTCGATTCGGGCATTCTGACCCGCCTCGAAGTGATCAGCGCCACACTGGAAGAGCGCGGCCGCCTCATCGACGAAGCCTTCGGCACCCAGGCCCTGGAGGCGATCCGCCTCATCGAGAGCCGCACCCGCGCCGTGGACGAAGACCTCGCCGCCCGCACCCGCGAACTCGTCGACATGATCGTCGAGCGCACGGGTGGAGCCAATGCGGCCCTGTCCCAGCAGGCCCAGAGCCTCCGCGACGCCTTCTCCGAGCGGACCGATCACCTCGTCAGCCTTATCGACGAGCGCACCGCCGCCATGGGCAGCGAGCTCGACGAGAAGGGCCGTGCCGTGTTCGGAGCTCTCGGGGGTCGCATCACCGAGCTCGCCCGCCTCCTCGATTCCGGCACCAACGCCCTCGGCACCCTCCTGGAGACCCGCGGCGAGACCATCCTCGCTCGCCTGCGCGAAGTCGTGGCGGAAGCGGACCGGCTTCTCGGCGAAGGCGAAAACCGTCTCGGGCGCACCCTCGACGGGCGCACCCTCGACATCAGCTCGCTCCTCGACGAGGGCGTGCGTACGGTCCACCAGCTCCTCGACGATCGCACGGGCGAGATCCGCGCGCTTCTCGACAGCCATGCCCAGGTCCTCGGCACGAGCTTCGAGGATCGCCTGGCGCCCTTGCAGGACAACCTCGACCAGCGCGGCCGCCGCCTCGTCGAGACCATCGAGGCGAGCCTCGGCAGCGCCGCGGGCGCCGTGGATGCCCGGACCCAGGCCATCGCGGCCCTTTTCGACGAGCGTATCGGTCATCTGGACGAGGTCGTGGAGCAGCGCGGCGCAGGCCTCGCCGATGCCGTCGAGGCCCGCACCCAGGCCCTCGCGACGACGTTCGACGCCCGTCTCGGCCAGCTCAACGCCATCGCGAACCAGGACGACTCGAGCCTGATCGCGGCCGTCGAGCAGCGCATCGCCGCCCTCGGCAACCTGTTCGACAGCCGCATCGGTGAGCTCGACAGCCTGGTCGAGCGCCGCACCGGCGGCTTTGCCGAATCGGTGGACGGCCGTGCCCGCGATCTCGCCGCGCTGTTCGATCACCGCATCGGTCTCCTCGGACAGATCGTCGAAGGACGTGGCGCCCAGGTCGCCGACGCCATCGACGCCCGTACGAAGACCATGGCCACGCTCCTGGACGAGCGTCTCAGCGGCCTCGATGCCCTGGTGGACGGACGCGGCGCGCAGGTGTCCCAGGCTCTCGACGAGCGCACCCGCGCCCTTGCGAGCCTGTTCGACGAGCACCTCGGCGGTCTCTCGGATCTCGTGGACGGTCGCGGCCGCCAGATCGGTCAGGCCCTCGATACCCGCACGGAGGCGCTCGCTGCTCTGTTCGACGGCCGGATCGAGCAGATCAACGCCCTGGTCGCACAGGATGCCGGCGGCTTTGCCACGGCACTTGATGGGCGTGTTCAGTCCATCTCCGCCTTGTTCGACGCCCGGATCGGCGAGCTCGACACCCTCGTGGAGCGCCGCAGCGGCGGCCTCGCGGAGAGCGTGGACGGCCGGACCCGCAGCTTGGCGGCCATGTTCGATCACCGGATCGACCTCCTCGCCCAGATCGTGGACGGGCGCGGCGCCCAGGTCACCGACGCGATCGACGCGCGCACCCAGGCGCTGACGACGCTGTTCGACACCCGCCTCGGACATCTCGACGACCTGGTCGAGGGACGCGGCACGCGCTTGGCCGAGGCCGTCGACAGCCGGACCCAGGGCCTGCGCGCCCTGTTCGACGAGATGCTCACGGCCCTCGACGGTCTCGTCGACAGCCGCGCCGAGACGCTGACCGATCGGATCGATGCCCGCACCCAGGCTCTCGTCGGACTGTTCGACGAGCGCATGAAGGCCCTCGACGGGCTGGTCGGTGAGAGTGCCGGTTCGCTCACCGATCGGGTCGAGGAGCGCACCCGCACCCTCGCGGCCCTGTTCGACGAGGGCCTCGCCCGCCTCGATGGAGTTGTGGAGAGCCGTTCCGGCGCCCTCACCCTCCAGGTGGATACCCGGACCCAGGCCCTCGCGACGGTGTTCGACGAGCGCCTCGGCGCCCTGGATTCGCTGATTTCCGGTCGTGCCGCCGGCCTGGCCCGGACCATCGAGACGCAGGGTGCGGCCCTCACCCAGGCCGTCGATGCCCGCAGCGAAGCCTTCACCAGCCGTATCGACAGCCGCATGAAGGTGTTCGCCTCCCTGGTCGCGTCGCGTGGCGACGCCCTGGCCGCTGCCTTCGACGATCGTCAGGACGCCTATGCGACCCTGGTCGACGAGCGAAGCGCCGCCATGCTGTCCGCCTTCGACGAGCGGGTCGGTCGTCATGCCGCCGCCGCCGAAGCCCATGCCGCCGCCCTTGCCTCAGCACTGGATCAGCGCAACGAGGCCGTCGCGGCCCTCATCGACGGTCGCAATGCGACGATGACGGAAGCGTTCGACCGCCGTTCCACGGCGCTCGCCGCCCTCGTCGAGGCACGTGGCCAGTCCTTGGCCCAGCGCCTCGCTGCGAGCGCCGAGACCATCACCCGCGCCATCGAGGAGCGCGGCGGCAGCCTCGTCGAGACCCTCGACGGGCGCGGCTCGCACGTGATCGAGGCTCTCGCGGCACAGTCCGATCGCCTCCGCGCCGTCGTCGATGGCCCGGCCGCATCGTTGGTCGAAGCTCTGTCCGAGCGAGGCCAAGCCCTCGAGCGGGCCCTCGCCGAGACCGGCACACCCCTCGTGGAGGCGATCCGCCAGCGTACGGACGAACTCGAAGCCCGTTCGCAGGCCTCGGCCGAAGCTCTGCTGGCAACCATCGACGGGGGCGCCTCGCGCGCCATCGCCACCCTCACGCAGGCCAACGACGCCCTGCGTCACGACGTCGGCAGCGTCCTCCAGCGTGTCGAGAGCGCCAATGCGGCCCTTGCCGAACTCCTGGCGGGGGCGGGCGAAAACCTCGGCGCCATCGAGACGGGTCTCGCGGCCCGCATCGAGCAGGTCCAGGAAGCCCTGGGCGCCATCGCCAGCGAGACCGAACGGGCGAGCCGCGGCGTCGCCGAGCAGGTCGACGAGCTCAAGTCCGTCGCGCAGGGTGCCCTGCGTGATGCGGCCGAACTCGCCGCGTCGCTCGACGCCAGCGGCCGGTCCCTGGGAGATCTCGGACGGACCCATGCGGCGGCACTCACGGGCGCGGCCGGATCCCTTGAGACGGCCGAAGGTCGCCTCTCCGAGGTTCTGGCGGCGCGCGGGGGCGCCATCGAGGGCGTGCTCGCCCGGATCGACGAACGCTCGGGTTCCCTGGAAGCCGAGACCGCCCGTTTCGATGCACTGATCGAGCAGACCCTGCGGACCGCGGAGGAGCGAGCCCGCGCCATCGGCACCGGTCTGGCCGAGACTGCGAAGGGCGCCGGCGCCCGTGTCGTCGAGGCGTTCGAGGGCCTGCGGTCTGGCGCCGACAGCGAGGGCGAGCGGACGGCGCAGGGCGTGCGTGCCGCCATCGACGCGGCGTCCCGCGAGATGACGGCGGTGTTCGAGACGGCCTCGGGGCGCTTCGGTGATTCCGTGGCCGGCCTGCGCGAGATGGCGAGCGAGATCCGCCGCGAGCTCGACGCCACCCGCGCCGAGATCCAGCGCGGTGTCCTCGACCTGCCGCGCGAGACGCAGGACGCCACCGGCGAGATGCGCCGGGTCGTCTCGGATCAGATCAAGGCCCTGGGCGAGCTGACCACCCTCGTCGCCCGCACCGATCGCGGTGTCGATGTCGCCCGGCCGTCCGCGGCTCCACCCGCTCCGGCGCCGGTTGCCCCAGCCAAGGCACCGGTCGCTCCCACACCGGTCGCCCCCGTTCGGACACCCGCTGCGGCCGCGCCGAAGCCGGGGCAGACCATGACCATCGTGCCGGCACCCGCCGGTCGGCCCGCCAACGTTGCCGCCCGCACGGGCGAGGCACAGCGTGCGCAGGCCAACGGTGCCAAGGCGGGAGACCGTGGTTGGCTCTCGGACCTCCTGACCCGAGCATCCCTCGATGATGATGGCGACGAGTCCGAATCCGAATCTCAGGCCACCGCCGGAACCAAACCTTCACCGGAGAAGGGGTCCCCCGAGGCCAAGGCGGCGGCCGAGCGTGGGCGCACGGCTCTGGAGACCATCTCGGCCGACATCGCCAAGATGATCGACCACCGCACGGCCGTGGATCTGTGGGAGCGCTATCGCCGGGGTGAGGCGAACCTGTTCGACCGCCGCATCTACACCGCGCAGGGGCGCCAGACCTTCGAGGAGGTCCGCCGCCGCTACGCCGGGGATGCCGATTTCCGACGCACCGTGGACCGCTACGTCGCCGAGTTCGAACGCCTGATGGCGGACGTGTCCAAGAACGACCGCGATTCGAAGCGCGCCGACGCCTACCTCACCTCGGAGACCGGCAAGGTCTACACGATGCTGGCCCATGCCAGCGGACGCTTCGACGGAGCGTAGGGCACCGGACCCCCTTCCCCCATTCTGGGGCGGAGGGGGCTCGGTATCGCGATGGCGTCAGATGAGGCCGAGGCTGGCCAGTTCGCGGCGTAGCGCATCCGGCATTTGCGCCAGACCGTCGGCCGTCGCTGCGTCGAGATCGGCCGGAGCGTCGTCGGCCTTGAGATAGCGCCAGCCCTGGAATGGTCGGCACGGGCGCGGCGAGACCGGAACAACCACGGGATCGAGAACGAGGCGGCAGCGGCCGATACCGTCGGCACCGGTGAACGGTGCGATCGCCGCGATGGTCTGCCGGCAGGCGAGTGTGCCCTTGATCACCCAATAGATCGAACCGCCGCCGAGGATCTCGGACAAGCGGGTCGGAACCATGCGGGTGACGTGGGCGGGTGCCGGGTCGCGCGCCTGTGCCAGGGCGTCGGCGCGGGTCTGGGCGATCCGGGCTTCGAGCTCCGCGATGGAGGCGGGACCGACGCACAGCTTCAGGAGGTGGAGAGCCATGCCCGCTCTCCTAATCGGATCCGACGGTTCGTGAACCCTGTTTGGGAGGAGAAAAGCCGTGGTCGCGACGCCGCACCCTCACGAGAACAGTGCGCGCTTCTCCTCGTCCGAAAGGCTGTCGATATCGGCGAACGCGGCGGCGATATCCTTCTTCGGGGCCTCGTCAACGACGCGCTCCTCCTCGGGGCTCTCGTCTTCGGGGATCTCGTCTTCGGCGGTCTCCTCCACGAGGATTTCGTCCGACGGATCAGCCATTGCGTCGCCTTGCGTCGCGTCGGCGGCCATCTCCGAAGAGGGCGTGGCGACAGCGCGTTCGGCCATTGCCGTCGGTTCAGTGTGGGCTTCGGAAACGGATTCCGCGACCGCTGCGGGGGCAGGCTGCGCGGCGACCGGCTCATCGATGAAACGGTCGACGTCGCTCTGCGACAGATCGAGGGGCTGGGCAGGATTGGACTCACCGGGGGCGGGCGGCACCGCCTCGAGACTATCGCCCCAGATCGCCATCATCGCGGCGACCCGCTCTTCGAGGTAGCGCAGGGTGTGGATGATGCGTGCCGTGCGCTGCGCCGTGAGATCCTGGAACGAGCAGGCCGTGTAGATCTCGGTGGCGCGCTGGTCCAGCGCATCGCAGAGCGCCGCGTCGGAGCCCGATTCCCGCAATGTCCAGGCGGCCTCCTGAACGTCCTCGGCGGCGCTCAGGATGTCGGAGGTCGCCCGCTCCGTAGAGCGCACGATGGCGTCGAGGGCCACGGAGGCGATGCCGAGGCGGCTGTTCTCGTGGTCCGGCGTGCCGAGGGCGACGATCTCCGCCTTGGTGCGGGCGATGGCGTTGGCCATGTCGAGGAGGTCGCCGCGCATGCGCCCGACCTGGGACCCGTCGCGCTCCTGGGTGACGACGGCTTCGAGGCGTGCGATGGCGCCCAGGACGGACTGAGTGTCTTCGCCCCGCGTGCGCCGGGCGTATTCGTCGAGGAACCAGCGCCCCCGTGCGCTCTCGGACATCGCCGTCTCGATGCGATCGTATTCCGAAACGTCGATGGACGTCAGCGAGCGGGAACGCGACATGTAGATCCGGGTCCTCGGGTTGCTGCACCCCCGGTGTTCGATCGGGGCCACAGACATTCCGAACGATTGACACGATGGTTTTAACGCGGGCTTTACGGGTCCGATCTGTCCCCAAATCTTCTCGCGGCCCCGAGCCAACGTGCCCCACGCCACCGCCACGCCACCGGAGCCGAACCCGTTCCGGCTCGCGAGCCTCTACGCCGTGGTCTTCGTCGAGATCGGCATCGCCATGCCGTTCATGCCCGTCTGGCTCAACGCCCTCGGCCTCGAGGCCGGGATCATCGGCGTGCTCCTCGCCCTGCCCATCGCGGTCAAGATCGTCGCCACCGCCCCCCTCGTCGGACTCATCGACCGGGGCGTCGGTGCGCGCGCCCTCCTGGTGGCGGGAAGTCTCGCCTTGGCGGCCACCTACGCCCTGATGCCGGCCGGCGCGGCGCTCGGCTGGCCGGTGCTCGCGCTCCTCATCGCGCTGAACGCGGCGGCCGGCGCCCCCCTGGTGCCGAGCATCGACTACCTGACGCTCGCCGCCGTTCGCCGCAGCGCCCGCCTCGACTACGCCCGGATCCGCATGGCCGGTTCCATCGCCTTTCTCGCCGCCAACCTCGCCGGTGGCGCGGCCTTGGGGTTTCTCGGCGAGCGGCTCGCCGTGCCGCTCCTCACCACCGCCCTCGCCCTGCTGGCGGCGGCGGTGTGCGCGGGTGTCCGCCTCGAACTTCCCACGGCGGCCGTCCCGCGTACGAAGGCGACGCGTGTTCCCCTGCCCCGCCTTCTCTGGCTCACCATCGCGGCCGGAGCGGCGATCCAGGCGAGCCATGCCGCGCTCTACGCTTTTGCCAGCATCCACTGGAGTCTCAGTGGGTTTCCCGTGGCCTGGATCGGAGCCCTGTGGGCCATCGGCGTGCTGGCCGAGATCGTTCTGTTCGCCGGCATCGGTTTGTGTCCGGCGGGGTGGCGAACGCCGTTCCGCCTGCTCGGCCTCGGGGCCGCCGCGGGTGCCGTGCGCGCGATCGGCATGGCGTTCTATGGCGATACCCTCGGGGCGGTCATCGTCCTGCAGACCCTGCACGGCTTCAGCTTCGGTGCGACCCAGCTCGGCGCCATGGCGGCTGTGTCGCGCTTCGCCCCAGAGGGCGCGCGCGGACGGGCGCAGGGGACGCTCAGCGCCACCAACGCCCTGGCGTCGGCCTGCGCCACCCTCGCCAGCGGGCTCGCCTACGGGCATGGCGGTGGACCCCTCGCCTTCGGCCTCATGGCGCCGCTGGCGGTGATCGGCCTGTGCCTGACGGCACGCGCCGCGCGCCTCGCGCAGCGGCAGCGTCTTCACAGCGCCGCCTTTGTGGGCCAGCACCCGGATACGATTGCGTAACCCTAACCTGTGAGGAACGGGGAACGCGAGTAACGGAGTGGCGTGTCGTGCCGACCGCTGAGACCCTGCCGAACCCGGACGTCGCCGACGCCTCCGCCCTCACGGGTGGACGCATCGCCCTGCGCGGGCGCTGGACCGTCGACCAGGGCAACGCCGTGGAGGCCGCCGCCGCGGGAATTTTTCGCGGTGCCGAGAGGGGCTCCGTCGTCGTCGACCTGACGGGGGTGACCCGCCTCGATACCCTCGGGGCCTGGGTCCTGGAGCGGACCCGGTCGGAGATCGAGGCCGCGGGCGGGCGCCTCGCCTACGCGGGTGCCAGCCCCGAACACCGAATTCTCCTGGGCGAGGTCAAGCTGCCCGCGGCCGAGCCCGTGTTGGCACGGCGCGGCCGGATGTTCGGCTTCCTGCACGACCTCGGCAAGCGCGTGGTCGGCGCCCGCTCCGACCTCGTCGCCGGCCTCGCCTTCTTCGGGGAAGTCGTCACCGCCTGTATCCGCGTCGCGGCCCGGCCCGGGACGTTCCGCGGAACCGCCTTCGTCAACCAGCTCGATCAGGTCGCCTTCCGGGGCGTGCCGATCATCGTCCTCATCTCGTTCCTCGTCGGCGGCATCGTCGCCCAGCAGGGCATCTTCCAGCTCCAGCGCTTCGGGGCGCAGAGCTTCGTCGTCAACCTCATCGGGCTCCTCATCCTGCGCGAGCTCGGCGTGCTCCTCACCTCGATCATGGTGGCGGGCCGCTCCGGCTCGGCCTTCACCGCCGAGATCGGCTCGATGCGGATGCGCGAGGAGGTCGACGCCCTCCGGGTCATGGGCCTAGATCCCATCGAGATCCTGATCGTCCCGCGTATCCTCGCCCTCGTGGTCGGGCTGCCGATCCTCGCCTTTCTCGCATCCCTCGCAGCGCTCGCCGGCGGCGGCCTGACGGCGGCGCTCTACGGAGGCATGACCACGGAAGCTTTCCTCGCCCGGCTGCAGGTGGCGGTGTCGTTCCACCACGTCGCCGTGGGGCTGATCAAGGCGCCGTTCATGGCATTGATCATCGGAATCATCGCGACCATCGAGGGCTTTGCCGTGGAAGGCTCGGCCGAATCCCTCGGGCGCCACGTCACGGCCTCAGTCGTGAAGTCAATCTTCATGGTCATCGTCCTCGATGGGCTCTTCGCTGTTTTCTTCGCGGCAATCGATTTCTGACCCTGTGCAGACCGAACGCGCCCAGGCCGAGCGGCCGACCCGTGAACACGTAGCCGGCACAGAGCCGGACGCGATCATCCGCGTCCGCGACCTCGTCGTCGGGTTCGGCTCGAAGATCGTCATGAAGGGCCTCGACCTCGACATTCGCCGGGGCGAGATCCTGGGCTTCGTCGGACCCTCGGGCCAGGGCAAGTCGGTGCTGACCCGGACCATCCTCGGTCTCGTACCCAAGCGGTCGGGCCGGATCACCGTGTTCGGCGAGGACGTGGACGGCCTCACCGTCACCCGGCGCCGGCAGATCGAGCAGCGCTGGGGCGTACTGTTCCAGCAGGGCGCCCTGTTCTCGGCGCTGACCGTCAAGCAGAACATCCAGATGCCCATGCGCGAGCACCTGAACCTGTCCGAGCGCCTGCTCGACGAGTTCGCGCGTCTCAAGATCGAGATGGTTGGTCTCAAGCCCGATGCCGCCGACAAGCTGCCGTCGGAACTCTCCGGCGGCATGATCAAGCGCGCGGCCTTGGCCCGCTCCCTGGCCCTCGACCCGGAGATCCTGTTCCTCGACGAACCGACCTCGGGCCTCGATCCCATCGGCGCCGGCGAGTTCGACGAACTCGTCGCCACCCTGAAGCAGACCCTGGGCCTGACCGTGTTCATGGTCACTCACGACCTCGATAGCCTCTACACCGCCTGCGATCGCATCGCGGCGCTCGGCGACGGCCAGATCATCGCGCAAGGCACCATTTCGGAGATGTTGGAGAGTGACCATCCGTGGTTGCGCTCCTACTTCCACGGCAAGCGCGGCCGCGCCGTCATCCCCAACGGCACGCGCCATGCGGCGGCCTGATCCCCTTCACCGTGTGGTGACGCACCGCGCGTCCACCCCGAACCCGGGCAATCGCTGATCCGATGGAGACTCGCGCGAACTACGCCCTGATCGGCGCCTTCACCCTCGCCGTGCTCGTCGCGGCCTTCGGCTTCGTGTTCTGGCTGCAGGGCGGCTCGCGCAGCCAGGCCCGTCAGGCCGTGCGGATCGTCTTCTCCGGCAGCGTCGGGGGCTTGGCCAAGGGCTCGACGGTGGCGTTCAACGGCATCAAGGTCGGCGAGGTCACGGACGTGCGCCTGCTGCCGCAGGACCCGCGCCGCGTCGTCGCCGTGGTCGAGGTCGAGCGGACCACGCCGCTTCGCGCCGACACCCGCGCGCGCCTCGATTCGGCGATGCTGACCGGCGTCTCCACCATCTCGTTGTCCGGCGGCAACGCCGATGCACCGGCCCTGGGCACCGGTACGGGCGACCAGATGCCGACGATCTTCGCCGATTCGTCCGACATCCAAGACATGATGGCGGCGGCCAAGCAGATCGCCCAACGGGCCGACGACGTACTCCAGCGCCTCGACAAGGTGGTGGCCGGCAACGAGGGCGCCATCAACCGGACGCTGGCCAACGTCGAGGCGTTCTCGAAGACCCTGGCGGATGCCGGACCGGCCGTGAGCGGCTTGGTGAAGGCCATCGATGGACAGAAGCTCAACCGCGTCATCGACAATGCGGATCGCTTCTCGGCGGCGCTAGCGGCCGGCAGTCCCGACATCGAAGGCGCCCTCAGGGACGCGCGCGGGATGATGGCCAAGCTCAATACCTCGGCCGACCGCGTCGACGCCGTACTGAAGGGGGCCGAGGGCTTCCTCGGTTCGGCCTCGGGTTCCGCCGGGACCAGCACGTTCACGGAGGTGCGTGAGGCCGCCATCTCCGTTCGCGACGCGGGCAAGGCGTTCCGCACCCTGTCGGAGAACCTCGACAAACGGACGTCGAACATCGCAACCAGCTTCAACCGCCTCAGCGGCACGGGTCGGCGCGAGGTCGAAGCCCTGTCCACGGACGGGCAGCGCACCCTCAACACCCTCAACCGCACGGTGAAGAACCTCGAGCGCGACCCGAGCCAGGTGATCTTCGGCGGCAAGCCGTCGTTGCCGGAATACAACGGTGGTCGTTGAATGCTGTTTTGCCGGGATGAGGGTGTCCCGGCGCACGGCACGAAACGAGCTTTGCCGTAGTTTGTCCCTCGCAGCCTGTCGCGCTGCGAAGTCCGGATCGCGTATGACCCACTTTTCACCGGCCCTCGCCCTCGGCGTGAGCCTGCTCGCCGTGGCCCTCGGTGGCTGCGGCGGCGCCGTGCCGCTCACCTTCGACCTCGCCGCGCTCCCGCCCTCGGGTCGGGTCAGCGCGTCCGCGCGCTCCGTCACCGTGGCCGAGCCCGTCGGTATCCAGCCGTTCGAGGCCGACCGCATCATCGTGCGCGAGCCCGGCGGAGCCCTGTCCTTCCTCGGCGGCGCCCAATGGGCCGACCGGCTGCCGCGGCTGATCCAGACGCGCCTGATCCAGAGCCTCGAAAATTCCGGTCGCTTGAAGTCCGTGAGCCGGCCGGGCGACAAGATCGTCTCGGATTTCCAGCTCATCTCCGAGATCCGCGCCTTCGACATCGCTGCGGGCTCGGGCGAGGCAGTGGTGGATCTCTCCGCCAAGATCATCGCCGAGGGCACCGGAAAGGTCGTTGCCGCTCGGGTGTTCACGGCCCGCATCCCGGTGGCGAAGGTCGATGTCGCCTCGGCCGCCGTGGGGCTCGACGCGGCGCTCGCGCGGGTGCTCGGCGAAATGGTCGTGTGGGTGAATTCCGGCCGCTGAGGCCTTCGGACGGATGATCGTTCGCGGACGTAGCGCTCATTCCCGAGAGCGGTGTGTCCACCAAACGATCATTCCATCACGGCCGCCTTCATGATCACCACCATGATGGCGCGGGCCGGCTCCGGACCGATGCAGCGCACCGTGTGCGGACGGTCGCAGCGATAGCGCAGGGTCTCGCCCGCGCGGGCGCGCTGGACCGTGCCGGCGACTTCGACTTCGAGCTGCCCCGTGGTGACCGTGAGGGATTCGACCGAGCCGCGCTGGTGCGGATCGGAATCGAGGATGCCGCCGGGATCGGCCGACACCTCGTACCATTGCAGCCACTCGACGGTCTTGATCCACCCGACGATGGCGAGCCGCACCTTGCCGTCGTCCGAGACGAGGATCGGCGTGTCGGCGCGCGAGGTCTTCTCGATGAACGGCTCTTCGTCGCTGGTCGCCAACACGCGCTCGATGGACACGTCCAGTGCCTGGCTCAAGCGCCAGATGGTGGCCAGGGTCGGGTTGGTCTCGTTGCGCTCGATCTGGGAGATGATCGACTTCGCGACCCCCGATTGCTCCGCGAGTTCGGACAGCGAGAGGTTGTAGGCCTTGCGCAAGCGCTGGATCGTCTTGCCGAGCTGACCCGAAAGCAGTTGGGCGCCCGTCAGGATATCCCGCTGCCGCCCGCGCTCGGGGGTCGTCACCTGATCGTCCATTGTCCCTGTAACCCGCCGGATCGTTCCGTACATCGAACGAACGTGCGGTACTTCAAACGCAAAATTCGGACACGCGCAAGGCGGGCAGTGGTCTCAGGTCCACAGGGCGTGGAAGTGATGAACCGGTCCGTGTCCTCGCCCGACCTGCATCGTATCGGCCGCCTGGAGGGCGGCGGTCAGGTAGCATTTGGCGTCCCTGACCGCTTCGACGAGGGGGCGCTTGTGCGCAAGCCCTGCCGCCACCGCCGCCGACAGGGTGCAGCCGGTGCCGTGAGTGTTGCGGGTGGCGACCCGGGGAGCGGCGAACCGGCGCAACGTTCCATCGGCGCACAGCAGATGATCCACGCTCTCGTCGCCCTCCCCATGGCCGCCCTTCACCAGAACCGCCCGGGCTCCGAGCGCCAGGAGTTGCCGTGCTTGCGCCACGGCTTCGTTCTCGCTCCTCGGCGCTGCGGCGCCGATCAGCGTTCCGGTTTCCGGCAGGTTGGGGGTGACGAGATCGGCGAGCGGAAGGAGCAGGTGGCGCAGGGCCTCCACCGCGTCCTCCGAGATGAGCCGGTCGCCGCTCGTCGCCACCATCACGGGATCCAGCACGATGGGAATATCCCGGGCATGCCGGCGCAAACCCGCCGCCACGGCCTCGATGGTCGCGACCTGCGACAGCATTCCGATCTTCACCCCCGTCACCGCGAGGTCGCCGAAGACGCTGTCCATCTGCGCCGCGACGAAGGCCGCCGGTACGTCGTGGATGCCCTGGACTCCCTCTGTGTTCTGGGCTGTCAGCGCGGTGACGACGCTGGCGCCGTAGACGCGCAGGGCCGCGAAGGTCTTCAGGTCCGCCTGGATGCCGGCGCCCCCGCCCGAATCCGAGCCCGCTATGGTGACGGCGATGGGGGTCATGGCGTGCCTTTGCGTCCTGCGACGACCTTACGGAACCGCGGCGCGGGCGGCGAGGGCCGAATCGACCCGGTGGCGCAGGTCGCGCGCCCGCGCCTCGACATCATCCCCGGCGAACAGGGCGGAGATGATCGCAACTCCGTCCGCTCCGGCCGCGATCACGGCCGCCGCGTTGCTCGAATCGATGCCCGCGATGGCCCCGAGGGGGAAGTTCTGCCCCCGCGCGAGGCGGCCCCGGAACAGGATGCGGCCGAGGCCATCGAGGCCGACGGGCGGGTCGGGGTTGTCCTTGCTCGCGGTGGAGAACACACCGCCGATGCAGGCGTAATCCACCGGCAGCCGGTAGAGCTCGTCGGCCTGCGCACCGGTCTTCAGGGTCAGGCCGACGATGGCCGAGCGCCCGAGGAGGCGGCGCGCATCGGCCGGATGGAGATCGGACTGGCCGAGATGCACGCCCTCGACGCCCGCGGCGAGGGCGAGGTCGACGCGATCGTTCACGAGAAGCGGGACATGGCTCCCCGCGAGGGCTTCGTGGATCGCCCGGATGCGCGCCAGGGCGGCACGGGCATCGTCGATGGTTTTTTCGCGATACTGGAGGAGGGTGCAGCCGCCGCGCGCCGCCGCGCTCGCCAGTGCCGCGAGCCGCCCGACATCGGTGCCGCAGAATCCCGTGTCGAGGATTCCGTAGAGGCGCAGATCCACCGGCACCGTGCGCCCCGGCGCGTCGTCCCGTCCGATCACAGCGTTCTCCCCGGTCAGCCCCGTCCCATTCGTCTTACGGGCTGGTTCCCATGCCGCAAGGGCCCGCGAAGGTGGAAGCTCGGGAGCTTGACCGGTGGGGCGGCGTTGGTGGGGCGAACACAATTGGGGGATCCGCATGGACCGTACGCCGAAACAGAAGATGCTCGCGGGCGAGCTCTATCATCCCGACGACCCCGAGATTCAGGCCGATGCCGGCGCCTGCAAGGCCTGGATGGTGCGCTACAACGCGGCCCTCGGTCTGTCGCCCGGCGACCGGCGCGCGCTCCTGCGCGAGCGCTTCGCAGCCGTCGGCGACGAGTCCGTCATCCGGCCGCCCTTCCACTGCGATTACGGCCTTCACATCACTCTGGAGGACCATGTCTTTCTCAACTTCGGCTGTGTGATCCTCGATTGTGCCCCGGTCCATATCGGCGCGCGCACGCAGATCGGACCCGGGGTCCAGATCCTCACGGCGGATCATCCCCGCGATGCCGCTTCCCGCGAGGCCGGTTTGGAGTTCGCGCGGTCGATCCGGATCGGCCGCAACGTCTGGATCGGCGGCGGCGCTCTCATCCTGCCGGGGGTGACCGTCGGCGATCACGCGATCGTCGGCGCCGGCAGCGTGGTGACCCGGGACGTGGCCGAGGGGGATACGGTGGTGGGAAACCCGGCCCGGCCCTTGCCTCGGCGGGAGGAAGCCTGACCCATAGGCCATGCCGTTTGGCCGTTCATCACGGCGGCGCGATGTGCCATGAGCACGCGGCACGATGTGCAAAATGCACGCGGTGCGAGATGGAGGCTGACCAGGTGACGACGGTGAAGGACTCGCAGGGGCGCGACAACGCCTCGCTCGTCAACCCGTCCGCCGTGGGGCTCGTCGCCGTCATCATCGCCGCGACGGACGGCGAGCCGCGGGCCCTGACAGTGCAGGTCGAGGGGCAGGCGACAGGCCGTTCCGACGGACTGCCCGCCGGGCCCCTCGTGCCCGAGCACCCGACCCTGGAACGTGGGCTGCGAGCGTGGGTCGAGCGCCAGACCCATCAGCGCCTCGGTTACGTCGAACAGCTCTACACCTTCGGCGATCGCGACCGTCAGGGCGACGAGAGTCAGGGCCTGCATTCCCTGTCGGTGGCCTATCTCGCGCTGGTTCGCGAGGTTCGACCCGGCGGTCTCGCCGAGGCTTCGTGGCGCAACTGGTACCGCTACCTGCCCTGGGAGGATTTTCGCGAGGGCCGGCCGGCGGCCCTGGCCGAGATCGAGCCGAAACTCCTCGCCTGGGCCGGCGGGACCGGCGACCCGAAGCTGAAGCGCCGGCGCGAGGATCGCCTCAGCCTCACCTTCGGCCTGTGCGACGGCACCTGGAACGAGGAGCGCGTGCTGGAGCGCTACGAACTGCTGTTCGAGGCCGGCCTGATTCCCGAGGCGCAAGGCCAGTCGGGTGCCGCGAGCCCCGCCGACCTCCCGGTGACCGGACAACCCATGGCGTTCGACCATCGCCGGGTGCTTGCCACCGCCATCGGGCGCCTGCGTGGCAAGATCAAGTATCGGCCCGTTGTCTTCGAGCTGATGCCGCCGACCTTCACGCTGTTCCAGCTTCAGCGCACGGTGGAGGCTCTGTCGGGGACCAATCTGCACAAGCAGAACTTCCGCCGGCTCGTCGCTCAGCAGGGTCTGGTCGAAGAGACCGATGGGGTCACCAGCGGTGCCACCGGCAGGCCGGCCCGCCTCGTTCGGTTCCGGCGCGAAGTCCTCCTCGAACGCCCTGCCCCGGGCTTCCGCCTCAGGCCGGCGAAACGCCCCACCTGACAGCCGCGGCGCACCATCGAGGGTGCGCTGCAAAAACGTTATGCTCAAGTCCAGCATATCTAGACAAGTGCGAATGGGGCCCCTACGTTAGTCGGCACAATGCTCATTTTGAGCATAAGTGAGGACGCATCCATGGCGGCCACCAGTCTTCCGATCACTCCGGCGCCCGCGGTTTATGCCGGCCTGCCTCTGCCCGATATCTACGCGCGGGTCGCCCGGCACGTGCCCGCCATCGAATGGCCGGCGCTCGCCGATGACGTTGCGGCGATCCTGGAACTGAAGAAGACGCGCAACGCCGTCATCCTCGCCCACAACTATCAGGCGCCGGAAATCTTCCATACGGTGGCGGACATCGTCGGCGACAGTTTGGCGCTGGCTCGCGAGGCCGTGACGGTGGATGCCGACGTGATCGTGCTGGCCGGCGTGCATTTCATGGCCGAGACCGCCAAGCTCCTCAACCCGGGCAAGACCGTCCTCATTCCGGACATGGCCGCCGGCTGCTCGCTCGCCGATTCGATCACCGCCGCCGATGTGCGGGGGCTGCGCGAAAAGTATCCCGGCGTTCCCATCGTCACCTACGTCAACACGTCGGCGGCCGTTAAGGCCGAATCCGACCTCTGCTGCACATCCGGCAATGCCGTCGACGTGGTTCGGTCCCTCAACGCGCCCCGCGTTCTGATGATTCCCGACGAGTTCCTCGCCCAGAACGTGCAGGCCCTGGTGCCCGAGGTGGAGATCCTCACCTGGGCCGGTCATTGCGAAGTCCATGAACTCTTCACCCCGGCGGATATCCACGCCGTGCGCGAGAGCTATCCGGGCGTCACGGTCATCGCTCATCCCGAATGCCCGCCCGACGTGGTGGCCGAAGCCGATTTCTCCGGCTCGACGGCGATGATGATGAACTTCGTGACCGAGAAGCGCCCCCGGCAGGTGGTGCTCGTGACCGAGTGCTCGATGGGCGACAACATCGCGGCGGCCAACCCGGACATCGAGTTCATCAAGCCGTGCAACCTGTGCCCGCACATGAAGCGCATGAGCCTGAAGAACATCCGCCGCGCCCTCGAGACCCTGACTCACGAGGTCACGGTCGAACCCGAACTCGCCGACCGGGCGCGCTTGGCGGTGGAGCGCATGCTCGCGGTGCGGCCGCGATGAACGCGCACGCACCCTTCTCCTTCGCGACGCCGGACCGCGTCATCGTCATCGGAGCCGGCGTCGCCGGTCTCGCGACGGCGCTTCGCCTCGCACCGCGTCCCGTCACACTGGTCACGGCGAGTCCCCTCGGGCTCGGCACCGCCACGGGCTGGGCGCAGGGCGGCATCGCCGCCGCCATGGGTGAGGACGACGCACCGGCCCTTCACGCCGCCGACACCCTGGCGGCGGGCGCGGGCCTGAGCGAGCCGGAGGTCGCCGAACGCGTCGCGGCGGCCGGCCCCGGCCTCATCGAATGGCTCGTCGGCCTGAATGCCCCGTTCGACCGGGATACCGTCGGGGCCCTCGCGCTCGGGCTCGAGGCTGCCCATTCCCGCCGTCGCATCGTACGAGCCGGCGGCGATTCGACCGGTCGTCTCGTCCTCGAGACCCTGGTACGGGCCGTGTCCGCCACGCCGTCCATCGACGTGGTCGTGGCGCAGGCGCGTCATCTGATGCACGACCGTCAGGGTGCGATCGCGGGCGTTGTGTGCGAGCGCGGCGGTACGCGGCTGCGTCTGGCGGCCCGCGCCGTGGTGCTCGCCACCGGCGGGATCGGTGCACTCTACGCATCGACGACCAATCCGCGCGGCGCCACCGGGGCCGGCCTTGCCCTGGCGGCCCGGGCCGGTGCCAGCCTGCGCGACATGGAGTTCGTTCAGTTCCACCCCACCGCCATCGCGGTCGGCGCCGATCCGATGCCGCTTGCCACCGAAGCCCTGCGCGGCGAGGGCGCGCGGCTCGTCAACGGACTGGGTGCCCCGATCATGGCCGGCATCACGGGTGGGGATCTGGCGCCACGGGACGTCGTCGCCCGGGCGATCTTTCAGGCGCAAGCACGGGGCACGCAGGTGTTCCTCGACTGCCGCGGCGCCTTGGGCGCTCGCATGGCCACGCGGTTTCCCACGGTCGCCGGTTTGTGCGCGACGGCCGGCATCGATCCGCAGCACGAGGCGATCCCCGTGCGGCCGGCGGCGCACTACCACATGGGCGGCGTGAGGGTGGATGGCAGCGGCGCCAGCACCGTACCGGGGTTGTTCGCCTGCGGCGAGGTCGCGTCCACGGGCCTGCACGGCGCCAACCGCCTCGCCAGCAATTCGCTTCTCGAAGCCATGGCGTTCGCGCCCTGGATCGCCGAGGCCATCGAGGCCGTTCCGGTCCCGGGGGCCGCGCAGGCGGTGCCGGAGCAGCCCCGTCCGGCGTCGGATCTGCCGACGATCCGCGCCATCATGGAGCAACGCGTCGGCGTCGTGCGCGATGCGGACGGCCTCGCGGAGGCGGTCCGTCGGCTGATGCCAGCAGCCGAGGCCGGCTGCGACGCCGCCCTCGTCGGGCTCGTGGTCGCCACATCGGCCCTGTCGCGTCGGGAGAGCCGGGGGGCGCACTGGCGCAGCGACTGTCCCGATCAAGCTCCGGTCCGGCACACCGAAACGACCTTGGCCGAAGTCCTGAGCTCTTCGGCAGTCGACGCACCCGCCTTCGCCTGATTCCGGCCCACTGCCCGAAACGCCCGGGAGGGCTTCCATGACCGACGATCTGCACCTCGTCCCCCTGCCCCGCCTCATGGTCGAGCCCATCGTGCGGGCAGCCCTGCTGGAGGATCTCGGCCGGGCCGGCGACATCACCACCGACGCCATCGTGCCGGCATCCTTAACGATGAACGCCGTCATCGCCGCCCGCCAGGACGGCGTGATCTCCGGCATCGACGCCGCCGTCCTCGCCTTCGGCCTCATCGATCCGGCCGTGGTGGTGACGGTGGTGCGCGGCGACGGCGCCACCGTGGCGCCGGGCGACGTGGTGATCCGCCTGTCCGGCCCGGCGCGGGCGATCATCACCGCCGAGCGGGTGGCCCTCAATCTCCTGTGCCGTCTTTCGGGTGTCGCCACGGCCACGGCGGGCCTCGTCACGGTGGCGCGGCCGCACGGCAGGGCCAGCATCGTCTGCACCCGCAAGACCACACCGGGCCTCCGCGCCCTCGAGAAGCATGCGGTCCGGGCCGGCGGCGGCTCGAACCACCGCTTCGGCCTCGACGACGCCGTGCTCATCAAGGACAACCACGTGGCGGTGGCCGGCGGCATCGTCCCGGCCATCACCCGGGCGCGGGCCTATGCAGGCCACCTCGTCAAGATCGAGTGCGAGGTCGACACCCTGGCCCAACTCGAAGAGGCCCTCTCCGTCGGCGCCGACGCCGTGCTCCTCGACAACATGAACCCGGATCAACTGCGCGAGGCCGTGCGGATGATCGACGGGCGCGCCATTTCGGAGGCCTCGGGCCGGATCACCCGCGAGACCGTCGGGGCGGTGGCTGCGTCTGGCGTCGATCTGATCTCCTGCGGCTGGATCACCCACAGCGCGCCGATCATCGATCTCGGTCTCGACGATGCTTGAAGGTTTGGCCTGAAACCGAAGGACCTTACGGCCAAGGCGCCACACTGTGGCCATGGAGTCACGACGTCGCGGCAAGCGATGCTGCACCGCGGATAGAGCTTGGCTTTGAAACCCCAGCGTTTACGTCTTGGGCATTCTTCGCGCGGTACCGTGCGTCGAGCTGATCGCCGTGATTTCCGACTGCCCTCGAGAGGCCCCGATGCGCCGTTTCGCCCCCGCCCTCACCGGGCTCGCCTGTGCGCTTGGCGCGTGGGCATCGCCCGCTGCCGCCTACGAGATCGACCCTCTAACCCGCCAGCCCCTGGACAACGCCCTGGTCCTGCGGGTGCGCCCGCAGGCCGAGCCGGTGGCCGTCGTCGCCGTGCCGACCTCCAACGCATCGCTGTCGCCGGCCGACCCCATGGCCTCGGCCGTGCCGCAGATGTCGGCGATCCAGCGCGAGCAGGTGGCTTATTCCGGCAATTACGCCCCCGGCACCATCGTAGTCTCCACGGCCGAGCGTCGCCTGTACTACGTGCTCGGTGACGGCCAAGCCCTGCGCTACGGCGTCGGCGTCGGCCGGCCCGGCTTCACCTGGGGCGGCGTTCAGACCATCACGATGAAGCGCGAATGGCCCGATTGGCGTCCCCCGGCCGAGATGCTGCGTCGCCGTCCCGATCTGCCGCGCTTCATGAAGGGCGGCCTTGAGAACCCCCTCGGCGCCCGCGCCATGTATCTCGGCAATTCGATCTACCGCATCCACGGCTCCAACGAGCCGGAAACCATCGGCACCGCCGTCTCGTCGGGCTGCATCCGCATGACCAACGACGACGTGGCCGACCTCTACACCCGCGCCAAGGTCGGCGCGAAGGTCATCGTGGTTCGCTGAACGGTTCGCTCACGAGCGGGCATTCGAGAAAGGCCGGTGGAAACGCCGGCCTTTCTTCGTTCTTGACCTCACTTCGAAACGGCGAAGAATCGCGACAGCAGCCAGAGGGGCACCACAACCACGGCGCCGGCCAGGATCCAGCGTCCGAAATCGTGGAAGGTGTCGAGGCCGAGATCGACGAGGGCTCGAACGGCATCGTAAGCGTGCCAGAACAGCAGGCCCGGCGTCACCCCGAGCATGGCCATGACGGCGCCGACCAGGATCGACAGGAACAGCAGTTTGGCGAACACCGCCGCCGGCGAACCGCCGAGGAAACGGCGAAGGGCCGAGCGACGACCCGGTTCGGGATAGGCGCCGGCATAGGGCTGGCCGGGAAACGGCTGCGGGCGGCGCGGATCGTGATCGAGGCTCATCGGGCGAAGGTTTCCTTGCGGCGCGCGGCGAATGCGGTCTCTCAACCCCCCGAAGCCGGCGGAAGCGTGACCGAATCGACACACTTTGGCGAAACCGGACGGACGCTCGGGCGTTAGGCGGGTTGCTGTCGATAGCCCAGGTGGCAATGCCGGCTGCGCGGTCCAAGTTGGAACGACCTCTTTTTACGATGAAACGAAGCGATTCATGATCGACCACGCCCTGTTCGACCCGGCGACGATCGATCCGGACACCAAACGGCTCAACGCCGAGATCATCGCGGCACATGCGGCCCAGGCCGACCCGTGGTCGATCCCCATCGCGGCGGTCCGCGAACGCCGCCGCCAGGGCACCAAGGCCTCGCCGGCCATGCCCCGCAGCGTACGAGCCGAAACGGTGACCATCGACGGGCCGGGCGGTCCGCTCGCGCTTCGCATGATCCGCCCCGATGCCAGAAAGTGGCCGAAGGCGCGCGGCGCCTATCTGCACATCCATCGCGGCGGCTGGGTCTGGGGCGCTGCCGACGAGCAGGACCCGTGGCTTGAGCGGATTGCCGACACCTGCGGCTTCGTCTGTCTGTCCGTCGAGTATCGGCTCGCGCCCGAGCACCCCTATCCGGCGGCCCTGGAGGATTGCGAGGCCGCCGCCCTGTGGCTCGCCGGTCCGGGTCGGGCGGAACTCGGCATCACGGCCCTCACCATCGGTGGCGAATCGGCCGGCGCCCATCTCGCCGTTATGACCCTCCTCCGCCTGCGTGACCGGCACGGTCTGCCGCGCGCTTTCCGGGGTGCCAACCTCAATGCCGGGTTCTTCGACCTCGGCCTGACCCCGAGCGTGCGCAATTGGGGCGACGAGCGCCTCGTGGTGAACACCAAGGATCTGACCACTTTCGCCAACGACTACGTTCGGGATGGCATCGATCGCCGTCGCCCCGACGTGTCGCCGCTCTACGCCGACCTCGCCGGACTGCCCCCGGCCCTGTTCACCGTCGGCACCCACGACCCCCTCCTCGACGACACCCTCTACATGTCGTCGCGCTGGGCCGCTGCCGGAAATGGCGGCCATACGGCGATCTATCCCGGTGGGTGCCACGTCTTCGTGCGCTATCCCGGTGCCCTGACGGAGCGGGCCCTGGAGCTCATCGATCGTTTCCTCATGGCCCTCGCCTGAGCGCCACCCCCCCGCACCATGCGCTGCCCGAGGTCCTGCCCGACCGGTTCGCGGATTGGTTCACCGCGCGCGGCTGGACACCCCGCCCGCACCAGCTCGACCTGCTCGCCATCGTGCGCGCGGGTCGCTCCGCCTTGCTGGTCGCCCCCACGGGCGCCGGCAAGACCCTTGCGGGCTTCCTGCCGAGCCTCACGGCCCTGGCGGAACGTCCGCCGGCAAAGAAATCACGGGGCCTGCACACCCTCTACATCTCGCCCCTGAAGGCGCTCGCCGTCGACATCGCCCGCAACCTCGAAGCACCGATTGCCGAGATGGGCCTGTCGATCAGTGTCGAGACCCGCACGGGCGACACGCCGTCCCATAAGCGCACCCGGCAGGTCGAGCGACCGCCCGACATCCTGCTGACCACGCCCGAACAGCTTGCGCTCCTCATCGCTCACCGCGAGGCGTCCGAACTCTTCTCCAATCTGTCCTGCGTCGTGCTCGACGAGTTGCACGCCCTGGTGACGTCGAAGCGCGGCGACCTCCTGTCCCTGGCCTTGGCGCGGGTGCACCGGCTCAGCCCGGGCCTGACGGCGATAGGCCTCTCCGCCACCGTACGGGAGCCGGACGATCTGCGGCGGTATCTCGTGCCGCAGCGCCACGCCTCGGCGGACGAGCGCGGGTCCCCAACCCTCTCCCTCCAGGAGCGGGAGCACGGTGGTGCTGACGAAGCCGGCGTGCCCGAGCCTCCCATGGCCGACCTCGTCGTCGTACGGGGCGGCGCGGCGCCCGACCTTCACATGCTCGACACCGGGCTCACGCTCCCGCTCGCCGGTCACACCGCCTGGCAGGCGATGCCGGCGATCTACGATCTCATCGGTCGTCACCGCACGGTACTGGTCTTCGTCAACACCCGGCTCCAGGCCGAGTACACCTTCCAGGAACTCTGGCGGATCAACGAGGAGTCGTATCCGATCGCGCTGCATCACGGCTCCCTCGACGCCACCCAGCGCCGCCGGGTCGAAGCCGCCATGGCGGCGGGCCAGTTGCGCGCCATCGTCTGTACCGCGACCCTCGACCTCGGCATCGATTGGGGCGACGTCGATCTCGTGGTCAACATCGGCGCGCCGAAGGGGGCGAGCCGGATCATGCAGCGCATCGGCCGTGCCAACCACCGCATGGACGAGCCCTCGAAGGCCTATCTCGTGCCGGCCAACCGCTTCGAGATCCTCGAATGCCAGGCGGCCCTGGACGCCGTCGAGGCCGCCGCGCAGGACACGCCGGATGCGCGCCTCGGCGCCCCGGACGTGCTCGCCCAGCACATCCTCGGCATGGCCTGTGCCGACGCGTTCGACCCGCTCCGGCTCTACGACGAGATCGTCTCGGCCGCCCCCTACGCTACCCTGAGTTGGGAGGATTTCGAGGCGGTGGTCGATTACGTCGCCACCGGTGGCTACGCTCTGCGGGCCTACGAACGCTTCGCCAAGATCCTGCGCGGTCCCGACGGGTTGTGGCGGGTGCGGGACGCCCGCACGGCGCAGCAATACCGGATGAACGTCGGCACCATCGTCGAGTCGGCCAAGGTGAAGGTCCGCCTCGCCCGGGCGAACCGGGCACGCCCCGGCGCCGTGCTGCCGCGCGGCGGGCGGGTCCTCGGCGAGATCGAGGAGGATTTCGCCGATACGCTGACCCCCGGCGACACTTTCCTGTTCGCCGGCGAGGTCCTGCGCTTCGAAGGCCTCACGGAGGACGAGGCGCTCGCCACCCGTGCCGGACCCGGCACCGACCCGGCGATCCCGTCCTATGCCGGGGCCAAGTTCCCGATCTCGACCTTCCTCGCCGCGCGGGTGCGGGCGATGATCGCCGATCCGTTCGAGTGGGACCGCCTGCCGAAACAGGTCTCGGACTACCTCGTCCAGCAGCGCACCCGCTCGGTGCTGCCCGGCCCGACGGGCCTGCTGGTCGAGACGTTTCCGCGCTCGGGGCGCTACTACCTCACGGCGTTTCCGTTCGAGGGGCGGCTCGCGCACCAGACCCTCGGCATGCTCCTCACCCGCCGCCTGGAGCGCGCACGGATGCGGCCTCTGGGCTTCGCCGCCAACGATTACGGCATCGCCATCTGGATGACCCGCGATCTCAGCGCGCGCATCGCCACCGGGTCGGACTTCCTCGAAGCCTTGTTCGCCGAGGACATGCTCGGCGACGATCTCGAGGCATGGCTCGACGAATCGGCGATGATGAAGCGCACATTCCGGCAATGCGCCGTCATCGCGGGGCTCATCGAGCGCCGTTATCCGGGGCAGGCCAAGACCGGGCGCCAGGTCACCATGTCCACGGATCTGGTCTACGACGTCCTGCGTAAGCACCAGCCCGACCACCTGCTCCTGCGCGCGGCGCGGCAGGATGCGGCAACCGGACTCCTCGACGTGAAGCGCCTCGGTGTGATGTTGAGGCGCATCCAGGGGCGAATCGTCCACAAGGCCTTGGACCGCGTCTCGCCCCTGTCCGTCTCCGTCATGCTCGAAATCGGGCGGGAGAAGGTCTACGGCGAGGGCGCGGACGAGATCCTGGCCGAGGCCGAGGCGCAGCTTCTCGAAGAGGCGCTCGGCTGACGTGTCGCCCTGCTCACCCGATGACGAGGATGCGGTTTTGGCGCTCGGCGCACGACTCGAGAAGACCACGAAGGCCCCCGGCCTGACGCTTGCCGGCGAACACCTCACCCTCGACCTGTGCGGCGGCCTGTGGCTGGCCGCCCACGGCACCCTCATCGTCTCCGATCTCCACTTGGAGAAGGGCTCGGCGTTCGCGGCGCGCTCGGGCCAGTTCCTGCCGCCCTACGACACCCGCGAGACCCTGGCCTGTCTACACGAGGTGGTGGCCCGCCTCGACCCGGCCCGCGTCGTGGCTCTGGGCGATTCGTTTCACGATGCGCGCGGGCCGGATCGCATGGAGCCGGGCGACCGCGCCATGGTGGCGGCCCTGCAGGAGGGGCGCGACTGGGTCTGGATCGCCGGCAACCACGATCACGCCGTGACCGAGGGGGTGGGCGGGCGCTACGCCGAGATCCTGACGCTCGGCGGCCTCACGCTCCGCCACGAGCCGACCCCCGACGCGGTGGACGGCGAGGTGTCCGGTCACCTGCATCCGTGCGGCAAGGTCGCCATGCGGGGTCGGGCCGTGCGTCGCCGCTGCTTCGTCACCGACGGTCGCCGCCTCATCATGCCGGCCTTCGGCGCCTATGCGGGGGGTCTCAACGTGCGCAATCCGGTGTTCGAGCCGCTGTTTCCGGCGGGCTTCACCGCGCATCTCCTGGGGGATGGGCGGGTCTTCGCCATCGGGAAGTCCATGCTGGCGAAGGACTGATCGTCAGGGTACGCGAGGCACCGTTTCTCCCATCGGCTCTCGCGGAAGCCGACGACAAGCTCTAACACCGGAGTTCTACGCCGCGACGAGGAGGGACGCCCCGGCCACGACCGACAGGACGAGCCGGAGACGGCCCAGCCACACGGGCACGAGGCCGCGGCGGGGAAGATCCTGATCAATGAAGCCCCAGGCCAGGACGAGGCAGCCGAGCGTCCGCAAGTCCCATGGGGCCGGCATGGCCAGGGCCGCCCAGGCCAGGAGGGACGGCACGATGGCGATGGCGTAATCGGCCCCGCCACCGCCGCGTGCCGCAGCGGCGCCCCAGCGGATTCCACCGAGGAACGAAGCGATCACCGCCCCGTAGGTGGACAACACCATGCGCGGATCGAGGCCGATGGTGCTCAAGCCCGCATTGCCACCGCTGACGGAGAGAAACGCGAAGCCGAGGAACGGGATCAGGCCGGCGATCCCGAGGATCACCGCCGCCGGTGGCACCGTCGTCACCCGCACCCTCGGCCCTCCCGTCATCCGTGAATCCCATTCGGGCCGGCCCCCGCCGTCCGCGAGAAAGCATCCGCCATCCAAACGCCTCGGGGCGCCCGAGGAAAGGCGGCAGATACCCGCACGCGCGACAGGATGGACGCGTTGTGACAATTCTCAGCTGCGTCGCGGCGGGGTGACCGGAGCCGGGGGCGTCGCCCCGAGCAGGGTCATCGTCCGAGGCGCAGTTGAAGCCGTGGGGGCCTCGTTGGTGGCCGGATCGGGCACCTTGGCCTTGAACGCGGCGACGAGGGCCCGCGCCGTGGCGAGGTCCTTCGGTTCGAGTTTGGCCGCCACGTCGTCACGCTTCTTGGCCGCGTCGGCATCACCCTGCGCACCGGCAGCGGAGAACCACAGGAAGGATTGCTGGAGGTCCTGTTGCACGCCGAGGCCGCGGGCGTAGAGCACCGCGAGGTTGTACTGGCTGTCGCGCAGGCCGTACTCGGCCGCGCGCCGGAACCATTGCCCCGCCGTGGTGTAGTCCGGCTTGCCCGAGGCCGTGGGTGTCTCCGCGTGGATCACCGCGAGGTTGTGCATCGCCCGGGCATTGCCCTGCTCCGCCGCGCGTCCGTACCAGAGTTTGGCCTGGGCGAGGTCGCGGGGCACGCCGAGTCCCTTCTCATGGAGCCCGCCGAGCTTGTACTGGGCCGGCGCGTAGCCGGCCTGCGCGAGCTTGTCGTAGAGCTTGTGCGACAGGGCGAGGTCGCGCGTCACGCCGCGCCCGTCGGCAAAGCGCGCGGCGAGGTCGTAGACGGCCGTGCCATCGCCCTCGATGGCGGCCTGACGCAGGGAGGCCAAGTTTGCCGGAACGGCGGTGAGATCGGGCGACAGGGCCGCCATCGCAGTCACCTGCGGGACGATCCGGTTCGTGCCCGATCGGACGGTTTCGGCCTTGGTACCATCGACCCGGGCGGGGTCGGTCTTCGTCGAATCCGTCTTCGTGGCGTCGGCTTTGGCCACCTCTTCCTTGAGCGAGGCCGGATCGGCGAGTGACTGGGTGGTGACCGGGTCCGGGAGGCCGGAGGCTGCGCCCGCGGGTGTTTCGGTCCTCGGGGCCTCCGCCGATGCGGCGACGGTCTCGCGGGCCGGGCCTCGGGTTCCGATGGCCTGAAGCGCACCGAGGGCGAGGATGATGGCGGCGAGCCCGAGAAGCAGGGGCTTGCGGCGGCGATCGAGTTCAGCGCGCAGGCGGGCGAACCGGGCGTTCAGCGGAGCCGACGCGACCGCCTCGCTCGAGGAGGACGCATCGGAGCCGTGCCGGGCACGGGGCGCCTGCACGGTACCGGATGCCTCCGCCTGCGCCACCTGAGCGGCGCGACGAGCGGCGGCGATGAAGCTGGACTTGATGTCGCCGTCGAGGGCGGCGGACGCGTTGGGCTCCGCGTCCTCGGTGATCGGGTCGCGTCCGGGCCGCCGGGCCCCGGGCTCCAGGGGAAGGTCGCCCAGAACGGCGTCGGCGATGGGACGTTCCGTCGGGCGGACGCTCGCTCGCGCGATCGGCTTGCCGGCGAATCTGGCCGCAGACTTGGTCGGGGGCATGCCACCGGTGCCGAGGAGACGCTCGGCCGGTGTTTGCGTCTCGGACGACATCGGTCCGGATTCGGTCGATCCGACCCGTCCGGCAAGGCGTTCGAGGATCGAGTGGACTCCGACCAGGGTCGATTGCAGGCGCTGCTCGGACGCGAATTGCTGGTCGCGCAGGTCGGCGAGGCCGGCCTGGAGGCGAACGAGGTCGTTCCCATCCGTCTGGGTCTCGACGGATCCGTGGCGGCCGGTCCGCTCGATCAGCGGCGCTTCCTCGCGCAGGGCGGAGACTTGAGCCAGCAGGTCACCCATGGTGCGTTCCAAACCGGCGAGGGCCGGGTCGCTGTCGCGGGTGTCGATACGGGCGGCGAGCGCCAGAACCTGATGCTCGAGGGAATCGAGCCCCTCCGCCGAGACGGTGTCCGACGTCCCCATGCGGTCGACCTTCACGGAAAGGTCGTGCAGCATACCGTGGATGGCCGCCAGGTCGCCGTCCGGCAACACGGGCCGGCGCAGGGTCGCGCCGAGGCCTTCGAGACGCTCGATGAGGTCGCCGACGGGGTTGACGTGGACGGCATCGACCTTCGCCGACAATGCATCGATCCGATGGATGATCGCGTCCGAGTTCGGGCCGCCATTCAGGGCGGAGCCGTCGCGCAGGGCGTCGAGCTTCGCCGCCATGGCGTCGATCCGGTCTTCGAGGCCGCCCGGTGCGGGGCGGTTCAACCCCGAACGGATCTCCTCCAGCAGAGGACGCAGTGAGGCCACGCCCGAATCGGCCCCGACGCCGGTCTGGAGGCGGGCGATCTCGGCGCTGATCGCAGCGACGCCGGAGGCCAGGGTCTCGATGCGCTCGGGCGCGGCGAGCCCCGCGATTGCGGTGCGGATGTCGTGGAGTTCACGAAAGAGTTCGTCGAGGGCCTCGCGATCGGCGAAGGCGTCCGGGCCGTTGCTCAGGACGGCATCGACCCGCGCTCCGAGGGTCTCGAGGTCGGCGGCGAGGCGGGTCTGCACCTCACGGGCCGTGTCGCCGCACAAGCGGCCGACCTCGGCACGGATTCGATCGAGGGGGGCCGTCACGGCGGAGAGGTCGGCCTGTGCCGGGGCGCCGTCGACGCCCGTGGCGAGGGCGTGCATCGCCTCCTCCAGGACGCCGACTTCATGGCCCGTCGCCACGCCGTCGAGGGAGGCGCGCAGGCGGCTGGTCTCGCTGCGCAGTTCACCGATGACCGTGGCAATGGGGGCAGGGCCGGTATCGAGTTCGCGCTGGCGCTGGCGGATCTCGCTCACCGCATCCCGAACTTCGAGGGCGGCCGAACGGCCGCGCCGACCGATGGGACGGGGGGCGACGACCTGCTCGCCGAGTTCCGCCACGCGTCGTTGGAGGTCGGCGATGGTGCGGCTGGCCGCCGCCTGCGTGGCCGTCTGCTCCTGAGCGATCCGTCGATCGATGGCATCGAGGCGCTGCATCATCTCCGCAAGCGCCTGCGCCGTCACGTCGGGCGTCGGCGTTGCGGTCGCGGGCGCCTCGGAGCCCGCTTCGGCGGCCTCGGCGCCGGGCGCCGGCTTTGCGTCGGGGAGTGGCGCCGGCGGCGCGGTCTTCGGTGCCGGCTTCGACGGGTTCTCGCGACTCGCCTTCGCAGTCCCCTGTCGGGGTGCTTTGGCGGGGGACGCGCCGGACGGTGTGGCGGGGGCTTCCCGGGTCGTTCCGGAAGAAGCGTCGCGTTGCGGCGCGGCCACGTCATCCGGGGTGACGATGGAGGCGATCCAGGTCTCGACGGGGACGCCGGCCCGCCGGGCTACATCGCGCGCGGCGTCGAGGATGTCCGGGTCGAAGCCGTCGAGATCGATGGGGGCGGAGCGTGTCATCGTCTAACCTGATGCGGCGAGGTCCGGTCTCGATGCGCGGCGCCGGCCCCCGGCGGATGATGGCGCGGGTCCACGTCGGATCGTCTGACCCGACCTTTAACTTTCTTGGTAAATAGCGGGTTAACCGAAGCCGCTTCCGAAGCCGCGCCGCGGCCGACTTCGACATTCGGTTTCCCGACCGTTTCCTCTTTCCGCTCGCCTCAGGATGGTTTAGATATGAACCATCCATCGAGCGGTACCGCGATCCGGTCGGATGCGCGTGTCGCCGTGACCAGGGAAGGACGCTGTGGGATGCCGAGCTACAAGGCGCCGGTCGAGGACGTTCTGTTTCTTCTGAACGACGTTCTAGGGTTCCAACGCTACAGCAATCTCCGGGGCTTCTCCGATGCTTCGCCCGACGTGGTCGAGGCCGTCCTCGGCGAAGGGGCGAAGCTCGCCGAGGAGGTGTTCGCCCCCTTGAACGCCGTCGGCGACCGCGAGGGCTGTACCCGCCAGGCCGATTCCGGTGTCACCACGCCGAAGGGGTTCAAGGCCGGCTACGACACCTACGCGGCCGGCGGCTGGATGGGATTGTCCGTACCGGAGGAGTTCGGCGGACAGGGCCTGCCCCATACCCTCAACACGGCGATCTCGGAGTTCGTATCCGGCGCGAACCTGGCGCTCGGCATGTATCCGGGCCTGACCCAGGGTGCCATGGCGGCGCTGCTCGTCCACGGTTCGGACGCGCAGAAGGCGATGTACCTGCCCAAGATGGTCGAGGGCGCCTGGACCGGTACCATGAACCTCACCGAGCCCCATTGCGGCACGGATCTGGGCCTCCTCAAGACCAAGGCGGTGCCGAACGGCGACGGTTCCTTCAATCTCACCGGCACGAAGATCTTCATTTCGGCCGGCGAGCACGACCTGTCCGAGAACATCGTGCACCTCGTCATCGCCCGCATCGAGGGCGCACCGGCGGGCACCAAGGGCATCTCGCTCTTCGTGGTGCCGAAATTCCTCGTGAACGCCGACGGCTCGGTGGGTGAGCGCAACCCGGTCTCGTGCGGCTCCCTCGAGCACAAGATGGGCATCCACGGCAACTCGACCTGCGTGATGAACTACGACGGCGCCAAGGGCTGGCTCGTCGGCCAGGAGAACCGCGGCCTCAACGCCATGTTCGTAATGATGAACGAGGCCCGCCTCGCCGTCGGCGTCCAAGGCCTCGGCCAGTCCGAGGTCGCCTACCAGAACGCCGTGGCCTACGCGAAGGACCGCCTGCAGGGCCGGTCCCTCACCGGTGCCAAGGCCCCCGACAAGGTGGCCGATCCGATCATCGTCCACCCCGACGTCCGCCGCACCCTCATGGGGATCCGGGCCTTCAACGAGGCCGGTCGCGCCCTCGTGCTGTGGACCGCGCTACAGGCCGATATCGGCCACCGCTCCGAGGACGCGGCCGAGCGGCAGCGCGCAGAGGACCACATGGGCCTGATGACCCCGGTGGTGAAGGGCGTGCTCACCGATCGGGGCTTCGCCAATGCCGTGGAGGCCCAGCAGCTCTTCGGCGGCCACGGCTACATCGAGGAATGGGGCATGTCGCAATTCGTGCGCGATGCCCGCATCGCCATGATCTACGAGGGCGCCAACGGCATCCAGGCCATGGACCTCATCGGGCGCAAGCTTCCCAAGGATGGCGGCCGCGCCATGATGGGCTTCCTGTCCGAGGTCCAGACCTTCCTCAAGGATCACGGCGAGGACGAGGGCATGAAACCCTTCGCGGCGCCGCTCCAGGCCGGGCTCGACGACCTGCAGGGCGCAACGATGTGGTTCATGCAGAACGCGTTCTCGAAGCCCGACAATGCGGGAGCGGGTGCCACCGACTACATGCACCTCCTCGGCCTCGTCGCCATGGGCTACATGTGGGCGCGCATCGCCAAAGCGGCGCTGGCCAAGCAGGCCGAGGCGGCGACCAGCCGCATGGCCGACAAGCTCGTCGTCGGGCGGTTCTACATGGAGCGGATGCTGCCCGAGACGGCCATGCGGCTCGTTCGAATCAAGGCCGGTGCCGAAACCACCATGGCGCTGAGCGCCGAGGCTTTCTAAGAAGGCGCCGTTGCCTCTCCTCTCTGCAGGAGAGGGTGGCCCGGCCGGAAAGGCCGGGTCGCTGGGGGGAGCGCCGTCCCTGGAGATGTCGCGCTCCCCTCGCCCGGCTCACTGACGTTCGCCGCCCTCCCCGCGGAGGGAGGATGGAAACAAGGAAGCGCGCATGCCCGAGGCCTATATCTACGATCACGTCCGCACCCCGCGCGGTCGCGGCAAGCCCGATGGCGCGCTGCACGAGGTGACGGCCCTGCGCCTCGCCGAGATCACGCTGCGTGCCCTCAAGGATCGCAACGGCCTCGACACCAGGCGCGTCGACGACGTGATCCTCGGCTGCGTCGATCCCGTCGGCGAGGCCGGCGGCGACATCGCCCGTGCCGCAGCCCTCGTGGCCGATTACGGCACTCACGTTCCCGGTGTGCAGATCAATCGCTTCTGCGCCTCGGGCCTCGATGCGGTGAACTTCGCCGCGGCCCAGGTGATGGCCGGCCAGCACGACATGACCATCGGCGGCGGCGTCGAATCCATGAGCCGCGTCGGCCTCGGCGCCTCGGGCGGCGCCTGGCCCGTGGACCCCGCCATCGCCATCAAGTCCTGGTTCATGCCCCAGGGCGTGTCGGCCGACCTCATTGCGACGAAGTACGGGTTCTCCCGCGCCGAATGCGATGCCTACGCCGTCGAGTCGCAGAAGCGCTCGACCGCATCGTGGGCCGAGGGGCGGTTCGGCAACGCCGTCGTGCCGGTGCGCGACATCAACGGGATCACCCTGCTCGCCACCGATGAGCACATGCGGCCCACGACCGACATGCAGTCGCTCGGACAGCTCAAGGCGTCCTTCGTCCAGATGGGGCAGATGGGCGGCTTCGACGCGGTCGCCATCGATGCCCACCCGGATGTCGAGGCCGTGGACCACGTCCACCATGCCGGCAACTCGTCGGGCATCGTCGACGGAGCGGCCGCCGTGCTCATCGGTTCGCGCGAGGCCGGCGACGCTGCGGGCCTGAGGCCGCGGGCGCGGATCCGTGCCTTCGCCAACATCGGCTCCGACCCGGCCCTGATGCTCACCGGCCCCGTCGACGTCACCCGCAAGGTGCTGGCGCGGTCGGGCCTGAGCCTGTCGGACATCGACCTGTTCGAGGTCAACGAGGCCTTCGCCGCCGTCGTGCTCCGCTTTCAGCAGGCGTTCGACCTCGATCCGGCGCGGGTCAACGTCTGCGGCGGCGCCATCGCCATGGGGCATCCGCTCGGTGCCACCGGGGCGATGATCCTCGGGACCGTCCTCGACGAGCTGGAGCGCACCGGGAAGGAGCGCGCCCTCGTCACGCTCTGCATCGGCGCGGGCATGGGCACGGCGACCATCATCGAACGGGTGTGATGCCGGGTCCCGGCCACGGGGCGACAAACCCTTCGAAACATTGGTAGACGGCGGCGCCCGTCGCGTTCTTCGCGATGGCGCGCAAGCCTAGAACAATCGGGAGAAACGCCACGATGACGCGCCTGCTCGCCACCCTGTGCCTGACCACCGCCCTGTGCCTGCCGCTCAGTGCCCGCGCGGACGATGCCTCCGACCGCGTCGGGGTGGCCAAGGATCTGGTCCAGAAGACCCTGATCAAGAACCTCGAGACCGGGTTCACCGGCGCCCTCGAGAAGACCGTCGCGTCGATGCCCGAGGACAAGGCCGAGGCCGTGCGCAAGGAAGTGCGCGCCGAGTTCGACAAGCAGCGCGAGGTGATGATCGAGGGTTTGTCGAAGGCCTACGCCGAGAAGTTCACCCTGGATGAACTCAAGCACCTCAGCGGCATCTACGACGACAAGACCTACCAGAAGTTCCAGGCGGTCAACGCCGACCCGGCGTCGAGCGTCACGGCGATTTCGCAGGCCTCGGTGACGAAGCTCCTCAACATGCTCGCCATCGCGCAGGCGGGGGACAGCAAGGCCGGCGCGCCGCCCCTGCCGATGCCGGCACGCTAGGACACGCCGGCACCCGTGTCGGCCTCGCCCATGACCGAGACCCCACGCCACCCGGGCGGACTGGATCGGGTTCGCCCAATCCGGTCGGGCGGCTCAGGCGACCATGTCTCGGGCGAACGCAACGTCTTGGGCGAACGCAAGTTCTTGGGCGAACGCAACGTGGGTCGGGAAACCGGCCACGGCCGGGAGGTGTTCGAGATGCGGCCGCGCGAAGTGGTAGCCCTGGAACAGCGTCGCGCCGAGGCCCCGGAGGGTCGCGAACTCGGCTTCTGTCTCGATACCCTCGGCGATCACGGCCAAGCCGAGGCCCCGGGCGATCCCGATGAGGCCGCCGACGATGATCTGTCGACGGTGATCGGTATCGATGCCGCGCAACAGATCCATGTCGATCTTGATGAGGTCAGGCTGGAAGTTGGCCAGCAGGCTCAGGCCGGCGAAGCCCGCGCCGAAATCGTCGAGCGCCGTGAGGAAGCCCTGCTTGCGGTACTCGGCGACGATGCGGGTGACATGGGCCGTATCGCGGAACTTCTCGTTCTCCGTGAACTCGAACATGATCCGATCATGGGCGAATCCGGCCCGGCGTGCGGCCTCCAGGGACGAGCGGATGCAGGCTGCGGGCTCATAGACCGCGTTCGGCATGAAGTTGATGGACAGCTTGGTCCAGTCGTCTGCGGGGAACAGACGGCCCGCCAACTCGATCGCCTTGACCCGTGCCGCCTGGTCGAAGCGGTAGACCGTCTCCGGGGTCACGCGGGCCAGAATGGAACCGGCGGATTCACCGCCGGTGCCGCGAACGAGCGCTTCGTAGCCCCAGACGCGCTCCGTCTCGATGTCGAGAATCGGCTGGAACGCCATGGTGAAGGTGAAATCGAGCTCGGCGCCCTCGCGGCAACCCTGGCAGCCGATCCGTCCTGTCATCGTGATCCCTTGAAGGTTCGCATGGGCCCCTACTCCACCCGACTGCACCCCTAAGTTTTGATTTTGGCTTAAGGCAGCCAGCCCGAGGCCACCCCAAACCCGAGGATCAGCCATGGATCTCACCAATTTCCGTTTCGAGACCGATGCCGACGGTGTTGCGCTGGCGACGTGGGACATGCCTGGCCGCTCGATGAACGTCTTTACGAATGCGGTGATGGACGACCTGCACGCTGTCATCGACGCGGTGGTGGCGGATCCCGCCATCAAGGGCTGCGTCATGACTTCGGGGAAGGACAACTTCTCCGGTGGCGCCGATCTCACCATGCTTCAGGGGCTCGGCCGCGCCTTCGAGGCGCTCAAGGTCGAGCGCGGCGAGGAAGAAGCCATGCGGCACTTCTTCGAGGAGTCGCGAAAGCTCACCCTGCTGTTTCGCAAATTGGAGACCTGCGGCAAGCCCTTCGCGGCGGCGGTCAGCGGCATCTGCCTCGGTGGTGCCTTCGAACTCGCGCTGTCCTGCCATCACCGCGTCCTGTCGGATGATCCGAAGACCCGCGTGGGCTTGCCGGAGATCAAGGTCGGCCTGTTCCCGGGCGCCGGCGGCACCCAGCGCGTGCCCCGCCTGATGCAGACGGGCGATGCCCTGCAGATGCTGTTCAAGGGCGAGCAGATCCGGCCGCTCATGGCTCGCAACATGGGCCTCGTCCACGAGGTCGCGGGCAAGGACGAGATCGTGGCGAAGGCCAAGGCCTGGATCCTCGGCGGCGGCTCGGCGGTGGCTCCGTGGGACGTGCCGAAATTCAAGGCGCCGTCCGGCAAGGTGTACTCGCCCGCCGGAATGATGACCTGGCCGCCCGCCAATGCCATCTACCGTCGCGAGACCCACGACAATTATCCCGCGGCCAAGGCGATCCTGGGCGCGGTCTACGAGGGATTGCAGCTGCCCATGGACTTGGCCCTGCGGGTCGAGAGCCGATACTTCGCCAAGATCCTGCGGTCCACGGAAGCGGCGGCGATGATCCGCACCCTGTTCCTGTCCATGGGCGAGTTGAACAAGGGGGCTCGTCGGCCGAAGGATGTCGCCCCCACCGCGGTGAAGCGGATCGGCGTCGTCGGCGCCGGCTTCATGGGGGCGGGCGTCGCCTACGTCTCGGCCAATGCCGGCCTCGACGTGGTGCTGGTCGATCAGTCCACGGAGGCGGCCGAGAAGGGCAAGGCCTACGCCCATAAGCTCGTCACCGACCAGATCAACAAGGGCCGGGCCAAGACGGCAGACCGCGATGCGCTCCTCGCGCGCATCACGACGAGTGCGGACTACGCTGCCCTGTCCGAGTGCGACCTCATCATCGAAGCGGTCTTCGAGGATCCGGCGGTGAAGGCGGAGGTCATCGGCAGGGTCGAAGCTGCGATCCGTCCCGACGCCATCTTCGCCTCCAACACCTCGACGTTGCCGATCACCGGCCTCGCGAAGACGTCCGCGCGGCCGGAGAACTTCGTCGGCATCCACTTCTTCTCGCCGGTGGAAAAGATGATGCTCGTCGAGATCATCAAGGGCGACCAGACCGGCGACACGGCCCTCGCCACGGCCATCGACTTCGCCCGCGCCATCAAGAAGACCCCCATCGTCGTCAACGATGCGCGCGGGTTCTTCGCCAACCGCTGCGTCGGGGCCTACCTTCTCGAAGGCCACACCATGCTCAACGAGGGTATCCCGGCGGCGATGATCGAGAATGCCGGACGGCAGGCCGGGATGCCGGTCGGACCGCTGTCGCTCACGGACGAGGTGGCAGTCGATCTGGCCTTGAAGATCGTCAAGGCGACGGAGGCGCAACTCGGCGCCGGGTCCATCGATCCGGCGCAGAAGGCGCTCCTCACCACCTTGGTCGAGGGCGAGGGCCGCCTCGGGCGCAAGAACAAGCGTGGCTTCTACGATTATCCGGACGGGGCACCGAAGCGCCTGTGGCCCGGCCTCAAGGATCTACAGGCGACCCATGTCGATGCGGAGGCCGTCGACTTCACGGAACTGAAGCAGCGCCTCCTCGTGGTCCAGGCGTTGGAGGCGGCCCGCACCGTCGGCGAAGGCGTCGTCACCGATCCGCGCGAGGCCGATGTCGGCTCGATCCTCGGCTTCGGTTTCGCCCCGTTCACCGGCGGCGCCCTGTCGTACATCGATTTCATGGGCGCCAAGGCCTTCGTGGCCCTGGCGCAGGGGCTGGAGGCCAAGCACGGACCACGCTTCGCCGTGCCGCACAATCTCCTCGCCATGGCCGAGCGGGGCGGGACGTTCTACGGCGACGCGGCCGCCCGCAAAGCAGCCTGAAAACGCGGAAGGGCGTGCATCTCCATGCACGCCCTTCCTTAAGGCCCCGTCTCAGACCGTGATGGATGCTCCGCGCCGGAGATGTTCGTCCAGCCTCGGCATGATCTCGACGAAGTTGCAGGGCCGGTGCCGGTAATCGAGTTGGGCGGCCAGGATGCCGTCCCAGGCATCCCGGCATGCGCCGGGCGAGCCCGGCAGCACGAACACGTAAGTGGCGTTCACGACGCCCGCCGTCGCCCGCGACTGGAGGGTCGAGGTGCCGATCTTGTCATACGAGATCCGATGGAACACCGCCGAGAATCCGTCCATCCGTTTCTCGAACAGCGGCTCGATGGCCTCCGGCGTCACGTCGCGCCCGGTGAAGCCCGTCCCGCCCGTGGTGAGGATCACGTCCACCGCCGGATCCCGTGACCAGGCATCGACCTGCCCGCGGATCCGTTCGACCTCATCCGGTACCACGGCACGGGCCGCGAGGGTGTGACCGGCCGCGGTGAGGCGGTCGCGCAGGGTGTCGCCGGAGCGATCCTCGTCCAGGGAACGCGTGTCCGATACGGTGAGCACCGCGATGGCGAGGGGAACGAAGCTGCGGGTCTTGTCGGATGCGACCATGGCGTTCGTGACCTCCGAGGGCATTCAGTTCCGGGCGGCCCGGAACGTATCGCAGGATTTTGTCTGGCCGCTCTTGTAGCCGGTCATGAACCAGCGCTGGCGCTGCGCCGACGACCCGTGTGTGAACGAGTCCGGCACGGCGTAGCCCTGCGACTGCTTCTGCAGCCTGTCGTCGCCGATGGCGCTGGCGGCGTTCATCGCCTCCTCGATGTCGCCCGGCTCCAGGGAATTGTACTTGTCGTTGGAATTCTTGGCCCATACGCCGGCGAGACAATCGGCCATGAGCTCGACACGCACGGAGAGTTGGTTCGACTCGACCTTGCTCGATGCGGCCTGCTGGCGGCCCTGGACCTTGCCGAGGATGCCGAGCTCGTCCTGGACGTGGTGCCCGACCTCGTGAGCGATGACGTAGGCGTAGGCGAAGTCGCCCTTCACGCCGAACTTCTGCTCCATTTCCTTGAAGAAGGACGTGTCGAGATAAACCTTCTTGTCGAGCGGGCAGTAGAACGGCCCCATGGCGGCCTGGGCCGAGCCGCAGCCGCTGCGGGTGCCACCGGTGTACAGCACCATGCCGGTCGGCCGGTACTGCTTGCCGGTCTGATTGGGAAGGATCTCACGCCAGACATCCTCGGTGTTGCCGAGGATCGCGGCGGCGAAGCGCCCGCTCTCGTCCGTTGGCTTGGTCTTGCGCTGCGCCTGCGTCTGAGGGTCGACCTGCTCCTGCCGCGGCCGCCCGCCCCCGGTCATCTGCTCGGCCCCGCCGATGAGGACCGCCGGATTGATGCCCGTGACCCAGCCGATGATGCACAGGATGACGATGGTTCCGATGCCGAGTCCGCCGGCGCCGCCGCCCGGGAAGCCGCCCCCGCCGCCACCTTCGCCGCGACGGTCCTCGACGTTGTCCGAACTACGGAAATCTTCCCAGCGCATGTGCTCTCACCACTCGTTCCGGACCGCGGACGGACGCCACCCCTGCGAAGTAATCTCCGCCTGTCACATACAGTTCCGCTTGGGGTCTCCGTACCGAGGTTAGGCCTTGCCGTCGAGGGCGGCACGAAGGGTGCGAAAATCTCGCCAGGCCAGCCGCTTCTGCAGCGGCTGGCGCAGCAGGTAAGCCGGATGGAGGGTTGCCAGAACGCGGATCTCGCGATCCCCGACCCGGTAGGGGAAGAACCGGCCCCGCGCCTTGAGGATCCCGTCCTTGGTGCCGGTGATCGCCTGGGTGGAGGGACTGCCGAGGCAGACGATGAGGTCGGGCGCCGCGAGTTCGATCTGCCGCTCGATGAACGGCCTGCAGATTGCGACCTCCTGGGGCGTCGGGTTGCGGTTGCCGGGCGGGCGCCACGGCACGATGTTGGTCACGTAGGCGCTCGTCCGGTCGAGGCCGATCGCCGCCATCATCCGATCCAGCAACTTGCCCGAGCGGCCCATGAACGGCTTACCGACCCGGTCCTCGTCGGCGCCCGGCGCTTCGCCGATGAACATGAGCTTCGCTGCCGGATTGCCGTCGGCGAAGACGAGGTTCTTTGCCGTGAACTTGAGCGGACAGCCGTCAAAGCCGCCGAGAAGCGCTTCCAGTTCCCCGAGGGACGTGACGTCCTTTGCCCGCGCCCGCGCATCGCCGGCCGCTTCGCCAGGACGGGCAGCGGCGGATTGGCCGTAGGTCCCGGCTTGGGGAGGCGCCTCGCCGCGTGGCGGCGATTCGCGACTGAGCGCCGTCGCGGCGGGCTCCCGTCGCGCAGAATGCTCAAGGGGGGGGCTGTGCTTTGGCTCCAGCGTCGACACCATGGGACGTGCCGGGGCATCCGCTTCCGAGAAGCGGTCGTGGGGGTGCTCGTCGAGCATGAGATCGACCCCCGCCGCGACATGGAAGTCGAGGGCGGCGATGAGATCACGCTGGCGTTCGTCGCTCGCAGTCATGAGGTGAGATGTGGCGTGTTCGTCGCCTGTGGACAACGGGGGCGCGGCGTCCCGGCGACCCGATCCTCCGCTTTCGCACGGCGCGACTCTTCATCACGACACCGCGCAGGGAGCGCAGGCCGCTTGCGTTCCCATCTTGGAATCGGTTGAGAGTGATCTGAACCAATTCACGGGACCCGCCGGACGGCGGGCGTGACAGGAGGATGACGGAATGGCGCTGCCCGAACGCGAGGGGATGGATTTCGACGTGGTGATCGTCGGCGCCGGGCCGGCGGGCCTCGCCGCCGCCATCCGCCTCAAGCAGTTGTCCTCCGACGTCAGCATCGTGGTGGTCGAGAAGGGGTCCGAGGTCGGCGCGCACATCCTGTCGGGCGCCGTCGTTGATCCGGCGGGCCTCGACGACCTCCTGCCCGCGTGGCGCACCGATCCAGACCGGCCCTTGAAGACCGCGGTCGAGCGCGACGAGTTCATGTTCCTGACGAAGAACAGCGGCCTGACGATGCCGAACCTGTTCTTCCCGAAATTCATGTCCAACCATGGCAACTTCGTCGGCTCGCTGTCGAACGTGACGAAGTATCTCGGCGCCCAGGCCGAGGCGCTCGGCGTCGAGATCTACCCGGGCTTTCCGGCCTCCGAGGTGCTCTACGACGACCGGGGCGTGGTGGTCGGCATCGCCACGGGCGATCTCGGCATCGGCCGCTCGGGCGAGCCACGGGACGACTACACCCGCGGCATGGAGCTGCGCGGCAAGTACACGATCTTCGGAGAGGGCGCCCGCGGCTCCCTGACGAAGACGCTCATCGACCGATTCAAGCTCAACGCCGACAGCGACCACCAGAAGTACGGTCTCGGCGTCAAGGAGTTGTGGCAGCTGAGCCCAGACAAGTTCCAGGCTGGCCTCGTCCAGCACACCATGGGATGGCCCCTGCCGAACAAGGCCGGCGGCGGCTCGTGGCTCTACCATTTCGACGACCACCTGCTTTCGGTGGGGTTCGTCACGCACCTGAACTACGAGAACCCGACCCTGTCGCCGTTCGACGAGTTCCAGCGCTTCAAGACGCACCCGATGATCGCCGAGACCTTCGAGGGGGCCAAGCGCATCGGCTACGGCGCGCGGGCCATCATGGAGGGTGGTTGGCAGTCGGTGCCGAAGCTCGTGTTCCCCGGCGGCTGCCTCGTCGGCGATTCCGCCGGCTTCGTGAACGTGCCGCGCATCAAGGGATCGCACAACGCCGTGCTCTCGGGCATGCAGGCGGCGCAGGCCATCGCGCAGGCCCTCGAATCCGGCCGCCAGGGGGACGAACTCACCGCCTACGAGAACGGCTGGCGCGACAGCGCCATCGGCCAGGACCTCAAGCGCGTGCGCAACGTCAAGCCGCTCTGGTCGAAGTACGGCACCCTGGTGGGTGTCGGCCTCGGCGGCGCCGACATGTGGGCCAACACCCTGCTCGGGACGTCCCTGTTCGGCACGCTCAAGCACGGCAAGCCGGATCACGCCTGTACCAAGCCGCTCGCCGAGGTGACGCCCATCGTCTACCCGAAGCCGGACGGCAAGCTGACTTTCGACCGCCTCTCGTCGGTGTACCTGTCCAACACCAACCACGAGGAGGATCAGCCGCCCCACCTCAACGTGAAGAACCTCGACCTGCAGAAGGCATCCGAGCACGATGTCTACGGCGGACCGTCGGCGCGCTATTGCCCGGCCGGCGTCTACGAGTGGGTGGCGGATGCGGCCCAGAGCGACGGCGTGCGCTACCAGATCAACGCGCAGAACTGCGTCCACTGCAAGACCTGCGATATCAAGGACCCGAACCAGAACATCAACTGGGTGACGCCGGAGGGCCCGGGCGGTCCGAACTACCCAAATATGTGATCGCCGCGCGGGAGGGATGGGTGAGGCCTTGGGGTCGCCGTCCCCGCGCTCGGGGCGGCATCCTTATGCCTTGCAGGGATGATGGGAAGAGTTCAGTGTCCCGCCCGATCGAGCGCCGGCCCCGATCGAGCCGGTGCGCAGAAGCCCTGAACGGTGCCCATGAACGGAAACGCCGCGACTCGCCGAGCCCTGTCGGCCCTCGCTTTCTGCCTCGCGGCGACTGTGCCGACGCACGCGGCGCAACCACGTGAATCGACGCCGCTGCCGGAGTTCGAGCCCGCGGAATCCCTGGAAGGCAACTTCCTCGCGGCTTACATCGCCGGTGCCTCGAAGGACACGGCGGCGGCGGCGAGCTTCTACCGCGAGGCTGTGAAGGCCGACCCGCGCAACGCCGAACTGCTGGAGCGCGCCTTCGTGTCGCTCCTGGCCGACGGGTCCCTACCGGACGCGTTCCGCGCCGCAGAGCGCCTGACGACCCGCGACGGTGCCAACGGTCTCGCTCAGCTCGCGCTCGGCGTCCGGCAGATCAAGGCCGGTCAGTTCGCCCAGGCCCGTCAGAACTTCGCCCGCAGCGGCCGGGGTGCCGCCGCCGATCTCACCGGCACCCTCCTCACGGCCTGGGCCTTCGCCGGGGCCGGTGACGGCAAGCGCGCCCAGGAGACCATCAACAAGCTCAAGGGCGAGCGAACCTACAACACGTTCCGGGATTACCACGCTGGCCTGATCGCGGCGCTGACTGGTGACCAGGCCGAGGCGGAGCGCCGTCTCAAGGCGGCCTACGACGGCGACCGCAACACCCTCCGGGTGGTCGACGCCTATGCGCGGTTCGAGGCTCAGGCGGGGCGCACGGATCTGGCGATCCAGGCCTACACCGAGTTCGACAAGCTGTTGCCACGCCATCCCGTCGTTCGCGATGCGCTCACCAAGCTGAAGGAGGGCAAGCCCCTCACCCGCCTCGTCAATACGGCGCAGGAGGGAGCCGGCGAGGTGCTCTATGGGCTCGGTTCGGCGGGCTCGACGCAGGGCGACGAACTGCCGGCGGTGGTCTATCTGCGCCTCGCCCTCTATCTCGCACCCGAGCACGCCCTGGCTCGCCTGACCCTGGCCGACATCCTCGACCGGATGAAGCAGCCGGAGCGCGCCAACGAGGCCTATGCCCAGATCCCGGCGAACTCGCCGCTGCGCCTCAATGCCGACGTGCAGATCGGGCTCAATCTCGAGCAGATGGGCAAGGGCGACGAGGCGATCCAGCACCTCGATGCAGCCATGAAGGCTCATCCCAACGACATCGACGTGATCACGGCGCTCGGCAACGTTCAGCGCTCGCGCAAGAAGTACGAAGAGGCGGCCGAGACCTACAGCCGCGCCATTGCCCTCATCGGCGACCAGCCGGCGGCGAACTACTGGACGACGTTCTACTTCCGCGGAACGGCCTACGAGCGGGCCAAGCAGTGGAGTAAGGCCGAGGCCGACCTGAAGAAGGCTCTGGAACTCGTGCCGGCCTCGCAGCCGGGTGCCCGCGCCCAGGTCCTGAACTACCTCGCCTATTCGTGGGTCGACCAGAACATCAACATCGACGAAGCCTTCACCATGCTGAAGCAGGCCGTGGACGCCAGCCCGCGCGACGGGATGATCATCGACAGCCTTGGCTGGGCCTATTTCCGCCTCGGGCGTTGGGATGAAGCCATGCGTGAGCTGGAGAAGGCCATCGAGCTCAAGCCCGGCGACCCGACGATCAACGACCACCTCGGCGATGCCTATTGGCGCGCCGGCCGCCGTCTCGAGGGCAAGTTCCAGTGGCAGCACGCCAAGGATCTGAACCCCGAGCCGGAGGAACTCGAGAAGATCAACGCCAAGCTCAAGGACGGCCTGCCGGAACTCGACAAGCCGGCCGCCACGGCCGAGAATCCGCCCGAGGGGAAAGCCAATCCCGAACTGCCCAAGGGCGCTCCGGCTCCGAGCGAGCCTCCGGGCGCGGCCGACAAGAAGAGCGGCGGCTGATCAAGTCCGTCACGGCATCGGACTTGACGTGGGCAGGGGCGCAGGGCCAGACCGGCGCCCCGATCCCCTGAACAGCCGTCGAGAGCCCGTGCCAATCCTCGTCACCCGCGCTCCGGCGAAGATCAATCTCACTCTGCACGTTCTCGGGCGCCGCGCCGGGGACGGTTACCACGAGCTCGAAAGCCTCGTTGCGTTCACCGGCGCCGGCGATACCCTGTCGCTTCATCCGGGCGAAGCGCTCGCCCTCGAAGTGTCGGGGCCGACGGCGGGTCCGGCCGGCCCCCTCGACGACAACCTGGTGATCCGGGCCGCCCGTCATCTCTCTAGGCGCCGGCCCGGTCTTCGACTCGGGACGTTCCATCTCGTCAAGCGCCTCCCCGTGGCGGCGGGCATCGGCGGCGGCTCGTCGGATGCGGCCGCTGCCCTGCGGCTGCTCGGCCGCAGCAACGGCCTCGACCCCACGGATCCCGATCTTCTGGACGCCGCGCGCGCGACGGGCGCCGACGTTCCCGTCTGTCTCGATCCCCGGGCCCGGATGATGCGAGGGGCTGGCGAGACCATTGGGGCCGCCCTTGGGATCGCTCCCCTCCCGGCGATCCTCATCAACCCCGGCATCCCCGTCGAGACGGCACCGGTTTTCCGCGCCTTGGGGTTGACGGTGGGTGAGCGGTATCGACCCGGGCCGCATCCGGAGATCGCCGAGGGCGCAGATGCCGAGGCGGTGGTGGCGTCGATCGGCCCGGCCCGCAACGATCTCGAGGCGCCGGCCCTCGGTCTCGCCCCGGTGATCGGTGAGGCGCTCCAGGCCCTGTCGGTCGAGGCCGGTTGTCGACTGGCGCGGATGTCCGGGTCGGGTGCGACGGTGTTCGGCCTCTTTGTCGATCGCTCCGCCGCGGTACGGGCCGCGCGCCGTATCCGTGACCGTCATCCGCAATGGTGGGTGAAGCCGTCCTTGCTACGGTAGGCTAGCAGAGCGGTTCCATCGCCCACGAAATATTGGTCAAAGTCCACCGGACAGTCGGTCTTTTACCGAGACGAAAGGGTCTTGTCGGCACTGTCACTCTGCGGGATTGGCAGAGGGTCAGATGAAGCAAGCCTCATGGGGCGAAGGGGAATTGCGTGAGGCCCTGTGCCTCATGATGATCGGCGTCTGCATCTGGATTGCAGGCACCCAGCTCGGGATGTTCGACTACCTCCTGCATTTCACGACCTTTCATCACCTCCACGACCTTCTCATGCTCGCGATCTGCATGAGTTTCGGCCTGGTGGTCGCGTCGATCCGCAAGTCGTTCAAGCTTCGTCAGGCCATGATGGCCAGGGATTTCGCCCGCGATCGCGCGGAATCCGCCGCTCGGCACGATGCGCTGACAGGCCTCGCCAACCGGCGGTTCTTCAAGGAGACCCTAGACGGTCGTCTATCGAAGCCGGGATCGGCGGCCATCGCCGTCCTCCTGATCGATCTCGACCGCTTCAAGCCCGTGAACGACGTCCATGGCCATGCTGCGGGTGATGCCGTTCTCTGCGCCGTCGCCGATCGGATGCGCGCCCTGGTTCCGCAAGGCGGATTGATCGCGCGTCTCGGCGGCGACGAATTCGTCGTCATGATCGACTACGGTGAGGACAGCGAAGCCGTTCCCCGGTTCGCCCAGCAGATCATCTCCGCCCTGTCGAAGCCGGTCGTCTGGGAGCAGAGCCGGGTCGAGGTCGGTGCCACCATCGGCATCGCCCTCGGCTCGGAGAGCGGCTCCGATGCCGTCTCGCTCCTGCATGCCGCCGATGTCGCCATGTATCAGGGCAAGCGCGAAGGCCGCGGCAACTTCCGGTTCTTCCATCTCGACATGGGCCACGCCCTGAAGGTTCGGGCCCGCATGGAGGCAGATCTGCGCCTCGGCATCGAGCGCGGCGAGATCGAGCCGTTCTACCAGCCCGTGGTGCAACTCCCCGGCCGCGAGCTGATTGGATTCGAGGTGCTTGCGCGATGGCGCCATCCCGAGCAGGGTCTCCTGGGACCGGCGGAGTTCATCGCGCTGGCCGAAGAGACCGGCATGATCGCCGACCTGAGCTGGGCACTCATGCGCAAGGCCTGCACCGACGCCCGGTCGTGGCCCGGTCACCTGCAACTCGCCGTCAACATCTCGCCGCTGCAACTTCAGGACAAGCAGCTGCCGGAGCGTATCCTCGCGATCCTGACGGAGACCGGCTTCGCCCCGGGCCGTCTCGAGATCGAGATCACGGAGACCGCCCTGGTCAACGATCTGGAATCCGCGCGGGTGGCCCTGAAATCCCTGCAGAACTTCGGCGTGCGTATCGCCCTCGACGATTTCGGCACGGGTTATTCGAGCCTCTACCACCTGCGCGAGTTGCAGTTCGACAAGCTGAAGATCGACCGCAGCTACGTGGCCTCGATTCCCCTCGGCGAGGATCGGGCCAAGCTCGTGGATGCCATCATCGCCCTCGGATCGAGCCTCGGCCTCTCGACCACGGCCGAGGGCATCGAGACCGCGTCGAGCGTCGGCTGGCTCGCGGATCAGGGCTGCACCTACGGGCAGGGCTACCTGTTCGGCAAACCGATGAACAAGGCGACGACGGACGGCCTGCTGACCCAATGGTCTGACGCTGCCGGCAACATCGTCATCGCGGAGACCGGCAAGGACCAACTCACGCTGCCGAAAGCGGTCGCCGCCTGAAAGCTCCGCACCGCCTGCGCGCTCAGTGCGCGCGGGCGATGCAGAAATCCACGACCTGCAGCAAAGCCTGCTTCATCGGGCTTTTCGGGAAAAGCCCGAGAGCGTCGCGGGCCATGGCACCGTAATGCCGGGCTCGCTCAATGGTGTCCTCGAGGGCGCGGTGCCGGCGCAGGATCGCGAGCGCGGTGGCGAGATCGTCGTCCGAGACGTCGCCGTCTTCCAGCGCACGCTTCCAGAACACCCGCTCCGCGTCCGTACCGCGGCGGAAGGCCAGCACGATCGGCAGGGTGATCTTGCCCTCGCGAAAGTCGTCGCCGACATTCTTGCCGAGGCTGGCGCTGGTGCCGCCGTAATCCAGCACGTCGTCCACGAGCTGGAAGGCGATGCCGAGGTTCATGCCGTAGGCGCGGCACGCAGCCTGCTCGGCCCGGGGACGTTCGGCGATGACCGGCCCGACCTCGCAGGCGGCGGCGAACAGTTCGGCGGTCTTGGCGCGGATGACGGCGAGGTACTCGTCCTCCGTCGTCTCGGTATTCTTGGCGGCGGCGAGCTGCATCACCTCGCCCTCGGCGATCACCGTGGCGGCGGCCGACAGAATGTCGAGGGCTTTCAGCGAGCCGACCTCGACCATCATCCGGAACGCCTGACCGAGGAGGAAGTCACCGACCAGCACGCTGGCCTCGTTGCCCCACTTGATCCGGGCCGCGACGGTGCCGCGACGCATGTCGCTTTCGTCCACCACATCGTCGTGCAGCAGGGTCGCTGTGTGCATGAACTCGACGCTGGCCGCGAGCTTGACCGCCCCGTCGCCCGCGTAGGCGCACAGGTCCGCCGTCGCGAGGGTCAGAATCGGACGCAGGCGTTTGCCGCCGGACGCGATCAGGTGATTGGCGACTTCCGGGATCATCTGCACGGACGATCCGGTGCGCGACAGGATGGTCGCGTTGACGCGCTCCATCCCCGCGGCGACGAGGGCCACGAGGTCCGTCAGGCTCGCCTCCGGATCGGGACGAGTGTCCTCCAAGGGTATTACGACGCCCAAACCCCGCTGCCTCCCAACCCGACAGGCTCGATGCGGGCGCGCCGCAACCGGCCGACCCGAACACCAAACCCCGTCTTGCGCGACCGACTTCCGTGCGGCACCCCATCGCATGGGCTCGGAGGCGCTGCAACATGCACCATGCCGCAAGGGCCGGAAGGAACGGGGACGAACCGTTCTCCCTCTCCAGGAACCGCGATGACCGAACTCATCCGCAGCAACGACATCGTCCTGATCGGTTTCGCCGAATCCCTTCTCGCGAGCGCCGAGATTCCGGCCTTCGTCGCCAACGGTCACATGAGCGGTCTGGAAGGCTCCATCGGGGCCTTCGCACGCCGGCTCCTCGTGCCGGCGGATCACGCTGTACAGGCTCGCCGCCTGCTGACGGAGGCGGGTCTGGCCCATGAACTGCGCGACGCCTGAGCCGCGCTCCCCCGATGCGTGGCTCGGCGGCCGCCTCCGGTTGTATCAGCCCGACCGCGGCGCCCATCGGGCCGGCACGGATGCGGTGCTGCTGGCAGCGCTCCTCAGACCCGCACCGGGTGCCACGTGTTGCGATGTCGGCGCGGCGACGGGAGCGGTGGGGCTCGCCGTCGCGTTGCGTGCTCCGACCTGCCGCATGCTCCTCGTCGAGCGTGATCCTGCCCTCGCGGACCTCGCTCGCCTCAACGCGACGCTCAACGGTCTCGACGGTCGGGTCGATGTGGTCGCGGCGGACGTCCTGGCCAAAGGTGGCGCGCGCCGCGCCGCCGGCCTCGTCCCGGAATGCTGCGATCTCGTTCTCACCAACCCCCCCTATTTCGAGGCTGGCCGACACCGCATCTCTCCCATCGCCGACAAGGCCGCCGCCCATACTTTCCCGATGGGCTCACTCGACGGATGGCTGCGAACCTGCGTCGAGATCCTTCGTCCCCGGGGGCATCTCGGTCTGATTCACCGGGCCGATGCTCTGCCGGACTGCCTCGACGCCCTGCGGGGACGCTTCGGCGGCATCGGCGTCCGGCCGGTCCAGGCGCGGGCCGGGGAGCCGGCGATCCGGGTCCTGATCACCGCCGTGAAGGGAAGCCGCGCGCCGTTCAGCCTGCTGACGCCCCTCGTGCTGCACGGTGCCGACGGCGCGTTCACGCCGATCCTGGCCGCACTCAACGCCGGTAAGGCCTGGATCGGCACGCGGCCGAGCCAGGATTGACGACGGGTCGCCGTTGCTAAGCCGCGTTGGCGAAGCCCGATCGGCGCACCATCTCTGCGGGAACGGCACTGGACTATCCGGCGCCCGGTTCCCCGAAATCCCAGCGAGACACGATGGCGCTCACGATTCCGACCGGTCTGCGGGCCTTCCTTCCGGCGCGCTGGCGCAAGCGCAAGCCACGGGTGGCGGTGGTCCGCCTCAACGGCGCCATCGGGGCCGCCTCGCCGTTCCGGGCGGGGCTCTCCATTGCCGGGCTCGCCGGTCCCCTGGAACAGGCCTTTTCCATGCCGCACGTCGCGGCGGTGGCGCTGGTCATCAATTCGCCAGGCGGGTCGCCGGCGCAGTCACACCTCATCCACCAGCGCATCCGGGCGCTCGCGGCGGAGAAGGGCTTGCCGGTCTACGCCTTCGTCGAGGACATCGCCGCGTCCGGCGGCTACATGATCGCTTGCGCAGCCGACGAGATCGTCGCCGATCCGACGTCCCTTATTGGCTCAATCGGGGTTGTCTCGGCGGGGTTCGGCTTCGATCGCCTCATCGAACGCCTCGGGGTCGAGCGCCGCGTCCACACCCAGGGCGAGGCCAAGGCTATGCTGGATCCGTTCCGGCCAGAAAATCCCGACGATATCGTCAGACTGAAGCAGATCCAGGCCGATGTGCAGGACCTGTTCACCACCCTGGTGCGAGGCCGGCGCCCGAGCCTCGATTTCAATGGCGAGAACCTGTTCACTGGCGCCGTCTGGACCGGACGTCAGGCCCTGCGCCTCGGCCTCGTCGACGGGTTGGGGGATGCGCGCTCGACCCTTCGAGCGCGCTTCGGCGAGGATGTCCAACTCGTCATGTTGGCCGAGAAGCGCGGCTCACTCGTCGCCCGCCTGCTGCGGCGCGCGAACCCCGGAAGCACCGCCGGTCTGGCGGCAGACGGTCTTGCCGCCGAGGCTCTGGCGGTCATCGAGGAGCGCGCCGCATGGGCGCGCTACGGTCTCTGATCGGCCGTTGCAGCGGTTCTAGCGGGCGCAGCCCTCGGAACCGTAACCCGCATAGACCACCCGAACCTTGCGGGTGCAGGTCTCGGCCTGGACCGGCGCCGGCACGGTGACGACGTCGATGGGCGTGACGAGGGCTGGCATCGCGACGACGTTGGTGGAGTCCTGCGTCGCGAAGGCGTTCGAGGCACCCATCACGAGGGGCGTGGCAGCCAGCGAAGCGGCGGCGATGGCGGCGAAGACTGCGAAAGACGAGCGCATGGCGCGTTGATCCAAATGGTCGCCCGTCGGTCTGCGACGGCGAAGACTGCCTGATTGTTGCCTCAACTTGGCAGTGAGCGTGACAGTTCCGGCTACCCGACCGAATTGGGGCGAAATTGCGTGCGCCCGCACACCGGCATCGCTTGACACCCCCGACCCGCCTCTTAAACGCTGGCGGCCCCTTCACGGACCGGATTGCCCATGTCGAGCGCCAGCCACCTGTCGAGCGCCGTCGATCTCGCGCCCCAGACCTCGTTCCAGGGCTTGATCCTGACGCTGCAGCGGTTCTGGGCCGCTCAGGGCTGCGTGATCCTGCAGCCCTACGACATGGAGGTGGGCGCGGGCACCTTCCATCCGGCCACGACATTGCGGGCGCTGGGGCCGAAGCCCTGGAAGGCGGCCTACGTACAGCCGTCGCGCCGGCCGAAGGACGGGCGCTATGGCGAGAACCCGAACCGGCTCCAGCACTATTACCAGTTCCAGGTGATCCTGAAGCCGAATCCCCCGAACCTGCAGGAGCTCTATCTCGCCTCCCTCGACGCCATCGGCGTCGATCTCAAGCTCCATGACATCCGCTTCGTCGAGGACGATTGGGAAAGTCCGACGCTCGGTGCCTGGGGGCTGGGCTGGGAATGTTGGTGCGACGGAATGGAGGTGAGCCAGTTCACCTACTTCCAGCAGGTGGCCGGCGTCGAATGCTCTCCGGTCGCGGGAGAGCTGACCTATGGGCTCGAACGCCTGGCCATGTACGTCCAGGGCGTCGAGAACGTCTACGACCTCAATTTCAACGGCGGCATCGGCGACGACAAGGTCACCTACGGCGACGTCTTCCTGCAATCGGAGCAGGAATATTCGCGCCACAATTTCCAGGCCGCCGACACCGCCATGCTGTTCCGGCAGTTCACCGATGCGGAGAAGGCCTGCCGGACCTACCTCGACGCCGGGGCCCCCGAGGGCGAGGCCGGGCTGCACCGGATGGCGCAGCCGGCCTACGACCAGTGCATCAAGGCGAGCCACGTCTTCAACCTCCTCGACGCCCGCGGCGTGATCTCGGTGACCGAGCGGCAGAGCTACATCCTGCGGGTGCGCGAACTCGCCAAGGCCTGCGGGGCCGCGTATCTGAAGACGGCCGGCGGTGGCGCGGCCTGATCCGAGGGCCGCACCGCGACTTGGCCTCTCGACGTCGATGGCGGCTCCCGCCGCACCAGCGACACCCTCGAAAAATCATCTCGGACGCCGCCTGATCCCATGCCCGACCTCCTCCTCGAACTGCGCTCCGAAGAGATCCCCGCCCGCATGCAGCGGCGTGCGGCCGACGACTTGCGCAAGCTCGTCACCGATGCCCTCGTCGAGCGCGGCTTTCTCTACGATGGCGCCAAGGCTTTCGCGACGCCGCGCCGCCTCGCCCTTCACGTCGCCGGCCTGCCGCCCCGCGGCAAGGACGTGCGTGAGGAGCGCAAGGGCCCCCGCGTCGGCGCGCCGGACGGAGCGGTCCAGGGCTTCCTGAAGAGTGCGGGCCTCGCCAGCCTCGACCAGGCGACCATCGTCTCCGATCCGAAGAAGGGCGAATTCTACGTCGCCATCATCGAGAAGCCCGGGCGCGAAACCCTCGACGTTCTGGCCGAGATCCTGCCCCAGATCGTCCGCAGCTTTCCGTGGCCGAAATCCATGCGCTGGGGCAAGGCTTCGGCTCAGCCCGGCAGTTTACGCTGGGTGCGCCCGCTGCAGTCCATCGTCGCCACCTTCGGGCCGGAGACCGAGACGCCCGACGTGGTGCCGTTCGACGTCGACGGGATCGTGGCCGGGACGACCACCTACGGTCATCGCTTCCTCGCACCGGACGCCATCGAGGTGCGCCGCTTCGACGATTACGTCGCCGCCCTGGAACGCGCGAAGGTCGTGCTCGACGCCGATCGGCGCAAAGACATCATCCTGCACGACGCCCGCGATCTCGCCTTCGCGCGCGGCCTCGAACTCGTGGAGGACGAGGGCCTGCTCGAAGAGGTCGTGGGCCTCGTGGAATGGCCCGTGGTGCTGCTCGGCACCTTCGACCCCGCCTTCCTCGACATTCCGGCCGAGGCCATCCGCGCCACCATCAAGGCCAACCAGAAGTGTTTCGTCCTGCGCGAGCCCGGCGCCGAACGCCTCGCCCCGGCCTTCATCCTGACCTCGAACCTCGTCGCCAGCGACGGGGGGCTCGCCATCACGGCCGGCAACGAGCGGGTGGTGCGGGCGCGGCTCTCGGACGCGAAGTTCTTTTGGGAGACCGACAAGGCGATCGAGTTGGAGGATCGGCTGCCGAAGCTCGATTCGATCGTGTTCCACGAGAAGCTCGGCACGCAGGGCGAGCGGGTCAAGCGGATCGCGGCGCTCGCGCGCGAACTGGCACCTCTGGTCGGAGCCGATCCCGACCTCGCCGAGCGCGCCGCCCGCCTCGCCAAGGCCGATCTCGTCACCGAGATGGTAGGAGAGTTTCCCGAGCTTCAAGGGCTCATGGGCCGGAAGTATGCTGCCTTGCAGGGCGAAAACCCGAGCGTCGCGGCGGCGGTCGAGGACCATTACAAACCGGTCGGCCCCTCGGACCGCGTGCCGACCGATCCCGTCGCTGTCGCGGTGGCTCTCGCCGATAAGCTCGACACGCTCGTCGGCTTTTGGGCCATCGACGAAAAGCCGACCGGCAGCAAAGACCCTTATGCTTTGCGTCGTGCCGCGTTGGGTGTCATTCGGCTTATCAATGAACGCCAGGTCAAACTGCCGCTGCTGAAATACTTCGACACCGCCGATTTCGGATTTTCCCAGAAGAGTGTTGCTGCTCCTGAGAAGCTGGAAGATCAGTATCTTCCTGATCTACTCGCCTTCTTCGCCGACCGCCTGAAAGTCTACCTCCGTGACCAGGGCGCCCGCCACGATCTCATCGACGCCGTGTTCGCCCTGCCGGGACAAGACGACCTCCTGATGGTGGTTCGCCGCGTCGAGGCGCTCGGCAAGTTGCTGGAGACCGACGACGGAAAAAACCTGCTCGCCGGCTACAAGCGCGCGGCCAACATCCTGCGGATCGAGGAGAAGAAGGACGGACGGTCCTACGAGGCCGTGCCCGATGCGGCGCTCGCCGCACGGGGCGAGCTCGAGGAGCGCGCCCTGTCCGAAGCCCTCGTGGCGGCGCGGTCAGCCGCCTCGGCGGCGGTCGAGCGGGAAGATTTCGCCGGCGCCATGCAGGCATTGTCGACGCTCCGCGCCCCCGTGGATGCGTTCTTCGAGAAGGTGACGGTGAATTCGGACGATCCGGCCTTGCGCGAAAACCGCCTCGCCCTTCTCAACGCCTTGCGGGCGGCGACGCGGGAAGTCGCGGATTTCTCGCGCATCGAAGGTTGAAGCACGCCGAATCTCGGGAGACCTGCGCGAGAACGAGAAGTTTGCGTAAGATCAGCGGCGGATCGGGGGAACGGTCCCGCTTGGTTCGTCGTTGGATGCCGACGTTTTCGACACGGAGGTCCCCATGCGCAACACCCTCTTCGCCGCCACCACCCTAGCGCTCCTCGTCGGTGCTCCGGCCCTGGCCCAGGCCGAGACCACAATCATCCGCCGCGATGCGCCGGACGTGGTCGTCGAGCGGCCCGCGAGCGAGCGCAAGACCGTCGAGACCCGCGAGAGCGCCGACGGCTGCGCCACCAAGACCGTGACGAAGGAAAACGACGTCGGCGACCGCAAGACGGTCACGAAGGAAGTCTGCGATTGATCCGTCCGCTCCGGCGCGATGCCGGGGCATGACAAGTCCACAACACCCGTCCTGGCTTTCGTCAGGGCGGGTTTTTACGTTTCGCGTCGGCCTACAGCGCCTTGACGTAGCGCCAGGCCTCCATGCCGTCCTCGTAATAGTCTTCGATCACGGCAAAGCGCGTGTAGCCCCTGCGCTCGTAAAGCCGGATGCCGGCGCCGTTGTCTGCGCGGACTTCGAGGCGCAGGTGCGTGCAGCCATGGGCGCGTGCGTCCGCCTCCGCCGCATCGAGGACGAGACCGCCGAGCCCGAGTCCGGCGCGCGCGGGCGAGACGGCGATGGAGGAGAGCCGCGCGTTGCGGCTGCCCCGTCGGCGCTCCAGGGTCGCGGCGCCCACCAGCATCGCGGGCCCCTCCCCGTCATCGGCCAAGGCCACGAGAACCGTCATGCTGGGCGAGCGGATGGCGTGACGGATCGCCCGACGCTCCGCGCGGTCGCTGGAGAAAGCGGCATGTTCGAGGGCGACGAGCGCATCGAGATCCTCGATCCGCGCCGGGCGGATCGCGATGGCGGGCGCGGTATCGAGCAACGGCAAGGCCGCGCTCACGCGGCGATCCAGGGATAGACCCAGGTTTCCGAGAGCGTCCGTCCCCCCGCCCGCAGAAAGGCCCGCAGATCCGTTTCCTGACCCGGGGTGGAAACCGTGACGTCGATGGCCGCGCGCAGGCCACCCGTATGCGGATTGGCGACGAGGGAGGTCGCCGTCACCTTGGCGTTCGATGCGCTGGCGATCACCTCGACCCGGCTCGGATCGGCGCCGTAGTAGGCGAGATCGCCGCCGGCGAAATCGACGAGGAAGCGGCGGCTCAGCGCACCCTTGACCTCGTCCGCCTTGGCGGTGCCGCTGGCAATCGCCGCCGCCCCGAAGGTGTTGACCACGCAGGCCCCGGGATGGAGGGGGTCGCCGCCGACGCTGCGCACGCGGTACGACAAGCGCACCGCCTCGCCGGCCGCGTAGGGCTGGCGTGGGCGCCAGCAGGCGACGATGTTGTCGTTGGTCTCCGTGTCGGTGGGCAGTTCCATGAGCATCACCGCCCCCTCCCCCCAGGCCCCGTCGGGCTCGACGAAGTAACCGGGCCGGCGATGGTAGGCCGCTTCCAGATCCTGATAGCTCTCGAAGCGCCGGTCGCGCTGGAGCAGGCCGAAACCCTTCGGGTCTGTGTCGAAGAAGCTCGAAATGCGCCGCTCCTTCGGGTTGTCGAGGGGGCGCCACAGCCACTCGCCGCTGCCGGCTGCGATCTGAAGACCGTCGGAATCGTGGAGTTCGGGCCGATAATCGTCGGAATGGCGCCGGTCGTTCTCGCCGATGAAGAACATCGAGGTCAGCGGCGCCAGCCCGAGGGTGGTGAGGTCCGTGCGGGGATAGAGCGTGGTCTGCACCGCCACCGTGGTTTCGTCCCCCGGATGCACGGTGAACCGGAACGCACCGGTAAGGCCGGGGCCGTCGAGGAGCGCATCGACGACGAGGGCATCGGCGTTCGCTTCCGGCATGCTTACCCAGAACTCCCGAAACACCGGAAACTCCTCCGGTCCGCCCTCGCCTTCGACGTTCACCGCGAGCCCGCGCGCCGACAGGCCGTAGCGTTCATCGCGGCCGAGGAAGCGATAGTAGCTGGCGCCGAGGAAGACGATGAGCTCATCGAGGAGGCTCGGGCTGTTGAGGAAGGAGTGGATGCGTAGGCCGGCGAATCCAAGATCCACCGGCAAGGGCTTGTCGACCTTGGTCCGGCCCATGTCGAACAGGCTCGCCTGATAGGCGATGGGAGTGGCGACGCCGCCCCGCACGAGGTTCACCGTGACGGGTCGATCGTACAGGAAGCCGAGGTGGAACAATTGCAGCCGGAACGGGCTGCCCTCGGCGCCCAGGAACGCCTTGTCGGGTTTGAAGCGGATATCGCGCCAGGCATCGTAGTCGAGCCTGGCGATGGCAGGTGGCAGGTTCGGCGCTTTCGCGGCGTGGGGTACTTTCGACAAGTCGCGGGCCCGCCGCTCCACGTCGGCAAAACCAAAGGGCTGCGGCACGCCCGGTTGTGCCGACGCGGCACCGGAGAGCAGCCCGATGGCGGCCAGACTCGTGACGCTCAAACCGGTGATGACGGCGCGGCGGTTCGGTTCTGTCATGATCCTGCGCCCTGATACGGCCGTCGAAGGGTGAATGGACCGCTTGATGGCGCGTCAGCCCGAGCTTGGAAAGAGGCCGTGGAGGCCGACGCGGCGTTTGTGCAACATTCGCGGTCCGCGACCCTGTCGCGTCGAAAAGATCCGCGTTTTTTCTTGTCGCCGGAACGCGATGCTCGTATATCGCCCTTGCCCAATTTCGCACGTGCCTGTGGCCGCGTGTCGGTTGGTGGGCATCCGGCCAACTGCCGGACAGCCGCCAGGGGTCTTAAAGGATCGATGGTCGATAGGGTGGATTCCCTCCGGCCGGCATCCAGGTGGCGACACCGGACCCCGACAACAACCGGCAGCCGGAGGCGAAACCGGCGAACCCCGCTCTCCACGGGGGACGCAGCTTAAAGCAACGACGAACGGGCTTTTTTGGTCTCGTCGGCCCTCCAAAGGCCGGCACCGAAGAGGCTTGTTTCTCTTTGCCCGGCGTGCGGTGGGGATCTCCCTTCCAATCCAAGGCAGCTTCCGGGAGCGTTTGCGCCCGCGCTCGACAGCGTGTCTCCAAAGCACGCCGCGCGCCGCGTCGCATCGATCCCAGACGCCGGACGACTGACGTCGTCCTGACATTCGACAGCGCGCCCCACGCGAGGGCGCTTGCGAACCTGTGGGTTGGAAACAGCATGACCGATCGCATCCGCGACTTCCTTCGCGCGCGCCGTGACATGGGCCAGGACGAAGGTCCCGTGATGGTTCTCGACCTCGATGTCGTGCGCGACAACTACACCGCTTTCGCCCGCGCGCTTCCCGACACCCGGGTGTTCTACGCCGTGAAGGCGAATCCGGCGCCGGAAGTGCTGCGGCTGCTCGCCGAGATGGGCTCGTGCTTCGATACGGCTTCGGTGGTCGAAGTGGAGATGGCGCTCGCCGCTGGCGCGACCGCCGACCGGATTTCCTTCGGCAACACCATCAAGAAGGAGCGCTGCATCGGCCGTGCGCTGAAGCTCGGCGTGCGCCTGTTCGCCGTCGATTGCCAGGTCGAGGTCGAGAAGATCGCCCGGGCCGCCGAGGCCGCCGGTGTCGAGGCCGCGGACGTGCAGGTGTTCTGCCGGATCCTCTGCGACGGTGCAGGCGCGGAATGGCCCTTATCGCGAAAGTTCGGATGCGTGCCCGAGATGGCCGTGGACGTGCTGGAGCATGCCTGCCGCCAGGGCCTGCACGCCTACGGTGTGTCGTTCCACGTCGGCTCGCAGCAGGGCAACACCGAAGCCTGGGACGGCGCGCTGGCCTCCGCTTCCACGATCTTCCGCGAGTGCGCCGACCGGGGCATCACCCTGTCGATGGTCAACCTCGGCGGCGGCTTCCCCACCAAGTACCTCAAGGCGGTGCCGGGCGTGGAATCCTACGGCGACGCGATCTTCCGCGCGCTCACCAAGCACTTCGGCAACCACCTGCCCGAAACCATCATCGAGCCGGGCCGCGGCATGGTCGGCAATGCTGGGATGATCGAGGCCGAAGTCGTGCTGGTCTCGAAGAAGTCGCAAGCCGAGGACGAGATTCGCTGGGTCTACCTCGACATCGGCAAGTTCGGTGGGTTGGCCGAGACCATGGACGAGTCGATCCGCTACGCGATCCGCACGGATCACGATGGGGATCGCACGAGCCCATGCGTGCTGGCCGGACCGACCTGCGATTCGGCCGACGTGCTCTACGAGAAGGTGCCGTATCCCCTGCCCGTCTCGCTTTCCATCGGCGACAAGGTGCTGATCGAGGGCGCCGGCGCCTACACGACCACGTACGCGGCTGTGGCGTTCAACGGCTTCCCGCCCCTTCAGCAATTCGTCATCTGATTCGGACTACCAGCATCGCGGACGGTCGACCTTCGATCGTCCGCGTTCTCATCCCGAACCGAGGGCCTGTGCCCGACGCGAGGATCGTTCGTCCCCCGCCCAGATTTCGGGAAAGGGTGTGGCCTTGTTTCAGATCCGCCATGAACGTTCGGGCGATGTTCTCGCCCGTGAGCATCTCCTCGACCTGTGCTTCGGCGCTGCCCGACGCCTGAAGACCTCCGAGCGGCTGCGCGAAGGCCGGCTTCCGGCCGAGGGACTCGCGTTCACGGCCGAGTATAACGGTCATGTCTGCGGCACCGTCCGTCTCTGGCACGTCGAGGCCGGATTTCGCCGGCCGGCCCTCCTGCTCGGGCCCCTCGCGGTCGATCCCGAAATTCAGGGCCATGGCCTCGGTGCGACGTTGATGAGCCATGCGCTCACACGGGCGACGATTCTCGGCCACGGCGCCGTGCTGCTGGTCGGCGACGCGCCGTACTACGCGCGCTTCGGCTTCACGCCGGAACTCGTGGCGGGCTTATCGATGCCGGGTCCGTTCGAGCGCGAGCGCTTCCTCGGGCTCAATCTCCGCCCGGGCGGCCTCGATGGTACCCAGGGCATCGTGCGCGCGACCGGCGCATGGGGCGATGCGGACGCTCCGCCCCCGGCCTTCGGCGACGCCGGTGCGGCGTCGCGACGACGGGTAGCCTGACGTCGGGGTGGTTCGTCCTAACGATTGGGATTGGTCTGTCCGGCGAGATCGCAGCGGCGGCGGAAGGCGGCATCCCGCTGGCGGCTAAGGGCGCGCAGGAGAGCGGCGGTCAGGGTGATGATGCCGGGATCGCGGTCGATGGGCTCTTCCGCCTGGGCGGGCAGGTTTGCGGTGAGGATTGCGAGCATGGCTGGGGTCCTTGGGTTCGATGGGGCGGCGCGTCCTCCGGCTTTGTTGCAGTGCAATATCGGCTTACGTCCCGAGGCTCGCAATCCCGCCGAGTGGGATGCAAGGCTGCGGTGAGAGCATGGACGGGTTCACGCTCCCTTAGGAACCGAGCTGGACGTGGTTGACCCGCCGGACGCCAGCCGCCACTGAGCCCGTCGCGTGCGCGTCATCTGTGCCGGCTAGGTGCGTCGGCCACCCGCGCGCATCGCGACGCCCGAGCAAGTTGTTAGGAGTGCCTGCCCATGACCGAAGCCGCCACCGCCTGGCCCGTCCACGGCCGCATCACCGGACCCATCGTGATGATCGGCTTCGGCTCCATCGGACGCGGCACCCTGCCGCTGATCGAGCGCCACTTCGCGTACGACAAGAGCCGATTCACCGTCGTCGAGCCGTCCGATGCCCACAAGGCGCTCGCCGACCAGCATGGCCTGCGCTTCGAGCAGGTGGCGCTGACCAAGGAGAATTATCGCGCGATCCTGACGCCGCTCCTCACGGAGGGCGAAGGACAGGGCTTCTGCGTGAACGTCTCGGTGGACACCTCGTCCCGCGCCATCATGGAACTGTGCCGCGAGCTCGGCGCCTTCTACATCGACACCGTCGCCGAGCCCTGGCCCGGATTCTACTTCGACAAGTCGAAGAGTCAGGGTGACCGCACAAATTATGCCCTGCGCCAGGACATCCTCGATGCCCGCACCGCCAGCCCCGGCGGCACCACCGCCGTGTCGTGCTGCGGCGCCAATCCCGGCATGGTGTCGTGGTTCGTCAAGCAGGCGCTTCTGAACATCGCCAACGACATCGGCCTCAAGACCGCGGAGCCGACGGATAGGACCGGCTGGGCGAAGCTCATGCAGGAAGTCGGCGTCAAGGGAATCCACATCGCCGAGCGGGATACCCAGCGCGCCAAGAACCCGAAGCCCCGGGGTGTCTTCGTCAACACCTGGTCGGTCGAAGGCTTCGTCTCCGAGGGCAACCAGCCGGCCGAACTCGGCTGGGGCACCCACGAGACCTGGCGTCCGGACAACGCTCGCGATCAGGAGAAGGGGTCGCGCTGCGCCATCTACCTGCTCCAGCCCGGCGCCGACACCCGCGTGCGCTCGTGGACGCCGACGGCCCAGGCGCAGTTCGGCTTCCTCGTGACCCACAACGAGGCGGTGTCGATCTCGGATTACTATACGGTGCTGGAGGGTGAGCGCGCCGCCTATCGGCCGACCTGCCACTACGCCTACCATCCGGCCGACGACGCCGTGCTGTCCCTGCACGAGATGTTCGGCAAGGCCGCCGTCGTCCAGGAGAAGCACCACATCCTCGACGAGACCGAGATCGTCGACGGCATCGATGAACTCGGCGTGCTGCTCTACGGTCACGAGAAGAACGCCTACTGGTTCGGCTCGCAGCTCTCCATCGAGGAGACCCGCCGCATCGCCCCCTACCAGAACGCCACGGGCCTTCAGGTGACCTCGGCCGTCCTCGCCGGCATGGTCTGGGCCCTCGAGAACCCTGAGTCCGGCATCGTCGAGGCCGACGAGATGGACTTCCGCCGCTGCCTCGAAGTGCAGATGCCGTATCTCGGCCCAGTGGTCGGCGTCTACACGGACTGGACCCCGCTGACCGGCCGCCCGGGCCTGTTCCCGGAGAACATCGACGAGACCGACCCGTGGCAGTTCCGGAACGTGCTGGTCCAGGGCTGACGAACGCTGATCGACGCCGCCCGTGATTGCGGGCGGCGTTCGCGGTGCTTCACGGTCTGTCCGGGATCGAGGTCCGGAGCCGTGAGGGCGACCGATCGACCTCGCAACGTTTCGATCCGCCGAAGTCGTCGCTTTGTCCGAACGCGACGGATCCCCGGCAGTCGGAGATGTCGATGACCGCGTGGTCTTCCGACTTCGGCCGGGCGCGCGGTTTAGGCGACGAGCGTCACGATGCGCGACGGGGAGCGTTCCCTTTCCCACTGAAGATTGCGTAGCGCGCTAGAGCGTTTTCGGTTTAATCTGGTTCGTATCCTGATGCGGCGAAGAAGTTGGTGCACTCGTTGGGTGTGACGGTGTCGACGAGGCGTCCGATGGCCGACCATAGTCCCTCGGCGGTGCGTTCGGCCGCCTTGCGGAGCAGTGCTTTGAGCTTCGAGAACGCCATCTGAGGGGTCCCCAACCGACTCGTCGGTCGGGGTAGCCCCCGATCGGGTTGAAGTCGGGCGAGTCGGGCGGCAGGAACAACAGCCGCGCGCCTGCCGCCTCGATCGCCGCCCGCACTTCCGGGCCCTTGTGGCTGCCGAGGTTGTCCATGACGACGATGTCGCCGGGGGTAAGCTCAGGCACCAAGACCTGATCGACGTAAGCCTGGAAGGTGTCGCGGTTGATCGGCCCGTCGAGCACGAACGGTGCAGCGATCCCGGACAGGCGCAGGCCCGCCACCAGGGTCGTGGTCTTCCAATGGCCGTGCGGCACGGGTGAGCGCAGCCGTTCGCCACGGGGCGACCGTCCGCGGGTGCGAGCCATGTTGGTGGAGGTCCAGGTCTCGTCGAGGAACACGAGGCGCGCAGGGTCGAGATCGAGTTGGCCCTCGAACCACGCCTCACGCGCGGCCTTCACGTCCGGGCGTTCTTGCTCGGCGGCGTGAGCTGTCTTTTTTTTGTAGGTGAGATCGCGTGCGTCGAGGAAGCTCCACAGGGTGCCAAGCCCGACAGTCAGATCGTGCTCGTCCCGAAGCCGGGCACGCATCTCCTCCAGGGTGATGTCGACCTTCGTGTCGATCAGGCCGCGCAGGAATGCCTCGTGCGGATCGAGCTTCGAGCGGCGCGCCCGCCCTTGCGGACGAACGGCCACCGTCCCGGTCGTCGTGAGCGCGGCCATCCAACGGATCGAGGTCGCGATGCCGACTCCAAACCGCGCCGCCGCCTGCCGGCGCGAGGTAGTTGCCGCGGCTGCCACCACCCGCTCGCGCAAATCCTGGCTGTAGGCTCGTCCCATCTGTCGCTCCTCCTCCAGAGCGATCAGTGAATCAGCCCAACAGCTTCGCGTGAACCCCACCCGCCCGATTCAGCGCAGCCCGAAAACGCTCTAGGACGCAGGTGCCAGGGCCGGGGTGTCACGGTCCGCGCCCGATGAGGCCTCGGAAGTCGCGCGCGAGCAACTCGGATGGGATCGGTATTTCCTCCCAGCGAATGCCGTCGAAGCGATGAACGCCGAGCTTGTAGTCGAAGTAGAACAGCACGTCGTCCACCGCCTGCACCCTGAGTGGCGTCGGTGTTCCCCCCCGGCGCAGCCACGGCTTCAGGGGTGTGAGATGGTGGGCGTCGAAGATGTGTAGGGCGTAATCGGACGCGACAATGTACTTGTCCTTGAACCGGATGATCGACAGGAGCGTCTCGGTGTCGCCTGCAAAGCCTACGTTGCTGAAGCCACTCCGTGCATTTCCGACCAGTATGGTGCCGCGACTGCCGACCATCCAAACCTTGTCGGGCGTTTCGATGAAAATGTCCTTGATGACATACGGGCTCGATCCTGGAAGCGGAATCTCTGTCCAGGCTTCGCCGTTCCAGTGGTAGGCCCGTCCTTCCGTGGATAGGCCCTTACTCGGCGCGTTCTTCCTGGCCAGTTCGTAAGCGCGGTCCCAGTCATCCCAGCTTCGGCTCTCACGAAGCTCTTCCCGGGTTTTTTTATCGATCTTGACTTTCATCGGAAAAGACACTCCGGAAACGTATATGTCATCAATGTTGGTGCTAACGATACGGCCAAACCGCACGACCTCGAAGCCGAGCTTAGGCGTTTTGGTGAAAGGTATCTTGTCCCAACGGTGGCTGCCGGACCTGCGATAGATCTGAGCGCCATGCCCGACTGCCCATAGGTGGCCTCCGATCAACCCAAGACCCGCGAGCGCACCCGCGCCTGAAGCATCAGGACTTTGCACGCCTGCACCGAGGATCTTCTCCAGTGACGTTTGGTCTCAGACCCAGTAAACATCGCCTTCGTTGCTAAGAGCAGCAAATCGAGATCCGGGATATTCTGTGGTTCCCGGGGCTGTGACAGAATAGATTTCTCGTGCTATGTCGGTGCGCGACCATGGTTGTGGGAAAGATTCATCGTAATCGAGCAGCGCGCTGAACGGATCATCATATTCCAATTCGCATAGTGCGATGCAGAACTGTCCACGACCAGTAGCGTGGGCTGCGTTTATCATTGGTTTCCAATCGATCATTTCATTTTCCATAGACATATTTCAATAGTATCCGCGTCGGAGGACGTTCTTCGCCGCCCCGCTCGGGAGCGGTTTTTCCTGAGTCCGACCCGGCTGCTCCGAATCGAAACCTCTTTGTCCTATTTGAAAACTGAATTTCTATTTCGCCAGATCCTTACATCTTTCCGAAAAATCTTCAATATTACGAATAGATAACTTGGCTGCTGAAATGATTTCTCCAAGGGGCGCTGTTCCCGACGGCGTATAGTCCGCTCCAAGATCGTTCAGCGATTTCCGAAGATCGGCGTGAATGCCGTCCAGGCCACTTCCGTGTTGCGCCTTCCTTAAACAGATCGCCATACCCTCGTTCAGCGTCGGAGCATTCGGAATGCGATCGGCGGTCGAACTCATCCCGGCGCCTTTCGGTCGCGCGCCCAGGCGGTAGACCATATCCGGAACGATGTGATGCGAGTCGCCGTCACAGACGTTGAGAAGCTTCTTGTATTCATCGACCAGGCATTTCCGATCTCTCCTGTTGATGCGAACGGTCCCAGGAGGCGGCGGTATCGGCCTGGGACACTGCTTCTCCTCGACGATGGTGTCCCGCCGCCGACGCGCGGCACGCTCCTTGTCGAAGCAGTCCTGCACCTCGCCTTGCGGCACCCCTTGCTTCTCGAGATCGCTCGCCTTCCGAAAAAGCTGGCGCTCGAAATCGTCTTGGGGAAGCTCATCCCTCCATGCCGGCGCCAGAGACGTCGGCGACAGGGCCAGCTTGGCGGCGGTCACCCACGGACCGTACCGCAAGCCCGCGATGATGCGACCCCAATTGCCAAGGCGTTCGAGGGTCGGTCTGGCCGGCGCTGCCGGCGGGGGATTTGCCCAACCGCCTGCCGATCCGCCCGGAGGTGCTGCACTGCCCCCACTCATGATCTCAAGACACCCAGGTCAGGAATGGCGAAAACCACAGCCCAGCCAGCCTGCGATCGTCGGGCCCCACGGCGGAGCGAGCCGGACAGCGGATCATCGTCTTCAGGGGCCTGGCGCGCCCGCTGGTCCTTGACGTAGACCGCGTCGCCCACCGTGTTGCGCCGGTTCATCCAGAACCGGTCGAGGTTCCGGATCACCGGCGAGCCCTCCGCCCGAACCTGCGGCGCGTGGCCGATCGGCTCGGTGATGTCCCGATGCGTACCCGACTTCACGCCGCCGCCCGTGCCGGCTTCGTCGCCGTGCACGTGCGTCGTCCTCGGCGCAGCACCATCGCCGTCTGCGCCGTGAACCGCACCGAAGACGCGTAGCCGTCGAAATGGGCGCCGTAGTTGACGATCGGGTCGGGGGCCGGCACCAGGGCCGAGCCCCGCGGCGTCAGGCACGGGTCGAGGGACGACGAGATCGCCCTCGATCGCGAATTCGTGGCGTCAGATCATTCCACTCGCTCGAAGCCGCCCGGATACCGCTTCCGGTCGAAGTGAAGGATGTCGAACCCTTGTGACTGCGACAGGAGCGCCAGGTGGGCCCGGGCGTTCGTCATGATGAGGTTGCCCTTCTTGGGCTGGCCTCCCAGGGCGAAGATCGGTGCGAACGAGAAGATCTGGTCCTCGTTCAAGGGCCCGAACTTCCGCACGGCCTCGTCGTAGAGGTCGTAGTCGTCGTAACTGTCCTCCTCGGCCAGGAACGGCGTCACGAACTTGGTAGGGCTCGCCTCTTGATCCTTGGCCCGAGGATCGGCGCGGATCGTGATCCGGCCGCGCTGGAAATCGAACTCGATCGCGCCGAGCGAGCGGTTCCAGGCGTAGACACTGCCGAAGGCCGTGATGAGGTAGGGCACGCAATCGGCCGCGTTCAGCAGGCTCTTGCCCTCGAGGGCATCTTCGATGGACGGCCAGACCATGTCGGGGTCGCAGGTCCTGAACGTGCCTTTGAGCCAGATGGAGATGCCGACCCTCGACCACATGTAGGCCAGAACTTCGGGAACATGCGCTTTGCCCCCACCATATTCAAATGGGCGCAAGATTTCGGGGTGCTTCCGCTCGATCGCTTCATCGAACAGGGTCTTATATCTATCAGCCGTCATTGTTTTCTCACTTTCATTTTTTCAATCAATATACGCGATTACTGCAGACATCCTGCCCCTTGATCGTGGCGCAAAGCCGCACGTTCATCTTCTCTCCAGGCTTCAAGCTTTTCGCATGTCGCTCGAACTCGGCCAATCGGCTGGGCCAACCTCCGCCGATGATCGAGTTGACATGAGAGTTCCCCATGCGAAGGATCTTCGACAAGGTGCCACCAAGCACCTGATCGGGAACGTGAAGTGGCGACTGGCGCTCAAGATTCTCTTTGGCAAGTCTTTCCGCTTCCTCGACGGATTTGCCGCGATTGGTATAGTCATCAATTGCATCTTGCTGCGCATTCTTGCGAAACACCTTCTCCGATCCGTCTCGACCGAACTTTTTGTAGTGCTGACGCGCAGCCTCCCATTCTTCCCGCGTCATCTTGTTGATTGCATCTTCCTGTTCCTTGAGCTGGCGACAGACCTCTCTGGTAAATTTTTTGTTCTCTTTCGCGTCGGCGCCTAGATGGCGATCTAGTTTGTAGCACCGGATTTGCGTCTGCGTGACCCGGACGGTGCCGGATTTCCCTGCCGCCTGCGCTTTGGCCTTCGCTTCCGAGTCCGATTGTGCCTTGGTCTTGGCGTGCGCCATCCTCTCGCCGCGGAACCAGTCCTGGATTCGGTCCTTGTCGACGCCTTGCGCCTCCARTTGCCGTGCCTTGGCGAACAGGCTCGTCTCGAAATCGTCTCGAGGAACCTCGTCGAACCACGGCATCGCCGTCGGCGACGAGTCCAGGATCGCCGTCGNTTGCCGTGCCTTGGCGAACAGGCTCGTCTCGAAATCGTCTCGAGGAACCTCGTCGAACCACGGCATCGCCGTCGGCGACGAGTCCAGGATCGCCGTCGCCGCGCGGCCGATCGGTCCACCGCCCTTCAGCAGCCACCGTCCCCACTTGCCCAAGCGTTCCAGGTTGGGGCTCGCCGACGCCGTGGGTGGCGGTTTGCTCCAAGTCGGTTCGGCTGTTCCTGCCATCGTCGGGATCGGTCCGTCATCGCTCGCCCGGCAGGAGCCTGCCGCCGGCGCTGGTCCTCAGGTCACGCGGCGGAGCGAGCCGGGCAGCGGATCATCGTCTTCAGGGGCCGGTCGCGCCCGCTGGTCCTTGACGTAGACCGCCTCGCCCACCGTGTTGCGCCGGTTCATCCAGAACCGGTCGAGGTGCCGGATCACCGGCGAGCCCTCCGCCCGAACCTGCGGCGCATGGCCGATCGGCTCGGTGATGTCCCGATGCGTACCCGACTTCACGCCGCCGCCCGTGCCGGCTTCGTCGCCGTGCACGTGCGTCGTCCTCGAGCGCAGCACCATCGCCGTCTGCGCCGTGAACCGCACCGARGACGCGTAGCCGTCGAAATGGTCGCCGTAGTCCACGATCGGGTAGGGAACCGGCACCAGGGCCGAGCCCCGCGGCGTCAGGCACACGTCCGGCGACAGGCAGACGACGCGCGCCTCGTGCGTGTCGCGCATRCCCTCCAGCGGGCGGTTCGTGGTCCAGGGATCGGGACGCGGCGGCTCCCCGGCATAGTCGTCGCCGGACGAATCATCGGGATCGGGCCCGTTCATGCCGCGACCTCCTCGTCCGGTTGTTTCCTGCGCAGCCGGGCGCGCTCGGCCAGCACGATCTCSGCGCGCTCCGCTTCGGGGAGCGGAAAGCGGCAGCGCCAGGTCAGGAGAACCGCGTCGCGGCCCGYGCGCAGGTCGAACTGCACGCCATCCAGGACCAGCGGATGCTTCGTCGTGGCCCTGTCATCCCGCGCGGTGACACCCAGCATGATACCCGGCAGGCYGCCGGTCAGGTGAGGCGCGTCGGGATGCAGGTTGTCGAGGGYGAAGGCCTCGGTTCCGGCGAGCCACGGCGTGGCGACGAGCCCGGTCGGGGCGCATTGCCAGAAGCGCGGGTCGAAGTCGCGCGGCAGCAGCGGGTGGCGCTCGGCGAGCCATGCTTCGTCGTAGGTGCCCGCATAACGCTGACGCGGGCGCCACCAGGGCGGAAGGGGACCGAAGCCGGCCGGGGCGGGCAATGCGTTCCAGCGCTCGACCGGTGCATCGACAGCCTCGATCGTGGGGGCCGGGTAGGTCTCGCGATGATCACAGTGCGCGCGGTCGACGAGCCCGAGGCCGAGCGGGTTGTCGGGATGCACCTCGCCCGTCGCTCCGGGCAGCGTCCCGCCGACGGCCGAGGCCCAGGTGAGCGGGACGCGCGCGGCGGGTTCCGGGCCGCTCAGGTCCCAGCCTTCGAGGACCGGCTGCGGATCGCGCTGGAGCAGCCCGCGCCAAGTCCGGCGCGTCCGTGCCTGCCAGCGGCGCGGCCCCATGACGCGAAGGCTTGCATCGATCTGGTTGCCGATCCGGATGCGGCAGACGAAGGGTTCGCCATCCGGGTTCGGGTTCACGGCGTCCCCGAGAAGCGTCACGTCGGTGCCCGGCTTGTAGGGGACGAGATCGCCCTGACGCAGCAGCGATCCCTGTTGGGGCTCGCCGTCGTAGACGTCTTCCCACTGGAAGGGCTCCTGCCGGTCGGCCACGGCGAGCGTCCCGCCGGGTTCGAAACGAAACGTGCCCCGCACCGACACGACACAGTCGAGGTCTCCGTTCTGGTCGAACTGGCGGAAGGCGAAGGCGGAAAAGGCCGTTCGGTTGACGAGTTGCATCGGGATCCTCCGACCGCTCAGTTCAGGTCGATCGGAGCGCCCCGGATCTGGACGTGATCGTCGGCGATGAAGTTGAAGGTCTTGCCGAGGATCAGGACTGTGCCGTCCTTCTTCATTACGAACTTCGACGCACCGACCTCGATGACGAATTCGTCGCCGACAGCGATTTTGTAGTAGTTGCCGACTTGCGTCAGGAACGTCGCTCCGACATGCGTCACCTTCGAGGTGCCGACCTGCTGGACATCCGCAACACCGACGCTGCGCATGCTCATCGATCCGACGAKGGTGTTCATCATGCCCGGCAACGAGAACAGGCCGCCCGCAGCCTGGCCCAGGCCGCTGCCCGCCTGCGACAGGGCGGTGCCGGCGTCCGCCCGTGGACTCGGCCCGTTGACCACACCATCCCTGGCTTGAAGACCGCTTCCGCCGAGCATTCCCAGGACGGAGCCAGCGAGGCCCGAGGCCATCAATCCCATCGCCTCGCCTGCCACTCCGCCGAGACCCGCGACCTGCGCGGCCTGGCTCATCAGGCCGGCCGTGTGCCCGGCCATACCGGCGAGCGGCGCCATCAGAGCGGCCGCCGTGGCTCCGGTCCCGCCCACTGTCAGGTTCATCGAGCCGCCGATCTCGTGGGTCTGGTTCCGGGCCACCTCCACCGAGCGGTTCGCCCCGATCGAGGCCACCTCGTTGGCATCGACCCGCTTGGTCTTGTCGTTGAGCACCCGGGTGGTGTGGTCCTTCTGGGCATGGAAGAACATGTTCTCCCGGCCGGCATCGTCCTCCAGGCTCATCTCATTGAAGCCCTTGCCCTTATGGGTGTCGGAGCGGAACGTCATGCGGGTCTTGTTGGCCGGCAGCTTGTAGGGGACCGGATTGTTGGGGTTGGGSACGATGCCGACCACGATCGGCCGGTCGGGGTCGCCCTCCTGGTAGGCCACCAGCGCCTCCATGCCGATGCGCGGGATGATCTGCTGGCCCCAGSTGCCSCCACCCCAGCTCTGCGACACCCGCACCCAGCCGGTGTCGGTCCCGTCGGCCTTCGCCCGCCGGTCCCACGGAAAGGTCAGCTTCACSCGCCCGAACGYRTCCGTGTGGATCTCCTCGCCCGGCGGGCCGGCGATCCGGGCGATCTGCAGCCCGTCGATGCGCGGGCGCRSCGTCCCCCGGTGCGGCGTSGCCGGCAGGTGCGCGGGCATCACCGCGAACTCGTTCTCGTAATGCGGCGTGCCCGCGCCCGTCTCGTAGGTCGGGTCCTCGGCCCGGTGCAGGATCCGGCTCACCACCTGCGCCGCGTAGACGTGCTCCGGGTGCGCCACCTCGTAGGGGGTGAAGCGGTGCCCGGCCGCGAGGCCGCGCACCGACGAGCGGCCCTCGATGCGGTCGAAGTCGGTCTCGGTCGCCTGCACCCGCAGGCGGGTCGCCGCCTCGCCGGCCTCCGGCGACAGGAACCGGCCGGGATACTCGTAGAGCTCGTAGGCCGCGTTGCCCGGCACGCTGACCAGGGAGGGGGTCGCCGTCTGCAGGCGGGTGTTGGGGGTGGTGAACTCCCAGTCGCCCCCCGCCCGCTTGCCGGGGGTGAAGCGCATCTGCCGGCGCCAGTCGTGGATGTGCTCGGCATCGGCCGAGCCGAAGGCGAGACGCACCCGCTCGGGGTCGCCGTCGCGG
>NZ_LMNG01000002.1 GCF_001423295.1 Methylobacterium sp. Leaf112 | reverse complement strand
TGCTCCGCACCCGTCTTCTGACCTCGCCGCATGTCCAGCTCCTTCGGTCCTGGCTGATCCTCTCAATCAGCCCGGTCCAAAGCCAGCCAGTCACGTCACGGCCTTCGCATCGTCGAAGCGCTCTACAGCGAAGACGGCACGCCTCACGCGCGAAGGCTCGGCATATCCGACCGCTGCGGTTCCCGGGCCGCGTGAACCGCAGCGCCGGTCTCACAACATCTCCGGTACGGCCTGTGCGGGCGGGCGCTGGAGCACCCGCCAGATCAGTCCCAGCAGTCCCACCAGTCCCACACCGGCCAGAGACAGGGGCATCGCCCCGAGGGCGAGGCCTTCTTCGCCGTACCAGACACGCAACGCACCCGTCATGGCCAAGCCCCATCCGGAGGCGATCCAGGCGAGGGTGAAGACGGCCATCCGTTCGCGCGCCGTCGTGCGCGCCATGAGATCGGGGGCGAGGAGCGCCAAGCCGACACCGAGGATCGGAAGATCGTAATCGTAGGCGTAGGGGCTCACCAGAAGGCTCGCGATGGCAGTGAGCCCGATCACCTGGCGGGTCGGCATCCGGCGGCGGATGGCGAGGGCCACCAGACCGAGGGCGAGGAATGCGACGCAGGCCTGAACCGCCATGGCCACCGCGGCGGACGCGCCGAGGGTCCGCACGACGGCATAGGCCGAGATCATCCGGAACAGGGGATAGAGCCCCTGTTCCAGGAAGGCCCCCGCCTCGGCGACACCACCGAGGAACGCCCTCCAGACGGACGGGCCGAGCACCAGGGTGGCGAGCGCGGCCGATGCGCCCGCCACGCCCGCGGCGATGAGTGCCGTGCGCCAGTCGCGGGTCATCGCGGCCTGGAGCGCGAAGCCGACGGCGAGATGCGGCTTGATCGCCATCAGGCCCAGGGGCAGCCCGGCGCGCGGGTCGTGGCGCGCGAGATAGAGGCAAGCCAGGCCGATGAGGCTGCCGCTCAGGAACCCGTTCTGGCCGCAGGCGATGGTGACGATCAAGGCGGGAAATACGAGGGCGAGGAGCGCGCCGAGATGCTGTGGGGCCAGACGCCGCAGGACCATCAGATAGGCCGCCAGGGTGCCGCCCGTGAACAGCAGGTAGGCCAGTCCACGGGGGAGGAGCGCGAAGGGCGCCACCACCAGGTTGAAGACGGGCGGGTAGGTCCAGGGCAGGAAGGTATCGGGCGCCCCGAGGGTGCGCTGTGCCAGAAGCAGCGTCGTGAAATGGTACGCCTGTTCGACCTCTCCGCGCCAGACCAGGCGGCCCGCGATCAGGAACGCGTCGAAATCGATGAGCACCATGATCCGCCCGAGCGGTGGCCAGGTGAGCTCGATCGCCTTCGTGACCAGCAGCACGAAGAGGAGAGAAAAGATCACCCTTTGTAGCAGGGGCGACCGGATCGGATCCGCGACGGATCGGGCGACGGCCGGATCGTCGGAGGCTCCGGCCAGGGCAGTGCGCATGATCTTCGTCTCGGTTGGGACCGGCGGCGAGCCGAACCCCGTCATCGTGCGCCGACCCTTGCCGATAGGCCTTTAAGAGTCCGTGAAATGGGCCGTGCCGCTGCTTTGCGTGGGCCCTCGGCGGATCGCTGGCGCGGGCCGGCGGACGTGATAGGACATCGGCACGTCGGCGGCGGAGTGCGGCCCGCGTTGCGCAGGTGCGGCCGATCCATGTCGGCGATCGGCACCATCGGAGAGGATCGAGATCGTGCGTTCTGGACTTGCCGTCTTCCTCGGCGCCCTCCTCGGGGCGGCCCTCCTCGGTTCGGTTCCGGCCCGGGCGCAGCTCGATATCGACGATCTCGTTCCCTGCGCGCAGGAAGGGCAGGTCTGCCGCATGCCCCACGCGACCAACGTCTATTTCGGCGTCACCGGCCGCACGAACGGGCGCCCCTTCCCGCAGGGCGGCTCGATCCTGTGCGCCGTCTCGACCTTCGGCGATCCGGCTCCGGGCCTCAGCAAGATGTGCTGGTACGCGCCGCTGGCCGCCTCCGGCCGTCGCGAGGAGCCCCGGGGACGGGATCTTCGCGATGACGACGGGCGTGGCCGCCGCGACAATCGCCGGGATGAGCGCAACGACGACCGTGATGATCGCGTCCGCGGTCGGGGCGATTCCGAGCGCCGTTCGGACGGCTACGATCGGCGCGGCTCGGATGCCTACGAGCGTCCCCGGCGCGATCGGGATTCCGGCCGGTACTGAATCTGTGGCTCGGTCACGCTCCGGCGGGGCGACCAGCCGCGTCGGCGCTCCGATGAACGTCAGGCGGCACCCGCATGCGGCGCCGGCACCTCCGTCGAGATGGCGTCCACCGTTCGCTGGGGCGGGCTGCCCAGACCGTCCGAGCGGACGATGCGGATCTGCTGGTTGATGGGCTGCATGTTGCCGTAGGGCGTCGAGAATGCGATCTCGGCGGCATCCCGGCCGACGCCGATGCGGACGAGACCGTCGAGGTCGGCCTGTCGCGTCGCGTCGAACAGCCACCAGCGCCCGTCGAGATAGGCCTCGAAAACCGCGTGGAAGTCGCTCGGCACGAGGCCGTGGGCGTAGCAGCTCACGAAGCGGGCGGGGATGCCGAGCGCCCGGCAGAACGCCGTGCCGATATGTGCGAAGTCGCGGCAGACGCCGGCGCGCTTCAGCAGGCTCTCGTCGGCGGTGGTCTCGCCGTCGCTGGTGCCGGGCTGGTAGGTCAGGTGGTCGTGGATCCAGTTGCAGATCTGGTTCACGCGGGCATGGCCCTTGGGCAGGGCGCCGAACTCGGCCTGGGCGAAGGGTGTCAGGCGGTCCGACGAGACGAAGCGGCTCGGCAGCAGGAAGGGCAGGATGTCGAGGGGCAGTTGGCCGATCGGCGTCTCGTTGATGGTGGCCGGGTCGGCCCGGTGGACGGTGAGTTCGACCTCGGCGTTGTATTCCAGCGCGAACTGCCCCATCGGCACGTTGACGCCGAGATAGCGGTTCAGGAGATCGGGCGTCGTGTAGATGTCGCGCTTGAGGTTGGGGGTCAGCACCAGGGATTCACTGAGGATCTCCAGGCTCCGCAGCTTGGCGACTTCCAGGTTGAAGATGAAGGTCGTGTCCGAGAGGATGTTGTAAGACAGGCTGCAGCCGAGGGTGTAGCGCATGGAAGCTCCTTCCTTTGTGCCCGCACGGGTGCAAGCCTTTGTGCCCGCACGGGTGCAAGGTTTACGCCCGTTCGGACGGAAAAGCTCCGCGATCGAGCCACCGCTGCCCTTCCCGCGCGCCATGCGCGGATCGCTCAGGCCCGGGGCAGCAGGATCACCGTGAGGGAGCGCACGCCCTGCGCCCCATGGATCAGCACACCCTCGATATCGGCGGTGGCCGAAGGGCCGGTATGGAGCACGGCGTAGGTGGCGCGGCCGAAATCGGGCCGGCGATAGGCCGCCTGGATGTTGACCAGGATATCGGCCGGATCGAGCAACACCACGAGGTGCTGGGCGAGGTAGGCCACGGCGTTCACCTTCAACTCGTCCTGGGTGAACAGCACCGAGCCGGTCTCGGCGACACCGAACACCGCGCGCACGATGGCGACATCGACGTCGGCGAGGTCCTGCGGGCGGGCGACCGCTCCGAGATCACGGTTTCCCGTGATCTCCGGCACGGCGGAGGCGATGACGGCCGCCGTGTCGAGACGCTCGCGCACGGCGGCGAACGGATCGGCGCCTGGGACCGGGGCGGCGATGCGGCCGCCCATGCGCTTCAGGCGCTCGCCGAACTCCGCCACGTGGTCGTCGCCCACGAGGGGGGGAAACACCGGCACCTCCGGCAGGGGATGGTCGCCCGCCGGGCGGTTCTTCCGGATGCTGGCCAGGGTGTCGTCACGGGCGCTCATTTGGCGCCGTCCTGCTTGGTCATCCGGTTCTGCTTGTACCAGCTATGGAAGCTCTGGCGCGGGGTCTCGGGCATCTCGCGGCCCTTCCCCCAGGTGTTGAGCGGGTTGTAGACGGCGAAGCGCGGCAGGGCCCTGAGGGCCGAATCGGCCGCCCCGATGGCGGCACGGTAGGCGGCCGGCCGGCTCAACACCTGACCCGCCGCCTTCATCATTCCCTGCTTTAGCAAAGGAATCTGGTGCTCCTCGGCCAGGACCTTGCGCCACGCGAAGATCTGCTCGTGAATGTTGATCTTCACCGGGCAGACGTTGGTGCAGGAGCCGTTCATGGTCGAGGAGAACGGCAGGGTCGAATACTTGCGCTTGTTGAAGGTCGGGTCGATGATGAGCCCGATGGGTCCCGAATAGGTGGCGCCGTAGGACAGGCCGCCCGAGCGCCGGTAGACCGGACAGGTGTTCATGCAGGCGCCGCAGCGGATGCATTTGAGCGAGGTCCAGAACTCCTCCATCCCGAGGCGCTCGGAACGGCCGTTGTCGACCAGCACCATGTGCATTTCGGTGCCTTCACGCGGCCCCCTGAAATGCGAAGTGTACTGGGTGATCGGCGAGCCCAGCGCCGAGCGCGACAGCAGGCGGATGAACACGCCGAGATGCTCGATGCGCGGGATCAGCTTCTCGATGCCGATGGAGTGGATCTGAAGCTTGGGCACGTTGCCCGAGAGGTCGGCATTGCCCTCGTTGGTGCAGGTGACGACGGTGCCGGTTTCCGCGATGGCGAAGTTGCAGCCGGTCATCCCCGCATCCGCCTCCAGGATGAGGGGGCGCGTGTGCATGCGCTGGCTCTCGGCCAGGTAGTGAGCGTCGTCGTTCTCCGGGTCGGTGCCCATGGTCCGGGCGAAGACTTCCGCCACGTCGAACCGGGTCTTGTGCACCGCCGGCACGACGACGTGGCTCGGCTCCTCGTTGTCGAGTTGCTGGATGCGCTCGCCGAGATCGGTCTCGATCACTTCGATGCCGGTGCCGGCCATGTAATGGCGAAAGCCGCACTCCTCCGTGAGCATGGATTTGGACTTGATCAGCGTCTTCGCGCCGTGATCCTTGAGAATGCCGTGGACGATGCGGTTGTGGTCGGCCCCGTCCGCCGCCCAGTGGACGTGAACACCGTTGGCCCGGGCGTTCGCCTCGAACTCCTCGAGGTATCGGTCGAGGTTCGACAGGGTGTGGGTCTTGATCCGGGAGGCGAGTTCGCGAAGCTCCTCCCATTCGGGAATGCCGAAGGCCGCGACATCGCGCTTGCCGCGCAGGTCCCACAGGCGGGCGTCGTGCGCCTTCTGGTGCAGGGGGGCGGCCAGAAAGCGCTCGGCGGCCTCGGCCTGGTCGATGGGCCGGTCGCCGCGGATCTTCGCGCCGCGCGGCTGCGGTTCGCGGGGCGCCTTCACCGCCACAGGCTTCGTCGCGGCTTCCGCGTGCTGGAGGCGCCGGCCGTCCTGGCCGTGGTCGCTCTCAAGAGCCGTCTCGCGCAGGCCCTGATCCTCGATGCTCATGCGGCGGCTCCGTTGAGGATGCGGGCGATGTGGATGAACTTCAGGGGCGTGCCGAGCCGGGCGGCGCAGCCCTTCTGGTGCATCATGCAGGAGGAATCGGCCGAGACCACGTAGGCGGCGCCGGCCTGGGCGTGGTCGGTCACCTTGTCGTAGCCCATCTTGGCCGAGACGGCCGGCTCGAACACCGAGAAGGTGCCGCCGAAGCCGCAGCACTCGTCGGGGCGGGCGGGCGTGACGATCTCGATGCCCTTGACCTTGCTGAGGAGGTCGAGGGGCTTGGAGTAGTAGGGCTTGTTCAGCTCGGACGGCCGGGCGTGGTGGATGCCCCGCAGGGCGTTGCAGTTCGAGTGGTAGCCGACCTTGTGCGGGAAGGAGGCCCAGGGGAATTCCTCGACCTTCAGGATGTCGTGCAGGAATTCCACCAGTTCGAAGGTCTTTGCCCGGACATCCTTCACGTCGTCCGTCTGCGGGATGGCGGTCAGGTGCTCGCGGACCTGATGCGCGCACGAGCCCGACGGCGTGACGACGTAGTCGAACCCGGTGAAGTTCTTCACGAACAAGGCTTCGGTGGCGGCCGCCTCGGCATGGCAGCCGGTGTTGGTCATCGGCTGCCCACAACAGGTCTGGTCGAACGGGTAATGGACGTCGAGGCCGAAGCGTTCGAGCAGTTCGAGGGTGGCGATGCCCACCTCCGGCTCGAAGGCATCGACGTAGCACGGCACGAACAGTCCGATGCGCATGGCGTTTTTCTTCATTTCGTGGGCGGCGCCGGAGCGCCGCCCACCCTGGAAACATTCGAAACGATGGTTCCGGTTCTAGCGAAGCAAGTTCGTCTTGGCGAGGTCGAGGACGGAATCGCCGCGCCCGCTCATGACCGCACGCATGACGTAGAGGCTGAACCCCTTGACCTGCTGACCGTCGATCTTGGGCGGCATCGACAGCTCCTGGCGGGCCACCACCACGTCGAGGAGCGCGGGGCCGTCATGGGCCAGTACCTCCCGCACGGCGTCCTCCAGTTCGGCCGGGTCCTCGACCCGTACGGCATGGATGCCCGCACCCCGGGCCATGGCGGCAAAGTCCGGATTGTCGAGGGCGACCCCGGTCTCGATGTAACCGGCAGCCTTCATCTCCATCTCGACGAAGCCCAGCGTGCCGTTGTTGAACACCACCACCTTCAGGGGGAGCTTCTCCTGTCGCAGCGTCAGCAGGTCGCCCATCAGCATGGTGAAGCCGCCATCGCCCGAGAGCGAGACCACCTGCCGCCCCGGCTGCGCCGCCTGCGCACCGATGCCCTGCGCCATGGCGTTGGCCATGGAGCCGTGGACCCACGAGCCCAGCAGGCGGCGCTTGCCGTTCATCTTGAGGTAGCGCGCCGCCCAGATCGTCGGCGTGCCGACATCGGCGGTGAAGACCGCGTCCTCGGCGGCCGCTTCGCTCAGGAGCTTGGTGAGGTATTGCGGGTGGATGTGGTTCGTTCCGGCCTTCAGTCCGAACCAGCCCTTCTTCGGGGCGCCGGTGGCGAGGTCGTCCAGGTCCTCGCGGGCCTTGGCGTAGTGCTTGAGCGCCGCGTCGAGGTGCTTGCGGTCGTCCTTCGGGGCGAGCTTCGGCATCAGGGCCGCGATCGTGTCCTTCACGTCGCCGACGAGGCCGAGATCGAGCTTGCACCGGCGGCCGAGCTGTTCGGGGCGGAGATCCACCTGGGCGATCTTCGCATCCGTCGGGTAGAACTGCCGGTAGGGAAAGTCGGTGCCGAGCATCAGCAGGGTATCGCAGCCCATGATGGCGGCGTAGCCCGACGAGAAGCCGATGAGGCCCGTCATGCCGACATCGTAGGGGTTGTCGTACTCGACGAACTCCTTGCCGCCGAGCGCGTGGACGATGGGGCTCTTCAGGGTCTCGGCGAGCTGCAGCAACTCGGCATGCGCTCCGGCGCAGCCCCGACCGCACAGGAGTGTGACGCGGCGCGAACCGTTGAGGAGGTCGGCCAAGGCGTCGAGTTCCCGGGTGGCGGGGCGCACCATCGGCCTTCTCGGAATCAGGCCGGCATTCGGCGCGATGTCCCGCTCCGGCGCGTCCTTCAGGGCGACATCGCCCGGGATCACCACCACGGCGACGCCGGACAGCCCGATGGCCGCCCGCATGGCGTTCTCCAGAACCTGTGGCAGTTGCGAGGGGTCCGAGACCATCTCGCAGTAATGGCTGCATTCGCGGAACAGGTTTTCGGGGTGGGTCTCCTGGAAGTACCCGGAGCCGATCTCGGCAGACGGGATGTGGGCCGCGATGGCAAGCACCGGCGTCCGCGAGCGATGGCAATCGAACAGGCCGTTGATGAGGTGCAGGTTGCCCGGGCCGCACGAGCCGGCACAAACGGAGAGTGCGCCGGTGATCTGGCTCTCGGCTCCGGCCGCGAAAGCCGCGACCTCCTCGTGGCGCACATGCACCCACTCGATGGTGTCGCGGGCCCGCAGGGATTCCGTCAGGGCGTTCAGGCTGTCGCCAACGAGGCCGTAAATCCGGGCGACGCCCGCCTGCTCGAGGGTCTCGACAATAAGGTCTGCGACGGTGACGATCTTCATGGGCTTGATCCCTCTGCTGGGATTTCAAACCGTACGGGATCGCCACGCGTTCCCGGATTGCTGCGTTGCGGCAAAGTCAAGCGCGCTGTCCGCCGGGCCGTCGCGGAAATTGCCGGCGGACGGAGGTGGTGCGCGGCCAAACCCCGAAGTGTCTGCGCCGAACGTCGCCGCAGCCGGTTCTTGCACCGCGCAACAACCTCGGACGCTCCGAGACCAGCACCCGGAGGGTATCGTCACCGACAGCTATTCGTTGGTAAAGTATTTGTTCGTGAGGTAGGCGACCTCGGTGCGGTTCTTGGCCTTGAGCTTCTTCATGATGTTGCGAACGTGAACCTTTACGGTGCTCTCGCACATGTTGAGTTCGTAGGCGATAATCTTGTTCGGCGTGCCTTTCCGCAGGGCGCGGGCGACGCTCATCTGTCGCGGGGAAAACGCTTCATCGTCCGTCCTCACCGGTTGTGGCTTCGCGGAAGCGTTGGCCAGGGCGTTCAGCATGCAAGCCGCGGGCACATAGACGCCGCCGGCACGGACGAGATGCAGGGCCTGCACGGCAACGTCGAGGGAGCTGGTCGTCGGGATATAGCCCTTCACGCCCAACTGAAGAATCTTGACGATGGTTTCGGGGCTCTCGCTGTCCGACATCACCATGGTCGGGATCGTCTCGTTCCAGGCGCCGAGCTCGGCCAGGTCGTGGCTGATGGCGGCGAGGTCCGCGTCCGCCGCCTGGTGCCCAGGCAGGCAGAACACCACGAGGCAGGCAGCCAGACGCGAGACCTCGCTCTTCCATTGGTCGAGACTCGGATACAGTTCGAAGGTCGAGATCTTGTCGGCAGTGCGAAGCGAGGCGAGGAGGCACTGTCCGACCAGAGGACGGCGATCGATTAGAATGATCGTGTTGCCGATCGCGTTGGCCAGAACCACGCCGGCCGCCGTCAGGTCATTCTCCGAGGGGAGCGTATGATGACGATTCAAGTGACTTTCGAACTTGAAATTTTGTCCGGACGAGAGGCCGGCACGCACAATATCAATATTGCTCATGATAAAGCCCCTCTTTAATATAAATCTAGATACCAATACTATTTTCTAACAATTTTTAGTTTTTGCCCGAGCCTTGACGCTCGTACCCATCTCCACGGTCCGACACGCCATCGGCGATGAGAGATGTTAGTGAAATCTTAACGGATTTGTCAAGCTAACTCATTACCCCTTTTGGCGTATTCGCGTCCTTGTCCTGGTGTTCGTCTGGTCCAATGCCTTGGAATGGAATCACCGAATGCAGTCTCGGCCGTGTTTTCGATGAAATGGTGCCTATCGCATTTCTCCAGCCGCGGACGACAAACCCATTCGTAGGAGCCATGTCTTCTGTCGGTTTCTCATCATCGGGAAAAAGGATCGTCCTTCGCGGGGCCGACCCATACGCTTCAGTTCGAGTTCCTGGGGGCGGCAGTCGACGGCGATACTGATGACGCAACGGTCGTCCACTGCCGCCCCCGCTTCCACCCGTCGCGATCGCCGGCTTCCTGTATAGGGCGTTGCTGGGTTTCCCCGGCATCCCGACGGGGGCCTGGAGGGCGCTCCCCAGGGCTGTCCTGGTCCTGGAGAGCGCCAGGGGGGGGGCGCCTGCCGCGCATCGTGCACCGCCTGCCGCCCCTCGGCGATGGCTCCTACGCTCTCTGCCTGCTCCACAACCTCATACTCGATCTCGCCTTCGCCGCCCTCGTGGCGGTGGGCGCGAGCGACCGCCACGGTTGGGGGGGCCACCCTGGCGGTCCTCATCTGCCGTATCGCCTCCACGTTCGCCCAACGCTTCGCCGAGGCACCGTCGACGGCGGGCCTCATCCGGTTTCGCCGCGCCCCAGTGGCCGGCGTCACCGTGGGCTGAACAGCCGATCGCCCGCATGCAGAGACGAAGTCAGTAATCATCCGCACCCGAAACATGCCGCATCCGGCGGCGGGCTTGGGATTCGCTCACCTTGAGACTTAAATTCTCCGTTGCGAGATGATAGTGTCCGTCTTACGGCGAAACATCGCTGCATTTGATGTCTGCTTTTGGACGTACGGATATGCCGGGTGTTCTAATCCCGACGACAGATTTCAAGGGAGGTCTGAGCCGATGTGGGCCCTCGTTCATGACAATGGTAGTTCCACACCGGACCCCATCGCCGATGAGCGGGAAGCGGTGCGCGCGCATCTCCGCAAGATTTTGAAGCGCCTGTCGCGGAGCGGGAAATCGAACGACAATCAGCCCTAGATGCCATGGCGCGTCGCCTGTGCCGCTCGACGGCACTGGATCTCCGCAAATAGATCGCGCACTCGAGCCCCTTCTCCAGGGTAGAAGGCACTGGCCTGGCTCGTATAAGTCTCGCCTCCGGGGCGACAGGATCGATGTCCATACTCGGGCCGAACCGCCTGCGGCTCGCCTTGGGGAACGACGAGATCCGATGTGCATCGCGATCTCGATGCGCGTTCTCCGGTGCAGCTTGCTCGTGGATCGTGCAGGGTGGGCCTACCGACGCACGTCGATCGGGATGAGACCGTGATACCGGTCCGTACCTCCAAAGTGCATGCCTCGGAAGTATATTGCAATGATATCGGCCTGATCAATATCAGACAGTAAATTAATTTATATGATCTGATGAGTATCGGTCGGATTTGGTACGGGAGCCTTCTCCGGATACGAAGGTATTCTTCCCGTTGTCGAGATGCAGCCTGCATCCATGGGAGGTTGAATTGCAGTCTCGCTTTCACTTCGACCTCGAGAACAAGCGTGAGGCGATCCGCGACGAGGAGGGCGTTCTGGCGGCCGATCTTGCGTGCGCGCTCGAACAGGTCGTCTCCGGCGTCGAGGAGATGCGCGCCTCCGGTGAATTGGAGGGGGCCGGCCGGGGCTGGTTCCTCGTCGTCCGGGACGCGGACGGCATCGTCAGGAAGCGTGTGCCGGTCTGAGCGACATCGCCCATCAGACAGGCCGAGCCCCCGCATCCGCCTGACCGCTGGGCATCCGCCTGACCGCCCGGCATGGACGGCAACCCGCTGCCCCGGAAGCACCGGGGAAATGAGACCGGGTCCGCCGGTCCGATCCAATGCACCGATCAGGCGCGAGCACCGGCCCGGCCGCTCGCACGGTACAGGAAGGCGGCGGCCGGGGAGCCCGCACGGCGGAGTGCGGCGACGTTCACCCGATTGAGGACGGTGCCCAGCAGCTTGTCCCGAAGCAGGCCGGCTTGCGCGACGCCGATACCCAGATGCTCCGCCTCGACCTGTCCCCAGCCCGCGACCAGGATGACGCCGCCGAGATACTGTACCGCCGCTCGCACCTCGGCGCCGGACGCGAGGGGGGCGAGGTCGCAGATGACGTAATCGTAGTCCTTCTTCGTCCCCTTGAGCAGGGTGTGCATCGCCTCGGTCCAGATCGGCGCGCTGCAGTGGGACGTGGCGTGGCCGATGGGCAGGAAGTGGAGCCCGTCCGCGGGGTCGGTCTGCACGAGGTCGGCGGGCCGCGCCTTGCCGACCGCGAGGCATTCGATCAGGCCGTCCTGCGACTGGCGCAGCAGCCGCTTCGTGAGCCCGGAATCCGTGGCGTTGCAGTCGATGAGCAGCACCCGCTCGCCGCACGCCGCGATGACGTGCGCGAGGTTGGCGGCCACCGTGGAGGCGCCCTCCCCCGGGAAGGTCGAAGTCACACCGATCCAGCGCGGAGCCCGGCCGGCGAGGCCCGCGTCGATGGCGACCTTGGCGTGGCTCATGGTCTGGGCGAAGGCCGAGAACGGATGCTTCGCGGCGTAGCCGCTGAGCGGAAGCTGCCGCAGCAACGGGCCCTTGCGGCGCAGGCGCTCGCGCCAGCTGCGCAACCGCGCGACACGGTGCAGCCGCGGCACGATGCCGAGACATTCGGCCCCGGTGGCCCGCACGATCTGCTCGGGGCTCTGCACGGTGCGGTCGAGCATCTGCCGCAGCAGGGCGTAGGTGACCCCGAAGGCGCATCCGGCTAAGGCCGCGAGCGCGACGATCAGGAGACCGCGCGGGTTGCTCTTGTCGGTGGGAGGGGCGCCCTGGGCGATGATGCGCGTCTTCGGCCCGACATCGCGCAGACGCTCGCGCAGCCAGATGCTCGCCGATTGCGCCGCCTCGATCCGCGCGGCGACCTGATCGTCGACATAGGCTCGAGCGATCTCGTTGGCGATCCGCGCCGCCTCTTCGGGATCCGGGGCGGTGGCGACGATCATCACGATGTTGCTCATGCCGACCCGTTCGACGCTGTAATCCTGCTGCAGCCGTCGCATGGCAGCGCGACGCATCTCCCCCGGGTTGCGGGGCCCCTCCGCTGCGGCGGGCTGGAGCGCCTCCGCGATGCCGCGCAATGCGCCGTCGAGGGGGCTGCGTGCCGCACCGTCCGGTTCTTCGGGGATGAGCCCGGAGACCCAGCTCGCGGCGCCTTCACGGAGCCGCTCGACGAGACCGGGCATCTCCGTGCTGCTCTCGGCGAGCCGCAGACGATCGACCACCGCAAGGGCGATCCTCTCGGAGCGCACGATCTGCATCTGCGTCTCGAGGAAGGACGGATCGGGCAGCGATTCGGCGAAGAGCGCGTCGTCCCGGCTGAAGGTCAGCTTCAGGTTCGTCAGCAGGAGTTGGGTGTGCGACTTGTAGATCACCGGTCGCATGACGACGTAGACCGCCGCCAGCGCCGCGCAGACCAGCGCCAGCTTGACGATGAGACCGAGCCGGCGGTGGACCGCGCTCATCATCCAGCGCCAGTCGATCGTTTCGCCCTCCCCCCCGAGGAAGAGCGGGTTGCCCACCAGGCTGGCGGGACTTCCCTTGACGTGCAGCATCGTTCTCGGCCTTCGATTGATGCGGGTTTCGTTGGGGGCGTCGGGGCCGTTTCGCCCCGGGTTGCCCGTATGAATACCTGCCGCGGAGCGTCCGGCGCCCGGCTCTCCCTCGGCGGTTTCAGCGCACCACGTCGGCGGTGCGCTTCGCCCGCGCCTCCTCGGCGACGCGCGGGACCGGGGGGCGGGTCTGAGCCATGGCGGGCGTCGATCCCTCGCGGCGCTGCAGCTGCACCTTGAGGATGTCCCCGGGCAGCACGGGCGTCGTCTCGAACGCCTCGAACTCCCGGGTCTCGCCATCCTCGACCCGCACGACCGAGAACGTGAAGTGCACGGTGGGCTCGCCCCGAGCGCTCAAGGTGCCTTCGCCGGCCTGAGCGAGGCTTTCGCGCACGATGCGCTCCGCCGAGGCGATCCGGCCGTTGGTCTCGGTGATCTGCGTCTGGGTTTCCAGAAGGTCGCGCAGGGCGGCCACCGTACGCTCGGAGCGAACGGTGGCGAGGGTCCGCTCGGCGGTGTTGATGTTCTGGCGGGCCCGCAGGGCCAGGGTGTCGAACTCCTTCTGCTCGCGCTCGATCTGGGCCAGGGTGCGCTCCAGCGGCAGGACGCGCGACGTCGCGGTCAGGCCGCGGACGATGAGATCACGCACTTCGGCAAGCTCGCGCAGGACCGACTGCCGGAGCTTCTCCGTCGCCTCGCGCTGTCCCTTGAGGGAGACGATCTCGTCTTGATGCAGGGTGATGGACTGCTGCAGGGCCCGCAATTCGCTCTGCTGGTGCCCGCGCTGAGCGCGCAGCATCGACTGTTCGCTGCCGGAAAGCCCCGGCGCGGTCTCAGGCGCGGCCTCCGCTCCACCGATGGCGGCCGGTTTCTCGAGCCAGGCGATCTCGGCCTTGAGCCGCGTCTCGCGGGCGGCGAGTTCCCGGCTCTTCTGGGTGAGGATCGGCAGCTCGCCCTCGGTCTTCAGCCGCTCCTGGACCACCGAGAAGGTCATTGCGTCCGGCCGGCGGTAGGCCCCCCCGGCGATGCTGACGGCGTTGAGCACCAGCATGCCCGGCCGATAGGCGTACTCGCCCGAACGCTCGACGCTTCCGATGATGTAGTAGGGGCGGTACTGCGCCACCCCGACGGCGGTGTTCGGCGGTTCCGACAGGCCGGCCCGCGTCCTGAGGCGCGTCGAGATCTCCTGGGCGAGGTCGGCCGGCTGGAGGCCGGAAACCGGCACGTCGCCGATGAGCGGCAGCGAGATCAGCCCGTCCGCGCCGACGGTGAATTCGCCGGTGAGGGCCGGCCATTCGTAGACGTGGATGCGCAAGCGGTCCTGGGCGCCGAGCCGGTACTGCACGGCATCGGTGGCCCGAAGCGGGGTCGATCCGATGACGCACAGCCCGAGGCACAGGGCGGCGCGCAGGTGATTGACGGACGAGGTGATGCTTGAGGGGAACATGGCCAACCCATCGCTGCCGGTCGCCGGAGGATCATAGCTGCGGCCAAGATCGAGCCCGGACTCGGCCATTCGAGGATCGGAGCGCAAAGGACGGATCACCCGTGGGACAGGGATCCGTCCAATGGGGCCGGGACTACCCCCTTGGACTGAGGGCCCGGCGCGGGGCGGTCGCACGGTGACTTCCAGCCGGGATCTCCGGGACGGCGTAGGGCTGGCCCCCGGCGAATCGCTCGCCGTGAAGCCGGCCCCGTGATGGCCGGTCCGCGTGCCGTCGATGGGCATCGCGGGTGTCGTCGGAACCCGGCGTGCCCCCTTCGCTCGGGAACGCCGCCGACCTGAGACGCCCCGGTGATTTGGGACGCTCCGCCGGCTCGGCGATACGGCGTCCGGCCGCTTCAGCCGGATGCCGTATCGCGCACCGAACCCGCGCGGGCCCGGAGCGCGTTGCGCCGCTGGGCGGCACGGTCGGAGACGCTCGCCAGCGCCGCTCCGGCGGCGGCGCCGTCGGCGAGGTGGCGGGCCAGCGCCCGTGCCGTGGGGAAGCGGAACAGGTCGGTGATGGCGAGACGGGGCGCGAGGCCGGCTTTCAGGTCGCGATGGGCCTGAACCGCGAGGAGCGAGTGACCGCCCAGGGCGAAGAAGCTGTCGCCCGGACCGACCCGCTCCAGGCCGAGCACCCGGCGGAAGACTTCGGCGATCGCGACTTCGAGGGCGTTGCCCGGCTCGCCGGCCTCCGCGACTGCGGGCGCCACCATCGCCGCGACGGGCGCCGGCAGCGCCTTGCGGTCGATCTTGGCGTTGGGCGTCAGCGGAAGGCGGTCGAGGGCGACGAAATGGGTCGGGACCATGATCTCCGGCAGGGTGCGGCCGAGCGCTGTGTGCAACGTCTCCGCCGCCGGGGCCGGCCCGTCCGGGACGAGGTAGCCGACGAGGCGCTGATCGCCCGGCCTGTCCTCCCGCACGGTGACGACCGCCTCACGCACCCCCGGACAGGCCCGCAGGGCCGCCTCGATCTCCCCGAGTTCGATCCGGTGGCCGCGCAGCTTCACCTGATGGTCGAGGCGTCCGAGGAAATGCAGGGTGCCGTCCGCCTCGAACTGCGCCAGATCGCCGGTCCGGTAGAGGCGTCCGCCCGACACGAAGGGATCGTCGAGGAAGCGCTCGGCCGTGAGGTCCGGGCGATCGAGGTAGCCCCGCGCGACCCCGGCGCCCCCGATGTAGAGTTCGCCCGGGCAGTGGGGTGGCATGGGCCGCATCCACGCGTCGAGGACGTAGAGCCGCGTGTTGGCGATGGGGCGGCCGAGGGGCACCGTCCCGGCGCAGGCCACGGCCTCCTGCGTCGCGGACCAGATCGTCGTCTCGGTCGGGCCGTACATGTTGGTGATCTCGGCAATGCCCGCCGCCCGCAGATCGGCGAGCAGATCCCCGGACAGCGCCTCGCCGCCGACGTAGAGGTGGGACAAGCCCGCCAGCGCCGCCCGGTCCTCGGGCGCCATCAGCATCATGCCGGCCATGGACGGCGTGCATTGCAGGTGCGTGACCCGGTTCCGCCGGATCTGTGTGCCGAGCCCTTCGGGCTCGCTCGTTGCCGTGGAAGGGACGTTGCAGGCGGCCACCACGGCGGCGAGCGGGCGGAGGCCGTCGAGCACGGTCGCGGTCGGGAGGCCGAAATCGATGAGGCAGGCGATCTCGTCGACGCCGACGTCCTTGAGCTGCGCCACCCGCGCCAGGGCGTCGGCCTCGGTTCCGAACAGGCCGCTGTCCTCGAAGTAGCGTTCGAAGGCGAAATCGAGGATCGCGTCCATCTCCTCCGGGGCGACGGCCCGCAGGTCTATGGCCATCGGCTGGGTGATGCCGGTCGGGCGTTTGAAGGCCGGGAATGCCCAGGCGTACTGCTTGATGAGGGCCGCGGCACTGCGCAGGTAGTCCCGCATCGGTTCCCGCGTCAGCGCCCGCACGGCGTCCCGGTCCTCACCGAGGAACGTGTGGAGCATCAGCGTGACGGTGTGGGCGGCCGGGTCGTGGCCGGCCTCGACCAGGGCGCCGCGATAGAGGGCGATCTTCTCGGCCAGTTCGTCGATGGACTGCCCGAGCAGATGGGTCAGCAGGTTGGCGCCGAGGCGTCCGGCCTCGCGAAAGCTCTCGGGGTTGCCGGCGGTGGTGATCCAGACCGGCAACTCTCTCCGGACCGGGCGCGGCTGCGTCACCACGTCGACCGTTCCTCCGCCGGGCGCCTCGAACGGCACGGCCTCGCCGCGCCACAGGCGCCGCACGGTCTCGACATCGCGCAGGAGGGCCTCCTTGTTGCGCGGCGGCGCATTCTCGGGCCGCAGCACGAAATCCTCGGGCATCCAGCCGGACGCGAAGGCGATGCCGGCACGCCCCCCGCTGAGATTGTCCACCACCGCCCATTCCTCGGCGACGCGGGCCGGATGATGCAGGGGCAGGACGCAGCTGCCGCCCCGGATCTCGACCCGCCGCGTCACCGCCGCCACCGCCGCACCGGTCACCGCCGGGTTCGGGTAGGGCGCACCGAAATCGTGGAAGTGGCGCTCGGGGGTCCAGACCGCCGTGAAGCCGTTGGCGTCGGCAAAGCGCGCGCTCTCCAGGAGCAGATGATACATCTGCGCGTCGGACCGGTCCGATTGGCCCCAGTGGAACAGGCTGAAGGCCATCGGACCGGCAATTCGCGCCCGTGCCGCACCGGTCGGGGCCGCCGCGACGACGACCTTGAAGCCGCGCGCGAGGGTCCAGAACAATTCCAGCACCGAGATGTCGAAGGACAGGCTCGTCACAGCGAGCCAGGTCGGCTCCGCCTCGTCGTGTGCGATGCGCGCATCCATGCCGGTGAAGAAATTCGCGACGTTGCGATGCTCGATCACCACGCCCTTCGGACGCCCCGTCGAACCCGAGGTGTAGATGACATAGGCGGCGTGCGCCGCCGTGACACCGGATTCGGGGCGAGTTTCCGGGAGATCCGTCGCGTCGGCGTCCTCGATGGACAGAACCGTCCCGGGCGTGCCCGGCACCAGACCGGCGAGGGCCTCCTGTGTGAGGACGACGGACAGGCCGCTATCCGCGATCATCAGGGCGAGGCGCTCGCGCGGGTAGTCGGGGTCGAGGGGCACGTAGGCGCCGCCGGCCTTCTGGATCGCCAGCGCCCCGACCACGAGGTCGAGCCCCCGGGCGACGTAGAGCCCGACGGGCTGGTCCGGTCCGACGCCGTGGGCCCGAAGCGCGTGGGCGACCCGGTTGGCGCGCCCGTCGAGGTCGCGGTAGCGCAAGGTCTGCGTACCGCACACGAGGGCGGTGGCATCGGGCGTGCGATCGACCTGGCGCTCGATCAGCGTGTGGAGACAGGCGGTCTCGTCGTACGCCGTCCCGGTGCTGTTCCAGTCGAACAGCATCCGCTCGCGCAACGCCTCCGAGATCAGCGGAAGGTCCTCCACCGGACGATCGGGTTCGGCCGCGTAGGCGGCCGCCAATGTCTCGAGACGCTCGGCCAGGGCCTCGGCCTCCGCCGCCGGCAGGCGACCGGCATCGTAGACGATCAAGGCCTGCCCCGTGCCCGCCACCAGGGTGAGCGGACAATCCGGGAGCGCGTGCTCCGGCGCGGGGGCTGTGGCCTCGACGAGGCCGATCCCGTAGCGCGAGGGGGAGAGCCCCGGGGTACGCCGTGGCAGGTCGGCGAAAGCGGTGGCATGCGCCCGCAGGGAGGCGATCTCGGCCGCGACCGCGCGTTCCAGGGCCGCCCCGGACACGCCCTCGGCCTCGATCCGCATCGGCTGGACGGCGGCGAACAGCCCCGGATCGGTGCGCCCGGCCGCCCCCACCGTCGCGTCCGCGTAGGCGACGTCGAAGCGGGGCTCTCCGGAGACGCGGGCGAGATAGGCGGCGAGCGCCGCGATGGCGCGGACGCCCGACAGCTCCGGCGGCAGCGCGAGCGGCAGGCTCCGCATGACCGCCGCGCCCGTCCCCGGGGGCCGGATCTCCGGCAGTGCCAGCGGTGCCAGACCGGCGAGGCGTGCCCGCGTCCAGGCCTCGTTGCGGGCCGCCGCATCCGTCATGGCGGCGAGGCGTTCGAGTTCGTCGGCATCCGGCACCCCCAGGGTATCGCCGACGGCACACCGTGTGTCTGGATTCACGGGTGCGCCGTCCCCATCGGTCAAACCCTCGATCCGAATGGCCTGGTCCAGGGCCGCCACCGTGAGCCCGTCCGAATCGACGCCCAGCACCGTCCCGGGGGGCGACAGCGTCAATGCGCCGGTGGGCGCCACGGAGGCGACCGCGTAGGCGTCCGCGCCGATGCGGATCTTCGGAGTCACCAGGGGATTGGCGTATCCGGGGCCGAAATCGAGGGCGCGGGCGAGCCGGGCGAGATCGGCGCCGGACCGGTCGAACCGGAGCAGACCGGCGGCGGCCGGGCGCCGATGCCGGCGGTACATCGTGAGGGCGCCCGCATCCTGCGGCCGGGGCACGAGCCCGCCCGCCTCGATCCCGTCGAGCAATTCGCCGAAAGCTTCGATCCCGGCCTCGAAGCAGCGGCTGTTGAGGGTGAAACCGGTCTCGTCCGGGGCGATGTCGAAGTGGCGCGCGACGTAGATACCGCCCGCATCGATCGTGTCGGTCATGGCGTGCCAAGTGATCGCGTGCGCCGTCTCGCCGTTCAGGATCGCCCAGGCCGGTGTGTTGACGCCGGCGTAGTGCGGTAGCGGACCGTCGTGGAAGTTCGCCGCTCCCTCCAGGGCTCTGCCCCAGACGCTGCGGGGCACGATGCGCAGGTTCGCGATGGAGAGGAACCAGTCGTAGTCGAACTCGGCCAGCGAGGCCGCGACCTCGCCCTCGGCGCCGACGACGCTCAACCCGACGCCCTCGGCCCAGCGCGCGACCGCATCGCTCCCCGTGACCACCGCCATCACGCGGTACCCGCGGTGGAGCGCGATCGCGCCGCACTGCACGAGCAGCGACTGGTCGCCCATGAGAACGAGCCGGATTTCGGAGGGAGCCCTCATCGCACGTCACCTCGGTTCGGAATGCGCTGGCCCAAACGGCTGCGGCCCGTGTCCGGGGCCTTTTTCGAGCCGGGCCGCCTCCGGTCTAGGTCGGGGGCCGAGCGAGGCTCCACGCCTTCAATCGGGCGACGCCTACGCCTTGTGGACAGGGGGATTCACCGCATGGGGAACGGGCAGGCCGCCTTTTTGGCCGGACCGCCCATGGGGCCGGCCTCGCTAGCGTGAGGTCCATGCCCGGTGCCCCGCCGCGAGGAGGAGCCGTAACCAGGGTCACGTCGCAAGGGAGCCCGTACGTCCCATGTCCGCGTTCACGCAGCAGGCACCGGAAGCCGAAATCCACGGCGTCGACAGCTCGGAGACCGACATCGCCGTCATCGGGATGGCGCTGCGGGTCCCGGGGGCCCGCAACACGCGGGAATTCTGGGAGAACCTGCGCGGCGGCGTCTCCTCGATCCGCCGGCTCTCGACGGAGGAGCTCGACGCCGCCGGCGAATCGCCCGCCCGCTATAGCCTGCCGAACTATGTGCCGGTCTCCGCCGACTTGCCCGACATGGAGATGTTCGACGCCGACTTCTTCGGGATGAGCCCGAAGGACGCCGCCGTGATGGACCCCCAGCACCGCCACTTCCTCGAATGTGCCTGGGAGGCGATGGAGAGCGCCGCCCGACCGCCGGAGTGCGAGGCCGGGCCGGTCGGCGTCTTCGCCGGCTGCGGCATGGGCAGCTACTTCTACGACAACGTCCTCAGCCATCGCGATCTGGTCGAGCAGACCGGCCTGTTCCTGCTGCGGCACACCGGCAACGACAAGGACTTCCTCACCACGCGCGCCTCGTTCCTGTTCGACCTGAAGGGGCCGAGCGTGAGCGTGCAGACGGCCTGCTCGACCTCCCTCGTCGCGGTCCACGCCGCGTGCCAGAGCCTGCTCGCCCGCGAATGCGACATGGCGCTCGCCGGCGGCGTCACCATCGAGCTGCCGCACCGGCGCGGCTACCTCCATCAGGACGGCGAGATCCTCGCTCCGGACGGTGTCTGTCGCGCCTTCGATCATCGGGCCGCCGGCACCGTCTTCGGCTCCGGCGTCGGCGTCGTGGTGCTGCGCCGGCTCGCCGACGCCCTGCGCGACGGGGACCCGATCCAAGGCATCATCAAGGCGACGGCGATCAACAACGACGGTGCCGAGAAAGCCGGCTACCTCGCCCCCAGCATCGACGGGCAGTCCCGCGCCATCGTCGAGGCGCAGGGCCTCGCCGGGATCGGCGCCGACGCGATCCAGTACGTCGAGTGCCACGGCACCGGTACCTACTTGGGCGATCCCATCGAGATCGCGGCGCTCACCCAGGCATTCCGCCAGAGCACCGGGCGCAGCGGCTTCTGCCGCGTCGGCTCGGTCAAGACCAATATCGGGCATCTCGACACGGCGGCGGGTGTCGTCGGCCTGATCAAGGCCCTGCTCGCCCTGCAGCACGGGGAGATCCCCGCGAGCCTCGGCTTCGAGCGGCCGAACCCGTCCATCGATTTCGCCGGCAGCCCGTTCGCGGTCGCCGACCGGTTGACGCCCTGGCCGCGGATCACGGGGCCGCGCCGGGCCGCCGTGAACGCCCTGGGCGTCGGCGGCACCAACGCCCACGCGATCCTCGAAGCCCCTCCCAAGATCGCCGCATCACCCGCCGGGTCCGGCGGCCCGGAGCTGATCCTGCTCTCGGCCCGGAACCGCGCTTCCCTCGACGCGGCGGGCCGCGACCTCGCGGCCGAGCTCGAACGCCGGCCCGAACTGTTGCTCAGAGACGTGGCCTACACGCTGTTCTCGGGCCGCCGACACTTCGAGCACCGCCGGGTCCTGGCGGTCGCCGACCGGGCCGAGGCGATCGCGCTCCTGACCGGCGGGGACAGCCGCCGCAGCCACACCCATACGGTGGTGCCGGAGGCGTCCGGCGCCGTCTTCCTGTTTCCGGGCGGAGGTGCGCAGCACCCCGGCATGGCGCGCGGACTCTACGACGGCGAGCCGGTCTTCCGTGCCGCCGTCGACGAGGGCCTCTGCTACCTGCCGCCGGCGGTCGCTTCCGAAATCCGAGCGCATTGGCTCGGCGCGTCGTCGCACGGGGCGGAGGCCGCCGCGTGGCTGCTGCGCCCCTCCCGCCAGCTTCCGGCGATCCTGATCTGCGAGGTCGCCCTCGCCCGGCTCTGGTCGAGCCGGGGCCTCACGCCCGCGGCGCTGATCGGCCATTCCATGGGCGAGAACGCCGCTGCCTGCGTCGCCGGGATCATGACCTTCCGCGAGGCGGTCGGTCTCGTGCGCCTGCGCGGCGAATTGTTCGATACGGTGATGGGCGGCGGCATGCTCAGCGTTGCCCTCGACGCCAGCCTCTTGCGCACCCGGCTGCCGGCGGACCTCGACCTCGCCTCCGTGAACGGGCCGGGGCTGTGCGTCGTCTCGGGGCCCGAGGCCGCGCTCGCGGCGTTCGCCGCGGCGCTCGCCGCCGAGAGCGTCGAGGCGGCCCCCGTCGCCATCGCCATCGCCGCGCATTCGCGGATGCTCGACCCGATCCTGCCGCGCTTCGAAGCCTACCTGCGCACGCTGGACCTGCGCGCGCCCATGATCCCGGTGGTCTCGAACCTCACCGGAGCATGGCTCACCGATGCCCAGGCCCGCGATCCGCTCTACTGGGTCTCGCACCTGCGCGGGACGGTGCGCTTCGCCGACGGGCTCGCGCTCCTCGCCGCCGACCGGGCACGCGTCTACGTCGAGGTCGGCCCCGGTCGCGCCCTGTCGTCCCTCGTGAAAGCACAGGGGACGATCCCGGCCGATGCCATCCTCAACACGCTGCCGCATCCCGACGAGGCGACGGATGTCCGCCTGTCGTTCCTCGCCGCGTTCGGCCGGGCGTGGGCGACGGGCCTGACGTTCGATCCGGGCCGGCTGTGGGCCGGGCGCGGTTGCCGGCGCGTCGCGCTGCCGACCTACCCGTTCCAGCACAAGCGTTACTTCCTCGATTCCGTGGCACGGCGTGCGTCCGACCCGGCCGAGGCGGTGCCGACGCGCCGGCCCGATATCGCCGAATGGGGCTACCGACCGGTCTGGCGCCAGTCGGCGGCGCTCTTGGAGGCACAGTGCGATCCCCTGCCCCGCACGTGGCTGGTGTTCCACGACGGGGAGGGCGTCGGCCCGGATCTCATCGACCGCCTGCGCACCGCCGGCCATAGGGTCACCGAGGTGGTGCCGGGCGATCAGTTCGGCCGCCGTGGCCTCGACTCTTACGCACTCTGCGCCGAAGAGGGCCGGCCCGCCTACGAAGCCCTGGTCCAGGCCCTCGACGCGGATGGACGCCGGCCCGACCGGATCCTCCACCTGTGGCTGCTGACCCGGGAAGAGCGGGTCCGGCCCGGGTCGAGCGCCTTCCACCACACCCTGGAACGCGGCTTCTCCTGCCTCGTCGGGCTGATGCAGGCGTTGGGCGAGGCGGCGCCAGTCCACGTCACCGTGGTGACGAACGGCATGCAGGCGGTCGGCGGTCGTGTGCCCGCCCATCCGGACAAGGCGACGGTGCTCGGGCCCGCCCTGGTCATTCCGAAGGAGATGGCGGGCGTCACCATCCGCACCATCGACATGGATTGGCCCGAACCCGCCGCTCCGGCACTCCTCGGCCGGCGGCCCCGCCCCGCAGCGCCGGAAGGCGGCGACCTCGAACGGCTGTGGGACGATCTCATCGCCGAGCCCGGCACCGAGACGGTGGCCTACCAGCGTGCGCGGCGCTGGACGCAAGGTTTCGCCCCCCTCGCCCTCGACGCGGCGGAGGCGGGCCGCGCGCGTCTGCGCGAGGGTGGCGTCTACCTCGTCACCGGCGGCCTCGGCGACATCGCGGGCACGATCTGCGAGGCGCTGGCGCGGCAGTACCGGGCGCGCCTCGTGCTGGTCGGACGCTCGATCCTGCCCGAGCGCGACCTGTGGGACGATCTCCTGCGGGTCCATGGCATCGAGGGGCGGACCGGCCGCTCGATCGCGCGGATCCGCCAGCTGGAAGCCCTTGGGGCGGAGGTGCTCTACGGGTGCGCCGACGTCAGCAATCCGGAGGAACTGCACGCGATCATCGCGCGGGCCCACGCCAGGTTCGGGCCGATCAACGGCGTGATCCATACAGCCGGCCTGGTGCGGGACGGCCTCGTCGCCATGAAGTCCGAGGCCGACATCGAGGCGGTGTTCGCCCCGAAGATTCAGGGCACGCAGAATCTGCACGCCCTGCTGCGCGACGACCCCCTCGATCTGTTCGTGCTGTTCTCCTCCACCAGCGCCGACACCGCGCCGGCCGGTCAGGTCGATTACGTGGCGGCCAACGCCTACCTCAACGCCTTCGCGGAGGCGGCCGCCGGGCACGGCACCTGCCGGACGGTGGCGATCCACTGGGGCATCTGGAACCAGATCGGCCTCGCCGCCCGCTCCGTCGCGCCCGCGCGGACGCCGCCGGTGCGGCCGGCACCGCGCGGTCCGCTGTTCACGACCTGGGCCGAGGACGGGGCCGGCGGCACTTGTCTGGAAGGGCACTGGAGCGCGACGGACCATTGGATTCTCGACGAGCACCGGATGGCCACGGGCGAGGCGATCTGGCCCGGGACCGGCTATCTGGAAATCGCCGCCCAGGCCCTGCGCGAGCACGGCATCGAGGGCGGGTTCGCCCTCGAGGATCTGATCTTCCTCCGCCCGCTGCACGTGCCGGACGGTGAAGCCTGCCGGGTTCAGGTGCGCCTGGAGCCCGACCAGGACGGTTTCCGCCTCGACGTGCGCAGCCTCGTGTCGGCGGGCGCCCGGACGGGGTTTCGCCGCCACGCGCGCGCCCGGATCCGTCTGCTCCCTGCCGCATCCCCGCGCGGAGATGCGCCACAGGCCACCGCGACGTTGCCGTCGGCCATTCCCTCCGTACAGGAGGCGCATCTGCGCTTCGGGCCGCGCTGGCGTGTCCTGCGCGACCTTGCCATCGCGGACGGTACCGCGACGGCGCGCCTCGCCCTCGATCCGGCCTTCCGGGCCGATCTCGACACGGGCTACCGCCTGCATCCGGCGCTCACCGACATCGCCACCGGCTGCGCCATGGCCCTCGTGCCGGCCTACGATGCGGGCGCGGCCCTCTGGGTGCCCGTCTCCTACGGACACGTACGGGTGCATGCCTCGATGCCCGCCGAGGTGACGAGCCGGATCCGGCTCGGCGTCGCCGAGGGCGGCGAGGGCTTCGCGAGCTTCGACGTGGTGATCACCGATGCGGCGGGCGAACCCGTGCTGGAGATCGAGGGCTTCACCGTGAAGCGCCTCGACGGCGGCGTCACCCTGGGCGCGTCCGATGCCGGCATCGAGTTCGCGGCCCCGCGCGCCGATCCATCGCAGGTGTCGTCGCCGGCGGTACAGGCCCTCGCCGCGATGGTCCGCCAGGGCATCCGCCCCGAGGAGGGCGTCGAGGCGCTGTTCCGGGCGATCGGGGCCGGGCGGCCGCAGGTCATCGTCAGCTCGATGGATCTCGAGGCCCTGCGCGCCCGCGCCGCCGCGCCGCCCGCCGAGGCCGCCGCCCGGACCGAACTCTTCGAACGGTCCGGGAACGAAGCCGCCTACGTGGCGCCCCGCTCCGAGACCGAGCGGGTGCTCGCCGGCTTCTGGACGGAACTCCTCGGCATCGGCCGGGTCGGCATCGAGGACAACTTCTTCGACGTCGGTGGTCATTCCCTGATCGCCGTGCGCCTCCTGCGCAAGATCCGCACGCGCTTCGCCACCGATCTGCCGATCTCGGTTCTGTTCGAGGCGCCGACGATCGCGGCCTTCGCGGCCCTGCTCGGAGACCGGCCCGAGGCGGCGGCACTTTCCGGGACGGGCGACGCGGTTCCGGCCCCGGCGGAGGCGGCGCCCAGACGGCTGCACGTCGTGCCGATGCGGGTACAGGCGGACGATGCGCGCACGCCGTTCTTCCTCTGTGCCGGAATGTTCGGCAACGTGCTCAACCTGCGCCACCTCGCGCTCCAGCTCGGGAGCGAGCGGCCGGTCTACGGCCTGCAGGCCCGCGGGCTCTACGGCGAGCACGCTCCCCACGAGACCTTCGAGGACATGGCACGGGACTATTGCGCGGAGATCCGCGCGGTCCAGCCGCGGGGGCCCTATCTGCTCGGCGGCTTCTCCGGCGGCGGCCTCGCGGCCCTGGCGATGGCCCGGCGCTTGGCGGAGGAAGGCGAGGCGGTGCCGGTCGTCCTGCTCCTCGATACGCCGGTTCCCCAGCAGGTGACGCTCTCCCTCTCCGACCGCCTCGCGATGAAGGTGCAGGAATTCCGGTCGCAGGGGGGGAGCTTCCTCGGCGCTTGGATTAAGCGGCGCGCCCGCTGGGAGGCGATGCGCCTGCGCGAGCGGATGCAGGCGCCCGAAACACTCGGGACCGAGCAGTTCCACGACGGCGCCATCGAGGCCGCCTTCCGTCGTGCCCTCGATCGGCTCGTGCTGGAGCCGTATTCCGGACGGGTCGTCCTCTACCGGCCGGAGGTCCAGGTCGCCCACCGCCTCTCGGGAGGACGCCGATTGGATGTGAACCGCTCCCTCATCCTGGAGGACAACGGCTGGGCGCCCTACGTGCCGGACCTCGATATCGTTCACGTCGCCGGCAACCACGACAGCATGGTGCTGGAGCCCAACGTCCGGGTGCTCGCCGCCCGGATGCGCCGCCATCTCGCCGATGCCGAGGCGGCCCCGGCCGAGCCCTCCCGCTTCGACCCCTCCCGATCCGCGCCCGCCGCGGCCCTCGCCTGATCGGCCACGCCCGATGCGGCGTCGAAAGCCCGGCCGCCGGACAGGCGGCCGGGCTTTCGTACGGTCGGCCCCCCGTTAGCGTCGGTCGTCGATGGGCTGCCTTCAGCCCGTGCCGTCGGAGGATGGGTCGAACGGCGTCCAGCCGGGTGCGCGCCACAGTTTCCAGCGCCAGCGCAGGGCCTTGCTCAGCCGTTCGACCCGGGCGCCGAGGAGGCCCGCCTGCGGGCGCCAGTGCGCGCGCTCCATGTAGGGCCAGAAGATCTCCGTCGCCTGGCTCCGCAAGCGTGCCGCGCAAGCCGCCGGATCGGGTTCCGGCTCACGCGCGGCGGTTGCGGCGACGGTACCGGCGAAGTCCTGCAACGCCCTCGCCGTCTGCGGGTCGATCCCTTCGGGAGCCCAGGCGCCGATCGGTGCACGCCCGGTCATCGCCGCATAGGTGACGAGGGCCAGGGCGTAGTGGCCGAGGCGCGTCGGATGAACTTGGTCTTGGATGAGCAGCGCAGTGGTTCGGCCGGCATCCTTTTCCGGCCATCCCGGAGGCGCGGACCCGTTCGCCGCCCGCTCGATCAGCGTGACGAGGGCGGTGGCGGCGGGGAGGATGGCGATGGGGTTGCCCCGCCGGGCGGCCACCGAGCGCCGGTTGGCCGCCGCAACGAGGCAGTGCCAGAGCGGAGCCGCCGCGCGCTCGTAGGCGATCCAGGCGCTCGGCTCATCCTTGTCGTCGAGGGACATCCACGGAACGTAGAACCATGTCTTGATCCCCGGATTGGCGGCAGAGGCGCAGTCGTGCAGCCGACCGAGCGCGCCGATGGTGTCGTTCCACAGGAACGCACCCATGAGGTCGTGCTGCTCGGTCACCACGAGGGTGTCGTAGAGCCCGCCTGGCCCGTCCGGGTCCGAGGCCTCGTCGGTCACGAACGCGCCGTCACGGCAGGCACGCTGCCGGATCGTCGATCCGGAGCCGTGGCGCCGGCCCCAGGCGAGCGGCTGTCCCAGGCTTGCGGCGATCCGTACGAGATCGTCGGGAATCGGCCGGTCGGTCAGGCTGTGTCCCGAAATGAAGATTCGCGCCGGAGCGGCCGCCTCGTCCGCCCGGGCCGGTCCGGTGCTCGGAGCGAAATGGCTCACGGCCAGGAGGTGAGCGGCGAGGCCGGCGGCCGCGAGACGGCGCGGACGCCGGCCCGGACGGTCACGGCGTTCCACTGCGATCGGTCCTGGTCCAGGCGACCGGCGTCCGTGCCAGGAGCCGCTGGTAGAGGACGGCGTTGCCCGCGAGGTAGGCCATGAGCGCACGTGGCCCGCCGCCGCCATGGCCCTCGGCATCCGCCAGTCGCCAGCCGGCGACGATCGCGACCATAAGGGACGCCGCACTCGCCGCACCGATGGCGAACGGCACCGGCGAAGCGCCCGCCACGGCCGCGGCGGCGGCGATCGCCACGAGGGCGGCATTGGCCAGAAGCAGCAGCGTCAGGGGCGGCACCATCGCGTCGAGCATCTGGGCCACGCATGCGCGGTCGCCGCGGCGCAGACCGGTGATGAGCTGCGGCAGCGCCGTGCGGATCTGTCCCAGATGCCCCCGCTGCCAACGCTCGCGCTGACTCGCGACGGCGGGTTGCGCCGTCGGAAACCGGCTCGTCACGAGCGCCGCGTCGCACAGCATCGGGGCGTGGCCCGCCAGGGCGCAGTCGAGGCCGAGCTTCAGGTCCTCGACGATCTCGCCGCTGTCGAGCCGGGCCTGCGCGATGATCGGCCAGGGGAAAGCCATGCCGCTGCCCGTGAGCTGGCAGGGCAGGCCCAGAGCGGCGAGTCCGCGCGGCCGGAGCGCGTTCTTCACGAAAAAGGCGAACTCCGCCACTTTGAGGCCCGGACGGGCACCGGGCGGGGCGAGGCAGAGGTAGCGCGCCTGGACGGGACGCCCGTGGGCCAGCGCTTGCCCCGCGAGGGCGTCGAGGGCGCCGGTGCCGAGATGGCAATCGGCATCGACGAACACCACCACGTGCGGCGCCGCAGCCTGCAGGTGCCGGATTCCCGCATCCATGGCGTAGCCCTTGCCGCGCGCGAACGGGTTCTGCCGCACCACCACCTCGGCGCCGGCCGCTGCCGCGACCTCCGCCGTGCGGTCGGTACAATTGTCGGCCACGACGACGAGCCGATCGTCCGGCAACAGCTGTGCCCGGACGCTGTCCAGGGTCGCGCCGAGGTGCCGCTCCTCGTCATGCGCCGGGACGACCACTGCGAGCGAGCGCCGATCCCGCGAGGGAGGCAGGGGCGAAGGCCGTGATCGCGGCCGATGGGCGGCCGCGATCTCAAGGCAGAACAGGGCGGCGGGAATGGCCAGGATCACCGCCACGAGACCGAGGAGGCCTGACAGCAGGAAGAGCGGCACGGTCATCGGAGCCTCGCATCGTTTCGGCCCCCGAGCGGGCGCCCCGCCTCAGGGTTTGCCGATCCGAATCGCGCTCCAAGGCTTCGTCGTGCCTCAAAAGGAAGGCGTCCCTACCGCCTTCGCGTGAGACCGTTCGCCTGCATCGACCCCTTCGCCCACCTTCCGGGGACGGGCCTCTCCGGAGGGCGCATCGAAGCCGTTCAGCAACGCGCCCGATGGAACCGTCCGGAGCCGAGCATCGAGAATTCGAGGTATTCGGAAGTCGTCCGGTGAAGTGGAGATCTGTTGTTCAAATAACATACCGACGATTTCGATCGGTTTTCCGCGAATGTTCGCCCGATATGCGTAGTTTGTGACCCTGCGGCTGCGTGCATCTGTGTCCAGCGAAGTCTTCGGTGCGGGGCCGGCCAACGCGACGCGGGTGGTCGGCATGCACCGCGTTCGAGTCCTTCCTGGAGCGGAACCATGCCGATCGGTCTGGCCGGCGCAGTCAGCCTGCGCGAACATTTCCTCAATGCACCCTTCGACGGTCTCGATCGGTCCGAGGTTCTCTCGCTGCTCGCTCAGGATCCGCCGCGAGACTTCGAGGCGCGATCGTTCCGCTACGTCGTCACCCCCAATGTCGACCACGTGGTCCGCCTGAGCGCGGACCCGTCCCTCGCCCCCTGCTACGAGGCCGCCTGGCTCTCGCTCTGCGACAGCAAGCCGATCCTGGTGATGTCGCGGTTGCTGACCCGCGGCGGATTTCTGCACCTTCCGGGCTCGACGCTCACCGAGATCCTGTTCCGGACCGTGATCCGCCCGGGGGATCGCATCGCCCTGGTGGTCGCCAGCGACGCCATCGCGGCGGATATGCGGGTTGCCTTCCCGGACCTCGATCTCGCGATCCTCACGGCACCGCCCGACATCGACGGCGACCCGGCGGCCTTCGCGACCTGCGTCGCTTTCGTCGCCCGCAGCCGCGCCCGCTTCACCTTCATCGCCATCGGCGCGCCGCGCTCCGAGCGGATCGCCTTCCAGGCCTCCCTCGATCCCGACGCGTGCGGAACCGCCCTGTGCATCGGCGCTGCGCTGGAATTCCTGCTCGGCCGCAAGCGCCGCGCTCCGCTCTGGATGCAGCGGACGGGCATCGAATGGCTTCATCGCCTCGCCAGCGAGCCGCACAGGCTCTGGCGTCGCTACCTCCTCGCGGTGCTGCCGTTCGGACGCCTCCTGCTGAAGGAGGGTCTCGCGCGGCTGCCGGCCCGGCGCGCCCTGCCGCCCCGGACGGTCAAGTCCTGAGCACCCGACGCTCCCCATCGGAACCACGGATCGAAGGACGTGCCGGCGATGAAGATCGCGTACCTGATGAACACCTATCCGTTGCCGAGCACGACCTTCATCCGGAGGGAGATCGAGGCGATCGAGGGACTCGGGCACCGGATCCGGCGCTATGCCGTGCGTGCCTGGCCGCAGGCCCTGGTCGATCCCCGCGATCGCGCCGAGCGGGCCGCGACGCATTACCTGCTCACCCGCAACCTGCGTGGTCTGCTGGGCGCGGCCGTGCGCGAGATGCTGGGCAATCCGCGCGGCCTCGCCCGGAGCCTCGGACCGTGGCTGACGCTCGCGCGCGCCGCTCGCAACGGGCCGGTGCGGCCGGTCGCCTACCTCCTGCAGGCGGCCTACCTTCGCCAGCGCGCGGCGGCCGAGGGGATCGACCACATCCACGTGCACTTCGCCACGAATGCCACCACCGTGGCGATGCTGGCGCGGCTCATGGGCGGGCCGAGCTACAGCTTCACCGCCCATGGCCCGGACGAATTCGAAGAGCCGGAGCGGCTGGGCTTCTCCGACAAGATCGCGCAGGCCCGCTTCGCGGTGGCGATCTCGCGGTACTGCCAGGATCGCCTCATCGGACTTGCCCGCCCGGAGGACGGTCCGAAGATCCGTGTGGCGCGCTGCGGGCTCGCCCTCGAGGAGTTCGCGGCGGTGCGCCCGCGCTGGACCGACACCCAGACCCTCGTCTGTGTCGGACGCCTCTGCGCCGCCAAGGGCCAGGTGATGATTCCGGCGGCGGTCGCGGCCCTGCGCGGACGCTTCCCCGACCTCAAGGTCGTCCTGGTCGGCGACGGCGATCGCCGGGCCGAGATCGAGGCGGCCTGCCGCCGCCACGGCGTCGCGGACCGGGTGATCCTGCACGGCTGGGCGAGCAACGCGGAGGTACGCTCCCTCGTCGCCGCGAGTCGCGCCCTTCTGCTCCCAAGCTTCGCCGAAGGCCTGCCCGTCGTGATCATGGAGGCCTTCGCCCTCGGTCGCCCGGTCATCTCGACCCATGTCGCCGGCATTCCGGAGCTGCTCGATGCGCGGTGCGGCTGGCTGATCCCGCCCGGCGACGTCGAAGCGCTGACGCAGGCGATGGAAGCGGCCCTCCTCGCGACGCCCGACGAACTCGCCGCCAAGGGTGCGGTGGGACGGGAGCGCGTCGCGCGCTTGCACGATCGCCGCGCCCTCGCCCGAACCCTGTGGCGGCTGTTCGATGAGGCCGGCGCAATCCGTCGCCCCGCTTTCGCCGACGAACGCGCGGGTGCGAGCACCATATCGTCGGCCGGACTGGCTGATCAGGGTTGACGTCCGAGTCTGTGGTTTCGATCGAAATATTCGATGTCACCTCGATAGTAAGTATTCATATATATAGCTGCGATGTCTGAAATTATAAATAACAAGCTGTCTAATATTCAGAAGTGAGACGATTATTTATTTCGAAATGCTTTCTATGTTCCCGCAACGTCCATCGTCCATTCGTTGTCATCGAGGCCGGTCATGAGCGCGCAGGCTGCCGCAACGTCACAGGGCATCGCATCGCTGGCGCAGCCCTGGCTGCTCGGGGCCGAGCAAATGGGTCTTCCGGCCGCCGGCGAGGCGATAGGCCTCGACCGGCCGGTTGGCACGATGGTCGCGCTCGAGGCGGCCATCCTCGACGCGCTTCCCGCCAGTGCCGGACAAGCCGCACTGCTCGACGCCGGGGCCGGCGAGGCGTGCGGGCTCACCCTGCCGCGCTCGCCGCTCGACGAGACCGATCTGGCGCTCAAGCGCGGCTTCGACCTCATGGTCGCGGCGCTGCTGGTCTTCCTGCTGGCGCCCCTCCTCGTCGCCGTCGCACTCCTGATCCGCTTCACTTCGGAGGGGCCGGTCCTGTTCCGGCAGACGCGCGGCGGCCTGCACGGGCGCCCGTTTGAGATCTACAAGTTCCGGACGATGACGGTTCAGGAGAACGGCACGGCGGTGGTCCAGGCCCGGCGGGGCGACCCGCGGGTGACGCCGCTCGGTCGCTTCCTGCGCAGCAGCAGCCTCGACGAGCTGCCGCAGCTCTTCAACGTGCTGAAAGGCGACATGTCGATGATCGGCCCGCGGCCGCACGCGGTCGACCAGGAGCGGGACTTCGCCCTCCGGGTCGCCGATTACGCCCTGCGCCACCATGTCAGGCCCGGCATCACCGGCTGGGCTCAGGTCTGCGGCTATCGCGGCGAGACCCGGACCGAGGACGCACTCGCCCGCCGGATCGCGTTGGATCTGCAATACATCGAGCGCTGGAGCTTCTGGCTCGATCTGTGGATCATGGTACGGACCTGCCGGGCGGTGCTCGCTCCGCAGAACGCCTACTGATCCCGATCACGCGGGCTCGGGTCGAAGCCCCTCGCGGGCCTCGAACCTCCGGGTTGCCCCTGGGCGCGCGCCAAGCGGACCGCAGGGACAGACCATGTCACGCGCGACGGCCGCCGACGGTACGCGCCGCCCCGCAGCTCAGGGTCGAACCGGGAGCTGCGCGAGGACCGCGCCGGCCTGGTCCCGGATCACCAGCGACCAGCCGACCTCGTAACCGTGCAGCTCCCCCAGTACCGCGTCGGCTTCCGCGAGGGCATGGTCGAGATCGGTGACCTCGACGCCCTCCTCGTCGCGCAGGATGGTCTGGCCATCGGTCAGGTCGAAGTACAGCCGCAGTTTCGCGCCCGCCGCCGTACCGGGGTCGGCCATGGGCCGACGGCTGGAATCGGAGGCGCGCGTCATCGAGCCGGGCTCCGGGCCTGTGTCGCGAGCTTGGCCTGCGCCGCGAGATGGAGCCACAGCGCAGCGGTGGTGACGATGGTTTGTTGTACGGTGTATTCCTGCTGCATCACCATCCCGGGGTGTTCGATCAGGTATTCGAAATAGGGCATCGCGAAGCGGGCGGGATGAATGCGCCGATGGGCCGGCGCGGTCGAATCGCCCTCCGGGAAGATAGCCCAGGCCGGACCGAACAGCCATTCCGGAGAGAAGGCCGATTGAGGCCCGAACCCGTAGATCGTGATGCCGGATGGCACCGGCACGCCCATGGCACGATGGTCCTCGTGAAGCGGATGCCGGACCTGCCGGACCCCGATTCCCGTCGTCAGGCTCAAGCCCAGCTGGTTGGTGCCGAGCAGCCCTTGCGCGGTCTGCATCATCAATCCTAGCAGCTCGGGGTTCCCGCTCAACCGGTGAGCGCGGAGGAACAGGCGGGTCATTCCTTCGCCCGGCGCGGTGCCCTGGCCCCAGCCCGCGGGCGCATAGGGGTGCTTCATGCTGGGATAGGTCCCGCCGCGCTGAACGGCCGCGAACCCGGTCGCCTCGCGGACCAGGCCTACGTCGATCCGTGTGCGGATCTCGGGTTCGGCCTGCGCGGCCCGGGCGTAATCCCAGGCCGCATCCGCCCGGCGCTCGGCGATCCCGAACCCCGTGCTCCAGGCCTCCTCGAAGAGCTGCCCGAACGCCCGTCCCTCGCCCAGCCGGAACAGGGCCGCGGCGGCGGCGACGCGGAATTCCCCCGTCAGCCGCTGCAGCGTCGCCCGGCGTGTTTCCCAGGGCACCGCCGCGAACAGGTCGGTGCGCCGTGCCACCGCGAGGGCATCCGCATAGGCCGTGTCGGGGTCGTTGAAACCGGCCTCGGCCCAGCGCCACGCCCGCAATGCGCTTTCGCGGAACAACTCCGCCAACGCGGCCTGCCCGGCCTCGCGCAGGACCCGCGCGAGGCCGGCGGCCGCGCCGGCGTAACGGTAGGTGGCGAGGGGATCGGGGGCGTAGGCGAAGACCCGGTGGTGTTCGAGAAAGCTCGGCTCGCCGAGGAGCGGGTAGCGGGCACTCTCGATGCCGCCGCTCACGCCGCCGTCCGGCCCCTGGAGACGGCGGAAGAAGTCGAGGAGCCAGATCGGCTCGTGCAGGAGATTGGGCAGGGCGTCGGCGGTGGCGTAGATCGGATCGTCCAGCACCTCGCTCGAACGGGGCAGGCCGAAATCGGTGGTCCGGAGGTGTGGCGGAAGGCCCTCGAACACCTCGAGGAGGAGCGTCGCCACATCGACGTGCTGGATCCGGCGGTCCCAATCGCCCGCATCCATGTAGCCGCCCCAGACGTTCGACGGGGCATTCCCCCCGGTGAGCCATGCCGGCTCGGCCCCCACCTCCGACGAGGCGAACCCGTCCAGTCCCTCCGTGGACCAGGCAAGCGGCATCCGGCTCCGGCGGACCGGGGCCTCGGGCGTCGGCCGGAAGGCGGCGGGGCGGCGATAGCCGAAGCGTCCGTCGAGGGCGATCCCGCTGCGGTGATTGTACAACCCCCCGATCGCGACCCGCGCCGCGCCGAGCCAGACCTCGTCTCCGACCGGGAAGGGATCGGAAACACCGAGCCCGGGGATCCAGAGGCGGTAGCGGCCGGGGCGCTTCGGCTGCCAGGCCGAGTAGTCGAGTTCGAACACGAACGTGCCGGCGCGGTTCGCCGCATGGGCTGGCGCGACGGTGCCGCCGGTGCGGTCGGAGACCGGGAGCGGTCGGTCCGGCCTTGCCGCCACGAAGCCGTCCGGGGTCGGCTGCGCCACCGTGGCGAAGATCGGAATCCGGTCGCCGCCGAGTCCTTCGAGGGCGATCCGCTGGCCGTCCCGCAAGCCATGGGCTTGGGCCGAGACCTGTCCGTCGCGGGCCCGGAACGTGCCGATGGGTCGACGGAGGCCGTCGGCGTCCACGCTGTCGGCCAAGGGTTTGGGCAGGCCGTTGGTGGGCTCCGGTGTGTCGGGTGTGGCCCGCAGGCCGATGTCGCCGGAGAAGGCCGCCGCGCCATTCTCATCCAGGATTGCGAAGCGCTTCACTCCGTAGCGGCGAAAATCCACGGCCCCCAGGTCGGGGCCACCCGGCAGCCAGAGGGCGAGGTAGGCGGTCTTGGCGATGTCGGCCGGGGCGTGCCCGAGTTGGGTGCCACGTAGGGCGAGGGCCCGGGTGGTGCGGTCGTCGTAGGTGAAGGCCGTCGGTGGCAGCAGGTTGCCGGGCCACGCGAGGGTGTGGGTTCCGCGCGGAACCGGGCCGTCGAGCTTGAGATAGATCTGATGGCGGAAGCTCGCGCCCGTCCGGGTCGCGCCGCCCTCATCGTAAAAGATCCCCGATTCGTAGGGCATCGATTTGCGGTAGACGGCCACCACCCGGCGGCCGCCGATCCGGCCGTAGCCCGCAGCGGCGTCGATCGCCCCTCGATCGAGGTGATGACCCGGCGGCGCGTCGCTCGAACGCAGGTGGTCGCGCTTGGGGCCGATCACCTGGGCCCACGCGTCCCCGTGCCGGACCCAGGTGCCGGGCGCCTCGGATCGGGGCGCATCGAGGGCGAGGATGCGGCCCGGCACGAATGGCGGGTCGCGCACCTCCACCGCCAGGATGTCCGGGGTGGCGACCGTGATCTCCTGAACGCTCACCAGGCCGGGAGCCGGTTCGGTCCGGGCGGGTTGAACGCTCGGGGCCGCCGCGAGGAGCAGGCTGGCGAGGATCGAGCGGGTGAGTCGTGCGCTACCCACTTTCATCGGCCATCCGGAACCCGAGCCGATGTTCCGGCCAATCCAGTATCGAGCGCGGGTGACTCGCGCGAGGACGACGCGGCCGGGCACGGTTCAGAGATACCGCCGCAGGAGTTCGGCGCGGGTGCGATAGACCGTATCCTCGTCGAACCGCGTGCCGGTGCGGGCCGCGGCCCGTATCAGGCCCGCGAGACCCGCGCGGTCGCGGTCGAGGTCCGTGAGCCCGGAAACCAACGCATTCCCATCGTCCATCAGAACGAGGCGCCCTCCTCCGTCCTGGCCTATCAGGTCCTCCGAGTAGGGACTGCCGTAGCCGATGAGCGGCGTGCCGCAGACGAGGGACTCGATGAGACATCGCGGGGATTCGGGCGTGCGATGGCAGAACAGGAACAGGTGGGCCGCGCGCATGGCAGCCAGAAGCTTCTGGCGATCACCCTCGAAGCCGGGCAGCGCCACACAATCGGCGAGGCCGAGTTCGCCCGCCCGTGCCTGCATGGTCTCGCGCAGGGGGCCATCGCCCCACCAGGTCGCCGTGAACCGCATCCCGCTCTGCCGAGCCCGATGGAGCGCGTCCAGCCAGTCGAGCGGCCCCTTCATGGCGTCGGCCCTGCCGACATAGACGATCTTCAGCGGCTCGCCCTTCAGGAGAGCGCGGCATTTGTCCGCGAGCGCGGTCTCCGTGACGAGGTCGTCGCGGGTGGTGTGGGTGTCGTAGACACAGAACGGGTTCCGCGCATGGGGGGCGTAGGTCCGGAACGTATCCTGCCCCTGGAACAGGCCGAGATGGCTGCGCGCGATCAGGTGCTGATGGTAGCGTACCATCAGTGGCAGCGTGAGCGCGTTCTTCATGCGTCTGCGGAGCGGTGCATCCGTCCCTGTCCGGCGGATCACCTCGTGCTCGACCCGGTCGAACCAGACGGCGTAGGGCCGCCGTCGGCGGATCGATTCGAGGGCGGCGACGCCGCCCCAGTCTCCGGCGAGTGAGCCGAGGGTGTAGCAGAGATAGCGGCTTCTCCGCACGAGGTCCGTCAAGCGGCGGCGCGTCGAGGCGTACCGCGCCGCGAACGTCGCGACGCGGTAGGCCTCCGGCAGGGCGCCGACGGACAGGCGATCCGCGCAGGCGAGATCGTCGACCGGACGCCAGACGGTGGAAGCCTCACCAACGGCGGGCGGACCCGCGCCCGCGTCGATGCCCGTATAGGTGATCCGAGCGAAGTTCTCGCCCCAGCGATCGAGGCCCGCGCAGGTCTGATCGTCGAGGCACAGCCGCCCCCCGATCCGCCGCAACGGCACGTGGGTGACGAGAAGCACGCTGTCCGGGACCGGGTCGGAGGCCGGGAGGGCGATCGCTTCGCCGTGCGTACCGAAACCTCCGTCGCCGTTCGTGTGCGATCGCGCTGCGACGGCGAGCGGGTCTCGTGCGAGAATCGTGGAATCCGATCGGTGGGACATCTGCGGTTCGCCTGCCGGTGGAGATCGGCCCGACGACGCTAGGAACGCGTAAGGATCGGCACAACACCTTCTTTGTACGCGGTGCCCGCATGGCCTCGTCCCGAAGTGGTACGATGGCCGGTGGTCCGGTCGAGCCCTCGCCGCGACCGCCGAGCGCTCCTGCCCTGCTCAGCCGAACCGGAAGCGAAGTAATCCCTGCTCCCCTCGTGTCGCACGGGTTACGTCGCGGGCCGGAGCGCCTTGCGTTCGGGCCTTGGCGACAAGGATCGCATGGACGCCGGCATCGACGCCGGCATGTGTGCCCGCACTTGCACTTGATAGGCCACGCCGAGGATCAGTCCGATCGCCACCGCGAGGAGGTACAGACTATCGCGCAACAGCAGGATGTATTCGAGGGTCGAGTGAAGACAGACCATCAGGAGGCCGACGCCGAGGCCGATGAGCAGATCGCCCTCCGGGCCGGCTCGGCTCGGCCAACCGATCCGGAAGGTGGTGACGAGAGGGTAGCCCAGCAGAAGCACGAAGGCGACGAGGCCGAACCAGCCGGTCTCGGAGGCGGCCAACAGGTAGGCGTTGTGGACGAGGTTGTTCCGGTTGCCCTCGTTGGCGATGACGCCGGCGCGTTCCGAGTAGCCGAAGTTCTTGGCGACATAGACGTAGTGGTTCGCGCCAACTCCGAGCGGGTTGCCGAGCAGGATGGCGGTCGCTGCCCGCTCGAAGGCCGCCCGCTCGTCGTATTCCTCCTCGCGTAGGGGATCGCGTTCGAAGCGCTTCTCGAACGAGGTGACGGCGAGCGGTGCGAAGCTCAGGGCGACGCAGCAGCCGGCGATGCCGAGCAAGCCCTTGCGCAGGGTCAGATGGCGCAGGCTCGACAGCACGTAGATCAGCACGAGGCCGAGAGCCGCGTAGAGCAGCGCGGCCCGCGACGTCGTGAGCACCACGGTCGCCATGCCGGTAAGCGGTACCAGGATGGTGGCCCAGCTTCGACGGCCGGCGAGCAGGAGCGCGACTTGAGGCAGCACCGCGAGGTGGAGGACGAGGCCCAGGGTGTTCTGGTGAGCGAAGGTTCCGCTGGTTTGCACGATGCCGAGGCCGAAGCGTTGGTAGGCCGTGAGGGCGCATTCGAGGACGACGCCGAGCGCCATCCCGGTCAGCAGGTTGCCCGCCACCTTCGGATCGGTGCTCGCCCGTGCCACGACGATGAGCAAGAGCGCGGCGCGGCAGATCTGCCAGAAGTAGAAGAAGGCCGCCGTGGGCTCCGCCGCCTGGCCGATCGAGAGCAGGACGGCGACGAGGTAGAGCGCCAGAATGATCGAGAAGGGCGAGCGCAAGGGCGGCCGCGCAAGCCCGACATAGATCGCCAGACCGAGGAGATCGAAGGCGCTGACCTCGATTCCGCTGACGAGGCCGGGCCAGTCCGCCCCCCAGCTCAGCACTGCGAAATCGAGCTGTGGCAGCCCCGGCTGCAGGAACGGCAGCAGGCCCATCAGAATCCACAGCCGCTTGCCGAGCACAGCACCGCCGCGGACCCAGACGGCGAACGGCACCATCATGCCGAGGCCGGTGGCGAGGATCAGCTCTTTCACCACGGTCGCTCGTTCCCGTTCATGCCATCGAATGCCTGACATTCGTGACGCGACGATAGCGGCCCACGCTCACGGGGCGTGCCTGCGTCGTTCTGAGGAGCCGGCTCACCCGAGGTCGGTAGGCCCTACGCCCTTCGGCGCGGGTTCGGAGAAGCCGTCCTGCGAATGGCGGCGTTCGCGGGCGCCGGACCCCTTCTAGGCTGACCGCCGCAGCGGCCGAGGCCGGCTGGCGAACGGATCAGGCGGGCAGGGCGACACGTGATCCCTCGGCACGCGTGATCCCGGCCGGCCGGCCGTTCTGTCTGATTTCCGGCGAGTGACTTGTTCCAGGAGCGTACCCGATGAGCACACTGACGATCTCGCGTGGCGCGATCCTCAGCGGCAGCGCGTGGATCATCGGCATCTACGGCGTCAGCGTGATCGTGCGCTTCGCCTCCAACGTCCTGCTGTCAAGGCTCGTCGCGCCGGAGATCTTCGGGATGGTGGTGGTGATCCTGGCGATCCGGATGGGGGCCGAACTCCTGTCCGACGTCGGCCTCGGTCAGAACGTGGTCACCAATCCCCGCGGTGATCAGCCGGCCTTCTACAACACGGTCTGGACCCTGCAGGTGCTGCGCGGGCTGTTGCTGTGCGGGCTGTGCTGCGCCTTCGCGGGCCCGCTCGCCGAGCTCTACGGCGTGCCGGCGGCCGCCATCCAGTTCGGGGCGCTCACCCTGGCGGTCCTCGGTATGACCTCGACCTCGCAGTTTCTCCTGCAAAAACGCTTGCGCGTTCAGACCCTCACCCTGTTCGATTTCTTCCAGGATACCATCGGCACCGCCTTGATGCTGCTCTTGGTCTATTGGAGCCCGACGATCTGGTCGATCTTGCTCGGAAACCTGTTGAGCGCGCTGCTGCGCGTCGGTGGCAGCTTTCTGCTCCCCGAGGGCGGCAACCGCCCAATGCTCGACCGACGTCATGTGGGCGAGATCTTCTCGTTCGGGAAGTGGATCTTCCTCTGGTCGATGCTCGGGTTCTTCAGTCTCAACTTCGATCGTCTGTATCTCGGCAGCGTCGCACCCCTGGCGCTGCTCGGCATCTACGGCATCGCCCGCACCATGGCCGAATTGCCGGCGCTCCTCGCCGGACGGCTCGGCCACTCCCTCGTCTTTCCCCTGGTGTCCGCGGCCGGAGAGATGCCACCCGCGCGGCTGCGACGGGAGATCGGCTCGATCCGCCTCTGTTTCCTGCTCGCCGCGGCGGTTGGGATCGGGGCCGCGGCGGCGGGCGGCGATTTCGCCATCCGGGCGATCTACGACACGCGTTACGCGCTCGCGGCCGCCATGCTACCGCTGCTGCTGCTCGGCACCTGGGCAACGGTGCTTTGCACCACGAACGAATACGTTCTGATCGGACGCGGCAAACCGCAATACGGCACCGCTGCGAGCAGCGTGAAGCTCGCCTATCTGGTGATCGGCTTGCCGCTCGCCTTCACGGCCGGCGGCATGCTCGGAGCGATCCTCATCCTGGTGACCGCCGACGCGGTCCGTTACGCGGTACTCCTCGTCGCTCAGGTCCGAACGCGCGTCAGCTTCGGCGCGCAGGATCTTCTCGCCACCGCTGTGCTCCTCGCAACGCTGTTGATGCTGACCGCTCTGCGCGCGGGGCTGTCCCTCGGAACGGCCTTCGACGGCCTGTGGCACCTGTGAGGGGGCCGCGATGATCGAGCCTGCGTGCCGGACCCCGATCCTGGGTGTCGTCGTGATCGGGCGCAACGAGGGGGAGCGGCTGCGAGCCTGCTTCGAATCGATCGACCGCACCATTGGTCCCGTGGTCTACGTCGATTCCGGCTCGACCGATGGCAGCGTCGCCCTCGCGGAGAACCTCGGCGTCGCCGTCGTTGTTCTCGATACGGCCCGGCCTTTCACGGCGGCCCGGGCGCGCAACGCCGGTTTCGCGAGGCTGCGGGATCTCGCGCCAAGCCTCGCCTTCGTGCAGTTCATGGATGGCGATTGCGCCCTCGCGCCGGGCTGGCTCGGCGAGGCCCACACCTCTCTCTCGGCACGCCGCGACGTCGCCGTCGTCTGCGGGCGACGGCGGGAACGCCACCCCGAGCGTTCCGTGTTCAATCGCCTGTGCGATCTCGAATGGGACACCGCCCCCGGGGAAGCCCTGGAATGCGGTGGCGATTTCCTGGTTCGCACCGAGGCCTTCGCGGCGGTGGGCGGCTTCGACGGTGGCCTCATCGCCGGCGAGGAGCCGGAACTCTGCGTCCGATTGCGCGCGCGAGGCTGGCGGATCTGGCGCCTCGACGCCGAGATGACCTTGCACGACGCCAACATCACGAGCCTGCGTCAGTGGTGGTGGCGCATGGTCCGCAGCGGCCATGCCTTCGCCCAGGTCGCACGGGTCCATCGCGGCTCGCCCCACGCCATCTGGCGGGCGGCGGTGCCGCGGGCGGTCTTCTGGGGCGTGGGCCTGCCGGTTCTGAGCGGCCTCGGCGTCTTCGTCCACCCCGCTGCGGCCCTGCTCACGCTGCTCTACCCGGTCCAGCTCTGCCGCATCGCGCGCCGCCGGAGCGTCGCCGGACGGGGGGCTTGGGCCTATGCGGGCTTCACGCTCCTGGGTAAGCTCCCGGAAGTCTTCGGAATCGCGACGTTCTACGCAAATCGAATGAGCCGACGCTCGGCAGCCTTGATCGAGTACAAGTGACCGGGAGACTTGTGACCGGGAGACTTGCCGAAGTTCGCTGCGGGCATGAACCCCCGCCGTGTCACCGCCATACGACGCCCGTGGTGTCGCTCGTCGCGGATTGAGGACGCGGGGGCCCTTTCGTGGCCAAATCGAATCCCAACGAGCGCCTGGAACACCGTGGACGATCGACAACCGCACGCGAATGGACATCGAAAGTCAGGATTTCTCACGAACGAAGGCCGTATCTTGCGGCTTGATGCCACAACTCGACATTCGGATCCGCGGCTCTATCCCCTCCCGACAGGAAAGCTTATCGATACGCTTTTTCCCATAGTAATAATACCGATTAACATATGCGAAATCGTGTTCTTTTGTGGCGAATTACAGTGGATGGGCAGGTCCATCAAATGTGAGGATACGCAGTGGCTAGCATTTCGGGTACGAATATCGGCGACCAGCTCACTGGAACGGCCGAGGACGACATCATCCTCGGTTTGCTGGGGAACGATACGATCACCGATCCGGGTGGCTTCAACCGGATCGACGGCCAAGACGGCAACGATTCGATCTTCGGCGGGCCGAACGTGGATTACATCGCTGGCGGTCCCGGCGACGACCTGATCCGGGGCGGCGCCGGTTCGGACCAGATCATCGGTGAGGCTGGCAACGACACCATCTACACCGATGATGGAAATGATTACGCCGCCGGCAATCCTGGTGACGACATCCTGTATGGGGGCGCCGGCAACGACTTCCTTATTGGCGAGGCGGGACGAGACCAGGTCTTCGGCGAGGCTGGCAACGATCTCGTTGCCGGCGGGGACGATGACGATCTCGTCGATGGCGGTGATGGCGACGACTACGTCGATGGCGATCTTGGCAACGACACGTTGTTGGGGTCCGCTGGTAACGATACGGTTTTCGGCGACTTTGGCGACGACAGAATGTCGGGCGGCTCCGGCACCAACACGCTCGACGGTGCGGCCGGGTACGATACGGCGGTCTTCAATTTCAACTTCAGGGATGCGGGCGTCATCGACTCCGCCGGGTCGCTGGCGAAGATCTCCGGAACCGGCAGCTCTGACACGGTCAAGAATACGGAGGCTTTCGAGTTTCAGGACAGGACCATCGTGCAGGCCGATGGGCAGCCCGGCGTGGACGATCTGTTCTACCTCAGCCGGAATGGCGATGTGTTTGACGCCGGTCTCGATGCCGATGCGCATTTCGCCGAGTACGGATGGCGTGAGGGACGCGATCCAAATGCCTTCTTCGACACCAAGGGGTATCTCGCTGCCTACGGCGACGTCGCCGCTGCGGGGATCAATCCCCTCGAACATTACCTGACCTATGGCTGGAAGGAGGGACGTGACCCGTCCGCGAACTTCGATACCAAGGCTTACCTTGCGCAGAACGGCGACGTCGCTGCAGCCGGGCTCAATCCGCTTCAGCATTTCCTCGAGTACGGCGCTGGCGAAGGTCGTGCCGTGGTTGCGGGGGATGGGGCCTTCGCTCAGGCGGCCGGGGTCGGCATCTACGTCTGACCTCGAGCTTTTGCTTCAGTAGGCAGGCGACGGTCCCGCAGCTCTCGCGGCTGCGGGACCAGACTTGCGCCCGAATCCGCTCGACCGAGGCACACCGCCGATGCCTCGCGCTGTCGAACGTATTTGATGGCAACCCCCTCGCGAAAGACCGTGACGATGCAGAAGGACTCCGCCGAGTTGGTTTCGGCACTGTCGCGGTGCCGTACGGCATTTCTCGGCGTGGCCGCCATGAGCGGTTTCGTGAACGTGCTCTATCTGACGGGCTCGTTCTTCATGCTCGAAGTCTATGATCGCGTCATTCCCAGCCGATCCGTGCCGACTCTCGTCGGCCTCTGTGCCCTCGTTCTCGTGCTTTATGGCTTCCAGGGGCTCCTCGAGACCCTGCGCGCCCGGGTGCTGATCCGGATCGGCGCGGCCCTGGACGAGGCTCTCAGCGCGCGCGTCTTCGACATCGTCGTGCGCGCGCCCCTCAAGGGCGCCACCCCCGGCGATGGCCTCCTGCCCTTGCGCGACCTCGATGCCCTGCGCGCCTTCCTCGGCGGGTCCGGCCCGTCCGCCTTCTTCGATCTGCCCTGGATGCCGATCTATCTGCTGATCTGCTTCCTGTTCCATCCGCTCATCGGGGTCGCCGCGGTGGTGGGAGCGGCCGTGCTCGCGACCTTCGGCCTCCTGACGGATTGGGCGACGAAGCATCCGGCGCAGACGGCAACCGGCCACGGCCTGCGCCGCAACGGCCTCGCGGAGGCCGGGCGCCGCAATGCCGAGGTTCTGGCCGCCATGGGCATGCAGGGACGCCTCGCTGCACGCTGGACCGGGGCCAACCGCGACTACATGCGGGCCCAGCAGCACGCCTCCGACGTCGCCGGCGGGTTCGCGGCTGCGTCCAAGGTGTTCCGCATGGCCCTGCAATCGGGCGTGCTCGCGATCGGCGCCTATCTCGTCATCAACGGCCAGGCCAGTGCGGGCATCATCATCGCGAGCTCGATCCTGGTGGCGCGAGCGCTCGCTCCGGCCGAACTCGCCATCGCCAACTGGAAGGGTTTCGTCCAAGCCCGGCAATCCTGGGCGCGCCTGTCGGAGCTCTTCGCCCGCATGCCGGCGAGCCGCCAGCGCCACGCGCTGGCGGCTCCCAGCCGATCCCTTCAGGTCGAGAGTCTCAGCGTCGCCCCCCCCGGCACTCCGCGCCTTGTGGTCCAGGACGTCAATCTCAGCCTCCAGGCTGGCCAGGGGCTCGGCATCATCGGGCCGTCCGCCTCGGGCAAGTCGAGCCTGGTCCGCGCCCTCGCGGGCGTCTGGCCGGCGGTGCGCGGCAAGGTCCGCCTCGATGGGGCGGCGCTCGACCAGTGGTCGGCCGACGACCTCGGAGTCCATCTCGGTTTCCTGCCCCAGGAGGTGGAGCTGTTCGCCGGCACCATCGCCGAGAACATCGCCCGCTTCGACCCGCAGCCCCCCTCCGGGGCGGTGATCGCCGCGGCGCAGGCGGCGGGTGTGCACGATCTGATCCTGCGTCTTCCCGAAGGCTACGACACCCGGATCGGCGATGGCGGGGCGGGCCTGTCTGCGGGCCAGCGCCAGCGCATCGGGCTGGCGCGTGCGCTCTACGGCGACCCCTTCCTGGTGATCCTGGACGAGCCCAACGCCAACCTCGACGCCGAGGGCGAGAATGCCCTGACCGAGGCGATCCTCGGCGTTCGACGGCGCGGCGGTCTCTGCATCGTCATCGCCCACCGGCCGAGCGCGCTCGCCGCCGTCGACCTCATCCTGATGATGGCGGAGGGGCGAGCCCAGGCCTTCGGCCCTAAGGACGAAGTGCTGAAGCGCGTGCTGCGCCCGGCGCCCGTTCTCGTGGAGACGCGTCCCGCCGACACCCGCGCCAAGGCCGGCGCCCTGCAGGAGCGTGCCTGATGGATCTCGCGCTCCCCTCCACGGGTCCCGCCTCCCCGGAGCCGCCTGCCGCCACCGAGGAGTCGATCGCGCGGGAGTCGATCCGCCGCCATCTCGTCGTCGGCTTCGTCCTCAGTCTGCTCCTGGTGGTGGGGGTCGGCGGCTGGGCGACGTTCACCGAGATCTCGGGTGCGGTGATCGCGCCAGGTCAACTCGTGGTCGAGTCCGATCTGAAGAAGGTGCAGCACCCGACGGGCGGTGTCGTCGGTGAGTTGCGGGTACGCGAGGGCGCCCGGGTCCAGGCCGGCGACATCCTCATCCGCCTCGACGAGACCCAGGTCCGGGCCAACCTCGACATCATCCTGAAGGCGCTGGACGAGCTATCCGGCCGCCGCGCCCGCAACGAAGCCGAGCGCGACGGCGCCACCCACATCACCTTCCCACCCGAGTTGCTGGCGCGCGCCGGCAGCGACCGGGCGGTAGCCCACCTGATCGATGGGGAAACCCGGCTGTTCAGTGCCCGCGTCGCCGGGCGCGCGGGTCAGAAGGCGCAGCTGCGCGAGCGAGCACAGCAACTTCGCGAAGAAATCAAGGGCCTTTCCGAGCAGATCGCGGCCAAGGCGCGCGAGGTCGGGTTCATCACCGGCGAGCTGCAAAGCGTGCGCGAACTCTACAGCAAGAACCTGGTGCCCCTCGCCCGCGTCAATGCCCTTGAGCGGGATGCCACCCGGCTCGATGGCGAGCGCGGACAGCTCATCGCCGCGACGGCCTCCGCGCGTGGCAAGATCGCAGAGACCGAGTTGCAGATCCTGCAGATCGATGGCGACATGCGGACGGAGACCGGAAGGGATCTCGCCGAGATTCGGGGCAAGTGGTCGGAATTCGTCGAGAAGCGGGTCGCGGCAGAGGATCAGCTCAAACGCGTCGACCTCCGCGCACCGCAATCCGGCATCGTGCATCAGATGACCGTGCACACCATCGGCGGGCTGGTGACGCCCTCCGAGCCTGCCATGCTCATCGTGCCAGAGGCCGACCAACTCGCGGTCGAGGTGAAGATCCAGCCGCAGGACATCGACAACGTCCGCCTCGACCAGCCGGCCGTCCTTCGCTTTCCCGCGTTCAACCAGCGCACCACGCCGGAGATCGGCGGCGTGGTGAGCCGGGTCTCCGCGGATGTCAGCGTCGATCCGAAGACGGGTTCGAGCTACTATACCGCCCGGATCCGTGTGCCCGAGGACCAGCGGCAGCGGCTCGGCAGCGTGCGCCTCGTGCCCGGAATGCCCGTGGAGAGCTTCGTGCAGCTCGGGGATCGTTCGGTGTTGAGCTACCTGCTCAAGCCGTTCTCCGATCAGGTCGCCAAGGCGTGGCGCGAGCGGTAGCGGTGTCTGGTGCCGCCGATCAGGGGGCGATGCTCGATCCCTTTCTCGGCGCCCGGGAGACCAGACGATAGAATGTCCCGATCGCGACCACAAAGACGGCCAGACCGATGAGGGGGGTGAAGGGGGTGACCGCGGGACCTGTGATCGCCAGGGAGGCGCTGCGGCCGGTGAGGGTGTCCGCACCGGCCAGAAGTACGCCGATGAAGCTCTCCCCGACGAGGAAGCCCGAGGACAGGAGCACGCCGCGACGGCGCACCGCCTCGTAAGCGTCGTCCGTGGCCGACGTGCGACCCTCGAACCCGCTCCGAAAGGCCCGCTCGCTCAACCAGGCGATGACACCCCCGATGGCGATCGTGACGACGACGTTCAGCGGAAGATAGATCCCGATTCCCACCGTCAGAGCGGGAAAGACGCGTCCGCTTCGGCGCAACCAAGCCTCGAAACCCACGAGCAAGGCGCCGAGCCCCATGCCCGTGAGCACCATGGCCCAGGGCAGCTCGCCGTGAACGATGCCGCTGGCGATCTGCGTCATCAGGGCTGCCTGTGGCGCCGGCAGGGCCGCGGCTTCGTCCATGCCTTCCCGCGGCAGGGCGCCGACGAAGCCGTAGGCATTGTAAAGGAGCGCCAGCAGGGGTGCGATGACCAGGGATCCGACGCCGACACCGACGATCAGCACCGACTCCTGTCGCCAGGGCGTCGCGTCGACGAGCTGGCCCGTCTTCAAGTCCTGCAGGTTGTCGTTGGCGATGGACGCCATGGTGACGATCACCGCCGCGATGAAAAGGGCGAGGCCGATGACGAACCGGTCTCCCTCGGGTCCCGCCGCGCGGCCAACCACGAGGGGCAGCAACAGGGCCACCAACATCGTGGTGAGGATGCCGATGCCGGAGATCGGACTCGATGACGAACCGAGTAGACCCGCAAGGTAGCCGCACGCCGCCGCCATGAGAAAGCCGAATGACACGGTGAACACCGTCGCGGCGAGGATCAGCACCGGAAGCAGGCCGGCGAGTTCGGCACCCATCGAGAACTGCCCGAACAGCAGGGCCAGTGGAACGGTCAGCGCGGCGGCCGCTCCGACGACCCAGGTGATGGGAATGTCCCGCTCCTGGCGCGGCAGTTCGCTGAGTCCTCGGCCGGTACCGCGCGCGGCCTTCAGGGCGGCGCGGACGCTGGCGAGGATCGGTCCCACCAGGCTCGCCACGGTCCAGGCGCCTCCGACCGCGATGATGCCCGCCCCGATCAAGCGCACCTGCCCCGACCAGACCGCTTCCGCCGCGGCATCGGGCGCGAGCCCGCCCTCGGGCGCGAACGCCGTCATGAAGGGGACGGCCAGGCCCCAGGCGATGATCACGCCGGTGAGCAGGGCGAGGCAGGCGCCGATGCCGACGAGATAGCCGACCCCGACGAGGGCGAGGGAGAAGCCGGTCCCGACGCGAAACAAGGCGTGGCCCGCCTGCAGGGTCGTGTGCAGGCCCTCACCGAGAAGGCGCAGGCCGCTCGTCCCGAACGCGATCAGTGCCGCCGCGCCGCCGGCGCCGAGCAGGTCGCGCAGGCCGGAGCCCCCGGCGCCGTGATCGCCCGATGTGTCACCGGCTTTCAGTACCTCGGCAGCGGCGGCCCCTTCCGGGAACGGCAATCCCGCTTCGGCCACGAGCGCCCGCCGAAGGGGGATCGAGTAGGCGACGCCGAGCAGTCCGCCGAGGAGACACACGCCGCTCGTCTGCCACAAGGGAAATCCGTTCCAATGTCCGATCAAGATCAGGCCCGGCAAGACCAGGATGACGTTGCACAGCGTCCCTGCCGCCGAGGCCTGGGTCTGAACGATGTTGTTCTCCAGGATGGAGCTGTCGCCGAACAACCGCAGCAGTCCCATCGATAGCATCGCGGCTGGGATCGACGACGAGAACGTCATTCCCGTCTTGAGGCCCATGTAGACGTTGGCTGCCATGAACACGACCGTGATGGCGGCCCCGAGCAACAGACCACGAAGGGTCAGCTCACGGGACCGGTCCGCATGCGTGCGTTGTCGGCCGGTCTGAGCATTCATCGATCAAACCTTCCCGTGCGTCCGATGCACCGCCATCGGCCGATCGCTCGGCGGCCCGCCCCGGATGTGCCCGGACGGTGTCCACGGTGCCTGGAGAAGCCATTGTGTATGCCATGAAGAGGTTATCGGAAAGGTCGATAGCCTAGAACGAAGCTATCCAAGCATAAAAATCAAGAATTAACATAGTTTAATTTAGGTTTATCATCGCACATCGGAACAATAGAATCATACATGCGTTGTCGATCCAACATCATCGCTCAAGCTGGCGCGCCGCTGAATCCGTGCTGCCGCGGGCAAAGTCAGCGCCCGGATCGCTCTATGCTCGGGCGACAGCAATCCAAGACGAACCACACCAAGAAGCACCGGATCCGCATGCTCTTTCCGACGGACGATGCCAGTCACCCCCTCGCCGAGCGCTTTCGTTCTTTCATTCGCGATGTGTCGTTCCCATGCGTTGGCGCAAAGTCCGCCCTCGCGCGCAGTCAGCTCAAGATTCTCGTTGCGCGCGATATTACGGCACACGCAGACGACTTGCGGATCTATACGGCAGTGCTTGCCTTCATTTGTCGCTATCGCGCCCGGCCCGACCAGTTTCAGAGCTTCGCGGTGCTTTTCGAACAGCCGGCATCCCTCACTGAAGTGGCCTTCGAGCGTTTTCTCTGGACGCGGGCCCAAGCGTTGTCGAACCAGGACAGCGGCTTGGGGCACGCCTACGATTCCCGCGTCAGCCCCGATCCGGAGGATCCGCACTTCTCTCTCAGCCTCGGGGGAGAAGCGTTTTTCATCCTTGGTTTGAATCCACGGGCGAGCCGGCCGGCGCGACGTTTCGAGCGGCCGGCACTCGTCTTCAACTTGCACGACCAGTTCGAGCGCCTCCGGACCGACGGTCGCTACGAAGGTCTGCGCGACGCCATCCTTCAGCGCGACATCGCGCTTGCAGGTTCGGTCAACCCGATGCTGGCGCGGCACGGTGAACGTTCGGAAGCCTGCCAATACAGCGGGCGTCACGTCCAGGAGACCTGGGCCTGTCCGTTCACGCGTCAGCCGGAGACCCGTCCACGGCCGGATGCTCAGGACGGGATACGCATCGTGGAGGATCTACGGAGCGGTGCCTTCGCGGTCTGACGCCGCCTTCCGAAACGAATCCGATTGTCGCACAGGGAGACGAGCGAGATGAACCCGATACGGCGTGAGACGGAGGACGCGCTCGTCGGCCTGATCCAGGCGGTGCGGGCAACGGGTTACGCTTTCACTACGGTGACGCCGGCGAGCCATGCCCGTGTCAACGCGCGCCCGGGCGCAGACTGGGCACGCGATCTCGGCGACGTCCTCGGCTGGAGCCGCCCGTTCCGCGAGGGGATCGTGCCGCCGGATCTCCTCGGCGCCATGTACCGGGCGGGTGTGATCGAGACCGTGGAGGGGCGCGCGCGCGCGACCATCCGGGTCTCGAGCCTCGATGGGGAACTCTTCCTGCACTCGGCCTACCCGCCAAACGCCACCGATGCGGTCTTCTTCGGGCCCGATACCACGCGCTTCGTCTCTGCGGTGATCATGCATCTCTCCGAGCGTGACCAGCCTATTCACCGCGCCGCCGATATCGGCGCGGGGTCCGGGGCTGCGGGCATCGCCATCGCGAAGCGCGCACCGGGCGCCGAGGTGGTCCTGGTCGACATCAACCCGGCCGCCCTGTGCGCCGGCCGGATCAATGCCAGGGCGGCCGGTGTCGGCGGCATCGTACCCCGGCAGAGCAATCTGCTACGGGAGATCGAGGGTCGGTTCGACCTCATCGTCTCCAACCCGCCGTTCATGATCGACCGGAGCGGGCGCACCTATCGCCACGGCGGCGGTGCCTTCGGCGAAGGCTTGTCCCTGGCCGTGGTCGAGGCTGCCGCCGAACGCCTCGCCCCCGGCGGCAGCCTCGTGCTGTTCACCGGATCCGTCATCGTGGGCGGCACCGATGGTTTCCGCGACGCTGCGCTGGATCTCTGTGAACGGGCCGGTCTGCAGGCCCAGTACCGCGAATTCGATCCGGATGCCTACGGCGAGGAACTCGACGACCCGGCCTATGCGGAAGCGGACCGCATCGCCCTGGTGGTGCTCACGGCGACCCGTCCCGCGTGACGTCCTGACGTCCAACGAAAATTCCGAAAGATCCGCTTCATGACAGAGACCGTGGTCGACGTGTCGATGGCCCAAGCTGATGTGTTGTCGAACATCCTGCAGGGATTGTCCGAAGCGCAGAAGCGCCTCCCAGGTAAACTCCTCTGGGACGAGAACGGCTCGGATCTGTTCGAGCGGATCTGCGCGAGCGCCGATTACTATCCGACCCGTACCGAAATTGCTCTTCTGACTCAGGTTTCGGCCGAAATTGCTCCATCGATCGGCTCCTGTGTCACGATCGTCGAGTTCGGCAGTGGAGCGAGCCGCAAGATCCGTACGCTGCTCGACGCCCTTGATCGGCCGGCGCGCTACATCGCCCTCGATATCTCGGGGGATTACCTCGACGCCGCCATCGCGGGTCTCGCGCCGTCCTATCCCGGCGTCCACATGATCCCGGTGCACGCCGATTACACGACGCCGGTGCAGGTGCCCGTCGATCTCTCCGGGACCACGGTGCTGGGGTTCTTCCCCGGAACGAGCATCGGCAATTTCCTGCCCGACGATGCGAAGCGGTTTCTCGAGCGGGCCCGCGCCACCCTCGGACCGAGCCGTTTCCTCGTGGGGGCCGATCCGACGCGCGACGTTGCGAGCCTGATGCGCGCCTATGGGAACGCCGACGGCCTGATGCCGGCATTTCACATCAACCTTCTGACGCGCCTGAACCGCGAGTTCGATGCCGATCTCGACAGCGACAATTTCCACCACACGGTGCAGGTGCACCACGATCCGTTTCGGGTCGAAGCGCACCTCGTGGCGCGCACGAGCGCGATCTACCGTCTCGGCGGCACCGCGATTCGATTTCGGGCCGGCGAGAGCATCCTGACGGACGTCTCTTACAAGTATTCACCGGACGAGTTCCAAGCCCTCGCGAGGGAAGCGGGATGGTATCCGGAGCGGGTATGGCTCGATCCGCAAGGCTTGTTCAGCCTCCATCTGCTCCAGACCTGATGGCGGACGGTAGACTTCCGCCAATGCATGTCAGGGTGCGTCAATGACGATCGATCGAAGTGACCTCGCGGACTTTCCGACCTCGGCAGCGATTCTGTTCGGACTCGGTATCGGCGGATTTTTCGACGGGATCGTGCTGCACCAGGTCTTGCAATGGCACCACATGCTCACGAGCGCCGGGTACCCGCCCGACAGTGTGGAGAATCTTCAAATAAACACCCTGTGGGATGGGCTGTTTCACGCAAGCACCTACCTGTTCGTCCTCGGGGGGCTCGTCGTTTTGTGGCGCCACGCACGCCGGAACCACCTGCGCTGGTCGGGCTGGCTGCTGCCGGGTGGCATCCTGATGGGCTTCGGACTCTTCAATCTCGCGGAGGGCACGATCAACCATCACCTTCTGGGCCTGCACCACGTCAACGAGACGGTTCCACGTGCACAGTGGATCTATTGGGATCTGGGTTTCCTGATCTGGGGCGGTGCCATGCTGATCGGTGGTTGGATCATGCTGCGATGTGGTCGAATGCGCACGTGATCGCTGCGCGGTCGGTCGGAGACATATCGGCCATACCGTGAAGCCCAACGATGTCCGGCGAGGCATCAACGGAGGGAACTGACCGAGATCGGTCGAGTGTTCGCCCGCAATCGCACCGATGCACAGAACAACCGTGTGGTTCTGACGCCAGCACGGTTGGTCCGGGCGCGCGTACGAAACAAATAGGCGTCCGCTCGCTCTACCGCCCACCGCCGCTGCCGCCACCGGCACTTCCGTTCGGAATCGCCCGCTCGGGGAGGCTCGCATTCCCGCCTGCTGCCGAATCCGTGGTCACCGTGTCGGCTCCCGTCGGGCCCCGCGAGATCACCAAGTCGATGTCGTTGCCGGTGGTGTTCGGTTGTTGCTGCACGATGGTTCCGGGTGGGAGCGTGTCCCCGCGCCCGATCGGAGTCTGCGCCAGGGCCAATGATCCGGTGGCGGTCAAAAAGCAGAGTGCAGCATAGGCCGAAGTTTTAGATTTCATTGCACGCTCCTGTGGTCGGATCGATTTGAGGTAAGACAGCTATTCGAGGTTGGCTGCTGTCCGGGAAGTCATCGGCACCATTCGGGCCGGTAAGTCGACCAAAGCCTCGATCTTCTCGGAAGATGACCGGGTGTCACGCCGCCTTAAAGGCGAGTGGGGTGCGGCGCGTACGAATGAGCGTCTAAATGATCGGTTTGCCACCCGTCACCGCGACCGTGGCGCCTGAGACGTAGCTCGCTTCGGAACTCGCCAGCATCACGTAGACCGGTGCGAGTTCGCAGGGCTGCCCCGGACGTTTCATTGGTACTTGCGAGCCGAAGCTGCGGACCTTTTCCTCGGGCATCGTCGCCGGGATGAGCGGTGTCCAGATCGGGCCCGGCGCGACGCAATTCACCCGAATCTCGCACTCCGCCAGCATCTGAGCGAGTCCGCCGGTGAAGTTCTGAATGGCGCCCTTCGTGGTGGCGTATGCGAGCAAGTGGGGGCTCGGCGAGTCGGCATTGACCGACGTGGTGTTGATGATAGCGCTGCCCGGTTTCATATACGGGAGCGCAGCCTTCACAAGGTAGAACATTGCGTGAATGTTCGTTGCGAAGGTGATTTCCCACTCAGCGTCGGAGATCTCTTCCGGGTTCGCGAAGGTTTTCTGGTGAGCGGCATTGTTGACCAGAACATCGACTCGCCCGAACTCCACCACGGCCCTGTCGACGATGGCGCGGCAATAGCTGGAATCCTTCACATCCCCCGCCATCCGGATCGCCTTGCGGCCTGCGGACTGGACCAGGCGGCACGTTTCCGCAGCGTCGTCGTGCTCGTCGTAATAACTCACGAGTACGTCCGCCCCTTCGCGTGCATAGGCCAGGGCCACGGCGCGGCCTATTCCACTATCGGCGCCGGTGATGATCGTGCTCCGGCCCGCGAGGCGTCCCGAGCCCTTGTAATGCGCCTCGCCGTAATCAGGTTTCGGATCCATATCCACATCGCGCCCCGGCGGTGTGAGGGGGCGCTGATTCTCGAACGGCGGCTTTGGGAATTGCGTCATGGCGAACGAGGTTTCCTTGCCGAATTTTTCTGTCGAACAAGTTCACTTGCAGAACTGACCCTGGAGCCGTCGACCCGGGAGACCGCGTGTCGACCGAGGCCGCATCGTGGATGCGACCTCACCGGTGACGGGTATGCGGGGAACGGGGATGGCGAAGCGACCTCGAGAAGACCCGAGCGGCTCCGACACCGCCGGTTCGGAACGCCTCAAATCAGGCGATCTGTTCCTTTTGCGCGCCGCTGTCGGGGCGTGCGGGCCCCAGAACCGGCTCTTCGCCCATGGGTACGTTCTGCACCACGTTGTAGGTTCCCTTGCCGTCCAGCGACGGACCGCTCGTCCAACGGCCTTCCGGCGGCACCGTGCCGTCCGCGGCCGTTCCGAAGAAGCTATAGCTGAACTTCTCGTGCTCCTTGCTTTGCGGGAAGCTGTTGGGGATCGGCAGGGCGCCCTCGTGGCCCCCCAATTCTTCGACGACGGCGAGCCATTGTTGCTGGTGCATCGTGTCGCGCGCGATGAGGAAGCTCCACATGTCGCGCATTCCAGGGTCGTTCGTGGCGTTGAACAGGCGGACGGCCAATGTCCGCCCCGTCGCCTCCGCCGCCACGTTACAGTACATGTCGGCGGCGAGATTCCCGCTGGCATAGATGTGTGACATGTCGAACGGAGCGCCGTCACAATTGGCCGGAAACGCAGCCATCCCCGTGGACAGCAGATGTCGGTGCAGCATTCCCTCGACGAGATGCCGGGGGTTCTCACCACCCATGACGGCGCCCACCACGGCGTCCGCCACACCGGCTTCCTGAACCTTCGTCGGGGCCGTCTCCAGATTCATCGCGACGGCGGTCGCCAGCATCTCGATGTGGCCGATCTCTTCGGTCGCGGTGTGAAGAAGCATGTCGCGATACTTCGTTGTCGGTCCCCGTGCGCCCCAACCCTGGAAGAAGTACTGCATGCAGACGCGGATCTCACCTTCGATGCCGCCGATCGCCTGTTGCAGCATACGCGCGTAAACCGGATCGGGTGAATCGACCTTGACGGGATATTGGAGACGCTTGTCGTGATAGTACATGGTTTAAGCCACCTCAATGCATCGCCGCCCCATGCTTGCGGCCCGGGACGGCATGGATGGTGAACCGCGGTCCCACCGCACGGCATGCGCGGCAGGAGAGGACTTGGAGGTGTGGGCCGAGTCCAACGCCGTGAAACGGAACTGGACTTGACTCATGCCTCCTTATAGAAACGGACGTGGCCGACTCGAATACAGGACCAGGAAGGCAGATCTCGCGCTTTAGCCTGCCGACCCGTGTCCTGATGTGACTTCAGCGGTCAGGAACCACGACCGCCGTGGCTCGCCTCGCCGCCTTTTTTGCCGGCCTCCGAAGCCCGCTCGCGGTCGTTGGCAAAGTTGCCACCGCTGGCCTGTCCGCCCTTGTGGCCAGCCTCCGAAGCCCGCTCAGGGTCGTTGGCGAAGTTGCCGCCACTGGCTTGTCCGCCCTTGTGCCCGGCTTCCGAGGCACGTTCCCGATCTTCGGCGAAGTTGCCGGATCCACCGCGATGCTCGGACTGACCCTGATTGCCGTTGGATTGTGTCATCTCACCCTCCTGATTGTTTGGTAGATGAGATCCAGGAACTCCAGACTTAAAAACAATGTTCCAAGAAAAATCGTGGTATCGAACCAAAAATATGTCGATATAATCTATGATAAAGCGAGATAACTCAGGATAAGCCGATGATAGATGCTGGTTTTATCCGCAGGCTTGCGACGGCGTGCCCCTCCGAACAGATCGCGAGCCCAGGATGGGGTTTTGGGACCCGCGAGGCCCACCGCAGCTCGACAACCGGCGGTCAGGCATGCGCTCGGTCAGCGCAGTCCACAAAGATTCCGGTCCGATGGAGCTGCTGCATTCCGAGGTAAGGGGCGCCTGCCATGTCTGCAGACCGGGCGCGCCTTGATTTCCCGCTGGCCCCATCTGGACCGATGTCGCATGCATCGCTCGACGCGCTATCTCCGCGTCAGGGATCGGCGGTCCGGACCGATGTCTGTGGTATCGCCGAGGAGTCTGCGTCCGGACCCGATGACTTGCAATGCGTCTCGGCTGGAGCACTCCCGCCGGGCGACGGCCTCGAGGTCTCGCAGGTAGATGATCACAGGTTCGCGAATGGTGTCGGTGCGGCCGATCACGGGCTCGACTTTAGCCGTGACATGCGTGATAACCGTATCCCAGAATTCCGGGGTTTTCGCGCGATTTCTTGGCATGAGGTACGACTCCTCCGATCGACACCGACACGTGTCGGACATCGAAAGGAAAGCTTCATCAACATAGGTTTCAGGTGGTGTGCGATTCTCGTTGTGCACCTTCGATCCGCTGGGCCGTTCATGGGGCCTGCATCCCTGCGAGGGGGCTTGCATGTTGCAGGTGGGCCTGGAGGTGCGCCTGGGTCGGACTAGGCACTCGGGACAAGGTCGGCGTCGTGTGGGCTTAGGATCTGTTCACGTCCGGTTGTCGACACCTCGGGCACGAGGATGAGCCGTCGAAGGTTCACGCCATGCGAGGATTCCATGAGCAGCGATGACGGGGACGACTGGTCTCCTTCCCCGGACGGCAATCTGGCGGGTCGTTGGTCCGAGCCTGAAGCGCACCCGATCGCGCTTCCACACCGAAGCCGGAACGTCTTGGGCATGATGCGTTCCGTCATCCGGCGTACGGTCGAGTCGAGTGAGACGCTCGAAGACTTCGCCCTGCATATCGAAGGTCGCCTCGACGCGCTCACCCGTACGCAGTCGGCGATCGATTGCGCGTCGGATGGAGGCGTGGACCTTGCCACCCTTCTGGCGACGGAGTTCATGGCCGGCCAAGCCCGTGAAGACGATCAGGTTTCCCTCGATGGGCCATCGGTTCGGCTGGCACCAAGGGCCGCGATGAGCCTGGGATTGGCATTCCAGGAACTGACTACGAACGCGATCAAGTACGGAGCCCTGTCGGCCCGGGGCGGCCACGTATCCGTGACATGGCGCCTGAAACTATCCCACGATGCGCATTGGCTCGCGGTCACGTGGCAGGAGCGCGGCGGTCCGAGGATCGCGGCGGCACCGCTCGTCACTGGCTTCGGTACCGAGATGCTGAACCGTACGCTCGCGGATGAACTCCAGGCCGAGACGATACTGAGCTATGATGCGGACGGTCTGCGCTGTAGCCTCAACTTGCCCTTCACCGATCACGCCTTCGCGCGCGAGACGTGAGATGTGATTCGCTGAGCAAGGCGTCGACGACGGCGGCTCGCCCGATAGGCACGTTCGTGAAGAAAAAGAGGGTTCCGATCCGTCGTGGCCTGCGACGGCACGATGCGATCGCTGCTCGGTGATGTCCAATCCAGATTTCACAACGTGCCGGCTATAGATGTTTCAGTATAGTCTAGTGCCGAACGACCAATAGAGCACTGCGTGACGATGGTTCGGTGCTCTACCGAGGTTCGAGCTTTAATCCATCAATCTTATGTGAAATCTACCGCGGAACGAATCCCTGAGATTTGTTTTGGATCGTTTGCCTACGCGCTTCCCGGTTGAGGTCCAGGATCGGGCGAACTCATGACACGAGTGAGGTGCCCGTCCCGATGCTGCGTGTTCTACTGTGGTTCGGGCTCGCCCGAATATCAAGAATTTATATTTCCATCTGGATGACGAATATTTGATCCATCTGATATAAACATCGACGAGGTTTATACAAATGTCACTCAATGGTAATCAGTACGGCTCGGCGGAAAAGAGAAAATCGAAAAACTTGCTGTTAATCCTGGGAATTTTGGTGGTACTGATCGCCGTCGTTTTCTTGGCACTCTACTTGTTCGGACAGCGCTTCGGCGTTCCAGTCTGAGCATGCCCCATCGGATCGGCAGGAAGGATTTCAGCTTCATGGGGTCGAAGTCGCAAGGACGACGGATTCGCGTGACCATCCTATCGAGCCTCTGCATCCTATCCTTGACGTGGCTCCCAGCACGCGCGAATCCTTCGATGGCTGGCGCGATGACGCAGAAGTCGGATTGGCGGGAAAAGTGCGAGCGACGTGCCCAGCAGAATGGGATGCGGCACAAACTAAGGGCGCCGTTCGTCACGCAGTGTATCGCAGGATATCGCATCAACGCGGGCAAAGATCTTCAATCGAAGAAACAGAAATTCTAGTCACCTCCGGTCGGTCGATGCCTCGTCATTGAGAAGAAAGCGCGCGCCGCGGAGCCGAAAGAGAGCTTCGGTATGGTCGTATCCCTGGAGGGCGAGTGAGCGCGGTCGATCTGGGTTCGAATTCGCGCCCCGGGTATTTCATCGGAAGCTCGGCGCCACAGCCCTGTCACTTCGGCAGCCTCCTCGCCATTCCCGGCAATGTACGTGTAGCCGCGACGCTGGGCAGCACGCATCCCGAAAGGCCGAGCGCTCGGGGTTGACCGACCGCGAGACCCATGGCTTCTACGGGCGCTGGCACCCCCAGACTCCGTAGCTCAGCTGGATAGAGCAGCCGCCTTCTAAGCGGCAGGTCGTTGGTTCGAGCCCAACCGGGGTCGCCAGTTTCTGCCGCACCAACTCTTCGAATCTCGGAGTGTTTCGATACCGCCGACCCGGACCCCCGGCGTTCGCCCGTCGCTCAGGCGGATCCGACCCGGTACTGGCGCGGCGGGGCCGTGCCGTTCACCGCGAAGTCGCCGACCGTGCGGTCGCGGTAGATCCGGGGATTGTGCGAGGCGATGGTGCGGGCGTTGCGCCAATGCCGATCCAGGCCATGGCCACCCTTCACCGCCGAAGCGCCGAGGGCGTCGAACAGCGTCGTGGTGGCTTCCAGCACGAGGTTGGTGACCACGCTGACGGCCTGGTTGACCTCGACATCCGCGATGGCCGCAGTGGACTCGGCGGATCGACCGGTGCGATGCACCGCATAGGTCCGTTCCAGGGACTCGGCCGCCTTGAGGACGATGGCGCCGGCGGCGTAGGCCGCGCCGCGCACGCGACCGACCACCTGCTGCACCTGAGGGTCGTCACCCGAACGGCTGCCGTTGCCGTGGCTGTAGACGCGCTGGCGCTCCGCCACGAGACGCGTGACGTCGAGGGCCGCCGAGCGACCGATCCCCGCGAGGGTCGCGAGATGGACGAGTTGGAAGAACGCCATGGCGTAGGGGAAGCGTTCCGGATCGGGCTTGATCAGCTCCGGCCCGAGGCCGACGTTCGTGAACACCGCCGTGCCGCTGGCCGTCAGCGCCTGTCCGAACCCGTCCCAGTCGTCGAGGATCTCGACACCGGGTGCGCGCACGGGGACCGCCGCCACCATGGCGACGCCGGCCTCGTCCTGCGCCGAGACGTGGATCCAGTCGGCGAAGAGCGAGCCGGTGGTGTAGAACTTCCGGCCGTCGAGGCGCCATTGCGCTCCGTCCGGCCGCAACACCGTGTCGAACTGCCCGACCTTGGCCTCGCCGGTCTCGGAGACGCCGCTGCCCACGGTCTCGCGGTCACCGATCCGGCCGATCCAACGGGCCCGCCACGCATCCGACGACGAGCACAGCATGTCCTCGGTGAAGCCAAAATGCGCCCGCAGGGCGTTGGTCACGTTGGGATCGGCCTGAGACAGCTCGATGAGCAGATTGAACAGCTCGGGCAGACTCGCGTCGAAACCACCCGCGTCGCGTGCCAGCCGGAGGGTGGTGAAGCCGGCCTGCTTCAGCCAGCCGATCTCCTCATGGGGCAGCGTACGCTCCCGGTCGCGGGTCACGGCGGTGGCGCGGATCCGCGCGAACACCGGCCGGAAGCCCGCGGCGAGATCCTCGTAACGTGCGCTCGGCCCCGCGCCCCATCCCGCATCTGTTTGTATCATCGATCATTCCCATCTCGGCGAAGGCGCGGAATCGAGGGCACCCGGCAAGGCTCTGCCCAACCCGATGTCACGCCGCATCGCCTTGGAGTCGGCAATCCGCAGTGTCGAAGCAAGTCTCAAATGGCAGGATCATTGTATTTGAAAGATGACTGTCAGTCTTGGTGTCTACAGAGACCAGCTGTTTTCAAGTGGGGTATCGCGTGAAAGATCATGCTCCGGCGTTCTGCGACGGCCGGGCGGATCCCCGGGCCGTTCAGCGCAGGCGCGGTAGGATCGTCTCGGCGAACCGGCGCATCTCCGCCTCGAACGGTTGGAACTGGAGCATGAACAGGTCGATGCCGGCTGCGTGAAAGGCGGACAGGCGTTCCGCGATCCGACCGTAGCTGCCCACCAGCCCCGCGGCGGTGCCACCGTTGGTGCCGACATGGCGGACGGGTCCGTCGGGCTGGGCGAGACCGGGCTTGGCGAACATCACGGCGGCCGGGTCCGTCCGCGCGCGGGTGTCGGCCCGGATGGCGGCGTCGCGTTCGGCGAGTGCGATGAGCCGCGCATGCTCGGCCTCGGCCTCGTCGTCCGTGTCGCGGGCGATGACGAAAGCCGAGAGGCCGTAGCGCAGGGGACCATTGGCGGCCGGGCGCCGGGCGACGTCGGCGATCAGCGCCGCGACCTCTTCCAGGGGCTGGCCGTTGATGAACCAGACATCGCCGTGATCGGCCACCAGGGCGCGGGCCGGTTCGGATTCCCCGCCGACATAGAGGGTTGGCCGGCGGCCACCGGTGCCGGCGGGCCGCAACTGGTAATCCTTCACCCTGAAATGTTCGCCCGTGAACCGGACCCGTTCGCCCCGCATGAGCCGGTCGACGAGGCCGATCCATTCCCGGCCATAGGCGTAGCGTGCGTCGTGAGCCGGAAACGGCAGGCCGGCCCGCTCGAACTCGGCCTTGTTCCAAGCATTGACGAGGTTGAGCGCGAAGCGTCCCTCGCTGATCCGGTCGATGCCCAGCGCCGCCTTCGCGAGTACCACCGGATGGACGAGGCCCGGCTTGATCGCCGCGATGATCTCGATCCGGTGCGTCAGGGCGGCCAGCGCCGCCGATGCGCTCCAGGCATCGAGCTGGTCGCGCGCCTCGTCGTAGGGGTTCATGGTGTGCTGGGCGACGAGCACGGAATCGAATCCGAGGGTTTCGGCCTCCAGCACCAGGGCGCGGGTGCGTGCCCAGCTCGCGTCGTCGGGCTCCTCGGGATCGTGGTGGGCGGCGCGCGATCCGTGCACGGGCGCCCAGACGCCGAAGCGTGGGGAAGCGGCGGCCATGCTCAACCCCGGCTCGCGGCGGGTCGCCAGATCCGCACGGCGGTGGCGTCGATCTTCCGGGGGATCAGGCCGGCCTCTTGGAAGGTGTCGGCGATGGTCTGCTGCTCGGACAGGGCGGCCCTCTCCACGGGCTGGATGGCGTAGCTGCGCCGTTCGTTGACCGTGGCGACGATGTCGGGCGGCAGGTCGCCCCAGACGGGGCCGAGAAGCGCGACGGCGTCCTTCGGGTTGGCCTTGACCCATCGCCCGGCCTCCACGAGGGCATCGAACACGATTCCCACCACCTCCGGGTGCGCGGCGGCGAAGCTGTCGTTGACGAGAAAGTAGCGGTTGTAGCTCGACAGGCCGGTCGCGTCGGCAAGCACCCGTACGGGGCGTTTGGCCTGGGCGATGGCGAGGAACGGGTCCCAGATCGCCCAGGCGTCGAGGCTGCCCCGGGCGAACGCGGCGGCCCCGTCGGGCGCCTCGAGATAGGCCGGCGTGATGTCGGAGAACCGCAGGCCTTCGCGCTTGAGGGCGGCGGCGAGGATGAAGTGGCAGCCCGAGCCGCGCGAGACGCCCACCGTCTTGCCCTTGAGGTCCGCCACCGAGCGGATCGGGGATTCATCGGGCACGATGATCGCCTCGGCGCGGGGCGAGCCCGCCTCCATGGCGTAGAAGGTCAGGGGCGCGCCAGCCGATTGCGTGAAAACCGGAATCGCGTCGGCGACATCGGCGTGGAGGTCGACGGCGCCGCTGTTCATGGGCTCGATCACGCCGGTGAACTGGTGCCAACTCGGCGCAAAACCCTTCGCGGCCAGGCGCTCGACCAGGGTGCCCTTGAGCTTGAGCACGGTCAGCAGGGTCGATGAGCGCTGGAAGCTGAGGCGGACCGGCTTGTCTGCGCCGAGCGCCGGGCGTCCACCCGTGGGACCGAGGGCCAGGGCGGCTCCGGCGCCGCCGAGGAGGCCGCGCCGCGTCCAGGGGGCGGAAGTTGTCATGGATCGTATCCTTGGGCTCGTTCCCGGAGCGTTTGCCCGGAGGACGGAGGTTGGCTATCGGACGGGACGGAGCCGTTGCGGCCGCGGCGTGGAGCCCTTCGGAAGCGGGCCCGCGGCGATCGAGCGCCCGAAGGTGTGGTGGCCGAGGAGGGCCGCGGCGCCGGCCAGCAGGGCCGGGTCCGGAGGTGCCCCAGCAGGTCCGGACGGATCCGGCAGCATCGCGTGCAGGATGCGGATGAGGCGTCCGGTCATGCCGCCCCCGTCGGCAACAGGTCGCCGTAATGGCGCGCGGCCACATCCGGATGCGAGCGCAGACGGCCCTTGAGGGTGTTGCGGCCGACCTCGTGGAAGAGCGGGTTGTCGGGATCGCCCACTGGGCCCCGTGCCTTGTCCGCGAGGGAAGGCGGAAGAGTCAGGAGCGGCACGACGGCGTCGTGACGTGCGCCGAGGAAGAACGCCACGGAGAGCCGGTCGCGCCCGGCCGGTGGCGTCACCACCCGGTGTACCGTGGCGCGCAGGTAACCGTCGGAGGCGAGCTCCAGCAGCTCGCCGACATTGACGACGAACCGGCCCTCCCGCGGCTCCACGGAAATCCAGCCCTCCGGCCCTTCGACCTCGAGCCCGCTCTGCCCGTCCTGAACCAGGAGGGTGAGGAGCCCGCTGTCCTTGTGGGCGCCCACGCCCTGGTCGCCCTCGGTGCCGTCGCGGCCGGGGTAGCGGATGATCTTGATGTGCTGGTTCGGGGCGCCGGCGTAGATCGGCTCGAACGCGTCCTCGGGTTGGCCCAGCGCCTCGGCGAAGGCGCGCAGAACCCGGATGCCGACCCGCGTCACCGCCTCCTGCCAGCGCAGCAGGCCGACCCGCAGCTCCGGCAGGCCGGCGGGCCAGAGGTTGGGGCCCTGAAGCCGCGTCCAGGCCGGATCGCCCGCACGCCGCGGCAGGGCGGGACGCTCGGCGCCGATGTCGAACTGCTCGCGCCAGTCCGGGGTGCCGCGGGTGATCTCGCGCCCGGCTTCCGTGTAGCCGCGAAAGTGCGGCGAGCGGATCATGGCCACCGCTCGCTTCTCGGAAAGCGACAGGGCGAAGAAGCGTCGCGCCAGGGCCTGGGTCTCGGCAATCTGCGCCGGGGAAATGCCATGCCCGGACAGGGTGAAGAAGCCGACGTCCCGGGCCGCCTGCCGCAGGGCGGCGAGGAAGGCAGCCCGTTCGGAGGGTCCTTCGTCGAGGCGGCGCAGGTCGAAGTCTGGAACTCCGGCCATGGGTCAGGCCGCCTTGGCGTAGGTGCCGACCGCCGCCAGCGCCTGGTCGAGGTCGGCCAGGATATCGTCGATATGCTCGAGGCCGATGGAGAGGCGCACGTAGCCGTCGGACACGCCCGAGGCGCGTTGGTGCTCGGGCGAGAGCTGGGCGTGCGTGGTGGTCGCCGGGTGGATGGCGAGGCTGCGGGCGTCGCCGATGTTGGCGACGTGGTAGAACAGCTTCAAGCCCTCGATGAAGCTGCGCCCGGCCTCGCGCCCTGCGGCGAGTTCGAAGCCGACGAGGCCGCCGTGCCCGCCCCGGAGGTATTTGGCGACCCGCTCGCGCGCCTTGCCGGTGTGGTGCGAGGGATGGATCACCCGCTCGATCTCGGGCCGGCCGGAGAGATAGTCTGCCACCGCCTGCGCATTGTGACTGTGGCGCTCGATGCGCAGGGCCACGGTCTCGATGCCCTGAAGGGTGAGGAAGGCGTTGAGCGGCGAGACCGCCGGGCCGAGGTCGCGCAGGAGACGGACACGGGCGCGCAGCACGTAGGCGATGGGTCCCAGCGGCTTGGCCGCCTCCGTCCAGACGGCCCCGTGATAGCTCGGGTCGGGGGTGGTCAGGGCGGGTTGGCGCTCCGGATAGGCCGACCAGTCGAACGTGCCGCCGTCGATGATCGCCCCGCCGATGGCGATGCCGTGACCGCCGAGATACTTCGTCGTCGAATAGACGACCACGGCGGCACCGTGGTCGAACGGGCGCGCCAGGAGCGGCGTCGCGGTGTTGTCGATGATGAGGGGGATGCCGAGTGGCCGGCCGATGGCCGCGACCTCCGCGATGGGAAACACCGCGAGTTTCGGATTGGCCAGGGTCTCGCCGTAATAGGCCCGGGTGCGCGCGTCGGTGGCGCGGGCGAAGTTCTCGGGATCGGCGGGGTCGACGAAACGAACCTCGATCCCCTGCTCGGCCAGGGTGTTGGCGAACAGGTTCCAGGTGCCGCCGTAGAGATCGGTGGAGGAGACGATGTTGTCGCCGGCCCGCGCGAGGTTCTGAACCGACAGCGCCGAGGCCGCCTGCCCCGAAGCGACGGCCAGTGCCGCGGCACCGCCTTCCAGGGCCGCGAGACGCTGTTCGAGCACATCGACGGTCGGGTTGTTGACCCGGGTGTAGATGTTTCCGAACTCTTTGAGAGCGAACAGGCTCTCGGCGTGGCCGGTGTCGCGGAACTGGTAGGACGTGGTCTGGTGGATCGGCACCGCGACGGAGCCCGTCGTGGGATCGGCACGCCATCCGGCATGGAGCGCGAGGGTCTCGGGATGCGAGGAAGCGTGTGGGCTCGGCATGATGGGATTCCTGCAGGGCATTCGACGAATGCGTCGCCTTCCCACGGAACGAACGAATTTCGATCCAGTAAGGCCAGAGCAATTCGTTCGGTTGGATGATTATCCCAGCGCCTGTCGTCACGATCATTTGCTGAGCTGCCTGATGATGAAGCAACGCAGCCCGTAGTCAATGAAACGGTCTTTTGAAGAATCCTATTCTGCGACGAAAATATTCGCGATCATGCGCCGCACGGGGGACGGAACGTTTGTCGCGTCCCGGGGAACCCATCCAAAAAGGAGCACGCAGGTATTTCCATACGTCGGAAAGGCGCCGATAGTCCGTGCCTTGACGTGGGCGCCGTTGGCGTGGCGCCATCGATTTTTCGCTGATTCCCGTCGCTTCGCGCCACGCATTCGGCCCGGTTCCGGACGCATGGCAACGAAGGAGCGTGGCGAAGGCATAGGGTATCGGACGCACGGGCATGAACGACGGCGCGATTCTTCTCCTGACCGATCGGCCCGATCGTAGTGCGGCCCTGGAGACGATTCTCAATACAGTGGGGCGTTGCGAAGTCGTGGCCGGAGACGGGAAGCTTTCGCTCGGCACCCGGCCCATCGCCATCGTGGCCGACCTCACCCTGACCCGCCGTGAATCCGTCGGACGTCTGCGTGCGGTGCTGCCGGTGGGCCAGGCCACGCCGCAGATCGTGAGCCAGGTCGCAAATCCGGTCGCCGGCCGCGTCGTTCGCATCCCGGTGATCTGCCTGATGCGCTCGACGTCCGATCAGGACTTGCGGCAGGCCCGCGACCTCGGCGCCACGGTCTGCCTGCCGGCCTATACGGCGCCGCACCTCGTCGCCCAGGTGATCCGGGATCAGGTCTCCGCGCGCGGCGAGACCGCGAGCGGCGTGTCGGGCCAGGGAATCGTGCGCGCCACCGAGGCGCTCACCGGCCTGTTCGCAGCGGCCCGCGAGGGCGGCGACATGGCGCTCGGCGTCGTCGAGGCGGGTCTGACGCCGATCCTGGCAGCGGTGCGCGAAGGCGGGCTGACCCAGTGGCTCGACACCGTCTGGACCCACGACGACGCCACCTACCAGCACTGCCTGCTGGTTGCCGGCGTCTCGGCCCAGTTCGTCAATTTTCTGCAGTTCCGCGAGCAGGACCGGCAGCACTTCGTCCGGGCAGCCCTGCTGCACGATCTCGGCAAGGCCCGGATCCCGCAGGCGATCCTCAACAAGCCGGGCCGCCTCGACGCCGACGAGATGGCGATCATGCGCACCCACCCGGTGATCGGCTACGAGATTCTGCGCGACAGCGGCTGCGACGCCGCGACTCTGAGCGCCGTACGCCATCACCACGAGATGCTGGACGGATCCGGCTATCCCGACGGTCTCGCCGGATCGGCGATCGGCGACACCGTGCGGCTCCTCACCATCTGCGACATCTACGCGGCCCTGACCGAGCGGCGCTCCTACAAGCCGCCGATGCCCATGCGCGACGCCCTCGCGGTCCTCGAGAGCATGGATACCAAGCTCGAAGCCGGCCTCGTGCGGTGCTTCGGTGATGCCATGTCGGCCACGACAGCATGACGGTTATGCAGCGATCGCGCACGGGACAGGCCCTCGGGCCGCGCGGTTGTCGTGGGACGCGATGGCGGTGATCCGCCTGCCGCTGTCGAAGTCGGCTATCGCGGAGGCCGCCCCCCGGCATCGGCTCGATCGCCGTGGCTGCACGGACGCCGTCGGAGAATCTGGCGCACTGGCGACCCGTCGGGACCGTGGCGCTGGCGGCGGCTCGTCCGATGCGGGCGCTGGCCGGCTCCGCGATCCGGCCCTTCCGGTGGGTCGGAACGCCGACGGCCCGATACGGCAGGCCCCGGGCCGAAATCGCCCGGAGCCTGCTGTCACACGTCACGGGGGTGGGGCGAACCCCATGAGCCTCAGGGCTGGAGGACGCCGTTGATCACGTGGATCACGCCGTTCGACTGCATCACGTTGGCGACGGTGACCGTGGCGGTGCTGCCCTTGGCATCGGTCACGTAGACCTTCTTGCCCTTGGATTGGACGACCAGGGGCTCACCCTGGACGGTCTTGAGCTGGGCTTCGCCACCGCCATCCTTCGCGAGCTTCATCAGGTCCTTGGCGGTGTAGGTGCCGGGGACCACGTGGTAGGTGAGGATCTTGGTGAGGGTGGCCTTGTTCTCGGGCTTCACCAGGGTCTCGACGGTGCCGGCGGGCAGCTTGGCGAACGCGGCGTTGGTGGGGGCGAACACCGTGAACGGGCCGGGACCCGACAGGGTCTCGACGAGGCCGGCGGCCTTCACGGCGGCGACCAGGGTGGTGTGGTCCTTCGAGTTGACGGCGTTCTCGACGATGGTCTTCGAGGCGTACATCGGCGCGCCGCCGACCATCGGGTTCTTGGCGAGGGCGGCGGCCGGGAGGGCGGCGCCGATGGCGAGGCTGAGGCCGAGGGCGGCGAGCTTGGAGGCCAGCGGGCGGCGGGCGGTGAGGTTATGCATCGGATTCTTGTCTCCTCTGATGTCCCGAGCGGGGCAATCGAGGTGACTTACGGCGCGTTTGGAGAGAAAGTTTCAGGAATGATCTGTTAGACGATCCGCTCGCCCGGTCGGTCCTCCCGTGGGGATCGCCAAGACCTGCGAGAAGGACTTGCGAGAAAGCCAGCGCCTCGGGCGCCAAGGCTTCGAGACCGAGCAGGGAGAAGAGCGATGGGACGTTCGGTGGCGGTGCCGTGTGACTGACGATGTTCTGCTTCAGACGCGACTGACAGCCATCGCGGCCGGTGACGAGACGGCGCTGAAGGCGCTCTATGACGAGACGGGAGCGAAACTCTTCGGCCTCGTCCTGCGTATCGTCCGTAGTCGTGAAGCGGCCGAGGACGTGCTTCAGGATGTCTATCTCCGGATCTGGCAGAAGGCCGAGACCTACGCGCCCGCAGCCGGCCGGCCGATCACTTGGATGTGTGCCATCGCTCGCAACAGGGCCATCGATGTGGTGCGCGCCCGCAAGGAGACTCCTCTGGCGGATCTCGTCGACGGCGAGGATTGGATGAATCAGGTGCCCGACCCGCACGGCGGCGAGAGCGATGTTCTGGATCGCGGTGCCCTGGCCCTGTGCCTCGGCCGCTTCGACGCCGTGCACCGGCAATGCCTCGTGTTGGCCTATTGCGAAGGGTTCTCCCGCGAGGAACTGGCGGCGCGGTTCGATCGACCGGTGAACACCATCAAGACGTGGCTCCACCGCGGACTGGCGAGCCTGCGCTCGTGCCTGGACGCCAACGCATGACCGGCGATCCCTTCGATACCGAGGATTCCTTCGGCGCCGGCTCGCCCGACCGCGACATACAGGCCGCAGAGTATGTGCTCGGCACCCTGCCGCAGGCCGAACGCACGGCCTTCGCCCGTGCCCTGGCGACGGATGCGAACCTGCAGGCCGCCGTCGCCAACTGGCAGACGCGCCTGGCGCCCCTCGCGGAGACCGTGCCGGAGGTCGCGCCGCCGGCGGGAACCTGGCTGCGCATCCGGGCGGCGCTGAGGCCAACCGGCGACGATCCCCGCGTCGAGAGCCTGACCCGTGGTCTGCGGCGATGGCGCCTGCGAGCGCTCGGCGCGTCGGCCCTGGCCGCCGGTCTCGCCCTGGCGCTGGGCCTCGGCCGCTTCCTGCCGCCCGACCCGGATACGGGCCAGTACGTCGCCGTGGTCAATCGGGGCGGCGAATTGCCGGCCCTGGTGGTGCGGGTCGACACGCGACGCGGCGTCGCGCAGGTCCGCTCCATTGCAGCCGACACGCCCCGCGAGAAGAGCCTGGAGCTTTGGTACATCGCTGGCGGTGGCGCACCACGCTCCCTCGGCCTTGTCGAGGCCGGGCGTGCGAGCATGGCCATGCCGGAAATCGCGCGTGGCGCCAGCCTCGAGACCGCCGTGCTGGCCGTGAGCGTCGAACCGCCCGGTGGCTCACCGAGCGGGGCACCGACGGGACCGGTGGTCTATTCGGGCAAGCTTCTGCGGGACTGAATCGCCCGACGGCAGGCCGGATCCCTCGCCCCTCAGCGACCGCCCGGTGCGGCCGTCCAGTTGTCCACGTTCCACAAGGGTTCCTGGCGGTCGACGGTCGCGAGGAGCTCTTCGATGGGCTTCGACAGCATGGCCTTCGAGACGAGGGCGGCATCGAAGTTCTATTCGCGGTCGAACGACAGGTCGCCGGGGCTGCAATGCTCGAGATCCCCTCGCCGGGCGAACCGAATGTTTCCGCAGCCATATCGCCGGGGCGGGTTGCCCATGTGCCCGATCGCTGGCAGGCCTCGCCGCATGAAGGTCTCCTCCGTTCCACGGCCCGTATCCGCCCTTCGTGCCGCCCTGCGGAGCGATGCCGGCGGTGGCCTCGTCCTCATGGCGAGCGCGGCCTTGGCGCTCCTCATCGCCAACTCGCCCCTGGCGTCAGCCTACTTCGGACTGCTGGCAGCCCATCTCGGGCCCTTGAGCGTGCTGCATTGGGTCAATGACGGCCTCATGGCGGTGTTCTTCCTGCTGGTCGGCCTCGAGATCAAACGTGAAGTCCTCGACGGCCGCCTGCGTACGTGGCCCGACCGGATCCTACCGGGTGTGGCGGCCCTCGGCGGCATGCTCGCGCCGGCGTTGATCTACGTGTTCGTGAATCGCGCCTCACCGGAGACCCTGCGCGGCTGGGCTATCCCGACGGCGACCGATATCGCGTTCGCCCTGGGAGTCCTGGCGCTCCTCGGGCCGCGCGTGCCGGTCTCCCTGAAAGTGTTCCTCACGGCGCTCGCCATTCTGGACGACCTCGGGGCGGTTCTCATCATCGCCGCGTTCTATACCGCCAGCCTGTCGCTGCCGATGCTGGTCGGGGCCGTGATCACCGTCGCGGTCCTGGTCGCCCTGAACCGAGTCGGGGTGAGCCGGCTCACCCCGTACCTGCTCCTCGGCGCGGTCCTGTGGGTTCTCGTTCTCGGGTCCGGCATTCACGCCACCATCGCGGGCGTGGTGCTGGCCCTGACGATCCCCTTGCGCACCAGCCCGGCCAAGCCCGACGACCCGGCATCCCCGCTGCACAAGCTGGAGCACGCCCTCCAACCCTGGTCGTCCTTCGTGGTGCTGCCGATCTTCGGCTTTGCCAATGCGGGCGTGGCGCTGGGGGGAATGTCCGCCGCGATGCTGTTGGAACCGGTGACGCTCGGCGTGGCCCTCGGGCTGTTCCTCGGCAAGCAGATCGGGGTGTTCGGCATGATCGTCGTCGCCGTCAAACTCGGCCTCGCCCCGCGTCCGGCCCATGCCGGGTGGTGGCAGCTCTACGGCTTGTCACTCCTGTGCGGCGTCGGCTTCACCATGAGCCTCTTCATCGGTCTCCTCGCCTTCGCGGACACACCCGCCCTGGAGACCGAAACCAAGATCGGCGTTCTCCTCGGCTCCGTCAGCTGCATGGTCGCCGGGGCCCTCGTTCTCCTCTTCGCACCACGGCCCGGATCGACGGCCCGAAGCTGACGCTCGACGGAAACCCATGCTCGCCCAGACGTCTCCCACGGCCCCCGACGACATCGCCCACGTCATTCAGATCGCCCTCGCGCCGGCCTTTCTGCTGACGGCGCTGGCGACCCTGCTGAACGTGTTCTCGACGCGCCTCGGGCGCGTGGCCGACAAGGTCGACGCCGCGTCGTCCCACCTGCGCGGGGCCGGCCCAAACGAAGCAGGGCGGCTCGCGCGGCAATTGTCCTACCTGCGCCGACGCTCGTTCGTGCTCGATGTCGCGGTGGTGCTCGCCTCGATCGGCGGCATCATGACCGGCCTCGCCGTTCTGACCCTGTATGTCGGAGCGTTGCGCGATGCGGCCACCGCCTCGATCCTGTTCGGATGCTTCGGCGTGGCGCTGATCTGCACTGTCGCCGCCATTGCGGCCTTCCTGTCGGAAATCCTCATGGCGGGCCGTGGTGTTCGGGACGAGGTCGATCGGCAGACCCGCCACGCGACGGATCTCGAAGGGTCCGGTCCATGAGAACCGGCGTCGGCGCAAAGCCTACCGGCCGGTCTGAAACTTGAGATCGAGGGCTGCGAGCGCCAGGAGCGGCGGCGGCATCGGAACGCCGGCCTTGCGCATGGTGCGGGCCGCCGCGCGGCAGCCGGCCTGGTCGTTGCTGGCGGCTGCGGTCTCGATACCCGCCACGGTGGCGGCGTCGGGTTTCGGCGGCGGGGGCGAGGCCGCCGGTGCAGCCGCCGCCTTTGCCGATGCGTTCGCCTGGGCGAGGGCACTCTTGCGATCGCCGGGCGCCACCGTGTCGCTGGATCCCGTGGCGCCGCTCAAGCCGGATTTCTGTTGAGGCTCACCGCCACCGCCGGAGGGCTTGCCCTCGCTCTTGCCGGACGGGTTCGACACCGCCGTCGTCTGGCTCGGTGGCGTGGCGCCCTCCTGCTTCTTGGCTTCCGGCGCCGTCACGAACGCCAGCAACTCCTTGCAGAGATCGGCCGGTCCGCCCGACGCCGCCGGAGGGGCAGCGTCCTGCGCCGAGGCCGGTAACGCGAGCAGGGTCGCCGTCGTGAGGAGTGCAATGCGCGACAGGGATTTCAGCATGCTCGTTTCCTCAAACTCCTGGGACCGCGCGGGTGTCTGTCCGATGCGATTGGTCCGCCGATCCGATGGCGCGCGCGTCAGGACCGCTTCGGGTGGGAGGCTTCGCCTTCGGCCTTGCCGTGAGCGGCGTCGTTGGCCTCGCCCACCACCGGCATGCCGTTCCATTTCGGTCCGACGAGATTGATACCCGGCTCCGATACGCGCGCACCCGAGGTCGCGAAGGCCTGATAGGCGAAAGTCTGGTTGCTGGTGAGCGCGTACATGGCCAGCACGCCGAGGGCGATGGCGGCGATGACGGCGGCGGCGAAGGCTTTCATGACGTGTTCTTCCTCGTCCGTATCATTCGGCCGGCGCGGGGTGGCGTCCCGTGAGCTGCGGGCCGCTGGCCGTCTTGGCCTGTTCCTTCTCCACCCAGAGGTCATGGTGCGCGCGGGCCCAGGCGAGATCGACCTTGCCGCTGCCCATGGCATCGTAGGCGCCCTTCATGCCGAGCGTACCGATGTAGATGTGCGCGAGGATGCCGACGATGAAGGCGACACCGATGAGGGCGTGGATCACCTGCATGACCTGCATGCCGTTGATGTCGAGGAGCGCGAACGGGAACAGCATCATCAGGCCGGTGACACCCATGGCCGCACCGAATCCCGCCACCATCCAGAACACACCCTTCTGGCCGGCGTTGAAGCGCTCGGCATGGGGGTGGGTTTTTCCGATGAAGCCGCCGCCGGCCTTGATCCAGGCCCAATCGATCCGATTCGGGATGTTGTCCTTCACCCAGACGGCGATCATGATCACCACGCCGAGCATGAACGGCCACGCGAGGTAGACGTGGCTGTACTTGGCCCATTGCGCCAGGGTGCCGAAGGCCTCCGGGCCGATGACCGGCATGAGCAGGCGCTTGCCGAAGATGTAGTTCAGGCCCGACAGCGACAGGATGATGAAGCACGTGGCCGTCATCCAATGGGCGAAGCGTTCAAACGCGTTGAACCGCAGGATCTTCTTGCCCGATTCCTGGGTGTCGTCGGTGAGGATGCGTCCGCGCCACAGGAAGAACCCACCGAGCGCCGCGATCATGCCGAGGATGCCGAGCGCGCCGATCCAGGGTAGCCAGGATTCGCGAAAGGCCCGGTACTCGCGACCCTGCGGCTGAATCAGGTTCGCGGATTTCCGGTCGGGGATGCTGACGCGGCCGGTGATCTTGTCGGCCTGCTTGAACAGGAATTCCTCGTTGACCGAATCCGCCGTGGGCTTGGCGCCCATGGGGTTCTGCCCGTCCTGGGTGATCGGGTTCTGCGCCCGTGCGGCGTCGAAGGCGCCCGGGGCGGCCAGGAGCGTCGTCGCGAGGACGAGGGTGCTGAAGAGCGTGACTGCCCGCCGCATCGGCGTTCCTTTCGAATGCTTCTCGTCGTTGAGGCCGCCGCGGGCGGCGGCCCCGGAGGGGCGATCAGATCGCCACGGTCTCGCGGTAGGCGGTCTTCCAGCCCCAGGCGCCGGAGCCGTAGCCGCGCTTGACCACGCGCTGCTTGTAGATCTCGGCGATCATCTCGCCGTCGCCGGCGAGCAACGCTTTCGTCGAGCACATTTCGGCGCACAGCGGAAGCTTGCCCTCGGCGAGGCGGTTCGAGCCGTACTTCTCGTACTCGGCCACCGAGAAATCGGCTTCTGGACCGCCCGAGCAGTAGGTGCACTTGTCCATCTTGCCGCGCGAGCCGAAGTTGCCGACGCGCGGATACTGGGGCGCGCCGAACGGGCAGGCGTAGAAGCAGTAGCCGCAGCCGATGCAGATGTCCTTGGAGTGCAGCACCACGGCGTCGGCCGTGGTGTAGAAGCAGTTCACCGGGCACACGGCGGCGCAGGGCGCGTCGGTGCAGTGCATGCACGCCATGGAGACCGAGCGCTCGCCCGGCTTGCCGTCGTTGAGGGTGACGACGCGGCGGCGGTTGATGCCCCAGGGCACCTCGTGCTCGTTCTTGCACGCGGTGACGCAGGCGTTGCACTCGATGCAACGGTCGGCGTCACAGAGGAACTTCATACGGGCCATAATGGATGCGCTCCTCTCACGCGGCCTTGATCTGGCACAGGGTACACTTCGTCTCCTGCATGCCCGTCACAGGGTCGAAGCCGTAGGTGGTGACTGAGTTCGAACTCTCGCCCAGCACCACCGGGTCGGTGCCCTTCGGGTAGTAGTCGCGCATGTCCTTGCCCTCGTACCAACCCGAGAAGTGGAAGGGCATGAAGGCGACGCCCTTGCCGACGCGGTCGGTGACGAGCGCCTTCATCTTGGCCTTCGCGCTGTTCTCGGCGCCCGTCACCCAAACGAACTGACCGTCCTTGATGCCGCGCTCGGACGCATCGCCGGTGTTGATCTCGACGAACATGTCCTGCTGGAGTTCGGCGAGCCACGGGTTCGAGCGGGTCTCCTCGCCGCCGCCCTCGTACTCGACGAGGCGGCCGGAGGTGAGGATGATCGGGAAGTCGCGCGCGACGTTGCGCTCCACCGCCGATTTCTGCACGGAGAAGCCGATGTTCGGCATGCGGAACTGACGCTCGTCCGGCCGGGTCGGATACTTCGCCACGAGGTCGGGGCGCGGCGTGTAGATCGGCTCGCGGTGCACCGGCACGGGGTCCGGCAGGTTCCACGCATTGGCGCGAGCCTTGCCGTTGCCGAACGGGATCACGCCGTGGTCGAGACAGACGCGCTGGATGCCGCCCGACAGATCGGTCGCCCAACTCACGGTGTCGGGCTTCTCGCCACCGATCTTCAGGATGGTGGCGCGCTCCTCATCCGTGAGGTCCTTGTCCCATCCGAGCTTCTTGAACACCCCGAAGGTGAACTCGGGATAGCCGTCCGTGAGGTCGGAGCCCTTGGTGAAGGAGTCTTCCGCCAGCAGGGTCTCGCCGTTGCGCTCGGTGCCGAAGCGCGCCCGGAAGGTGCTGCCGCCATCCTTCACGTGAAGCGATGTGTTGTAGAGGATCGCCGAACCCGGATGCCGGAGTTCCGGCTTGCCCCAGCACGGCCAGGGCAGGCCGTAATAGTCGCCGCCGACCTCCGGATCGTCCTTCGGCGCGCGCAGGGTGATGAGGTCGAACTTCGCCTGGTTGCGCATATGCGCCTTCAGGCGCTCGGGGCTCTGGCCGCAATAGCCCGTGGACCAGCCGCCGCGGTTGATCTCGCGCAGGAGATCCTCCGCCGAGGGAATGTTGTTCTCGACCTTGATGTTCTTGAACAGGGTTTCGGCGAAGCCGAGCTTGGTCGCGAGCCGGTACAGCACCTCGTAGTCGTTCTTCGACTCGAAGGCCGGTTCGACGATCTGCTCGCCCCACTGGATCGAGCGGTTCGAGGCCGTGCGCGAACCCTCCATCTCGAGGGAGGTGCAGATCGGTAGCAGGTAGGTGTTGTCCTGGCGGGCATCGAGGGCTGCGAAAGTCGTGGGGTGCGGATCGGCCACCACCAGCAACTCGAGCTTGTTCATGCCCTCCACCGCCTCGGGAAGGCGGGTGACGGTGTTGCCGCCGTGGCCGAACACCATGAAGGCCTTCAGCGGGCTGCGCTGGTCGATCTGCTCCGGCGGCAGGTTCACCGCATCGAACCACCGGGTCGAGGTGATGCCCGGCGCTTCCATGTTCTCCTTGCGCGTGCGGGCCTTGCGACCCGCCGTGGCCGGCACCTCGTCGAAGCGCGACTGCAGCCACTCGTAGGGTACGTCCCAGACGCGGGCCCAATGGCGCCATCCGCCCTCGACGAGGCCGTAATAGAGCGGCAGCGACGTGACATCGAGGCCCAGATCGGTGGCGCCCTGCACGTTGGTGTGACCGCGGAAGATGTTCGCACCCGTGCCCGGCTTGCCGACGTTGCCGGTGGCGAGACACAGGATGCAGAGCGCGCGCACGTTGGCGGTGCCCACCGTGTGCTGGGTCGCGCCCATGCACCAGATCAGGGTGGCGGGCTTCTCCTTGGCGAATTTCTCCGCCACCCGGCGCAACTGCTCGCCGGGCACGCCGGAGACGCGCTCGACCTCTTCGGGCGTCCATTTGGCGACTTCCTTACGGACGTCGTCCATGGCGTAGACGCGCTGGGCGATGAACTCCTTGTCCTCCCAGCCATTCTGGAAGACGTGCCAGAGGATGCCCCAGACGACCGGGATGTCCGTGCCCGAACGGATGCGGACGTACTCGGTGGCGTGGGCGGCCGTGCGGGTGAAGCGCGGATCGATGACGATCATGTTCGCGCGGTTGATCTCCTTGCCGGACAGCACGTGCTGCATGGAGACCGGGTGCGCCTCGGCCGGATTGCCGCCGAGGATGATCATCGTCTTGGCGTTGCGGATGTCGTTGTACGAGTTGGTCTGGGCGCCGTAGCCCCAGGTGTTGGCCACCCCCGCCACCGTGGTCGAGTGGCAGATGCGCGCCTGGTGGTCGACGGAGTTGGTCCCCCAGAATGCGCCGAACTTGCGCATGAGGTAGGCGGCCTCGTTGGTGAACTTGGCCGAGCCGAGCCAGTAGACCGAGTCGGCGCCGTTCTTTTCACGGATCGCCGCGAGCTTGTCGCCGATCTCGTCGATGGCCTGGTCCCACGAGATGCGCTGCCACTGGCCGGCAACGAGCTTCATGGGGTATTTCAGGCGGCGATCGGAGGAGACGAGTTCGCGAATGGCCGCGCCCTTGGCGCAGTGCGTGCCGCGGTTGATCGGGCTCGCGTAGGACGGCTCCTGACCGACCCAGACGCCGTTGACCACTTCGGCCGTCACCGTGCAGCCCACCGAACAGTGGGTGCAGACGTTCTTCTTGATGACGGTCTCGGGGCCGACCGCCGAGGAGCCGGCGGCGCGGGCCTGCCGCACGGAGCCGAGCTGGAGCGAGCCTGCCGCCGCGAGCGCGCCAGCGGCGAGACCGGATTTCTGCAGGAACCCGCGGCGGTCGAGCATGCCGGAGGCGAGGCCGGCGGCCACGGCCTGATGCTTGGTGCGGCTCGCCGCGCCGCTCTTACGCTTCGTCAGCATGGCTGCCTCACTTCTTGCCGGCGTCGTTGGTGCTGTTCTTCAGCGTCTCGTACCCGTTGGTCCGGTAGAACGCCTTCACGTGGTCGGTGAGCCGGTAGCGCCCCTTGGTCTCGTCCTGGCCGGGGTCGTAGGCCTGGGCGTCCGTCGCCGTCATGGGCGTCGCCGAGACACCGACGGCGGCCGCGACCGTTCCGCCGCCGAGCGCGCGGAAGAACTGGCGACGACCGAGCCGGTCCTTCTGGTCTTTCGGATCCTGTCGCATGGTCGACACTCCTCAAACGGCGGGGGATGCGCCGTCGGCGCGATCCATTGAATTCGGATGGCGGGGGGTCATGCGTCCATCGCGAAGGCCTGCGCCTCCACCTCGATGAAGGCACGACCCAATCCACCGACGGTCCGATAGAAGCGCGCGGCCTTCGCCCGCTCCAGATCGGCGAAGAAACGCCCGGCCCAGGGCTCCAGATGCCTCGTGAAAAAGTCTCGCGCGGCGTCGGGTGCCGCGTCGAACCGACCGGCCACGAGCCCGGCCATGCAATCGAGGAGGATCGCGAGGTGATCCTCGGGCTCGGTCATCGCCGTATCCCGCTCGATCCCGAGACTCCGCAGATCCTCACGCACCCGAGCGAGGGGCCGTTCGTTGAGGAAGCCGGTGAGGTAGTAGGACGCGTAGGGCAGGAGCTCGCCGCGACCGACCCCGACGAAAAGGTCGTGATATTCGCGTGCCACCGTTTCCGGGGCCACCTCGCGGCTGGCGCGCGCCAGAACCTCGACGGGCTGGCCGAGCAGACTGTCCCCGCCCCGAAGTCGCCCGAGGGTTTCGAGCACGGCCCGGTCCGGCGCATGCCCGAGGAGAACGGCGAGAAGATCGTAGTGCTGGGCGCGCCCATGATCGACGTCGTCGACGGTCGCGCTCATCGGAGCGTGACCGTTCTGACGCCCTTCGTCCGCGTGCTCGTTGGCCCCTGCGACGGAACGCATCCCACTCTCGAACCTGAACCTTGCGACCTTGAACCCGGGACGATCCCGATCTGCGTGACCTTCACGGAACGTCCGCTGCGCCATGGCGCGAGCCGACGGTATCCGGGTGTTTCGCTCAGCACCGTAAGCCGGGATCGTACTTTGGAGCTACGATAAAAAGCGTTCGAGACTGGCGCAATCCCGATTCCACAGCTCAGCTTGGCCTAGCACCGCCATGGCGTCGCAGGCGCGATACTGAAAGTGTATTGATCGATGTTGCGCGTGCTAGTTCCGGGGAATTCGCAGGAGCGGTACTATCCATCGGTTTTGCCAGGAGCTTCGACGCGTCCGACGCCTCGGCGACCGGCTGCCCTTCGGAAGCAGCGCTCTCGAAAGTCTCGCTTTCGGCATCGGCCTGCGGTGCCGGTTCCACCCGGCTCGTGTCGGCGGCGAGCGGTTCGGATGGATCGCGGTTGAACAGCCGGCCGAGCATGGCCTTCACGTCGTCGACGGGCAGGAGCGGGCCGAGGCCCGGCACGCCGCCGGGCGTATTCCAATCGTAGGCATATTCCCGCGCTTCGCTGACGAAGTCGCGGATGGCGGGATCGACGGACCACATCTTTCGAAGCGCGGCGTTGCGCATGGCCGAGGGCACGCCGGCACGCAGGAACGGCGTCAGGTCCGTCTCCGCCGTGAGGTCCGCGAGGGAGGGCAAATCGGCTAAGAGGTCGCGTTCCGCCTCGGCGGCCGCATCCGACGCGATGGTCTCGTCCGCCGGGGTGGGGGGATGGTCGACGAAGTCCTCCGCAACCGGCGGGATCTCCGCCCGCTCGCTGAGGCGAACGTCGCGCTTGCGCCGGGCCCAGCGCGACAGGAAGCCGTCGCTCATGACCGTCTCCCCTTGCGGCCGGCTCCGGTGCCGGAACCGCCGGCCTGCCGGGCCAGGGCCTCGGGGTCGGCCCGGTCTCGTTTGCGCTTCTCGAACACGCGCTCGATGTGGTGCGCTTCGAAGAAGGCGAGGAGCTTGGCTTGCAGATCGGGCGGCATCGGCACCGCCTCGACCACCTCGCCGATGCCCTCGGCCATGGATTCGCCCTCGTAGGGGTCGGCCGTGACGGTGGCGACCTCGTAATCCCCCTCGCCGAGCTTGCGCAGGGCGACCCAGAGGGAGGGGCGTCCGGACACGAGATTGTCGCGGTAATGCGCGGTCTCGGCCGGGTGCAGATGAACGTCGTAGGCACCCGCATAATAGGTGCCCTCGTCCTCGGTGCCCGAGAGGCGCGTCCCCGGCGGCGCGGCGGGGGCCGCCGGCAGGATCGCGACGGGGAGCCAGGCGTGGGTCGCCCACGGCCCTTTCAGGCGACGCTTCTCCACGACGACACCGACTTCGAAGTGATTGTCGGGGGGGGAGTCGGACATGGGGAGGTTCCTCAAGCCGCCGGGGAGGCAGCACGCAGGGGCAGGCCGGCGACGATGTTCTGCGGCTTCATCTGGACCTGGTTCGTCGTTGTGCCCGCGAGGATCAGGTAGACCGGTCTGTCGCCGACCTTCGGGTCGACCTGGCCCGTGTCGGCGAAAACGAGCCGGAAGAGTGCGATCACCCGCTCCTGCGTCGTGGAATCGACGGTCTCGCCCCGCCAGAGCGCGTTGCCGATGCGCGTGCCCTCCGTGTCGAGGCCGACGAACCAGCGCCAGTCCGTGTCCTCGAGCCGGTCGAGGGGGGTCACCGTGACCTCGGTGTTGAGGAGGTGACGCACGAACACCTCGATGACGCGGGCCAGACCCTCCCGGCTCCGGGGGCTCGATCCGAGATTGAGCGCCATGGAGAATGCGTCCGAGCGGCTCCAGTAGGTCCAGGCATTCTCGTCGTTCAGCACATCGAGCTCGTTGGCGGCTTCCTTGCCGAGCATCGCCACGAGGGGGGAGAGCGGGGCGGAGCCCTCGCGCGCCTCGATCACCTCGGCATCGGCGAGGAGCACGGCGCCCTCGTGCCGGCTCACCCGCTGGGTGCGGAAGAACAGTTCGGCCGCCCGCAGGACGTAGGGATCGTCGCACGAATCCAGCGCATTGCGCAGGATGAGGTGCACGAGTTGGTTGAGGAACAGGGACGGCGTGCCCTGCAGGCCCTCGCGCACGAGACTCAAGTAAGCCGCCTCGATGGAGCGCGCAGCGAGAAGCCGGTCGCGGAATGCCAGGAGCACCGCCCAGTTCTCCCGTGCGTCGGCATCCACGATGGCCGCCAAGGCCTCCGTGGTTACGGTGCGTTGGGGCTCGGCCAGGAGATCGGCGTGGAGCCTCCGCTCGGCGGCGCACGCTTCTTCCGGCGGGATCAATTCCGGCCGCGCCAGATAGGCGAGGATCAACTCGTCGGTGGCCCCGAGGCCGCCGCCTTCCGTGCGGCGGGTGAGATGGTGGCCGCTCGATACCCAGAACTCGGTCATTCCTGGCAACGGCCCCTGTTGGCTGCGTGCGGCATCATGGCTCCGTCCGGTCGCGTCGCGCGAGACCAACGAGGTCGGCGCGCTCCTCCGGCTCGTCCTCGTCGGTCTCGACGAAACGGAAGGCGCGGGCGCCGGCATGGAGGCGGTCCTCGCCGCCGGGCTTCTGGTGCAACGTGCGAAACGCTTCCGCGATCGCGCCGTCCGTCTCCGTGCGATGCATCGCCACGACGGTGCCGACGGGAAGGTCGCAGAGGGAGGCGGCGAAATCGATCTCTTCCCGCGCCGCCGCGAGGGCGGCCGCCTGGTCCGGTGCGCCGAGGCGTTCCCGCAGATGGTGCGCCAGGTCCGCGACGGCCTCGTCCCGCTCGGCCTCGCTCGCCTCGCTCACCACCACCAGGGTCGAGAACCCGAACGAGCGCACCCCGAGGAACCCCGAGCGAAAGGCGACCCGGTCCTTGCCCGTCAGGTTCGACAGATCCCGGTCCCAGAACAGGAACGAGCCGGTCACGGCCCATTCGCCGGGCTCGGCGGCGTCCGCGAACACGAAGCTGTCGGACGGGTCGAGACGCAGCGTTCGGGGTAGCTTGAGGGGGCTCACAGCCGTACCGCCCGGGTGGCGGGATCGCGCCAGACCGGCGTCGTCAGGCAGGGGGCGAGCGGCAGGCGCTCGACCGCGCCGTCATGCTCGAGGACGGCATCGCCGTTGCGGTCGATCTCCGCCCGCGCCCCGACGGCCGCCGGCAGATGGGCAAGGTAGCGCGCCGCGATGCCGTCGAACCCGTCTTCCGCCCAGGTGGCGAACGCCTTCATGAGGTTTCGCGCGAAACTCTCCACCAGGGCAAGGCGGATGCCGGGCCCGAAGCCTTCCTCGTCCAGAGCCGTGGAGTCCGGAGTCAGACCAGGATCGTCGCCGTGAGGCTTCGAGACGAGCAGCATGGCGGAAAAGACCAGCCAGTCCGGAACCGCATCCTCGGCGCTGTCCCGCGGCCAGCCGAGGCGTCCGCCGCCGAGACGCGCCCCGTCGAACCTCAGTTCGTCCGGCCAGAGCAGGGTGATGGGCATCTCCGGCGGCCCGTGAGTCCCCACGGCATCGACGAGAGCCACCATGCCGAGAAGGAGGGCGCGGCGGGCCGACGCGAGCGGCTCCTCGGGGGCGAGGACGACCGCGAGATCGAGGATATCCGCGCGCTCGACCAGAACCAGGGTCCCGGCCGCATCGCCGCCTTCGTCCGCGGCGAGCGCACAGGCGCGCGCGAAGGCATCGTCCGTCGCCGGTGCGCGCAGGCCGGTGAAGGCCGGCGGCAGCACGAGGCGAGCCGGATCGGTCGCGGACGGGACTGTCATGGGCGCGCGGTCAATCCGGGTACTTTCGCGGGTGGGACTTCACGGGCCGGACGGGGGCCCCGCCCGGTGCGATCAATTGGTGCGTTCGTAGTTTCGAACCGTTCGATTATATAACGGATGCGCGAGGCCCCGCGAAGGGGCCGCGCCGGTCCCCAACGCCTCAGGTTGCCCCGTGTCCGATCGTCTCGTGTTCGCCTGTTCCTGCGAGGGCACCATGCCCCTCGACGCTACCGCCATCGCGCGCGGCTGCGGCGGGACGCTGAAGACCGCCGACCAGCTCTGTGGCCGGGAACTCGACCGCTTCCGCGAAGCCCTCGGCACGGGCGTCCCCGTCACCGTGTCCTGCACCCTTCAGTCGCCCCTGTTCGACGAGGTCGCCGAGGAACTGGGTGCCGAGGACCGCGTCACCTACGCCAAGATCCGCGAGACCGCCGGCTGGTCCACCGAGGCCGGTCGGGCCGGTCCCAAGATGGCGGCTCTTCTGGCCGCCGCGGCCGAGCCCGTCCCCGACGCCAGCACCGTCTCCATCGAGAGCCAGGGCGTGGCGCTCATCTACGGCCGCGACGCCGTCGCTATCGAGGCGGGACGGCGGCTTGCAGGGGATCTCGACGTCACCGTCCTGCTGACCCGGCCGGACGCCGTCGAGCCGCCGCAGCGCAACGACTTCCCGGTTCTCCAGGGCACCATCGCGGGCGCCACCGGCCGCCTCGGGGCCTTCGAACTCCGGATCGACGATTACGCCCTCCCCGCCCCGTCCTCGCGGACGCACCTCGTCTTCGGCCTGCCGCGCAACGGTGCCACCTCGACCTGCGACGTGGTCCTCGACCTGAGCGGCGGCACGCCGCTGTTTCCGGCTCACGACCTCCGCATCGGGTATCTGCGCGCCGACCCGCGCGACCCGGCGGCGGTGGAACGCGCCATCACGGCGGCGGCCGATCTCGTCGGCACCTTCGACAAGACCCGGTTCGTGGATTTCCGGGCCGATCTCTGCGTGCATTCGCGCTCGCGCATCACCGGCTGCACGCGCTGCCTCGAAGTCTGCCCCACGGGCGCCATCGCGTCGGCGGGCGACACCGTGGCCATCGATCCCACCGTCTGCGCCGGCTGCGGCAACTGCGCGGCCGTCTGCCCGACGGGGGCCGCCGCCTACGCCGTGCCGCCCGCGGATGCCCTGATGCGACGCCTGCGCGGCCTGATGCTGGCCTACTCCGAGGCCGGCGGCCAGGACGCGACGATCCTGTTCCACGACGGCGATCACGGCGAGCCGCTCATCGATGCCCTGGCCCGCCACGGTGACGGCCTGCCCGCCCGCGTCCTGCCCGTGCGCCTCAACGAGATCACCCAACTCGGCCCCGAGGCGATGGCGGCGCTGTTCGCCTATGGGGCCACGGGCGTGCATGTCCTCGCCCGTGCCCGGCCCCACCACGACCTCGACAGCCTCCACCGCACGGTGGCGCTCGCCGACACCCTGGCGCAGGCCCTCGGATATGGCGGGGCGGGACCGGCCATCTCGGTGATCGAGACCGACGATCCGGACGCCCTCGGGGCGGCTCTGTCGGAAGCCCGCATCGGCGCCGCGTCGTCCCGTCCGAGCCGGTTCATGCCCGTCGGCGGCAAGCGCGAGGTGCTGCGCTTCGCCTTCCGCGAGATGTACGAGGCGGCGCCTCGCCCGACGGCCTATGTGCCCCTGGCGGCCGGTGCCCCCTTCGGCGGACTCGACTTCCGCACGGAAGATTGCACCCTCTGCCTCGCCTGTGTCGGCGCCTGCCCGACGCATGCCCTTTCGGACAGCGCCGAACGGCCGTTGCTGGCCTTCGAGGAGAGCCTGTGCGTCCAGTGCGGCCTGTGCGCGGCGACCTGCCCGGAATCGGTGATCGATCTCCGGCCCGGCCTCGACTTCGAGGCCTGGACCGCGCCGCGCCGCGTGGTGAAGGAAGAGGAGCCGTTCTGCTGCATCAGTTGCGCCAAGCCGTTCGGCACCCGCAGCACCATCGAGCGGGTCGTCGAGAAGCTGCGCGAGCGTCACTGGATGTTCTCGGGCTCCGGCGGCGCAGAGCGGATCAATGCCCTGATGATGTGCGAGGATTGCCGTGTCGAAGCGGCCCTCAACCAGGGCTTCGATCCCCATGCCGGGCCGGAGCGGACGCGCACCCGTACGACCGAGGATTACTTCCGTGAGCGGACGGAGCGGGGCGAGGCCGTCTGAGCGGGTCCGATGGACGGCTTGTCCTGGCGGCCCATGGTGACGCACGATCTCGGCGCGGTCGTCGCCCTCGCAGAGGCTCTGTTTCCGGACCATTACGAGGCACCCGAGCGCTTCGCGGAGCGCCTCCGGGCAAGCCCGACCTTTTGCCGGGTGCTGGCGCCGGAGGCCGGTGCGATCCGCGGCTATCTCGTCGCCTATCCCTGGCCGCTTGGCCGCATCCCGCCCCTGAATCAAGCCTTGGAAAGCATCGCGGGCCACGATGCGATCCACGTTCATGATCTTGGGCTGCACCCGCGGGCGGCGGGCCAGGGCCATGCCCGCGCGGCCGTGGCCGATCTCGTGGCGCGCTCCGACGGTGCGGCCATCGCCCTGGTGGCGGTGAACAGGTCCGTCCCCTTCTGGCGGGCTCAAGGATTCCGTGAGGCGCCCTGCCCCCCTTCGGCGGAGAAGCTCGCGAGCTACGGGGCCGACGCCCGCTACATGGTCCGGCGGCCCTGACCGGCCCGTGTCACGGCAGGGCGGTCGCCTTTTCGAGGAACCGCACCAGGGCCGCGCGGTCGTCCGCGTCGGTGATGGTCTGCTCGGGCATGCGGGTGCCCGGCGTGTAGCGGGCCGGCCCGACCTCGAACAGGCGGGCGATGGTGGTGGTGTCCCAGACGAGGTCCATGGATTTCAGGGCATCGGAATAGCGATACCCGGGCTCGCTCGCGATGCGGCGACCGATGATGCCGGCGAGATTCGGGCCGGCCCGCGGGCCGGCCTCCGGCGTCAGGGCGTGGCAGGCGACGCAGGCGCGGAAGACTTCTGCGCCGCGATCGCCGTGAAAAGCCGCCAGGGTGTCGGCCGGGCGCGGCAAACTCAGGGCGCCGATGGGCTCGCCCGTGGTGGCGTTCCAGCGTCGGACCAGCCGGTCGCTGCCGCCCGTGACGAGTTCGTCGCCCCGCCACGCCACGGACCACACCGGCAGGCCCGGCCCGACGAGACGGCGCAGGATGCGGCCGCTGGCGCGATCGATGAGAGCGACGGTGCCGCCCGCCGTGGCTGCGGCCAAGCGGGTCTCGTCCGGCGAGAAAGCCAGGGCGATCACCGGGTTCGGTCCGACATCGGCGGCCGCCCGCTCACCGCCGTCGGGGCGCAGCAAGCGCACGATGGCATCCCCGCCCGCCACGGCGATTTCGCCGTCACGGGTCACCGCGAGGGCGTTCAGGGGCGTCGGAAGGGGGGTGACGCGCGGCGGCCCGTCCGCACTCGGCCAGATCCGCAAGGTGGCATCGTAGCCGGCGGTGGCGATCCGTCCGTCGGACAGAAAGGCGACGGCGTTGATGGGGCCCGTGTGCCCTTCGAGCACCCGCCCGGGGCCGCCGGCCAGGGGTCGGACCCGCGCCGTCCCGTCCCAGGACGCGGAGGCGATCTGGAGCCCGTCCGGCGATACCGCCAGCCCGGCCACCGGTCCGGTGTGCTCGGAGAGGACGCGCTCGGGCTCCGACCGCCCAATGCGCCACAGGGCGATGCGGCCATCCTCCGAGGCCGTGGCGAAGCCGCCGTCCGGTAGGGTTGCGACGGCGTTCACCGCCCCTTCGTGGAAGCGCAGGACACTCAGCGCGGTGCCGGTCGCGATTCCCCACACGATCACCGCCTGGTCGAAACCGCCCGAAATCGCGATGTCTCCACCCGGGACCACCGCCAGCGCCCGCACCGGACCACCATGGCCGCGCATCTGTGCCAGGGCCGGAGGAGTCGCCAGCGACACGGCCAACAGGCCGAACATTCCAAGGACGGATCGCATGACGCGCAGGGGCCGCATGGCTCTCGGTTCCAACGGGCCGGCTCCCCGCCGGTTCGGCCGGACCATAGCCGAGGCGCGACGGCCCTGTCCCCGGACGCACCCTGGGGCCCTGTGCCGCGCAGACCTGCACCGCACACGCTTGATCAACGCAGGCCGATGCCGCATGCGGAGTCGTATGGATGGCCCTGCGTGGATGGAAGCTGGGATTTGCCGACTGCGCGTCCTCGTGGAAACGGCGTGACGCGGCACGCCTCGGCGGCCCTGATGCCGCTGGCCGACGCGGTGGCACGCCTCGTCTCGGGCGTGGTTCCCGTCGCGGAGCGGGTGCTTCCGGCGACCTTGACCTTGGGTTTCGCGGCGGCCCACGACGTGGTCGCGAACCGAAACTCGCCCGAACGGCCGACGGCCCTGCGTGACGGCTGGGCGGTGGAAGCCGAAGGCGTCACCGGGGCCTCGGCATACGCACCGATTCTCCCGAGTGCGCCGCCGGTCTGGGTCGAGGCCGGTGAGATTCTCCCCGACTGCGCCGATACCGTGCTGCCGCCCGAGGCTCTGGAGGGCCGGACGTTCGTCGCGGATGCCCCCGCCGGCGACGGAGTCCGCCGGCCGGGCGAGGATCTCGCGGCCGGTACGCGCGTCCTCGCCGCCGGTACGCGTGTCGGACCGCTGCACCTTCTCGCCTTGGCCGCGGCGGGCCTCGCTCAAGTCCCGGTGCGCAGCCCGCGCGTCGCCCTCATCGCCACCGGTGGTTCGGCGCCCTTGGCCGAAACCCTGGCGGCCCTGATTGCGGCCGATGGCGGCGATCCCGGTACGCCCGTCACCGTACCGGATGATCCCGCGGTGATCGCGTCGGCGATCCGTGCGGCTGCGGTTGACGCCGTTCTGGTCCTCGGCGGAACCGGTCCGGGGCGGACGGACCACAGCGTCGCCGCCCTGGCGCTGGCCGGCGAGGTCCTGGCTCACGGCATCGCGATCCGGTCGGGCGAGACCGCCGCCATCGGGCGCGCCGACGGCCGTTCCGTCCTGCTGCTCCCGGGCCGCCCGGAAGCCGCGCTCTCCGTGTACCTCGCCCTCGGGCGTCCACTCCTCGCCGCCCTGTCGGGTGGCGATGGGCCAGAGCCCGTGAGCGGAATCCTGACGCGCAAGGTCAGCGCCACCATCGGGGTGAGCGACGTGGTGTTCGTGCGCCGCCACGCCGGCGTCGTCGAGCCGCTCGGCGGGGCCGACCTCGCCCTGTCGCGCCTCGCCGAGGCCAACGGAGCGATCCTGGTGCCGCCGGAACTGGAAGGCTATCCGGAGGGCACGACGGTCGAGGTCCTGACCCTGTGACGATGTCGGAGTACGAGATCCCGTTTCGCGAACGCCTGGCCGCCGCCGCCCGGCAGGAGCAGTTCCTGTCCGTCGTCAGCCGGGAGGAGGCCGCGACGCGCTTTCGGGCGGCGGTTCCCCATCGGGTCCTGCCGCCCGAGGACGTCCCGTTGGCCGAGGCCCTCGGCCGTGTGCTCGCCACGGATGTCGCCTCCCCCATCGACGTGCCGCCCTTCGACCGGGCCCTGGTGGATGGCTTCGCCGTGCGGGCCACGGACACCCAGGGCGCCGGTGCGGCGAGCCCCCGGCGCCTCGTCCTCAACCGTGAGATCCTGGCCTGCGGTGTCGCGCCGAGCCTCGCCGTGGCCGAGGGCAGCGCCACCCCCATCGCCACCGGCGGCGTCATCCCGCGCGGCGCCGACGCGGTGGTGATGGTCGAGCAGACCGAGTTCCTCGACGCGGTGCTGGCCATCGACCTCGTTCAGGCGGCGCGGCCGGGCCAGTTCATCGGCTATGCCGGGGGTGACATGGCCGCCGGCGAGACGGTCCTGCGCCGGGGCCTGCGCATCACCGCCCGCGAGATCGGCATGCTGGCCGCCTGCGGCCTCGCCCGCATTCCCGTGGTGCGCCGGCCCAGGGTCGCGGTGCTGTCCACCGGCGATGAACTCAGGGCGGCCGGACTGCCCCTTCCCCCGGGGGCGATCTACGATTCCAACGGGCCGATTGTCGCCGCGTCCGTCATCGAGAACGGCGGCGAGGCCGTGTCCCTCGGCATCGTTCGCGACGATGCGGCAGCCCTTCGCGAGGCCCTGCAGGCGGCCCTCGCCGAGAACGACATCGTCGTGCTCTCGGGGGGCACCTCGAAGGGCGCTGGCGACGTCTCGCATCGCATCCTGCGGGATCTCGGGAGCCCCGGCATCCTCGTTCACGGCGTCGCCCTCAAGCCCGGCAAGCCGCTCTGCCTCGCCGTGGCGGAGGGCAAGCCCGTCGTCGTGCTGCCGGGTTTTCCGACCTCCGCGATGTTCACGTTCCACGATTTCGTCGTGCCGCTCATCCGCGCCATGGCGGGGCTGCCTCCGCGCGAGGACGAGGCCGTCGCGGCCGTGCTGCCCCAGCGCGTGGCCTCCGAACTCGGGCGGACCGAGTTCGTGATGGCGTCGCTGGCCGAGACGCCCGAGGGGCTCGTCGCCCTGCCGGTCTCGAAGGGATCGGGCTCCGTCACGGCGTTCTCGCAGGCCGACGGCTTCTTCTCCGTTCCGGCCGCCCGCTCGGGCGTCGAGGTCGGCGAGACCGTGTCCGTCACCCGCCTCGGGGCGGGGGTGCGCCCGCCCGACCTCACCCTGATCGGCAGCCATTGCGTCGGACTCGACCGGGTGATCGGCCTGCTGGCCGAGCGGGGTCTTCGCGCCCGCACCCTCTGGGTCGGCTCCGCCGGGGGCCTCGCCGCCCTCCAGCGCGGCGAATGCGATCTCGCCGCCCTGCACCTCCTCGACCCCGAGACCGGGCTCTACAACGGTCCCTTCCTCGCCGAAGGCTTCCGCCTCGCGCCCGGTTGGGGGCGGCTCCAGGGCGTGGTGTTCCGGCGCGGCGATCCGCTGTTCGAGGCGAGGGCGGCCGAGGCCGCCGTCACCGCCGCCCTCGCCTCGCCCGACGCCGTGATGGTCAACCGCAACGTCGGCTCGGGCACCCGCGCCCTCGTCGACGATCTCCTGAAGGGCGCCCGGCCCGCCGGGTTCTGGAACCAGCCGCGCTCGCACAACGCCGTGGCGGCGGCCGTGGCGCAGGGGCGTGCCGATTGGGGCGTCGCCATTTCCACCGTGGCCCGCGCCTACGGCCTCGGCTTCCTACCGCTCACGGAGGAGCGCTACGATTTCGCCTACGCGGCGGACAGGCGCGACACGCCGGCCCTGGCGGCGTTCCTCGACGTGCTCGCGGACGATCGGACCCGCGCGGCGCTGCACGATCTCGGTTTTCGCGTCGGAGACACCCCATGACCGCCCCCCGGATCATCGGCCTCGCAGGCTGGAGCGGGGCGGGCAAGACCACCCTGCTGACGCGGCTGATCCCCGCCCTCGTGGGACGCGGGCTACGGGTGGCGACCCTCAAGCACGCCCATCACGACTTCGACGTCGACCGGCCGGGTAAGGATTCCCACCGCCACCGGGAGGCGGGCGCCGGCGAGGTCATCGTCTCGTCCGCCCGGCGCTGGGTCCAGATCCACGAAGTCGCGGACGGCCCGGAGGCGACGCTCGCCGATCTTCTGCGCAAACTCTCGTCGTGCGACCTTGCCCTCGTCGAGGGGTTCAAGCGCGCGGCGCACGCCAAGCTCGAAGTCCACCGGGCGGCCAACGGCCGGCCACCGCTCCATCCCGGCGATCCGCGTATCGTCGGGGTCGCGAGCGACACCGATTTCCCGGAGGCGGGCGTTCCGGTGGTCGATCTCGACGATATCGCCGGCATCGCCGATCTTGTCCTCGCCCGGGCCGAATCCTTGGAAGCGACCCTCGATCGCCTCGAACTCCCGGAGGACGCATGGCGCAGCTGAGCGACGATTGCTTCGCCTTCGGCGGGGCGCTGATGCGGATCGAGGACGCGGCGAGCCTCATCGCGGCGCGCCTACCCGTCCTCGCCGGCACCGAATGGGTGTCCCTGGTCGACGCCGACGGGCGCGTGGCGGCCGAGGATGTGGTGGCCGGTCACGACGTGCCGCCCTTCGCGAATTCCGCCGTCGACGGTTACGCCGTGCGCCATGCCGACTTGGATGGGAACGGGGAAACCCGGCTCCCCGTCCTGGGTCGGCTCCCCGCCGGCGCCGTGCCGGATGCCCTCGCGGCATCCGGTGGCGCCGTCCGCATCTTCACGGGTGCCGCCCTGCCGCCCGGCGCCGACACGGTGTTCATGCAGGAGGACGTGCGCCGCGAGGGCGACGCCGTCCTGCTACCGCAAGGTTTGAAGCCCGGCGCCAACGCGCGCGCCGCCGGCGAGGATGTCGCGCGGGGCGAGCGGATCATCGCGGCGGGGCGACGGCTCGTGCCGCAGGACCTGGCCCTCGCCGCCGCCACCGGCCATGCGCGCCTGCCCGTCCGTACGCGTCTGCGGGTCGCCCTGTTCTCGACGGGCGACGAGCTCGCCGAGCCGGGCACGCCCCTCGGGCTCGGTGCCATCCACGATTCCAACCGGGTGATGCTGGCGGCCCTCCTCGGGCGCCTCGGCGTCAGGGTGGACGATCTCGGCATCCTGCGCGATGCGCCCGAGCCCCTGGCGAGGCGTCTCGCGGACGCCGCCCGCGACCACGATCTCATCCTCACCTCGGGCGGGGTCTCGACGGGGGAGGAGGACCATGTCCGGACCGCCGTGGAGGCGGTGGGCCAGCTCCTGTTCTGGCGGCTCGCCATCAAGCCCGGCCGCCCCGTGGCCATGGGTCTCGTCGACGGCACGCCCTTCGTCGGCCTGCCGGGCAACCCCGTCGCGGTCTACGTGACGCTGCTGTTCGTGGTGCGTCCCCTGCTCGCGCGCCTCGGTGGGGCGAGTGTCGTACCCCCGGTTCCGCAGAAGGTCCGCGCCGCCTTCGCCTATCGCAAGAAGTCGGGACGCCGCGAGTTCGTCCGGGTGACCCTGGCACCCGGCCCCGACGGGGTGATGGAGGTACACAAGTTCCCCCGTGAGGGCGCAGGCCTTCTCACGTCGTTGACCCAAAGCGATGGCCTCGCCGAACTTCCGGACGACGTCATCGGCGTCGCGCCCGGCGACACCGTCGCGTTCTATCCCCACGCCGTACTCTGGTAGCGCGTCCCCGATCAGTTACGGTCGGGGATAAGACGCCGCTCTGCATCGGAAGAGAACTTCTTATTGCGCTCGTCCGCCCGGGCGTTGCATCGCAGCCGAACCCCTGCTTCCGGCGCGCATGACCGAGACCCTTCACGAGACGTTCGCACGGCTGGCCACCCTCGATCGCGACGTCGTCGCCATCGCGTGGCTGTCCTTGCGCGTCAGCCTGTCGGCCGTGGCCATCGGCCTCGTTCTGGGCATTCCCTTGGGTGCGTTCCTTGCCGTGACACGGTTTCGGGGCCGGTCCGCGCTCGTCGGGCTGCTCAACGCGTTCATGGGGCTGCCGCCGGTGATCGTCGGGCTCGTGCTCTACCTCGTCCTGTCACGGTCGGGACCGTTCGGGTCGCTCGGCCTGCTGTTCACCCCTGGCGCCATGGTGGCGGCGCAGGCGGTCCTGGCGACCCCCCTCGTCGCGGCCCTGACCCGCCAAGTGATCGCCGACGCCGAGGACCATCTCGGCGAGCAGTTGCGCTCACTCGGTCTCTCCGCTCCGCGCCGGGCGGGCGTACTCATCCACGACACCCGCTTCTCCCTCGTGACCACGGCACTCGCGGCATTCGGAAGGGCGATCTCGGAGATCGGCGCCGTGCTGGTGGTGGGCGGCAACATCGACGGTCACACCCGCACCATGACGACGGCGATCTCCCTGGAGACCCAGAAGGGCGATCTCAGCCTCGCCCTGGCGCTGGGCCTCGTCCTCATCGGACTCGTGGTCACGGTGAACGCGGTGGCGGCCCTCCTGCGCGGCCACGCCGCCCGCGCCTACGGGTGAGCGCGATGGCGGGCATCACCCTCACGGACATCCGCCTCGTCCTCAATCGCACCACGATCCTCGACAGCCTGAGCCTCGCGATCCCGCCCTCCGGCATCACCGCCCTCGTCGGCCCCAACGGGGCGGGCAAGAGCGCGACCCTGCGGGTGATCGACGGGCTGTTGGTTCCGACGGGTGGCAGCCTGCGGGTGCCGGGTGCGGCGCGCCGGGCCTTCGTGTTCCAGAAGCCGGCCCTCATCCGGGCGAGTGCCGCCGCCAACGTCGCCCTCGGCCTCGTGCCCCTGAGCCTGTCTCGGGCCGAGCGCCGGGAGCGCACCCGCGCGGCGCTCGCCCGCGTCGGCCTCGCACACCGGGCCGGCGACCCGGCCACCCGCTTCTCCGGCGGCGAGCAGCAGCGCCTCGCCCTCGCCCGCGCCTGGGCGGCCCGGCCCGACCTCCTCCTCCTCGACGAGCCGACGGCGAACCTCGATCCCAGTGCCACCGAGCTCGTGGAAGCCCTCATCGCCGAGATGGCGGCGGAAGGCACCAAGGTGGTGCTCGTCTCCCACAATCTCGCACAGGTCGCGCGGCTCGCCGCCGACGTGATCGTCCTCGCCCGGGGCCGCGCCGTCGAGCACGGCCCGACCCGGACCACCCTCCTGTCCCCGCGCACGCCCGAAGCGCGCGCCTATTTCGATGGAGAACTGCCTTGGACTTCCCTCGCCGCAGCGTCCTGACCCTCGGTCTCCTCGCACTCCTGGGGGCTTCCCCCCTGGGGGCTTTCCCCGCGAGCGCCGAGCCGGCCTCCATCGTCGTGGCCTCGACCACCTCGACGGAGCAGTCCGGCCTGTTCAAGCACATCCTCCCCGCCTTCGCGGCAAAGACCGGCATCACCGTGAAGGTGGTGGCGCTCGGCACCGGTCAAGCCCTCGACGCGGCGCGCCGGGGTGACGCCGACGTGGTTCTCGTCCACGACCGGGCGGCGGAGGACGCCTTCGTGGCGCAGGGCTTCGCCAAGGCGAGGTTCGACGTGATGTACAACGACTTCGTACTGGTGGGGCCGAAGGGCGACGCGGCCGGCACGAAGGGCACCGACATCACCGCCGCCCTCCGGAAGATCGCCGCGGCCAAGGCGCCGTTCGTCTCGCGCGGTGATCGTTCGGGAACCCACAGCGCCGAGCTGCGGAGCTGGAAGGAGGCCGGGATCGATCTGGCCGCGGTGAAGGGCGAGTGGTACCGCGATGTCGGCCAGGGCATGGGACCGGCCTTGAACACGGCCTTTGCCCTCGGCGCCTACATCCTGGCCGATCGCGGAACGTGGCTCGCGTTCAAGAACCGGGGTGATCTCGCGATCCTGGTCGAGGGCGACAAGCGCCTGTTCAACCCCTACGGCGTGATGCTGGTCGACCCGGACAAGCATCCCACCGTGAAGGTGAAGGAGGGGCAGGCCTTCATCGACTGGCTCGTCTCGCCCAAGGGCCAAGACTCCATCGCAGCGTATCGGATCGGCGGCGAGCAGCTGTTCTTCCCGAGCGCCGGGCCCGTTCGCGCGCCGTGACCCTCAGCGCGACTGACGCTGGCGCACGATGTACCAGAGGGCGGCCCCGAGCACGATCGCCACGAGGCTTACCCAAACCCAATTGAAATCCATCGCCGCCAGGGTGTTGGCGCTGGAGTTGGAGCCCGCCGGCCCGGTCTCCGGGATCGGCGGGGCCGGGTTCATCGTCTGTGCGACGGCCTCGCCCACGGCGCCGAGCAAAATCGGTACGGCCAGTATCCGGTTCATCGCTCGATCCTCACGGTTGCCGTCCGGCCGTACCGTCGAATGTGAAAGCCGGCGCAGCGGCGAGCTCGGCCTTCGTCAGCCGCAGCTCCGCCCGGACGGGTGCGTTGCCGGAGGCGCCTGCGAGCACGGTCGCGCGTTCCCCCGTGGGCGTCTGCGCGCCCGTGGAACCCGTTGCGTCGGTGACCCGCCCGCTGTGCTTGTCCTCGACGGCGCCGAGGACGTCGCGGGTGGTGTCGCTCCCCGGCATCGTCTGCGGCCCGGCCTGGGCGGCCTCGGCCGTCGACGCGGCATTCTGGGGGGTGGCGACCGAGGTCGGCCCCGAGGTGAGTGGCACGTCGCCGACGTTCCAGGCCAGCAGTTCGAAGGGGACCGCGACGTACTTCTCACCGATCCCCAGGAAGCCGCCGACGCCGATCACGACGGTCTCGATCCGGCCGTCGGCTGCGAGCAGCACATCCTCGATGGTACCGACCCGGACGTGATCCATCCCGACGACGCCGACCCCGATCACCTTCGAAACCCGCATGGTGCCTGGGGCCGGTGCGGTCCGGAACTGAGCCGGCTTCGCGGCACTCGCCTCATCGGCGGCGCGTGCGGGTGCGTTCAGGGTCAGGGCGCCGGATCCGCACAGGATGGCGGCAAGGAGTACGGCGCTCCACCGATACGATTTCATGGCTGACTCCAGGCGCCGGGACACGGGCTTCACGGTCTCAATGCGCGGGCGTGCGGTCCGGTTCATCGCGGTCCCATTCCGGGCGCCGGGGCGACAAACCACGAAAAATCGTCCAGAGCACCCAGCCGGACCCCGCTTTCGAGGCCCCTGCCCCTGATGCCTGCCGAGCCCCTCCTCGTCGCGGCCGCGCTCCTGCCCTTCCTCGGCAGCGTGGCGGCGGCCCTGCTGCCCCGCGACGCGCGCAACGCCGCGGCCCTTCTCGCGGGGTTCGTCACACTCACAAGTCTCGCCTGTATCGGAGCGCTGTATCCCCGCATCGGCGGGGCGCCGGTGGTGCAGACCCTCGACTGGCTGCCCTCCCTCGGGGTCGCACTGGTGCTGCGACTGGATGGCCTCGCCTGGCTGTTCGCCGTCCTCGTCCTCGCCATCGGCGCCCTCGTGGTGCTCTACGCGCGTTACTACATGTCGGCGCAGGACCCGGTGCCGCGGTTGTTCTCGTTCTTCCTCGCCTTCGTCGGCGCGATGCTCGGCATCGTGCTCGCGGGCAACCTGATCCAGCTCGTGGTGTTCTGGGAACTGACGAGCGTCTTCTCGTTCCTGCTCATCGGCTACTGGTACGACAACCGCGCGGCGCGGGACGGCGCGCGCATGGCCCTCACCATCACGGCCCTCGGCGGCCTGTGCCTCCTCGTCGGCATGGTGATCGTCGGGCGGATCGTCGGCAGCTACGATCTCGCCGTGGTGCTCGCGTCGGGGGATGCCATCCGGACGAGCCCGCTCTACCTGCCCGCCCTCGTGCTGATCCTGGCGGCGGCGCTGACGAAATCGGCGCAGTTCCCGTTCCACATCTGGCTGCCCCGGGCGATGGCGGCACCCACGCCGATCAGCGCCTACCTGCACTCGGCCACCATGGTGAAGGCCGGCATCTTCCTGATGATCCGCTTCTGGCCAGTGCTGGCCGAGACCGACGCCTGGTACTGGATCGTCGGCACCGCCGGCATGGCGACGATGCTGATCGGTGCCTGGAGCGCGATCTTCCAGCACGACCTCAAGGGCCTGCTCGCCTACTCCACCATCAGCCATCTCGGGCTGATCACCCTGCTTCTCGGCCTCAACTCGCCGCTGGCCGTCGTCGCGGCGATCTTCCACACGGTGAACCATGCCACCTTCAAGGCGTCGCTGTTCATGGCCGCCGGCATCATCGACCACGAGACCGGCACGCGCGACATGCGCCGCCTCAGCGGCCTGTGGCGGGCCATGCCCTACACCGCGACCCTCGCCATGGTCGCCGCCGCCGCCATGGCGGGCGTGCCGCTGCTGAACGGCTTCCTGTCGAAGGAGATGTTCCTGTCGGAGGCCGTCGACAACGTCGGCGACCATCCGCTCCAACTCGCCCTGCCGGTTCTGGCGACCTTGGCCTCCGCCTTCACGGTGCTCTATTCCCTGCGCTTCATCCGCCAGACCTTCTTCGGGGCACCGCCGCACGATCTGCCGAAGGCGCCGCACGAGCCGGAGCGCTGGATGCGCCTGCCCATCGAGGTCCTGGTGCTGGCCTGCATCAGTGTCGGACTCGTGCCCAACCTCACCATCGGGCCGGCCCTGGAGACCGCTTCGCGTTCGGTGTTCGGCGAGGCCGGCCCAGCCTACGACCTCGCGATCTGGCACGGCTTCAACGCACCCCTCGCCCTCAGCATGGGGGCGCTCGCCGGCGGTGTCGGCCTCTATTTGGCGTTCGGCCGGCGCATCAACACCAACCCCCGCGGCGGCCCCTGGCTCATGCACCGCCTCGACGGCGGCTGGATGTTCGAGCGCGCCATGACCGGCCTCGTGCATGCGGCCCGCGGGCTCGAACGGGCGCTCGGGGCGACGCGCGTACAGGTGCAATTGCGCGCCCTGTTCCTCGTGGCCCTCATCGCGGGCCTGTCGGCCGTGCTCGCGCGCGGCCTGCCCGCCCTGCCGGTCCCCGATCCCTCCGGGATCGATCCCGCCTTCGCGCTCCTGTGGCTGGTGGGCGGCGCCTGTGCCGTGGGGGCCGCCGAGCGCGCCAAGTACCATCGCCTGTCGGCCGTGATCCTCACCGGTGGGGCGGGCCTCGTCAGCAGCCTCACCTTCGTCTGGCTGTCGGCACCCGACCTCGCCGTCACCCAACTGCTCATCGAAATCGTGACGACGGTGTTGCTCCTCCTCGGCCTGCGCTGGCTGCCCAAGCGCGATGAGGCCATCCTGGCACCGGCGGCCGAGAACCGCCGCGCCCGGCGCCGCCGGGTCACCGACTTCGTCGTCGCGGGCGCCGTCGGCATCGGTCTCGCCGGCCTCGCCTACGCGGTGATGACCCGGCCGTCACCCGAGGGCATCGCCCGCTGGTTCGTCGAGGAGGCCTATCCCCAAGCCGGCGGTCGCAACGTCGTCAACGTCCTGCTGGTGGATTTCCGCGCCTTCGACACCATGGGCGAGATCTGCGTGCTCGGAATCGTCGGTCTCACGGTCTTCGCCCTCCTGCGCCGCTTCCGTCCGGCCGCCGACAGCCTGGAGCGGCCGAAGCAGCAGCTCAGGCAGGAGGCCGCCGACCTCGCCCACGCGGAGCGCAGCGTCGGCGACACCGCGTCCGACGCCCTGCTGATCCCCTCCGTGGTGATCACCTGGCTGTTCCCGTTCGTGTGCGTGCTGGCCCTTCACCTCTTCCTGCGCGGGCACGATTGGCCCGGCGGCGGTTTCGCGGCGGGCATCGCGCTCACCATCGCGTTCGTGCTCCAGTACATGGCCCACGGGGCGCAATGGGTGGAGGAGCGCCTGCGCATCCGCCCGATCGCCTGGATCGGCTTCGGGCTCCTCGTCGCCGTTCTGGCGGGGGCGGTGCCCTGGCTGTTCGGCCGCCCCTTCCTCACCGCCGCCTTCAAGTACGCCGACGTGCCGGTCCTGGGGAAAATCCCCCTGGCCAGCGCCGTTGCCTTCGATCTCGGCGTCGTCGTGCTCGTGGTGGGGGCCAGCGTGCTCATGCTCGTCGCCCTGGCGCGGCAATCCCTGCGCCGCGCCCGCGAAGCGGCCGCCGACCTGGAGACCGACGCCTGATGGAGATCGTTCTATCCCTGGGGATCGGCCTGTTCGCCGCCTCGGGCGTATGGCTGCTCCTGCGGCCGCGCACCTTCCAGGTGGTTCTCGGGTTGTCGCTGCTCACCTACGCGGTGAACCTGTTCATCTTCGCCATGGGCCGCCTGACGATCGGCGCCCCGCCGGTTCTCGAAGCCGGCGCCGATGCGGCGCGGATCGCCGATCCGGTGCCCCAGGCCCTGGTGCTCACCGCCCTCGTCATCAGCTTCGCCCTCACGGCGCTGTTCCTCGTCGTCCTGCTCGCCGCACGGGGCATCACCGGCAGCGATCACGTCGATGGCCGCGAGCCCGGCGCATGAGCGCACCGAGCGATCACCTCGTCGTCCTGCCCATCGTGCTGCCCATCGCCGCGTCGGGCCTGATGCTGCTCCTCGACGAGCGGCGCAGCCGCCTCAAGGCGGCGATCAGCCTCGCGACGACCACGGTCCTGCTGGCCACCGCCCTCATCCTGGCCTGGGGCACGCTGGCGGCTCCCCAGGTCTACCGCCTCGGAAACTGGGCCGCCCCCTACGGCATCGTTCTCGTCGCCGACCGGCTCGCGGCGATGATGCTGGTGCTGACGGGAATCCTCGGCCTCGCGGCCCTGGTCTTCGCCGTCGCCCGCTGGGACCGGGCGGGGCCGCGCTTCCACGCCCTGTTCCTGCTGCTGCTGATGGGGGTGAACGGCGCCTTCCTCACCGGCGACCTGTTCAACCTGTTCGTGTTCTTCGAGGTGATGCTGGCCGCGTCCTACGGCCTCGTGCTGCACGGCTCGGGCGAGACGCGGATCAGGGCCGGGCTCACCTACATCGCCGTCAACCTCATCGCGTCGCTGTTCTTCCTCGTCGGCGTCAGCCTGATCTACGGCACCATGGGGACCCTCAACATGGCCGACCTCGCCCGCCGCCTGTCGGGGCCGGCTGGGGCCGAGGCCGGGCTGTTCGAGGCCGGCTGCGCGGTGCTCGGCGTCGCCTTCCTGATCAAGTGCAGCGCCTGGCCCCTCGGGTTCTGGCTGGCCCCGACCTACTCCGCCGCGAGCGCGCCCGCCGCCGCCATCCTGGCGATCCTGAGCAAGGTCGGCATCTACGTCGTCGTGCGCCTGAGCCTGCTGCTGTTCGGCACCGGCGCCTCTGCGGGGTTCGGCCAGGGTTGGCTGTTCGCCGGCGGCCTCGCCACCATCGCGTACGGCACCATCGGGATCCTCGCCGCGCGCGACCTCACGCGGGCGGCGGCCTACGCGGTGATGATCTCGTCCGGCACGGTGCTGGCCGCCCTCGGAACCGGAAGCCGGGCCGCCCTGTCGGGCGCCCTGTTCTACCTCGTCGGCTCGACCCTGGCGGCGGGGGCGCTGTTTCTGCTGGCCGAGATCCTCCAGCGCGGCCGCGACCCGGCCGCGGCGTCCCTGGCCGTGTTCGCCGACGAGTACCACGATCCCTTCGACGACGACGGTGCCACCGAGACCGGCCGGGCGATCCCGGCGGCCGTGGCCATCGTCGGCGGCGGGTTCCTGCTCTGCACCCTGATGCTCGCCGGGTTGCCTCCGCTGGCCGGCTTCATCGGCAAGCTCGCGATGTTCACAGGCCTCGCGGGCGGTGCGATGGCGCCCATGGCCTGGAGCTTCATACTCGTCCTGACGGTCTCCAGCCTCGGGACCCTGATGCCCCTGGTGCGCCTCGGCATCCAGGGCTTCTGGGTGCCGCACGACGGTCCCGATCCGGTGATCGGGCGGCTCGAATTCGCGGCCCTGGCCGGACTGATGACCGTCTGCCTCGGCCTCACACTCTGGGGCGGGCTCGGGCTCGCCTACACCGATCGCACGGTGGCGTGGCTCGCCGACCCCACCGCCTATGTCCGCGCGGTCCTCCCCGGGGGCGCGCCATGAACCGGTTCCTGCCCTATCCCCTGCTCTCCCTCGCCCTTGTCGCGACGTGGCTGCTGTTGAACCCGCCGCTGACCGTCGCGACGGCATTTCTTAGCGTCGTCGTCGGATGGCTCGTGCCCTTCGTCATGCGGGCCCTGCGGCCCGAGGCCGTGCGCGTGCGTGCGCCGGGCACGATCCTCGGGCTGGCGGGGCGCGTTCTCGGCGACGTGGTGCGATCCAACATCGACGTCGCGAAGGTGATCCTGGGCCTGCGCCGCGGCACACGCCACACCGGCTTCGTGTCGATTCCCCTCGACCTGCGCAGCCCCTACGGCCTCGCGGTGCTGGCGATCATCCTCACGGCGACGCCCGGCACCCTGTGGATCCAGTACGATTCCAACACCGGGCGCCTGCTCCTTCACGTTCTCGACTTCGTCGAGGGCGACGAATGGGTCCGCAGGGTCAAGGATCGCTACGAGCGCCCATTGATGGAGATCTTTCCGTGAGCCCGACCCTCGTCCTCACCTACGGCCTGGGGCTGGCGCAGGCGATGCTGGTCCTCGCGATGGTGCTCGCCGCCTGGCGCGTCCTACGCGGTCCCCGAGCCCAGGATCGCGTGCTCGGCCTCGACACGGTCTACCTCAACGGCATGCTCGCCATCGTGGTTCACGGCCTGCGCACCGGCAGCGGGCTCTACTTCGAGGCGGCGCTGATCATCGGCTTGCTCGGCTTTGCCGCCACCCTGGCACTGGCGAAGTTCCTGATGCAGGGCGAGGTGATCCAGTGACCGGCGCCGACCTGCCCGCCTGGGCCGCCTGGCTCGTGGTCGCCCTGGCGCTCGCCGGGGCCGGCTTCTCGCTCACCGGCGCCGTCGGCCTGATCCGCCTGCGAACCTTCTACGAGCGCGTGCATGCGCCGACCCTCGGGGCGACCCTCGGCATGGCCCTGATCGTCACGGCCTCCGTGCTGTACTTCTCGGTAGCAGAGGGGCATTTGGTCCTGCGCGATCTCCTGATCGGGCTGTTCCTCACCGTGACTACGCCCGTCACCCTAATCCTGCTCGGCCGCGCCGCCACCTACCGCGACCGGGCCGAGGGCAACGCCGACGCACCCCCCGACCCGTAAAGCGTGCGCCTCACCCGCTCGCCCGCAGCGAGGCGCCGAGGGCCGCCCTGAGCTGGCGGGTGGTGGACGCGTTGGCATCCGGATCGACCGGCCGGGGCGTGGCGATCGCGAAGATATCGTGGATGCGGCCGGGCTTCGGGCGGAGCACCACGGCCCGGTCGGCCAGCACGGCGGCCTCCCCGACATCGTGGGTGACGAGGACGATGGTCGGGCGCGTCTCGGCCCAGAGGCCGAGAAGGTGGCCGTGCAGATCCTGGCGCGTCACCGCGTCGAGGGCCGAGAACGGCTCGTCGAGGAGGAGAACCTTAGGCTGCGCCACGAAGGCTCGGGCGATGGCGGTCCGCTGCTGTTGACCGCCGGAGAGGTCGCGCGGCCAACGGTCCGCGTGCTCGGCGAGGCCGACCCGCTCGAGGGCATGGGCGACCCGCCTGACTCGCTCCGGTGCGGAAAGATCGGCGAGGCCGAAGCCGACATTCTGCGCGATGGTGAGCCAGGGCAGCAGGCGCGGCTCCTGGAACACGAGTCCGACGCCGGGATGGGGCCGGTCGAGCACCTCGCCGTCGAGGCGGATCGTTCCGCCGCTCGCCGTATCGAGGCCGGCGGCGAGGCGCAGGAGCGTGGTCTTCCCGCAGCCCGAGCCGCCGACCAGGGCGAGAATTTCGCCACGCGCCACCTCGACGGAAATGCCCGCGAGCGCCCGCGTCCCGTCGGCGTAGGTCTTGGAGACGTTCCGGAAGGTGAGCACATCCGCCCCTAGAGGATGTCGCGCGCCACGTCCTGCCAGCGCAGGAGCGGTCGGGTCAGGACGACGAGGATCGTGTCGGCCGCCTTGCCCAGCAGCGCGAAGGTCAGGATCGCGGCGAGGATCTGCTCGGGCTTGCCGAATTGCTGGCCGTCCACGAGGAGGTAGCCGAGCCCCTCGGACGCGCCCATCAGCTCGGCCGCCACCACGAACAGGAAGCCGAGGCCGAGGCCCGTGCGGAGCGCGACGATGGTGGCGGGCAGGACCGCCGGGAGCAGAATGCGGCGGGCCAGCGCCGGTTTCGACAGCCGGAAGATGCGCCCGACCTCTACCAGCTTGCGGTCGACGGAGGCGATGGCCCCCGATACGCCGACATAGACCGGAAAGAACACGCCGACGCCGATGAGAACCACCTTGGGCGTCTCCAGGATACCGAGCCACAGGATGAACAGGGGCACCCAGGCCAGCGACGGCACCGCCCGCAGGGCCTGGAACGCCGGATCGAGGAGGTGGCGCGCCAGTGGCAGGGTGCCGGTCACCGCGCCGAGGGCGATGCCGAGGCCTGCCCCGAGGACGAAGCCGGAGGCGACGCGCACGAGGGTGGCCTGGACGTGCAGCCACAGCTCGCCCGAGGCGGCGAGGTCCGACAGGGTGGCGAGAACCCGGCTCGGCGGCGGAACGAGGCGCCCCTGCGCCAGGCCGCCCCGGACGGCGATCTCCCACCCGATCGCCAGACCGAGCGGGAGGAGCAACCCCAGCACCGCGCGGCCCACGCGATCGCCACGGAGCGGGAGCCCCGAGGCGGGCGCCTCCCGACCATCCGCCTCCGCCGTGTCGGTCAGCCCCGCAGCCATGCTCAGCGCTGGGCCGTTGCGGGCGAGAAGCGAGTGTCGATGAGGCCGTCGACGGCCGCAGCCACATCCGTTTCGGCCGGGATGACGCCCGCCTGCTGCAGGGCGAGGCCGGCGGCGCGGATGCTCGCCGCCTGGACCGGTCCGATCGCGGGCTGGCTCAGATCGGTGCGGGTCAGTTGCCGGGCGATGACGGCCTCGGGCAGCTTGGTCGCCGCGATCAGCGCTGCCTGCACGGCGGCCGGATTGGCCAGCGCGTAGGTGCGGGCGCGCTCGTAGGCGGCGATCACCGTGGCCACGAGGTCGGGATGATCCTTCGCGAAATCCTCGCGCACGTCGAGGACGCCCCAGGTGTTGGCCGAAGCATCGCGGAAGAACAGTACGCTGCCGCCCTCGATCTCGGCCGCCGCCATCATCGGGTCGAGGCCGGCCCAGGCATCGACGTCGCCGCGCTCCAGGGCGGTACGTCCGTCGGCATGCTGCAGCAGGACGAGCTTGGCGTCTTTCTCCGTGAGGCCGGCGCCCTGGAGGGCGCGGATGAGGAAGATGTGCGGATCGGTGCCGCGGGTGACCGCGATGCGCTTGCCCTTGAGGTCGGCGGGTTTGGCGATGCCGCTGTCCTTTCGGGTGACGAGGGCGGTCCATTCGGGCTGCGAGAAAGCGTAGATCGCCTTCACCGGGTTGCCGTTGATCCGCGCGAGCAGGGCGGCGGCCCCGGCCGAGGAGCCGAAATCGATGGCGCCGCCATTGAGGAATTCCAGCGCCTTGTTGGAGCCGAGCGACTGCACCCAGCGCACTCCGATGCCCTTCTGCTTCAAGGCTTCCTCGAGGAAGCCCTTCTCTTTCAGGACGAGGCTCACCGGATTGTAGGTCGCCCAGTCGAGGCGGACCTCCTTCACCTCGGCCGCCAGCGCCAGGCACGGGGCCGCCAGGAGCGCGAGGGCGCCGCAGGCCATGGCGAGAAGCGTGCGGCGCGGAACGGCTTTGAGGTGACGCATGGGAGGCTCGCTCGTTCATCGCGGCGGCCCGTGGGCCGCCGCCGGTTGGGGAGTCTAGCGGCGCGGCAGGGAGTGCAGCGCCTTCAGGAACACGTCGACGTCGTGGCGGGTGTTGTAGAAGGCGAGCGACGCGCGCACCGACTGATCGACGCCGAACCGGCGCAGGGCCGGCAGGGCGCAGTGATGCCCCGACCGCACGGCGATGCCGCGTGCGTCGAGGTGGTGGGCCACAGCCTCGTTCTCGTGCCCGTCGACGACGAAGGACATGACGCTGGCTTTCTGCCGGGCCGTACCGATGAGGCGCAGGCCCTTCACCTCGGCGATGCCCGCTTGGGCGTACTCGAGCAGGTCGTGCTCGTAGGCGGCGATGCCCGGCAGTCCGACGCTTTCGAGGTAGTCCAGCGCCGCGCCGAGACCCACGGCCCCGGCGATGTCGGGCGTGCCCGCCTCGAACTTTTCGGGCGCGCCCTTGTAGACGGTCCGCGCGAAGGTGACGTCTTCGATCATGTGGCCGCCGCCCTGCCACGGGGGCATCGCCTCGAGCAGGTGCTTCTTGCCGTAGAGGGCGCCGATGCCCGTTGGGCCGAACACCTTGTGGCCGGAGAACACGAGGAAGTCCGCATCCAGCGCCTGCACGTCGAGGGGGATGTGCGGCGAGGATTGGGCCGCGTCGACCAGCACCGGTACCCCGTAGGCGTGGGAGAGCGCGATGATCTCCGCCACCGGGTTGATGGTCCCGAGCGCGTTGGCGACGTGGGTCACCGACACGATCTTGGTGCGGCCCGACAGCAGGGCGGCGAACTGCTCGAAGATGATCTCGCCGCGGTCGTTGACCGGTATCACCCGCAGGGTGGCGCCGGTGGCCTGGGTCAGGAGTTGCCAGGGCACGATGTTGGCATGGTGCTCGATCTGGGAGACGATGATCTCGTCACCCGGACCGACATTGGCGCGGCCGTAGGAATTGGCCACGAGGTTGATCGCCTCCGTGGTGCCGCGCAGGAAGACGATGTCGTCCTTGGAGGGCGCATTGAGGAAGCGCCGCACCTTCTCGCGGCCCCCTTCGAACAGATCCGTGGAGCGGGCCGCCAGGGTGTGGGCGGCCCGGTGGATGTTGGAGTTGTGGCGGGCGTAGAACTCCGACGTGGCGTCGATGACGCTCTGCGGCTTGTGCGTGGTGGCCGCGTTGTCGAGCCAGATCAGGGGATGGCCGTTGATGCTCTGGTGCAGCGCCGGGAAGTCCTTGCGGACGCGCTCCACGTCGAACGGCGCGGCGACGGGGCTCGCCCCTTGGGTCGAGACATGCGGCGCATGCCCGTGACCCTGCCCACGACCCGGCTGCACTCGCGGCGACGCGCTGCCCGGCCGGCTGCGGTCGGCGAGGAAGTAGTACTCGCCCTGCGAGAACGGCTCGTCGCCGATCTCGACCTTATGGGGCGACTCCCGGCCGGCCGGCTCCGGCGAGAGCCGGCCAGTGCGCGAGAACGTCTCCTGGGCCTCGTCCTTGCCGTGGCTGCCGGGCGCTGCCGGAACCAGGGACGGGGCGAGGCCGTGGGCGAAGCCGTTGGCGCGCGGATGGTCCTTGGCGACGGTGCGGTGGAGGTCGACGCCACCGGGCAAGGTGGCGGCCACCTCGGGCACGCTCGGCACGAAGAACTCCGGCAAGGCCCGCCCCGGGCCCTGCGCCTCGGGGTGGACCGACGGAAATGCCGACGGCTGGGCGAAACCCGGCCCGGACAGGCCCGGCAGGCCGACCGGTGGCGTGCCGAACGCGCGCGCCCCCAGCGTCGAGACATCGGGCTGCAGGCCCGACGGACCCGAGCCGGACGGGATCGAGGGCGTGCCCAGATCCGCCTTCGGGGCCTGGGGGTGGCCGAAGCCCTGGGGAAGATTCTCCAGAGCCTGCGGGGCTTGCGGGGTCTGCGGCAGGTTCGGAGTCAGGGGCACGCTTGCGGCCTGCCCCTGACCGTAGATCTCGCGGGCGAGGCGCCCGACGAGATCCGAATGCGCCGCATCGCCGAACACGCCCGTGGGGAGACTGCCCGTGGGAAGACGGGCGGACGGCGCGTCAGGCGTAGTCATGGTAGTTGCCCAGGAGCACGTTATCGAGACGCGCGATGGCATCCTCGACCAAGACGGCGGCCGAGAAGTAGCGGGTCACGAGGTGCGAAGCGATGGAGTGGTCGTTGGTGCCCATGTAGCGCACCGACAGGCCGGTCTCGATCTCGCCGGTGACCCCGGACTTCTGCAGGCCGACGACGCCCTGTTCGTGCTCGCCGACGCGCAGGAGCAGGATCGAGGTGGTCTGGGCGCCGGTCACCGGATCGCGGTCGATGGGCAGCTTGTCGCTCGGCACGATCGGCACGCCGCGCCAGGTGAGGAAGGGCGAGCCGAACAGGTGGATCACCACCGGGGGCACGCCGCGCCGGGTGGCTTCCCGGCCGAAGGCCGCGATGGCGCGGGGATGGGCCACGAAGAAGGCGGGCTTCTTCCAGACCAGGGTCAGCAACTCGTCGAGGTCGTCCGGGGTGGGCGGGCCGCCGCGGGTCGGGATGCGCTGGCGCTGGCTGACTTCGTGCAGCAGGCCGAACTCGGAATTGTTGAAGAGTTCCCACTCCTCGCGCTCCTTCACGGCGTCGACCGTGAGGCGGATCTGCTCGCGCAGCTGGTCGATCTCGTTGGAGTAGAGGTCGGTGACGCGGGTGTGGGTGTGGAGGATCGTCTGGATCGTGGAGAGGTGGTACTCGCGCGGGTCGATCTCGTAATCCACGAAGGTGGTGGGCAGGCGCGGCTCGCCGGTATGGACGGCGAGCAGCTCGATGCCCTGCTCTCCGTGGGAGTTGGTGTGCCCCTTGAGGCGGTCGCGCTCCTCCACGTACTGGGTGATGCGCGAGCGGATGCCCTCGTCCTCGATGGCGGCCCGGTCGAGGGTCAGGAGCGTCACCGCCGAGAGCGCCTTCACGGCCGGCGCGGGCGTGTTCTCGCCGACGAGGTCGCCGTCACCGAAATAGTCGCCACCGGTGGCCAGCCCCTGGCGCAGGCGCCCCTTGAACGGTCCCGACAGGGTGAGTTCGACGGTGCCCTCGGCCACCACGGTCAGGCTGCGGTCCGACGAGCCTTCCTCGGCGATGACGTCGCCGGCCTTGTGCTGGGAGGCCGTGAACCGGGAGGCCAGGGCCGAGAGCTCGGCGTCGCCGAGCCGGCTGAACAGGGGGATGCGGCGCAGGGAGGCCGGGCGCACCAGGCGGGCACCGTCGTCGTTGGACAGCTCGATCCGACCGGGCTTCGCCAGCACCACGGCGCGGCGGTTGACCCGGTAGACGCCGCCGGCGACATCGACGAAGGGCAGCAGGCGATGGAACCAGCGCGGAGTGTTGGCCGCGTTCTGGACCGAGGTGACGGTCGCGGTGGCGAGATTGCGTGCCGCAGAAGCGCTCACGCTCAGACCGGGTCCACTCATTAGGGGTCGTCTCCGTATTTCGGGCAGAGGCATGGGAATGCGCGCGACGCGAATGGAATCGCATCGGAACCGCGCCTGACGTGCCCGCTCTCGGTGGTTATGTTTGCGGCCCGCCGCTCGAACGGCTTCGGTGCGGGAGCGATTTCGGTTTAGCTTTCGCGATTAACAAAGGTCAACAAAACGTTCTTCTATATATTGGCACTGAAGGAGTTCAATGCATTGTACATTGGTGTCTCGTAGATAGAACTGGCTAGGCAGCAAGGGATGTGCAAAAAAATCATCTCGTGTTGCTGTCTCGCGTAGAACAGCTGGACTGAAAGAATTTTTTTAAATCCCGTCCCCGAAGAACTGATCCATGCTCATGGCAGGGACTTCGGCTGTCTTGAGCCGCGACACCACCCGGGCCGGCACCCCTGCCACCGTGGTGTGGGCGGGCACGTCGTGCAGCACCACGGCCGCCGCGGCGACCTTCGCCCCCTCCCCGACTCGGATGTTGCCGAGCACCTTGGCGCCGACGCTGAGGAGCACGCCGCGCTCGATCTTGGGGTGGCGGTCGCCGCTCTCTTTGCCGTTGCCGCCGAGCGTCACCGATTGCAGGATCGAGACGTCGTCGGCGATCACCGTGGTCTCTCCGATGACGACGCCGGTGGCGTGGTCGATGAACACCCCCGAGCCGATCCGCGCGGCGGGATGGATGTCGGCGCCGAACACCTCGGAGATCCGGCTCTGAACGTGCAGGCTCAGGGTCGCCCGGCCCTGGTGCCAGAGCCAATGGGCGACCCGGTAGCCCTCGAGTGCGGCCAATCCCTTGTAGAACAGGAACGGATCGAGGTAGCGCCGGCAGGTCGGGTCGCGCTCGCGGATGGCCACGAGGTCGCGCACGGCGTGTGCTCCGGCATGCGGATCCGCCTCGAAGGCCGAGAGGCAGAGGTCGCGCATGGACAGGCGCGCGAGGTCGCCGTCGCCGAGGCGGTGGGCGAGACGATACGCGAAGGCGTGGGACAGGCTCGGCTGGTCCAGGATCGTCGCCTGGATGATGCCGGCATAGAGCGGTTCCTCGACGATCGCCGCCTCGGCCTCGCTCCGCATGGCCCGCCAGACCTCGGATTCCGCATCGGTGTGGCTGACGCTGCGTAGGGGCGGCCGCGTGAAGCCGGCGCGGGCGATGCCGGCTTGGAGGGCGCTCGTCATTCGATGTGATCCTGCGGTGGGGATGGAGCCGCGACCGGACGAGACGTGCGCCGGATCAGGCGATGCGTGTGAACAGGGACGCGCTGTAGCCGACGAGGACGCCGTGCCCGGCGAACTCGACGTCGACGGCCAAGGCCTCGCCCGGCGCCGGATGGATGCCAATGACCCGGCCCGTGGCGTGGCGCCAGATGCCCAGCGCCTCCGCCACGTCGAGCCGTGCGAAAACAACCTGATCGCCCTGAGTCATGGTGTTGTCTCCCTGGCCCCGATTCGCCGAAGCGAAATCCGGGGTGTGATACTTTTTTTCGTTTCGGCGTCTGTCCGGAGTTTGTTTTGCTTTAGTCTTATGGATTTGTAGTATTTATTCTGTATAGGTCTTTATTGTATCCCGATTTCAGGCAATGTCCAAGATAGATCGTCTGTTTTGCTCATGCCATTGCTCCGCTTCCCCCGAGGGCGCCTGCACGAGGATACGGAATACGGGGGAAGCCGTGCGGTTCTGCGGGGCGCCGAACACCAGTGCGTCGGGCCTTCAGGGGCGTCACACTGGATGGGTCAGCGCGCCATGCCCCAGCGGCGAACGGTGAAGCGTTCGAGGGTCGCGAAGACGACGTTCTCCACGAACAGGCCGATGAGCACCACGAGAACGAGGCCCGCGAAGACGCGGTCGGTGTAGAGCTCGTTGCGGTTCTGGAAGATGTACCAGCCGAGCCCGCCGCGTCCCGACGCGGCGCCGAAGACGAGTTCCGCCGCGATCAGGGTGCGCCACGCGAAGGCCCAGCCGATCTTCAGCCCGGACAGGATCGCCGGCAAGGCGGCCGGGATCAGGATCTGCAGCACGTAGGACGGACCGCGCAGGCCGTAATTGCGCCCCGCCATGCGCAGGGTCTCGGGCACGCCTTGAAAGCCCGAATAGGTGTTGAGGGCCATCGGCCACAGCACGGAGTGGATCAGCACGAAGATCAGGCTGCCGGAACCGAGGCCGAACCACAGCAGGGCCAGCGGCAGGAGCGCGATCGCCGGAAGCGGATTGAACATCGCCGTCAGGGTCGAGAGCAGGTCTCGGCCGAACTGCGTCGAGACGGCCAGCGTCGTCAGCCCGAAGGCGAGCACGATCCCGCAGACGTAGCCCTGCACCAGGAGGGAGAGGGAGATCCACACCCGGTCGAGCAACTCGCCGTCGATTAGGCCCTCGATCAGGGCCGACAGGGTGGCGACGAAGCCGGGGAGCAGCAGGTCGTTGTCCTGCCAGCGCGCCAGCCCCTCCCAGACCACGGCGAGCACGGCGATGATGAGACCCTTGCGCAGCCAGTCCTGCTGCCAAAGACGCGTGGACAGCGGCAGCAGGCGCTCCACCGGTGCCTCGACGAACGGCGGCAGGACCCGGTCGTATTCCGGGCGAATGGGCGGCGTGAGCGTCCGGCCCATCATGCGGCCGCCGGTGCGGATGCGGGGTCCGTCTCGAACAGACGTGCGTGCAGCCCCTGCACCGCAGACTGGAATTCGCGGCTGCCGAGGCTGCCGAGATCGAACGCGTGACTGTTGAACTCGCCCCGGACGCGACCGGGATGGGGGGAGAGCAGGGCCACGCGGTTGCCGACCACCAGGGCCTCCTCGATGGAATGGGTCACGAACAGCAGCGTGAAGCGGGCCTCGTCCCACAGGTTCAGCAACTCCTCCTGCATCCGGCGGCGCGTCAGGGCGTCGAGGGCCGCGAACGGCTCGTCCATCATCAGCACCTTCGGCTGCATGGCGAGCGCCCGCGCGATGGCGACGCGCTGCTTCATGCCGCCCGAGAGCTGGTGCGGGTAGCTGTCGGCGAAGCGCGACAATCCGACCTTGTCGATGTAGTGCCGGGCACGTTCCCCGGCCTCCCGTCGGCTCAGCAGACGCGTCGCCCGCAAGGGGAACGCAACGTTCTGGGCCACGGTCTTCCACGGGGGCAGCTGATCGAATTCCTGGAAGACGACGATGCGGTCGGGACCGGGCTCGCGCACCGGCACCCCGTCGAGGGCGATCTCACCCTCGACGGGACGGATGAAGCCGGCCGCCGCCTTGAGGAGGGTGGACTTGCCGCAGCCCGATGGGCCGAGCAGCACGAAACGGTCCGCTTCGTAGACATCGAGATCGATGCGGTGCGTCGCGCGCACCACTCGCTCCGGCGTCCGGTATTCCAGGGTGACCCCGGCGAGGCGCAGGAGGGGCGACGGGGCCGGCTCCGGGCGTGCCTGCGGCGGCGATATCGCGCGCGTCCCGTGGGCGACGGGGCGAGCCGGTTCCCGCTCGAGGAGAGCGAGGTCCGATCGTGTGGCGGCGAACGTCATGGTGCGCGCCGCCTTCAGCTGCCGGTGTCGATGCGCGGATCGGCGAAGAAGTAGTCGCCGATGGCGTTGGGCTCGGTCTTGATCGCCCCGACCCGGTGCATGAACTTGCCGAGACCGATGGTGTTCTCCGGCGCCACCTTGAAGGTCACTTCCGGGTTCTTGATGATCTTCACCAGCAGGTCGCGATCGATCTTGCTGCCGGTGGTCTTGAGATAGATCTCGGCGGCCTTTTCGGGCTGCGTGGTGATGAACTTGGCCGCCTCGTCGAGGGCGTCGAGGAAGGCCTTGTAGGTCTTCGGACTAGTCTTGTAGAATTTCTCGGTCGCGTAGAGCACCGTGGACGAGGCTGGGCCGCCCTGGACCGCGTAGGAGTTCAGGACGATCCGGGCCTTCGGATTTTCGGCGAGTTCCTGATCCTGGAACGGCGGGTTGCCGAAATGGCCCGAGATCTCCGTGCCCCCCTTGATGATGGCGGCCGCCGCCTCCGGATGGGGAATGGCGACGCTGATCTTGTCGAGCCGGGCGTAGTCCTTGTCGCCCCACTGCTTGGCGGAGGCCATCTGCAGGATGCGCGACTGCACCGAGACGCCCACCGCCGGCACCGCGATCCGATCCTTCTCGGTGAAGTCACCGATGCTCGTGACGGCGGGATTGTTGGTTACGAGGTAGTAGGGAAAGTTCCCGAGCGAGGCGACGCCCTTGACGTTCTGCCGTCCCTTCGTGCGATCCCACAGGGTGAAGAGGGGGCCGACGCCCGCGCCGGCGATCTCGATGTTGCCCGACAGCAGGGCGTCGTTCACGGCAGAGCCGCCCGACAGCTGGACATAGTCCACCTTGATGTCGAGACCGGCTTGCTTGCCGTGCTTCTCGATGAGCTTCTGATCCTCGGCGACGTTGAGGAGCAGGTAGACGACACCGAACTGCTTGGCGATGCGCAGCTGGCCCTCGTCCGCCCTCGCCCCGCCGAAGCTCGCCAGGGACAGCGCAAGGCTTGCGACCAGTCCCACGGCGTTCCGACGCGAGAGCGCGCCGCGTTGCTTTGTCATCGTCCGCGCCTTTTTCGATCGAATCTTCTTCGCAATGTTGCCTTGCGAAGAAGATTGAGTCTGCACAGTCGTTGTTCTTGGGTCAACGAAAGCATTATCTTTATAGAGCGTCGATTGGAGGTGAAGTGCCCTCGGAAAGCCCTCGATGTTGGACCGGAATCCTTTTGCCCCGCTTTTCCACAGAGGCACGGACGAGGATGGTGTGACAGGCCGCGCCGAGGACGCGACGCGGTCGCTCGCACCGAGACCGGCCCCTATGCGCAAGCCCTGCGATCCTCGATCTCGGTATTCATGGAGGCGTTCGCGCGGGGCGAGCCCCGGGGGACATGCTCACCGGGACCCCGGTCAGGCGTCGGCCTCGTACGGTCCGGAATCCTCCAGCATCGCGGCGATCCACAGGGCGGCCCGGCCGAACGCCGCACCGCCCTCCCCTCGCGACCCCATGATTTCCGAGAGGCGTACCGCTGTCATCGCATGGCCGCCGTCTCGCAACCGCGCCACGAGGCGGGGGGCGCTCGCCCCGGCGACTGCCGCGAAGCTGCGCCGCCCACCGTGGAGCGCGCCGGCAAGCAGGGCCGCGGCCTCTTCGAGGATGGTCTGAGCGCCTGCAATCGCGCCGGGCACGAACGCTGTTCCGGCGGCGTCCGGAGCCGCAAGGTCGGGCACCAGGAGTCGATCGGTTCCGATGGACCAAGGATCGCAGACCAGGGCGCCGTCCACGATCCATACGGGGCCGGCGACCTGCCGTACGGGGCCCCACCGTTCGGAAAAGGCGCCCGCGAGGGCGTCGAGGGCGCCGGGCGCGGTTCGGTCGTAGGTGCGCGCGAGGCGCAGGGTACCGCCACCATGGGGAAGATCGACCGCCGCCTGCCAGATCTGCGCGCCCGCCGACCACGCTTGGCCCACGACCTCCGCCACGTCGAAGACGTGGAAGGCATCGAGCCGGTCGCGCGGCCGCAGGAAGCCCGGTGGGCGCTGGGCGAGGCGGCGCAGGATCTCGCCCGTCCGGGTCGCCGCGAGGGGAGCGGGCAGGCGCAGCAAGGGCTCGCGCGGCAGGAGTGCCGTCCGCCCGCGCGCGCCCTGGCCGAGCGCCAACAGGCCATCGGCCCGCCGCCGGGCCACGCTGGTGAGAATCTGACCCCGGCCGAGGCCGCCGAGCGACAGGCCCGGCGTGAGGGCGCGCCCAGGCAGACGCGTGACGAAGTCCGCCTCGTCTTCGGCCGGCGCGTAGGTGCGTTCCAGCGCGAGGGTCGCACCCGTATCCGTGTCGGCGAGTGCGACCCGCGCCAGGACTTCGCGCCCTCGCGTCACCAGCCGGGCGCCGAGGGAGACGAGGCGCGTCTTGGCCATGGGCGTTTCGTAGGGCTGGCCGAGGCCGAGGGCGGCGGCACCGCCCACCCGGACTCGCGCCAGGAGTTCGGTCACGAGCTGTAGCACCCTGGCTTCGTCGTGCGTTGCATTGCGGGTCGCGTAAGCTGCGATCTGCGCGGTGAGGTCGGCTTCCGCCAGCAGGATTTGCGTGGCCCCCCGCGCCTGTGCGGCCCGACGCAGCCGTCCGAGGGCCGCCACATGGACCTCCGGCCCGGCCGTGACCCCGGCGTCGAGAAGTCCGGCGACGAGTTCGCCCACGGCGTCCGCGAGGTCGTCCGTTCCGTGATCGAGGGGAACTCTGTCGTCCCCGAGCCGCACCTCCGCCCCGCCCCCGGCCTCACGGAAGGCGCGGATCGCCACCGCCACATGGGCGCAGCCGCCGCCGGCCGCACAATCGCAGCGCGCGTAGCCGACGGCGTCGGGAACAAGGAAGCGCACGCTCGCCGTGGGCAGACGCGCCGCCGGGACCGCCCCATGATCGAGCCCCACGGTCACGCCAGCGGAAAGCAGGCGCTTCAGCTCGGCTGCGGCAGCGGAGCTGAGGCCGGCCTCGAATGCCTGGCCGTCCAGGGTGCCGGGGTCCCAAGGTCCCGCTTCCCCATCCGCCCGCGAATCGGGGGCGCCCGCGATCGCGCTGGTCCGGTAAGCGACGACGAGGGCGACGCGGTGGCGGCACATTCCGCTCGCTGGGCAGGTGCAGGTCGCCTGCCCCGGCGGCTGGTCGGGGTCGAGGCGGGTCAGCGTCCCGTCGGCGAAGCGGGCTTCGACGGTGCCGTCCGGCGCCTCCGCGAGGACCGGTCCCTGCCCGGCCGTGACCTCGCGCACCGCCCGTTTCACGAGGCCTGCGTTGGAAAGCTGGGTCAGGCTCGCGTCGGTGAGTGCCAGGAGGTCGGCGCGCGCCATCCGCCGCTAGCTCCGGATGACGTGGGCGAGCCAGCCGGCCAGTTCGCCCGGCGTCATCGCGGCGATTTCGGCACCGGCCTCGACCAGACGCTGCGCCATGGCCCGGTCGTAGGCTGGCCGCGCCTGCGAATCGAGGGCGGCGAGCCCGAGCACCTTGGTGCGCTGGCCTGTAAGGGCCCGCACCCTGGCGACGAGCACGGCCTCGCTCGCACCCTCGTAGAAATCCGAGACCACGATGACGATGGCGCGTTCGGGAGCGGTGATCAGCCCGGCCGCGTAGCCGACGGCGCCGCCGATATCGGTGCCGCCGCCGAGCTGGACCTTCATGAGCAATGCGCAGGCGTCGTCGCAGTCGCGGGTCAGGTCGACCAAGGCGGTGTCGAAGGCAACGAGGTGGGTCTCGATACCCGGCAGCTTCCACAGGCAGGCCGCCATCACCGAGGCGTGGATGACCGAATCGAGCATCGACCCGCTCTGGTCCACGAGAAGGATCACCTGCCAGGGCTGCATCCGGCGCCGGTTGCGGGCGAAGAAGTGCAGGCGCTCGACGGTGATGCGCCGTCGCTCGGGGTCGTAGTGGCGCAGGTTGTCCCGGATGGTGCGATTGAGGTCGAGGTCCCGGGCGCCGGGGAGCCGGGTATGGCGGCGCCGGTCGAGGACGCCGCCGAAGGCGACCGCGAGATCGCGGGCGAGCTGTTCCGTGAGGCGGCGCACCACTTCCTGCACGAGCCGGCGCGCCATCACCAGCACGTCCGGCGCCATGAGGTGCTTGGTGCGCAGGACCGCCTTGAGCAGGGTCTCGTTGGGTTCGGCGCGGGCGAGCACCTCGGGGTTCGTGATCACGTCGTCGATGGCGTAGAGTTCGATGGCGTCGCGCTCCAACCGCTCGATGGTCTCTTGCGGGAACAGAGTGTGGACCGCGTTGATCCAGTCCGGCACGGTGAGGGCCGAGCCCTCGCGGCCGCCTTGTCGGCGCTCGCCTCGTTCCGCGCCGCCGCCATCGCGGCCGTAGAGCCAGTCGAGTGCGCGGTCCATGGCCGCCGCCCGGCCGGAGAGGCGGCAGCCTGCGCCGGCGCAGGCGGACTCCGCCGCCTCGCCGAGGATCAGGCGCCAGCGCGTGGCCGGATCGAGGCTCATCGCAGGCGCGTCTCGGCCAGCAGGCTCGGACTCCGCAGCAACTCGCTCGCGGTGACCGGGTCGAGATCGCCGAAGCCGCGCTGGTTCGCTCCCGCGGACGGCGCCCCCCATGGGCTTTCCAGGGTCAGTTCGCCCAGGGTCTGCGAGGCTTCCTCGAACTCGGGCGCCCCGGTGAACAGGCCGTCGGCGAAAGTCAGCGACGCCTTGCCCGGTGCCCCACCGGAGAACAGGAAGGCGTGCTCGATCCACCAGATGCCGCCGCCGTCCTGCGGATCGCCGAGGCGCCAGCCGCGCGCCGGCATGCCGCGCAGGCGTTTCGATTCGACGACCACACCCTCGAACCGCTTCGTCTTGGCCGCGCCCCGTTCGGCTTCGGTGAGGGCGAACGTCTCGCGGCCGAGCTGCGGGAAGGGCTGCGCGATCTCGTAGTCGCCGAACAGCGTGCCCCAGGCGGTCAGCGCGTCGGGGTCGAGATGCAGCGGGTGGACGAGGCCGATGAGGCCCGCCGCCTCGGGCGCGAGGTCGATCTCGGCCGGTGCGTCCACTCCGTCCGTGAAGCTCAGGTCCTCGGCGACGCGAAACGTCGCGGTGGGCAGAGTCCGCGGGTCGGCGTCGGCGAAGGTCCCCCAGACGAGGCGCTGGGTGAGGTGGCGGACCAGGGGATGAGCGGAGAAGAACGGGCCGAACACCTCCGGCCGGACCCGGCGCGAGGTGACGAGCATCGCCTCCAGCCGTGCCACTTGCAGGCTCGCCACCGCGCGGGCATCCTTCTTCAGGGCGCTCCAGCGGGCGGTGGCCGCCGCCGCCTTCTCGGCGTCGTCGGACTTGATCGGTTTCGGCAGGTCCTTGAGCCGTGCGCCCGCCGCATCCCGCACCCAGGGCTTCAGCACCTCGTCGAAGCCGGCGCGGAACCGCCGGGTACCGAAATCGAGGTCTAGGCCGCCGCGCTCGTCGAGGTCGAGGTCCGGGGCGAGCCGGTCGGACAATTCCTCCGGTGAGAGGCCCCGTACCTCGGCGAGCTGCGCGATCTTCTCGCGTGCCTTTTCCTGAAGGCCCTTGAACTTGAGCTTCTCGGCGATGCCGTTGAGGTTCATCAGCGCCACGTCCGAGCCGATGTCGACGAGCACGTCGAGGCCCGTGACCGCGCGGGCATGGGCCGCCTCCCCCGGCCAGCGACGGATCAGGCGCGTGAGGTCGCGGGCCGTGCCGTCGTCCCCGAACCAGCCCAGGGTGCGCAGGGCCCAGCCGTCCTTCGAGGGCGTGCCGGCGGCGGTCCAGGCGGAGAAGAGATCCCAGGCGAAGGCCGCGAGACTCTCGGGCGTGCAGGCCTCGCGCACCATCGGCACCCCGGCATAGACGGCATCGGGGTTGGTGAAGGACAGCATCTCGCAAAGCGTCCCCACGGCCTCGTCCGGGAGCGCCCCGCCCGCGCGCAGGCAGGGTTTCGCCAGCGCTCCCGGCACGACCCAGGCCGGCGGCTTGCCGACCTTGGCCGGCACGCGGCCGAGGGGGTCGCGATCGAGCACCTGGGCTACCGCCGTGGCGACGCGCGGCTCGCGGTCCGCATAGGCTGCGACCACCGCTTCGATGGCGGCACGCCCGTCCGGGCGGTCGGATACGAAGAGCCGCAGGGCGTGTTCGGCGGCGTCGCGGGTCGCCCCGGGCTTGCCGACGGCGTCGGGCACGAGGCGGGTGATCGCCGTGCTGCGGTGCCGACGCAGCCAGGCCAGTGCCGGGGTACGGGCCTTCTTGAGCTTCACGAGGGCGCGCGCCGCGGGCGGAGCCAGGCCCTCCGCATCGATGGCGAGGACGGTGGGCAGCAATCCGACGGGATCGGCTTCGATCAGGGCGATGAGGCCCGGCATCGCCGTCTCGCCGAACCGCGACAGCATCCTCGTGACGATCTCCGGCCAGAGCGAGATGTGGCTGTGACCCACGAGGATTCCGGTGAGCGACCACAGCTTGAGAGCCAGGGGGGCCGGCTGCTTCTCCGTGCTTCCGACCAGCCCATGATACGGCGACGACACCCAGTAACGGCAGCTCTGATCGATCTGCCGCAGACGCGCGGCGAGCCATTCGAGCAGGGCGTCGGGATCGTCGAGCGGCGGTGGGGACAGTGCCGGCGGGATCCGGACCCAGTCCTGCTCCGGTTTAGACGTCTCGGCCGCCTCGATGAAGGCGGGGAGTTCGCTCATGTCGTTGAGGATGCGGGCGCGATAGGCGCGCCTGTAACTCTCCGGTACTTCCGTCGCCTCGAATTCGAACGGCGTCGGTAGCGGCGCGAGGTCGAGGACGAGATCGTCCGCACCCCGCATCCGGGCCCGCCACGGCGGATCGCGCAGCACACGGGGCCACGCGGCCCGCTCCGCGAGGGGAACGGCACGGGCCTGCACGAGCCCGTCGAGGAAGCGCGCGGCGCGCCCGTCGGTGTCCCCGATCCAGCCCCGGACCGTGTCGAGGCCGTGGGTGTCGAGGGCGCGCACCGCGCGGGCGCGGAGTGCCGGCTCGGCCCGGCCGCCGGCCAGGACCGCGAGGCAGCGGGGGACGATCGCAGCCGGGTCTGCCGCCAGGGCTGCGTCGAGGGCGGCCGCGATCGGCTTCTCGTGCAGGTGTGGCAGCAGGGTGGCCAGGGCACCGGGCTCGCCCGTCGACAGCATCGCCCGCGCGACCGCCGTCCGCTGCTCGTCGAGGGCGTAGTGCAGGATCCAGTCGAGCCCCGGCAGCGCTGGCTGCCCGGTGGAACGGGCCACCGCGATCAGCGTGGCGGCGGCGTCCGACGCATCGAGGTCGCAATAGAGGAAATACAGGTGATAGCTGCGCTTCGTGCGCCAGGGCGCCGCCGCGGCCGGATCGGAATCCGCCACGAGGGGCAGGAAGTTCGTGTCCGCGGCGACATCGATGCCGGCCGCCGTGGCGGCTTCCAGGACGGCGAGGGGCTGCAGGCCGTGCCTCGCTGGCCGGTCGTCCGCGAGGATGAAGGCGAAGGCAGCCGCCGTCGGCCAGTCCGGTGCCTCGGCGATCCGGTCGTTCAGGAAGGCGACCGCCGCGTCGTAATCCGCCTCCGGTGCGTGGACGAGGGCCGCGCGCGTCGCAAGCTGAAGTGGCTCCGCCCAGGCGAGGTTCTGATAGTGGCCCTGCCTGCGCGTGCCGTCCCGCATCCGGTCGGCGAACCGGGCCGCCTCCATCGCCCCCCCGCTTTCCACGAGGAACCGCAGAGCCGCATCCATGAACCTGAGGAGGTCGGCAGCGTGATGGGCGCCCGCGCGGAAGCTCCGATGTTCGGTCTCGTCCTCGGCCAGATCCCAGATGGATCGGATCCAGTCGCCCATGCCGTCCGGTGGCGGCATCGTTTCGATGAGACGGAGGCTTTCCGTGTCGCCCACGAGGGCGGGCAGGGTCGCGCGGACCGTCCGCAACGCCTCCTCGCCGGTCAGGTGTCGGCCGGGCCTGAGCCGTGTCGGCAGCGGAGTGCCGTCGAACACCGCACCTGACGGCGTCGGGGCCGAAGGGCCCGCTGCGGCCTTCGCCACGGATGCGGCTTCCGGCTCGACAGCCAGCGAGACCGGATCACCCTGCGGTTCCGGAGGTGCTTCCTCGGGCGGCGCGACCTTCGAAGCCTTCGGAGTCGTCTTACCGGTCGTCATTTTGCCGGTCGTCGCCTTACTGGCCGTCGTTTTGCCGGCCGTAGCACTGGCCGGCGCGGCCTGCTCGACCGCCGCGGCCGGTGCCGCACCGACTCGGGCATAACCTTTCGCCGTCTTCTCGCGGACGAGCTTGTCCTTCTCCTTCACGGCGGCGGCTTCGTCCGGAAAGGTCTTGTCCTTGCTCTGACCCTGGGTGCCGAGGCGTCCGAAGCGCACGGTCAGCGTCGTCCCGGTGACATCGGCTTCCCAGAACTTGGCGGACGAGCCCTCGACCAGTTCGTAACGGTCCATGTCGGTTCCCCTCCCTATTCTCCGCCCGTCGCCGCGAGCAGGCTGGGCGTGCGCAGGATTTCGCTCGCGGTCACCGGATCGAGATCACCGAAACGATGCGCGGTGGATGCACCCCAGCCCGTCTCGGTCAGGGTCAGGGCCCTCAGGGTCTGGACTTCGTCGCCGTCCGGCCCGGACCGATGCCACAGACCGTCCTCGAAGCGGAGCACGGCGAAGAGGTCGGCTCCGCCGAGAGGGGTAGGCCGTTGTACCGAACAGACATGCTCGCTTGCCGTATCCGACGACCAGCCCTGAGACCGCAGACCGCGCAGGCGCCGCCCGGCGACCCGCACGCCGTCGAAGCGATCCGTGGCGGAGGCCGCCGCCTCGGCCGGCGTGAGGGCGTAAATCTCCCGTGCGAGCTGGGGAAACGGCTGGGCGATCTCGTAATCGGCGAACAGCGCGGTCCAGGCCGCCAGGGTGCCGGGGGTCAGGTGCAGCGGGTGGACGAGGCCGACCACGCCGTCGAGGGCTGCGAGGTCGAGGTCGAGTCCGGCATCCTCCGCATCGGTTGCGGTCAGGTCTTCGGCCAGCCGGAAGGCGACCCGCGGCGCGGTCGTTGCCAGCCGGTCTTCGTAGAGTCCCCAGACGAGGCGGCCGGCGAGATGGCGGATCAGCGGATGCCCCGCGAAGAACGGCTGGAACACGTCCGGCCCGATGCGTCGCCCCGTCGCCAGCATGGTCTCGAGCCGGGAGACCTGGAGCCGGCCCGCATCCTCCGCGTCCTTTCTCAGCCCGGTCCAAAGCCTGGACGCCTGCTTGGCCAGTTCGGGGTCGTCGGTCTTGGTCGCGCGCGGCAGGGCGGGAAGCCGCTGGCCGTCCGCATTCCGTAGCCAGGGCCTCAGAGTCTCGTCGAAGCCGACACGGAAGTGACGTGTGCCGAAGGACAGGTCGAGGCCGCCGCGTGCGTCCAAGCCGAGATCGGGGGAGAGCCGGTCGGCGAGTTGGACAGCATCGAGCCCGCGCGTCTCGGCGGCGTCCGCGATGGCGTCGCGCGCCGCCTCGCGCAGCTGCAGCAGCGGGTTCTTCTCGGCCAACGCGCTGAGGTTCATGAGCGCCGCGTCGCTGCCGATCCCGGCGAGGACGGCGATGCCGGCCTTGCCCCGGGGTTTGAGGCCCGCTTGGCCCCAGGCACGGATCTGACGGGTGAGATCGCGGGCGCAGGCGTCGCCGCCGATGAGCGCGAGGGTCCGCATCGCCCATTCGCCGGCCACGTTGGCGCCGGCCGCGAGCCAAGACTGGAACACCGCGAGGGCGAAGGCGTCGAGGCTCTCCGGCGTGCAGGCCGCCCGCACGGGCGCGATCCCCGCATACGGGGTCAGGGGGGACGAGAAGGCGAGCATCTCGCAGAACGCCGTTATCGCCGCATCGGGCAGCGTACCGCCCGCGAGTAGGACCGGACGCGGAAGGGCTGCGGGTACGAGCCAGGGCGGCAGCTTCGGGGGCTTGACCGGCACCTGATCCAGCGGATCGCTGTCGACGCCGGATACCACCGCCTCGGGCACGCGCGGATCGATCGCCGCATAGGCCGCCACGGCCGCGTCGAAAGCCGCCCGGCCCGCGGGCTCGGAGGCGAGGAAGCGCAGCGCCGCATCGGCCGCGTCGCGTTCCGGGCCCGGGGCGCCGAGGGCATCGGGCAGGAGCCGCAGGGCGGCGGTGCGGGGATGGGCGCGCAGCCACGCCACTGCCGCTGGCCGCGCCCGCTTGGTCCGATGAAAGGCCCGCGCGGCGATGGGCGTGAGGGCGGCCGCATCCACCTTGAGCACATGCGGAAGCTTATCCTCCGGCTCGGCCGCCACGATGGCGACGAGGCCCGGCAGGGCGCGTTCGCCGAAGCGGACGACCATCGCGGCAGTCTGGTCGTGCCGGACCCCGGAGAGTGCCAGCAGGGGGACTGTCTTCTCCCAGAGGATGAGCGCCAGCGGTTCCGGTTGCCAGGTGACGCCGGTGAACCAGGAATCGTAGATGTAGCAGAAAAATCCGCCGAACCCGTCCCGATCGAGCCGGCGGTCGAGCCATTCCAGGGCGGCCTCCGGGGAAGTTCCGACCGCCGGGACCGGTGTGACGGGCGGCGGGATCGGCCTTGTGTACTTCGCCTCGCCCTCGGCCTCGGTCTCGCGAATCCGCTCCACCAAGCGGTCCATGCCCTCGACGATGAAGCCCGCCCGGTAGCCGTAAGTCGCGTCATCCATCGCCTCCGCGGCGTCGAATTCGTGCGCGAAGGGCGTCGGGATCGGCGCCAGGTTAAGAGCGATGCGCCCGCGCGCTGCGGCCCCGCGCCGCCAGGGGGGATCGCGCAGGATGCTCGGCCATGCCTCGCGCGGCGCGGGCGGCCGGTCATCCGCGAGCAATCGGTCGAGCCGCCCGGAGAGCTTGCCGCCGCCGGAGGCGGCCCAGGCTCGTGCCGCCTCCGCGCCGTGACGGCCGACCAGGGCAATGGCGCGGGGCGCGTAGGCCGGGCCGCCCTTCGCCTGTCCCTTGCCCTCCATCGCCTCCAGATAGTCAGGGAGCATGCGGTCGGGGAAGGCGATGTCCGCCGCGTCCAGGGCATCGCGGACGAGCTTCGCGCCGGTGAAGGGCAGGAGCGCCATCAGGCCCTCTTCGGCACCGGTGTCGAGGAGGGCCTTCGCCACGATGGTCCGGTCGACGCCGATGGCGTCGCGCAGGAGCCACACGAGGCTGGTCGTTGCCGATTCGCCTGCCGCGTGCGCCACGGCGATCATTGTCGCGGCAACCTCGGCGGCGGTCACGTCACGGGTTGCGAGGATTGCCTTGTGCATGGGATCGGCCTGCCACGAGGCGGCCTGCGACGGCGGTAGATCGACGATGAACGGCATGGCGCTGTAACCCTGGCGGACGAACAGGCGCGATGTCCCGTGACGGTCCAGCATGGCGGCGGCGCGTAGCGCATGGTCGGCCCCGGCGCGGTCGTCGGCCAGGACAGACGTGAGCCAGAAGCCGAGATGTGGATCCGGGTCCTCCGCGTGAAGCCGGAGGCAGGCGGCGAGTGCGGCGTCGAAATCCGCGTCCGGTGCCGCCGTGAGGGCGGAGCGCATCCCGAAGCTATTCGGGATGTCCCAGACCGAGACTGGCATCGTACCGTACTTGCTGGTCGGACGGGGACGAAGCTGGTCGAAGAGGCTCACCAGGGGGGCGATGCCGGAGCGTGCCACGAGCCAGCGGGCGAAATGCATGAACGCGGCCCGAGTCGCCGGACCCCGGGGGCCGAGCTTCCGGCCCCAGAACCGTTGGTCCATCGTCGGACAGGCGGCACGAAGCAGATTCAACCAATCGCGCGCCTGCGCCGCGTCGAGGGCCGGCGGCTCGCGGTCGAGACGAGCCGCGAGGGCCTTAGCGTCGGCGCCCTCCGGCGCAGAGTCCAGCAGGTCGCGGATCGCGGCGACGAAAGCGGCCCAGTCGGCCGCGGGATCGAGGGCCGGGCCGGGCCGGGTTCGGGTCGGCAGGGACGTGCCGGAGAAGATCGCCCGATCGGCCTGCGCTGCCTCGGGCATGGCGCTCGCGGAGACGGGACCGGCCTCCGGTGGGACCTCGATCGCCGCCGGGGTGGGTGTCGCGTCGGTCTCACCGGTCGTGGGGCGATACCCCTTGCGGGTCTTTTCCAGGATCAACCGGTCACGTTCCTGCCGCGCACCGTCGGCCTCCGGGAAAGGTTTGACCTTGGACTGACCCTTGGTCCCGATCCGCCCGAACCGGACGGTGAGGTCGCATCCCTCGACGCCCACGTCCCAGAACTTGGACGACGATCCTTCGGTCAGTTCGTAACGCTGCATACCGTTCCCCCCCTTCCGCGCAGAGTTAGACCCCGTCGCACTGATCTAGGTCAACCCGTACCGCGCGAGTCTGTCCGCGACCCTCGCCTCCTGCGCGAGTGCCGTGGCCTGGTCGATGGGCATCGCGCCCTGCCGCATCCAGGCCAGCGCTTCGGCCTCTGCCTGGGCGGGGCCGATACCGCCCCGGCGCAGGATCGCGGCAGCGATGCGCTCGCGCTCGCGCGGTGGAAACCACGCGAAGGCCATGCGCAGCGCGGGCAATGCCCGCAGGAAATCCGCGTCGTCCCAGGCGCTGACCAGTGCTTCGACGGCCGCCAGCGTCGCATCCTGCGCGACCTCTTCCCGGGCGAGGGCGAACAGGCCGGCGAGAAAATCGCCGAGGGTATCGGGCAGGCCGAAGCGGCGTAGCCGGCGCGCGGCTTCGTCCGGCCCCGCTCCGATCTCGCCGCAGGCGACCAGGAACCCGAGGGCCGCCCCCGCGAGTGCAGGCGGTGCGTCCGGGTCGGCCAGCCGCCGCCCCAGCATGGCGACGAAGGGCGGGCGCAACGGTGCGAGGCCCGGCACGGTGTCCCGGCAATCGCGGAACAGGTCGCGGCAGGCGAGGACGAGTTCGATGGCACCGAGCCCTTCGCGGGCATCCACGATGGTCTCGATGAGAGACAGCGCGCGCTCCCCCAGGGCGACGCAGAGTTGGGCGAGGGCCGGGGCCGCCGTTTCCCCGAAGGCCGCGCCGAAGCGGTGGAGGCGCACGAGCCGGCGCCCGGTACCTCCGAGGTCGGCAACAGCGTGCGCCGTGGCGATGCCCCGGCTCAACCGCCCGAGCAGGTCACCCTCGATGGGGAGGCCGGCGAAGAGCGCGTCGGAGAGAGCGAGGGCCAGCACGTGCAGGCTGTCCGGGTCGGCCTCGATCCGCGCGGCGAGCCGAGCCGTGGCGGCCATGGCGAGCGTGCCGCCCCAGAGCGAGGCCTCGATCAGGGCGCCGGGCCAGTCGGGATGCCGCGCGATCGCGAAGCTTTCGCGGGGCAGTCCTGGTTCGGCGAGGTCGGGGCCCTCTTCGCGGCCGATGCCCGGAAGTCCCAGGACGACGGTCTGGTGGAGCAGGTGCGCCCGCGCGCGGTCGGCGGGCTCGGCCCAGTCGATCGGCACGCGTCGGCGTAACGGACCGGGTTCCAGGTTGGCGGCGCGCAGGCGCTCCTCCACATCGGCGACGAGGGGCGGCTGTCGGGTGCCCGGGGCGAGCCGTCCCTCCCGGTGGCCGGCCAGGGCCCGCAGCATCGCGGCCAGGGCCGCGTGGCGTGGGGCGGCGGCGGACGCCGTCCAGGCGGGCGGCGCATCGAGGGCGTCCTTGACCAGGGTGGCCAGGGCCGCGTCGATCAGGTCGGCGCGCAGGATCGCCGGGTGGGCGCGCAGGCGCGCGAGCGCACCCGCATGGGCCGCCCAGGCGATGCGGTCGGCGGTCGAGACCACCTGCCCGGCCTCGCGCAGGGCGGTCGCGATGGTGCCGGCGGCCCAATCCGCTGCCGGGTCGAGCCCCTCGGCGGCGACGTGTTCGTAGTAGCCCGGTGAGGGCATGCCGGCGCTGTAGCCGGAGAACCGGTCGAGGCGGGCATAGGAATAGGGCACCACGTAGCTGCCGGTCCGCTCGCCCTGATCCGGCGGTGCCGGTTCGGGCCGGGCGCCGTCGGCCCGAGCCGCGTAGCGTCGGATGGCTTCCGCGTGCCAGCCACCGCAGACCAGCACCACCGGCTTTCCCCCGGCCGCGCGCAGGGCCCAGGCCGCGTGGGCGCCCATGAAGCGCTCGCGCGCCTCCTCGGCCGGATCGTCCGTGCCGGGCGGACGCAGGAGAGCGAAGTAGCGCGCGAGCCGGTCCGGCAGCTCGTGCTCCGGGGCGGCTTCGGCCAGCATGTCCCAGAGGGCGTCCTGATCCTCGGCGCCGAGGGCGGAGGCGAGCGCCCGTTCGGCGGCTTCGGCCCGGGGGCCGTGCGGGTCGGCGTAGCGGTTTCTCCGCTGGCCGAAGGCCGGATCCCAGGCCGGCAGGTCGCAGAACAGGGTCTCGGCGCCGACGGCCCGGCCCGAGACGAGGGCCTGCCATTCCGGCGAGAAGGCGCAGAACGGCGTGTAGGAGGCGTGGCTGGCGTGCTCCGTGGCCCGGAACGAGAAGATCGCCACCGGCAGGGCGTGGTCGAGGGCGAGGTCGGCGAGGTGCGTGTTGAAGTCCGACGGCCCCTCGATGAGCACCAGGGCCGGGCGAACCGTCTCGATGGTACGGCGCACAAGGCGCGCGCAGGCCGGCGAATGGTGACGCACGCCGACGACCGTGAGCGGCTCGCCGGTCTCGGGGCCGTTCATTGCGGGGTGAGGAGGTGACGGGCGGCGTAGAGCGCGCGCCACGCCGCGCCGTCGCGGCGGCCGACGCGCTGTTCGAGGTAGCGGCGCAGGCGCGCCAGATCCTCGGCATCGTCCTTGGCGGCGGTTCCGGCGAGGCAGGCGACGATGTCCTCCGGCCGTCCCGCGTCGCCGCGCAGGAAATGCGCCTTGACGCCGATGGCGTGGGCGACGCTGACGGCCTCCGCCGTGCTCATCACCGAGGAGAGCCGCTCCAGGCCGGTGCCCTCGTGATCCACGGCCTCGCGCAATTCCCGGAAGCAGGTCACGAGGAGTTCGAGGATTTCGGGGTCGGGCGCGCGCGGCACGCCGGACCGGACGAGGAGTGCGGTGGCTTCCCGGCGCACCAGAGCGAGTTCGGCCGCCGCGTCCGCGATGGGAAACACCGTCTCGAAGCCGAAGCGGCGCTTGAGGGCCGCCGACATCTCGTTGACCCCCCGGTCGCGGGTGTTGGCCGTCGCGATGAGGTTGAAGCCCTCGCGGGCATAGACCATGCCGGCATCGCCCGTCAGTTCCGGCACCGCGAGCACGCGGTCGGAGAGCACGGACAGCAAGCTGTCCTGCACCTCCAACGGACAGCGGGTGATCTCCTCGAACCGCACGATGCGACCCGCGCGCATCCCGGTATGGAGTGCCCCCGGCACCAGGGCGCGTTCGCTCGGCCCTTCCGCGACGAGGAGCGCGTAATTCCAGCCGTAGCGGATTTGGTCTTCGGTGAGCGAGGCGCCGCCCTGGATCGTCAGGGTCGAGCCGCCGCTGATCGCGGCGGCGAGCAGCTCCGACAGGAGGCTCTTCGCGGTGCCGGGCTCGCCGATGAGCAGCAAGGCCCGCGACGTCGCCAGGGTGACCATGGCACGCTCGACCAGGGCCGGCGAGCACACGACCTTCGGCTCCCCTGCCCCATCGCCGCAGATGAATCGCTTCACGCCCTGGAGCGAGAGCTGCCAGCCGGGCGGGCGCGGTGCCGTATCCTCCGCTCGCAGCCGTGTGAGCTCTGCCGCGTGCACGACCTCCGCCGGGGGCCGCTGGCGGGTTTCGCCGTCCGTCCTCGCCCGTTCGACCTTCGCCATGCCGCTTCCCCCGCCGAGGTGCACCGCAGTGCCGCCTCACCCGGCCGGAGACTGCCCCGGTCCAGGGCGGTTTCTCAAGGGCGCGCGATCGCGAGGGTGTTACGTAAACCCCCGTCCGTGAACGCGCGCCCGAGCCGCCACCCTACGCGACCACGAGGTTGAGGGCGTGGGTGGCCGGCGCGAGCTGCACGCGCCGGCCCCATTCGAAGGCGATGAAATCCTGCTCGATCCCGTCCGCGAACACCACGCCGCCGTCGTTCATCCGCGACGTGACCGCGAGGGACGCCCCGGTGAGCTTGCCCGCGCGGAGCTCCGTGGTGCTCGTCACGCTGGGGAACGGCTCGCGCACCCAGTAGCCCACCGCCGCCTCCTCGACGCCGATCCGTAGGGTGAGATGGGTCGCCTCGCCGATGGAGCGGGCCCAGCCGGTCAGACCGGTGCCCGAGGCGACGATGAGACCGCTCGACGACTGGTCCTCCGAAACACCGTCCGCCTCGATCCGATAGCGCGCGGATTGGTGGCTGCGGTGGCCGACGAAGATCTCGTTGAGCGCGAGTAGCGTCTGCCCGTCGTCGAGCACCGCCCGCACCATGGTCCGTCGCTCGATCTGCGCCGCCCCGGCGACGCTGGCCGCGAGCAAGGGCCCCAGGCGCTCCACCGCGACGCGGGCCAGCACGCCGTCGTGGAGATCGGGCGCCGGATTGACGCCGATCACCGGCTGGTCGCGCAGGTACTTCGCCACGTTGGCGACCAAGCCATCCTGTCCGACCGCGACGATCACGTCATCGGGGGCGAACAGGAACCGGTCGAGGTCGCCGCGCCGTGCCAGAGCCTGCCGCCACGCCCCCGGCACGGCGGCGCGCGCCTGGCCGAGTACCGCGTGGAAGCGGGCGTGCCGCGCTTCCATCTCCGCGAGGTTCTGGCCGCGGCTCTCCAGGAAGAACCGGGCCTGGCCACGGGTGGCGTGCCGGGCCAGGAGGGCTTCGTAGTCGGTGTCGCGGATCACGAACACGGCGCGCGGGGGGACGACGGACATGGTGTCCTCAGCGCGGGAAGGCCGGCGGCGCCACCGGTGGGCCCGGCTTGCGGAACTCACCCAGGACGGCCGCGAGAAGGTCGGGCGTGACGTTGACGTGCTCGATGGTCTCGAGCTTGCCCGCGAGTTCACGGGCGGCCAGCCCGAGCAGCACGGCGGGCGGAAGGTCGCGATAGATGGCCGCGCGCCGCTGCTCGGCCTCGGCCCTGGCACCCTCGACGAGGCGGATGCGCTCGGCCTCGGCCGCCGCCTCCAGCCCGTGGGCCTCGGCCAGGCCGGCCGCGCGGTCGCGGGCATTTTCCGCCTCGCGCGCGATGAGCACCGTCTCGCGCCGAGCGAGTTCCGTGCGGGTCTCCAGCTCGTTCTCTGCGATGGTGCGCTCCTTCTCGACGGCGAGGGCGCGGCGGGCAAAGGTCGCCGCGTCCGCCTTCTGCTGAAGCGACTCGAAGGTCGGCGTCTGCAGGGCGCGCTCCAGTTCGCTCGTGGGCGCGAGGTTGGTGAGCCGCACCGAGACCACGGCGACGCCGATCTCGGCGAGGGAGGGGGCCGCTCCCAGCACTGACTCGAGGGCGATGCGCAGGGGTTCGGGGCCGGCGTCCAGCAGCGCGCCGACGGGGTTTCCGCCGATCTCCTGCAGGACCGCCTGGCCGGCGATGCCGCTGAGGCGCGCCTCGATGCGCTCGATGGGTTCGCCGCGCGGCTTGCCAGTGTGCAGTCCGAGGGAGAAATCGACGCGGCCGGCGAGCAGGTCCGGATCGACGACGCGCCAACCGATGGTCCCCTGGACCACGACGGTCTGAAAGTCGCGGCTGCGGCCGCGCACGAACAAGGTCATCTCGCGGTCGTCCATCGGCACCTCGCTGATGCTCGCGGTCTCCGGCCGGAACCAGAAGACGAGCCCCCGGCCGCTCTGCCGGACGCGGCCGTTGCGGTAGCGGATGACGTGGCTGCTCGCCTCGCTCTTCAATTGCGCGATCGGGCCGAAATTGTGGATCGTGGCCATGGGATCTTCCTCCAGGATGGACGCGGATTCAGAGCGGTTTCCGAACGCGGTAGAGTTCGGCGGGGCGGAACGAGGTGCCGGCCTCGCGGGCCCCCGTCGGTGCCAGCCAGCCGCGGTCGAGCATCCGGCGGCGGAAGGCGGGCTTGTTGAGGGGGATGCCGAGGATCGCCTCGTGCACGTCCTGCAATTGGCGCAGGGTGAAGTGCTCCGGCAGCAGGGCGAAGCCGATCCCGGAATAGTCGAGCTTGCCCCGCAGTCGCAGGATCGCGAGGGCCAGGATGTCGGCGTGGTCGAAGGCGAGGGACAGCGGGCTCCGCCGTCCCGGATCCTGCGCGGAGAATGCCGTGACGGGGCCGCCGGTCTCGCCGGCCCACGGCACCTCGACGATGGCCGCCGACAGCTCCGCCGCGCCGTCCAGGGCCTGCCGGAACGCGGCTTCCGGCAGGAGCGCGAGATAGGCCACGGAGACGATGCGCATGCGCGGGTCCCGGTCGAGGGCACCGAAGGTGTAGAGCTGCTCGAGGTGCGGCCCGGCGATGCCGGCCTTGGCGCGGAGGACGCGTTCGGCGGCCGCGTCGAGGGTCTCGTCCATCCCGACGAAACCGCCGGGCAGCGCCCAGCGATCGGCATGGGGGTGCTCGGTCCGCTTCAGCAGCAGGGCCGCCGGGCGGTCGGCATGAATACTCATCAGCACGAGATCGACGGTGAGCGCCGGGCGCGCGAAGGCGTTCGGATCGTACGCTGCGAGGAACGCGTGCTCAGACATGGCATCACCATATATTTAATCTGCGTATAACTAAGATGCGAATTAGATATATGTCAAGGCATCGGGACCGTAGCGCGTCAGACCGGTTGATCGCTTCGCGATGCGGATTCGGGCTTCGCTCAGGCCGCCCGTGGACCATCGTGGGGACATGAAAGTCGATCGTCCGGGCCGGCCGCCGCGCAAAACCGGGTCTGGCCGACCCATGAGCCCGGGGAGGGCGGCCGGCGCCGCCCAACCAGGGAGACGTCACATGCGCTCGATCTCGATTCTCGTCCTCGTCGGCCTGCTCGGCGGCGCGGCTCCGGTTCTCGCCCAGGGGACCGACAGGGCTGCCAGCGGAGGCGGCAATCAGGAGTTCCTCGGCGTCGATCTCGACAATGGCGGGGTCTACTACAACGGCCGCAACTCGGGACGGTACTGCGTCTACCGGACGGTCGAGGTGTTCGACCGCAACACCGGTTATGTCGAGGCGCGCCGCATGCGCCGGTGCGGACGCGGTCTCTACCTGCCGTAGGGAGCGCCATCATGCTGATCGCCCTCTCGCCTCTTCACTTGGCGGTCCTCAGCCTCGCCATCGCGCTGGTTGCAAGGTAATGGCCCGGCGCGCCATGCTCCGGCCGAATTTGCCCTCGACGTCCGGTCGGATACCCACCGAGCGTTCGTCGGAACCCGTCTTCTTCCATGTGGCAAGGAGAGCCCGTGCATGAGGAACAACATAACGGTCCGGAATGCGCGGGCTCGCGCCACCCGCTGGCTCGTGGGGGTTCTCGCCCAGATCACGCTCCTCGCCGGTGCCGTCGAGCCGGTCCGGGCTGCGCCCGATCCCGCCATCTTCTCCGACAATGCCGATTCCGTCGCCGTCGTGATCGGCAACCGCAGCTACAAGCAGACGGTGCCGGTCGACTTCGCGCACAACGATGCCGAGGCGATGCGGGCCTACCTCGTCCAGCGGCTCGGTTACCGCGACACCAACGTGTTCGTCCTCAAGGACGCGACTCTCAACGAGTTCAATCAGGCCTTCGGCACCGAGCGGAACCCGCAATCGGGCCGGCTTTGGCGCAGCGTGCGCGAGGGCCGCTCGAACGTCTTCGTGTATTACTCGGGCCACGGCGTACCGGATCTGGCCACGAAACAGCCCTTCCTGCTGCCGGAGGACGGCAACCCCAACCAGGGCGAGAGCGGCTACAGCCTGGAGACCCTCTACCGCAACCTCGACCTCGTGAAGCGCAAGATCGGCGCCGAGCGCCAGCTCGTGGTGATGGTCGATGCCTGCTTCACCGGCGAGACCGGCCGCAAGGGCGAAAGCCTGCTCGCCGTCTCGGCACCCGGCTTCGCCCCGTCCCGGCCGAAGGCCGAGACCAGAATCGTGCGAATGGTCGCCACCTCCAGTGCGACGCCGGCCAACTGGGACGAGGCGAACCGGCTCGGCCTCCTCACCAGCCGCTTCCTCATGGGCGTCTCTGGGCTGGCCGACGCGACGGATCGGCAGGGCAACGGCGACGGGCAGGTGCAATGGCCCGAGCTGAAACGCTACCTGCGCACGGAGGTCGAGGAGGCCGCGCGCCGCGCCAGCGGCCGCGAGCAGGTGCCGGAGATCGACGATGCGCCCATCGTGCTGAAGGCCTCCCTGCCCGTCGAGGCCGTCGCCAAGGGCGTCGCGGCGGTCCGCGACGAGGCGGCGTGGCGCCGTGCCGAGACCCTCGGCACCCGCGAGGCCGTCGAGGCCTATGTGGGCACCTGCGGCGAGGTCTGCGCCCACAGGCCCCAGGCCATGGAAAGGCTGCTCTCCGGTAAGCGCAGGGACGCGGCAGCCATCGATCAGGAGAACTGGGCTCGGTTCGGCCAGCAGCGGCAGTACCAGGCCTATCTCGATTCCTGCGGCGAGGTCTGTGCCTACCGCAGCCTCGCGGAGGGCTATCTCGGCGGCTCGGACCCGAACGGCGATCCGCGCGTGAAGCGCTGCGACGACCTCGCCGCCGGCACCGACGACCCCGACCGGCCCAAGGGCGTGACGGGGGTGAAGCTCGGGCGGATCGAGGCCAGCGCGGCCATCGAGGCCTGTCGCGCCGCCGCCGCTTCGTACCCGACCTTGCGCCGCCTCGCCTACCAGCTCGGCCGCGCCTACGACAAGTCCGACCGCTACAAGGAGGCCTTCGCGGCCTATGACGGCGCGGCCAAGGCCGGCAGCGTCTCGGCGATGAACAACCTCGCCACGCTCTACGAGAACGGCCAGGGCGTGAAGCGCGCGCAGGCGGAGGCGTTCCGCCTCTACCGGCAGGCCGGCGAGGGCGGCAACCGGGTCGCCCTCGCCAACGCCGCCCGCATGCTCGAATACGGCAACGGCATCCCGAAGAACGAGGCTCAGGCCGTGGCGCTCTACAAGCGCGCGGCGGAAGCCGGCGACGTCGCCTCCATCTCGAAGCTCGTGCCGCACTACGCCACCGGCGCCCACGGGTTTCCGAAGGATCTGCGACAGGGCTTCGACCTGTTCCGTCAGGCTGCCGACAAGGGCGATCCCGTCGCCATGGCGACCATGGCGGCCCTGATCGACAACGGTTTCGGCCGGTACTTCCCGGGGGTCAGCGCCTCCGGCCTGGTGCTGCGGGCGCTCAAGCGCGGCGAACTCGGCGCCGCCTCCGTCTCGGCCACCGACACGGGCGCCCAGAAGCTGAAGCCCGAGACGATCCGCGCCGTCCAGCGCGCCATCAAGGAGGCCGACTACTATTCGGGCGCCCTCGACGGACGCTTCAACCCGGTCTTCGTGCGCGCCCTCGACCAATACGCCAAGGCGAACGAGGCGGAATGAGACGCGCTCGCGCGTTCGGGCTAATCGCGGCCCTGGTCGGCACGCCCGCCGCCGCCGATCCGGGCACCGCCGCCTTGGCGCCGTTCCTCGATGCCGTCGCCGCCTGCGCCGGCCGGGCCGACCTCCGGCTGGCCGTGGTCGGCGTCGAGCCCGGCCAGACCGCGCTTTCCCGCGAGCAGGCCGAGGAGGTGCGCCTCGCCGTGGAGAGTCGGCTCCAGGCGACGGGCCGGGTGCGCCTCGCGGCGGCGGCCGACGTGGTGCGGATCAAGGCCCTGCGCGAGGGCACCACCGGTCTCTCCGGCGCCGAGGCCGAGGCGCAGATCCGCGAGGCCTTCGCGGGCGACGCCAGCGTGTTCCTGGTGGAGCCCCGCCGGGCCGGCGAGACAGCCGCGTTCCGACTCCAGGCCATCACCCGGAGCGCCGCCTGCAAGGCCACCAGCGAGCCCGTCGTCGTACCGATCCGGGTCGGCGCAGGCGTCGCGGATATCGATGCGGTGATGGAGCTGGCGGTCCGGGCCTTCGCGCAGGCAGCGCCGAATGCCGGCGCCGTCGCGATCTGTCCCTTCGTGGCCGAGGGCGGCCATTCGACCTGCGCGGGCGCGCTGACCGACCGCCTCGTCATCGCCCTGGACGCCGAGGCCCGCTCGGCCAACCGCATCCTGAAGGGCGCCCGCCTCGATGTCCGCCGCAATCCGTCGGGGACGACCTGCGAGGGTCCGGTCACCGCCCGCGGGCGCTTCTCCCAGGATCGCGACGCCGGCGGCAATGCCCGTGCCTGGATGGAGCTGGAGTTCCAGCGCGGCGGCGCCGTACTGGCGCCCACCGGGCGACGGCGCATCGGCACCGAGGGGCTCGGCTGCGACCCGACCCCCCGCCCCTTCCTCGACCATCTGGCGGCGACGGCCCGGACCGACGGCGGACGCCTCGCGGTCTCCGCCACCGCCACGCCGTTCTCGGCGGGGCAGCGCCTGGAGATGCGCATCGAATCGAAGGCCGCTCAGAGCCTCTATTGCTGGGTCGTCGCCCCCGACGAGACCGCCTTCGTCGCCCTGCCGGTGCGCGGCAATCCCGCCTCCTCCGTTCCTCTCAAGGCCGGCGACGTCCGGCGCTACCCACGCGGCTACGGGCTCGACGAGATCGTCGCGGGCGCGCCGTTCGAGAACCTGTTCGCCTGCTTCGGGGTCTCGGGCGGCCTGCCGCCGGAACTGGAGGCGCGCTGGCTGGCCGTTGCCCCCGGCACGGAATCCGACGCCAGGCTCCTACAGGCACCCGAGGTGCTCGATCTCGTGGACAGGATCCGGGCGACACCCGGCGTGACCGAGGCGGCGGCACGCATCGTCGTGCGCTGACGGGCGTGCGTTGACGGGCGTGCGTTGACGGGGATGACGGCCGAACGCGTGGGCGGTATCGCTGCACCGTCCGGGACATCGCGGAAGGGATCGGGCGGGGACATGACCGGCGGATATGACGAGCGATGCGCGGCCGACCTCGCCAACGTGTGCGAGGGGCGCGACCTGTCCCGGGAGGATCGGGCCTGGCTCGCGCGCGTCGTGACCGGCGCCGTGCGGCCGAACCGCGACAAGCCGCTCTGGGACCTCGCCCACGCGTTATGTGCCCTCGCCCGGCTCACGTCCGCCCGGGACGGACGCGACCTCGTCTCCCTCGCCCTCGATCCGGGTCTCGCCAGGCCGAACGCCATCGCCGCGCGCTTCGGCGAGGCGCGGGCGGACGGGGTTTGCGCCGACGAACGCGGCCTCGTTTTCGCCGACGGCGCGGGTTGGCGCACCACCTGGGCCGGGCTCGCACGCCTGCTGGCGCTGGCCGAGTTCCTGCTGACGGCGGAGGATCTCGGGCAGTTCGCTCTCCTGTCCGGCTGGTTCGGGGAGCTCGCCGAGACGCCCGATGGCGACGCGGCCCCCCTGTTGGGCAAGCGCCTGGGCCGCCACCTCGCCGCCTACCGCAACGCCCATCTGCCGCTCGCGCCCCTGGAGCGACGCTTCCGCGGGCTCCTCGGTTACCTGCGCGGGCGAGCGGAGTTCGACGACGACGACATCCTCGCGTTCTGGTGCAGCGAGATGGAACAGGGCGAACGGCCGGGCTTCCGCACCATCGCCGAGCACTTCGTCACCTTCGAGGCCGCGGCAGGCCTGCGCAACGGCCTCGACAACCTGACGGCGGCCGATTCCCTCGAAGCGCATGTGGGGTGGGAGGAGCGCCTCGATGCGTCGTTGGCCGACCTCGTCGCGGGCGACCCGGCCGAGACCCTGGTCGATCTTCTCGCCGGCCTGGCGGAAGGCCCCAAGATCCTGACGGGGGCCGAGCGCGACGATCTCGTCGATCTCCTGCGCCTGGAGCCGTTCCACCGCACCCGTCCGCTCACCGCGCTGCGGGCCACGAGCTTCGGGCGGGTCCAGGCGGGCCTGTCCAACCGTCTGCGGCGTGGTGGTGGCGGCCTCGATCTCGCCGAGCGGGTCGCCTGCACGGAGGCCGAGACCTATTCGGTCCTGGCGGAGAGGGTCGCTGCGCTGGCGGCGCATCTCGACCGGATGCTGCGCATCGCGGCGGCACTCCGGGTCCCGGCGGAGGCGGAAGGGCTCGCACCGGAAACGCGTGACGCGCTGGCCGCCGCTCGGGCCGATATCCGGCGGGTCCGGCGCGCCGGGTTCGACGATCCCGCCCGTCTGGCCGAAGGCTTCGCCGCCGCCGATTCGGCCCTCGTGCGGCTCGCCGGAGAGATCGACCGGTTCCAGCGCGCGATCGCCGGATTGGTGCGCCACCGTCCCCTGGAGCCGGCTTTCACGGCAGACCGGGACATCTTCGCGAAAACCTTCGCGCAAGCCTACGTGGCGGAAGCGACGGCATGAGCGACGAAGCGGCCCGGCTGCTCGCCGAAATCCACGCCGCGCGTGCCTTGGCGCGCGCCGCGACGCCCGCCACCCGGCCGGGCGTCGCCGCCCTCTGGGCTCACGCCACCCGCGATCCGGGCGGCCCGGTCGATCTCGCGACGGTCCGGGCGATCCGGGCGGACCCCGGGACGGCCCGACGCTACCGCGCGCTCCTCGCCAGCCAGGCGATGGCGCACGCCCCCTTCGCCGTCGCGGCCTCGGACGGCCCCGTCGCGTCGCGCCGCATCGGAGCCTTCACCCTCGAAATCCTGGCCGCGACGGAGGATGCTCCGCCGCTCCTGATCCTCCGGGGCAGCGAAGCCCGGTCGCCACGCCTCATCGAGGTGATCCTGGGAGACGAGACCCTACGGGTCGCGCTGCCGCCCCCCATCGAGGGCGCGATCCTCCTCGCCCTCGATCCGGCGGTCCCGGAGGCGGTTCGCCTCGGGGCGATGCTGCGGGATCCGGCCTGTGCGGCCTTCCTCCTATGATGTCGCGCACATGATCGGCGCCCCGGCATGATCGGCGCCCCGGCATGACGCAGGCCTCGGTTCTCGTGGTTGTGCCGACGACCGGCGGCCCGCTTGTGCTGCGCGGCTTGACTGCGCGCCCCGGCATGCCGACTTCAGCCGCCTTCGCGGTGGGCGATTACCGCCCCCTGCCCTGGTCCGGGGATTACGCGCGGCTCGCGGCCGAAGGCGGCCCGTTGTCCCGCCTACCCGGCATCACCGCCGGGCCCTACGAACTGCGCCTCAGCGGGTCGTTCGACGCCGGGCGCTCGTGGGAGGTGCCCGTTTGCCTCGCCCACGGCCTCGTCGCACGCGGCTTTCGATTGACCCCCGAACCGTCCGAGGCGGATCTCGTGGTCTGGGCGACCGGCGCCGTCGATCTCGACCTCGCTGTCCTGGCCGCCGATTATGCGCTCCTCGACAAGATCGAGCGCTCTCGCGACCTGATGACCGAGGCGGCGCGGGCCGACCTCTACGTCCTTCTCCCCAGCGGTCCCGAAGCCGCGCAGGCCGAACGGATCTTCCGCGCGCTCCCGAGGGCGCGTCCTTCGGCGATCCTGCCGTCCGCATCGATCCCGGCCGCCCTCGCTGCGCTCGTGCGCGGCACCCTGCCGACCGTTGCCACCGCTGGCCGGCGTCGTCGTGCGCCGCCTGCCGTCGCGGCCGGTCTCGTGATCGCGACGGCCTTGGTCGCGATCCTCATGGCGCTCGACGGCCATCCGACGAAGGAGAGACCGGAGGCCCCCCCGGCCCTTGCCGAGGTCGACGCGGTCAAGGCTCGACCGGCCACCCTGCCGGATGGCGGCGCGCCGCCGCCAGGCGTGGAGGTCGAGGAACTCGTCGCGCCGGCGGGCTCCTCGTGCCGGCGCGTAGCGTTCGGTGCCGATCCGCCCGAGCGTCGCGCCGTTCCGTCGGAAGCGAGCGGACGCCTGCGCGCGAGCCGGCTCGCCTCGGACCTGTGCGGCCTCGCCTTTCGCCTCGTGCGACCCGGCGCCCGCCTCGCGGTCGACCCGGCCTTGGCCGCCGCCGCCCTGCCGCCGGTGCGCCTTCCCGACGGGGCGCAGGCCTACTTCCTGCGGGAGGGCAGCCGCCAGAACCTCGTCTACGTGGTCCAAGCCCTATCGGAGGCGGGCGTGCCGAGCGCGTCGGATCGTCTCGAACACGCGTTGCGACGGTGATGCTGCAATCACCGGTCGCAGCCGTAGCTTTTTGACGCAGCGTCGGACGGCGGGCATAACGCCGTCGCCGAGAGGAGAACAGGGATGGCCGAGAGCCGCCGAACGCGCCGCTCGATCCTGCGGGGAACCTGCCTGATCCTGACGTTCGCCGTCGCCGAGGGCGCGCAAGCCCAGAGCGTCGGGTTCGATCCCGCCGATTATGGGCGCGCCCAGCTACCTCTGCGACAGACCACCGGCGATGCGGCCTCCTATGTCGACCGCAACAAGGGCGCGTTCGAGCCCATCGCCGAACTCGACCCCAAGGACGCGCTCGCGGCGCTTGCCCGCCCGATCGGCCGGGTGGACATCGTCCTGCGCAACACCCGCAGCGGCCAGACCGTCGGCGCCTCCTGCACGGGCACGCTGCTGCCCGGCGACTACGTGCTGACGAACCACCATTGCCTGCCGCAGGCGGGCGACCTGACCCCGGTGAAGGCGTCGATCCTCATGGATTACCTGACCCTGGACGGGCAGGGCTCGCGGCGCTTCGACATCGATCCGAACCCCCTGGAATTCGACCCGCGCCTCGATTTCGCCCTCGCCCGCGTCGCCGGCAACCCGACCGCCATCTACGGCTCCGCCCGGCTCTCCGGTGCGGCGGTGTCGGGCAACCGGTCCATGCTCGTCATCCATCATCCCCTCGGGCGGCCGAAGGTGATGAGCCGCTTTCGCTGCTTCGCCGTGAAGGATCAGGGCGAGGGACCCGATCTGCGCCACCGCTGCGACACACTCGGGGGCTCCTCGGGCTCGCTGATGTTCGACGCCTCCGTGGCGGGCGTCGCGCTGCACAAGGAAGGCGGGCTCGACCCGAAGGACCCGTCGAGCTTCAACAACGCCACGCGCCTCTCGGCGATCCTCGGGAAGAGTCGCATCCTGGCGGAGATCGCCGCCACGCAAGGGCATCCGCCCGCGGCCACGACCCCTGCGGCCAGCGCCGCCGCGACCCCACCTCGCCCGCCTGCGGCACCGGCTGCCGCCGCCGACGGCGCCCTCGATCCGGATCGGATGAACGCGATCCTGCGCGGTCGTTGATCGCCGCTAGGAAATTCGACGCATCACACCGGGCCGGGCGGCGAAAACCGCTCTGGTCCGTCCATGGACAGGGTGTGCGGGGCGGGAGCAAGGCCCCGAATATGAAGAGGATCGGATCCCATGCGGATCGATGACGCGCCCGCCCGCCACCTTGAGCCCGTGCGGCTCACCGAGACAGCCGCCCTCGATCGCGCTGCGCGCGCGCTCTGTGGACGCTCGGGACTGATCCTGGCCCTCACCCTCGCCACCCTGCTCGGTCAGGCGGCCCGCGCCAACCCGCTGACGGAAGTGCCAGGCGCCCGACCCGACGCGGCGCCGCGTGACGGGGTCAGCGAGCGGGCGGAGGGGGCGGTGCGCAACCCCGATGCCACCGCCATCATCCGGTCCCTCGCGCCCTTCGCCGACGGCAACCCGGGTGCCCCGGTGCGGGCCGTCGTGCCCGATGACGGCGGGCCGGCCCTGCGTGTCGATGCAGGCCGCTCGGTCGATCTCATCGTATTCTTCGCCTACGACAGCGCGCGCCTGACGCCCGAAGCGCGCATCCAGCTCGAACCCCTGGGGCAGGCGCTGCGTTCGCCGGATCTCGCCGGTCACGGTTTCCTCATCGCCGGCCACACCGATGCGGCGGGGGCCGCCCCGCACAACCGGCGTCTCTCCCTGGCCCGGGCCAGGGCGGTGAAAGCCCACCTGGTCGAGATCTACGGCATCGCACCGGGGCGCCTGCGCGTCCACGGCTGGGGGCCGAGCCGCCTGAAGGACCCGGCCGCGCCGCTCGCGCGGGTGAACCGCCGCGTCGAGGTGAGCCTGATCGCGCCCGCTCGCACCGGCGTCCTGCGCTTCGTGGTGCCCGTCGCCGAAACGACTTGCGGCGGCCCGTCCCCCGCCGATCCGCGCCTCAGGGTCGCTCTCGACCTCGACGATTTCGATGCGGCGCCGACGCCGCCAGCCTGGTCCGAATGACCCCGACCCCGAGACTCAGGAGAGAGATGATGCCGCTACTTCGGACCGCCGTGTTCCGCACCGCCGCCTTCGCCGCGATCCTTTCGGCGGGTCTCTCCGGGCTCGTCACGCCGGCCCAGGCGCAGGCAAAGCCCAACATCGTGGTGATGGGCGAAGATGCCGACGAGGATTCGGTGCCGCGCGGCAACCGCATCTTCCAGCGGGTGATCACCGAACTGTCCGAGACGATGAACCTGCGCGGCTACAACGTCTACGACGAGACCGCCGTGGCCATGGGCTTCACCCAGCCCAACCGTGTCCGGCGGCGCGACGCCGAGCTGATCGAGGTCGCCCGCGCCGTACAGAACCCGCCCGTGGACGTGGTGGCGGTGTTCCAGGTCTACGCCTCGGCCTCGAAGTCCGCCTACTCCGACATCGTGCGGCCGGAGGTGCGCATTCCGGGTCGCCTTCTCAACGTGCGGACCGGTCAGTCGCTCGGTGCCTTCGAGGTCGCCGGCGTGCAGCTGCCGCCCCTGCCTCAGGGCTGCGACCGGGAATGCCTTCTCGAGCGGGTCGGGGCCGAGGCGAAGACCATCGCGGCCGATGTCGCGGCGGCCCTGACGGCGAAGCTCGACGGCGTCGTCGCGCCCCGGCGCGGCACCGACGCGGGCGGCCCCGCCTTCACCGCCCCGCCCCTCGCGGGCGGTGCGCCCGCGGCGGTTCCGGGGGGCGAGGCCTGCGGCGGCCTGCCGACGGCCTACACCGTGAAGTTGAGCGGCTTCTCGGCCCAGGAGGTCCAGGCGGCCGAGGAATACATGGCGGCCTTCCGCTGCTACGAGCACCACCGTCCGGTGCGCTCCGGCGGCGCGTCGGCCGAGTACTGGTACGAGACCCGTTCGGATTCGGCGCGTCTCGGCCGCAACCTGCGCCTGATGCTGGAGCACATGAGCGCGCCGGGCCAGGTCCAGTTCTCGGGCAACACCTTCGTCATCAGCCGTGTGGCGACGCGCTGAAGCCCCGGAGTCCCGCCCATGTCGTTTCCGCGCTCCCGCTACGCCGTCCTGCGACTGCTCGCCCTCCTGGGCCTTCTCGCAGCTCCCGCCCATGCCGCCGAGGCGACGTTTCCGCCCACCGGAGCGGTCGGTCTCGTCCCGCCGCCCGGGATGGTTCCGGCCAAGGCCTTCGCTGGGTTCGAGCACCCCTCCGGCGCCTCGATCGTCATCATCGAGATGCCGGCGGAGGCCTACGGACAGCTCGTCGCCAAATTCACGCCCGAGGCCCTCGGACCGACCGGCTTCGTCGCGAAGGGCACGGGCGAGGGCTTGTCCGTGACAGGGGGCGAGGGCCGGCTCCTGCGCGGCAGCCAATCGGCCAACGGCCTCGCCTACACCAAGTGGATCGCGGTGGTGCGGGGCGGAGCCGGCACCGGCCTCGTCACCGTCCAGGTCCCCGAGGCCGCCCGCCGGCAGGTGCCCGACAAGGCCGTGGAGGCGGCACTCGGGACGATCGCGTTCCGGGCACCCGGCAACGTCGCCGACCAGATCGCGGCCCTGCCCTACTCCGTCGGCGATCTGGCGGGCTTCCGCCCGGTCCGCACCCTGATGGGCAACGCCCTTCTGCTCACCGACGGCCCCAAGGACATCGATCCGGAGGGCGAGCAGGCGATCGTCATCGTGGCGCCCTCGCTAGGCCAGGTTCCGGTCGCGCCCGGCCAGGAAGGCGCCTTCGCCCGCAAGGCCCTGGGCACCATCCGCGAGGTGCGGGACATCGCGGTCACGGACGAGAAGAACTCGACCCTCGGAGGTGCGGCCGTGGTCCGCCTGCGCGGGACCGGCAGCGACACACTGTCCGGCCGGATGATGAGTGTGCACCAGACGATCCGCTTCGATGGCGCAGGGTACCTGCGGGTCATCGGCTTCGCCGGTGCGGACCAGCGGGACGTTCTCGCGCGGATCGATCGCATCGCCGCGTCCATCGCAGTGCGCTGAACCCGAGGAGCCTCGTCATGATCCGTCCGGCAATCCTTCTCACGGGCTCGTTCCTGTGGCTCGGAACGGCAGTCCTCGCAACCGGTGCATCAGAGGCGGACCTCACCGACATCCCCGGCACGACGGCGCAATGCCGCGAGGCCGAGAGCCGCATCGCCTGCCTGCAGACCCTGACGGAGCGAAGCGCCCGGCGGCTCCGGCAGGCCCTGGCGAAGGCGCGGGCGGCCATCGCGCGCAGTCCCACGATCTCCGACGCCGAACGGCCCGCGGCGCGTGAGACCCTCGAGCGGACCCAGCGCGCCTGGCGCATCTACGCGCGCCTGCGCTGCGAGGCGGAGGTCCCGGTCGCCTTCACGGGTGGGACCGGCCGCAACCAAGCCGTGCTGACCTGCCTGCGCGTGCATGATGCGCGCCGCACCGCCGAGCTCGGCGACTTGGCTGGAATCGATTGACGTCGAGGAAGAGGGACGCCCCCATGAGATGGCTCGTTCTCCTGATCGCCTCGCTCGGTGCCACCGACGCCCGCGCCTGGCAGGCGGCCGATGCGCGCGCGCCGCTCCTCCAGGATTGGGAGGCCCTCAACGCGGCCTGCCGGGGCGGGCGCGGCGACGATCCCCGAACCCTCGATGCCTGTGCGCGGCGCGACGTCGTCGACCGACGGCTCATCGCGGAGGGCTGGTGCTACGGGCGGCCCGGCGACGCCGGGTATCAGCGGGCCTGGCGCCGTTGCACCGATGACCCGCGCGGGCGGCCGTTACGCCCGAACCCGTTACGCCCGAACCCGTGGCACTCGCGGGGCCCGGCGACGCGCCGATTGGACGCCGGAACGCCCGATCTCGAACACGGAGCCCGTCATGACCCCTACGATCCGCCTCGTCTGCGCCCTCCTCCCGCTGCTCTCGTCCGGGGCCCTCGCGCAGGATGCCGGCGCGAGCATCCTGCAGGGACTCCAGCAGCAGCAGTTCCAGGGGCTCGATGCGGCGATCGGCGCCCAGTCTGTCGAGGACACCGCACGGTTGCCCCGGGGGGATGCCGAACGTCCGGTCCGCCGCGCGGCCCTTCCGTTCACGACCAGCGCCGAGCTGCGGGCCGCCACGATCGGCCGGCACATCCAGGCCTTGCGGGCGACGAACCCCATCGCCGCGGTCGAGGTCGCACGCGAGATGGCCAAACACGATTACGACGCGATCTTTCGCAGTTTCCTCACCCAGACCGATCTGCGAGCAGACGATGCCGGCGACGTGCTCACGGCCTTCATCGTCCTGCAGTGGATGGTGGCGAACAACGTCGAGGTCGACCCGAGCCCCACTGCCCTGCGGGCGATCCGGCGCCGAATGGTCGAGCCGATTGCGGGCAAGCCGCCCCTGTCGCGACCCGCCACCCGCGCCGCCTTCGCCGAACAGGTGAAGCTGCGCACGGTCCTTCATCATGCTGGCTGGCAGGCGGCCCGGCGCCTGGGGCTGGTGCCCGATTTCCTGGCCGGGTTGTCGAAGGACTTCATCCCGGTGGCGTCCCTGCGGAGCGTCGCCTTCACCGACGAGGGGCTGGTTCAGAAAGGGCGCCGGCCCGGTTCCGCCGGACCAGCCCCGGATGCGGACTCGGCCGGGGGCCGGGCCGGCGCCACCGCGCCGCGGCCCGTCCCCGCTGCCGACGCGGTTGTGTCTAGCCCCGCGCCCCTGGCCGAGCCGCGCCACACCGCGAACTGGTCCGCCGTCGAGGGCGTGTACTTCCGGGCCGCCACGGGCGTCGGCGTCGGCGGCATGGTGGTCATCGAGTACGAGCCGCTGATCCTGTTTCGCGACGGCAGCAGCTACGAGATCGACGACGCGGCCCTGGAGGATGTCGACCTGACGGAAGAGCGGATCGCCAAACCCCGCCGGTTCGGGCGCTGGACCCGCTCGGGCAATCGGTTCGTCCTCACCGGGGCGGACGGGAAACCGCAGGACAACACGCTTCAGGGCGGCTCGTTCTTCAAGGCCTATCCGGCCGATGCGGGGGAGCGGGCCATCGCGCGGACTTACCGGCGCCTGTCGGGCGGCGGCAACAGCGCCATGGGGGGCGACGTCATGATCTCCGTGGCGAGCCGGTACGCGTTTCGTGCGGACGGAACGTATGGGCGCGGCGGCGCCGTGGGGGCCGTCAATTCGGGTGCGACCTCCGGTGCCGGTTCGGCCATGAGCCGACGCGGTGCCCCCGAGGGCGGGCGCTACGCCCTCGACCACCACACCCTGACGCTCATCGGCGAGGACGGGCGAAGCCGGCGGCTGTTCTTCGCCTATGGCTCACGGAAGGACCCGCCGCAGCCGGACCGCGACATGGCCTTCATCGGCGCCAGCGTCTTTTCGCAGCCGGATTGATCCGGGCGGGCATCGCGGGGCGGCCCACCCCGCCCCCATCCGGTGCCGCGAGCTTGCGCCGGCCGGTCCTCATGCGGGATCGGAATAGGGCTGTCCGAGACGGCATTGGACCCCAGACCCCGACGCGGCGCATCGTATCCGCACAAGGGGAGATCGCGATGCTCGGTGTACTTGGTGGGATGGGTCCGATGGCGACCGTGGACTTCATGGGCAAGGTCGTCCGCAACACCCCGGCCGCCTGCGATCAGGACCATATCCGGATGATCGTCTGCTCGGCGGCCGACATCCCCGACCGCACGGCCGCGATCCTGGGCAAGGGGCCCGATCCCTTCCCGGCCATGCGCGACACCCTGCGGCGGCTCGAGGCGGCGGGTGCGCGCCGGATCGCGATCCCGTGCAACACCGCGCATCGTTGGCACGCCGCCCTGCAGGCCGAAACGTCGCTGCCCATCCTCCACATCGTCGACGCCGTGGCGGACGCGCTCGCCGGCGGAATGGGCGATCGCATCGGTGTGCTGGCGACCCGTGGCACGATCGCGGCGGGCATCTACCGGGAGCGTCTGGCCGCGCGCGGGTTCACGTGCCGGACACCCGATGCCGCGGGACAGGCCGAAGTGACGCGCGCGATCCGCCTCGTGAAAGCCGGGCACTCGGCAAAAGCCGGGCACTTGGCAGAAGCGCACACGATCCTGGCCGGGCAGGCCGAGGCGCTGATGGCGGCCGGGTGCAGTCGGATCGTCATGGCATGCACGGAAATCCCGGTTGCGCTGGCCTCCGTCGAAGGTCCCCTGGGCACGGCCCTGGTGGATGCCACCGAAGCCCTGGCCCGTGCCTGCGTGCAGGTCTGCCTGCAAGACGATGCGGGCCCGTCGCTGGCCCGTGCCGCCTGAGCCCGCTGGCGCGGCGCAGACGGCCCCGTCCGCCCCGGCGCACGGCCTTCCCCCGAGCGCGGATTTCAGGCGTCTTCGGCGTCCTCGACCCGGTAGCGCAGCCAGACGGTGCCGCCTTCCAGGGTCTCGGTCTGCAGGTGCCGGAGCGCCTTTCCGGCCGCCGGTCGCTCGCCCGGTTCGCCGTGATACTCGAAGATGGTGGGCACGCCCGCGAGGCCGTCGAGGGCCGGCGAGACGAGAAGGCTGACCTCATCGATCAAGCCGGCCTTGAGGAAGGCGCCGTTGATGATGCCGCCACCCTCGAGAAGCAGGGTCCGTACGCCGAAGGCCGCACCCAGGGTGTCCATGGCGGCGGACAGGTCCCGGCCCTCCGGCCCCGCGAACAGGTAGGAGACCCCGTCCTCCCGAAGCTCGGCGAGGTAGGCGTCGGAGACGCCCTCGCCGAGGACCGCCACCACGTGATCGCCGCCGGCATCGTCCCGCCCGTAATGGACCTTGCCGTGCGGATCGATGGCGACGGCCAGATCGCGGCCCTTGCGGTCGCCGAGATGGGTCCGGCGCAGACTGGCCGGGATGGCCGACGGCATGCGGGGATGTCCCTTGGCGATCTCCGCCATGGTCGTGCGGCCCACGATCCATCCCTCGCCCCCGAGACGTGCGGCGGTCTCCTCGTAGTACCGGTGGACCAAGCCGTCCGCGATACCCGTGGCCGGCGGTGTCCAGCGGCTCGGGTGGAGCCGGCCGTCGATGGAGCTTCCCATGTGACAGATGATTCTCGGGCGCATGGCGGGCCTTCGCCTGTTCTCGGGTTACGGTCGTGTCAGATAGCACGCGGTTCGCTGGCCATGACCCGCGGCGCCCGGTCCGAAAGGTCGACTTTCGGCCCGGATCGCAACCCGACGTCCCGACATCCGCCGCCGTTTTTTGCGCCTCTCCTCAGGCCGCGTCGGGCAGGCGCGCGACGAGCTTGTCGAGGGTGATGGGATAGTCCCGCACCCGAACGCCGGTGGCGTTGTGGATGGCGTTGGCGACCGCCGCCGCGGCTCCCGAGATGCCGAGCTCGCCCACGCCCTTGGCCTTCAGCGGTGTGGCGACGGCATCGACCTCGTCGAGGAAGATCGCGTCGAGGTGCGGGATGTCGGCATGGACCGGGACCTCGTACCCGGCCAGATCGTGGTTGGCGAAGAAGCCGCGCTTCGTGTCGACGGCGAGTTCCTCCATGAGGGCGGCCCCGATGCCCATGGTCATGCCCCCGATGATCTGGCTTCGCGCCGCCTTCGGGTTGAGGATGCGCCCGGCCGCGCACACCGCCAGCATCCGCCGGACCCGGATCTCCGCGGTGTCCACATCCACCCCGACCTCGACGAAGTGGGCGCCGAAGGTCTGGATCGCGAATCGCTTGGTCAGGTCGCCGAACTCCATGGCGTCCTCGGCCACGAGATCGCCTCCGCTCGCGGCCCCGGCGAGGGGTGCGCTCAGATTGCCGGACCGGACGAGGCCGTCCGCGAACACCGCGTCGGCGGAATTGATGCCGAGGCGCTGCGCCACCGTCTCGCGCAGGCGCATGCAGGCCGCGTAGACGCCGGCGGTCGAGGAGGCGGCCCCCCATTGACCACCCGAGCCAGAGCTTTCGGGAAAGGACGAATCCCCCAGCCGAACCACGACACGGTCCAGGGGCAGACCCATCATCTCGGCCGCGGTCTGGGCGATGATGGTGTAGGTGCCGGTGCCGATATCGGTCATGTCGGTTTCGACCGTGACCACGCCGCGGCCATCGAGCCGAACCCGCGCGGCGGACTTCGTCACCGGCGCCCCGCGGATGGCCGAGGCCATGCCGAGGCCGACGCGCCAGCGCCCGTCCCGCACCTGCCCGGGCTTGCCCACGCGCCGGTCCCAGCCGAAGCGCTCGGCGCCCTGACGCAGGCACTCGACCAGCTGCCGCTGCGAGAAGGCGCGCTCCGGCGTCTCGGGATCGACCTGGGTGTCGTTCAGGACGCGGAAAGCGACGGGGTCGAGCCCGAGCTTCTCCGCCATCTCGTCCATGGCGACCTCTAGGGCCATCATGCCGGGGGCCTCGCCCGGCGCCCGCATGGCGCTGCCCTCGGGGAGGTCGAGTTGCGCCAGGTGAAGGCGCGTCATCCGGGCCGCGCCCGCATAGAGCAGCCGGGTCGGAACGACGGCGGCCTCCGGGCGTCCGCCTGCGAGGTTGCCGGACCAGCTCTCGTGGCCGATGGCGGTGATGCGCCCGTCCGCGGTCGCGCCGATGCGGACGCGCTGGATCGTGGCCGGACGGTGGGTGACGTTGTTGGCCATCAGGGGCCGCGTCAGGGCGACCTTGGCGGGGCGGCCGGCCGCCCGGGCCCCGAGCGACGCCAGGACCGCGTCGGCGAGGATCGTCCCCTTGCCGCCAAAGCCCCCGCCGATGTAGGGCGAGACCAACCTGACCCGGTCCTTCGGGATGCCCAGGGTCTTGGCGAGGTCGCGCACCCCCCAGTTCATCTGCTGAATCGAGGTCCACAGGGTGAGGCGGTCGCCGTCCCAGGACGCCACGGAGGCATGCGGCTCCATCATCGCGTGGGTCTGGTCGGGCGTCGTGTAGGTCTCGTCGACCCGGAAGGCCGCCGCGGTGAAGGCACCCTCGAAATCCCCGACCTGCGTCTCGGTCGGCCCGCCGAACTGGCCGGGCTTCGGCACCGGGGCGGTCTCCTTCGCCGCCGCGAGCTCGAAGCGGCCCGGGGTGGCGACCGCATCGACCCGGATGAGGGCAGCGGCGGCGCGGGCCTGCTCGAAGGTCTCGGCGACCACGACCGCGACGGCCTGATGGTAATGGTCGATGTCCGGCCCCGCGAGCGCCCGGGCGACGTAGAACGCCCCCCGGTCGAGCGGGCCGGCGTTCCGCGCCGTGACGACCGCCAGCACACCGCTGGCGGCCTCCGCACGGGACGTGTCGACGGAGCGGATCCGGCCCTTGGCGATACCGGCGCCCACGACGAAGCCATGCGCGAGGTTCACCTGCGGGTCGTGCCAGTCGTTGGCGTAGGGGGCGGTCCCCGTCGTCTTGAACGGACCGTCGATCCGGTCCGTCGGCTTCCCCACGACCACCAGCCGGTCGATGGGGTTCTGGCCCGCGGGTGTCTCGAACTTCATGCCACCGAACCCTGCGCTGAGCCTGTTGCGATGCTGTCTCCCGTCGCGGCGCTCAGGCCGCGTCGGGCATGCGGTTCAAGAGCTTGTCGAGGGTGATGGGGTAGTCCCGCACGCGGATGCCCGTGGCGTTGTGGATCGCGTTGGCCACCGCGGCGCCGACGCCGCAGATGCCGAGTTCGCCCACGCCCTTGGCCTTCATCGGCGACGACATCGGATCGACCTCGTCGAGGAAGAACACCTCCTGGTGCGGGATGTCGGCGTGCACCGGGACCTCGTAGCCGGCGAGATCGTGGTTGACGAAGTAGCCGCGCTTCGTGTCGACGGCGAGTTCCTCCATCAGGGCGGCGCCGACCCCCATGGTCATCCCGCCGATCACCTGGCTGCGGGCGGTCTTCGGATTGAGGATGCGGCCGGCGGCGCAGACCGCGAGCATCCGGCGTACCCGGACTTCCGCCGTGGCCACGTCGACCCCGACCTCGACGAAATGCGAGCCGAAGGTCGATTGCTGGTGGGTCTTGCCGAAATCGCCGAACTCGATGGCGTCCTCGGCGACGAGATCTCCCGCGGTCGCCGCCTCGGCGAGTGGGACGGCGCGGTTGCCAGAACGGACCTGCCCGTCCGCGAACACGGCGTCGGCCGAATTGACCCCGAGCTTGCCCGCCACCGCCTCGCGGAGCTTCACGCAGGCCGCGTAGACGCCGGCGGTCGAGGAGTTGGCGCCGAACTGCCCGCCCGAACCGGCGGACACCGGGAAGGTGGAGTCGCCGAGCCGGACGATCACCTTGTCGAGGCCAACCCCCATCATCTCGGCGGCCGTCTGGGCGATGATGGTGTAGCTGCCGGTGCCGATGTCGGTCATGTCGGTCTCGACCGTGACCATGCCCTTCGAATCGAGCCGGACGCGGGCGGCCGATTTCAGCACCATGTTGTTGCGGAAGGCTGCGGCCACGCCCATTCCGACGAGCCATCGCCCGTCGCGGACTTGCCCCGGCTTGCCCCGCTTGTCCCAGCCGAAGCGTTCTGCGCCCTGGCGCAGGCATTCGACGAGGCTGCGCTGCGAAAACGCACGCGACGGCTTCTCCGGATCGACCTGGGTGTCGTTGATCTCACGGAACCGGATGGGGTCGAGCCCGAGCTTCTCCGCCATCTCGTCCATGGCGACCTCGAGGGCCATCAGGCCGGGAGCCTCGCCTGGCGCGCGCATGGCATTGCCCTCGGGAAGATCGAGCACGGCGAGGCGCAGGGCGGTCATCCGGTTCGGTGCCGCGTAGAGCAGGCGGGTCTGCAGGACCGCCGCCTCGGGACCGCCTTCCGGCAGATCGCCCGACCAGCTTTCATGACCGATGGCCGTGATCCTGCCGTCCTGGGTCGCACCGATGCGGATGCGCTGGAGGGTCGCCGGCCGATGCGTCGTGTTGTTGAACATCTGCGGACGCGTCAGAGCGACCTTCACCGCCCGTCCCGCCGCGCGGGCTCCGAGCGCCGCGAGCAGCGCCTCGGACCGCAGGAACAGCTTGCCGCCGAAGCCGCCGCCGATGAAGGGCGACACGAGGCGCACGTTCTCCTTGGGAACGCCCAGGGTCAGCGCCAGATCGCGCACGCCCCAGTCGATCATCTGGTTCGACGTCCAGACCGTGACCTTGTCGCCATCCCAGGACGCGACGGACGCACAGGGCTCCATCATCGCGTGGGCATGGTCGGGCGTGGCGTAGCGCTCGTCGAGCTTCACCGGCGCGGCCGCGAACGCGCCCGTGAAATCGCCCACGGCGGTGGCGGATGGACTGCCTTGGACATCGCCCGGATCTGTCGCCCCGGCCTTCGCCACGGCCAGATCGAAGGCTCCTTTCGAGGTGGAATACCGGACCTTGACCAGGGCCGCGGCGGCGCGGGCCTGCTCGAAGGTCTCGGCGACCACCACGGCGACCGCCTGATGGTAATGCTGAATCTGCGGACCGCCGAGAAGGTTCGCCGTGTTCAGCTTGCCCTTGTCGAGCTTGCCCGCCGTCTCGGCGGTGACGATGGCGACGACGCCCGGAGCAGCCTTGGCGGCGCCCAGATCCATTGACGCGATCCGGCCCTTGGCGATGGTGGCGCCGAGCACGTAGCCGTAGGCTTGGTTCGCCGCCACGTCGTGGCGCTCGTAGGCGTAGGGGGCGGTGCCGGTGGTCTTGTACTTGCCGTCGATCC
>NZ_LMNG01000001.1 GCF_001423295.1 Methylobacterium sp. Leaf112 | reverse complement strand
TCCTCGAACGGCGAAGGCGGGCGACCGGTGGCGGCCCTATCGCGGCCGGATGTCGATGCCGGTACGGGAAGAACCCCGGAAGCGGTCCCTCCGGTTGAACCGGCCATTAAGCGGCCGCCGGGCGAACATGGCGTGGCGATGCCCCCCGGCGCCCCTGACCCGAATTCCCCGTCCTTCGATACCGTGCGCGTCGAGCCCAACGGGGAACTCGTCGTCGCCGGGCGGGCGACGCCGAACGCCACAGTGGAACTCCTGGTCGACGGCAAACCCACCGTCAGGGCGGTCGCCGATGCGAACGGCCAGTTCGCCATCGTCCCGCCGGCCCTCCCTGTCGGGAACAGCGAGGTCGGCCTTCGGGCGACCGATGCGAAGGGCCTCCTCCGCCAATCGCGGGACAGCGTCGCGGTGGCCGTTGCACCATCCCGCGATGCCATGCCGTTGGTCGCCCTGACCTCGCCCGACAAGCCGACCGTGGTGTTGTCGCAACCAGGCTCGTCCCAGACGGCGACCCGTTCGGTTGCCGATGGCACGTCCCCTCGACGGACGACGGCGGGCTCGGCTCCCCCGGCCCGGAAAGACCCCGGGGATGCCCATTCGGACGATGTCGCTTCGAAGGCCATCGACGCCAGCGGCACGGCCCGCACCAGCCGTAAGGGGAGTGGCGATGGCGTCGGCACGCGGGGCTCGGATCAAGTCATGTCCGATGGTGCCCGGTCGGGGTCGTCGGGGGCTCCGCCGTCCCAACCCTCGGAGGGGGCGGCCGCAGGAACGCCTGAAGGTACGCCCACCAAGGTCGTCAGCATCGACGCTCAGGAGGGCGGACGGCTGTTCGTCAGCGGCCGGGCTTCGGCCGGTGCGACCGTGCGGCTCTACCTCAACGATACCCTGATCGCCCCTGCCAGGGTCGGCCGCGACGGCACGGTCACCTTCACCATCGGCCGAGGCGTCAAGCCCGGGGATTACAAGGTCCGGCTCGATCAGGTCGATGGCGCGTTGGGCAAGGTCGGCAGCCGTGTGGAAGTGCCGTTCTCCGTTCCGGAGGTTGCCCGAGGCACGGGGACGGACCGTCCGGTCGCGGCATCATCGGACGCAGCGTCCGCTAGGGACGATGGCGGGACAGTGGGATCGAACGTCTCCCAGCCGATGGCATCCCCACCGGAAACCGTACCGCGGCATGCTCGTGCGAGCACCTCGGAGGGGCCGCGGGATTCTTCATCCGTGAGACCTTCGACCAAGCCATCCCTTAATACCATGCGCGATCCGCTCATGCCCGAGGCTGTCCCCGGCGCCGTCTACGTACCGGAAGTGAGGACTGCCCGGATCGAGCGCGGCGACAGCCTCTGGGCGATCAGCCGNGATCCGCTCATGCCCGAGGCTGTCCCCGGCGCCGTCTACGTACCGGAAGTGAGGACTGCCCGGATCGAGCGCGGCGACAGCCTCTGGGCGATCAGCCGGCGGACCTACGGCGAGGGTGACCGCTACACGGCGATCTACGACGCCAACCAGGACCAGATCCGCGACCCAGACCTGATCTATCCCGGTCAGGTCTTCGTGCTGCCGGCCGAGGACGCCATCGATGCCGGTCTGGGCGAAAAACGCGGCTGAGGAGAATCAAATCATGACCAAATTCACCAAGGCCGTGACCTACGTCCTCGCCGCCGCGGCCGTCTTCATGCTCGTCATTGTCGTCCTGCAATCCACGAACATGCTGACGAGTTCATGAGACCGCGGAGGGCCCATGGGTTCTTGTCGCACGTCGGCTTTGGTCAGGAGCATGCACGGAAAGCTCCGGTTCGAACCTGATGGTCCTTGATCCTTGCACTGACGGAATGGTGTAGGAACGGTATCGTCGCAACGATGTTTCCGGACCCTCAGCTTAAGCCAGAGGCGTCCATGCGTATCATGCCGTCTATCCTGACTATCTTTTCAGGGCAGAAGAGTTCGAATTTTTCCAGAACGGGGAAAAACGGCCGCATCCGCATTCACGCTGCTCGTCGTGGGGATTATGCCAGCATCTATCCAAGCGGACAGAGCTACACCTGGGGAGGGCCGACCACGGCGTCGAACGGGTTCGCGCCGGCTATAGGCTACGACGCTTACCACGGCGGCAACGGCTACTGACCCTGTGACGTGTTGTACCACACCCAACGCCGGAACGGCTGACTAGGCGAGGTTGTTTCTGGCCCACATCTCGAAAGACAGGAGCTATCGAATGCGCAAGCTCGCACTTGCATCCACGGCGCTGCTCGGCCTCGGCCTGCTGGCATCGGCACCCGCCGAGGCTCGCGGCTGGGGCGGTGGTTACGGCCACGGCGGCTATGGNCTTGCATCCACGGCGCTGCTCGGCCTCGGCCTGCTGGCATCGGCACCCGCCGAGGCTCGCGGCTGGGGCGGTGGTTACGGCCACGGCGGCTATGGCTACGGCGGCGGTTACCGCGGTGTTGGCTTCCGCGGTGGTTACGGTGGGTATCGTGGTTACGGCGGCGGCTATGGGCGCGGCTACGGTTATCGTCGCGGCATCGGCCCAGGCGCAGCCATCGGCCTCGGCATCGCCGGGCTCGCGGCGGGTGCCATCGTGGCGAACAGCTACGGCGGATACGGCTATGGTGGATACGGCTACGGTCGTCCGGTCGGGTACTACGGCGGTGGGTATGGCTACGCCTCTGCCTACGGTTACGCACCGGCTTATGGTTACGGCTATCCGGCCTACGGCTACGGGTACTGACCCGGGAGCGTTAGCGTCCCGCCATCTGTCGTAGCGGGCTCTGGTAAGAATGTAGTGAGCATGGATCTCTCCATGCTCACTACATTTGTACTAATATGTACTTCTCGAATAAATAGACATTGACTGAAAAAAATAATCGGCGCCATCTGAACATAATAAGAAGATCCGGGTTGGTCACCTGATCAACTAAAGGATGCAAATGTCACGTTTCAAAATGCTTTGCGGTGCCGCCGCCCTCTCGACCCTCGGTCTCATGAACACCGCCGCATTCGCGCAGGAAGGCGGCCCCTGCTCGGATGACATCGCCAAGCTCAAGCGCGAACTCGGAACCCAGGTCGGCATGGGGGCGCCGGTCTCGCAACCCGACACCGGTCAGCGCAAAGGGCCGAACGACGGATCGGCCGACCAGACGGCGAGCACGACCGCATCCGCGGCCAAGCCGGTCGGGAACGCCGAGACGGATCGCGCCCAGCAGGGCGGGGCATCCAAGGCAACGGGCGGATCACCGGGGACTGTCGGCGGCGTCTCGGGACCCGTTGCGGCGGCCGCCGGGACCAGTCAGGCCGACTCGGTCGCGAGCGGGCGGATCGCCACCTCACCGGCCGACGTCCGGGCGCAGTCCGAGAACAAGCCGACCGCCGCCGTCGAAGCATCCAAGGGAGGCGAGCCGTCCGCCTCGGCGAAGCTGTCCGACGAGGACAAGGTTTCGCAGGCCAAGACCGCTCTGCAGCGCGCCACTGATCTCAACGCCAAGGGCGATCAGTCCTGCCGCGACGCAGTCCAGCAGGCCCGCTCATTGATGCCTCAGCAAGGTCGCTGAACGGCCCCATGTCCACAACCCGAGCGACGTGCTCGGTATAGTCGATTGCGGGGCGGCCAGGCCGCCCCGCGCAGGTGGCTTACGCCTTGCCGGTGACCTTGTCTGCGACGTGCTGTGCGCCGTCCTTGACGTCGCCGGTCGTCTTCTGGGCTTCGCCCTTGAGCTCTTGGGCCTTGCCCTCAGCCTTCAGCTTGTCGTTGTCGGTGACGTTGCCGAGGCCCTGCTTCACGTTGCCGACGGCCTCGTTGGCCAGACCCTTGATCTTGTCGGTGGTGCTGCTCATGGCGGTTCTCCATCGCGACCGGGCCGGCCACGGGAACCTTGAACGGCCATGGCCCGAACGCCGTTCCAAGTGTCCGGTAACGCTTACGAGACGCAGTCCTTCCCGATCCGCATGATCGGCGGCATGGCCACGGCGACAGAGCCGATGGTGTTCGCCACCCTGCGGTTCTGCGTGCTGATCGCCTCGACCATCCGCGTTGGGGCCGGAGCCCGGGCCGTTGATGCGGTCGATGCAGATGCCTATTGCAGGAAAATGGCTTCGAACGCTCGGGCGATGATCGGGAGCGCCACCGGGTTGCGCAACCTTCGTGGGCGGGGCGTCGGGGAAAAGGCGGTGGCATCCGCCGACGATGCGAGCCTTGTCGGTTCAAGTGAGCTGGCGTCGGCGGCCTGGCACTCCTACGCCGCCACGACACAGCATCGTGCCCTAAACGTCAACGAGGCCACGGCTATGCGGAAGTGGCCTCGCTAAACCTAAGGTTTTACAATGCGGAACTTTGGTCCTCAAAGCGGATCATTGAGCTCGAGAACAACAGCAGCATACGCCCTGAGCGGATACTGCATTATCGATTCCAATCAGAAACTTGATGTCAAGCTTGAGCGCCAACGGTCACTGAATTTTTGCCTCCCATCAATATTCGAGAAAGCGTCTGCTCTTCATATTTTCCGGCCGAAAGCAGACAGGCAGGAATCCACCCATTGCGGATGTTCGTGGCGGGTACCCCGGCCCCAATCCGAAAGGGGATGGCTCTAGCCGAGGATAGGGAGCGTTGGGCTGCCCGGCACCGCTGGATGCCCAAGGGCAGACAGGATCGCGTCCAGGCCATCGGTCAGGGCCGCGGGCCCGGGTTGGAGGATGAGGGGCGACTTGATCTCGTGGATGCGGCCCCGGACCACGGCCGGCATATCTGCCCAACCTGCTCGGGAGGCGATGCGGGACGGCACGACCTTCTTCCCACACCAGGATGCGAGGATGACCTCGGGCGCAGCCGCCACCACTGCTTCGGGCGTTACGATGCGGTCCTTGGCGGCCGCCTGCCGAGCAAGCTCCGGAAAGATGTCGTCGCCGCCAGCGATGCCAACGAGCTCCGACACCCAGCCGATCCCCGAGATGAGGGGTTCGTCCCACTCCTCGAAGTAGACCCGGGGCCGGGGTCGCCCGCGGACGAGGTCCGCCACCCGCGCCAGCCGGTCCTCGTAGCTGGTGGCGAGCGCCTCGGCCCGCTCCCGGGCGTTAACGAGGGCCCCGAGGGTGCGGATCATCACCATGATGCCGGCGACGTCGCGCTGGTTGAAGGCATGCACGGCGATCCCCGCACGGACGAGATCCGCGACGATACCGGCTTGAAGATCGGAGAAGGTAAGCACTAGATCGGGTGCGAGGGCGAGGATCTTCGGCAGGTCCGCGCTGGTGAAGGCCGAGACCTTGGGCTTCTCACGGCGGACCTGGGGCGGACGTACGGCATAGCCGGAGACGCCGACGATGCGGTCCTGTTCACCGAGGAGGTACAGGGTCTCGACCGTCTCCTCGGTCAGGCAGACGATCCGTTCGGGTGGGAAGCAGCGCATGCACCCTCATACCCCCCATCAGGTCGACCGACAGCCCCCGGGTCGGTAGTGGCATGCCACGCTGGTCATGCCGCGCCCTCAGGCTGGAACTTGCGACCCGAACCGCTGCTTCCGTAAGGGTACAGGAAGAAACGTTTCATGCCCGCAGCAGTGATTTTCGACGTCGACGGCACGCTCATCGACTCCGTTCCCCAGCACGCCCAGGCCTGGCAGGACGCCTTTCGCGATTTCGGCCACGACATCCCCTTCGAGGACCTTCGGCGGCAAATCGGCAAGGGCGGCGACCTCCTGCTCCCGGTTTTTCTGTCCGAGGACGAGATCGCGGAGAAGGGCGATGCGCTGGAGAAGCACCGCTCGAACGTCCTGAAGGAACGCTACCTACCGACGATCAAGGGGCTGCCCCAGGTCCGGGCACTCATCGAACGCCTGCTGGCTGACGGCAAGCGGCTCGCGTTGGCCTCCTCCGCCAAGGCGGACGAACTCAAGGTCTACAAGAAGATCGCCGACATCGAGGATCTCATCGACATCGAGACGTCCTCCGACGATGCCGAGGAGAGCAAGCCGAACCCGGACATCTTCCTGGCCGCCTTGAAGCGTCTCGATGGGATCGAGGCAGGCGATGCAATTGTAGTCGGCGACACACCCTACGATGCCGAGGCCGCCGGCAAGGCCGGCATACGAACGATTGGCCTGCTCAGCGGCGGTTGGACGGCTGAGGAGCTGAAGCAGTCCGGCTGCATCGCCACCTACCGGGATCCTGCGGACCTACTGGCCCACTACACGACCTCGCCGCTTGTCGGACCGTAGGCCTGAACGTTCACTGCATCGGAGCATCTCACATGGGCGACACGATCCCACGCCTCTCCGATGGTCCGCACCTACGCACCATCGCCATGCCACGCGATACGAATGCCGCCGGTACCATCTTCGGCGGATGGACGGTGTCGCAAATGGACCTGGCCGGGGGCACCTTCGCCGCCCAGCGAACCAAGGGCCGCGTCGCGACCGTCAGCATCGACGCCATGCGCTTCCTGCGCCCAATTGCGGTGGGCGATGAGGTCAGTTGCTTCTGCAGACTGCAGGAGGACGGCGAGACATCGTTGGGCGTGAGGATCGAGGTTTGGGCCAGGGACCGCACGGGGGGTGAACCGGAAAAGGTCACCGAGGGAGTCTTCACATACGTGGCCCTGGACGACGATGGAAAACCGCGCGGCAAGAACGACGGCCAGGCGGACAAGACCTAGAACGCGGCTGCGGCCCGCTCATCGAAGGCCCTATAAGGACCATATCGCGCCTGGGGCCGCCGCACCGCCTATCGTCGCGGATGCTTCAGTCTGTGATCGTCGACGTTCATGGGTTGGTGAACGCCCAAGCCTCACGAATGGTCCGATGCCCGGCAGTCGTGGTGGTCGACGCCTGACCCGGGGTTACGGGGTGGGAGGGCATGCGTCCGGCCCGGTATTATTAGATCCGTGCCCGTTCGGTTGCCCTGCCAATCGTGAGCATCACCGTGGCACCCAGGACGACGGCAATGCAGGCGTAGACGATGACGCCGGTTGGCCCGGTTCCGTCGACGAGGAGGCCCCCGAGAACGGCGCCGCTCGCAATCGCCACCTGGAACGAGGACGAGAAGAGTGCGCCCGCGCTTTCCGCAAGGTCGGGGGCGGCGCGTGCATTCCAGATCGAGGTCGAGACCGGGAAGCCGCCGAATGCAAAGCCCCAGATGGTCGTGGCGAGGAAGGAGACGACCGGCGACGACCCCAGAAGCGCGAGGGCGAGCGTTGCGGCGCCGATGAGGAGCGCCGAACCGCCGACGGCCCAGGCTGGGCTGCGTGCGGCGATCATGCCCGCGATGACGTTGCCGAAGAACCCGCCGATTCCGAAGGCCAGGAGCGTCAGCGAGATCGCCGACACCTCGAACCGGGGTACGGCTTCAAGGAAGGGCCTGATGAAGGTGAAGCCGGCGAAATGGCCGGACACGACGATGATGACCGTCGTTAGCCCGATCAACACGGGCCGCAACGTCAGTGCCGCACGGAACGAGGCGATGCCCGGCGCGCCCGCCGAAGGCATCCGAGGAAGGACCGCGAGTTGAACGAGAAGCGAAGCGACGCCGAGCCCGGAGGCGAGGAGGAACGTCGCGCGCCAGCCCCAGAAGGCTCCGAGCGCGGCCCCGAGCGGTGCCGCCGCGACGGTGGCGAGCGACACGCCCATCACGATGATCGACATGGCACGTGGGACGTCGGAAGGGGCTACGAGACGAAGGGCGAGCGAGGCCATCATCGCCCAAAAGCCTCCGAGGGCGAAGCCGAGGAGGGCTCTGGCCAGCAGGAGCATCGTGATGCCGGTCGCGAAGGCCGTGAGTACGCTGGAGACCGCGAGGAGGGCCATCAGCGTCCATACGATGGAGCGGCGGTCTAGACGGCCCGAGCCGAGGACTAGGAGCGGTCCGGCGCAGGCGGCGACCACCGCAGTCGCGGTCATCGCCTGTCCCACCGCGCCGTTGGACACGCCGAGATCGGCCGCCATGGGCGTCAAGAGGCTCACGGGCAGGAACTCGGCCGTAACCAACCCGAAGACCCCGAAGGACAGCGAGAAGACGGCGGACCACGCGGCAGGTTGCGCCGCGGGCGCTTGTTCCGGCAGGGTCGACGATGGCGAACATGCAAAATCTGACATCGGGTGAACCGCCCGGGAATTGGGGCGGCGCAATGGCGGCCGTCGGACTTGGGAGCGCATCGGGCATGCAGCCAAGGACAACCATGCCCGTCCGTCGAACAGCCTTCGGTCTCTGGCTCTGCCTCATGTTCCTCACTCCGGCGGGTGCATCGGCCCAAACCCGCGTCACGCCCGAGGTTCGGGAATGGCTCTCGGCCCTCGTGGCCAAGGTGGCCACTGCCGTGAAAGTCACCCGTCCGACCCCGGGCAAGCGTCGCCCTGTCGTCGTCGAGGTTCGCGTCGTCGTCGCTGCCGATGGGACGTTGCGGGACGTCTCGGTCGAACGTGGTTCCGGCTCGCGCCGCACCGACGAGAGCGCCCTGGCGGCGGTCATGGCGGCGGCACCGTTCGGTCCTCCCCCAAAAGAGCTCCTCGCGCGGGACGGGACGGCCGACCTGAGCTTTCCGATGGAACTGGCCCATCGTCGTTGAGAGTCGTCCAGCTACTCGGCTCACCGGAAATCTATCGGCCTGGGCGGCCTGATAATGGCAGCCTTAAGGTTCATCCGACAGGCAACGGGGATCATACGAAGGCGGACCATCGCCTGACGACGACGCGAAGGAAACCAGGGGCCCGCAAAATCGTGGCTCTCCGATCAAGCGTGACCGCTGGACGGAACGCATCAAATTCGTTCATGGTTTGTTCGTGACGTGGATTTGCGGAGGAGCACCCATGCAGGCCATCGACATCGTCATCGGCTACCCCATGCCGGTACCCCTCCTGGCGACCCCCGTCCGGGCCGGCTTCCCGAGCCCGGCAGACGATTTCGTTGAGGAGGAGATCGACCTTCAGCGCCTGCTCATCGTCAATCGCCCGGCCACCTTCCTCGTCAGGGTCGCCGGCGACAGTATGCTGCTCGCCCACCTACACGACGGCGATCTCGCGGTGGTCGACCGGTCCCTGACACCGCGCACCGGCGACGTCGTGGTGGTCGACATCGACGGGGAGCGCTCCTTCAAGGTCTGGAAGCGTCAGGGACCCCGGGTCACCCTCCACTTCGCCAACCCCCGCTTCCCCGAATTCAGCCTGGCACCCGACGCCCTGGTTGAGGTCTGGGGCGTGGTCTCCGGTTCCGTGTGCGCCCGGCGCCGTTGCGAATGAGCGCCCGGGCCTACGCCCTCTCCGACGGCAACAGTTTCTATTGCTCGTGTGAGCGGGTGTTCGATGCCCGCCTCGCGCGGCTGCCGGTCATCGTGCTGTCCAATAACGATGGGTGCGCGATTGCCCGGACCACCGAGGCCAAGGCCCTCGGCATCAAGATGGGCGAGCCCTGGTTCAAGATCCGCGACATGTGCCGGAGCCAAGGCGTACGGGTCTACTCCTCGAACTACGCCCTGTACGGGGACATGTCGGCCCGGGTGAACTCGATCTATCGCGATTTCTCCCCCCGCATTGAGATCTACTCCATCGACGAGAGTTTCCTCGATATCTCGGACGTTCGCGAGCGAGATAGGGCGTCCCTGTGCCGGGATATGCGGGCGACCGTACGGGCGTGGACGGGTATCCCCACCTGCGTCGGCATCGGTTCGACCAAGACGCTGGCCAAGCTCGCCAACCACATTGCCAAGAAGGTGCCCGAGCTTGAAGGGGTCTGCGACCTCACCGATCCGGTCCAGTATGACCACTGGATGGTGCGGGTCGCGCCAGAGGATATCTGGGGCGTCGGGGTGGCCTCGGCCCGCCGGCTGGAGGCGCTCGGGTGCGAGAGCGTCGCCGACGTGCGCGACCTCGACCCGAGGATCGCCCGTAAGGCCCTGACGGTGGTGGGTGAGCGCCTGGTGCACGAACTCCGCGGAACGGCCTGCCTCGACCTGGAGACGATGGCCCCGACGAGGAAGGGATGCGCGGTCACCCGTTCGTTTTCGGAACGGGTCGAGGATCGCGCAACCATGGAGCAGGCGATGGCCACCCATGCCTCCAGGCTCGGCGAGAAGCTCCGGCGGGAGGGGCTGGCGACGAACCACGTCGCCGTCTTCTTCCATACCAGCGAGCATGACCGCGACCGCCCTCAACGTTCGGTCTCGACGGTCGTCACTCTTCCCGAGGCGACCAACGACACCATGATGCTAGTTAAGGCCGCCACCCATGGCGTGCGTAAGACCTGGCGTGATGGGTACCGCTATTCCAAAGCCGGGGTGGTCACCACCGACCTGATGCCGCTCGCCGCCTCGCAGCGGGCAATGCCCGGCCTCGGCCAACTCGACCGCGAGATGGGGGCGGCGCTGATGGAGGCGCTCGACGCCTGTAACCGACGCTTCGGCCGGGGGGCCGTCGTGCCGGGCGCGGTCGGGTTCGCCCCGAAGCGGTCCTGGTCGACGAAGTTCAAGATGCGATCGCCTCGCTACACCACGAGGCTCGACGAGCTTCCCGTGGTCGCCGCGGCGTAGCGTGTCCCCTCACGGTCCGGACAGGCGCCCGATGGACGTCAGGCCGCGACCCTAACCGTTCTCCCGTCTGCGCTTTCGGTAGCGGCCGGTGCCCTCACCCACGAAATACCGCTTGCGGTACATCTGCTCGTCGATGGCCCCCCTGATCGTATCGACTCCCCACGCCTGCACGTACTCCTCCGCCTCCTACACCAGGTCGGCACCGATCCGGAGCGTGATGTCGCTGACGTGCAAGGCCTTGTGCTCCGGAAGGACGTCCCGGATCTCCTGGAAGTGATCCAAAAAATATTTCAGCTATCTTTAGCTGGTATTTTGTTCTCGCTGAGGAGTTCAACCCCGTGTTTGGGGTGATTTTACCTTTTCGCTAAGTTTGCCGCCCTGACGAGGCTGCCCGAGCCCTTCTAGTGGGGTGAGTAACCCCTCCCCTACCCTCAGGCTAAATCAGTGTATTCGCAAGCCGTTGGACCTATTTGATTGGCGATCAGGCGCTTGACGCATAAGAAAAAATGAACTTTCTTGTGTCTGTGGCTCAGCGGCATCCGTTTACGATAATACACGCATCCGAAACGTGATATTGGCGATGCGCGCTGCTATTTTCTTATGGATGAGATTCAATGGCCCGCCGACCCGATCCTCGACAGATTTCAATGCCATTGGCACGCTCGGACGATACTCGATATAAAGAAGCTGAGGCTCTCGCTCTTGATCCGTCGTGGGTTGCGTTCGTTGCCCTGCGGGACAGGATACCCGGGCCACTCCTGATCGAAGCCGCGGGCGATGCCGTTTACGGCGGAAGCATGAGCGCACGTATCGGGAGGCGAGTGCTGCTGAGCCTCGGCGCTGTCGAGCCCGATGATCGTTCACACGCGTGGCTTGCTGGTAAAGGAATTACAGCAGGGTACCAAGGAGGGCGCCCTGATATCCTTGGCGAGACTACTGTACGCGCATGGGCTTGCATCCACGCATTTTTGGATGGTTGGCTTGGCCTAAGGCGAGGCGTCGATTTTGGTCGACTGACACCCGAAGGACGCCAGAACCGCCTTGATGCAATTGCCAAAAATCGAGATTCTATTAATTGCACCGAAGATTATTATTCGATTTTGCTGTAGATCTGCTTATTAATTGTATGCTATCGCTTTTTCTTATAATTTTTCAGAATCAAATTTATCCTAATACAAGAATTGAAGCAGGGGTCGGAGCCCTCCGGTTTCTGGCCGGAGGGCATTCGCTTACCAGACATGCTGGCTCTTGGCCTTGCGTAGGCACAAGGCGGCGTAGGAGTTGACGAGGAAGTCGATGGCCTCGTGGGGCGTGCTGGGCCTGGTCACGTCCCACCAGGTCCTGCCCTTGTCGTCGGAGTGCAGGCTCTCGGCCGCGACCTGGTCCCAGAGCGGATCCCTGCGCAGGTGCTCCGGCGCGTGGATGCTCTCGGCCGAGCCGAGCTTGTAGTCGAGGCGCCGGTAGATGGTGTCCTTGGCCGACTGGGTCCCGATCGGCTGGAACTCGAACCCGCTCTTGGAGACAGAGGTGCGCTTGGTGATAATCGGCATGCGCGATCCATGGGCCTCGCGCCGGCCCTTCACCGCGACGACCTTCCGCTTCCGGCTCTCCTTGTGGTGGCAGAAGGCCAGCGCGCGTTCATGTCGTAGCCGACGTCGACGGCCTCGGCCTCGGGGTGCAGGATCTCGCCGTCGGCGGTGACCCACTCCCGGTCGAGGGCGGCCCACACGGCCCGGGCGGCGTCCGGGCTGAACGGCTCCAAGTCCTCCTGGATCGGCCTGCCGTCGCGGTCGACGCCGGGGATCCCGTCGATGACCACGCGATCGAGTACCCAGCACTCCTCCCCCTCGCCGTAGCCGACGAAGACGATCTCGTGCCGGGGCTTGCCGTTGCGGCCGCCCTCCTGGGTGTCCATCCCGGCGTAGACGCCGGTGACGCCCTCCGGCATGTGCCCGGCCGGGTACGGCTCGCAGCGATCCGCGAGGACGTTGGCGTCGATGGTGCCGGGACCGTCGGGCTTCCACGGCCGGGCGCGCGTCAGGTTCATGAACGGCTGGCGCTGCGCGGGGTCCTTCACCTGCGCGAGGTGGTCCCGGGCAATGTGCATCCAGGTCGACTGGAGGTCCGTCGAGTAGGCGGCCCACGCCCAGACGCTGGCGTGGTCGGGCTCGGCCCGGTCCGCGTTCTGGGGGACGAGGACGCCCGTCTCCATCATGGCGACCTTGCCGGTAACCTCGATCGCGGAGCCGCAGCCGGCACACTCGTACCAGACGTCGGCAATCCGGCCGGTGACCTCGTCGCAGGTGTAGCGCATGCCCTTGCCGAGCCGGGCGCCGCGGTCGTCGACCTGCTGGATGTCGTCCCAGAACTCCTGCGCGAGGTCCGGGCAGCACCGGCTCCGCATCATGAACAGGCACTGGTCGCCCTTCTCGTACTCCTCCGAGGTGATGCAGGAGCCGACGACAGTCGGGGTGCCGCCCACGTAAACGCAGGGGTCGAAGAATTCCTGGGCGCGCTTGATGATGAGGGCGAGCTTGGAGCCCTCGCCCTTCTCGCCCTTGGTGCCGGCCTGGTACTCGGCGGACGAGGCCTCGTCGACGCCGATGAACAGGCCCTTGATGCCCCTCATGCTGCCGTTGGTCGAGACGCCGCGCAGCTGGATCGAGGCGCAGGCGCCGGTCGTGAGGATCCGGTCCATCCACGCGTCCTGGATGCCCGAGCGGCTGTCGGCCCGGATCAGGTGCGCGAGCTCCGGGCTCTCGGTCAGGATCGGGTACAGCTTCTTGTCGTGGAAATCCTACGCGTCGCCTTCGGTCCGCTCGTAGAACAGGACGTCCACGCCGAGGTGGCCGGCATGGTACGTCAGGCCGACGACCATGATGAAGGTCGACCCGAACCGGGGCGGCTTGAGGAAGGTCACCCGGCGCTTGACGGCCCAGAGCCGGCAGATGGCGGCTTACAGCGGCGACATCACCAACGGGCCCGATCGCTGGGACTGGGCGGCCGGAAGGCGCAGGTGCTCCCGGGCCCAGCCCGGGATGTCGACCGGCGCGTTCGGCACCAGGTTGTCGGCGGCGACGGCGACGCCCCGGACGTAGAGCACCTGCCCCTTGGCGGAGAGGTCGCGGTAGGCCTCGTCGATCGACGGGTCCCCGGCCGGCAACGCGGGCAGGCCGAGGATCCGCGCGACGTCGAGGTCGTCGGCCGACGGCAGAGACAGGAGGTGCGCCCGGCCCGGAGCCTTAGGCTGCTCGGTCATCGCCCGCCGCCTCGATGTCGCCGGCGACCGCCTCGGCCATGTCGCGGATCGCGGAGGCCGCGTCGGCGAAGGCCTCCTGGCAATACCCGCGCGCGTCCCGGTGCCATGCCGCCACGCGGTCCGACGGGAAGCCGGCCATGTCGCGGGCGAGCCGGTCGGGGATGACCATGACGGCCTGGCGGACGAGGCCGAACGCGCGCTGGGTAGCGGCCTGCATCGGGGCGCGGTGGACCAGGGCCCGCTCGCTCTTGCCCATCTTCACGAATTTGTCCCGGGCCATGATGGCCTTGTAGGGGTCGACGATGCCCATGAAGCTGAAGGCGCCGACGGCGGGGCCCTTGGCGCCCTCGATGCGGGCCTGGTCCTCTCGCCACTCGATGAGGCGGCGCAGGCTGATGCGGTATTCGCCAAGCTCAACGCCGAGTGCCGATGGAAAGGCGTGTGGTAAAGCCAGGCCGCGCCCACTGCGCCGTCCCGTTCTGCCGGATCACGGCGCCGACGGCGGATGGCTTCGTGGACCAGGACTTCCTGTGCCGGCGGCATTGGGCCCTGCGGCCGCCGGCGCTCCGGACCGAGTGGCTGGAGCACAGCCGGCGCCAGCGTCGGAACCCGGGCGCGTTCTGGGACCACCCGCCGGGATCGGCCGGCCGCATCGCCAGGATCACCATCCACCGGGAGCACCAGACGCTGTGGCAGCGGACCAGGGCCACGTGCATCGAGATCGCCATGGAAGTAACGGCATGACGAGCGAACCGGCCGCGCTGGCCAAGATCAACGAGTGGACATCCATCTGCGGGGACAAGCCTGAGCTGACAGTGAAGGAGCTTGCCGCGCTCGGGTTCATTGTGGTTCGGCGGGATCACCTCGAAGCCAAGCTCGTAGACTTGGAGGAGCGTGCCAGGGCGGCGGAGGCTGCCCTGGTGGGGCTGACCGCCGACGGCTCGGAGTTCTACCGCCGGAACCCGGACCGCTCTTCCCCACAGGAATTTATCGTCGATGTGTCTGCCTGCGTCGACTACGTCCGGGATCGGCTAGATCGCATGCGCATCAGTATGCTCGTGGCCCGGCGCGAGGTCCGCGAGCTGCGCTGGCCGGCACAGGCGGGCGTCAGGCAGGCCAACCCGATCGAGGACGAGATCCCGTGCGCCGATATGGGTGAGGCAATCCCATGAGGCAGGCCACGATCGACGCCATCGCCCTCGGGGCCTGCCGGACCGTCGAGCGCCTCATCGCCGAGCGTCCCGGGGACGGCCCGGCCGAGAGGGAGATCCCGATCCGGACCGCGCTCGCCGAGTGGATCGGGCACGCCGTCGAGCGGGAGCGCCGGAACGATCGCCGGCGCGTCGGGAGGATGCGGGCGTGATCCATGGGACGATCCAGGTCCTGGTCATCTGGCTCGCATTCGGGCTGCCGCTGGGCATCGCCGTGGGCCTGGCGATCGCGTGGGGCGACGGCCCGCCGCGCCCCGAAATCGGTCCGTCGGGGGATCGACTCGGCCGCAGCCGGACGGGACGACCGTGTGCGAGACGATCCGCGAGGATGCGCCTGCGTAGGTTGGGCTGGTGGCTACCCCAACGAGGAAGGGCGCCAGGTTTCCCCGACGCCCTCCTTGTTGCCATTACTATTGAAGCTCTCGCACGCTTGGGGCGAGGGGTCCGCCAGTGAACTGGCCTACCGCTTCCATTGGGTCATCCTCGCCACGTGGGGCGAGGCAGCAACAACGCTGGTGTGCCTGAAGGGCCCGCCAACGTCGAGCAGTTAGGCGAACCTCGGTAAACGGACCGTGAAGCCGCAAGATCGAGGGAAGAGCAAACCTCCCCGGCGCTGCCGAGCGCCTCCGCCGTTGAGGCATGCCGGCCGGTCGAGCGGCTACCGGTGCCCTAACGCTGGCGGTCGACGAACAGGATCCACCCCAGGCTTGGAGCTGTCAACGACGCGGTCCACAGTTGTTCTCCGGCCACATGTCGGCCACAGGTTCGGGTTCCACGGCCACGGATTGGGATCGATGAACGTTCATCAACGAAGTCGAAACCAGTCCGGGCGTAGAGCGGAAACCGGGCTCGCCTGGGACAGCGACCCCGAACGTACCCACGTTCGGGACGTGGGGGTCGCAGGTTCAAATCCTGCCACTCCGACCAGCTCTCCCCGGGAGAGCGGTCTTCCCGGCTCAGAGAGCACAAGCAATTCTTCATGAATTCCTCCCACCCTCGGCCAAAGGCTGGGGCTGGTTCGGCGTGTCGAGGTCTCGGCGGCACCCCATCACGGACGTGACCGTCGTCATGCGCGAACACGATGGCCATGGCGTCGCCGGGTGGCCCTTCGGGCCACGAGCCAAGGACGGAGCCGTTCCGGCGACCCTTCCGGACGGACGGCCCTGGCCGAATCTGCACATCCTCACGCCGTCGCCCCCCGGCGCGCCCGGCCTCGCCGGCACGGACGCCTCCGTGGCGGGCCAGGATTACCGGCCGCTCCAGCACCATCACGTCCCGCCCGGACCCGAGGCAACGGCCCGCGTCGCCGCCCTGCTGTCCGATCCGTCCGTGGATTTCGTCCTCGTCCTGCGGGCGGGGGACCTCCTGGCGCCGGGCGCCCTCACGTCCCTCGCCCTGGAGGCGTCCCTCGCGGCGGCGGACGTCGTCACCGGCCTGCGGGTGGTGTTCGGCGAAACGGTTCTGGGCCTCGATGCGGTCGCGCAGGCGCCCGGCCCCCTCGACGGCCGGGTTCCGGCCGGACGCCTCGGCCCCTTCACCGGCGGCGAATGCCTGCTGTCGCGGGCGGCGATCCACGCGGCCGGCGGCCTCGACCTCGCCGATCCGTCCCCGGTCGCCGCGTTGTGGCCGCGCCTCGCGGGGCTGCGGCTGGCGCGGGTCGGGCGCCCGGTCCTGCTCCAGCGCGCGCCGGAGGGTCAGGCCCCGCCCCCGCAGCCCGCCGGCCTCGCCATCGCGGCCCTGACCGACCAGGGCGCCGGCGGCGGGGCGGGCATCGCCCATCGCCGCCTCGCCGAAGCCCTCGCGCTGTCGGGGCATCGGGTGACGGGCCTGCGGCTGTTCGACGAGGCCGTGCCGGCGAGAGCCGAGTGGCAGGACCGTTTCCCCCGCACCGAGGCGGCGATCCGGGACGGGGGCCACGATCTCCTCCTCGTCGGCAACATCCACGGCGCGACGCGCCGGCTCGGCCTCCTCGCGCGCCTCGCCGCACACCTTCCCGTCGCCGTCGTGATGCACGACCTGTTCCCCATTACCGGGCGCTGCGCCTTCCCGTGCGACTGCACCCGCCTCGCCACGGGCTGCGACGCGGGCTGCCCAACCCCGACGCAGTACCCCTACCTCGCACCGTCCCGGATCGCGGGCGTCCATACCGAGAAGCGGGCGTACCTCACCGGTCCCGGCGGCCCCCTGCTCCTGACCAACTCGGCCTGGACCCACGAGTACACCCGTGCCAACGCGCCTGCCGGCACCGCCGTGGCCCGGATCGACCTCGCGTTTCCCACGGGGGCCTTCCGGCCCGGCGACCGGACGGCCCTGCGCCGACGCCTCGGCCTGCCCGTCGACGGCGTGCTGGTGATGTTCGCCGCCGTCATCGCCGACGCCCCCGGCAAGGGGTTCGCCGACCTCGTCGCCACCCTGCGCCGCGTCGCGCGGCCGGGTGTCGGCTTCGTCGCCGTGGGACGCCTCGACGATCCGGACGCCCTCGGCCTGCCCGACCTGTTCGCCGCCGGTCCCGTCGGCGACGAGGCCGGTCTGGCGGCGTGGTACGGCGCCTGCGACATCTACCTCACCGCCAGCCTCAACGAGACCCTGGGACAGACCCCCGTGGAGGCGGGGCTGTGCGGACTTCCCACCGTGGCCTACCGGGCCTCCGGACTCACCAGCGCGGTGATCGACGGCGTCTCGGGCGTCCTCGTCCCGCAGGAGCCCGGCGCCCTCGCGGCCGCCCTCGCCGGTCTCATCGCCGACGAAGCCCGGCGCCGGCGCCTCGGCGCGCAGGCGCGGATCGCCTTCGAGGGCCGGTTCAGCCATGCCGCCGCCGCCCTGCGGTTCAACGACGTCCTCGTCGCACGGGGCCTGATCCCGGCGCCCGCCGACGGGCGCCTGCGCTTCGCGCCGGCCATGCTCGGCCGGTTCGCCTTCGCGCGGGTGCGTCATCCGGGCGAGACCGGGACCGTGCCGGGCCCCTCCCCCGCCCCGATCCGCCTCCTGCGCCGGGCCAAGCGCGCCGTCTTCGGCCGGGACCTGCCGCTTTGGATTCGCCGGGTCCTGTACGTGGGCAGTCTTCTCGCCAGCCCCTCGCGGCGCGCGCGATGAGTGCGGCCCTCGCCCTGACGGCGACGCCGGCGCCGCGCCGGGTCTATCTCGACCTGAGCAACCTGCGCGGCCACGTCACCGGGATCGAGCGGGTCGCCCTCGACCTGTTCTCGGCCGCGAACCTCGCCCCGCACGAGGTCCATTCCGTGCGCAGCGGCGGTGTACCCGGGATGATGCTGGCCCAGCATCTCGGCCTGCCGGCACGGGCGCTCGCCGACCGCTCGGCGCTGTTCGTCTTCCCCGGCTTCCCGCCGAGCCCCCTGAGCATCGCCTTCGGCACCCGCTGCGTCACCTACGTCCACGACACCTTCCTGCTGACCCGGCCGGAGGACCTGAGCTGGAAGAGCCGGCTCTACATGGCACCGAGCTTCGCCTTCGCCATGCGGTTCGGACGCCGCTTCCTCGTCAATTCACGCACCACCGGGCTGGCGGTGCGGGACGTGTGCCGGCGCGACGCCCTCGTGGCGCTGCTTCGGCCGGGGGTACGCGACGTCTTCGGCCTCGCGGATCTGGCGCGGACGGCGGCCTACGATCCGGCCCGACCCCTGCGCATCCTCGCCATCGGCACCATCGAACCGCGCAAGGATTATCCGGCCGCCCTCGCCATCGTGGCGGCCCTGAATGCCGCCGGCATCCGCACGGAACTGCACGTGGTCGGCCGGGTCGGCTGGGGCCGCCACGCCTTCCTCGACGCACCGCCCGCCTTCCTCACCCTGCACGGCTACGTCGACGATGCCGGCCTGCGCCGCCTCGCCGAGAGCTGTCACCTTCTCCTGTCCACCTCGAAGGCCGAGGGCCTCGGGCTGCCCCTCCTCGAGGTCCAGCACGGCGGGTTGCCCGTGGTCGCCCCCGAGGGCGCGGTGTTCTCCGAGGTGCTGGGAGACTCCGCTCTGTTCGTCGCGCCGGACGACCCGGAGGGCGCGGCCGCCCGCATCGCCGCCTGGGCGCGGACGCGGCTGCCCGAGGCGGCGCGGGCGTCGCTGGCCAACGTGGCCCGCTGGAACGGGCTCGCGGCCGCCGACGCGGCGCGCTTCCGCGGTTTCCTCGACCGGGGGACGGCGGCCTACGCGGACGCGCCGGACGGCGTCGTTCCGGCCTCCTGAGGGGTCGCCTGCGCCCCCCGGCCGGACCGAGCCACGGGGTCGCATGCGGGATTCGGGCAGAGTTCAGTAATCATACCCCCCTGTCATCGAGGTTCCCCACAGGAATCCCCGTGGAGGTCGGCGTCGCGATAGCGTCTTCTACACCGGGGCGTTCGTAGGGTTTGCCGGTGCCGCGGACGGCTCCGTGAGGCCCGTCCGCGAGGCGACGCTCACCCGTTCCGGTTCGGCCGACGCGAAGCCGGGACGACGCGAAACCGGGACGGTGCGGGCTGGCACGCCCGCTGCTGAACCACCCCGCATCCACGTCGACGACGGGAGCGCCTGTGCCAAATCGGTACGGTCGTTCCCCGGATGAAGCGGAGCGAGGGCGGGGCGACACCCCGGAAGCGGGACGGTCGGGAGACGGGACGATGTTCGACTTCGGGACTACGATACGCGGGGAACCGATCGCGATGGAGCGCCCGTCCTCGGCGCCCGAGCCCGCCGCCATCCTGCGCCGGCTCCGGCGGGGCCTCGGCCTCATCGTGCTCGCCGGCGTGATCGCCGTCGCCCTCGCGGTCGCGGGCCTCGGACTGCTGAAGCCGGCCTACACCTCGGTCCTGCAGATCCTCGTCGATCCGACCGATCTCTCCGTCATCGCCAACGACCTCACCACCCGGTCGCCGCAGGCCGACAGCGGCGTCTCCATCGCCGAGAGCCAGGCGCGGGTGATCCAGTCGGACAGCGTCCTGGGCCGGGTGGTGGAACGCCTCAAGCTCGCCACCGACGACGAATTCGTCCGGACCCCTTCGACGAACCCCGTCGTCATCGGCGTCAAGCAACTCCTCGGCCTCGATCCGCCGCCGGCGAGCCGCGACCCGGTCAACATCGCCCTCGACACCCTGCGGACGAAGCTCGGCGTGCGCCGGGCGGAGCGGACCTTCGTCATCGACGTCTACGTGCAGACCCTCGACCCGGAGAAATCGGCGCGCATCGCCAACGCCATCGGCGACGCCTACTTCGCCGAGGAGGCCCGGGCGCGGATGGACGCGGCGCGGCGGGCCTCGGACGCCCTCTCGGGCCGCCTCACCAGCTTGCGGCGCGGGGTGGAGGAGGCCGAGGGCAAGGTGGTGAGGTACCGGGAGGCGAACAAGCTCGTCACCACCAGCGGCCGTCTTCTGAGCGACCAGCAGCTCAGCGACCTCAACCAGCAGCTCGTCACCGCCACGATCCGCACCGCCGAAGCCCAGTCGCGCCTCGACCAAGCCAGGCGGATGCGGGCGGGCGAGGCCGGCACCTCCCTGCCGGAGATGCTGCAATCCACCGAGATGCAGAACCTGCGGCAATCCTACGCCAGCCTGTCCCGCAACACCGCCGAACTCGCGACGCGGCTGGGCGAGCGCCACCCGGCCATGGCCGAGCAATTCGCCCAGCAACGCGATCTCCAACGCATGATCCAGCGCGAGAAGGAGCGGATCATCGACACCTCGCAGAAGGATTACGACCGGGCCGCCGCCACCGAAGCCGCCGTGCGCAAGAGCCTCGACCGGGCCAAGGTGGAGACCTCCGGGAACGACCGCGCCAACGTGGGCCTGCGCGAGTTGGAGCGCGAGCTCGACTCACGGCGCGCCGTCTACGAGACCTTCCTCAAGCGGGCACGGGAAACCTCGGAGCAGGAGCGCCTCAACAGCTCCAACGTCCGGGTGATCTCGGCCGCGACCCCGGCGCGCCTGCGGAGCTGGCCTCCCTCGCCCAAGGTGATCCTGCCCGTCGCCCTGGCGCTCGGCCTCGCCCTCGGGGCCGGCCTCGCCCTGCTGCGGGGCGCCAGCCGCGACCGCCGTGACGCGATGGATCGCAGCCCCGCCGCACCCGTCGGCGCCCGGAGTTTCCGCGCCGTCGACGCCTGAGCGGGTTTCGCAAGAGTGGTCACCGGCTCTGCGTCGAAAACCAGCGACAGATCAGAGAGCTAAGCAGGTTCACGTTGGCTTGCCGACGCGGACCCGCTCAGGGACCGGCGCCGCGCCGGAAGGCCCCCTCAGGCTGCCGCGAACAGGTCGGGATGGCGCAGGCGCAGGGCGTAGACGAGGAGCAGGGTCTTGATGTCGGTGATCTCGCCCCGGTCGCTCATGGCGCTGAGGCTGGCGAGATCCATCTCGTGCACGGTGATGTTCTCGTGCTCGGCGTCGAGGCCGCCGCCCGGACCGGAGCGGTCGTCGGCGCCGTAGGGGGCGAGGAACAGGTCCATCTGCTCCGTGGAGATGCCAGGCATGCTCCAGCCGCAGGCGATGCGTTCCAGGGCCCCGAGGCGCACGCCGACCTCCTCGTAGGCCTCCCGCCGCGCGCCCTCCTCCGGATCGGCCTCGTCGAGGAGGCCGGCCGGAACCTCGAAGAGGGATTCGGTCCCGGCGGCGTAGAGGGCCGCGGGCCGGAACTGCTCGACGAGGAGCGCCACGCCGCGCACCGGATCGTAGGGCAGCACGGCGACGGCGCGGCCATGATCCTCGATCTCACGGGCGAGACGCGTTCCGTCCGGCATCGTCACCTCGGCGACGAGAAACCGGCTCCAGCCGTCATGCAGGATCCGAGTGCCACGGATGACAGGCGCCATGCTCTTTCCTCACGCGCCGTCCGATGCGGGACGGCCGACGCGCGGGCCTTAGCAGTGCGTTGGCGCACGAATGAGGCGGCCTCAGTCCGGGCCGCGCCGGATCGTGAATCGAATCGCGCCGTCGCGGCGCTCCTGGTCCAGCAGCGCATCGCCCTCGCTCCGCACGAGATGCGGGATGTCGATGGCCGCCAGGGGGTCCGTGCTCAGGACCGCCAGGACGGCCCCGGGGGACAGGCGCCGCAGGGCCTTGCGGGTGCGCAGCACCGGCAGCGGGCATTTCAGGCCCGACAGGTCGAGTTCGACAGGATCGGGCGGTTCAGCGGGCATCAGGTCTGGAGCCATGAAAAAAACCCGTCGCGGCCCGGGAGCCGTCGACGGGTGATGTCGAGATGGAAGCCCGGCGTTCACCGCCGGGGCGGCCGCCGCCCTCAGTAGCCGTAGGCCGGGTAGCCATAGCTGTAGGCCGGCGCGGCGTAGCCGTAACCGTATGCGGGCGCGCCGTACCCGTAGCCATACGCGGGGGCGCCGTAGCCGTAACCGGCGCCGACATAGCCCCGATCGTAGTAGCCGTAGCGCGGGGCCTGGCTCGCCGCGATGGCGCCGCCGATGATGCCGAGGGCCGCACCGGCCGCGAGGGCGCCGCCGATGCCGGGGCCGCGACGGTAACCGCCGTAATAGCCACGGCCGTAACCCCGGCCGTAGCCGGCGCCGTAATAGCCGCCGCCGTAGCCGCCGCGCCAACGCACGTTCTCGACGCCGGCGCGCTCGCCGGCGATCTGGCCGGCGTTGAGGGCCGGGAACGGGGCCGCCTGGGCGGAGGTGAAGGAGCCCGCCGACAAACCGAGGGCGGTGGTGCCCGCGAGGGCGAGGGACAGGATGCGCGACATGCGGAACGTCTCCGGCTTGCGATCAGATATCCCTATGAACGGCATCGTGCCTGAACCGTTCCCGAACGAACACAGTCAAGCCTTTCACAATCGGCGCGATCGGATCCGCAGCGGCTTTCCTAGAAAACGCACTCGGTGAAGGCCGGCTCGACGGAGCGCTGCCACCGGCCCTCGTAATCCGCGAGGTAGCCCTCGGCCCGCGAGCGCCCGGCGGCTACGATGGCCTCCAGGGGCTGGAGGTGGCGGGTCTCGTCCTGCCCCTGGGCGTCGCGACGCCCCCGGGCGGCGAGCCCCGAGCGGGCCACCGCCAGGGCTTCCGCCGCGACCGCGCCGAGGGGCCGTCCGCCGATGCGGGCGGCGAGGCCGAGGCGCGGCACCGTGGCGCGCAGGCATTCGCGATCGCAGTCGCTCCAGCCCTTGGCGATGTCCCAGGCGGCGGCCAGCGCCGCGTCGTCGTAGAGTAGCCCGACCCAGAACGCCGCCTGGGCGGCGATCATCGCCGGGCCGCCGACATCGGCGCCGCGCATCTCGAGGAAGCGCTTCAGGCGCACCTCGGGAAAGGCCGTCGAGGCGTGGTTGGCCCAGTCCGACACCGTGGCGCGCTCGCCCGGCAGGGCCGCGAGCCGGCCCGCCATCAGGTCGCGGAACGAGGCGCCGGAGACGTCGTGATAGGTCTCGCCGCGCTTGACGAAGTACATCGGCATGTCGAGGAGCCAGTCGACATAGGCCTCGTAGCCGAAGCCCGGGGCGAAGGCGCGGGGCAGCATGCCGGTTCGGTCGGGATCGGTGTCGCGCCAGATCTCCGAGCGGCGCGACAGGAAGCCGTTGGGCCGTCCGTCGGTGAAGGGCGAATTGGCGAAGAGCGCGGTGGCGACGGGCTGGAGCGCCAGGGCGACACGCATCTTGGCGACCATGTCGGCCTCCGACGCGAAGTCGAGATTCACCTGCACGGTGGCCGTGCGCAGCATCATGTCGAGGCCGAGCGTCCCGACCTTCGGCATGTAGCCGGCCATGATCTTGTACCGGCTCTTCGGCATCACGGGCGTTTCCTCGCGAGTCCACTTTGGACTCATCCCGAGGTCGAGGAAGCCGATGCCGAGGGGGTCGGCCACGCGCTTGGCGGCCTCGAGGTGCGTGCGCAACTCGGATTCCGTGGCGTGCACGTCGGCCAGCGGCGCGCCGGAGAGCTCGAACTGCCCGCCCGGCTCCAGGGAGATGGCGCCGCCCTCCTGGCCCGCGAGACCGATGAGATGGCCCGCATCCTCGATGGCCTCCCAGCCGGTCTCGCGCGCGAGGCCTTCGAGAAGGGCGCGGATGCCGGAATCCCCGGCGTAGGGGACCGGGCGGTTGCCGTCGCGGTAGAACGGGACCTTCTCGTGCTCGGTGCCGATGGCGAAGCGCGCGGGCGGCTTCTCGCCCTCGGCGAACCACGCGATCAGTTCATCCCGCGTCGTCAGCGGCGTCGTGTCGGACGTATCGCGCGCCATGCGCTGGCCTCGTGGTGAATAGGGTCGGATGAAAGGCCGGTCGACCTGGGGTCGGTTGCGCCCCGTCGGGATGCCGCCTCCTTAATCCACGCCCGCGGCGCGAACAACGCGCGCGACGGCGCGCGGCGTCAGCGTGTGTCCCCGAGCACCGACTGCACCAGGGCGAGCACCGCGACGGCGGCCGTATCGGCCCGCAGGATGCGGGGTCCGAGGGACAGGGCGACGGTGTTGGGCCGGCCCGCGATGAGCGCGCGCTCGTCCGGCGCGAACCCGCCCTCCGGCCCGACCAGCACGGCGAGGGGCGGGGGCGCGCCCGGGTCGGCTGCCCCGCGCAGGGCCGCGATGGGATCGGACAGGGGCGCGTCCTCGTCGCAGAACACGAGCAGGCGCTCGGGCGCGAGGTCGGCGAGGGCCTGGGGCAGGCGCACGGCCGGGGGAAGGTCCGGCAGGCTGAGGATGCCGCACTGCTCCGCCGCCTCGACGGCGTTGGCGCGCAGGCGCTCGGCGTTCAGCTTTTCCCCTTGCGTACGCTGCGTGAAGACGGGCCGGATGGTGCCGGCCCCCATCTCCACGGCCTTCTGGGCGAGGTAGTCGAGGCGCGCGCTCTTCAGGGGCGCGAACAGGTAGTGCAGGTCGGAGCGCGGCGTCTGGCCACGGGTCCGCTCCCGCACCACGAGGTCGGCGCTCTTGCGGCCGGATTGCGCCAGGGTGGCCCGCCACTCGCCGTCGCGTCCGTTGAACAAGAGCACCGGATCCTCCGGCCCCCGGCGCAGGACGTTGAGCAGATAGTTCGCCTGCGCCCGGTCGAGGGGCAGGACCACGTCCGGCGCGAGGCTGGCCTCGACGTGGAGGCGGGGGGCGGTGAAATCGTAGGCGGCCATGCGGGGGTGGTCGCGTGGCGCTCGAAGCCTGTCAACGCGCCGCCTGTGGCCAAAGAGCCACGCGGGCCGACTTTGTGCGCTTTGCCCACGGCCGAACGGCCGGCGCGGTTTGCGACTCGAAAGACGCCACATTCCTATGGCGAAACGCCTTTCGGGGTTTCGAATCGCGCGGGACGCATCGCGTCCCCGCAGCGGATCGGGCCATCGCGCCGGCGGTCAGGGGCAGAGCTCCCGCCGGGGCGTCGGGGAGACTTTAAGGGAAGTCAGAGCATGTCGTTCAAGCATATCGCGACGGTCGCCGTCGTCCTCGCCGGCTCCGTGCTGGCCGGCTCCGTGCTGGCTTCGCAGACCGCCTTCGCGCAGGCCGTCGAGTGCGGCGAGATCCAGAAGACCCTGCAGGCCCGCAAGGACCTCGTGGCCAAGGCGAACTCCGCCTCGAACTCGAAGAAGAAGATGACCCCGCAGGAAGCCTGCGCGTTGTTCGGCAAGCTCCAGAACAACGGCTCCGAGGGGATGAAGTGGATCACCGCCAACAAGGAGTGGTGCTCGATCCCCGATTCGTTCGCGGAAGGCTTCAAGGCCGACCACCTCAAGGTCGGCGGCATCCGCACCAAGATCTGCGGCATCGCCGCCCAGGCCGCCAAGATGGAAGCCCAGGGCCGCGCCCAGGCCCAGAACGGCGGCGGTGGCGGCGGCCTCCTCGGCGGCCCGGGCCTCACCGGTGCGATGAAGATGCCCCAGGGCGCACTCTGATCGCGCAGTCCCGGCGACTTGCCCGGCGACTTGTCTCGTCGGGGTATTGCCCGCCATACGCCGCGGGATGATTGGCGTTCCCAGCACCCCCGGTCCCGCATGCGCGTGACCCGCTCCCCCCCATCCGAAGAACACCCCGTCGCCGATGCCGTCGCCGGGCATTGGGTCGACCGCTGGGCGCCGCGCCGGACGCGCCCCTACCTGCGCCTCGCCCGCATCGATCGCCCCATCGGCTGGTGGCTGCTGCTGCTGCCGTGCTGGTGGTCGGCGGCCCTGGCCGGCCTCGCCGCGGGCACGGCTCCGAGCCCGCTCCACCTCGTCCTGTTCCTCATCGGCGCCGTGGCCATGCGCGGCGCGGGCTCGACCTACAACGACATCGCCGACCGCGACCTCGACGCGCAGGTGGAGCGCACCCGCTCGCGCCCCCTGCCCTCCGGCCAGGTTCGGGCCCGGCACGCGGCGGCGTTCCTCGGTCTCCAGACCCTCGTCGGCCTGGCGGTGCTGCTGCAGTTCAACGCCGACGCCGTCCTGGTCGGCATCGCGTCGCTCCTGCCGGTGGCGATCTATCCGTTCATGAAGCGGGTGATGCCGATGCCCCAGCTCGTCCTCGGCCTCGCCTTCGCGTGGGGCGCGCTGATGGGGTGGGTGGCGGTGTTCGGCCGTCTCGATGCCCCAGCATGGCTGCTCTACGCCGGCACCATCGCGTGGGTGGTGGGGTACGACACGATCTACGCAGTACAGGACATCGAGGACGACGCCATCGCGGGCATCCGCTCCTCGGCCCGCACCTTCGGACCGCGTCTGAAGCCGGCCATCGGTGCCTGCTACGCCGCCGCCGCGGGTTTCGTCGGGCTCGCCGCCTGGCGGGCGGGGGCCGGCCCCGTGGGGCTCCTCGGCGTCGCCGGGTTCGCCGCCCATCTCGGATGGCAGGTCCGGCGCCTGGAAGCGGGAAACGGGCGCGGCGCCCTCATGCTGTTTCGATCGAACCGCGATGCGGGCCTGATCCTGTTCGCCGGTCTGGCGCTCGACGCGGGCCTGCGGGCCTGGACGGGATAAGGTTCAGCAGACGCCCCCGCAGGCGATCTCGCTCTCGCCGCGATGGATCAGCGGGCGCACCGGCAGCGAGCCGGTCTTGCGACGCACGAGGAAGCGCGGGCGGCGGCCGGAGAGCAGGCCGTGGCGGCGGCGGGTGCGGGTCAGGCCCAGCGCCACGGGGCCGATCTGACGCGACACGGCGGCGAGGCTGCCGTCCTCCTTCACGATCATCCGGGCCAGGCCGGACTTGCCGGCAACATCCCGCCACAGGGCCACCACCTCGTCCTCGCAGAACGGGCCGAGGCGGCCGATGACGGCACTGTCCGCGCCGACGAGGAGGAGATCGAAGCGATCCTCGCCGCAGGTGTCGCTGGCGTCCTCCGAGAAGGCCAGGGCGACGCCGGTGGGCGCAAGCGCACCGGTGCGGCCGATCACCGGCAGCCGGGCGGCGACAAAGGCGGGCAGGGCCTGAACGGTGGCGGCGTCGGCGGCGTGGTTCAGGTTGGCGACGGTGTTCATGCTTGCGAAAGTGTTCGTGCTTGCGAAAGTGTTCATGGCCCGGTGACCCTGTTGCTGGCAACGGCCTCTGCTGGACCGCCCGTCTATGACAAGCAGAATTGCGTCTAACCTCCTCCAGCGACCTTAAGAGTGAGCGTTAAGCGAATATGGACGCGGGCTTGATGCCAAGAATGCTCAACGGTTCCTTGCCGCGATATCCGAGATCCAAGCGTATCGACCTCTGCGCAGCAATCCTTGTGGCGGCCGACCCGGCACCCTACAACGGACGGGACGGCGCATCGGCCTGCCGCACGGCATCCTCCCTGCTCCGTCCCCAACGCCTTTTTCGCCAGAACCCCGATCCGACAGGAGTCGCATGCCCGATACGAGCGTACCACCCGCCACGGGTGGACCGGATGCGGCCCACGCCCGAGGACCCGTCGAAGTCCGGGACGAGGTGCACGCCCTCGTGCCGGCCCTGCGCGACGCGATCCGCGAGGCGGCCGGCCTCGCGCTTCCGTTCTTCCGGGCGGGCGAGCAGACGGGCGCGCGGATCTGGTCGAAGGCCGGGGGCTCGCCGGTGACCGAGGCGGATGTCGCCGTCGATACGTTCCTGAAGATCCGCCTGAGCGCTCTGCTGCCGGCGGCGGCGTGGCTCTCGGAGGAGACGGCCGACGACGCGCTGCGCCTCAAGGCCGACCTCGTCTGGATCGTCGATCCCATCGACGGCACCCGGGCCTTCCTCACCGGGCACCCGGACTGGTCGATTTCCGTGGCGCTTCTGGCCGGCGGCCAGCCGGTGCTCGGCTTCGTCCATGCGCCCGTGAGCGGACATTTCTACGAGGCGGCGGCGGGCTTCGGGGCGACCCGCGACGGCGCGCCCCTCCGCGCCTCCGCGCAGGCGGCCCTCGCGGGCGCGCGCGTGACGGGCCCGAAACCGATGATGGAGCGCCTCGCACGCGGCGCGACCCAGGGCGGAGTGAAGCCGGATTTCGTCGTGGTCGAGCGCGTGCCGTCCCTGGCCCTACGCGTCGCGCGGGTGGCCGACGGCTCCATCGATGTCGGACTGGTGTCGTCGGACGCCCGCGACTGGGATCTGGCGGGCGCCGACCTGCTCCTGCGCGAGGCCGGCGGTTCGGTGAGCGACCTGTCGGGCCGTCCCACGCCCTACAACCGCCCGGACCCGGTCCACGGCGCCCTCATCGCCCTGCCGGACGGCCTGCGGGCCGAGACGGTGGAAGCCCTGGCCCGCGGCTAGGGTCGTCGAGGGGCGCGACCCGCGAGGGTCGCCACGACGCGGAAGGTCCGCGTCCGCGCTCGACACGACGATGCCCCATCTGCAAGGAGAGGGGGTATCCGGTCGTCTGGAGGTGCGTGGAGCGCAAGTTGGGAGCCGAGACGGGGGCGACCCGATCGGCGCCCGTTCGAACGCGGAAAACCGTTTCGCTCAGCGAAACCGGGTCCGCGCGCCGGTGCTCAAGCGTGCTCGCGCAGGGCCACGGCCTCGGGGGCCATGCCGAACCGCTCGGCGAGGTGCCAGCGCAGTTCGCGGGCCGAATGATAGTTGTAGGAGGTGTCGATGAGATGGCTCAGGTCGGTCGTCTTGGCGCCGCGCGTCGCGGCCTGCTTGAGACGGTCCACCCGGAAGGTCGCCGCGTCGGTGACGGGCGAACGGACGCTTCTGCGTCGGGTGTATTCGAACAACATGCTTTTTCTTGTGTACTTTCAGGTGTCGTGATGTGCGGGACCCCTAAACGGGTCCGGTATCGTCGCTTGGTGCTGCGGGATGCCGGATCGAGCCATCGTTCCCATCCGGAACGCATGATCGATGACCGACGGTGAACGGCTCTTCACGAGGACCGTTGGTGACGCCAGCCCCGAGGGCTGGCGCCGAGGGCGTCAGGCCGCCTGGAGGTTACCAGCCGAGTCCTTGCCGCTGCGCTTGTCCGTCTGGATCTCGTAAGAGATCTTCTGGCCCTCGATGAGGTTGCGCATGCCTGCACGCTCGACGGCGGAAATGTGGACGAAAACGTCCTTGCCGCCATCGTCAGGCTGAATGAAGCCGTAGCCCTTGGTCTCGTTGAACCACTTAACAGTGCCGGTATTCACGAATAGATCCTCGTATCGTTCGTCGATCTGGCCACCGGATCCTGGGGATACGGCAACGTAGATCCTCTTCAAAACGTCCTGACGGGGATCAGCAGGACGTGAAACGCTTGGGTGTACAAGCGCCCGGCTCACCGAAACCCGCTGATGAGATATGTAGTCGGTTCATGCGGCCGCAACAAGGCGTGCCGGCTCACGGATGCCTTCGAATGGCCTGCGGCAATGGCGCCGACCGCTGGGATTCCCGGGCGTCCCGGTGCATATAAGGGTTCGGGTCCAGGCAGTTAGTGTCCCTTTCCGAAACGCCTTCCGCTCCGCCGCGCCCAACGCGCGCACCGGTGGCGGACGGGGATTTTGTAAGGCACTCTTGAGCGCCGTCGATGCCCATCTCCGCCGCGTCCCGCCTCGCCCGTGGGAGTTTCGCGGACCGGAATGGGCGGGGGCGGTTCGGTGACGAGGCAGTTAGGCGGTTCATGGCGGGCATCTCGGTTTCCCTCGAAGGCGCGAACATCCAGCTTTCCTTCCAGAAGGACGACCAGGCGACGGCGGTGGTGATGGATGCGCGTGCCGCCCGCGCCCTGGTGCGGGCCGTCGGCCATCTCCTCACGGCCATCGACGAGCCCGACGACACCGACGGGCCGGAGGAGCTGGACGAGGACTTGGCGATGCTCGACGTGACCTCCTCGGCCATCGAGGTGGGGACGGACGAGCAGGGGCAGGCCGTGGTCGCCCTCCAGGCCGGGGCATTGCCGCCGTTCCAGCTGCGCCTGACGGACGAAGAGGCCCGCCACGTGGTGACGAGCCTCTCGGAAATCCTCAGTGCCCCGCGCGACGTGCGTGCCTCGCACGGGGATCATTGAGCGGACGGTTACATCCGGACGCCGGGATCGGTCGGGCCACCGGGCAGGTAATCCGGCTCGGACCCCGGACCCGTCGGCTCGTCGATGCCCGGATCGTTGACCGGATAGGGCGTACGCGGACCGGTGGGGCCGATATCCGGCTGCTCGTCGGGCGGCGGGGGCGCCGGCAGGTCGCCCGGAATGCCGCCGGGCAAGGGTTCGGGGATCGGTAGGCCGGGGTTGGCCATGCGGACTCTCCTGCGATGGGAATGCGCTGACCAACACATGCCCCGGGCGGAGGGTTCCGGAAACGTGGTCGTCGCGGTCGCAGCGGCGCGCCCCTGCGGAAGTCCCGTCAGCGTTTGACGGCGGCCTTCTGCACCTTGGCCTTTTCGGGTGCGGTGCCGGCGAACAGTTCCGACAGGCGGCGCTGGTCGAGACCGCGGTTCACGTCCGCCGACGCGGCGGCCGGGCCCGCGACGGACTTTCGCGCGTCGATGGAGCCGGTGGTCACCGGATCGGGAAGCGCCGCCACGGGCCGGGGCGAGGGCTCGCGCTGCAGGCGCATGGTCCAATGGGCGGCGGTGGAGAGCGCGGCGATGGCGAGGATCGCCTTGATGCCACCCGTGAGGAGGCGTCTCATTGTGGTCAGGCCCGAAGCTACGCGGTGGCACGCGACCGGTTCCCCGGCCTTGGAGCATCTTCACCGGCGAGCGTTAACGAACCGCCCCGTCCGCCCCGGCTCACCGTCCCGGATCGGGCCGCACACGGTCTCGGCGGCCAAACACCGGACGGGCAGCAACGGACGGAGCGGGACGCGGTGAAAAGGGTGGGCCTTGCGCCACGGCCGCGGTTCCTGTTCCCCGCATCCGTGACACGCCTGCCGCAACCCGGCCCACTAGGCCTCACAGGAACGGTGCAGAGAACTGGTCCGCACCGCCCCGTCACGACAGGCCCCGCCACCATGCGAGGCCCGAGCGGGTCCGCGAAACCATCGAACGCATCGGCGGCAGGGAGTGTCGATGTAGGCGCCGGACCGGGAGCCGGCAATTGGTCCCCGCGCCGCAGGAGCCCCGGGCGCGAGGCGGCCGGCGATGGTTACCGCAACGAACCGCAGAACCGCTGGATGCGGGTGCACGCCTCTTCCAGGGCGGCGTTCGAGGTCGCGTAGGAGATGCGCAGGTTCGGCCCGAGGCCGAAGGCCGAGCCGTGGACGGCGGCCACCCCCTCGGCCTGGAGCAGCTCGACCACGAAGTCCTCGTCGGTCTCGATGACCTTGCCGGACGGCGCCCTGCGCCCGATCGCCTCGGCGCAGGAGGGATAGACGTAGAACGCACCCTCGGGCGTCGGGCACTTCAACCCCTGGGTCTGGTTCAGCATCGACACCACGAGGTCGCGGCGCGCCTGGAACGCCGTGCGAAACTCGGCGAGGTGCGCCTGCGGCCCGTCGAGGGCCGCCACCGCCGCCCATTGCGAGATCGAGCAGGCGCCCGAGGTCTGCTGACCCTGGACGAAATCCATGGCCTTGATGAGTTTTTCCGGGCCGGCGGCGTAGCCGATGCGCCAGCCGGTCATGGCGTAGGCCTTCGAGACGCCGTTCATGGTGAGCGTGCGCTCGTAGAGATTCGGCTCGACCTGGGCCGGGGTGACGAATTCGAAATCGCCGTAGCAGAGGTGCTCGTACATGTCGTCTGTGAGGACCCAGACCTGGGGATGGCGCAGGAGCACGTCGGTGATCCGCTTCATCTCGTCCCGGGCGTAGGCCGCCCCCGAGGGGTTCGACGGCGAGTTGAGGATGATCCACTTCGTTCTCGGGGTGATCACCCGCTCCAGCTCCTCCGGCTGGAGCTTGAAGTCGTGTTCCATGGTGGTCTCGGCGAAGACAGGCGTGCCGCCGCACAGGACCACCATCTCGGGGTACGAGACCCAGTAGGGACGCGGAATCACCACCTCGTCGCCGGGGTTCAGGGTGGCGAGCAGGGCGTTGTAGATCACGTGCTTGCCGCCGGTGCCGACGATGGTCTGCGACGACTTGTAGTCGAGTCCGTTCTCGCGCTTGAACTTCGTCACGATGGCCTCGCGCAGGGGCACGATGCCGGAGACGGGCGTGTACTTCGTCTCCCCGCGCGCGATGGCGGCGACGGCCGCATCCTTGATGTGCTGGGGCGTGTCGAAATCCGGCTCGCCCACGGACAGACTGATGACATCCATCCCGCCGGCTTTGAGTTCGCGCGCCTTCTGCGTCATCGCGATGGTCGCGGACGGTTTCACACGCGACAGGGCGTCGGCGAGAAAGCCCATGGGAGAACTCCGGTAGTTTTGCGCGGTTTTCGGACGGGCGGGACCGTAGTCGCCGTTCGAAAGCGGGGCAAGTTCACCGGGACCGCATTGCGCAATGCCATTTTTGATATAAGTTCATGGGCATAAGTTCATGGGCATAAGTTCATGGGCATAAGTTCATGGGTATAAGTTCATGGGCATGAGCTGGACAGTCGATATCCTCGACAAGGGCGTCGCCGCGGACCGGCAAGCGCGTCGTGATCGTGGCCGCTTTCATGAAGAAGACCCAGAAAACACCGAGCGGTGGCTGGATCTGGCCGAAGAGCGAGCGAAAGGCGTGGTGTGATGGCGATTCCGTTCAAGACCATCCGCGAACGGTGGAATGCCGAGCCGGACTACCGGGCCGCGCGGGACGCAGTATCGCCGGTGATGGACCTGGCATTCGCCATGGCCGAGGCCCGTCATCGCGCGCGCCTCTCCCAGGCGGAAGTCGCCCAGCGTATCGGCACGTCCCAGGCCATGGTCGCGCGGTGGGAGAGTGGGAAATCCGCCCCCACAACAACCTCGCTCCGCCGCTTCGCCGACGCGACGGGTGCCACGTTGCATATCCGCCTCGACAGCGCGTCCGCAGAAGACGCTCAGCCGGCCTGACGACAACGTCGGGAACTGCAAGGGGCTCGAAGTTTCACCCCTTGGTGAGAATCGCGATGGACTGCCCGAGCGGCTCGCCCGAAGGCCAGGGCGCGGTGTTGCCGTCGATGAACGCCACGTGCGCATAGCCGAGGCGCTGGGACCAGACGGTGATCTGGTTGCGCTCGATGAACTGGTTGAGGTGGGGCACCGTGCTGGCGCGTTGGGCCTGCACGGTCTTGTCGAACACCGCCCAATGGTCGGGGATCGCGAATTCGAGGAACGAGAGCACCACGCGGCCGCCGGGACGCAGGGCCCGGTGGGCATCCTCAAGGTAGAGGTAGGTCTCGGCGTGCAGAAGGTGGGTGAACACGCTGAAGGCACACAGCACATCCACCGACGCCGCCTCGACGGGCAGGGACAGGGCGCGGTTGAGGACGAACCTGTAGGCCCGCGGCGTTCGCGACCGCGCGTAGTCGAGGAGGGCCGGCACCACGTCGAGGCCGAGATAGCCGACCGCGATCCGGTCTGCGAGGGCCACGGCGAGGCGTCCGCTGCCACAGCCGAGATCGACCACCGCCATGCCGGGCTCCAGGCCGGCGTGCAGCAGGATCTCGCACTCGATGGCGCCGACGCTCGCGTACGAGCCGCCGACCGCCAGACTCATGGCCGTGTCGATGGGATGCTGCCGAATCAGGTCGGCGACGTAGCGCTCGTAATCCTCGACGAAGTGAAATTTCGCCATTTTTCCTACAAACCGATCCTTTGATGGACGACGGGGTCAGCCGTGTCGCACATCGCCGCCGCGCCCGTCACCCTCCGGCACGACAACGCCGCCGCCCCCGCAAGGGGACGGCGGCGCGAGGGCGGGTCGGGCCGAAGGATCAGCCGCCGAACAGGCGCTTGATGCCGGAGAGCAGGCCGCCGGACTTGACGGGTTCGAAGGGCTCGGATTCGGCGACGTTGGTCTCCGCCGGCTTCGGGGCGGAGGACGCCGCCTGGACGAGACCCAACGCCGCCGTGTCCGTGGTCTCGCGGTCGATGAGGATGAAGCCGCCGGTGTCGCGGTTCTGCGCGTAGGCGTCCACCGGCACCGGCCGGTCGAGGGTCAGGGTGACGTCACCGATGTCGTTGGCGACGAGCCGGGTCACGGGCTCGGCCTGCCCCGTCTCGGGATCGAGGCGGCTGCGGATGGTGCTGACCACGGCGTTGACCGTGACGGTGCCGATCTTGGCGAGCAGGGTCGCGCCCTGGTTCAGCTCGGTCTCGGCGGCCCAGAACAGGCGGGCGTCGAGACTGTCGGTGACGCGGATCGGCGCGGAGGCCGCCGCGATGACGGCGCCGCGCGAGGCATCGACCTCGTCGGCCAGCACGAGGGTCACGGACTGGCCCTCCACCGCGTGCGGCAGGTCACCGTCGGCGGTGTAGATCCGGGCGATGGTGGAGGTGCGGTTCGAGGGTGCGATGACGACGCTGTCGCCGGGGGCGACGCGGCCGCTGGCGATGAGGCCGGCGAAGCCCCGGAACTCGGAGTTCGGCCGGTTGACCCACTGCACCGCCATGCGGAACGGCGCCGCCTGCTCCTCGACGCGCACGGGCACCTCTTCGAGGTACTGCAGCAGCGGCGTGCCCGTGTACCAGGGCACGGCGGCGCCCGGCAGCACGACGTTGTCGCCGTTCTTGGCCGAGAGCGGAATCGCCCGGACTTCCGTGAAGCCGAGGGGTGCCGCGAAGGCGTCGAACGCCTGAGTGATGGCCGCGAACTTGTCCTGCGACCAGCCGACGAGGTCCATCTTGTTGACGGCGAGGGCGACCCGCTTGATGCCCAGCAGCGAGACGAGGAGCGCGTGGCGGCGCGTCTGCCGGGTCAGACCCTGACGCGCATCGACGAGGATCACGGCCACGTCCGCCGTGGAAGCGCCGGTGGCCATGTTGCGGGTGTACTGCTCGTGGCCGGGGGTGTCGGCGACGATGAACGAGCGCTTGTCGGTGGAGAAGAACCGGTAGGCGACGTCGATGGTGATGCCCTGCTCGCGCTCGGCCTGGAGACCGTCGACGAGGAGCGCGAGGTCGATCTCGGCCCCTTGCGTCCCGTGCTTGCGCGAATCGCGCTGCAGGGCGGTGACCTGATCGTCGAAGATCTGCTTGGTGTCGTGCAGGAGCCGGCCGATCAGGGTCGACTTGCCGTCGTCCACCGAACCGCAGGTGATGAAGCGCAGCACCTCCTTGCTCTGATGGGCGGCGAGGAAGCTGTCATAGCCGAAGGCCTCGGGCGATTGATGGATGGTCATCTTAGAAATAGCCCTCCTGCTTCTTGCGCTCCATGGCGCCGGACCCGTCCTTGTCGATGACCCGGCCCTGGCGTTCCGAGGTGCGGGCGGCCAGGGTTTCGCCGATGATCTCGGGCAGGGTCGCGGCGTCGCTCTCGACGGCGCCCGTGAGAGGATAATCCCCGAGCGTCCGGAAGCGGACGGAGATGTCCTTCGGGGTCTCGCCGGGCTCGAGGGGCAGGCGGTCGTCGTCGACGAGGATGAGCTGGCCGTCGCGCTCCACCACCGGGCGGGGCTTGGCGAAGTAGAGCGGCACGATCGGGATGTTTTCCTGCTCGATGTAGAGCCAGACGTCGAGCTCGGTCCAATTCGAGATCGGGAACACCCGCAGGGACTCGCCGCGCTTCTTGCGCAGGTTGTAGACGTGCCACGGCTCGGCGCGCTGGCGCTTGGGGTCCCAGCGGTGCTGGGCCGTACGGAGCGAGAAGATGCGCTCCTTGGCCCGGCTCGCCTCCTCGTCGCGGCGCGCGCCGCCGAAGGCCGCGTCGAACTTATGCTTGTCGAGCGCCTGCCGCAGCCCTTGCGTCTTCATCACGTCGGTGTGGACTTCCGACCCGTGGCTGATGGGACCGACGCCGCGCGCCAGACCCTCCTGATTCGTGTGGACGATGAGGTCGAGCCCCAGATCCTTGGCCCGCTGATCGCGAAACGCGATCATCTCCTTGAACTTCCACGTCGTGTCGATGTGCATCAGGGGAAACGGCAGGCGGCCGGGCGCGAACGCCTTCAGGGCCAGGTGCAGCAGCACCGAGGAATCCTTGCCGATGGAGTAGAGCATCACCGGGTTCTCCGTCTCGGCGACGGTCTCCCGCATGATGTGGATGCTCTCGGCCTCCAGGCGCTGCAGGTGGGTGAGGCGCTCGGCGCGGGTGGCTGCGAGGGCGGCGCTCATCGGGCCATCTCCGGGGCGTTCGTGTGGGTCGGGGTTTCGAATGCCGCCGGCTCCTGGCCAGGCTGAACGTCGGCCTCTGGGGCGTGGATGTGCAAACCGCATTCCTTCTTCGAGGCCTGCTCCCACCACCAGCGGCCGGCACGCTCGTCCTCGCCGACCTTGATGGCGCGGGTGCAGGGGGCGCAGCCGATGGAGGGAAAGCCGCGATCGTGCAGGACGTTGTAGGGGATGTAGTTGTCGGCCACGAACCGGTCGACATCCGTCCGGCTCCAATCAGCCAGGGGATTGATCTTGATGAGGTCGCGGGCCTCGTCGGCCTCGGCCAGCGGCGTGTCGGCCCGATTGGCCGATTGCCCGGCGCGCAGGCCCGTCAGCCACCCGGCGGCGCCCGCGAGCGCCCGCCCCAGGGGCTCGACCTTGCGGAAGCCGCAGCAGGCCTGCCGCGCGGACACCGACTGGCGAAAGCCGTTGATCCCCTCCTCCCGCACGAAGCGCTCCTCGGCCTCGCGCTCCGGCGCGTAGGCCTGGATGCGGATGCCGTAGGCCGATTCGGTCTCGGTCCAGGTGTCGTAGGTCTCGGGGTAGAGCCGGCCGGTGTCGAGGGTGACGATCTCGGTACGACCCTTGTTCATCGCCAGCGCGTGCGTCAGGGCCTGATCCTCGATGCCGAGGCTCGTGGTGAAGACGAGGCGGCCCGGTACCGTCGCCTCGATGAGGGCGATGCGGCCCTTGAGGTCGAGGCCGGCCATGCCGTCGGCGAGGGCGCGCGCCGCGTGTTCCAGGGGAAAGCTCATGACGGTGTTCGGAATGTCCGCTTGTCTGACGATTGAAATGTTCGCTATAACGAACGCTGTCAAGGCATCACAGCCTGCGTGCCGGACATCCCGGCCCTGTGGGCGGTGCGATCGGCCAACGGCCCGATCCCGTCATGGTTGCCTGACAAGGAAAGATCCTTCTCATAAGGGTCGTGCGCCGTGCTCGTCCGCACGCCGCGCCGATCCCGGAACCGACACGAGGCCACCTTGGATGCGATCGATCTGAAGATCCTCGGGCTGTTGCAGCACGACGCCACGCTCTCCATCGCCACCATCGGCGAGCGGGTCGGCCTGTCGCAGACCCCGTGCTGGAAGCGCATCCAGCGCCTGGAGGCCGATGGGGTCATCGACCGGCGCGTCGCCGTGCTCGATCCCGTGAAACTCGGCCTCGGCCTGACGGTGTTCGTCTCCATCGAGACCGCAGACCATTCCCGCGAGTGGCTGGAGCGCTTCGCCGAGACCGTCTCGGCCATGCCGGAGGTGCTGGAATTCTACCGCATGGCCGGGGATGTGGACTACATGCTGCGCGTCGTCGTGGCCGATATGCGCGCCTACGACACCTTCTATAAGCATCTCATCGCGACGCTGCCGTTGAAGAACGTGACATCGCGCTTCGCCATGGAGAAGGTGAAGTCCACCACCGCCCTGCCCCTGCCGGCTCCACCGGCCAGCGGACGCTTCGTGCCGACGCTGTCGGTGGTTGCGGGGGAATAGGCACAAGAGAACGAACTTCTGTTTTGCGGCGCAACCGCAGGCAGCTCCTTCTACCGTGACGTCGTTCTGTAAAACGGACATTCCGTTGGCAGCGCGGCCGCTCAGGACGACATGGCTTTCCCAATGGCACGACACGCGATCCTCCCCCGCACGGCCCCGTTCGAAGACAAGGAACGGGCGAGCCTCGACGCCGTCCTGGGCGCCGCGACCCCGATCCAGCGGGCCTGGCTCGCCGGCTTCCTCGCGGGCCTCGACGCCGCGGGCGGCCAGCCCGCCGCCGCCGCGCCCGCCGCCCCCCCGAAGGCGGCCGAGCCCCTGACCATCCTGTTCGCCAGCGAATCCGGCAATTCGGAGAAGCTCGCGAGCGATGTCGCCAAACTCGCCCGCAAGAACGGGTTCAAGCCCAAGATCGTGGATTTCTTCGATCTCGACGTGGCGTCGCTCGCGGGCGAGAAGCACGTGGTGGCCATCGCGGCGACCTGGGGCGAGGGCGAGCCCCCGGCCCGGGCCATGCGGGCCTACGGCGAACTCATGGGGGACGGCGCGCCGCGCCTCGACGGCATCGATTTCGCCGTGCTGGCGCTCGGCGACACCTCCTACGCGGAGTTCTGCGCCATCGGGAAGGCGCTCGATGCCCGCTTCGAGGCGCTCGGGGCCAAGCGCGCGTACGAGCGCGCCGACCTCGACCTCGACTTCGACAAGCCGGCCGCCGAGTGGATCAAGAACACCCTCAAGGCCCTGGCCCCGGCGCCGAGCGCCGACAACGTTGTGGCCGTCGACTTCGCCGCCCGCGCCGCCGAGGACGAGGAGGAGGCCGAGCCGAGCCGCGAGCCCCGGGTGGTCGAGGTCGTCGACCACGTGAACCTGAACTCGTCGCGCTCCGACAAGGAGACGATCCACATCGCCCTCGAATTCGAGGACGGCGCGCCGGCCTACGAGCCGGGCGACAGCCTCGAGATCTACCCCGAGAACGACCCCGCCCTCGTGGACGAGATCCTGACCGCGACGGGGCTCTCCGGCGACGACGCCCTGCGCCGGGCGCTGCTCGCCGAGCGCGACATCACCACCCTGTCGGCCACCACAGTGGAGCGCTTCGCCAAGGCCACGGGCCATGCCGAGGCGCAGAAGCTCATCGACAGCGGCGAGGCCAAGGCCTGGATCGAGGGCCGCCACCTCATCGACCTCATCCAGAGCTTCCCGGCTAAGGTGACGGCCGAACACCTCGCCACCATCACCCGGCCCCTGCCGCCGCGGGCCTACTCCATCGCCTCATCGCGCAAGGAAGTCGGCGACGAGGTCCACCTCGTCATCGCCGCCGTGCGCTACGAGACCCATGGCCGGGCCCGCTCCGGCGTCGCCTCGACCCACGTGGCCGACCGGGTGAAGAACGGCGCCAAGCTGCGGGTGAAGCTGAAGCCGAACCGCCACTTCCGCCTGCCGCAGGACCCCGCCACCGACATCATCATGGTCGGCCCCGGCACCGGCGTGGCGCCGTTCCGCGCCTTCGTGCAGGAGCGCCGCGCCGTGGAAGCTCCCGGACGCTCGTGGCTATTTTTCGGCGACCGCCACTTCACCCACGACTTCCTCTATCAACTCGAATGGCAGGACGCCCTGGAAGACGGGTCGCTCACGCAGATCGACGTCGCCTTCTCCCGCGACCAGCCGGAGAAGATCTACGTCCAGGACCGCATCGACCATCACGCCAAGGAGTTGGTGGCGTGGCTCGACGGCGGCGCCAGCTTCTACGTCTGCGGCGATGCCAACCGCATGGCCAAGGACGTGCGCAGCGCCGTCGTGCGCGCCTATCAGCAAGTGAAGGCCCTCACCCCGGCCGATGCCGAGGCGGCGGTCGCGGCCCTGGAGCGCGCCCACCGCTACCAGCAGGACGTCTACTGAGGATCACACCGTCGTTCCGGGCGCGATAGCGAGCCCGGAACCCAGAACCGCCGACGGAGCCGACTGAACCGCGACTTGTGTTTTTTGGATTCCGGGTTCGCCTACGGCGCCCTGGAATGACGCGGCGGACAGCATCCGAGAGCACGACTCCACTGAGCGATCCGCGAGCGATGCGAGCCTCGCGATCGACACTGATTGTATCGGAATTCCGCCATGGCCGAGCAGACCCCTCCCCGCCTCTACGAGACCCCGCCGACCGACCGTCCCATCACCGAGGCGGAAGCCGCCCGGTCGGCCGGCCTCGCGCACAACGAGCACCTCAAGATCGCGTCCGGCTACCTGCGCGGGACCCTGGCCGACGGGCTCCTGAAGCACGCCACCGGCGCCATCTCGGAGGATGACGGTCAGCTCGTGAAGTTCCACGGGATGTACATGCAGGACGACCGCGACATCCGCGCGGAACGGACCAAGAAGAAGCTCGAGAAGGCCTTCAGCTTCATGATCCGCCTGCGCATCGCCGGTGGCGTCGTCACACCGAAGCAGTGGCTGGCGCTGGACGAGATCGCCACGGTCTATGCGGGCGGGGCCTTGCGGGCGACGACGCGCCAGACCTTCCAGTATCACGGGGTCATCAAGTCGAACCTCAAGCGCACGATGGCGGCCATCGACGCGACGCTGCTCGACACCATCGCGGCCTGCGGCGACGTCAACCGCAACGTCATGTCGGCGACGAACCCGGCGCAGTCTGGCGCCCACAAGGTCGCGTACGATCTCGCCAAGAACATCTCGGATTCCCTGCTGCCGAAGACCAGCGCCTGGCGCGAGATCTGGCTCGACGGCGAGCGCGTGGTCGGCGGCGAGGACGCGGCCGAGATCGAACCCGTCTACGGCAAGACCTACTTGCCACGGAAGTTCAAGACCGTGATCGCGGTGCCGCCCTCGAACGAGGTCGACATCTTCGCCCACGACCTCGGCTTCATCGCGATCCTCGACAAGAAGGGGAAGGTCACGGGCTGGAACGTCACGGTCGGCGGCGGCATGGGCATGACCCACGGCGAGACCGACACGTTCCCGCGCACCGCCGATGTGATGTGCTTCGTCGCGCCCGAGGACGCCCTGAAGGCGGCTGAGGCCGTGATGACGGTGCAGCGCGACTGGGGCAACCGCAAGGTCCGCAAGAACGCCCGCCTGAAGTACACCATCGAGCGCTACGGGCTGGCCGCCTTCCGGGCCGAGGTGGAGAAGCGCGTCGGCAAGCCGCTGGCCGATCCGAAGCCCTTCACCTTCACGGGCAACGGCGACCGCTACGGCTGGACCGAGGGCGACGACGGCCGCCACCACCTGACGCTCTACGTCGCTTCCGGGCGGATCAAGGATTACGAGAACGGCCCGCAGCTGCTCACGGGCCTGCGCCGCATCGCCGAGATTCACGAGGGCGACTTCCGCCTCACCGGCAACCAGAACGTCATCATCGCCAACGTGCCGTCCGAGAAGCGTGCCGAGATCGAGGCCCTGGTCGATCAGCACGGCATGATGAAGGGCGCCAGTGCGCTCCGCCGCAACTCCATGGCCTGCGTGGCGCTGCCGACCTGCGGCCTCGCGCTGGCCGAGAGCGAGCGCTACCTGCCCGACCTGATGACCGAGCTCGAGACCAGCCTCGCGTCCCACGGATTGCAGGACGACGAGATCACCATCCGGATGACCGGCTGCCCCAACGGCTGCGCCCGGCCGTTCATCGCCGAGATCGGTCTCGTGGGTCGCGGTCCCGAGCGCTACCACCTCTATCTCGGGGCGGCCTTCGACGGCTCGCGCCTGGGCAAGCTCTACGGCGAGGACGTCACCGCCTCCGAGATCAAGACGATCCTCGATCCCCTGTTCGCGGCCTACGCGAATAACAAGCGGCCCGGCGAGCGCTTCGGCGACTACCTCATCCGCGACGGCTACGTGACGAAGACGGTCAACGGCCCGGATTTCCACGAGAAGATCGGCCCGCTGAAGAGCGCGGCCTGAGTTGCGGCGAGGGAGCGGGGATGTCTCGCTCCCTCACTCATGTTTGAGCGTCGCACGGGCATAACTTTCCAGAACGGCGTTCATGCGCGTCTGGTAGCCTCGCCCCTGCTGCTTGTAGGCATCGAGGACCGATGTCTTGACCCGGAGCGTGACGGATTGCGTCCGATCCGGCTCGACGAGCTTGGCGTTTGTCCAGAACGCCTCATCGAGTTCCGGCACATCGCTGAAATCGATCTCGGCGTCCGGTACGGCCGCGATCTCAACGGAGGTCATCGGACGCGCGTAGCGCTTCATCATAGCGTTTCCTTTCCCGTTGCGAGGCAGGGCGAGCCGAGATGATTCGGGTGACGCCGCTCCGATCCGTGTGAACGACGGTCAGGAACGCGACCGCATCGGCCACCTTTTTTCGAAACATGTCGAAATTCGGGCCCCGAGTGAACCGTTGCGGTTGATGGCCGTTGATTCCCCAGACAGAGGGGAACCCGGCCATGGCCAAGCACGAGATCCTGAATTTCTTCCAACATCGCCACGACGGCGCCTGGATCTGCGTCAAGCCTTTTACCCTGACGACCAAGTCGAGCAGTGTCGACATTCAGCAGGGCATGCGGTTCGATTACGGCAAGCGCGTCGGCGGAGTCGATCTGGCCGAATATCTGGAGCAGCTCGGATCGCAGTTCGGCTCGTAAGGCACACTCCCCGCGTCACGTGCGTCGAGGGCTCTTTGAGCCTTTGACCTTGCCTGGGCCGCCCCCTAGCGTGATGCCATGACCACCGCAGCGGCACCCGTGACCGCCCTCCCCGACGACCTCGCTCTTCCGCACGAAGCGGCGCCGATGACCCGGTGCCGCATTCTGGAAACCGCCGAAAAGGCGTTCCGGGAGATCGGCTACCAGAAGACCACCGTCGCCGACATCGCGCGCGCCCTGCGGATGAGTCCGGCCAACGTGTATCGTTTCTTCGATTCGAAGAAGGCGATCCACGAGGCCGTGATCAAGCGTCTCATGGACGAGACCGAGCAGCGCGTGGCCATCGCGGCGCAGGGGCCCGGGCAAAGTGCAAGCGCACGGCTCACGAGCGTGATTCTGGTCCTGCACCGGGCCTGCGTCGAGCGCTGCGACGCCAACCCGCGCATGCACGAGATGGTCGAGGCCGCCGTCGCCGAAAGCTGGGATGTCTGCGCCCACCATATCGAGCGGATCGGCTCGATGATCGAGACCCTGGTGCGCGACGGGATCACGGCGGGTGAATTCGCGGTGGACGATCCAGCGACCGCCGCCGCCTGCCTGCATACGGCGGTGCTGCGCTACTGCCATCCCACCCTCGTCAGTCGCTACCCCGATGCCGGGGTTCCCCCCGTCGAGGCGATGATCGCCTTTCTGCTGAGAAGCCTGCGCGCGCCCGCCTGATCCCGCATCACGCCATGTCGGCGACGATGGCCTGCGCGACGGCGCGGGGATCGGCGGCGCCAGTGATCGGGCGCCCGACCACCACATGGTCGATACCGGCGCGTCGGGCCTCGCCGGGCGTCATCACCCGCTTCTGGTCGCCGAGGCCGCTGCCGGCCGGGCGGATGCCGGGGGTGACGATGAGGCGCGAAGGCCCGACCACGCCCCGGACAGAGACCGCCTCGACGGCGCTGCAGACGATGCCGTCGATCCCGGCCTCGTCTGCCTGGCGTGCGCGCTGCGCCACGAGGTCGGCGACGGGCAGCGCGTAGCCGGCCTCCTGCGCATCGGCCTCGTCGTAGGAGGTCAGCACGGTGACGGCCAGGATCCGCAGGCCGCCGGTGCCGCGTCCCCGCACCGCCGCCCGCATGGTCTGCGGATAGGCATGCACCGTGAGGAAGGTCGGCCCGAGGTCGGACAGCGCCCGCACGCCCTCCTCCACGGTGTTGCCGATGTCGTGGAGCTTCAGGTCGAGGAACACCTTGAGGCCGGCGGCGGCGAGACGGGGCACCAGGGCGAGCCCGCCCGCATAGGCGAGGCGGTAGCCGATCTTGTAGAAGGTCGCGGCGTCGCCGATGCGCTCCACCAGTGCTTCCGCCTCAGCCACCGTCGCGACGTCGAGGGCGACGATGAGGCGGTCGCGCGGATCGGGCATGGCGGGCATCGTCGGGTCCTTCGGCCTGGAAGCGTCGGGCGGCCATCCCGCGTCGGGGGCCCGGTGTCAACGCGGCGCCATCGCGGCGGTCACCTCCGCCCGCAGAACCGGCAGCAGCTCGGCCTCGAACCACGGATTGGCCTTCAGCCAGCCGCTGTTGCGCCAGGACGGGTGCGGCAGGGGCAGCACGCGCGGCCGGCGCGGGGCCTCAAGGATGGCGCGCCAGCCCCGGACGGTCTCGGTGAGCCCGCCCTTCGACCGCCCGAGGTGCCACACCTGCGCGTACTGGCCGATGACGAGGATCAGGTCGAGGTTGGGCAGCCCCGCGAACAGCTCGACCCGCCAGCGCTCGGCGCATTCGCGCCGGGGCGGGCGGTCCCCACCCTTGGCGTCGTAGCCCGGAAAGCACGCACCCATGGGCACGATGGCGAGGCGCGACGCATCGTAGAACGCGGCCTCGTCGAGGCTGAGCCAGTCGCGCAGGCGAATCCCGGAGGGGTCCATGAACGGGACGCCGCTCTTGTCGGCCCGGTTGCCCGGCGCCTGGCTGGCGATGCAGAGGCGCGCGCTGGAACGGCCCTGGACGATGGGGCGCGGCTCCTGGGGCAAGGGCGGCCCATAGACCGGCGCGTCGCGGCAGATCCGGCAGGCGCGCAGGGACGCGGCCGTCGCGTCGAAATCCGGAACAGGTTGCATGATGGTCCGGAGATAGGGGCGCGCCTCGGCCCTGGACAGGGGCGAGACGACGGCTTCCGGCCTGGGCCGATGGCGAACGACGCATCGACCCGATTTCCCTCATTCCCCCCGATGCCGAAATCCGCCGATGCCGAAATCCGCCGATGCCGAACTCTGCCGATGCCGAACTCTGCCGATGCCGAGGTGGCAGCTGCGGATGAGGGTCGGTGATCCGGCCGCGGCGGCGGCGATCCCGGAGCCGACCTTCAGGGTCCCGAGAGGGTGGACCGCGGGCGCTCGTGCGGATTCAAGGCGAGCACCGGCCGAACGATCTTGCGACGTTCCTGCGGACCTGAAAATCGGAACATATCCCCGGCCAAGCGTCTTGAATCCGGTATCGAAGCATCATCGGTAGTGGCCGACCGATCGGATCAAGATTTCGATCTGAATCTCTGGGATCGGATCGCTCGGACTGCCACGCGACATCGCAGAGGACGTTCCGGATGAAGGCACTGTGTTGGCATGGCAAGGGCGACATCCGGTGCGATACGGTGCCGGACCCGAGGATCGAGGACGCACGCGACGTCATCATCAAGGTGACCTCGTGCGCCATCTGCGGCTCGGACCTCCACCTCATGGACGGTCAGATGCCGACCATGGAGAGCGGCGACGTGCTGGGCCACGAGTTCATGGGTGAGGTCGTCGAGGTCGGCGCCGGCTTCACCAAGTTCAAAAAGGGCGACCGTATCGTCGTGCCGTTCAACATCAATTGCGGCGAGTGCCGCCAGTGCCGCCTCGGCAATTACTCGGTATGCCAGCGCTCGAACCGTAACGGCGCCATGGCGGCGGCCCAGTTCGGTTACCCCACCGCCGGCCTGTTCGGCTACTCGCACCTCACCGGCGGCTATTCCGGCGGCCAGGCCGAATACGTCCGGGTGCCCATGGCGGACGTCGCCCCCATGCTGGCGCCGGAGGGCGTCGACGACGAATCGCTCCTGTTCCTCACCGACATCCTGCCCACAGGCTGGCAGGGCGCCGAGCATTGCGAGATCAAGGGTGGCGAGATCATCGCCGTCTGGGGCGCCGGTCCGGTGGGCCTGTTCGCGATCCAGTCGGCCAAGATCATGGGCGCCGAGCGCATCATCGCCATCGACACGGTGCCGGAGCGCCTCGCCCTCGCCCGGACCTACGGGGCCACTGACATCATCGACTACGCCAACGACGACGTGTTCGAGCGCATCAAGGAGATCAGCAAGGGCGAGGGGGCCGACGCCGTCATCGACTGCGTCGGCATGGAGGCCAGCGCCGGGCACGGCCTCGCCTCCATCGTCAACACCATCCAGGAGAAACTCACCTCGACGGAGCGGCCCTACGCCCTCATGGAGGCGATCAAGGCCGTGCGCCCGTGCGGCATCGTCTCGGTGCCGGGCGTCTATGGCGGGCCGATCCCGATCAACATGGGGATGATCGTGCAGAAGGGCCTGACCATGAAGAGCGGCCAGACCCACGTGAAGCGCTACCTCGAACCGCTGACCAAGCTGATCCAGGCGGGCAAGATCGACATGACGTCGATGATCACGCACCGCTCCACGAATCTCGCCGACGGGCCCGACCTGTACAAGACCTTCCGCGACAAGAAGGATGGCTGCGTGAAGGTGGTGTTCCACCCCAACTAGCGTGCATGACCGGCAGCACCCTGGATTGGAATCCCTTCCCGGTCCAAGGTCGTTGTCGGATCTCTGGCGAGGATTCCTGGAGCGGACCACGTCCGCGCGGGGGGCCTCAGGCGCGCCGGGACGGGAGACGATATGGCGTTCAAGGCGAAATCGGCGTCGGAGACCAAGGCGGCGGATCTGGCCGCCGCCTTGGTGCGCATCGCGGACCGGGGCGGCGCGCCGCTGCACGTCGGCGTGGACGAACTGCGACGCGGCAACCCGCGCCTGACGCCGCTGGCCATCGGCCAGATGTTCCGCAAGCACCACGATATCCTGGAGGCGGCACTGGCCGAGCGCGGCTACGCCCTCGTCGATTATGCGGATCAGGGACCGGGCCTCGGCATGGCTTTCGCGATCGATCCGGCGTGACCTTCATCGGCTCGGCCGGCCGCGTCTAGCTCACGAAATCCGAGGGGTCCCGGCTCAGGAGGTCTGCGCCTTCGGTGCGGCCCAGGACGTAATCGGCTGGACGCTGATCTGGAGACCGTGTTTCCACCGCACGTTGAACCGGCGATAGGTGCGGTCGCGATCGAGCTTGATGTCGATGGCTTCGTTCGGACCGATGACCACGTCCCGGCGCAGGTTCACCAGGGTCTTGTCGCTGACCTGACCGACGATGTCGCAGGCATAGGTGCGGTTGCCGATGCGCAGGATCGCCGGCAAGAGCGCAGTGTCCATGCTGCGCGGCCGGGACGGCTGCTGAACGCCAGTAAACCGCTTGAAGATCGACGGAACCCAGGACAGCATCTGATCGCTCGAAACCGGTCGTTGTCCGTCCGGTCTACGAGCGAGAGATTGACAATCCATGATTGACGTCACGGGCCTTGCGCCCGTGACTTCCGACGACGGTGGTCAGACGCCCTTGAGCCCGCCGAGATCCAGCGGCAGGGATCGCAGGCGCCGCCCCGTGGCGGCGAAGACGGCGTTGGAGATCGCCGGGGCGATGACCGGCACGCCGGGCTCGCCGATGCCCGTGGGCGCCGTGGTGGACGGCATGATGTGAACCTCGACCACCGGCATCTCGCTCATGCGGGTCGGCTCATAGGTGTCGAAGTTGCGCTCCTGCACCACCCCGTCCTTGAGGGTGATCCGGTTGCGCAGGACCGACGAGAGCGCGAAGCCGACCGCACCCTCGACCTGGGCCCGGATGATGTCCGGGTTGACGGCGATACCGACATCGACGGCGGCGACGATGCGGTTGACCTTCAGCTTGGCTTCGTCGGCGGTGACGTCGGCCACCATGGCGACATAGGAGCCGAAGGATTCGTGGGCCGCGACGCCGAATCCGTGCCCCTTGCCCGAAGGCCGGTTCGACCAGCCGGCCTTCTCGGCGGCGAGCGCCAGGACGCCGGAGAGGCGCGGGGCGCCCTTCAGCATCGCGAGGCGGTAGGCGACGGGATCGGCCCCGGCGGCGTGAGCCAACTCGTCGATGAACACCTCCATGGCGTGCGCCGTGTGGGTGTGGCCCACCGAGCGCCACCACAGCACCGGTACGCCCTCGCGGGCGTTGTTGACCTCGAACCGGTAGGCCGGCAACGCGTAGGGCGTGTCGGACGCGCCCTCGATGGAGGTCGAATCGACGCCGTTCTTCACCAGCATCGCCTCGAAGGGCGAGCCGATCATGATCGACTTGCCGATCATGCGGTGTTCCCAGCCGACCACCGCCCCGGCGGCGTCGAGGCCGGCCCTGAGCTTGTGCACCACCATCGGCCGGTAGTAGCCGCCGGCCATGTCGTCCTCGCGGGTCCAGACGAGATGGACCGGGGCCTTGCCCCCCGTCGCCTTCACGATGGCGGCCGTCTCGGCGAAGTAGTCGGCGCTCGGCGTCGCGCGCCGGCCGAACGAGCCGCCGGCCCATTGGGTGTGGAGGCGGACCTTGTCGGTGGTCACCCCGAGGGTGGCGGCCACCACGGCCTGCTCGATGGTCTGGATCTGGCAGCCGGCGAAGACGTCGTAGGTGCCGTCCGGGGCCCGCTCGATGGTGGCGTTGAGGGGTTCCATGGAGGCGTGGGCGAGGTAGGGGAAGGTGAACTCCGCCTCCAGCACCTTCGCGGCCTTGCCGATGGCGCCGCCGGCGTCGCCACGCTCCGAGGCGACGATGCCGGGACTCTTGAGACGCTCGCGGTACTCGGCCAGGATCGCGTCGGACGAGCGGGTCTCGGCGCCCGAATCGTCCCAGGTCACGTCCAGCACCTCGCGGCCCTTGATGGCCGACCACGTGTCCTTGGCGATCACCGCGACGCCGGTGGGGATCGTCACCACGTCGAGGACGCCCGGCATGGCCTGCGCCGCCTTGCTGTTCACCGTCGCCACCACGCCGCCGAAGCGCGGCGCGTGCAGCACCACGGCCGTGACCTGGCCGGGGCGCCGGATATCCATGGAATAGGTGGCGCTGCCGTCGGTCTTGGCGGCCGAATCGAGGCGCGGCACCTTGGTGCCGATGAGCGTCCACTGGTCCGGACGCTTGAGGGTCGGCTCCTGCGGCACGGGCTGCGCCGCGGCCGCCTCGGCGAGTTCGCCGAAGCGGGCCTGCCGGTTGGAGGCGGCGTGGCGCACCAGCCCCTTCGAGACCGTGATCTCGCCGGCCGGGACCTTCCAGCGTTCGGCGGCGGCGGCCACCAGCATGGCGCGGGCGGCCGCACCCGCCCGGCGCAGCTGGAGCCAGGAATTGGCGATGGCCGTGGAGCCGCCCGTGCCCTGCACGGGGCCCATGAGCAGGTTGCTGTAGAGGGCCGCATCCGCCGGGGCGAAGGCCGTACGGACGGTGGCCCAATCCGCGTCGAGTTCGTCGGCCAGGATGGTGGCGAGGCCCGTGGTGTTGCCCTGGCCCATGTCGAGGTGCTTGATCATCACCGTGACGGTGTCGTCGGCGGCGATCCGCACGAAGGCGTTCGGTTTCGCCGGACCGCCTGTGAGGTCGGGACCGCCCGCGGCGCGGGCCTGGCGCGGGCCGCCGAGGGTGAAGCCGAGCAGGATCGCCCCCGTCGCGACGGTGGCCCCGCCCAGGAAGGCGCGGCGGGAGGGGACGGTCTCCAGGGCCTGACGGACCTTCAGCATGGCGGACTCCAATTCGGACGGGTCTTCAGGATTCGGGCAGGGGGACGATCAGGCGAGGCTGCGCGCCGCCTCGTGGATCGCCGCGCGAATGCGCTGGTAGGTGCCGCAACGGCAGACGTTTCCGTCCATGGCCCCGTCGATATCGGCATCCGTCGGCTTCGCGTTGCCCGAGAGGAGGCCGATGGCCGACATCATCTGGCCCGACTGGCAGTAGCCGCACTGGACCACGTCGAGGCCGCGCCAGGCGGTGCGGACGGCCTCGGCGACCTTGCCGGACACGCCCTCGATGGTGGTGACCTTGCCCTCGCCGATGTCGCCGATCCGGGTCTGGCAGGCGCGGACGGGCTGGCCGTCGAGGTGGACCGTGCAGGCGCCGCACTGCGCGATGCCGCAGCCATACTTGGTCCCGGTCTTGTCGAGGTGGTCGCGCAGCACCCAGAGGAGCGGAGTCTCGGGATCGGCCTCGACGCTATGGGCGACGCCGTTGACGGTCAGCTTCACCATGGGTCGTGCTCCGAATTCGTAATTTGGAACGATGCTAGACCGCTGACGGCGCGATTCGTGTGCGCCACCACACAGGACTTGTCCACGCCGACGACCGGTCACGCCGCCGAAGCGTCCGGAATCGAGACAATGCCGCGGATCGCGGCAGGCCGTTCTTAACATATCCGGGTCAGTCTCGCAGGGGTCGTGTTCCGACATGCTCGCGGTCCCCCATGGGGTGCGAGCGCCCCTTCGCGCGATCCTCAAGACGGTAATGCCCGACCTGACAGCGGAGATGATTCAGCGTGGGCGCGGCCCGGCCGCCCCGGAGGCGGTGCGCCGCCGCGAGGTCGCGCGCGAAATGCGCTCGGCCCGCGAGAAGCTGACCTCGACGAGCGGGCTGGAACGCGCCTTCGATTACGAGCTGGTGCGCGTCTATGCCCAGTACCGGGCCGGCGCGGTCATTCCCCTGGCATTGCTGGGCCTCGCCATCGCGGGGGGCTCCGCCCTCTGGGTGCCGCCCCCCGTGGCGGCCGTGTGGGCGGCCTGTCTCCTGGCGGCCGTCGCCCTGTCGATGTTCGCCACCCGGCGCTTCCTGGCGCAGGACCCGGAGGCGGTCTCCGTCGCGGTGTGGCGGCGCTACTTCATGGTGTGCGAGGTCGTACAGAGCACGTCCTGGGCCCTGATGATCCTCGTCGGCACCACGCCGGGGGCCCGCACCTTCGTTCTGTTCGGCCTCCTCATCGTCGCGGCGGTGTCGACGATGCTCGCCGCGACCCTGCCGGCGGCCGCGGTGGCCGCCCTCATTCCCCTCAACATCGCCGCCCTGTCGCTCCTCGTGTTCTCGCACGACATGGACACGGCGATGCTGGTCACCATGGTGGTGGGTGCGCAGGTGTTCTTCATGGGGCTGGCCCGGCGACTCTACGCCTCGACGGTGGGGGCGCTGAAATCCCAGGCCGAGAAGGACGCGATCTTCGGCGAACTCGAGCAGGCCAAGGCTAATTCCGACGAGGCGCGGCGCCGGGCCGAGGAAGCCAACCTCGCGAAAAGCCGGTTCCTCGCCACCATGAGCCACGAGCTGCGCACGCCGCTCAACGCCATCCTGGGCTTCTCGGAGGTGATGAAGAACGAGGTGTTCGGCGCCCACGTCGCGCCGTCCTACAAGGAATACGCCGCCGACATCCACGACAGCGGCCTGCACCTCCTCAACCTGATCAACGAGATCCTCGATCTCTCCCGCATCGAGGCCGGGCGCTACGAGCTCAACGAGGAGGCGATCCAGCTCGGCTTCGCCGTGGACGAGTGCCGCCACATGGTCGGCCTGCGCGCACGCAGCAAGGGCCAGACCTTCCACGAGTTCATCGACGACAGCCTGCCGCGCCTGTGGGCGGACGAGCGGGCCCTGCGCCAGATCATCCTCAACCTCCTGTCGAACGCGGTGAAGTTCACCCCGCCGGGCGGCGAGATCACCATCAAGGTCGGCTGGACCTCGTCCGGCGGGCAATACGTGAGCGTGAAGGACAGCGGACCGGGCATTCCGGAGGACGAGCTCGGCACGGTGATGTCGTCGTTCGGGCGCGGGTCCCTCGCCATCAAGACGGCGGAGCAGGGCTCGGGCCTCGGCCTGCCCATCGTGAAGGGTCTCGTCGATCTCCACGGCGGCAACTTCCTGCTGCAGTCGAAGCCGCGCGAGGGCACCGAGGTGGTGGTCACCTTCCCGGCGAGCCGGGTCATGGATACCCTCCCGGCGCTGGACCTGCCGGGCGGGGACCTGCGGGGCGGGGACCTGCCGATCCAGGATCTCGTGAGCCAGGATTCGGACAAGGCCACGGCGGACGCCAAGCGCGGACGCTCGGCGGCGCGGGCGGCCTGAGGCCCAGACGGGAGCCGGAGCGCGGACCTCCCCTTTCCAGGCGCCGTCCCTGGTCCGTATGTTGCTTCGTCCCGAAGGATGCCGCCGCGACGATCGGCTGGGCCGAATCGGGCCGCGGGGGACGGGGACCATGAGCCAGACAGCCCGGACCGCCCTCCCCCCGTACGTCGGCCTCCCTACCGACCTCGACGCGGCCTACCGCCGGATCACCTGGCGGCTCCTGCCGTTCCTGATGGGTCTGTGGATCCTGTCGTGGATCGACCGGGTGAACATCGGTTTCGCCAAGCTGCAGATGCTCGCCGACCTGAAGTTCAGCGAGACGGTCTACGGCATCGGCGCGGGCATCTTTTTCCTCGGCTACTTCCTCTGCGAGGTGCCGAGCAACCTGCTCCTGGAACACATCGGCGCCCGCCGGACCATCGCCCGCATCACCTTCCTGTGGGGGGCGTGCTGCGTGGCGATGATGTTCGTGACGACGCCGGCCGGGTTCTACGCGCTGCGCTTCCTGCTCGGCGTGTTCGAGGCCGGGTTCTATCCGGGCGTGATCCTGTTCCTGACCTACTGGTATCCGACGGAGCGACGCGCCCGGGTGTTCGGCCTGTTCATGTCGGCCTCGGCGCTGGCCGGCGTCATCGGCGGGCCGCTCGCCGGTGCGATCATGACCGGCATGGACGGCGTGAACGGGTGGGCCGGCTGGCAGTGGGTGTTCCTCATCGAGGGCATCCCATCGATCCTCGCCGGCTTCGTCACCCTGTTCTATCTGACCGACCGGCCCGCGAAGGCCCTGTGGCTCACGGACACGCAGCGGGCCCTGGTGGTGGCGGATCTGGCCCGCGACGCGGCGGCCCTCGGGCCCCGCGAGCACCGCATCCTGGCCTCCCTGAAGGACGCCCGCGTCTGGCAGTGCATCGCGATCTTCTTTAGCATCGTCACCGCCAACTCGGCGCTGACCTTCTTCGGCCCGAGCGTGGTGCGGGAGGCCGGCTTCACCGATCCGCTCACCATCGGCTGGATCCTGTCGGGCGCCTACCTGTGCGGCGGCGCCGGCATGATCCTCAACGGCCTTCATTCCGACCGCTCCGGCGAGGCGCGGCTGCATTGCGGCGTCCCGGCCCTCGTCGGCGCCGCGGCCATCGCGCTCCTCGGATTCCTCGTACCCGTGAGCCCGGCCCTGTCCGTCGTCGCCCTCACCGTGGCCATCGTCGGCACCATGAGCGCGATCCCGGTGTTCTGGCAGATCCCCGGCCGGTTCCTGGCGGGCTCGGCCGCCGCCGCCGGCATCGCGCTGATCAATTCGGTGGCCAATCTCGCGGGCTTCGGCGCGCCCGCCGCCATGGGATTCCTGCGCGAACTCACCGGCTCGGTCTCCACCGGCCTGTGGATCGTCGCCGCCGTCGAGGGCTTCGCCCTCGTCCTCATCTTCAGTTTCGTCCCGCCCGAGCCGCCTGCCCCGGAGACGCCCGCCCCGGAGACGCCCGCCCCGGAGCCGCGCATCGCGGTGGCGTGAGCCGGACCCACCCAAGGAGCCTTCCATGGATCGACATAGAACGGATCGACGTGACGTCGCCGGACATGAATTTGACGGATTTGCCCTGACGCGCCGAAGCCTCGTCGGCGCTGGGATCGGCGGGGCCGCCCTGGCCGCCGTTCCGGGTGCCCTGGCGCAGGCGAATCCGCCCCCGGCGAGCCCGTCCCAGCCCGGCGCCCTGACGACGGCGCCGGTGACCCAGGCCGGGCTCGGGCCACGCCTGACCCTGCACGCCATCGACAATTTCCACGGCACGCCCGGCGCCGGCATGGTCTGCGACCTCTCCATCCGCGAGGGCGACGCCTACCGGCCGATCAAGACCGTCACCACGGCCGCCAACGGCCGCACGCCGGAACCGCTCCTGTCGGAGGATGCCCTGAAGGTCGGCCATTACGAGCTGCTCATGCATTTCGAGGCGTATTTCGCCAAGACCGGCGCCACCCTCCCGAGCCCGAATTTCCTCGGCCTCGTGCCCGTGCGCTTCGTGATCCGCGACGCGAGCCAGCGCTACCACCTGCCGGTGCTGTTCACGCCGTGGGGCTATTCCTACTACCGCGGCAGCTGACCCCACACACGCGACGCCCTCCCGGAGACACGACACCCCATGGCCGGCATCACCACACACGTCCTCGACGCCGATCGCGGCCGCCCGGCACCGGGCGTGCGCATCGATTTCTCGGTGAGGGAGGGCGATGCGTGGCGCCTCGTCAAATCCGTCGTCACCAACGCGGACGGGCGCACGGACAAGCCGATCCTGCCCGGCGACGAAGCCAGGGCGGGCCAGTACCAGCTCGAATTCCACATCGACGCCTATCTGAAAGCCAAGCCCGGCGTGACCGAGGCCGACATCTTCGTGGACAACCCGGTGGTGCGCTTTTCGGTGTTCGACGTGAAGCAGCACTATCACGTGCCGATGCTGTGCACGCCCGGCAACTGCGCGACCTATCGGGGAAGCTGACGCCGCATGACCGACCTCGCCACCCTGAATCACCTCGACCGTGAGGCCTTCGTAGCCCTGTTGGGCGGCGTGTTCGAGCATGCCGCCTGGGTGGCCGAGGGAGCGTTCCCGGCCCGGCCCTTCGCGAGCGTCGCGGACCTGCACGGGGCGATGATGGCCGTGGTGCGGGCGGCCCCGGCGGCGGCGCGCAGCGCCTTCCTCGACGGTCACCCGGAACTCGCCGGCCCGGAGGCGCGGGCGCGCAGCATGACGGCCGATTCGGCGAGCGAGCAGGGCAGCGCCGCCCTCGACCGCATGCCACCCGCCGACGCGGACGCCTTCGACCGCCTGAACGCCGCCTACCGCGAGCGATTCGGGTTCCCGTTCATCGTCGCCGTGCGGGGCCGCGACCGGGCCGAGATCCTTCGGATCTTCGAAACGCGCGTGCTTCGGGACCCAGTGGACGAGGCGGCGAGCGCCCTCGACGAGATCGCCCTGATCACCCGGATGCGCCTCGACCGCCTGCTCGCTTAACCGGCCGAGCGCTCCGACACGCCGGCCTGGGAGAACGTCGCCATGTCGCGGTGGCAGGCGAGCGCGCCCTTGAGGAGGCCGACGGCCAGGGCCGCGCCCGATCCTTCGCCGAGCCGCATCCCGAGGGCCAGGAGCGGCACGAGGCCGAGGCGTTCCAGCACGTCCGCATGGGCGCCCTCGGCCGAGACGTGACCGGCGAGGCAATGGTCGAGGAGCGACGGGTCGAGGGCGTGCAGGATCGCCGCCGCCGCCGTGGCGACGTAGCCGTCGAGGACCACGGGCACCCGCTGCAGGCGCGCGGCGAGGATCGCCCCCGCGATGGCGGCGATCTCCCGGCCGCCGAGGCGGGCCAGCACCTCGAGGGGATCGTCGAGATGGCCCGCATGGTGGGTGAGGGCCGCCTCCACCGCCGCGACCTTGCGGGCGAGGCCCGCCTCGTCCACCCCCGTGCCGCGCCCGACCCAGTGGGCGGGCTCGCCGCCGTAGAGGGCGGCGTAGATCGCCGCCGCCACGGTGGTGTTGCCGATGCCCATCTCGCCGACCGCGAGGCAATCGGTCCCGGCGGCCACCGCCTCCATGCCGAACGCCATGGTGGCGACGCAGGCCTTCTCGTCGAAGGCGGCCTCCGTGGTGATGTCGCCGGTCGGCAGGTCGATGGCGAGGTCGAACACCTTGAAGCCGAGGCCGTAGGCGGCACAAATCTGGTTGATGGCGCCGCCGCCCGCGGCGAAGTTCTCGAGCATCTGGCGGTTCACCGCGGTGGGATAGGCCGAGACGCCCCGCGCCGCGACGCCGTGGCTTCCGGCGAAGACGCAGACCAGGGGCCGGTCGAGGCTCGGCTGGCCCTTGCCCTGCCAGGCGGCGAGCCAGCTCACGAGATGCTCCAGGCGCCCCAGGGACCCGGCGGGCTTCGTCAGGGTGGCGTCGCGCTCGGCCACCATGGCGACGGCGTCCCGGTCCGGGCCCGGCAGGGCGTCGAGGAGCCGGCGGATGTCGCCGAACGGGGTCTGCTCGGGGGATGGCCCTTGGGTCATGGCGCGGATCCGGTGGCGGACGCTGCGCCGGGATGGCGGGCCGCCTGTGCCCGGAGCTATAACGGCGGGGCGGGTGGCGGTGAAGGCGGGACGACGTGGCGATGGGCGAGGATGCGCGGGACGAGCCGGCCTTCCCGGGGGCCCTCCTCGCCTACGACGGGGCCGCGTGCCTGCGCTTCTACTCCCGCCTGCCGGTGCCGGCCCTGCCCGGCGAGGGCGACCCGCATGCCGCTCCGGATTTCACCCGCGTGCCCCGGATGCTGCCCCTGGCCGGTCTCGTCCTGGCCCTGCCCGGTGGTCTCGTGCTGCTGGCGGCCTGGGGGCTCGGCCTCGGGCCGTTCCTCGCCGCGACCCTGGCGGTGGCCACGGGTGTCCTGATCACCGGCGCCCTGCACGAGGATGGTCTGGCCGACGTCGCCGACGGGTTCGGCGGCGGCACCACCCGGGAGCGGCGTCTCGAGATCATGCGCGACAGCCGCATCGGTGCGTATGGGGGCGTCGCCCTCGTCCTCGCCCTCGCCCTGCGGATCGGGGCGCTCGCCACCCTCCTCGACCGGACGGGGAGCGGCGCGGCCCTCGCCCTCGTGCTCGCCGCCGCCCTGTCGCGCACCGCCGCCCTCGCCCCGATGGTGCTCCTCGTCCCCGCCCGCCGCGACGGTGCCGCCGCCAGCGTCGGCCGGCCGGGGCCCCCCGCCGTCGCGGTAGCGGGTGCCCTCGCCCTTACCCTGGCGCTCCTCGGCGGACTCCTCGGCCTGCCCGTCGGCGGCGTTCTGCTCATGCTGCTTCTGTCCGGCCTGGGCGCCCTGGCGGTGACGGCGCTGGCCCGGCGCCGGATCGGCGGTCAGACGGGCGACGTCATCGGCGCCTGCCAGCTGGTGGCCGAGATCGCCGCCCTCCTGGGCCTCGTGGCCATGGTGCCGGCGTGAGGCTCCGCGCGGACCCAACCGGGCTTGATCCCGGGGCGCACCGGCTGGCATGAACGCCGGGATGATTCAGGCCGCCGCGAAACCCTCCAGTCCCTGCACCAAGCTCTGCCTGCTCGACGCGGTCTCGGGCCTGTGCGAGGGGTGTGGGCGCACGCGCAACGAGATCGCCCTGTGGGGGTCGCTGTCCGAGCCCCAGCGGCGGGCGGTGATGGCCGGGCTGCCCGAGCGCCTGCGCCAGGCCTACCCGAACCGGGCTGCACCGGATCGAGACGTACCGACCCGAGCGACCCCATGAGCGTCCTCGGTCTGGCGCTCGCCGCCCTCGGAATCGTGCTCGCCGTGCTGGTGTTCTCGCACGACAATCAGAGCGTCGTCGGCCTGGAGCCAGACCAGTTGGCGAGTCTCGCCGTCAGCGGCAGCCTGCTGGCCGTCATCGTCGCCGGGTTCTGGCACCAGTTCCGGGGCAATCTCGGGGCGAACCTCCGCGCGGCACTGATCTGGGGCGTCCTCGCCCTCGCCCTCGTCGCCGGTTACGCCTACCGCGACGACGCCCGAACCGTCGGCGCGCGGATCCTGGGCGCCGTCCGGCCGGGCAGCGCCGTGGTCGGGACCGACGGCAGCGTGACCATCACCCGCCGGGCGGACGGCGATTTCCACGTGCGCGCCGAGATCAACGGCCAGTCCCATGGCTTCCAGTTCGACACGGGCGCGAGCGCGGTGGTGCTCACGGCCGAGACGGCGGCAGCCCTGGGCATCCGCCCGACGGCGTCGGAGTTCGCCGTGCGGGTCTCCACCGCCAACGGCACCACGGTCGCGGCCCCGGTCTTCCTCGAATCGCTGCGGGTCGGCACCATCGTCGAGCGCCGGGTTCCGGCCCTGGTCAGCCGCCCGGGGGCCCTACGCGACAATCTCCTGGGCATGAGCTTCCTCGACCGCCTGTCCGGCTTCGAGGTGCGCGGTGACCGGCTGATCCTGCGCGGTTCCTAAGCCGCCTGATCCCGCTCGGCCTCCGCCCGCGCCACCAGGGCGACGGCCTCCCGAAGGATCTCGACGCCGGCCTCCGTGTCGAGGCCACGGGTCGAAAGATGCCGGCGGTAGGCCCGGGCACCGGGGCGGCCGTTGAACAGGCCGAGCATGTGCCGGGTCACCCCGTGCAGGCGCACGCCGTCCTGGAGGAAGTCGGCCAACACCGGCACGAACGCCTCAACGGCGGCGAAGGCGTCGGCCACTGGGGCCGCCTCTCCGAACAGCACCGGATCGATGTCGAGGAGGATCGCCGGATCGGTGTAGGCGGCACGCCCGATCATCACGCCGTCCACATGCGCGAGCTGCGCCTTGGCGTCCGCGATGGTGGCGATGCCGCCGTTGATGGCGACGGGCAGCCCCGGATGCGCCCGCTTCAGCCGCGCCACCCGATCGTAGTCGAGTGGCGGCACGTCGCGGTTCTCCTTCGGCGACAGGCCCTGGAGCCAGGCCTTGCGGGCATGCACCACGAGGCCGTCGATGCCGGCCGCGATCACCGCCTCCGCGAGGGCGTCGAGGGCGATCTCGGTGTCCTGGTCGTCGACGCCGATGCGGCACTTGACCGTGACGGGGACCGAGACCGCCGCCTTCATGGCGGCGACGCACTCCGCCACCAATGCGGGCTCGCGCATGAGGCAGGCGCCGAAGCGGCCGTCCTGCACCCGGTCGGACGGGCAGCCCACGTTGAGGTTGACCTCGTCGTAGCCGAAATCCTCGGCGATCCGCGCGGAGGCGGCGAGATCGGCCGGGTTCGAGCCGCCGAGTTGCACCGCCACGGGATGCTCCATGGCGGCAAAGCCGAGCAGGCGGTCGCGCGGGCCGTGCAGCACCGCCCCGGTGGTGACCATCTCGGTGTAGAGCCGGGCACGCCGCGACAGGGTGCGGTGGAACGCCCGGCAGTACCGGTCGGTCCAATCCATCATGGGCGCGATGGAGAAGCGCAGGTCGTCGGAAATCATCGCATCGCCATGGGAGTCGAGCGCGGCTTCACCGCGGCGGACGGTCAGTGATCGTGCTTGCAGTCGGGCCCGTGGCCGTGATCCTTGTGGGCGTGATCATGACTGTGGCCGTGGTCATGCCCATGCGTTTGCCCATGCGCTTGGCCCGCCTCGCCGTGGGAATGCGCGTGCGTGTGATCATGGCCGTGATCGTGTCCGCACTGGCTGTGGTCGTGGGCCTCGCGCTCCGGCTTGAAGGCGCGGGTCACGGGGGTTCCGGTGCAGCCCTGGACGCGCACGAGTTCGGCGGCCGAAGCCGGGACGTAGAGCACCTCCGCGGCGATCTCCGCCGGAACGTGGCTGCCGCCGAGCTGCCAGGCGAGGCGCAGGAGACGGGCGGGGTTGGTGGCGCGAACCTCCAGCAGGGCTTCGGGGGCCGCCTCCACGAGGATCAGGCGTCCGTCCTCCAGCCGTAGGGCGTCGCCGTCCTCGAGGCCGGCCGCCTTGGCCAGCGCCGGCGTGAAGCCGAGGCCACCGACGCCCGTCAGGGTCGCGGGCAGGGCCTGACGGGCGCCATGATCGAGGGTGACGCGATCGACGACGGCGTCGGCGCGGACGGCGGCTTTGCGGATCAGGGTGGTGGCGCGCAGCATGGGAACCTCTCGGACAGGCCACACCCCTACCGGATTTCGGGCTCGAACGGAAAGCGCCGCGAACCATCGGCCCGAATGCGGAAACTTCGACCGCAGCCCATGTCGGCGGGAACCTTAGCCGTAGGACGTGCATTCCTTGAGCGGAATAGCTAAGCTCAAGCCTCGCTTCGGACCGGCCCAAGACCGGACACCACCACGCCTACGGGAGTCTCGCACCATGAAGAAGCTCATCGCCGCCACCCTCGCCGGGGCCCTCGCCCTCTCGCTCGGTGCCTGCAACACCCCCGAGGATCGCGCCCTCGGCGGCGCCGGCCTCGGTGCGCTCGCGGGTGCGGCCATTGGCGGCGCGGCGACCGGCCGGGCCGGCGGCGCGCTCGCGGGTGCGGCCATCGGCGGCGCCGGCGGCGCCATCGTGGGCGCCTCCACCGCCCCGCGCTGCCCCTACGGCACCTACCGCGACGCCTACGGCGACGTGTACTGCCGCTGAGTTTTATCCATGGGATGCCGCGCCTCCGGGCGCGGCGGACCGCGGAGTTCGGGAAGGGCCGGGGCATACGCTCCGGCCCTTCCTTCGTTTGTCGTCACCCCTCGCATCGCTGGACCCCTCCGGTATAAGGGCGCCTCACGATCCCTCTCCCACCCGGCCGCCGATGCCCCCGCCCCCCGCCCCTGCCCTGCCGCGCCCGGCCACGAGGTCCGCTCCGAGATCCCACCCGAGTCTCCAACGATGAGCATCGGCATCTGGGGCAAGCTCGGGGGTGCGGGTCTTGGCCTCGCCGTCGGCGGACCGATCGGCGGTCTCGTCGGCGGGGTCGCCGGCCATTTCCTCGTCGACCGCGAGGGCGCTCCGTTCGGTACCACGCCCCGCGACGTGGTGTTCACCACGGGCCTCGTGGCCCTCGCCGCCAAGATGGCGAAGTCCGACGGCGTGGTGACGCCCTCCGAAATCGAGGCGTTCGCCCAGGTGGTGCAGGTGGGCGAACGCGAGCGCGCCGGGGTTCAGCGCCTGTTCGATCTCGCCAAGGGCACGTCCAATGGCTTCGAGGCCTATGCGCGCCAGCTCGCCACCACCTTCCAAGACGAACCCGGCCTGCTCGAGGACGTCCTCGACGGCCTGTTCCACATCGCCAAGGCCGATGGGGCGATCCACGAGGCCGAGGAGCGCTACCTGCGCGCCGTGGCCGAGACCTTCGGCTTCGACGAGCCGGCCTTCCGCCGCATCGCCGCACGCCACGTCAGCCTGTCGGACGATCCCTACGCGGTGCTCGGGCTCGACCACGGGGTGGACGACGCCGCCCTCAAGGCGGCCCACCGCGCCCTGGCCATCGAAAATCACCCCGACCGGGCCATGGCGCGCGGCCTGCCGCCGGAGGCCGTGACCATCGCCACCCGGCGCTTGGCCGCCATCAACGCGGCCTACGACCGGATCGCCGCCGAGCGAGGTTTGCGATGAAGCCGACGGCCGAGAGCCCCCTCGCCACCTCCGTCCACCCCTCGCCCAACCACGGCGAGCGGCGGAGCGGCCCCGTCGACCTGCTGATCCTGCACTACACCGGGATGGAGAGTGCGGCGGCCGCCCTGCAGCGCCTCGCCAATCCGGTGGCGGAGGTCTCGGCGCATTACGTGGTGCTGGAGGATGGCCGCGTGGTGCAGATGGTGCCGGAGGGCCGCCGGGCCTGGCATGCCGGGCAGGCCGCCTGGGCGGGCATCACCGACGTCAATTCCCGGTCGCTCGGCATCGAGATCGTCAACGGCGGCCATGCGGGCGGATTGCCGGCTTATCCGGAGGCGCAGATCGCGGCGGTGATCGCGCTCTGCGGCGACCTGACCGGGCGCTGGAACGTGCCCAGCCACCGGGTGCTGGCCCATTCCGACATCGCGCCCGAACGCAAGGAGGACCCCGGCGAGCACTTTCCGTGGGACCGCCTCGCGCGGGCCGGCATCGGCCATTGGGTGACGCCGACGCCGATCCGCGACGGGCGCTTCTTCTCCCAGGGCGATTCCGGCCAGCCCATCGAGGCGCTTCAGGCGATGTTCGCCCTCTACGGCTACGACCTGCCGGTGACCGGCGTCTTCGACGCCCGCACCGGAGCGGTGGTCACCGCGTTCCAGCGCCACTTCCGCCCCGCCCGGGTCGACGGGGTCGCCGACGCCTCCACCATCACCACCCTGCGCGATCTCATCGCAGCCCTGCCGGGCCGGAGTTGAAGGAGGGGGGAGAGCCCCCTCCCCTCAGGCGTGGTGCGGGGCCTTGTCCGCTTCCGAAGCGTCGGGGCGGACCTCACCCCGCGTGCGCCACAGGCTGTAGCTGACTCCGGCCACCAGCAGCACCACGGTGACGGCGAGCGACACCCAGGCCGGCACGTGGACGAGGTCGAACGTGTCGGCGACCACGATCTTGGTGCCGATGAAGATCAGGATGAAGGCGAGCGCCGTCTTGAGGTAGGCGAAGCGGTCCACCATCGCGGCCAGGGCGAAATAGAGCGCACGAAGGCCCAGGATGGCGAAGATGTTGGATGTGTAGACCACGAAGGTGTCGGTGGTGATGGCGAAGATCGCCGGCACGCTGTCGACGGCGAAGATCACGTCGGCGCCGTTGACGAGGATGAGGGCCAGGGCCATCGGCGTCAGCCACAGGGCGAGCTTGCCGGTCTTCGGATCGGGTTTGCGCACCACGAAGCGCTGGCCGTGCAGTTCGGGCGTGATGCGCAGGACCTTTTGCAGATAGCGCACGGCCCGGTTCTCGTTGATGTCGCCGGGCTCCTCCTCCTTCGAGAACAGCATCTTGAGCCCGGCGAAGATGAGGAAGGCGGCGAAGATCGACAGCACCCAGGCGGCCTGGTGCACCAGGGCGGCGCCGAGCCCGATCATCAGACCGCGCAGGAGCACGGCGGCGAGGATGCCCCAGACCAGCACCCGGTGCTGGGCCGCGCGCGGGATGTTGAGGGCCGTGAGGATGACGGCGATGACGAAGACGTTGTCCATGGACAGCGACTTCTCGACCACGAGGCCGGCGACGTATTCCTGCCCCGCCTGCGGCCCGAGGTACCACCACACCCAGCCGCCGAAGACGAGGCCGAGGCTGAAGTAGAACGCCGTGAGGAGTAGGCTCTCCTTCACGCCGATCTCGTGGTTCTTGTCCTTGTGCAGGAGCCCGAGATCGAAGGCGAGCAGACCCGCGACCAGGGCGTGGAAGCCGAGCCACATCCAGACCGGCTTGCCGAGCCATTCGTAGGTGAGAAGTTCCATGTGCGGACCGTCGATGCTTCTTGGGGAAGAGAAAGCATCGGCTCCGACATCACGGAACGCATCATAGAGCATCCCGCCAGAGGGGCCCGCAGCCGATGGGCCGGAGTTGGGGCCAGGGTGCATGCGAATCAAGGGCGACGCGAATCGAGGGCGGCGCTTGACAGGGCCCCCGCGCCACGGGCTTGCCGGGGGCGAGCGGCGCGGGATCCACCGGAGTTCGGATGACGGAACACCACGAGAGCGGCCCGGCGGTGATCGGCGGCGGCCCGGCCGGGCTGATGGCGGCGGAGGTTCTGGCGCGGGCCGGCCATGCCGTGACCGTCTACGACCGGATGCCGTCGCCCGCGCGAAAGCTTCTCATCGCCGGGCGGGGCGGCCTCAACCTCACCCATTCCGAACCCCTGCCCGCCTTCCTCGCCCGCTATCAGCCGCAGGACGGGACCCTGGCCGGAGCCGTCGGGAGCTTTCCGCCGGAGGCCCTGCGGGCATGGTGCGCCGATCTCGGCCAGCCGACCTTCGTCGGGTCGAGCGGCCGGGTGTTTCCCGAGAGCTTCAAGGCCTCGCCCCTGCTCCGGGCCTGGCTCGCGCGCCTCGACGGCCTCGGCGTCACGCTCCGCACCCGGCACCGCTTCGTCGGATGGTCGGAGACGGGGGCGGTGCTGTTCGAGACGCCGGAGGGGCGGGTCGCGGCTCGTCCCGCCGCCCTGCTGCTGGCGCTCGGCGGCGCGAGCTGGCCGCGCCTCGGCTCGGACGGGGCCTGGGTGCCCGTGCTGGAGGGCCAGGGCATTCCGGTGACGCCGCTCCGGGCCTCGAATGTCGGCTTCTGCGTCGCCTGGTCGCCTGTGTTCGCCGATCGCTTCGCCGGCCAGCCCCTCAAGCGCATCGCCCTGAGCGTGGGCGAACACCGGGTTCGCGGCGAGGCGATGATCACAGCGGAAGGCATCGAGGGCGGTGCCCTCTATGCGGCCTCCCAGGCGATCCGGTCGGCCCTCGCCGAGGGGATGGGCGGCGCCATCAGCCTCGACCTGCGTCCCGACCTAGCGGAAGCCGCCGTGGCGCAGGCTCTGGGCAACACCAGACCCGGCGAATCGCTCGCCAACCGCCTGCGCAAGGCCGCCGGGCTGTCCCCCGTGGCGGCCGGGTTCCTGCGCGAAGCGGCGGGCCCGGCGCTCCCCGGCGATGCGGCGGCCCTCGCGGCCCTGATCAAGGCCGCGCCCCTGCGTCTCCTGGCCCCGCGCCCCATCGAACGGGCGATCTCGTCCGTCGGCGGCGTGCCGTTCGGGCAGGTCGATGACCGTTTCATGCTGAACGCCCGGCCCGGCACGTTCGTGGCCGGCGAGATGCTCGACTGGGACGCCCCCACGGGGGGCTACCTGCTCCAGGGCGCCTTCGCCAGCGGCCGGGCGGCGGCGGAGGGGATGCGCGCCTGGATGGCGCGCCCGTGATGGGAATCCGGCTGCCTCTCCGCATTCGCGGGGACGCGGCGGCGGATCAGAGGCGGCCGCAGACGGCCACCAGCCCCTGGCTTTCGGAGGGGCAGGCCGCGCCGGTGCCCTTGCTCATGGTCGGGATGCCGGTCGGCAGGCAATAGGCCGAGACCAGGGTCTCGCCGGTCTCGCAGGTCACGGCGCAACCGCTCGCCGGGCAGGATTCCTGACGCACCGCCCGCAGGGGCGACGACGCGGCCACTGGAGCCGCGACGCCGGCCGGGCCCTGCGGACCGGCAGCGCCCCTGGTGCCGGCTTCGCCCTTCGGACCCGTGTCGCCCTTGGGACCAATCTCTCCCTTGGGACCCGTGTCACCCTTGGGACCCGCTTCGCCTTTCGGACCCGTCTCGCCCTTGGCGCCCGGAACGCCTTGAGGACCGGGTGAGCCTTGAAGGCCGGCGACGCCCTGAGGTCCGGTGGCGCCGTCCTCGCCCTTTGCGCCGGCCTCCCCCTTTGCGCCGGGCTCCCCCTTGGCACCCGCCTCTCCCTTCGGCCCAGGCTGGCCCGCCGGACCGCAATTGCCCACCACCACCTCGCGCTCGTCCTCGCCCGCCTTAAGGGTCGCGACGCAATTGTTCGGCATGTGGGGCAGGCGGAAGACGAAGCGGCCCCGGCTGTCGGCGATGACGGAGATGTCCTCGTCGAGGATCACGGTGGTGCCGGCCTTGCGCACGCTGCCGGAGATCCGCAGGTCGCCGTTCTCGAAGCGCGCGTCGTAGACCTGGATCGGCTGGGACGGGGCCTGCGCCCGGCGGGCTTGCGGCTTGACCTGCTGAGCCTGGGCCTGCCGAGCCTGGGCTTGGGCTTGGGCCGAGATCGGTCCGGCGCACACGAACAGGCCCGACAGGACCACGAGGACGCGATCGACGCGCATGCATTCTCTCCCGGCTGAGCCCGCGTCTCGCGCGCGGCGGCCTGGATTGCTGCCCTGCCCGTTCCCCAGGGTCAAGCTACGTAGTCGACCGCAGGCGCGATCGCGCGCTCCCACCACGTTGGGCGCTCCGTCCACACGCATCCACAGCCCTCCACAGGCCAAACCTCTGGCGACAGGGACGGAACGCCGAGAAGTCGCAGGCCGAGGGCAAGGCCACGGGAAATCGGTTGAATATGTTCCTGTTTTGTTCTTATCATCAGGCCATGGAGCCACCCGGATGTCGCAACGCCCCCACCCCCATTCCCAATCCCCGGATGCGTCCCACCGGGCGGATGGGGATGCGACCGACGTTCCCGCACGGCTCGCATCCCTGCGGGCGCGCGTGGCCCTTCACCATGGTCGGGACGCCCCGCGAAAGACCCTGTCCTTCGGGGTCCACGCCGTCGACGGGCACCTGCCTGGCGGTGGCCTCGGCCTCGGCCAGCTCCACGAGGTCGCCCCCGCGGCCGAGGGCGACGAGCCGGCGGCCCTGGGCTTCGCCCTCGCCCTCGTCGCCCGGCGCCTCGCCGCCGTCCGGGGCGAGGCGCTCCTCGTCATCGCGAAGGGGCATCCGATGCCCTACGGCCACGGCCTCGCTGGCCTCGGCCTCGACCCGAACCGGCTGCTCCTGTTCGAGGCGGGCAGCGACCGCGACGTCTACCGCGCCCTGGAGGAGGCCCTGCGGGCCGGCGGCAACGGTGGCCCAGCCGCAGGCAACGGGGGGCAAGCCGCCGCCGGGGGCGGTCTTGCGGCGGTGGCGGGCCTCGTCGATGCCGGCATCCCCCTGATCCAGAGCCGGCGGCTGCATCTGGCCGGGGCCCGCACGGACGGCCTCCTCGTGGTCCTACGCCCGGCGGGGGCGGAGAGCCCCAACGTGGCCGCGACCCGGTGGCGGATCGCCGCCGGCAAGGCCCTGCGCGACCGGTTCGGCTGCATCGAGCGGCCGTGCTGGCGGGTGCGGCTCGACCGCTGCCGCAACGGACGGACGGGGGATTGGCTTCTGGAGTGGGATCATGCCACGCATCGTTTCGGTCTGGCTGGAGCATTGGCCGGTCACCCGCCTGAGGCGGGCGCATGCGGGCCTCGCGCAGGGCGGCCATGATGGGTCTCCCCACCGCGCATGCTCGCACGACGATGCGTCCCCCCTCGTCGTCGCCGCCGGGGAAGCGACGGGCCTGCGCCTCACCGCCGTCGATGCCCGGGCCCGGGCCCTGGGACTGCGCCCCGGCGAGCCCCTGGCCCGCGCCCGCGCCCGCCTGAACACACCGCTCGCGGTCCATCCGGCAGATCCGGAGGCCGACGCGGCGGCCCTCGATCGCCTGTGCCTGTGGGCCAAGCGCTACACCCCGAGCGTCGCGGCCTTCGGCGAGGCCGAGGGCCGCGACGGGTTCTTCCTCGACGTCGCGGGGGCGAGCCACCTCTACGGTGGCGAGGCCGGGTTGATGGCCGACCTCGCCCGGCGCCTCGGCGCCAACGGTCTGCCGGCGCGCCTCGCCCTCGCGGGCAATCCCGGCTGCGCCTTCGCCCTGGCCCGCCACGGGGCCGGCGGCTTCGTACCCACCGGCGGCGAAGTCGACGCCCTGCGCGGCCTGCCCGTCCTCGCCCTGCGCATCGACCCCGAGGTGGCCGCGGCCCTCGGCCGCCTCGGCCTGCGCCGGATCGGCGACCTCGTCGACGCCCCCCGGGCGCCCCTGGTCCGGCGGTTCGGCGATACCCTCATCCGGCGCCTCGACCAGGCCCTCGGGCACCGGCCCGACCCCCTGGCCCCCCTCGACGAACCGCTGGCGTTCGGCGCCGCGCGCGGCTTCCTCGACCCCATCGGCCATCAGGACACCATCGTGGCGACGGCGACGCGCCTCATGGAGACCGTCGCCCCGCGCCTGGAGGCCGCCGGCCTCGGCGCACGGGCCCTGCGCCTCACCCTGCACCGGGTCGACGGCGTGATCCGGACCCTCGACCTCGCCTTGAGCGAGCCGACCCGCTGTCCGGTGCTGGTGGGACGGCTCCTCGACCTCCGCCTCGACCGCCTCGGGGCGGCCCTCGATGCCGGCTTCGGCTTCGAGACCGTGCGCCTCGATGTGGTCGGCACCGGCCCGGTCACCGCGCGTCAGGGCGATCTCTCGGGGGATGGCCGCGCGGCGACGGGCGCGGCGGGTCTCGCCGACGCCCTGCACCAGCGCCTCGGGCGCGGCATCCTGCGCCTCGCGCATCACGAGAGCCACGTGCCCGAGCGGGCCGAGACGGCCGAGCCGTGGCGGGTGACCCGCATCGCCCTGCACCGTCCGGCCCAGGCCGGCGCGGGGTTGCCCCGGCCCCTCGTTCTCCTCACCCGCAGCGAAGCGGCCGAGGACGTTCTCGCCCCCGATGGGCCGCCCCAGCGCTTCCGCTGGCGCCGACGCCTGCACCGGGTCGCCCATGCGGAGGGCCCCGAGCGCATCGCCGGGGAATGGTGGTCGGGCGCCACCCCGACCCGCGACTATTACGTGGTCGAGGACGAGGCCGGTCGCCGCCTGTGGGTCTACCGGCAGGCGGCTTCCCCAACACAAACGCTTCCTCCAGCTCAGACGCTTGCCCGGGCCCAGACGGTCGGCTGGTTCGTCCACGGGATGTTCGCGTGAAGCCGCCTCCCCGCCGGGCGGGAGCATGACGCCGCCCTACGCCGAGCTCGCGATCACCACGAACTTCTCCTTCCTGCGCGGGGCCTCGCACCCGGAGGAGATGGTGGCGCGGGCGGCCGAATTCGGCTTCGTCGCCATCGGGATCGCCGACCGCAACACCTTTTCGGGCGTGGTGCGCGCCTATGCGGAGGGCCTGCGCCGGGCCAAGGCCGGGGAACCCTCCGTCCGCACCCTGGTGGGCGTGCGCCTGGTGACGGAATGCGGGTTCGAGGCGGTCACCTACCCCATGGACCGAGACGCCTATGGCCGCCTGTGCCGCCTCCTCACCCTGGGCAACCGCCGGGCGGAGAAGGGCGCCTGCCACTTCTCCTTCGCCGAGATGCTGGGGACAAGCGCGGGGCAGATGTTCATCGCCATGCCGTCGGACGATATGCCGCCGGAGGTCCCGCGCGGCGCCTTCGCGGACCGCCTCGCCGCCCTGGCGGAGGCGGCGCCGGGGCGGACGTTTCTCGCTGGCAGCCACCGCCATCGCGGCGACGAGCGCCGGCGCCTCGGCCGCCTCGCCGAGTGGGGAAACCGCCTCGGCGCGCCCCTGGTGGCGGTATCGGACGCCCTCTACCACGTGCCCGGCCGGCGCCCCCTGCAAGACATCCTCGCCTGCATCCGCGCCGGCTGCACCCTGCGCGAGGCCGGCTACCGGCTGGAGGCCAACGCCGAGCGGCACCTCAAGGCCCCCGCCGCCATGGCGCGGCTGTTCGCCGAGCATCCGGATGCCATCGCGCGGACGGTGGAGATCGCGCAGGCCTGCGGCTTCTCCCTCGATCAGCTCCGTTACGAGTATCCCGACGAACCGGTGCCGCCGGGCTGGACCCCGCAGGCCTACCTCACGGACAAGGTCCACGAGCGCGCCCGATGGCGCTACCCGGATGGAATTCCGGAGAACATCGCCGTGACGATCGCGGAGGAACTCCGCCTCATCGCGAAAATGGATTACGCGCGCTACTTCCTCACCCTGTTCGACATCGTCGAGTTCGCGCGCAGCCGAGGCATCCTGTGCCAGGGCCGGGGCTCGGCCGCCAATTCCGTGGTGTGCTACTGCCTCGGCATCACGGCGGTGGACCCCACCGAGATCCGCCTGCTGTTCGCGCGCTTCATCTCGGAGAACAGGGCGGAGCCGCCCGACATCGACGTCGATTTCGAGCACGAGCGGCGCGAGGAGGTGATCCAATACCTCTACACGCGCTACGGCCGCGACCGCGCCGCCATCTGCGCCACGGTGATCCACTACCGGCCGCGGAGCGCCATCCGCGAGGTCGGCAAGGTGCTGGGCCTCACCCCGGACATCACCGGGCTGATGGCCGACACCGTGTGGGGCTCGTGGGGCGCCGCCCTGCCCGACGCCCATATCGAGCAGGCCGGCCTCGACCCGAAGAACCCGGCGATCCGGCAGGCGCTGGATCTCGCCCACGCCCTCATCGGCTTCCCGCGCCACCTGTCGCAGCATGTCGGCGGGTTCGTGCTCACGCGCGGGCGCCTCGACGAGACCGTGCCGGTGGGCAACGCCGCCATGGCGGACCGCACCTTCATCGAGTGGGACAAGGACGACATCGACGTGCTCGGCCTGATGAAGGTCGATATCCTGGCGCTGGGCATGCTGAGCTGCCTCAAGCGCGGCCTCGACTTCCTCGCCCGCGACTACGGCCACGACTACCCGACCCTCTCCGACCTCCCGCCTGCCGACCCGGCCGTCTACGCCATGCTGTCGAAGGCCGACTCCGTCGGCGTGTTCCAGGTCGAGAGCCGGGCGCAGATGTCGATGCTGCCGCGCCTGAAACCGGCCGAATTCTACGACCTCGTGGTGCAGGTCGCCATCGTCCGCCCCGGCCCGATCCAGGGCGACATGGTGCATCCGTATCTGCGCCGGCGGCAGAACCTGGAGCCGGTCGTCTACCCCTCGCCCCATCCGAGCCAAGGTCCGGCGAACGAACTCGAGAGCGTGCTCAAGCGAACCTACGGCGTCCCCCTGTTCCAGGAGCACGCCATGCAGATCGCCATCACGGCGGCGGGGTTCCTGCCGTCCGAAGCCGACGGCCTGCGCCGGGCCATGGCGACCTTCCGGCACAACGGCGAGATCGTGAACTTCCGCACCAAGTTCGTGGAGGGCATGGTGGCGCGCGGCTACCCGCGCGACTTCACCGAACGCTGCTTCAAGCAGATCGAGGGGTTCTCCACCTACGGCTTTCCCGAGAGCCACGCGGCGAGCTTCGCGCTCCTCGTCTACGCCTCGGCCTGGATGAAGTGCCGGCACCCCGACGTCTTCCTCGCCGCGATCCTCAACGCCCAGCCCATGGGCTTCTACCAGCCGGCCCAACTCGTCCGCGACGCCCGCGCCCACGGGGTCGAGGTGCGCGGGGTCGACGTGAACGCGAGCGACTGGGACTGCACCCTGGAACCTGCTTCGGAGCCCCCACCCCCGGAGGTTCCCCGACGGCTCGCCGTGCGGCTCGGCCTGCGCCAGATCAGCGGCGTGCCAGAGGTCGCCATGCGCCGTCTCGTGGCCCTTCGCGGCAACGGCTACGCCAGCATCGAGGGATTGCAGGCGGCCCTCGTCCTGCCGCGCAACGCCCTGGAACGCCTGGCCGAAGCCGATGCCTTCCGCTCCCTCGACCTCGATCGGCGCGCGGCCCTCTGGGCGGTACGGACCCTGGAGGGTACAAGCTCCAGAAAGGCCGCCGCCTGGACCGCGACGGACCGGCGCGCGCACCTGCTGGAAGCGCCGCTACCGCTGTTCGCCTTTCATGCCGATGACGGACTGTTTCGGGCCGAGCCCGCCTTGGCCCTGCCTGCCATGGCCGAATCCGAGCACGTGGCCGCAGATTACGTCACCACCGGGCTCTCGCTGAAGGGTCATCCGGTGGCGTTCTTCCGGGCGCGGCTCGCCCGGATCGGTGCGATTCCCGCCCGCGACCACCACGACGCGATGCGGGTGCCCAACAACGCCCGCGTCACCGTGGCGGGGCTCGTGCTCACCCGCCAGCGGCCCGGCACGGCCCATGGGACGGTTTTCCTCACCCTCGAGGACGAAACCGGCATCGCCAACGTCATCGTGTGGGCGAAGGTGTTCGAGGCTCATCGCGCCGTCGCCATGGGTGCACGCTTCCTCGCCGTGCGCGGCCGCATCCAGCGCCAGGGCCTCGTGGTCCATCTCCTCGCCGAACGCTTCCGCGACCTCACCGCCGAACTCCGCAGCCTGCGCGAGGGCGGTTTCAAGCTTCCGCCCGAAACCACGGACTTCTCCGCGCCACCCGATCGGAGGGTCTACCGGAGCCGTGATTTCCATTGAATAAGCCTTATTGCCGATTTTATATTTGAATATAAATCTGTACCGATGTTAAATTAGCAATTTCATTCTGAATATAGATCTCGTATAGAACAGATGGATCTCTAAACTTGGAGCATCCTTCCTAATTAATTGGCTACAGCAGCCTGCCAGATGATCCGGTCCGGCGCCGAGGAGCCGTGATTCTCGCAAACCATACAAGGTGGCTCCGAGCATCTGACATGAACAAGGCGCCCCGCCAGCTCGCATGAAAGGGCGAGCGACGGGGTTGTCACATGGGAGAAAGAACCCGATCGTTAGTTCTTCGCGTCCGTTAGTTCTTCGCGTCGCCCTCCGGGCGATCCGACACCTTCCACTCGGCCATCGCCTCACGAGCAGTCTTGTTCAGGATGACGGTGTTCCCGTTCAGCGTACCGACCCAGGACGATGGAATCAGATGATGCTGTCCACCGGCGGCGGAATCGCTCTTCGTGAGCTTGATGTCCTTGCCGTCATACTTGTCCACGGTGCCGACATGCCCCTTGTCGGAGCCGACGACCTCCATGTGTTCGCGAACGACGCTGTTGGTTGTCTTGGTCGTCGAATCCTGAGCCTGCGCGAGCGGCGCGAGCGCGCAGGATGAGGCAACGATCAGGCAGGCCGTGGTGAGGGCGCGAAGCATGGAAAGATCCCGTTGGGAATGAGAGGTCGGGCGGTCAACGCAACCCTCGAAGTCGCCGTTCCTGTCCGTATCGCCGCATTCCCGGCCGCCCCCGTGAGGCAGGTACCTCGTCGTCACGTCTTCGTTCGGCTCCTGAGGAAGCCCTGGCGGCATGCCTTTCGAAACCTATCTGTGCCGGATCGAAGCCAATTCTGGCTCGAAACCAGGAGTCTCCCGTGCCAGATACCCCGGATGTCGATCGCAACGCACGTGATATGGCGGAGCGTGTTTTTGCAGCTTACGCCAAGCAGGCGAATGTGCGGATCCATCCTGGCGTCGAGCAGACCCTTCTCACGCGCTTGGCCGAAGCGCTTCGGCCCCTGATCGGCAGAGCGGCTGACCGCCTCGTCGACGCAGCCAATCGGGTGCTGGACGATATCGAGTTGACCGTGCCGGACTTGCGTGGGCCCAGGATCGCATCGCTGAACCCGGTCGACAAAGCCGTCAGAACGCGGGATGGTTCGGTACCCGTAATCTCGGGCGGTTGAAGAACTACGATGTCTCGTAGGCCGATCCATCCTGCGAACGGACCGGGGTATCGACGTAACGCCCCTGTTTCGGCACGGCGACCTGCGAAAAGTTGCTGGCGAGGGCATGAAGGGCATCCCGTAAGACCTGCCCCTCCAGGGGACGCCCGTGACCCGTGATGGCCCTTTGCGGTTCGAGGGCCGCCAGGATCTCGACCGAGCGCCGGGCAGCATCCCAATCGACCGTGAAGTACATGGGCGGACCGTGAAGCTCGGGCTCTTGGAACGCGACCGCGTAAGCCGATTCCTGGGCGGTCGTCACGAAGGCATCGGCCGCAATCAAGGTTGCGTCGGATTCGCGCCAGAGGGCAATCTGACCGACGGAGTGTCCCGGAACGTGAACCCAGCGCCAGCCCGGCATGGACGGCACGGAGCCATCCTCCGGCAAACTGCGAAGCTGGGCGGAAACATTGACCGGCGTCCTTGGATAGAGGGGTGACAGACGGGACATGAGACCTCCACCGACGGTCGGATCGGGCGGAGGGTACGATGCGGAACCATCGAGATAGGGATGCTCGTGCGGATGAGCGAAAACCGGCACGTCCCAATCGCGTGCGAGATCCTCGACGACCCCGACATGATCGAAATGGCCATGGGTCAGCACGATCGCCGCCGGACGGGCGTTTGGGCCGAACCGCTCGGCCGCAACCTTCATGATGGCCGATTTGGAGCCACCGATCCCGGCGTCGATGAGGGTCCAGGCCCGATCACCCGCCCCGACGGGACCGTAGAAGATCACGTTCACGATCGCATGGCGTTGATAGGCAAGGTCCGACGTGATTTCGTGCGTGCCGTCGACTCCCAGTGGGGCATCGATCAGAGCATTCGCATCGACCTCGACCTGTTGCGCCATGAATACCTCCGCAGGTTTGGCACCGTCATCGGTACAGAAGTCAATCCGGTCGTTTGGGGGGAGGTTCCAAACCTGCTCGCCGCACAGGGGCTGCAGTTGGATTGAAATCTACCGTAGCCGTTCTGAGGATTTCACGAAGGATGGAGGAAACCCGCAGGTTCTCGCCTTCCGACGTCCGGAGCTTGGTCGTGGATTGTCGAACGACTGTGCCGAGCCGCACGACACCGACATCCACGGAGGTAGCGGAACGAACGCGTTCTCGGCGCGAGCTTCAGACCCCGCCAATCGCGGGTCTCACCACGTGAGACAGGATGGAAAGACGGCGGAACGCGATCGAATGCATGTTCCGATGACGGAACTGCGCCATCGCGACGACGATGGGCCGTGAACAGAGTCGCCTGGATTTACGCTTGGGCACGAGCACGGACAACAATCCGACCGGATTTTCCCACCCCGGAAAACAGCGGCCCACTCAAATTATCGGGCATAATAAGTCTGATGATTATCGATTGATCGACCACACAACAGCGGCCATTATCATCTATTGTATTGGTGGGTGCACAAGGGTTCGAACCTTGGACCCGCTGATTAAGAGTCAGCTGCTCTACCAACTGAGCTATGCACCCTCGCCTTGCGGCGGTCGCTGCGGCCCACCAAGTCCGCCGCGACGAGGTGGCTGATACCAAAGCCCCCCAGGGGTGTCCACCCCCTGGGGTCGATTTTCTAAATCCGGCCGAGGGGGCCTTACGAGGTCGTCATCGGAGACTGGGCGTGGAGGCGCACGGCCGAGGCCTCGAGCTTATTCAGGGCCGAGAGATAGGCGCGGGCCGAGGCCACCAGGGTGTCGGGATCGGCGCCTCGGGCCGTGACGCTGCGGTCGCCGCTCTTGAGACGCACGGAGACCTCCGCTTGGGCGTCGGTGCCCTCGGTGACGGCATCGACCTTGTAGAGTTCGAGGTCGGCCACGTGCGGCACCAGGGCCTGGATGGCGTTGAACACCGCGTCCACGGGGCCGTTGCCCTCGGCCTCCTCGGTGATCACCCGGTCGTCGATGGCGAGCTTCAGGGTGGCGCGCTGCGGCCCATGCGTGCCCGCGATCACCGAGAGGGAGACGAGGCGGATGCGGTCGTGGGCCGTGGCGAGATTCTCGTCGACCAGGGCCTCGATGTCCTCGTCGTAGACGTGCTTCTTGCGGTCGGCCAAGGCCTTGAAGCGCTCGAAGGCGTCCTGCAGGCGGTTGTCGCTCAGGGTGATGCCGAGTTCCTCCAGCTTCGAGCGGAAGGCGGCGCGGCCGGAGTGCTTCCCCATCACCAGGGAGGTCTTGGCCACGCCGACCGAGGCCGGCGTCATGATCTCGTAGGTCTCGGTGTGCTTGAGCATCCCGTCCTGATGGATGCCGCTCTCGTGGGCGAAGGCGTTCCGGCCGACGATGGCCTTGTTGTACTGAACGGGAAAGTTCGTCGCGTGGGAGACGAGCTTGGACGCCCGGGTCAGCATCGTGGTCTCGATGCCGGTCTCATAGGGCATCACGTCGCCGCGGGTGCGGATGGCCATGACGATCTCTTCCAGGGCCGCGTTGCCGGCGCGCTCGCCGATGCCGTTGATCGTGCATTCCACCTGCCGGGCGCCGCCCTCGATGCCGGCCAGCGAGTTGGCGATGGCGAGGCCGAGGTCGTCGTGGCAATGCACCGAGAAGATCGCCTTATCGGAGTTCGGTACCCGCTCGCGCACGCTTCGGAACATGGTCCGGTACTCGTCGGGTGTCGCGTAGCCCACGGTGTCGGGCAGGTTGATGGTGGTGGCGCCCGAGCGGATCGCCGACTCGACGCAGCGGCACAGGTAGTCGATGGGCGTGCGGGTCGCGTCCATGGCCGACCATTCCACGTCCTCGACGAGGTCGCGGGCCTGGGCCACGGTCTTCAGGATGATCTCGACCACCTCGTCCTGGCTCTTGCGCATCTGGTGGGCGAGGTGGATCGGGGACGTCGAGACGAAGGTGTGGATGCGTCCGCGCCTGGCATGGCGGACGGCCTCGCCGGCGCGGGCGATGTCGGCGGGGATTGCCCGGGCGAGGCCCGCGATGGTGGCACGCTTGGCCCGGCGGGCGATCTCGGCCACGGCCTCGAAATCACCATGCGAGGCGATGGGAAAGCCGGCCTCGATGATGTCGACGCCCATGGCATCGAGGAGGTCGGCCACGGCCAGCTTCTCGTCGAGGGTCATGGTCGCGCCGGGGCATTGCTCGCCGTCGCGCAGAGTCGTGTCGAAGATGAGAACGCGGTCTTTCTGCGTCGGTGTGCTGGAACTGGCCATGGGATTGATCCTGTCACGGCGCGCGAAGCCCTGAGGACACGGCGCCTGGAAACGGCTCGCGCGTCGTGGCGGAGCCCGAATACGGGTAAGTACGCGTCCCCTGAGAGCCCAGGCGCATGCCCGGACGGCCCTCAGGGGCGGATAAGCAGCAGACCGAGGGTAAGAAGCGCGGGAACACGCGCACGGGACCGCATGGCCGCGTGCGCGGCGCCGGTGCGGCTGACCATGGAGCCGGCGCTGGCCAAGGCTCGTCTCTCCCGAGGGGCAACCGTGCTCGCTGGACGCGCCGGACGATTGCGAATGCGGTTTCCCTAGCCCTCGCCAAACGGATTGACAAGCAGCGGGGCATCGGAAGCGTCAGGCAGGGCGGAGATCGGCCTACGGAACACCCCGAGCGAGTGGTCCGACAACAGTTCTCGGCCCCGAAGACGATCCCCGGTCATTGCCTTGTGGCGACTCAAGCCTAGCTTTCAAACCGCGTGGAACCAATGAAACCGTTCCACGCGAGATGAACATCAAGAAAACCCGGATGGGAAACGCCGCCATGTCACGCCGCCTCACGATCACGCTCGCCCTGCCCGTCTGCGCGCTTCTCGCCGGAACTCTGCCGAGCTTCGCCCTCGACGTGACGAAGACCGTCGATGTCCAGACTGCTCCCGCCAAGGTGTGGTCGGTGATCGGCGACTTCTGCGGCATCGGCCAATGGCACCCCGCCATCGAGAAATGTGCCCTGTCCACGGACGGCGGCAAAACCCTGCGCACCCTCAGCCTGAAGGGCGGTGGCACCATCGTCGAGTCGCAGACCGCCCGCGACGACGCCAAGATGGCCTACACCTACGCCATCGTTTCGGGCCCCCTGCCCGTGAGCGATTACAGCTCGACCCTCTCCGTCGCCCCGAAGGCCAGCGGCGCCACGGTGACCTGGACGGGCAGCTTCAAGGCCAAGGGCGCTCCCGACGCCGTCGCCGTCGATGCCATCACGGGCATCTACGAGTCCGGGCTGAAGGCCATCGCCGACAAGTCGAAGTAGCGGCTTCGCAGCGCCCCGAGGGCGTCGCCTTGCGGCATCCACAGGTGCGCCGTCGCGGAATCGTACCGCGACGGCGCGTGGGCCGCTCCTCCGATTGACCGGCCGTTTTCCCGGGGGCACAACCCAGGCGACTTCAAGCTGTGCCATTCAGGGCAAGCCGTGCCATTCGGGGGAAGCCGTCGTGATACTGCACCGCGCGAGTCGCGCATTCGCAACGCTCATCGCCGTCTCCCTCGTCGGTGCCTGCAAGCCCAGCGCTTCGGCGCCGCCCGTCGTGGCGGCGGCCCCCGCGGCCGTGCTCGCCCCTCCCCTGCCGCAGGGCAACGGGTGTGGGCCCGCCATCGCCCGCACCCAGGCCGTGGTCGACAGCGATGTCGCGACGGGCAACCTCAACGCGCCCGTGGGCGAGCGCTTCAGCGCCGACTTGCGCCGGGCGGCCGAGACGTGCCAGGGCGGCCAGGAGCGCGAAGCCCTCGGCCTGCTCGCGGCCGCCAAGGCACGCTACGGCTACCGGCAGGACGCGGCGAGGTAGGCTCGCACGAAGCCCGGCATCCGGTCCGCGTCGAGGTCGGCGCGGGAGCGCACCGCGACAAAGCCCGCGAGTTCCGGCTCGGCCTCCGCCGCCCGGTGCGCTTCCATGCGGGCGATGAGGGCCGAGGCCTCCTCGGGGAAGTCCACCGGATGCAGGAACGCGTGCTGTCGCTCGCCGCTGACCAGCACCCAGTTCGCCGGCGCATCGGATGGGACGCGCAGGCCCGTCTCCTCCAAGAATTCCCGGGTCGCGCTCCCCGCGAGATCGACGTGGCGGCCCGCGCGCACGTCCGAGGGGTCGGGCGTCCCGCACGGAAAGTAGATCTGTCCGGCATTGGCGGAGTCGCGCCCCATGACGCCGAGCACGGCGGCGCCGTCGCGCGACCACGGCACGATGGCGGCGAACGCGTTGGTGACGGAGGGATCGGGTGATCCGCCGTCGCGAAAGGCCAGGAACTCCGAGAACGCCGCCTCGAACAGATCGATAGTGCAGGCGCCGTCGGTGACAGTGCAGGCGCAGCCGAGGAGCACGGGCCCATCGAACAGGGCCGGCTTCGCCGCCTGTCGCTCGGCCCAGTGCGCCGCGATGGCGTCGGAATTGTCCCGGGCCCAGGCCCAGTCGTAGGACACGAGGCGCGCCTCGAGGCTTTCGAGGCGCGCGAAGGTGAAGCCGCCGGATTGGACGGGGCGTTCAGACATGGAGCGTTCCCTCCATGACGATCACCGCCGATCCACCGACTTCGATGGCCTGAAGCGCACCGGATTCGATGCCGAGCTGGACGTGGATCCGGCTCGGGCGGCCCATGGCGACGCCCTGATGCAGCACGAGATCGTGGGTTCCGTCCCCCATGGCTTCGAACTGCATCATCACGCCGGCGAAGGCGGCCGCCGCCGAGCCCGTGGCCGGGTCCTCCGGCACGCCGAGGTGGGGGGCGAACATCCGAGCCTGGAACTGCCGGCCAGGCGCATCGGGGTCGGGCGTGTAGAGGTAGAGGGCCGCAGGGTCCCCGAGGGTGGCCGAGGCCGCCGGATCGAGCCGGGCACTGGCCAGATCCTCGGGCGACCCGACGGGCACGAACAGGAAGTCGGGGCCGAGCGAATGCCGGCTCGGGGCATGACGCCCGAAGCCGATGGCGGCGGGTGCGAGGCCGAGGGCCGCGGCCAGAACGTCCGGCTCGGGGCCGTCGCCGACGAAGTCCGGCAGGACCGGCATGCGGAAGCGCACCTGCCCGCGGCCTGCACCGCTTTCGACGAGGCACGACAGGGTGCCGATCCCCTCCTCCAGGCCGAAGGCCAGCGCGTCGGTCAGCGTGGCGCGCTCGTCCCGAAGGGCGAGGAGCACGGCGGCGCCGAGGGTCGGGTGGCCGGCGAAGGGCAACTCGGCCTTCGGGGTGAAGATGCGCAGGCGTGCCCGGTGGCGGGGATTGTCGGGGGGCAGCACGAACACCGTCTCGGACAGGTTGAACTCGCCCGCGATGGCCTGCATGGCGGGGCCGTCGAGCCCGTCCGCGTCGAGCACCACCGCGAGGGGATTGCCGGCGAGCGCAGTGTCTGTGAACACGTCGAGCGTCACGAAGCGTCGGGCCATTTTTCCCTACCTCTCAAGGACTTGAAACCTAGACCGGCTCGACCGGAAACGTCTCGCTCGGCGCGACGAACTCGTCCTGCGCCGCCACGGTGAGGATCTCGCGCGAGCCCGCCTCCGCCGTGCGCCGCAGGAGGCCGTAGATCGAAGCGCCGGCCATGCCGAGCGCCAGGGCGGCCGAGCCCGTGCGGGCGTAGTGCACGAGGAACAGCGCCGCGATGGCGTCGCCCGCGCCGTTGACGTCGAGGTGGAGGCGCGGCGTGCGCAGGAGCCAGAACTGCCCGCCCTCCCCGGCCAGGAGGTCGATGGAGTTCGGCGGCGTCGCCTCGGTGGCGAGGGAGGTGACGAGCACCACCCGGGGGCCGAGGCCGTGGAGGACCGCCACCGCCGCCTTGACCTCATCGAGGGTGCGGGACGGCAGGCCGGAGAGATGGTCGAGCTCGAACTGGTTCGGCGTGGCGATGTCGGCGAGTCTAAGTGCCTGATCGCGCATGAATTCCGGGATTCCCGGGCGGACGTAGATGCCCCGGTTCGTGTCGCCCATCACGGGGTCGCAGGCGTAGAGGGCGCGGGGGTTGGCGGCGCGGACGGCGGCCACCGCGTGCACGATACTGGTGCCGATATCGGCCGAGCCCATGTAGCCCGACAGCACGCCGTCGCAGGTGTGGAGCACGCCGCGCTCCGCGATGCCGGCGACGAGGTCCTCGATGGCCGGGCCGTCGAACACCCGGCCGCGCCAGGCGCCGTAGCCGGTGTGGTTGGAGAACTGGACCGTGTGGATCGCCCAGACCTCGACGCCGAGGCGCTGCATCGGAAACACCGCGGATGCGTTACCGACGTGGCCGTAGGCGACGTGAGACTGGATCGAGAGGATGTTCAAGCGGGCCGGTCCTCCATAAAGCCTTCCCTTAGCTCGTTATTCACGACCTCGCACCCTCGGACGACCCATGGACTTCGACGCCATCAAGACCTCGACCCTCGCCTTCGTCGAGGCCCATCAGGGCTGGACGCCGCTCATCGTCGGGGTGCTGGCGTTCTGCGAGTCCCTGGCGTTCCTGTCGCTGCTGGTGCCCGCCACCGTGCTGCTGCTCGGCATCGGCGCGCTCATGGGGACGGTGGGGATTCCGTTCGTGCCGGTGATGCTGGCGGCGGCGCTCGGGGCGGCGCTAGGCGATTGGATTTCCTACGAATTCGGCCATTATTACAAGGAGGGGGCCAAGCAGATGTGGCCGCTCACGCGCTACCCCGCCCTGGTGGCGAAGGGCGAGGAATTCTGCCGCAAATGGGGGGCCGGGGGCGTCGCCATCGGGCGGTTCTTCGGGCCGGCGCGGGCGGTGGTGCCGCTGATCGCCGGCATCTTCGGGGTCAAACGCCTGCCGTTCCAGGTGGCGAACGTGCTGTCGGCCCTGGTCTGGGCCTTCGTGATGCTGGCGCCGGGCGCCGGATTGTTGAGCTATTTCAAGGCTTAAGCCGGTACGTGCTCAGGGGTCGCAGGTGACAAGCCGGGCGCGGACTGGTTCTTAGGGGCCAGTCCCGAATCGGAACATCCATGTCCGCTGCCCTAGCCCACGCGATCCTTCCCAACGGAGCCGTTCTCCCCGTCGACCGCCGCCAGTCGGCGACGGCACTCCAGGTGCAACGGGGCGTGCGTCGGCTGTATTCGGAGCTGGGGCACGTGACGATTCCGGAGTTCTCGCTGGCCAACGGTCGGCGCGCCGATGTTATCGCCCTGTGTCCGGCGGGGCGCTTGACGATCATCGAGATCAAATCGAGCGTCGCCGACTTCAGGGCGGACCGGAAATGGCCGGAGTACCGGGAGTATTGCGACCGGTTCTACTTCGCGATTCCCGAAACGCTCTCGACGACACTGACGCCGGACGAGGCCGGGCTCATCGTCGCTGACGCGTTCGGGGCCGCGATCCTGCGCGACCCGGAGGAGCACCCGCTCAGCGGGGCGCGGCGGAAGGCCGTGACCCTGCGGTTCGCCCACAACGCGGCGCGGATGCTGCATGCCCTGGCCGATCCGGGGGCGATCCGCGAGGGTGTCCTCTAGGGGTTTGCCGAGAGCGAAAACCCCAACGCGATCAACCGGCTAGGGCGATTTCGCCTTCCCGGACTGCGCGCTCGCCGGTGCCGGACTTGATGCGGTAGAACGGCTCGCCGGTCTGGTCCTCGGGGACGAGGCGGACGATCTCGAAGATGTCCCCCGTGTCGGTCTTGGCGTCGGCGTAGCCGAGGCGGGCGCGGCGCACGCGCTGGCCGAGCTTGAACTTATGGGACATGGGTGACTCCGTGGTGAGCCGGCGCGAAAGCGCGCGCCGCGCGTCGTCTCGTGGGGCGGTCCGCGCCGAAAAACCCGGCGCATGGGGTGCAGCGCGCGCCGTTCCATCCCCGGTGTGGAACGGTCGGCACGCGGCGCACACCCGGGCTGCGCCGGTGTTACTTCCGCGCCTTGGCCTTACGGGCCGCGTAACGGGCATCGCGCAGGGCTTTCTGCTCGAGGCGGGCGGCGGCGGCCTGCTCGACCTTCTCTTCGGCGGCGCGGATGGCCTCGGCGGCGAGACGCTCGCGCTCGGCATCGGCTTCGGCGACGCGCTGGGCTTCCGCGGCGGCGCGGGCTTCGTCGCGGGCTCGGGTCCGGATCTCGCGGTCGCGGACGATCTGCTCGCGCTCGGCCTTGCGGGCCAAGACGGCGGGATCATCGGCGGGCGGGCGATCGCGGAAGCGCGCGAGGGCCGCCTGACGGGCCTCGTTGGCCGCCTTGAGGCGGTCGGTCATGGAATTTTCGTTGAATTGGCTCACACAGGATCCTGGATTTGCGCCGGCCGGGTGCCGGCAAAAGATTTGGTCTTCCACAACGTAAGAAGCCGCTCCCCGAATGGGGAGCGGCCCTTTGCGACGTCAGGCCGGGCTGGCTTGCACCGGGCTCACCCTGCGCCGTTCCACCGAGACGGAGAACTGGCGCGGAGCGGGCGTTCGGTGCGGCACCCCGGACCCGAAGTGGCTCACGCGGTCTGGAGGTTACCGGCGGACTGCTTGCCGCTGCGCTTGTCGGTCTCCATCTCGTAGGAAACCTTCTGGCCCTCGGCGAGGCCGCGCATGCCGGCGCGCTCGACGGCCGAGATGTGCACGAACACGTCGTTGCCGCCGTCATCCGGCTGGATGAACCCGAAACCCTTTTGCTCGTTGAACCACTTAACAGTACCGACAGCCATCGTATTCCTTCGCCCTTGCGGGCTTATATGTCAGAGGTCCACGCGATCGTGCGCGGCCACCTCCCGACCAACCCAATCGACAGACTTTGATCTCCCCGACCCGTCTCCGGATCGAGGCGCGACAAACTCTGGTTTTGAGCTGGTTTTGAGTTTGTACGCGCTTGTTCGGGATTTAGCAAATCTGATCCTTTTTCAGGAGGATCATGCTTCTACAAAATCAGGAGGCTCGGGCCGGCGAAGCAGAATTGTAAAAATCGTACGGCACCGATCGTTCAACGAGCACTGCAGCATTTGCTCGGAGATGACTTTTCCGCTTCGCGTTGGATGGCACCGCACGCGATTGGCGAGACTGAACCGGAGCACCCCTACCCGACAAACAGGCCGACCCGACTCATGAGCAGATGAAGAATACAGATTTGCCAGCTCTCGCAGATTTGCCAGCTCTCGTAAGCAGGCCAAGATCCCGGATTCGAACAGCCTGAGACGGCAATGGACAGCTTTCGACACTTTGCCGATCCTCGCTGGCACCACTTCTGAGCAGCTTGGTGGACGAAGACCTACAACCGGGTCGGGTGGATTTCAGCTGGTCCGCTTACCGGCAATTCAAGCGTTACAGCGGTCGTAGACGCCCAACAGATGGGTGATCCGTTGCAGAATCACCTTGTTGGCAACGATAGAGGTTAAAAGCGTGCTGCGACACCACCCATAATTGTGCGCGGCGTACCCGGTGTAGCGTAGCGGTTTTGGAAGGCGCGGTCGTAGTAGTTCGTATCGAGTAGGTTGTCGACGTTGACATAGACCCGCACCTGTGGAGTGATCCAATAGTAGGAGATCAGGCTTAAGACCGTGTAGTCCGGCAGACGAAAGGTCGATAGGGCGGTGCCGGCCACGCGCTGACCGACATAAGTCACGCCGCCACCAAGACCGAGTCCCCGCAACTCTGCCCCTTGGAACTCGTAGACGCTCTGCAGGGCGAGGGTGTCGGCAGGGATGTTGGCGATCCGCGTACCCACGGGCAGCGTGTTGTCGCGGCTCACGGCGGCATCCGCATGGGTGTAGGTGCCGATTACCCGCCAGCCGGGTGCCAGATACCCAGCGACGGTTAGGTCGAAGCCCCGGCTGCGCACCTCGCCCGCCGCCACGCTGAAGTTTGAATCGACTGCATCGGCCGTGAGGACGTTGGTGCGCCGGATGTCGAACAGAGCCGCCGTGGCGCTCAGTTGCCCGTCGAGCAGGCTGAACTTGGCTCCGACCTCGTAGCCCTCGCCTTGTTGGAAAGCGAAGGGGCGTCCCGAGCGATCCGTGCCGGTATTCGGCAGGAAGGAACGGCCGTAGCTGCCGTAGATCGAGACCTCATCGGTGAGATCGTAGGTGAGGCCGAAGCGCGGGGTCGCTACAGTGTCCTGCAGGCTCGTGGTGCGGCCGGTGCGGTAGTCGGTGGAAACGAGGCTTAGGTTCTCCACGCGCACGCCCAGAAGGGCATGGAGGCGTGGGGTGAGGTCGATCTGGTCCTGAACGTAGCCACCGAAGCTCTCGGTGTTCTGCAGAAAGTTCGTGATCGAGGCGAGAGGCGGCCGGGCGGATTGCCCGTAGCGGGGCGCGAAAAGGTCGAGGGTGAAGGGGAAGAGGTTCGCGTTCGAGCGGTTGAAGATCTCGCGATAGTTGTACGTGTCGTACTCGAAGCCCATCAGCAGAGTATGGCGAAAGGGGCCGGTCTCGAACTTGCCCGCGAGGTTGAGCTGCAGGTCGAGGTCCGACCAGCTCAAGTCGCGATGCTCGAAGGTTCGGCGCAAGGTACGCCCATCACTGAGGACATTCATGGCGCCCACGCCGTCACCGACGAGGCTCCCACCCAGCGCCTGGACGCCGGCAGTGACCACCCAGTCCTGATCGAGCTTGTGCTCAATGCGCAGCTGGCCGAGGGCGTTGTCGTTGCGCACCGGCGGGATGCCAGGCTCGCCGATGAAGCGGTTGCGTGGCAGGGCGCGGATGTTGCCATTGATTGGTACGACGCCCCGGTCGAAGGTCGCTGCCGTGCTGACGAACTCGCCCTCCAAAGTGATCGTGGTGTCAGCGGTGGGCTTCCAGGCGATGACGGGAGCGAGGTAGAAGCGGTCGCTGTGTACGAAGTCGCGGAAACTACCGTTGTCCTCAACGGCGCCTGTAACGCGAGCGAGCACCCGGCCTTCTTCGTCGAGGGCGCCAGTGGCATCGAAGGTGCTGCGCTTCTGGTTGAAGCTGCCGAACTGCGTGCCGATCGCGAGGGCGCGCTCGGCCAAAGGCTGCTTGGTCACGATGTTGAAGGTGCCGCCGGGATCGCCGCGTCCGTATAGGAAGGCGGACGGGCCCTTCAGCACCTCGATCCGCTCAATGGAGACCACGTCCGGCGAGGGCGGGTAGCCCCGGTTGATCGGGAAGCCATTGCGGTAGTACTCACCCGTGCTGAAGCCACGGATGGTAAACTCCGTCAGGCCAAGGCCCGCGAAGTTGTTGGCCCGGCCGACGCCGGCAAGATCGAGGGCGGTGTCGACCCGCGTCGCGGCGGCGTCCTGCAAAACCCGATCCGGCACAATGACGACCGTCTGGGGCACCTCCCGTATCGGCGTGTCAGTGCGGGTCGCGCTGACGCTGTCCCGTGCAAGATAGCCATCGACCTTGCGTGCTATTCCGCCCGCGGGCCCTCCGGTGCCGGCCACCGAAAGCTCGTCGAGCTGCACCTCTTGTGAAGCATCTGCGGCAAGCTGGGCTACGGCTGAAGTGGGCCCAAAACTGACCAACGAACCCGATTGCGCGACAAGCACGAAGGCAGCGGACGCGGCCAGCGTCGTGCTTCTTTTAGTCATTTTTCTCGGCACTCTCACGGACGCCAACCAGCTTAGGTTAATTGTGCCCGTTACGATTTAGAAACATACGCGGTCAAGCTCACTAGGCGCCGATCACACAGGACTAGTTTAGAGTAATTCAAATATGCCTGAGCTTGGGCCTAGAAGCGTTATAATCTATTTCATCTTGCAGGGGTCGTGTTGCGTAAGTGTTACAGCGAAAAAATCGCTCTATGACTCGGAAGCTATAATCGTCATGCGTTTTTTTGAAAGAACATCCCGTCGGCGTAGCTAAAACTAACAGCGCAACCGCCGGAAGCTCTGACGGATGGATGGCTGCTGTCAAGAAGTACTCATAGATGGCCGTATGACCGACAAGGGTCGGAGACGGAACGTCCGCTACACAGCAAGGGGTTAACTTCCGCTCGCCACCTGCAACAGCCCCTCCTGCGGATAGGCCGATCGTTGCTGCCCTACCGTTCCAGCGCCAAAGACACCTTCACCACTCCTGCATCCTCCCGATCCGGCCGGGTGGTGAAGCCCAACTGCTTGCACACCGCCAGCATCGGACGGTTCTCCCTGAGAACCGTCCCCTCCACCCGCGAAATTCCCTCGGCCTTGGCCCAGTCGATCATCAAACTCATCAGCGCGTGGCCCAAACCGGTGCCCTTGCGGTCGCCGCGGATGAGGATGGCGTATTCGCCGCTGTCGTGGTTGGCGTCGGCGTGGAGGCGGACGGCGCCCAGCATGGTGCCGGCGGCGTCGACGGCCACGAAGGCGATGGCGCGGGAATAGTCGAGCTGGGTCAGCTTCGCCAGGAAGGCGTGGTTGAAGTCGCGCACGGGGGCGAAGAAGCGCAGGCGCAGGTCCTCGGCGCTCACCGACTGGAAGAAGGTGAGGAACAGGGCCTCGTCCTCGGGCCGCACGGGGCGCACGGCGATGGCCTCGCCCTTGAGGGTGAGGCGGCGCTCCCACTCCACCGGATAGGGGCGGATGGCGAAGCGCGGATGCGCGGCGCCGCGGCCGGGGGGCGCCGGGGCCACCATCACGCGGGCGTCCAGCGCCAGGGCGCCGGTCGCGTCGGCCAGCAGGGGGTTGATGTCGAGCTCGCGGACCTCCGGGCAATCGGCGGCGAGCTGGGCGAGCTTCACCAGCACCAGGGCGACGGCGTGGCGGTCCACCGCCGGCACGTCGCGGTAGGCCGCCAACCGTCGGGCGACGCGGGTGCGGTCGATGAGTTCAGAGGCGAGGCGCAGATCCAGGGGCGGCAGGGCGAGCGCCCGGTCGTCTATGACCTCGACGGCGGTACCGCCCCGGCCGAACACCACCACGGGGCCGAAGGTCGGGTCCTCGGCGAGGCCGGCGATGAGTTCGCGCTGCTGGCCGCGTCTTATCATGGGCTGCACGGCGAACCCGGAGATGCGGGCCTCGGGACGCAAGCGCCGCGCGCGCCGGAGGATGTCGGCGGCCGCCGCTCGGACATCCGCCTCGCTCGTGAGATCGAGGCGGACCCCGCCGACATCGGATTTGTGGACGATGTCGGGGGAGACCACCTTGAGGGCCACAGCGCCGCCCGCCGCGATGATCTCCCAGGCGGCGGTGGCGGCGGCGTCCGCGTCGGGGGCGAGCGTCAGGGGCACGCTGGCGATGCGGTAGGCGGCGAGCAGGGCGGCGACGTCGACAGGGTCGAGCCAGGTCTGGCCGCCCGCCACCGCACGGGCGACGATGGCGCGGGCGGCGTCCACATCGGGCGAGAAATCGCGCGGCAGGGAATCCGGCGTGCGCATGAGGTCGCCTTGCGCCTCGCGGTAGCGCACGAGGTTGAGGAACCCGTCGACGGCGTCGGCCTCCGTGGCGAAGCCCGGGATGTTCGCGGCCGCCAGCACCGCGGCGGCCGCGGGGTCGTCGCCGATGAGGGCGACGAAGACCGGCTTCTTGCGCTGGCCGCCCGACCCCTGGCTACTCCTGCGCACCCGCGCGACGGTCTCGGCGAGCGCCGTCGCGGTGGCGGCGCTGCCCGAGCGGGCGGTGGGCACGTGCACCGCCAGCACCGCATCGTGGCCGGGCGCCGTGAGCAGGGGCTCGAGGGCGGCGGCGTAGGCCTCGGGTCCGGCGGCGATGCCGAGTTCGACGGGGTTGCCAGCCGCGAGCGTCCCGCCCCGGTCGGCGAGGCGGTCGGCGGCGAGCGCGGCGATACCGCGGCCGTTGCCCAGGATGGCGAGGCGGTGGCCGGGGAACGGGCGCTGGCGCCCGAGGGTCTCCACGGCGGCGAACATCGCATCGAGACTGTCGACGCTGAGGAGGCCGGCGCGGCGGAACGCGGCCTCGTAGACGGCGTCGGGCCGGGCGAGCGCGCCCGTGTGGGTGACGACGTGGCGGGTCGGCGCCCGGTGGCGCCCGGCACGCAGAACCACGACGGGCTTGGCGCGAGCGGCGGCGCGGGCCGCCGACATGAATTTCCGCGCATCGGGAATCGTGTCGAGGGAGAGCAGGATCGCGCGGGTGTGGAAGCAGGCGGCGAGGTGGTCGAGGCAATCGGCGATGTCGATGTCGCAGGCGGTGCCGAGCGACAGCACCGCCGAGAACCCGACGTCGCGGCGCGCCGCCCAGGCGACGATGCCGGCCGCCACCGTGCCGGATTGCGAGACGAGGGCGAGGTCGCCGGCCTTCGGCGCCTGCGCCAGCAGGCTGGCGTCGAGGCGTTCGCGCGGCACGGCGAGGCCGATGCTGCCGGGGCCGAGCAGGCGCAGGCCGTGGAGCCGCGCCTCGGCGCGCACGGCCGCGCACAGGTCGAGGGGCACGTCGGGCGTGAGGATGAGGGCGGCGGCGGCGCCCCGGCGTCCGGCGGCCCCGACCCAGGCGACGAGTTCGCCCGCCGGGGCGGTGACCACCACGAGGTCGGGAGCCTGGGCGGTTTCACATATGTTATGAATGCAGATCAGGCATTCCCCAGAGAGGGGGCTCTGCGGATTGACGGCCCAGATCGGCCTCTTGCTCCCGGCGCGGGCGAGGTTCTCCAGAACGGCGGCGCCGAGGGCCGCACCGGGCCCGGCGAGGCCCACCACCGCGATGCTGCGGGGCGCCAGCAGGGCGTCGAAGCGGTAGGTACTCATCGAGTGGTACTCATGGAGTGGTACTCATGAATCACCTCAGTTTCGTGGGCCGCCGAGCGACCCGACGGATTTCGGCCGGCCGATCGCCCCGCGCGCATCCCGCGTCCGATCCCGGCTCGGATCACCGCCCCCGGACCCAACCCCTGGAGACGTTTCGATGCAAGAGACACCTTCGCAAGTGACACCTTCGCAAGTGACGCCTTCCGACGACGGCCGACTTCCTACTCCGGACAACGCTCGCGCCGCCCAGCCGGACGGGATGAAGCCGGACCGGATGGAGCCGGACCGGATTGAAGCGGCCCGCGGCGTCGTCGCGGCCATGCGCGACCTGCTCACCCTCGGGCTGAGCCAGGGCACCTCCGGCAACGTCTCCGTGCGGCACGGCGACGGCTTCCTCGTCAGCCCCTCCGGCGTCCCGGCCGAGGCGCTGACCCCGGAGAGCATCGTGCCGATGACCTTCGCGGGCACCCACGACCACCGCTTCGCCCCGTCCTCGGAATGGCGCTTCCATCGCGATATCCTGGCCCGGCGGCCGGACGTCCACGCCGTGGTGCACGCCCACCCGGATTACTGCACCGCCTTCGCCCTGTGCGGACGCACGATTCCGGCGGTGCATTACATGATCGCGGCGGTGGGCGGGCCGACGATCCGGTGCGCCCCCTACGCCCCCTACGGCACCGACGCACTCTCCGCCCTCGCCCTCGAAGCCCTGGAGGGACGCGGAGGCTGCCTGCTCGCCAACCACGGCATGATCGCCACGGGGCCGGACCTCGCCAAGGCCCTGTGGCTCGCCGTGGAGATGGAGGCCCTGTGCCGGCAATACGCCATCGCCCTGCAGGTGGGGGCGCCCGTGATCCTGCCCGACGACGAGATCGCCCGGACGGTGGAGCGCTTCAAGACCTACGGCCTGCGGGCGCAGGACGGGCCGGCCCCGCGCTGACCCGGCCCGGGCGGCGGTCTCGCGCTCCGCCCGTCCGGACCCGGCCGAGATCGGGGGCGAACCCACGGTTTCGGTGGTTCGGGGGCCCGAGCGGTCTGTTTTGGTAAAAAACGTACAGACTTGTTCGATCTTCGAGTGCTGATCGGCCGAATCGACGACGAACCGGCACCAACTGAAATGAATACAATTTCGTACCCAAGCAGCCGTCTTGGATTTTTTCGAACCCAGTTACGGTTGTTGAACACCGTTCCATCGTCGCGGTTCGCTTAGGTAGTTAAAGTTCGCATTACCAGCGAACATTCCTATGCCTCTTGCGCTTCGACTTACGGCGTCATAGTAGCTTCCTAGTCACGGATTTTTGATTGCTCACGTGACCACGGCGCTAAAGATTGCCTGGTCGCCGAAAATTCCGGGCACTGTATCAATGGGGGTGGATGATGAAGGTGGATGACGAGACAATGCCGGATTACATCGAACTCGCGGCGGACATCGTTTCCGCGTTCGTGAGCAACAATTCGGTGCCGGCCGTCGAGCTCCCGAGCCTCATCGCGTCCGTTCACGCGACCCTCGGGCGCCTCACGGCCCCCGCTGCGGAAGAGAAGAGCGAGCCGCTCACCCCCGCCGTCTCGGTCAAGCGCTCGATCACGCCCGATTATCTCGTCTGCCTGGAAGACGGGAAGAAGTTCAAGTCGCTCAAGCGCCACCTGCGCACGCGCTACGACATGACGCCGGACCAGTACCGTGCCAAGTGGAACCTTCCGAGCGACTATCCAATGGTGGCGCCGAACTATGCGGCCGCCCGTTCGGAACTGGCGAAGAACATGGGCCTGGGCCAGCAGCGTCGCAAGCAGATCGCCGCCGCCGCCGAAGCCAAGCCCGCCGACGTCAAGTCGACCGAAGCCAAGGCCACGGAGGCCAAGCCCGCCGTGGCCCGCGGCCGTCGTCCGAAGGTCGCCGCGGACGCGTGAGCCCCGACGGCGTCGGACCGGGCCATCCGCCCCGTTCGACGCCGCTCAAGTATCCCCGGCAGGGCAAAGCATCGCCGGCAGGGCATCCGGCGAAACCTTGCGCGACCGCGTGGCGTGACGCGCCGGCCCGGTGCGAATGCGATCCGGGCCGAGGGCTTGTCCCAGGCGAACCGGGGCCGGCCCCGTGTTATCCACTCCAAAACGTCGGCGCCCAGGGGGCGTTAGAGATCGCGCAACGGGCGCGTGCCAGGGTTCTCCGGCGCGGCCGTGAGCCCGGCCCCGATGGCCCGGCGGCCCGTATCGGGAACCCTCCATGCCGGGCCGCTCGCGCCTCGTCGCACGCTTGTTCTGGACCGGCCTCGCCGGGGGCGCCGCCGCGTTCGTCTACGGCGCACCGGCCCTGGTTGCCACGGGCCTCTGCCTCGCGGCCATCGGGCTGCACCGCCTCGACCGCCCCCGGCGCATCCGCCGCCTCATCCGAAACCTTGCCCGACAGCACGCCGCGACGCTGGCTCTACGCAGGCGCCAGGAGTGCTTCGTCGATGCCTACGGCAATCGGATCGATGACGGATGGGTACGCGAACGCGAATACTTCGCCGAACGGACGATTCTACCCGCCCTCGATGCGAGGGGCTACGGCGAGGAGGGCGACGCCCTCTGGGAGACGATCCTGGCCACCATCGAGCGCGCCGCCGCGGCGTATCCGCTGCCCGACGAGGCCGATGCGCCGGAGGAGGGCATCGCCTACGAGCGCTTCTGCGCCGAGCGCCTGCGGGAGGCCGGCTGGAACGCGCGAGCGACCCAGGCCAGCGGCGACCAGGGCGCCGACATCGTCGCGGAGCGCGCGGGCGTACGCCTCGTCGTCCAGTGCAAGCGCTACGGCAAGCCGGTGGGCAACGGCGCCGTGCAGGAGATCGCCGCCGCCCTGCGCTACTGGTCGGGCGACATGGCGGCGGTGGTGTCGAATGCCGGCTTCACCCCGGCCGCGCGCAAGCTCGCGGCGGCGACGAACGTCGTGCTGCTCCACCACGACCAGCTGTCGGAGCTGACGCCGGTGCGCGAGGTGGGCCGACGCAAACCCGGACCGGGCAAGATCGGACCGAGTAAGGTCGGCCCGGGCGGGGTGCGCTCAAGCCTCGCCGAGCGGTAGCCAGGAATGGCCGTCGCGGGCGAGCAAAGCCGTGGCCTCATCCGGCCCGTCGCTGCCGGCGGCGTAGAACGCCACGGGCGAGTCCCGCCACGCCGCCAGCAGGGGTTCGACGGCCGTCCAGGCGGCCTCGATCCCGTCGGCGCGCTGGAACAGGGTCGCGTCCCCGGTCATGCAATCGTACAGCAAGGTCTCGTAGCCGACGCTCGGGGTCTCGTGGAAGAAATCGCCGTAATCGAAGGTGGCGACCACCCGGCCGAGGCGCATCTCGGGGCCCGGCCGCTTGGCGTTGAGGCCGAGGCTCATGCCCTGCTCGGGATCGATGCGCAGGCGCAGGATATCGGGCACCATCCCGGAGGTCGTAGAGAACGGCGAGTGCGCCGGCCTCTTGAAGTGCACGGCGATCTCGGTGGCCCGGTCGGTCATGCGCTTGCCCGTGCGCAGGTAGAACGGCACGCCGGTCCAGCGCGGGGTATCGATGGTGAGCTTCAGGGCGACGTAGGTTTCGGTGCCGGACTCCGCCGCCACATTCGGCTCGTCGCGGTAGCCGATCACGGCTTTGCCGAGTTCGGTGCCGGCCGTGTATTGGCCCCGCACGGCGTCCTCGGGCGGGATCGGCCGGATGGCTTCGAGGAGCCGGCTCTTGGCGTCGCGGACGGCCTCGGCCGCGAGGCTGTCGGGCGCCTCCATGGCGACCATGCACAGCAGCTGGAACAGGTGGTTCGGCACCATGTCCCGCAGGGCGCCGGTGGGCTCGTAGAACGCACCGCGCTCCTCCACCCCGATGGTCTCCGCGGCGGTGATCTCGATGGCGGCGACGTGTTCGGCGCGCCAGACCGGCTCCAGCAGGCCGTTGGCGAAGCGCAGGGCCAGGATGCTCTGCACGGTCTCCTTACCGAGGAAATGGTCGATGCGGAAGAACTGGGTCTCGTCGCCCTGGGCCAGCAGCGTCGCGTTCAGGGCCTTGGCCGACGCCAGATCGCTGCCGAACGGCTTTTCCACCACCACCCGGCGGAAGGCGCCATCCGCCTGTTTCAGGAGCCCGGCCGCCCCGAGCTGCTCGACGATGGGACCGAAGAACCGGGCCGAGACCGCGAGGTAGAACACCACGTTGCCGGTGAGCACCCCGGCGAGATCCCGGAAGGTCCCGGCCTCGGCGAAATCGCCGTGCCGGAAATGCAGGCGGTCGCGCACGAAGCCCCAGGCGGTCTCGTCGATGTGGTCGGGGTGGAACTCGGACGTCCTGTCGGTGGTGAAGGATTGCATGGTCTGCGAGAGGCTCTCGCGCCAGCCCTCGTCGGTGTTGCTGTTGTGGTCGACGCCGATGATCTTGAAGCCGTCGTCGAGCAGCTTGCCGGCCGAGAGATTGTACAGGGCCGGCATCAGCAGGCGCTTGGTGAGGTCGCCCGAGGCGCCGAAGATGACGAGGGTGCAGGGCGGCGCGGTCGGGCTGTCGCTCGGCGGCGGCGTGTCGTGTGCGGCGTCAGTGCTCATCGTCCCAATCTCCGGTGCCCCGCACGCGGCCCACCGCGCGGGATCGCACGTCAACTTGCCGCGGTGCAGCACGTTCCGGGGCCAGGGGTGCGCCGGGTCACGCGGCGGACGAAGCGGGGAAGACCGTATCGACCGAAATACGGATTTTCTTAGCCATCTTCTTTCACCGGAAGAAAGCGGATCCATGCCCCAGTGCGGCGAGGTATCGATGGACTCGGGCGCGGAGCCGGTTGGAAACATGGCCGTCAACGAACACGCACGAGGGACCGCCGGTCCCCTCGAACGGCGCGGCAACGCCCGGCGGCGCCTCCTGGCGCAGGTCGGCCTCGTCGTGGTCATGATCACGATCGTGCTCTCGGGCTTCTTCTACACCAACGCGCACCAGCAGGCGCTCATCGACCTGCGGGAAGGCGGACGGCAGATGCGCATCGCGCAGGAAGCCCTGATGGATGCGGAGGCCTACGTTCTCAATCGGGCGATCGGGGAACGGGATGGCAAGTACGGCGAGTACAGCCGTGCCTTCGAGGCACTCCACAGCCGGCGCGATTCCCACCTCGCGCGGCTCGACCGCTTCCTCAAGGCGCCGGACGGAACCGGATTGTCGGCGGACGCCACCCTGAAATCCCTCGAGGCGATCTGGACCGACGCCCTCGAACGCGTGCGCGCCGGGAAGCTGGACGAAGCCCAGGGCCTCCTCGGGGACCGCAGGAGCGCCGCCCTGATGGGGAAGATGCGCCATGCCTTCGAGAGCTTCCTGGCGGATTGGAACTCCCACTTCGCCGACCACGAGACGCGGATCGAGATCGGCAAGAGCGTGGTGCTCCTGTCCCAGCTCGTGATCGCCGGCATGATGATCTTCGCCTTCCGCTCCGGCGCGCGGGAGGCGCAGGCCCGGGCGGCGGCGATCCAGGCGATGGACGCCTCGCGCACGCAGGTCGGGCACCTGTTCGAGATGACGGACATGCTCCAGAGCGCGACCGACCACCACGACGCCAATGCGGTCTTGCGGGCCACGGCCGGCGAACTCATCGGCGGGTTCGGCGGCGCGCTCTACGTGTTCAACAATTCCCGCGACCGTCTCATCCTGTCGACCTCCTGGGCCTGCGACGCCGGAGAGCCCCTGCCCGAATCGATCACCATCAATCAGTGCTGGGCGATGAAGCGCGGGAAGCCGCACATCAACCGCAGTGGCGCCAGGGCGCTGTGTTGCGAGCATCACGCCTCCGGCTTCGCGGCCCTCGAAATCCCCATGGTCGCGCGGGGCGAGAATCTCGGCCTGCTCCAGGTCTTCGCCGAGGGCTCGGACGCGGAGCAGCGCCTCGCCGCCATCCTGCCGCTCAGTTCGGCCCTCGGGGACGCCATGTCGTTGGCGCTCTCGAACATCGCGCTGCGGGAAAAGCTGCGCAATCAGGCCCTGCGCGACCCGCTGACCGGCCTCTACAACCGGCGCTACATGGAGGACAGCCTCGACCGCTACGTCCGCCTCGCCGAACGCGAGGGCCGGAAGGTCTCGGTGATCATGATCGACCTCGACCACTTCAAGCGCCTCAACGACGAGCACGGCCACGCCACGGGCGACGCCGTGCTGCGCGAGGCCGCGGCCGCCATCGTCGGCGCCCTGCGGGAGACCGACGTGGCGTGCCGCTACGGCGGCGAGGAAATGATCGTGTTCCTGCCGGATTGCGACCTGCCGGATGCGGCCCTGAAGGCAGAGCAGATCCGCGCCCGGATCGAGGATCTGTCGGGCGCGCACGGGGCGAAGATCTCCGCCTCCCTCGGAGTCTCCTCCGTGCCGAGCACGTCCAGCAACAGTGCCGACCTCGTCAAGGCCGCCGACACGGCCCTGTACCGCGCCAAGCACAACGGCCGGAACCAGGTGGCGCTCGCCCCGGTCCGCGCGGGCTGGCGCGACGGGACCGAGAACGCGTCGGATCAGGCGGCCCACCTTCGCGTCGCCGCCGAGTAGGCCTGGGGCGGACGGTTTCGCATCACCGGCTGACCGAAGGCGCGCGCGACGGACGATCGGCGCCGCCGCCTCATACCAGTCGATCGCTTCGCGATTACGGATTGGGGCTTCGCTCAGGTGCCGCGCGGGCTGCCTGAGACCGTGCCGGTATCGATCATCCGGAAACCGTATCAGTCCAGCGGCTCGATCAAGCCGTCGCGGATCGTCACGCGCCGGTCCATGCGGGCGGCGAGCTCCATGTTGTGGGTGGCCACCAGGGCGGCGAGGCCGGACGCACGCACGAGCGAGACGAGGATGCCGAAGACGTGCGCGGCGGTGTGCGGGTCGAGGTTGCCGGTCGGCTCGTCGGCGAGGAGCAGGCGCGGCCCGTTGGCGACCGCGCGGGCGATGGCGACGCGCTGCTGCTCGCCGCCGGAGAGTTCGGCCGGGCGATGGATCAGGCGATCCTTGAGGCCGAGAAAGCTGAGGAGTTCGGTGGCCCGGGCCTTGGCCTCCTTGCCCGACAGGCCGCGGATGAGCTGGGGCATCACCACGTTCTCCAGGGCGGAGAACTCGGGCAGGAGATGGTGGAACTGATAGACGAAGCCCATCTCCTCCCGGCGGATGCGGGTGCGCTCGGAATCCGCCATGGCGGCGGTGGGCCGGCCGCCGAGGAAGACTTCGCCGGCATCGGGCCGCTCGAGCAGGCCGGCGATATGCAGCAGGGTCGATTTGCCGGCGCCCGAGGGGGCGACCAGCGCGACGAGTTCGCCGGGCCAAATCGCGAAATCGGCGCCGCGCAGGATATCGAGGGCCCCGGCCCCTTGGGTGTAGCGCCGCTCCACCTTGGCGAAGAACAGGGCCGGGACCGGCTGCACGCCGGACGCATCGGCTGTCGTGGTCATGGGAATCCTAAAGCTTTCGCTCAGCCGTAGCGCAGGGCCTGCACCGGATCGAGCCGGGCGGCGCGCCAAGAGGGATACAGGGTCGCGACGAGCGACAGGACGATGGAGGTGACGACCACCACGGTGATCTCGCTCGAATTCATCTCCGCCGGAATCTCGGCGAGGAACCGCACGGTGGGGTCCCAGGCGGAGGGAAACAGCACGCGCTGGATCGGCTTGATGTTGAGGGTGATGAGGATGCCGAGGCCGAGGCCGCTGAGGGTTCCGACAACGCCGATCAACGCCCCGTTGATGAGGAACACCCGCATCACCGTACCGGGCGTGGCCCCCATGGTGCGCAGGATGGCGATGTCGCTCGACTTGTCGCGCACGAGGAGGATCAGCCCCGAGACGATGTTCAGGGTCGCCACCACCACGATGAGGCTGAGGATGAGGAACATCACGTTCCGCTCCACCTCCAGCGCCCCGAAGAAGGTGCGGTTGCGCTGGCGCCAGTCGGTGAGGAGCACCGGACGCTCTGCCGCCATCTCGAGGTCGGGCCGCATGGCCGCCACCCCGTCGGCGTTGTCGAGGTACACCTCGATGAGACTGACGTCGTTGTCGCGGTTGAAGAAGGCCTGCGATTCGGCGAGCGGCATGAACACGAAGGTGGCGTCGAACTCGGTCATGCCGATCTCGAAGATCGCCTTGACCACGTAGGACTTGGTGCGCGGCGCCGTGCCGAACGGCGTCGTCGCGCCCTTGGGCGTCGACAGGGTGATGTTGTCGCCCGCCTGCAGCCCGAGAGCCTCGGCCAGACGCCGGCCGATGGCGACGCCGGTGCCGTCCTCGAATCCCGCCAGGGTGCCGCCCCGGATGTTCTTGGCGATGGAGCCGATCTTGTCGAGGTCGTCCGCCCGGATGCCGCGCACGAGGACGCCGCTGCCCCCATACGGCGAGGAGGCGAAGGCCTGCCCCTCGACGAGGGGGATCGCGGCGCGCACCCCCGCGACCTTCGCCAGACGGTCGGAGAGGTCCTCGAAATCGGTGAAGAGGCGATCGATCGGCGTGACGAAGACGTGCCCGTTGATGCCGACGATCTTCGACAGCAATTCCGTCCGGAAGCCGTTCATCACCGACAGAACGATGATGAGCGTCGCGACGCCGAGGGCGATGCCCAGCACCGAGAAGAACGCCACCACGGACACGCCGCCGCCGCGCCGCCGCGCGCGCAGGTAGCGCCCGGCGAGGATCCACTCGAACCCGGCGAACGGTGGCGTGCTGCCGCGCCGGAACAGGGCGCCGGCTCCCTTCAGCCGGTCCATCAACGCCGCTGCCATGGCGGGGTCAGACCCGCTTCAGGCGGGAGAGGAGATCGATGGGCGCGATGGTCTCGCGCTCGCCGCCGGCCCGACGCTTGATCTCGACCTTGCCCTCGGCGAGACCGCGCGGCCCGACGATGACCTGCCAGGGCAGGCCGATGAGGTCGGCCGTGGCGAACTTGGCGCCCGGACGCTCGTCGCGGTCGTCGTAGAGCACCGTGAGGCCGGCGGCCTCCAGGGTGCCCTGGATCTCCGTGCAGGCCGCGTCGGTGGCCGCGTCACCGGTCTTGAGGTTGATGAGCGCCACGTCGAACGGTGCCACGGAATCCGGCCAGACGATGCCGGCCTCGTCGTGGGAGGCCTCGATGATGGCGGCCACGAGCCGGCTCGGGCCGATGCCGTAGGAACCCATATGAACCGGGCGCTCGACCCCGTCGGGACCGGTGACCCTGGCGCCCATGGGCTCGGAATACTTGGTGCCGAAGTAGAAGATGTGCCCGACCTCGATGCCGCGCGCGGCCATCTGGTTGTCCTGCGACACCTCCGCGAAGGCAGCCGGCTCGTGCATCTCGCTGGTGGCGGCGTAGTGCGAGGTCCAGCGGTCAACGGTGCCCTGGAGGCCGGCGACATCCTCGAAGTCCGTGGTGACCGGCGGAGTCTCGAAGTCGAGGTACTGGCGGTCGCAGAACACCTCGCTCTCGCCCGTCTGCGCCAGGATGATGAACTCGTGGCTGAGGTCGCCGCCGATGGGGCCGGTATCGGCCCGCATGGGGATCGCCTTCAGCCCGAGGCCCGCGAAGGTGCGCAGGTACGCCACGAACATGCGGTTGTAGGCGTGGCGCGCCGCCGCCTGGTCGATATCGAACGAGTAGGCATCCTTCATCAGGAACTCGCGCGAACGCATGGTGCCGAAGCGGGGCCGCACCTCGTCGCGGAACTTCCACGAGATCTGGTAGAGATTCTTCGGCAGGTCCTTGTAGGATTTCACGCTCCCGCGAAAAATCTCGGTGACGACCTCCTCGGCGGTGGGGCCGAACAGCATCTCGCGGTCGTGACGGTCGGAGATGCGAAGCATCTCCTTGCCGTAGGCCTCGTAGCGCCCGGATTCCTTCCAGAGGTCCGCCGACTGGATGGACGGCATCAGGAGCTCGATGGCGCCCGCCCGGTCCTGCTCTTCGCGGATCACGGCGCAGACGCGGTTGAGTACTCGCAGGCCCAGCGGCAGCCAAGCGTAGATGCCCGCGGATTCCTGGCGCACGAGGCCGGCCCGCAGCATGAGCCGGTGCGAGACGATCTCGGCCTCCTTGGGCGTCTCGCGCAAGGTGGGGAGGAAATAGCGGGAGAGACGCATGGAAGGCCCTGGACCAGCGTGCCCCGATGTCAGGCACGCCGGGGCACACAACACATTGCACCGGGAAAATACAAGCGCAGCCGGGCGACACCGCAGGCCGCTGTGATCCCCGCCGGTGGCCGCCTCGGTGCGGCGGATAACAGTTTGGTGCGTTTCCGGTAGAAAAACGCCGAACTCCATCCCCGGAGACGTGACAATGGGAATTCTTATTCCTATAAGCGCCCGGTGCTGGTCGCAAAGCCCTCGAGTGGCCGCGACGTGCCCGAGTCTTGGGAGGAAAAATCAGCCGCCACGCCGTCAAGATGCGTGAGATAAATAGGCTGCGCCATCGACCGTCTTTTCAAAAGCAAGGCTCAGGCCTTGCTTTTTTTATGCCCGCCTTCCGGACGCGCCGCCGATGCGACTACAGCCCGGCCAGCTCGAAGACCGGGATCGCGATCAGGAACACCACGCTGGCGAGCAGTGTGGTCCAGAGCGCCTTCTCGCGCAGGCGCGGGGAGGCTGGAGCGCCGGGATCCTGGCCCGGCACGACCCGGGCCGGATCGGTCTCCGCCTGGTTTCGGATCGGCAGGATCGCGAACAACAGCGTCCACCACACGACGAAGTAGAGTGCGAAGGCGCCGATCACCGTCAGCTTGAACTGGCTCACCGCCACGACGACCACGAGGCCGACGACCAGCAGCATGGCCGCCAGCGTCCGCAAAGTCGAGGCGGCGACGGCGTTGAGAACGGCGCCCATGCGGGTCAGACCTGCTCCAGCTCGACGAGGGTCCCGAGGAAGTCTTTGGGGTGGAGAAACAGCACCGGCTTGCCATGGGCGCCGATCTTGGGCTCGCCGGTGCCGAGCACGCGGGCGCCCTGTGCCTTGAGCTTGTCGCGGGCCGCCAGGATGTCGTCGACCTCGTAGCAGACGTGGTGGACGCCGCCGTTCGGATTGCGCTCGACGAAGCCCTCGATGGGCGAGCCCTCGCCCAGGGGGGCCATGAGCTCGACCTTGCTGTTGGGCAGGTTGACGAACACGACCGTGACGCCGTGCTCGGGCTGCGGCAGCGGCTCGGTGACCGTGGCGCCGAGGGTATCGCGATAGATGGCGCAGGCGGCATCGAGATCGCGCACGGCGATGGCGACGTGGTTGAGGCGTCCGATCATGTTTGCTCCCTCCGTGATGAATCCGCTGGCGCGCGCCCCTCTCTCCGCGCGGGGAGAGAGGGGCGTGAGGCTCAGACTTCGACCACCTGGATGTGGCAGGCGGGCTTCTTGCCCCAGACTTCGTTGACGCCCGAGCGGATCGCCCGGTCGACGGCCTTCTCGACGGCCTCGGCGTCCTTACGCTTAGCCTTCGACAGACCGCCGAGGGTGCGGGAGACGCACTCGATCACCACGTCCAGCATGGGCTGACCGGTCCGGCCGCGATTGGGCAGGCCGATGATGTCGATGGCGGGTTCGCCCAGGACTTCGCCCTGTTCGTCGATGGCGATGGCGACGGAGACGAGGCCGGCCTGCGCCAGCTTGCGCCGCTCGGGAATCGCCCGGTCCTTGGCGTCGATGAGGATGTTGCCATCCTTGAACAGACGGCCGGCCTTGACGTGATCGACGATCTCCGGCGTGCCGGGCGCGAGGCGCACGACGCTGCCGTTGCGGGCCTTGACGATGTTCGGCACGCCCTGGGCCCGTGCGAATCGCGCGTGCTCGTCGAGGTGCAGGGCCTCCCCGTGGACGGGGATCGCCGTCTGCGGCCGGGTCCAGGCGTACATCTCGGCCATCTCGTCGCGCCGGGGATGGCCCGAGACATGGACGAGCTTGGTCCGGTCGGTGACCACCTCGATACCGGCGTTGATGAGATCGTTGATGATCGCACCCACGGCCCGCTCGTTGCCCGGGATCGCACGGGAGGAGAAGATCACCCGATCGCCGGCGGCCAGGGTCACGTCGGGATGGTCGTCGCGCGAGACACGGGCCAGGGCCGCGCGCTCTTCGCCCTGCGAACCCGTGAGCAGGCACACCACCTTGTCGCGTGGGAGATACCCATAGGCGTCGGCCGAGCGGAACTCGGGCAGGCCGTCGAGGAATCCGCATTCGCGGGCTACGCCGATGACCCGATCCATGGCACGACCGACGGCCACGACCTCGCGGCCGCAAGCCTGAGCGGCCTCGGCGACGGCCCGCATCCGGGCAACGTTGGACGCGAAGGTTGTCACCGCGACGCGGTGGGGTGCCTCGGAGATCAGCTCGCGCAGGGTGGCGGCGACCTCGGCCTCGCTCGGGGAGCGCCCCTCGCGCACCACGTTGGTCGAATCGCTGATCATGGCGAGGATGCCCTCGTCGCCCAACGCCCGGAACGTCGCCTCGGAGGTGACGTCGCCGAGGATCGGGGTCGGGTCGAGCTTCCAGTCGCCGGTGTGGAGCAGCAGGCCATGGGGCGTGCGGATGGCCACCGCGTTCGACTCGGGGATCGAGTGCGAGACGGGGATGTACTCGATGTCGAAGGGGCCGAGCTGGACGCGGCGTCCGGCCTGGATCTCCTTGAGCACCACCTTCGGAGCACCCGGCTCGCTGAGGCGACGGGCTTCCAGCAGATTCTTGGCGAAGCGCGTGGCGTAGACCGGCGCCTTGAGCTTGGGCCACAGCTCACCGATGGCGCCGATATGGTCCTCGTGCGCATGGGTGATGAAGATCCCGAGGAGATCGTCCTTGCGCTCCTCGATGAAGCTCAGGTCCGGGAACATCAGGTCGATGCCGGGAAAGCCCTCTTCCCCGGCAAAGCCCATGCCGCAATCGACCATGATCCATTTGCGGCGCTTGGCCGGCCCGAAGCCGTACAACGCCGCGTTCATGCCGATCTCGCCCACGCCGCCGAGCGGCACGAAGACGAGTTCGTCTTGCCCTGTCGTCATTTTCACTTGAACCTCAAGCCGCCGTCGCGGCCGTACCCAGATGCACCTCGCCCGCCGTCACGGTCCGTCGCGTTCCATCCTCCGATCGGACAACGAGCCGCCCGGCCCCGTCGATCGTCTCGAAAATTCCGTCCACGCGGGTGTCGCCGGTCCGAACGGTCACCCTCGCGCCGAGTCCGGCAGCGTCGGCGATCCAGCGTTCGCGGATTTCTGAGAATCCCCGGCCACGATCCCATACTCGCGCGGCGTCGACGATCCCATCCGTCAGTTCGACGAACAGATCCTCGGCGCGCGTGGCATGCCGCATCTGCCTGAGGCACGTAGCCGGATAAGGCAAGCCCTCCGGTGCCGCAGCGACGTTGACGCCGAAGCCCATGACCACGCAGCGCCGCCCACCAGGGAGCGTCTCGGCCTCGAGGAGGAGGCCGGCGAGCTTGGCCCCGGAGGCCAGGATGTCGTTGGGCCATTTCAAGGCGATGCTGCCAACGCCGGCTTGGCGAAAGGCTGCCATCAGCCCGACGCCGGCGACGAAACCCAGGGTCGGCACCACAGCTGGATCGACGTCCTGCACCGGCCAGAGCACACTGGCGGTGAGGTTGCCGGGCAAGGAGGCCCAGTTGTTTCCGCGCCGGCCGCGCCCTGCGGTCTGGCGATGGGCGACCACCCAGAGGGGGCCGGCCTCGCCGTCGCGCGCCCGCTCCAAGGCCTCGGTGTTGGTGGAGCCGAGGCAGTCGTGAACGTGCAGCCGGTGTCCGGCCGCCCGCGCCAGGGCTCCGAGGTGGTAGCCGCTCAAGGCTCGCGCCTCAGGACCCGGCGAACAGCGACTTCGCGGCCGCCCCCGCGGCCCCCACGAGGGGCGCCGGCAGCAGCACGAACAGGATCACCACGGCGCTGGAGAGGCCGAGCACGATGCGCAGGCCGGGCGCCATGGGATCGTAGGGTGCCAACGGCTCATCGAAGTACATCACCTTGACGAGGCGGAGATAATAGAACGCCCCGACCACGCTGGTGACGACGCCGATGATGGCGAGCGCCACGAGGTTGGCCTCGATGGCCGCAGCGAAGACGTAGAACTTCGCGAAGAACCCGGCGAGCGGCGGAATCCCCGCGAGGGAGAACATCATCGCGGCGAGACAGAAGGCCAGAACCGGGTGGGTGCGCGACAGGCCGGACAGGTCGTCGACCGTCTCGAACATCTGTCCACCCCGGCGGAGCGACAGGATCACGGCGAAGGCGCCCAGCGTCATGGCGAGATAGATGATCATGTAGATCACCACGCCGCTGATGCCCGCCTGCGAACTCGCCGCCAGGCCGACGAGGGCGTAGCCGACGTTGCCGATGGAGGAATACGCCATCAGCCGCTTGATGGAGCGCTGTCCGATGGCGGCGAACGAACCGAGCGCCATGGAGGCGATGGCGACGAACACGATGATCTGCTGCCAGACCGCCGTCACGTCCGGGAAGGCGCCGATGAAGATCCGCACGGTCATGGCCATGGCGGCCATCTTCGGGGCCGAGGCGAAGAACGCGGTGACGGGCGTCGGCGAGCCCTCGTAGACGTCCGGCGTCCACATGTGGAACGGCACGGCCGCGAGCTTGAACGCGACGCCGGCGGCCACGAACACGATGCCGAGAACGAGACCGAAGCCGACGGTGGTGTCGTTCAGGGCCGCGACGATGCCGGGGAACGAAACCGTGCCGGTGAAGCCGTAGACCAGGGACGAGCCGTAAAGCAGCATGCCCGACGAGAGCGCGCCGAGGACGAAGTACTTCAGGCCGGCTTCGGTGGATTTCAGGTTGTCGCGGTGGAAGGCCGCGATGACGTAGGCCGCGAGCGACTGCAGTTCGAGGCCGAGATAGAGCGAGATCAGGTCGTTGGCCGACGCCATGACCATCATGCCGAGGGTGGAGAGTACGATGAGGATCGGAAACTCGAACCGGTCGATGCGCTCGCGCTGGAAGTAGTCGCGCGACAGCAGGATCGAGGCGGCGGAGCCCAGCAGGATCAGGGCCTTCATCACCTTCGAGAAGCCGTCGACGATGAACGAGCCGTTCAGCGTCGTCACCTTGGTGCCCGGCTGGGACATGACCACGAACAGGGCCAAGACCAGCAGCAGCAGGGCGCCGACATTGACACCCTCGGCCGAGCGCTCGCCCCGGAACGACCCGTAGAGGACGAGGACGAGGACGCCGACGCCGAGGATCAATTCCGGCAGGGCGGGCCAGAGCGCGGGCAGGACGGATTGGGCGACGGTCATCGGATCGAAGCTTTCAGCGCGCGACGGGCGGGAGGGCGGCCGCCGTCTGCGTGTTCGAGAGCGCGGTCTTCATGCTCTGCATCAAGGCCTCCGTCGAGGGGGCGAAGGTGTCGAGGATCGGGGCCGGATGGACCCCGTAATAGATCGTCAGGGCGACGAGCGGCGCGATGATGATCTTCTCACGCAGATCGAGATCGAAAATCCCCTGGAGGTTGGGCTTCTCGAGCTTGCCGTAGATCACCCGGGCGTAGAGCCACAGGGCGTAGCCCGCCGACAGGATGATGCCGAACACCGAGAAGAACGCCACGGTGGGGTTGGCCTTGAAGGCGCCCATCATGGCGAGGAACTCTCCGACGAAGCCCGAGGTGCCGGGCAGGCCGACGTTGGCCATGGTGAACACCATCATGGCCGCCGCGTAGAGGGGCATGCGCTTCACGAGGCCGCCATAGGCGGCGATCTCGCGGGTGTGCATCCGGTCGTAGACCACGCCGACGCAGAGAAAGAGCGCGCCCGAGACGATGCCGTGGGAGATCATCAGGAACAGGGCGCCCTGAATGCCCTGCTCGTTGAGGGTGAACAGGCCGAGGGTCACGAAGCCCATATGCGCCACGGACGAGTAGGCGATGAGCTTCTTGATGTCCGTCTGCATCATCGCGATCAGCGACGTGAAGATGATCGCGACGACCGAGAGCGCGAACACCATCGGGGCGAAAGCGAGGGATGCGTCGGGGAACATCGGCAGGGAGATGCGGATGAAGCCGTAGCCGCCCATCTTGAGCAGGATGCCCGCCAGGATCACCGAGCCGGCGGTTGGCGCCTCCACGTGCGCGTCGGGCAGCCAGGTGTGGACCGGCCACATGGGCATCTTCACCGCGAAGGAGGCGAAGAAGGCGAGCCACAGCCAGGTCTGCATCCCCGTGGGGAAGCGGGTGTGCAGCAGGGTCGGGATGTCGGTGGTGCCGGCGTGCCAGTACATCGCCATGATGGCGAGCAGCATCAGCACGGACCCGAGCAGGGTGTAGAGGAAGAACTTGAAGCTGGCGTAGATGCGCCGCTTGCCGCCCCAGATGCCGATGATGAGGAACATCGGGATCAGGCCTGCCTCGAAGAACAGATAGAACAGCACCAGATCGAGGGCCTGGAACACGCCGATCATCGTTGTCTCAAGGACGAGGAAGGCGACGTAGTACTCCTTCACCCGCTTATCGATGGAGAGCCACGAGGCGCCGATGCAGAACGGCATCAGGAACGTGGTCAGCAGGATCAGCGGCATCGAGAAGCCGTCGACGCCGAGCTTGAACCGGATCGACTCGGTCAGCCACGCATGGGTCTCGATGAGCTGGAAGCTCGACGTGGTCGCGTCGAACCGGCTCCAGGCCACCAGGGACAGGAGGAAAGTGAGGAGCGTGGTGGCGAGGGCCGCCCAGCGGGCGTTGCGCTTCGAGGCCTCCGTGTCGTCCCCAAGGGTGAGGATGAAAGCCGCGCCGCACAGGGGCACGATCAGGAGGCCGGAGAGGATTCCGAGGCCGAACATCTAGCGGGCGCTCCCGTGCTTCTTCGCGACCATCAATGTGCGACCTTGGGCAGGCCGGTGAGCATGTACCAGCTGATAAAGCCGGCGACACCGACGAGCATGACGAAGGCGTAGTGGTAGACGTAGCCGGTCTGGAGCCGGACGACGCCGCGGGTGACGTCCATCACGCGGGTGGCGATCCCGTCGGGACCCATGCCGTCGATGACCCGGCCATCGCCCTCCTTCCAGAGGAACTTGCCGAAATCCTTGGCCGGTCGAACGAAGATCCGATCGTAGAGCTCGTCGAAGTACCACTTGTTGAGCAGGAACCGGTACAGGCTCGGCTGCTGGGCGGCGAGCTGGCCGGGCAGTTCGGGCCGGCGGATGTACATCCAGAACGCCAGGACGAAACCGATGAGCATCATGATGGCTGGCGAGTAGGCCACCAGGGCCGGCACCGAGTGGATGTCGTGCATGATGTGGTTGTCGGGACCGTGGCCGAGGGAATGCCCCCAGAACTTGTCCATGCCCTCGCCGATGAAGCGGTTCTTGAAGATCAGGCCGGCGAACAGGGCACCGAAGGCCAGGAGGGCGAGCGGGATCGTCATCACCAGCGGGCTCTCATGCGGCGTGTGCGCATGGTCGTGGTGCTCGATGGCGCTGTGCGAGGCGGGCTCCACGTCGTGGCCCTTGTCGTCGTGAGCGACACCCTCGTGGTGGCCCGGCGCCCCGTCGGCCTGAGCGGATGTCCCCGCATGCGCCACCGCGTGATGATCGCCGTGATGCGCGGCCCTGTGTCCGGCCCAACGCGCCGGTCCCTCGAAGGTCATGAAGAACAGGCGCCAGGAATAGAACGAGGTCATCAGGGCGGCGATGACGGTGGCGAAGAACGCCAGGGTGTGACCCGGCCGGGTCGAGGCGTAGGCCGCCTCGATGATGGCATCCTTGGAATAGTACCCGGCGGTGAACGGGAAGCCGATGAGCGCCAGCGTCCCGATGGTCATCATCGCGGTGGTGAACGGGATGTAGCGGCGGAGATTCCCCATGTTCCGCATGTCCTGCTCGTGGTGCATCGCGTGGATGACCGAGCCGGCGCCGAGGAACAGCAGCGCCTTGAAGAAGGCGTGGGTGAAGAGGTGGAACACGGCGGCCGAGTAGGCGCCGACGCCGAGCGCCACGAACATGTAGCCGAGCTGCGAGCAGGTCGAGTACGCGATCACCCGCTTGATGTCGTTCTGCACGAGGCCGACCGTGGCGGCGAAGAACGCCGTGATACCGCCGATCACCGTGACGACCACGAGGGCGTTCGGGGCCAGCTCGAAGATCGGCGACAGGCGCGCGACCATGAACACGCCGGCCGTCACCATGGTGGCGGCGTGGATGAGGGCGGAGACCGGCGTCGGCCCCTCCATGGCGTCGGGCAGCCAGGTGTGGAGCAGGAACTGCGCCGACTTGCCCATGGCCCCCATGAACAGGAGCAGGCAGGCGAGGGTCCAGGCACTCCAGTCGTAGCCGAGGAAGTGGAAGGTCGCGTCCTTGATCTCGGGCGCCCGGGCGAAGATGCCGTCGAAGGCGACGGAGCCCGTGAGGACGAACACGAGGAAGATGCCGAGCGAGAAGCCGAAATCGCCGACGCGGTTGACGATGAAGGCCTTCATGGCGGCGGCATTGGCCGAGGGCTTCTCGTACCAGAATCCGATGAGGAGGTAGGAGGCGAGGCCGACGCCCTCCCAGCCGAAGAACATCTGCACGAGGTTGTCGGCCGTCACCAGCATGAGCATGGCGAAGGTGAAGAGCGACAGGTAGGCGAAGAAGCGCGGCCGATGCGGGTCCTCGGCCATGTAGCCGATGGAGTAGAGGTGGACGAGGGTCGAGACCGAGGTGACCACCACCAGCATCACGGCCGTGAGGGTGTCGATCCGGAACGCCCAGTCGACCACGAGGTCACCCGCGGTGAACCACGTCGCGACCTGAACCCGCGTGGCGTGTTCCGTCCCCGGGATCTCGAGAAACACGCCCCAGGAGAGCAGCGCCGAGAAGGCGAGAAGCCCGGTGGTGATGGCTTCGCACACTTTGGGGCCGAGCTGACGGCCGAACAGGCCGGCGAGCAGGGCGCCGATGAGCGGGAAGAAGACGATCGCGTGATACATCGCTGGCTTGTCCGGCCTCCTGGGTCGTGGCTAGTCCCGCGCTACGCGCGGAGCCTCGCGAACGAGCCCTGTCTTCGTGTCACCGCCCGCGGCCCGTTTGAGCCCCGTTCGATCGGGTCTGGATCTGATCGGCGTGCTCAACCCTTCATCATGTTCACGTCCTCGACCGCGATGGAGCCGCGGTTGCGGAAGAACACGACGAGGATGGCGAGTCCGATGGCTGCCTCGGCCGCCGCCACGGTGAGCACGAACAGGGCGAAGACCTGGCCGGTGATGTCGTTCAGATGGGTCGAGAACGCCACGAGGTTGATGTTCACCGCGAGGAGGATGAGCTCCACGGACATCAGGATGACGATGACGTTCTTGCGGTTGATGAAGATCCCGAGCACCCCGAGGGTGAACAGGATCGCCGCGACGGTGAGGTAGTGGCTCAGGCCGATCATCGGATGGGTCTCCCGGAATCCGCCATCAGACTTCCACGCCCTGGCGCGAGGGCACCTTGCGGGTCTCCACCGCATCGGCCTGCGTGCGGGCGTTCTGCACGGAGATGTTCTGGCGCTTGACGCCGGGCCGGTCGCGCAGGGTGAGCACGATGGCACCGATCATCGCCGTCAGGAGGATCATGCCGGCGAGCTGGAAGTAGAAGACGTAATCGGTGTAGAGCACCCGACCGAGGGCCTGGGTGTTGGTGACGCCCTCGGTGCTGGCGAGCGGCCCCAGGGGCGCCTGCAGCAGATCGGGATCGATGCTCCAGGAGCCGACGACGAGGATCAGCTCGATCAGGAAGATCGCCCCGATGAGCGCGCCGATGGGCAGGTAGCGCTGAAAGCCCTGTCGCAGCTGGGCGAAGTCCACGTCGAGCATCATCACGACGAACAGGAACAGCACCGCGACGGCACCGACATAAACCACGACGAGGATCATCGCGAGGAACTCGGCGCCCATCATGACGAAGAGGCCGGCGGCGTTCACGAAGGCGAGGATGAGGTACAGCACCGAGGCGACGGGATTGCGCGAGGCGATCACCATGAAGCCCGAAGCGACGGTCACGCCGGCGAACAGGTAGAAGAAGGCTGCGGCTGCACTCATGCGATTGTGGAGATCAGCCGTCCCGAGGACAGCCCCTTCTGCCGTTGATTCGTCCATGGCCCGTGCAAGCCGCTCGCAGGGCCAGGACAGGCCGCCCGTCTATAGAACCCGGCCCTGCGGTGCACAACCGCGGAGCCGCCGGCTTTACCGGTAAGGCGCGTCCACGGCGAGGTTGCGCGCGATCTCGCGCTCCCAGCGGTCGCCGTTCAGGAGGAGCTTGTCCTTGTCGTAGAGCAGCTCCTCGCGGGTCTCCACGGAGAATTCGAGGTTCGGCCCCTCGACAATGGCATCCACCGGGCACGCCTCCTGACACATGCCGCAATAGATGCACTTCACCATGTCGATGTCGTAGCGCGTGGTGCGGCGGGTGCCGTCGTTGCGGCGCGGGCCGGCCTCGATGGTGATGGCCTGGGCCGGACAGATCGCCTCGCACAGCTTGCAGGCGATGCAGCGCTCCTCGCCGTTGGGATACCGGCGCAGGGCGTGCTCGCCCCGGAAGCGCGGCCCCCGGTGCCCCATCTCGAAGGGGTAGTTGATGGTGGCCTTCGGCTTGAAGAAGTAGCGCATGGCGAGGGCGAACCCCGTCACGAACTCCCTGAGCAGAAGGCCCTTGGCGACCTGATCGAGCTTCATGGCTCGGATCTCCCATTGGATGATGTCAGGCGCCCGGCGCGAGGCCGGTCAGCTTGAGCACGAAGGCGACGACGACGACCGAGACGAGCGAGAGGGGAAGGAACACCTTCCACCCGAGCCGCATGAGCTGATCGTAGCGGTAGCGGGGCACCATGGCCTTCACCATGGCGATCATGAAGAACAGGAAGCTGGCCTTCAGGGCGAACCAGATCAGGCCCGGCACCCAGGTGAAGGGCGCGAACGGGATCGGCGAGAGCCAACCGCCGAGGAACAGCACCGTGCCGAGCGCGCACATGGTCATGATCGCCACGTACTCGCCGAGCATGAACAGCAGGTACGGCGTCGAGGAATACTCGACCATGTAGCCGGCCACGAGCTCGGATTCGGCCTCCGGCAGATCGAAGGGCGGGCGGTTGGTCTCGGCCAAAGCCGAGATGAAGAACACGATGAACATCGGGAACAGCCACAGCCAGTACCAGCCGAGGATGCCGAGCGACGTGTCCTGCGCCATGACGATGCGCGAGAGGTTGAGCGAGCCGGCGCAGAGCAGCACGCAGATGATGACGAAGCCGAGAGACACCTCGTAGGAGATCATCTGCGCCGCCGAGCGCAGCGCACCCAGGAATGCGTATTTCGAGTTCGAGGCCCAGCCGCCCATGAGGACGCCGTAGACGCCGAGCGACGAGATGGCGAAGATGTAGGTGATGCCGACATTGAGGTCGGCCAGCGCCCAGCCCTCGGCCAAGGGAATCACCGCCCAGGCGGCGAGTGCCAGGGTCGCGAACACCAGCGGCGCCAGCAGGAACAGGCCCTTGTTGGCGCCGGCCGGAATGACCGGCTCCTTCAGGACGAACTTGAGCAGATCGGCGAAGGACTGGAACAGGCCCCACGGGCCGACCACGTTGGGGCCGCGCCGCAACTGCACCGCCGCCCAGATCTTGCGGTCGGCGAGCAACGCGTAGGCGATGAAGACGAGAAGCAACGCCAGGAGCACGAAGCTCTTGAAGGCCATGAACAGAACGGCGCCGAGGATTTCCCAGAAGGTCATCGGAGAAAATCCCTATTCGGCGGCTTCGAGGCCGCGCACGCGGGCGAGGCTCGAACATTCGGCGAGCACCCGCGAGGCGCGGGCGATCGCGTTGGTGAGATAGAAGTCCGGCACGGCCGGCGCGAAAGCCGCTCGGTCGGGCGTACCGCCGAGGCCGGCCAGGGCTTCGACCGCCGACACGGCGTCGCTCGGCGCCACCGTATCGAGGGCGGCGAGGTGCGGATACGCCCCGTAGAGCGTCCGGCGCAGGGCACCCAGCGAATCGAACGGCAGGCGTTGGCCGAGCACGTCGGACAATGCCCGCAGGATCGCCCAATCCTCGCGCGCGTCGCCGGGCGGGAAGCCGGCGCGGTTGGTCATCTGCACACGGCCTTCGAGGTTGACATAGGTCGCGCTCTTTTCGGAGTAGGCCGCTCCCGGCAGAACCACATCGGCCCGGGTGGCGCCGCGGTCGCCGTGGGTGCCCTGGTAGACCACGAAGGCACCGGGGCCGACCTCGACCTCGTCGGCGCCGAGATTGAACAGTACGTCGAGGGCACTGCTCTGAATCATGGCCGCGAGGTCGAGCCCGCCCTCCCCCGGCACGAAGCCGAGATCGAGGGCGCCGACGCGGGCGGCGGCCGTGTGAAGCACGCCGAAGCCGTTCCAGTCCGGCGTCACGGCGCCGATGTCCTTGGCGAGCGCCGCAGCGGCGGCAAGGATCGCCGCGCCGTCCGGCCGAGACAGGGCGCCCATGCCGACGATGACGAGGGGCCGGTTCGCGGCCTTCACTACCTCGGCGAAACTGTGCCGTCCGGAGGCGACTTCCGCCAGGGTCTCCGGCCCGGCGCCCAGATAGGTGTGCGGATAGGTCAGGTCCACCGCTTCGCCGATGAGGCCAACGGCGAGCGGCGCCATGCGCCAGCGCTTGCGGATGCGGACGTTGAGGAGGGAGGCTTCGAGACGAGGGTTCGTCCCGACCAGGAGGATGGCATCGGCGTCTTCGATGCCCGGGATCGTCGTACCCAGGGTGTAGGCGGCCCGGCCCCAGGCCGGATCGAGCGTCTCGCCGGCCTGCCGGCTGTCGAGGTTGGTCACGCCGAGGGCGGTCATCAGGCTCTTGAGCGCGAAGATCTCCTCGACGCCTGCGAGATCGCCCACGATGGCGCCGATGCGCTTGGCGTCCGTACCCTTCACCCTAGCGGCAATGGCCGCGAAGGCCTCGCCCCAGGAAGCCGGACGCAGGCGGCCGTTCTCACGGACGTAGGGCCGGTCGAGGCGCTGCATGCGCAGGCCGTCGACGGCATGGCGGGTCTTGTCCGAGATCCACTCTTCGTTGACCGCCTCGTTGATGCGCGGCTCGATCTGCATGACCTCGCGGCCCTTGGCGTCGACGCGGATGGCGCAGCCCACCGCGTCCATCACGTCGATGGACTCGGTCTTCGACAGCTCCCAGGGCCGGACCTCGTAGCTCTGCGGCTTGTGGACCAGCGCACCCACGGGGCACAGGTCGGCGACGTTGCCCTGGAGCTCGGAGCCCATGGCGGATTCGAGGTAGCTCGTGATCTCCATGTCCTCGCCGCGCCCGATGGCGCCGAGATCCGGCACACCGGCGACTTCGGCGAGGAAGCGGACGCAGCGGGTGCAGTGGATGCAGCGGTTCATGGCCGTGCGGACCAGCGGACCGATGTACTTCTCTTCCACCGCGCGTTTGTTCTCGCCGTAGCGGGTCGAATCGACGCCGTAGGCCATCGCCTGATCCTGCAGGTCGCAATGGCCGCCCTGGTCACAGATCGGGCAATCGAGGGGGTGGTTGATGAGGAGGAACTCCATCACCCCCTCGCGGGCCTTCTTGGTCGTGCCCGACCGCGTCAGGACCTCCGGCGGCTCGCCGTTGGGTCCGGGCCGGCAATCCTTCACCGCGTAGGCGCAGGAGGCCACGGGCTTCGGCGCACCCTTGAGCTCGACGAGACACATCCGGCAATTGCCAGCGATGGACAGCCGCTCGTGGAAGCAGAAACGCGGGATCTCCGCGCCCGCGATCTCGCACGCCTGGAGAAGCGTGTAGTCCGCCGGAACATCGACCTCGGTGCCGTCGACGACGATCTTGGTCATGCGTGGGTCTCGGGTTCGAATTCGGGTTGGCGTGGGCTACGGATCACTCCGCCGCCATCGGCACCGGGTCGGAATGCGGGTTGGCGCTGTAGCGATCGATGCGTTTCTCGATTTCGGGCCGGAAGTGCCGGATCAGGCCCTGGATCGGCCAGGCCGCCGCGTCGCCGAGCGCGCAGATGGTGTGGCCCTCGATCTGCTTCGTGACATCGAGCAACATGTCGATCTCGCGGCGCTGGGCTCGACCCTCGGCCATGCGCAGCATCACCCGCCACATCCAGCCGGTGCCCTCGCGACACGGCGTGCACTGGCCGCAGGACTCGTGCTTGTAGAAGTAGGCGATGCGGGCGATGGCCGAGACGATGTCGGTGGAGCGGTCCAGCACGATGACCGCCGCCGTGCCGAGACCGGAGCCGAGGTTCTTCAGGGTGTCGAAGTCCATCTTGGCGTCGATGATCTGCTCGGCCGGTACCAGGGGCACCGAGGATCCGCCGGGAATCGAGCACAGCAGGTTGTCCCAGCCGCCGCGCATGCCGCCGCAATGCTTGTCGATGAGTTCGCGGAAGGTGATCCCGAGTTCTTCCTCGACGTTGCAGGGCTTGTTGACGTGGCCCGAGACGCAGAACAGCTTGGTGCCGGTGTTGTTCTTGCCACCGAGTCCAGCGAACCACGCCCCGCCCCGACGCAGAATGGTGCCGGCCACCGCGATGGACTCGACGTTGTTCACCGTCGTCGGGCAGCCGTAGAGGCCCATATTGGCCGGGAACGGCGGCTTCAGGCGCGGCATGCCCTTCTTGCCTTCGAGGCTCTCGAGCAGCGCCGTCTCTTCGCCGCAGATGTAGGCGCCCGCACCGTGGTGGACGTAGATGTCGAACGGGTAACCGTGGACGTTGTCCTTGCCGACGAGCCGTGCCGCGTAGGCCTCGTCGACGGCCTTCTGCAGGGCATGTTTCTCGGCGACGTATTCGCCACGGATGTAGATGTAGCAGGCATGCGCCGCCATCGCGAACGAGGCCAGCAGGCAACCCTCGATGAGAAGATGCGGATCGTGCCGCATGATCTCCCGGTCCTTGCAGGTGCCGGGCTCCGACTCGTCGGCGTTGACGACGAGGTAGTGCGGCCGCCCGTCCGACTTCTTCGGCATGAACGACCACTTGAGGCCGGTGGGGAAGCCGGCGCCGCCGCGCCCGCGCAAGCCCGACTGCTTCATCTCCTCGATGATCCAGTCGCGGCCCATCTCGAGCAGGAACTTGGTGCCGTCCCAGGCGCCCCGCTTTTTGGCCTCGTCGAGACCCGGCGAATGCAGGCCGTAGATATTGGTGAAGATGCGATCCTGATCGGAGAGCATGCTAGTTCCCCTCGCTCTTCGGAGCCGGGCGCTTGTCCCCGGACGTCTCGGCCGGAGCCGTCTTCGGCCCGTCCGTGCTCACGCCTTCGCTCGCCCCCGACGCCTCGGGCTGGGGTGGCGGCTCATCCCGCGGCAAGTCGGACTGCGTTCCAGACTCGGCGCCGGCCGCCTCGGCCCGCGCCATGGACTCGGCCGGCGTCGGTGCCGGTTTACCCGGCCGGGCCGTGGATTCGGCGGGGTCGGCCGCCTCGGCCTCGTCGCCGGACTTCACCGGCTTCTCCCCGGACGCCGAGCGCTGGGCCGGCGCATCGGTGGACCGGCCCTCGACGGCGCGTCCGGCATCCGGACGGGCGGGCTTCGGATCGGCGGCGGCGCGCTGCTCGGAGGAAGCCGCCTCGGCCTTGCCCGAGGGCTCGCTGCTCTCCTCGGCCTTCTTGTCCTCGAAGCGCTGACGCCAGGCGCCGACCCGCGAGCCGTCGAACAGGGTCGCGTCCACGAGGGTATCGGCCCCACCCTTGGGCTCGGACGAGGTCCGTCCGACCTGCGAGCCGATCTTCACGGGGCGGCCAGCAGCAAGGTCGTCCATGAGCGCGCCTAGCAGGTCGGGCGTCAGGTCTTCGTAGTAATCCTGGTTGATCTGCGCCATCGGCGCGTTGCAGCAGGCCCCCAGGCACTCGACCTCGAGCCAGGAGAAGTTGCCGTCGGCGCTGACATGGCCCGGCGCGCCGAGGCGGGCCTGGAGGTAATCCTTCAACTCGCGCGCCCCACAGGAATCGCACGGCACGGTCCCGCAGAGCTGGATCCAGAACCGGCCCACCGGCTCCAGGGCGAACATCGTGTAGAAGGTCGCGACTTCGAGCACGCGGATATGCGGCATGCCGAGTTCATCGGCCACCGATTCAATGGCGGCGCGCGGCAACCAGCCGCCATTCTGCTCCTGCGCCTTCCACAGCAGCGGGATCACCGCCGAAGCCTGACGGCCCTCGGGGTACTTCTCGATTTGGCCCTTGGCCCATTCGGCGTTCTCCGACGAGAACGCGAAGCTTTGGGGCTGCTCGGCGGCGGGGGCGAGTCTGCGGTTAGCCATCAGTTCGAAACCTTGCGTCCCATCACCGGTCCACCTCGCCGAACACGATGTCGAGCGTGCCGAGCACGCAGGATACATCGGCCAGCATGTGGCCGCGGCACATCCAGTCCATGGCCTGGAGATGGGCGAAGCCCGGAGCGCGGATCTTGCAGCGGTAGGGCTTGTTGGTGCCGTCGGCGACGAGATAGACGCCGAACTCGCCCTTGGGCGCCTCGACGGCCGCGTAGACTTCGCCGGCCGGGACGTGGAAGCCCTCGGTGTAGAGCTTGAAGTGGTGGATCAGCGCTTCCATCGAGCGCTTCATCTCGCGGCGGGGTGGCGGCGCGAACTTGCCGTCGGTCGCCGCGATGGGGCCCTGCCCGGCGGGCTCGCGCAGCTTCACGCAGCATTGCCGCATGATCTTCGCCGATTCGCGCATCTCCTCCATGCGGATGACCTGGCGATCGTAGGTGTCGCCGTTCTTCCCCACGGGGATGTCGAACTCCATCTCCTCGTAGCACTCGTAGGGCTGAGACTTGCGCAGGTCCCACGGGATGCCCGAGCCGCGCACCATCACGCCCGAGAAGCCCCAGGCCATGGCCTCGTCCACGGTGACGATGCCGATGTCGACGTTGCGCTGCTTGAAGATGCGGTTGCCCATGACGAGGTTGTCGAGGTCGTCGACCACCTGAAGGAAAGGATCGATGAACGCTTCGATGTCGTCGATGAGGGCGGGCGGCAGGTCCTGATGGACGCCGCCGGGCCGGAAGTAGTTTGCGTGGAGGCGAGCGCCAGACGCGCGCTCGTAGAAGATCATCAGCTTCTCGCGCTCCTCGAAGCCCCAGAGCGGCGGCGTGAGGGCGCCGACGTCCATCGCCTGCGTGGTGACGTTGAGGAGGTGAGAGAGGATGCGGCCGATCTCGCAGAACAGCACCCGGATGAGTTGCGCCCGGCGCGGCACCTGAAGCCCAAGCAGCTTCTCGATGCCGAGGCAGAAGGCGTGCTCCTGGTTCATGGGCGAGACGTAGTCGAGCCGGTCGAAATACGGCGTCGCCTGCAGGTAGGTCTTGTGCTCGATGAGCTTCTCGGTGCCGCGATGCAGCAGGCCGATATGCGGATCGACACGCTCCACGATCTCACCGTCGAGTTCGAGCACGAGGCGCAGCACGCCGTGCGCCGCCGGGTGCTGCGGCCCGAAATTGATCGCGAAATTGCGGATGTTGTGCTCGGTCATGGCCTCGCTCCGCCGCTCAAGCCGATTTCTTCTCGTCGCCCGGGAGCACGTACTCGGTGCCCTCCCACGGCGAGAGGAAGTCGAAGTTCCGGAATTCCTGCGTCAGCTTCACAGGCTCGTAGACCACGCGGGCTTCATCCTGGTCGTAGCGGACCTCGACGAAGCCCGTGAGCGGGAAGTCCTTGCGCAGGGGGTGCCCCTCGAACCCGTAATCGGTCAGCAGCCGGCGCAGATCCGGGTGGCCCGAGAACAGGATGCCGTAGAGGTCGTAGGTCTCCCGCTCGAACCAGTTGGCCGCCGGGAACACGTCGATGACGGATGGGACCGAGGTCTGCTCGTCGGTCTGCACCTTGACCCGGATGCGGGCGTTATGGCGCAGGGACAGCAGGTGGTAGACCACGTCGAACCGCTTGGCGCGGCTCGGATAATCCGCACCGCAGATGTCGATGAAGCAACGGAAGGCGCAGGCGGGATCGTCGCGCAGGTAGGTCAGCGCGTAGACGATGTCGCTCGCCTGCACCTCGAGGGTCAGCTCGCCGAACGCGATGGTCCGGGCGACCACGGCCGGGCCGAGGGCGGCGCCGACATGGTCGCTGAGCGCCTGAAGCGCATCCGCGCCCGAAGCGGCGGCGGTGTGCGCGCGGATGGTGATGCCGTTGCTCATCAGCCCCTCAGCGCTCGATGGTGCCGGTGCGGCGGATCTTCTTCTGCAGAAGCAGCACACCGTAGAGAAGCGCCTCGGCGGTCGGCGGACAGCCCGGCACGTAGATGTCGACGGGCACCACACGGTCGCAACCGCGCACTACCGAGTACGAATAGTGGTAATATCCACCACCATTGGCGCACGACCCCATGGAGATGACGTAGCGCGGCTCTGGCATCTGGTCGTAGACCTTGCGCAGAGCGGGTGCCATCTTGTTGGTGAGCGTGCCGGCGACGATCATCACGTCGGACTGGCGCGGAGAGCCGCGCGGGGCGAAGCCGAAGCGCTCGCAATCGTAGCGCGGCATCGACATCTGCATCATCTCGACGGCGCAGCAGGCGAGCCCGAACGTCATCCACATCAGCGAGCCCGTCCGGGCCCAGTTGATGAGGTCGTCCGTCGAGGTGATGAGGAAGCCGCGGTCGGCGAGTTCGCTACTGATCGACAGGAATGTCGGATCGTCCGCGCCGATGGGGCGCCCGGTGTTGGGATCGATGATCCCCTTGGGAGCCGGTGCGATCGCCGGGGCGCGGGAGAGGTCGGGGCTGAAGGCCATCGGTTTCTCGGGATCAGGCTTCGGACGGTTCGGCGACGCGACGACGATTCGTGGGCGCTAGTCCCACTCAAGGGCGCCCTTGCGCCACTCGTAGACGAAGCCGACGGTCAGAACGCCGAGGAAGGCCATCATCGACCACATGCCGAACCATCCGAGTTCACCGAAGGTGATCGCCCACGGGAACAGGAATGCGACTTCGAGATCGAAGATGATGAACAGGATGGCCACAAGGTAGAAGCGCACATCGAACTTCATGCGCGCATCGTCGAAAGCGTTGAAGCCGCACTCGTAGGCCGAGAGCTTCTCCGGATCGGGACTGTTGTAGGCGACGAGGAAGGGCGCCACCAGCAGGGCTGCCGCGATGAACAGCGACACGCCGATGAAGACGATGAGGGGCAGGTAATCCGCCATCAGGCCGGTCATGCGGGACCTCTCGTGTGCGCCGAAGGCCGTACTGCCCCGGGAGCGTCCCGCCGGATGGAATTGCTCCAATGCCAGACTGCGCTGGCCGGAGGCTTAGACGACCCCCGGAGGTGAAACAAGGGCGGCTCGCATTGCACAAATTCGCACATGTCATTGAGTTAGGACTACGGGACGAACCGGCAACATGACCGATCCGCACAGCCCCCCGCGCCCGGGATTGCGGGGACATCCATGCGGCATCGCAAAACAGCGATGGTGCCGGGGCTCCCGGAGGAACCATAACCTTGGCCGTGGGTTTCATTCATGTCCCACTCAGGCCGGATCGCGTTAGGTCGGCGCATATTCGACCTCACAGGAGACGCTTCGTGCGCATTGCCCAGATTGCTCCGCTCTCGGAGGCGGTCCCCCCGAAGTTCTACGGCGGCACCGAGCGCGTCGTATCCTGGATCACGGAAGAGCTCGTCCGTCAGGGTCACGACGTGACGCTGTTCGCCAGTGGTGATTCGGAGACCTCGGCCAAGCTCGCGGCGTGCACGCCGGAAGGCCTGCGCCTCCTCGGCTACCGCGACCACACGGCGAGCCATCTCGCCATGCTGCATCACGTCCACAAGCGCGCCCACGAGTTCGATGTGCTGCACTTCCACATCGACCTCCTGCAATATCCGATGTTCGAGGATCTGAACCACAAGTGCATCACCACGATGCACGGCCGCCTCGACGTGCCGGACTTCATGCCGGTCTACCGTACCTTCACGGGCATGCCCCTGGTGTCGATCTCCGACAATCAGCGCGAGCCGATGCCGAAGAACGTGAACTGGGCGTCCACCATCCACCATGGCCTGCCGGCCCAGAACTGCCCGTTCTACCCCGAGGCCAAGGGCGGTTATCTCGCCTTTCTCGGTCGCATTTCCCCCGAGAAGCGCCCCGACCGCGCCATCGAGATGGCGATCCGCTCCGGCGTGAAACTGAAGATCGCCGCGAAGGTCGACAAGGCCGACCAGGATTATTGGGACGAGGTCATCGAGCCGATGATCCACCACCCGCTCGTCGAGTTCATCGGTGAGATCAACGAGGAACAGAAGAAGGATTTTCTCGGCAACGCCCTGGCCCTGGCCTTCCCCATCGACTGGCCGGAGCCCTTCGGCCTGGTGATGATCGAAGCGATGTCGGCCGGCACCCCGGTCATCGCGTTCCGCAACGGCTCCGTGCCGGAGGTGATCGCCGACGGGATCTCGGGCGTGCTGTGCGACTCGATGGACGATGCCGTTGCGGCCGTCGACACGGTCAAGACCATGAGCCGAGCCGGCGTGCGCCGCCACTTCGAGACCCAGTTCACCGCCGAGTGCATGGTCCGCAAGTACGTCGCCGCCTACGAGAGCCTGCTCGCCCATCAGGCCGACGTGATCAAGATGCCCCACGCGGCGGCCTTCTCGCCCCGCTACGGCGATCTCAACGGCTCGTCCCTGCCGTCGATCTCGGTGGCCGCCATGCCGGCCTGAGGCGGACCCGGCATCGGGCTTGCAGAGCCTTTTCCGGGTTGGCGTCGTACGATTGCCGCACTAACTCTCCTCTCTGAGGGCCGCCCGCGTCGCATACCGCGACGGGCGGCCTTTCGATTCCAGACCCATCGCGATCAGACGATTCGCGAATCCTCACCCATCCGGAGACGCTCGGGCATGGCGGCTGACAGTTTCACGGCGACTCCCGAACAGGCACCCGGCACGACGGACGGGCCGCTGAACCATGGTTTTCAGGATGCCGACGCGGTCCTGCCCCAGTACCATATCGAGGCCCACACCTCCCTGGTCGAGCGCCCGCTGCGCTCCCTGAAGTACGGCGAGGCCTTCGCGGTGCTGGACAGCTACGGCGACATCGGCGTGCTGCCCGGCCCCGAGGGCCTGTACTTCCAGGACACGCGCTACCTCTCGCGCTTGCACTTCACTATCGAGGATCAGCGCCCCCTGCTCCTGTCCTCGGTGATGCAGGACGACAACGGCGCGCTCAGCGTCGACATGACGACGCCCGACATCCGCCTCGACGCCCACGACGAGACCACGATCCCGCGCGAGCTCATCGCCATCGAGCGCACAAAGTTTCTGTTCAAGGGCGCGTGCTATGACCGGATCGGTTTGCGCAACTACGATTCGCGCCACTGGACCCTGAAAATCGGCGTGAGCTTCGACGCGGATTTCCGCGATCTCTTCGAGGTCCGTGGCATGGACCGCCCGGTGCGGGGCAAGCGCAGCGTTCAGGTGGCGAGCGAGTCGGAAGTGCAGTTCCGCTATGCCGGCCTCGACGAGGTGGTGCGGACCACGAGCCTGCATTTCGGCCCAAAACCGAAGCACATCGAGCCGGGAAAGGTCACCTTCGAGGTTTCCCTGCCCCCGGGTGGACGCGCCTCGCTCTTCATCCGCACGGTTTTCGAATCGCACCGGGCCTACACCAGTGCACCGGCCGCCGAGAAGGTGGGCGAGGATGCCGCGGCAGGCCTGTCGCACGCCGCCGGCTCGTCGGCCACGGCCCGCCACCCCAAGGGCTTGGCCGAGGGCGTGATCTTCGCCCGTGCGTATCGCGATTCGCGCCGCGACCTGCGGCAGCTCACGGCCGGCATCACCACGATCATCTCGTCGAACGACCAGTTCAACGAGGCCGCCTGCCGCGCCACCGCCGATCTCTACATGCTGGCCAGCCGCACGCCGGAGGGGATCTACCCCTTCGCCGGCATCCCCTGGTACTCCACGGTGTTCGGCCGCGACGGCATCATCACGGCGATGATGGCCCTGTGGATCGATCCGAACTTCGGCAAGGGCGTCCTGCGCTACCTCGCCTCGACCCAGGCCAAGGCCATCGATCCCGCCGCCGACGCCCAGCCCGGAAAGGTTCTGCACGAGACCCGGCGCGGCGAGATGGCGATGCTCGGGGAGGTGCCGTTCCGGCACTATTACGGCACCATCGACGGCACGCCGCTGTTCGTGATGCTGGCCTCGGAATACTACGCCGTCACCGGCGACCGGGAAACCATCGAGCGGATCTGGCCGGCCCTCGAACTCGCCCTAGACTGGATGAACCAGTACGGCGACCGCGACGGCGACGGCTTCGTCGAATACGCCCGCGACACCGACAAGGGCCTCGAGAACCAGGGCTGGAAGGACAGCCACGATTCGATCTTCCACACGGACGGGAACCTCGCCAAGGGTCCCATCGCCCTGTGCGAGGTCCAGGGCTACGTCTATGCCGCCAAGAACGGCATGGCGACGCTCGCCACCCTGCTCGGCCACGATGCCCTGGCCGAGCGACTGACGGCCGAAGCCGCCAAGCTGCGGGCGGATTTCGACAAGGCGTTCTGGTGCGAAGCGATCGGCACCTACGCCCTCGCGCTCGATGGCGAGAAGCGCCAATGCGCCGTGCGGTCCTCGAATGCCGGGCACGCCCTCTTCACCGGCATCGCCCTGCCGGAGCGCGCCGCGAGTGTCGCCGCCAACCTCCTGTCGAAGGATGGGTTCAATGGCTGGGGTGTGCGGACCATCGCGCGCGGCGAGGCGCGCTACAATCCGATGTCGTACCACAATGGCTCGATCTGGCCGCACGACAACGCCCTCGTGGCCATGGGGCTCGCCCGCTACGACCTGAAGCCGGAAGCCTCGCGGATCTTCGAGGGCATGTTCGACACCGCCCTCTACCAGGACCAGAAGCGTCTGCCGGAGCTGTTCTGCGGCTTCATGCGCCGGCACCAGCGCGGGCCGGTCTCCTACCCGGTGGCGTGCTCGCCCCAGGCCTGGGCGGCGGCGGCCCCCTTCGCGTTCCTCGCCGCCTGCATCGGCCTCGAACTCCAGCACGATCGCAACCGCATCCGCCTGAAGAACCCGACCCTGCCGGCCTTCCTCGACGGGGTGTCGATCTTCAACCTGAAGCTCGGCACCTCGCGGGTGGACCTGCGCTTCCAGCGCTACGGCGGCGACGTGACGGTGAATGTGCTGCGGCGGACGGGCGACGCGCAGGTCTCGGTGGTCAAGTAGGGACACTCATCTCCCTCCCCCGGCGGGGAGGGGGACCTCTGCGTCCGATTGGGAAGCGATCATGAAAAACGCCGCCTCCCCAGGGGAAAGCGGCGCGGATCGTCGAATCCGAACGGGCCTCGCGCGTCAGCGCGGAGCCAGGATCATGATCATCTGGCGGCCTTCGAGCATCGGCTCGCTCTCCACCTTGGCGATCTCCTGGGTCTCGTTCTTCACCCGCTCGAGCAGGCGCAGGCCGATGTCCTGGTGCGCCATCTCGCGGCCGCGGAAGCGCAGGGTCACCTTGACCTTGTCACCTTCCTCGAAGAACCGAACCACGGCCTTCATCTTGGTGTCGTAGTCGTGCTTGTCGATGCCGGGCCGCAGCTTGATCTCCTTGACCTCGACCGTCTTCTGCTTCTTGCGGGCCTCATTCTGCTTCTTCTGCTCGTTGAAGCGGAAGCGGCCGTAATCGAGGAGCTTACAGACGGGAGGAACGGAGTTGGGCGCGATCTCGACGAGGTCGAGGCCGGCTTCCTCGGCCAACGCGAGGGCGTCGAAGAAGGCGACCACACCCCGGTTCTGACCGGTGTCGTCGATGAGCTGCACTTCGCGAACGCCGCGGATGTCCCGGTTGGCGCGCGGCCCGTCCTTCTGCGGGGCCGGCATAGCTCTCATAGGTCTACGAATGGCTTCAATCTCCTGATGAAACGACGAAACGGCAGCCTGCGAACCCCAACCCCATGGGGTCGATCCTGGCCACCAATCGCTCCGGATTCCGGTCCGACACCTTGGCTGAACTTTTCTTCAAGTCAACTCGGGCGGCCGGGTTTGGTTCACGCCCCGGGAGATCCGGGACGATCACGGGCGCTTCACGGGCAATTGGCGAGGAGGTCGACATAGACGTCGAGGGTGTCGCCGACCATGCCCTCGAGGGAGAAGTGTGCCTCCACGTGCGCCCGGCCGCGCCGGGTCATCGCGTCCCGCGCCGAGGCGCCCATGGACAACGCATCGGCCAGGGCATCGGCCAGGGCCGAGGCGTTGCCCGGTGCCACCCGCCAGCCCGTGCGCTGGCCGGCCGGGACTTCCGGTGGCGCCAGGACGGTCTCCGGTACGGCGCCGAGATCCGAGACCACCACGGGCGTGCCCAGCGCCTGAGCTTCCACGGCCGAGCGGCCGAACGCCTCGGGCTCGACGGAGGGAACCGCCACGACGGAAGCGGCGCGGAACGCCGCCGGCATGTCCGTGCAGTGCCCGACCCGGTGGACGATGCCCTGCAGGCCGCGCGCGGCGATGAGGGCGTCGAGCTCGCGCTCGTAGGCGACACGCCCCTGCGGGTCGCCCGCGAGCACGATGGCGACATCGGCGACGCCGCGGTCGCGCATGAGGGCGGCCGCCTCGATGAGCACGCGCTGACCCTTCCAGGCCGTGAGGCGCGCGGCGAGCAGCACCACGCGCTCGTGCGGCGCCACGCCCCAGGCCCGGCGCAGGGCTTCGACCCGAGCCGGCGCCACGGCGCCCGGCGTGAACAGCGCGAGATCCGTCCCCCGGTGGATCACCCGGACGCGGTCGCCCGCCTGATCCGGATGAAGCGTGCGGATCAGGTCGGCGGTGTAGTGCGAGTTGGCGATGACGACGTCGCCGCGCGCCATCACCGAATTGTACAGCACCTTCACCCCGGTGCGGCCGGAATAGCTGCCGTGGTAGGTCGTGACGAAGGGCAGTTTCAGGCGACGTGCCGCGCCGAGTGCGACCCAGGCCGGCGCCCGCGATCGGGCATGGATGATCTGAACGCCCTCGCGCCGACACAGCCGAGCGAGGCGCCCGATGTTCAGCGCCATGGCGACGGGGTTCTTCGCGGCGGCCGGAAACGGCAGCCAGATGCCGCCCTTGGCCTGCAATTCCCCCACCAGCCGACCGCCCTCCGTGGCGACGAGGGCGCGCGCACCCGCAGCCGCGAGGGCCGCGGCCACGTCCACGGTGGTGCGCTCGGCCCCGCCCGCATCGAGGGCCGGGATGATCTGCAGGATGGTTCTGCCCGAGAGCGGCGCACCCTCCCCCGGGAAGGTGCCGCCGCGCGGATCGCCATTCATGACGCGGCTCCGCAGGCCGGCCCGATGACGGGACCTGAGGGTTCGGGGCGGGGGCGGAAACGTCCGTCGCGGGCTTCGGTCATGGGCGTCAGCATGGGCGGCGTGCTTTACGGCCCGGTAAACGAAAGGCAAATGCAGAGCACGCAACACGATGGTTCTTGGATAACGGGGATAAGCCGATGCCGCAGCCGAACGACGAGGCGCCGACTTTCCTCGATGTCGGAAGCGGGGACGCGGCACGACGCATCGCCGTGCTCCATCGACCCGGAGAGGGACCGCCCATGGTGTGGCTCGGAGGCTTCCGCTCCGACATGCGGGCCACCAAGGCCGAAGCGCTCGATGGATGGGCGCGGCGAACGGGACGCGCCCTGGTGCGGTTCGATTATACGGGTCATGGCGAATCGGAGGGCGATTTCGCGTCCAGCACCATCTCGACCTGGGTCGAGGACGCGGTCGCGGTGATCTTCGCCTGCGCGCCGCAGCGGCCGCTTCTCATCGGCTCGTCCATGGGTGGCTGGATCGCTTGTCTCGCCGCCCGGGAACGGGCCGCGCGAGGCGAGGACGCCCCCTCGGGACTGGTGCTCATCGCCCCGGCCCTGGATTTCACCGAAGACCTGATGTGGAAGCGGTTCACGCCGGAAATCCGTGCCACCATCGAGCGGGACGGTTTCTGGGCGCGACCGAGCGCATATGACCCCGTCCCGGTGCCGATCACCCGTGCCCTCATCGAGGACGGGCGCCGGCACGCAATGCTCGGGGGAGAATTCGACCCGGGCTGCCCGGTTCGTATCCTGCAGGGCATGGACGACCCGGATGTCCCCTGGTCCCATGCCCTGCGCATCGTCGAGCGCCTGCCTCGGGCCGACACGGTGCTGACCCTCGTGGCGGATGGCGACCACCGCCTGTCGCGCCCCCAAGATCTCGCCCGGCTCCTGGCGGCAGTGACGGAGATCTACCCGAACAAAGAAATCAGTGCAGACTGACGGTGTGGAGATCGTTGGCCATGGCATTGGCCACCACGGCGTCACGGGAATCGGCGAGCAGGATCGGCGCCCCGCTGGCCGAGAGCAGGGCGAAGAGGTCGAGGCCGGGGGTCAACTCCGGCGCCTGCGGAAACAGGCGCGTGACCTCGTCGGAACTCATGGCGCGGACGTAGGCGATGTGACCCTCGCCCAGGGCAGCGAGGTCGGCGGCGTTGAACTCCGCCGGATCGAGATCTGCGCCGGTGATGGGATTCTGGCTGAATGCGGTCATGGTCGGCTCTCCTTCTGGCAGAGCGGGGTCGGGTCTGGCCCGACCCGGATGAAAAACGGGCGTCCCGTCAGACGTCGTCGCGGGATGCGATGGCGATCTTGCGCACGACCCGGTCCGGCTCGGGTCGGGTCAGGTCGATGGACAGCAGACCGTTCGACAGGTCGGCCCCCATCACCTCCATGCCGTCCGCCAGCAGGAAGGCCCGCTGGAACTGGCGCGCAGCGATGCCGCGATGGAGGAACTGACGCGATTTCTCGTCGATCTGCCGGCCGCGGACCACGAGCTGGTTCTCTTCCAGCATCACGTCGAGCTGATCGCGGGTGAAGCCCGCGACCGCGAGGGTGATGCGAAGCCGCTCGGGCTCCCGGTCGCTGCGGGCCACCCGCTCGATGTTGTAGGGCGGATATCCATCGTTGGCGGCCTTCGACACCCTGTCGAGGGCCTGTTCGATCTCATCGAAACCGAGGAGGAACGGATGTCCGAACGGGGAAGGCCGCGTGGTCACGGATGGATGTCCTTCAAGCGAAGCCCCTGGGACGATGGAGGAGGCACTTCGTGGAGAGGCACGTCTGCGGTGTTCGGGAAGCCCGCCTGCGGCAGCACCCCCCGCCGACGATCGTTCGCCGGTGAACCCGATATGGAGGCGGCACCAAGCCTCATCAAGGGCAGCCCCATCAAGGGCTTGGCTCCGAACATCCAGGACGGTCCCTTGCGCGGGCCTTCCCGTCGAACTCGCCGATCGAACCCGACCACGATCGTCCTACGAGCTGACCGAGAGAAGACCCGGCGATGTTCGCCGGGCAAATCAGGAAACTACAACCAGGATCAATCGGCAATTTTCCAGCGTGGTCCTGTATTCGGTCAGGTAACAGTTTGGAATTACTCTGATATTCCGCACTGCGCTTGATCTGGCACCGCGAATTCGGATATTGCCACGGCCAATCGACCGACGGATTGCGGGGCTCTTGGCCGTGCCGCGCCGGTTCGCGTTCCCTTTGGGAAGCGACGACTTGAGCGGCGCCGACCGATCACCGGGTCATGATTGCCGACCATGACGTTCCCGGCGGAAACACGCTGCGAATCGCGGGTCATCCCAAGGTTTAAGTCCGGCGCGGCGGTGCCGCCCATCGTTCGAGGAAACGGAACCGTGATGGATCGAGTGCACTGCATGGTCAGGGAACAGGTCCGGAATGCGGTTCGGGCGGCCTGTCTCGGCACCGCCATCCTGGCCGGCTGGACGGGTTACGCGGTGGCACAGGAAGCCAAGAGCACGGACACCAAGCCCGCTTCGCTCAAGCTAGAACTGAACCGCCTGGAGCCCGCAGGCGAATCCTGCCGGACCTACCTTCTCGTCGACAACAGCCGGGGCGCGGCCCTGAAATCCCTGAAGGTCGATCTGTTCGCCTTCGACACGGACGGTGTCGCGCAGAAGCGCCTCGCCGTCGAGCTCGGCCCCGTGCAGGAGCGCAAGACCATGGTCCGCCTGTTCGACTTCCCGGCCCTGGCCTGCCCGAAGATCGGCCGGGTGCTCCTCAACGATGTCCTGGCCTGCGAGGGCGGCGACGCCAGCCGCGAGACCTGCCTCGAACGCATCGAAACCGACAGCAAGACTGCCGCGCCCTTCGTCCGCTGATCCGAAACCGAACCGAGAGACATCCCCATGGATCCGACCGCCGCGCCCGCAGGCGTCTCCCACGACATGTCGTTCCTCGGCCTGTTTCTCCAGGCCGACCCGATCGTCAAATCGGTGATGATCCTGCTCGTGGTCGCCTCCATCGCCTGCTGGACGGTGGTGTTCGAGAAGATCGTCCGCATCGCCGCGGCCAAGCGCCAGGCGAAGGCCTTCGACACCCTGGTGCGCTCGGGCGGCGCCCTGGAAGCATCCGGCAAGGGGATGGACGCGCAGATCACGGCGGCCGCCATCGAGGCGTGGCGCGATCAGGATAGCAGCGAGACGCGCGCCGAGCGCCGCGACCGCATCGAGCGCGCCATGCGCGCGACCCTCACCACGCGGTTGAAGGCGATGCAGACGGGCCTGCCGCTCCTCGCGACCTCCGGTTCCACCGCGCCCTTCATCGGGCTGTTCGGCACGGTGTGGGGCATCATGAACTCGTTCTCGTCCATCGCGAAGAGCCAGGATACGTCGCTCGCCGTGGTGGCACCCGGCATCGCCGAGGCGCTGTTCGCCACCGCCATCGGCCTCGTCGTCGCGATCCCGGCGGTGATGGCCTACAACAAGCTCATCAACGACATCGGACGAGTCCAGGCGAGCTTCGTCTCCTCCATCGGCACCCTCGGCAACCGTCTGGCCCGCGACCGGACGGTTCACAGCCGCGCCGCCGCCGCCGAATAGCCGAACCGTATCACCGACCCGTATCGCCGACCCGTATCACCGACCAATGTCCGCCTCGCGCGGGCGGGCCGGCCTTGAACCCCGGAAGACCGGCGGCCCCCGATCCATGGGGCCATCCCGTTTCCGGACGAATTTCGATTTCGCGGGAACGCGGCGCCGGGCTGCCGGCCGCCCGCCCGAAGCCCCGGAGGGCGACGCATGGCCATGGGATCGATCCGCTCCGGCGGCGGTGACGACGACGACGGCATCGACGGCGCGCCGATGTCCGAGATGAACGTCACGCCCCTCGTCGACGTGATGCTGGTGCTGCTGATCATCTTCATGGTCGCCGCCCCGCTCATGACCACGGGTGTGCCTGTACAGCTCCCCAAGACCACGGCGCAGAAGGTGGCTCAGGCCAAGAAGCCCCTGGAGATCTCCATCGACAAGGAGGGCAAGCCCTACCTCGCGAAGGAGGAGCTGACCCCCGAGGGCATCCTGCCCCGCCTGCGGGCCCTGGCCGCCGAGGACCCCTCCCAGGTGATGCTGGTGCGTGGCGATCGCGAGGTACCCTACGGCAAGATCATGGAAGTGATGGGCCTCGTCGGCCAGGCGGGCTTCACCAAGGTCTCGCTCATCGCCCAATCGCCCGGTGGCGCCCTGCCGTCTGCGCCGGCCGCCGCAGTACCCGCGACCGGAACGGCCCGATAGCCCCATGAGCGTCCTCGCATCGACCGGAGATCCGGATCGGCGCGGCCCGTCAGGTCTCGCCGCAGCCTTCCTCGTCGCCCTCGGCCTGCACGCGGCCGGGTTGATCGCCCTCACTCTGTTCCAGCCGGAGCCCAAGGCGCCCCCGGGCGAGAATATCGTCACCATCGACCTCGCGCCGCAGATGACGGAGGCCGACACCCAAGCCCCGGCCGAGCAGGCCGCCTCCGTGTCGGCGCCGCCCGAAGCCAATCCGGTGCAGACGCCCGAGACGGTCCAACAGGAGAAGCCGCTGGAGACCACGGAGCTGACACCGCCCGAGGCGACGGCACCGCCGCCGCCCGATACAGCGATGATCGCGCCCGAGGCGACGACCATGGCCGAGCCGCCGGAAGCGACTCCGACGCCGCCCGTCGAGGTGGCGAACGAGCCGCCGCCGGAGGATCAGGTGATCGCGTCCACGGCCGAGACCGCGCCGGCCCTGGCACCCCCTCCACCCACCGTGGCCCAGGAGCTGCCGAAGCCCGTCGAAGTGGTGAAACCGAAGCCGGATCAAGCCAAGATCCTCGAGGCGCGGCGTGAGGCCAAGCGCAAGGCCGACCGCGAGGCACGGCTCAAGGCCGAACAGGAGGAGCGCCGCGAAGCGCTGCAGGAGGCTCGGGCCGAGGCGAAGGCCAAGGCGGCCCGTGAGGCCGCACGCCGCGCCGCCGCCGCTGCGAGCGAGGGCAGCGCACGCCAGAACTCGGCCTCGGCCTCGCGTCAGAGCAGCGCGGGTGCGGCCGCCGGCGGCAACGATGCGAACGCGCTCCGCGCTTGGCAGGGCGCCCTCAGCTCGGCGATCCGCGGTCGCATGAACGCCAGTGCGGCGGCGGGCACCAGCGGCGGCGTTGCCGTGGTTCGGTTCACCGTGTCGCGTTCCGGGCAGGTGCTGAGTTCGGGACTGTCGAGCAGCAGTGGTGTCGGCGCCATCGACAGTGCGGCGCTCGCGACCGTACGCGGGTCCCTGCCGGCGGCCCCGGCAGGCGTCACGATCAGCAGCCTCGCGGTCACCGTGCCCCTGCGGTTCAGCCCCGGTCGCTGAGGCCGGGGTCGGACGGCGTGATCCCGCCTCGCTTCCGAAGACCGCCCTGCCTTTCTCGGAGCGACGTTCCGGCATGACCGTCTGGTTCACCAGCGACACGCACTTTTCCGATCCGCGCGTGCTGCGGATCGACCGGCGCCCCTACCCCGACCTTGCGGTCCACGACGCGGCGCTCATCGCCAATTGGAACGCCGTCGTCGCGCCCGGCGACACGGTCTGGCATCTCGGCGATGTCGCCCTGCGACCCGCGCCGGGCCGAATCTCCGAAATCCTCACCTCGCTCAAGGGTACGAAGCACCTCATCGTCGGCAACAACGACGGGCCGGAAACGCTGCATGCGCCGGGCTGGGCCAGTGTCGGCCATTATGCCGAGATCGTCGTGGACGAACGGCCCCTGGTGCTGTGCCATTATGCGTTCCGAACCTGGAACGGCATGGGCCGGGGCGCCCTCGACCTCCACGGGCATTCGCACGCCAAGCTGACACCGATCCCGAAGCAGTACGACGTGGGCGTCGATGCGCAGGGCTTCACGCCGGTGGATCTTCCAACAATTCTCGCCTCGCGCCGCGCCCGGAAAGTGAGCAGCCGAAAAGCGGAACCTTCGCCGTAGATCGGGGGTTCTTGGGGCATGAACGCAGGATGACCGGCGGGCCGGATCCAAGACTTCGGATCGATCCATAACTTTGGATCAGCCTGAGCGTCACCTTGCACCCGTCCTGTTCCTCGAGACGTCTGCCGCCGAGGTATCCCATGCGTCACGCTCTGTTTTCACCGCTTCTCGCCATCGGACTCACCGTCGTGGCCGTCGTGCCGGCTCTGGCCGCGCCAGCCTGCTTCGAGGGCCAGCGAAAGGTCGAGGAAGCCAACGCCCTGCGGTTCCAGGCCCGGCAGGAAGCCCGCGTCGGCAGCCACGACCGCGTCTGCGATACCCTCGACGAAATCGGCGATCGCTACGCCGATGCCCGGGATGCGTTCGAGGATTGCGGTGCGGCCGTCACCGCCATCGATCTGCGGACCGAGGCGCGGAACCTTCGCATCGCCAAGAAGGTCAATCGCTGCGACTGAGCGCGTGCGCCCACGCACACACGCCCGGAACCATTCGTTTCACAAGTCTGAACAAGCGGCGCGCGATTCGCTGCCCTGAAGGTCCACGCCCATGAACGCCTCGGCCACCCAGTCCAACGCCAATTCCGTCCTCGGCTCCAATGCCATGATCGATGCCACGGGCCCGTCCTTCGCGGCAGCCCTGTGCGGCTTCCTCAGCACCACCGTCGCGACCACCATGGTGATGTTTCTGCTGAGCAGCGTGTAAGTGAACGCTTCTCCAAGGCAGGCCTGTCCGGCGTCTGCCGGGATCAAGGCGCCACGAGCCAGAAGCGCTTGCGGTTGAACAGCATGTCGGCCTTGCCGACTTCGGCCGGCCCGTTGCGGCAGGCCGCTTCTTCCCTGGCGCGGGCATCCGGTGATGGTCCGGGTGGCCGGGCAGCCGGCAGCATCGGGGCCGTGGACACCGGAAACAGCCCGAGCCTGCTCTGAACGCCGGGCTGGCGCACGGCGACGACGGTGAGGATGCCGGCCAGCAGCGCCCCCGCCACCGTACCGAAAACAAAATTCATCATGGGTCGGAAATCCCGCGATCGCCGCGCGGACAGAGGCCGGCCCGCGATCACCGGCCCTTCCTGGTCAAGCTTCTCGGCATGATTGCGGCGAAGACCGGATTACAGTCTCTTAAGAATGAACCCCATACGGTCTCGTCGGTCGCGGACGGCTCGAATCGCGGCAGTCGGGGAGAACGCAGGATGTCGTACGGGGCCAGTGCCTACGCGAAGGTGTCACAGACGGCCCTATCGCCGCGCGAGGCGGAAGCCGCCGTCCTGATCAAGGCCGCATCGCGCCTCCAGGCCGTTCAAGCCGACTGGGAAAACCAGAAGGGCGGCCTCCCCGAAGCGCTCAACTTCAATCAAAAGGTCTGGACGATCATCGCGGGCGCGGCGACGGCACCCGAGAGCCCGCTGCCCGAGCCGATCAAGACCAGCATCGCGCAATTGTCGGTGTTCGTGTTCCGCCGCATGATCGATACGCTGATCGAGCCGAGCGCCGAGAAGCTTTCCGCGCTCATCAGCATCAATCACAACATCGCCGCCGGCCTGCGGACCTGAGCGGAGCCGTCCCCCGAAGAGGGGTATCGGCGAGGCGCGTGCCCGTTCGCGTCGGGCGAGCCTGACGGCCAGGACCCATGAGCCGTGCCCTGAATCGGGCACGGCCACGTTGGAGTTGTTGCCGAAACCCTCAGGAGTCGAGACCCGCATCCTCGTCGATATCCACGAGGAAGACGATGTCGGCGTCGTCCTCACCGTCCTCGTCATCCTCTTCCGCGTCGTCGTTCGAAGCGGCCTCGGCGTGGCGGGCATCCGGCTCGAAGGGCTCGTCCTCTTCCGAGTCATCCTCGGCCAGGGCGTCCTCGAAGATCTCCGTCTCCTCCTCGGTGGCGGCGCGGATCTTGAGCGGAGAGGTGCCGTTCCACAGCACCTTGCCGTCGCTCTTCATGGCCTGGATGTCGTCCTTGAAGCCGTCGCAGGTGAAGAGATCGCGGGCGACCTCCTCGGAACCGTTGATGACCGCGATGGCCACGCCATCGATCTCGAGTGTGAACATCGCGAATTCCTCTCGAACGTCGTTGCGCGGGGCGCGCCGGCCGCACGGCGTCGGAGGACGCCGCCCTGGGATCGATTCAGCCTTACGGGGCCGCCGACCGTGTAGGGGGCAACGGCCTGCGCGCCAAGCCCCACGCCGACCGCCATCCCGCGCCGAACGGGCCCCTGGGCTCAGCTGCCTCCGCCAGCACCTCGACTGATGGCACGCTTGACCACGCCCTGAACCTCCGGGTTCGACAGGAACAGGTCGTGGTTGATCAGGCCGCCGCCGTAATCGGAGGCGTCGGCGACGCGCACGCCGAGCGCCTCCAGGCGCTCGCGGTCGGCCGCGCCGGCGCGGACGATACCACCCGCGATGGCGCCGGAGAGCTCCAGCGCCCTGTCGTTGGTGGAGGAGATCACCGTGACCTTCTTCACGTCCGGTCCCATGCGCTCGATGGCGGAGGTGAACAGGTCGATGTCGATGTCGGGTGCAGCCAGCACCACGGCGCCGATGCGGGCCATGGCCGCCTCGCCGGCCTCGGCCCGCAGCATCCGCAGGGTCTCGAGGGTCAGGAGCGTGCCCATGGAATGGGCGACGATGTTGATTCGGCCGCCCGACGGCGAGTTCGCCAAGGCCTTGAGCAGATCCTCGAAGGCGTCGCGCGACCACAGGGCGCTCTCGCGATCGTAGCCGTAATCGAAGGTCGCGGCGGCGGAGGGCCAAGTGAACAGCGCGGAGGCGCCGCGGAAGCGGATACCGTCGGAGAGCTTGGCTGCGCTGAGGGCCGCGGACTGGAAGCTCTCGCGGTAGCCGTGGACGTAAATGAGCACGTCGCGCCCGAACGCGGCCTGGGCGAAGGCACCGGCCGCGCCCGGCCCGGTCTCGATCTGCGGCACCGCCGCGACCCCCCAATCCCCGGTGACCACGGAGGAGACCTTGCCGATGAGCGAGCGGTCGGGTGCGGACAGACGCACCTCGGCGAAGCTCAGGCCCCGGCCGCGCTCGGAGCTGAAATACGGGCTCTTCGGGGGACTGCCCACCGGCTTGCGGGTGGTGGCGACGAGAAGCACGGGGCTGACATCGATGTTCGACTGCCGCTCGGGGGCGGACGAGCCGGTGGCGAGGTCCTCGGTGACGCAGCCGGACAGGCCCGGCGCCAGGCTGGCGAGCCCCAGGAGGGTAGCGAGGCGGACGAGGCTGCGTCGGGTCGGCCGAATGGTTCGGTTCATGCGGTCTGACAACCCTGGGCGGTGGAGGGCCGGGAAACCCGGCCGTCGTGCGGTGCTAACCTGTCGCGGACGATCGTGACCATGGCGCGGCGCGAACGTGGCCGTGGGCCGTGTGGATTGCGGGCATAGGCGCGCCTGTGGCCCCAGTCCCACACCGAACATCGACGCGGACAAAGGCGGGCGCGTCGCGCAATAGGCGGCACGCCCCCTCGACGAATGCCGGTCGGCCCGGCAAGAAGTGGGCATGGCCCTCTCCTCATCCCCGCCGCCCGCCCTCGACATCGACGCCCTGCGCAACCGGTTGCTGGCCGGCGACCGGGCTGCCCTCGCCCGCGCCATCACCCTGGCGGAATCGAAGCGCGCCGACCATCGCGCCGTGGCGCGGGACCTCATCGCTGCGGTGCTACCCCAGACCGGCCGCGCGATCCGGGTCGGGATCACCGGAGTGCCGGGGGTGGGCAAGTCGACGACCATCGACGCGCTGGGCGCCAATCTCACGGCCGCCGGCCACAAGGTGGCGGTGCTGGCCGTCGATCCGTCCTCGACGCGCACGGGCGGCTCGATCCTCGGCGACAAGACCCGCATGGCGCGCCTGGCACTGGATCCCAACGCCTTCATCCGCCCCTCCCCCTCGTCGGGAACCCTCGGGGGCGTCGCGGCCAAGACCCGCGAGACCATGCTGCTCTGCGAGGCGGCGGGGTTCGACGTGATCCTGGTCGAGACCGTGGGCGTCGGCCAGTCGGAGACGGCGGTGGCCGATCTCACCGACTTCTTCCTCGTCCTCATGCTGCCGGGCGCCGGCGACGAGTTGCAGGGAATCAAGAAGGGCATCATCGAACTCGCCGACATGATCGCCGTCAACAAGGCCGACGACGGCGAGGGCGAGCGCCGGGCCAGTGCGGCCGCCTCGGAATATCGCGCCGCCCTCCACATCCTCAGCGCCCCGAGTTCGACCTGGACGCCCCCCGTGGTCACCGTCTCGGGCCTCAACAACAAGGGGCTCGACGGGATGTGGGACCGCGTCGTCGACCACCGCAACAAGCTCACGGCCACGGGCGAGATCGCCAAGAAGCGCCGCGCCCAGGACGTGAAGTGGATGTGGGCGCTGGTCCACGAGCGCCTGCACCAGCGCCTCGTCGGGTCCGCCGAAGTCCGCCGTCAGACGGCCGAGGCCGAGGCCGGGGTGTCGCGCGGCGAATCCTCCCCCGCCGCCGGGGCCGAGGCCATCGCCACCCTCATCGGCCTTTGAGCCGGGGCCACCTCCTCGTCACCGGGTTCGGGCCGTTCCCCGGCGTGCCCGTGAACCCGAGCGCCGTGGTGGCGCGCCGCCTCGTCGCCCTCGCCCGCCGCCACGGCCTCGCGGGCGGCGATGTCCGCCTCCTCGTCCTACCCACCACCTATGGGGCCATTCCGACCCATCTGGTTCCCGCCCTCACGGAGCCACCGGCCGCCGTGCTGATGCTGGGCGTGGCGCGCCGCGCCACGCGGGTCCGGGTCGAGTTTCGGGCGCGAAACCGGGCGAGCCGGCTATTCCCGGACGCATCGGGGGCCCTTGCGCGATGTCTCGCCCTGTCGGCGGACGGACCGTCAGAGCGCCGCGCGCACGTCGCCGCGCAGGCCCTCGTGGCCCTGCGCCGCAACGGCATCCGGGCGATCCCGTCCCATGATGCCGGCCGCTACCTCTGCAACGCCGCGTATTACCGGGCGCTGGCCGAGAACATCCCGGTGCTCTTCGTCCACGTTCCGCCCCTACCGCCGACCGGGCGTCTCGGGTTGCGGCGCGCACCGGCCGTCGAGACCCTGGCGGCCGCCCTGGTGACGGTGGCCCGCGGACTCCTCGCGGGACGGTCGGTTCACCCTGTCGGCGGGAAGCACCGAGAAAATCCGATCGATGCGGTGCCCAATCGGATCTCGGGCGTTCTGTGAACGTCGGATGCGGGCGTGCCACGCCCCGGCGGCATCGAACCCGCATCGAAGCTCAACGAGGAGACGCATCATGGTGGACACGGATCGCATCGTCGGAACCGCCAAGGATCTCGGCGGCCGCGTGCAGGGGGCCGTGGGCGACGCCCTCGGGTCACAGCGCGACTCCGTCGAGGGGCGCTACCGCGAGGCGCAGGGGCGCGCCCAGGACGCCTACGGCCAGGCCAAGGACACCGTGCGCGACGTCGCCGACAACGTCAGCGACTACGCCGGCGACGCCTACGAGCGCATTCAGGATCGTGGCGGCGCCTATTTCCGCGATGGCACCAGGGCCGTCGAGACGCGGGTGGAGGAGAATCCCTTCATCGCGCTCCTGCTCGCGGGCGCCGTCGGCTACGGCCTCGCCCTGCTGCTCCACCGCCGCTGAAGAGTCCAACGCGCCGCCCCACCGGGGCGGCGCGACCCGGAGCGTCCTACTGCGCCGTCCAGCCGCCATCCATGGCGAGGTTGGCGCCCGTCATCTGGCTCGCCGCGTCCGAGCACAGGAACACCGCGAGCGCCGCGACCTGATCGACGGTGACGAATTCCTTGGTCGGCTGGGCCTTGAGCAGCACGTCGTTGATGACCTGCTCCTCGGTCAGCCCGCGCGCCTTCATGGTGTCGGGGATCTGGCTCTCCACCAGGGGGGTCCAGACATAGCCCGGCGAGATGCAGTTCACCGTGATGCCGTGGGTGGCGAGTTCCAGGCCCGCGCTCTTGGTGAGGCCGGCGATGCCGTGCTTGGCCGCCACGTAGGCCGACTTGAACGGCGAGGCCACGAGGGAATGGGCCGAGGCGGTGTTGATGATCCGCCCCCAGCCCCGCTTCTTCATGCCCGGAATGGCGGCCCGCATGGTGTAGAACGCCGAGGAGAGATTGAGCGCGATGATGAGCTCCCACTTCTCCGGCGGAAAGTCCTCGATGGGCGAGACGTACTGAACGCCGGCGTTGTTGACGAGGATGTCGACGGCCCCGAAGGTCTCCTCCGCGAGGGTGATCATGCCGGCGATCTCGTCGGGCTTGGTCATGTCGGCGGCCGAGTGGATCGCCCGCACGCCGAACTCGGATTCGATCCCGGCCCGGGCCGTCTCGATGGCGTCCGGCGACCCGAACCCGTTCAGCACCACGTCGGCGCCTTCCCGGGCGAAGCCCCGCGCGATGGCGAGGCCGATGCCGCTCGTGGAGCCGGTCACGATTGCGGTCTTGCTCTTGAGGCTCATGGAGATCTCCCGGATCGCGCGGCGACGCGCGCCATTCATCACTGGCAAAATCCTGCCCGATGGGGCGCGGCAAGTCGATGCGCTCGGCCCCGGGCGCGGCGTGCTATAGCGACGGGCGACGCCCCATCGTCACGGGCGACGCACAGGGACGTCATGATCCGGTTCCTCGCCTTGCTGGCGCTCAGCCTGTCCGGCCTCGTCGGCGCGTCCGCCCAGGGGCTCAAGCTCCCGTCCGACCTCGTCACCGCGAGCCTCGTGGCCGAACCCGCCGCGATCCGCCCCGGCGAGCCCTTCACCGTCGGCATCCGCATGGTGATGCGGCCGAACTGGCACGTCTACTGGCGCAACCCCGGGGATTCGGGCCTGCCGCCCGAGGTCGGCTGGTCATTGCCCGCGGGTTTCGCGGCCGGGGCCCTCGACTGGCCGGCACCCCACCGCATCCCCGTCGCCCACCTGATGAACTTCGGCTACGAGGGCGAGACCGTCCTGCTGGCGCAGGTGACGCCGCCCGAGGCCCTGGCGCCGGGCAAGCCCGTGACCCTTAAGGCCCATCTGAGCTACCTCGTCTGCGAACGAGAATGCGTGCCGGGCACGGCGGACCTGCGCCTCGCCCTTCCGGTGGCGCAGGCCGGAACCAGCACCGGCACCAATCCGCAGACCCGCGCGCTGTTCGCGCAGGCCCGCGCCGCCCTGCCGGTGCCGTCGCCCTGGCCGGTGCGGACCATCGCCGCGAAGGATCGCCTGACCCTGACGATGGAGGCGCCGAGCCTCGCACCCGATTCCGTCTCGAGGGTGGCGTTCTTTCCCTATGCGGAGACCGCCATCGAGAACGCGGCCGCGCAGGACCTGCGGATCGACTCCGCCGGCCTTCGGCTCGCGCTGGTTCGGGGCAATCCCGACGACGCGGCGCCGGCGACGCTTCCCGGCGTCCTCACCTTCGACGAGACGACGCCCGAGGGACCCATCCGGCGCGCCTATGCCGTCGGCGAGGCGCCCGCCATCGCCGCCCCCGCCACGGACGCCCTGGCCGCCCCGCCGATTCCGCAGGAGGAGGACGGCCTGACCCTGTGGAGCGCCGTCGGCCTCGCATTCCTGGGCGGCCTCGTGCTCAACCTGATGCCGTGCGTGTTCCCGGTGTTGTCCATCAAGATCCTGAGCCTCGTGCGACATTCCGGGGAACCCCCGGCCCGGGTCCGCCTGCACGGCGTCGCCTACACGGCCGGGGTGCTCGCGGCGTTTCTCGGTCTCGCGGGTCTGCTCATCGGCCTGAAGGGCGCGGGCGCCGGCATCGGCTGGGGCTTCCAGCTACAATCGCCCGTGGTGGTGGCAGCCCTCGCCTATCTCCTGTTCGGCATGGGTCTGAGCCTGTCCGGGGTCGTTCATCTCGGCGGCGGCATCGCCGGGCTCGGCGACGGCCTGACCCGCCGCGCGGGGTTGCAGGGCTCGTTCTTCACCGGCGTACTGGCCACAGTGGTGGCGACCCCCTGCACGGCGCCCTTCATGGGGTCGGCCGTGGGGTTCGCCCTGACGCAGGCCCCGGCCGTGGGTCTGGCGGTGTTCGCGAGCCTCGGCTTCGGCCTCGCCTTGCCCTTCCTCGTCCTGACTGCATGGCCCGCCGCCCTGCGCGCCCTGCCGCGCCCCGGTGCCTGGATGGATGTTCTGAAGGGCGTCCTGGCTTTCCCGATCTACGCCACGGCGGCGTGGCTGATCTGGGTGCTGGCGCAGCAGGTCGGACCGTCCGGGCTGCTCGCCGCCCTGTTCGGCCTCGTGCTCGTGGGCTTCGCCGCGTGGGTTTGGGAGCGCGGGCACGGCGCCCGCCCGGCCTGGAGCTGGATCGCGCGGGGCACGGCGTTGGCCACCCTCGCGGGTCTCGCTCTCCTCACCCTGAACCTGTCCCACGACCGCGCCGGCGCGGTCGCGCGCGCGGACGGCACGGAGGCGTTCACCCAGGCGCGGCTCGACGCGCTGCTGGCGGAGGGCCGACCCGTCTTCGTCAACATGACGGCGGCGTGGTGCATCTCGTGTCAGGTCAACGAACGCACGGCCTTGGGGACGCAAGCCGTGCGCGACGCGCTGTCGGCGCGCGGCGTGGTCTACCTCAAGGGCGACTGGACCAATCAGAACCCCGAGATCACCGCGTTCCTCGCCCGTCACGGCCGAAGCGGCGTGCCGCTCTACCTCCTCTATGCGAGCAAGACCGCCCCCGTGGTCCTCCCACAAATCCTGACGGCCGGGACGGTGCTGGACGCTCTCGCGATCCTGCCCGCCCTGCCCCGCAGCGCCGCCTTGGCCCCACAGGAGCGCTGAGCGACCCGACGACGATCCGACGGACCCGATGACCGAACCTTCCGCGCCGCGCTGGAGCGTGTTCCGCAACGGCGACTTTCGCCTGTACGGCGCCGCCCGCTTCCTCACCGGCCTCGCCTTCCAGATGCAGGCCGTCGCGGTGGGCTGGTTCGTCTACGACCTGACCCATTCGGCCCTGGCGCTCGGCCTCGTGGGGCTGGCGAGCTTTCTGCCCGCCATGCTCTCGGCCCTGGTCACGGGGCATGTCGCCGACACCTACGACCGCCGCCTCGTGGCGTCCCTGGCCTACGCCACCCTCGCGGCGGCCGATCTCGGGCTCCTGGCCTTCGCCCATTACGGCACGGGCGCGATCTGGCCGATCTACGCCCTCGTGGTGGTCATCGGCACCGGCCGCGCCTTCGCCAACCCGGCCCTCCAGGCCCTGCTGCCGACCCTGGTGCCGCGCCCCCTGTTCGGTTCGGCCATCGCCTGGAACGCCTCGCTGTGGCAGAGCGCGTCGATCCTCGGGCCGGCACTGGGTGGCCTCCTCTACGTCCTCGGCCCGGCCGTGGTGTTCGGCACGGCCGCGTTCAGTTTCGCCCTCGCCAGCGCCCTCATCGCGGCCATCCGCTTCCGCCCCGCGCCCGTCACCGAGCGTCCGCCGGTGACCTGGGCGACCCTGTCGGCCGGCCTCACCTACATCCGCGACCACCCGGTGGTGCTCGGCGCCATCAGCCTCGATCTCGTGGCGGTGCTACTCGGCGGCGCCACCGCCCTCCTGCCGATCTTCGCCGCCGAGGTGCTGCATGTCGGCCCCCTCGGCCTCGGGGCGCTCCGCAGCATGCCGGCGGCCGGGGCCGTGCTGGTGGCCGTCTATCTCGCCTACCGGCCGCTCCAGCGCCATGCCGGGCTCCGCATGCTCCAGGCCGTCGGGGTGTTCGGCCTCGCCACGATCGGCTTCGGTCTCTCGACTTCTCTTCCCCTGTCCATGGCCTGCCTGTTCGTGACGGGGGCCGCCGACATGATCAGCGTCTATGTCCGCCAGACCTTCGTCCAGGGCGAGACGCCCGACGCCATGCGCGGCCGGGTCTCGGCGGTGAACACCGTCTTCATCGGCGCCTCCAACGAACTCGGCGAGTTCGAATCGGGAACCCTGGCCGCCCTCATCGGTGCCGTCCCGGCGGTGGTGCTCGGCGGCCTCGCGACGCTGCTTGTGGCCGCCGCCTGGGGGCGGATCTTCCCGGCGCTCAAGGCGCGGGACCGGCTGCTGCCGGTGGAGTGAGGCGCCGATTATCCCTCCCGCGTACCATTCTCGTCGGAATATGGATAATCGCTGCAAAATCAGTCGCTTCTCGGCTTGGGTTGCGTCATTATCCCTCTGGCGGCAGTAAACGCCTGCTTTAGGGATAATCCGATGTCCCTCAGTGACTTGAATGGCGATCAGGCACGGCAGACCATCGATGTCGACCAAGTGTTCTCAAGCTTCGCGATGGCGCGGGGCGAGTGGGCGCGACGGTACAGGGGCTCGATGTCGTGGAAGACCGTGGGTGGGCGCGACTACCTTTACCGGAAGCGGTACGAGGCCTGGAAATCCCTCGGGCCGCGCACACCCGAGACGGAGGCGATGGCCACCGGGTTCCATGAGGGACGGGCGCAGCTACAGGAGCGGATCGCGGGCCTCACCGCACGTCTCGACGCCATGGCGCCGGTCAATCGCGCCCTGAACCTCGGGCGCCTGCCCGTGATCGCGGCGCGTATCCTTCGCGCCCTGGACCAAGCCGGGCTCATCGGGGCCGGTATCGAGGTCGTGGGGACGAATGCCCTGTTCGCCTACGAACGGCTGGCAGGCGTGCAGATCGCCGGTGCGCATCTCGCGACGGCGGATGTCGATCTCCTGTTCGACGCGCGGCGTTCCCTCCGGCTCCTCGCGCCCGAGGTCTCGGCCACGGGTGTGGTGGGCCTCCTGCGAAAGGTCGATCGCTCGTTCGAGGTCCTGGGGCGGAGCGGGGTCCGGGCGGTCAACCGGGACGGCTACCTCGTCGATCTCATCATGCCGGCGATGAAGGATCGGATGGCCAAGCCACTGCGAAGCCGGATCGGGACCGAGGCGACGGACCTCGAAGCGGCGGAGATCGAGGGGTTGGGCTGGCTTGTGAGCTGTCCAAAGGCCACGGCAACGGTCATCGACGCACGCGGCTACCCCCTGACCATGGTGGTTCCCGACCCACGGGCGTTCGCCCTCCACAAGCTCTGGCTCGCGGGCCGCGAGGACCGCGAGCCAGTCAAGCGGCTGCGCGATCAGGCACAGGCGAAACTCATCGCGGGTCTCGTGACCAGCCGCCTCCCGCACCTGCGCTTCGACGATCCAGCCCTGGCCGCCCTGCCGCGCGCCCTGCGCGAGCAGGCCACGCTGCTGACCGCCGCCACGAGACGGGATACGGCCTTGGCGCCGCCCCGCCTCGAGCCGGACTGGTAGCCCTGATTTGCCCGGTCCTACTTGCCCGCCAGCAGCGGCGACCACGTCGGATCGGACGCGTAGGACGGCGTCGGCACCGGTTGCTCCACCTTGCCGGTGATGTCGACCATGTAGAGCTTGCCGCCGCCCTGGCCGCCGGGATCGCGGAAGAACAGCACGTACTGGCCGTTGGGCGCGAAGGTCGGGCCTTCGTTGTGGAAGCCTTCCGTGAGCACGCGCTCGCCCGAGCCGTCCGGCTTCATCACGCAGATGGCGAAGCCGCCCTTGCGCTGGCGGGTGAAGGCGATGAGGTCGCCCCGTGGCGACCAGGCCGGCTGCGACGCCGAACCTTCGCCGAACGAGATCCGGGTCGGGTTTCCGCCCGTGGCGCTCATGACGTAGACCTGCTGCGAGCCGCCGCGATCGGATTCGAAGACGATCTGGCTGCCGTCCGGCGAGAAGGTCGGCGAGGTATCGATGGCGTTGCCGTTGGTGATCGGCGTCTGTGCCTTTGAGCCGAGATCCATCACCACGATGTCGGCGTTGCCACCCTCCTGAACGCTCATGACCAAGCGTCGGCCGTCGGGCGAGAAGCGCGGGCTCGTGCTCATGGAGCCGGCCTTGCCCACCGCCTGGCGGCTGCCGGTTTCGAGGTTGATCACCTGGATGCGCGGCGGCTGGCCCGTCGCCTGGGTCATGAAGGCGATGTCCTGGGTCGCGGGCGAGTAGCGCGGGGCCACCACGGCCGTGTCGCCGTTGGTCAGCGCACGCACGTTGGCGCCGTCCTGATCCATGACCATCAGGCGCTTGCGGCGGTTCTCCTTCGAGCCGGACTCGTCCACGAAGGCGATGCGGCTGTCGAACCAGGGGCCGAGGCCGGTGATCTTGGTGTAGACCGCGTCCGAGATCAGGTGCCCCGTGCGCCGGGCATTGGCGGTGTCGGCGCCGTATTGCTGGCCCGTCATCTGCTGGCCCGAAGTCACGTCCCACAGGCGGAACTCGACCTTGAGCTTGCCCGAGGGATCGCGCGAGACCCGGCCCGTCACCAGGGCCTGCACGCCGGCCGTGCGCCACTTGTCGAAGCCCGGCACCGCATCGAAGCCGGGGCTCTCGGGAAACTTCGCTTTTTCGACGGGCACGAAATACCCGGAGCGGCGCAGATTGTTCGTCACAACGCTGGAGACGAGGAGTCCGAGGCTCGGATCGCCGGAGAAGTCGGTCACCGCGATGGGCATCGGCTGGAACGCGCCGCCGCCGATGCGCAGGTTGAGCTGCGCGCGCGCCGGCCCGGTCAAGCCGAACAGCACGAACGCCAGGGCGGCGAGGAGGGGCGCCAGGCGCGGAAGCGGGATTGAGAGCATGGGGATGTCCGAAGTTCTGGGAGTGTCTGTCCGGGGCGGCGCCGGGACCGCCATGCGCGAGGGCGATGTCGCGCGGGCGGGCTCACGGCACCGAGGAACGGCCCGGATCGGCGGATGGAGGCCGGCGCATCAGACCCGCGAAAACTCGAATTCCGCGTTGATCGCCTTCCAGTCGTTGTAATACGGCGCGTACTGGGCGGGGATCTTGTAGGGCGCACAGCGGCGCACGGCACGCTGGGCCGCCTCCGCGATGGAGCGATCGACGGCGTTGGCACCGCCGCGCATGATCTTGGGTTCCGTCGTCAGGCCGCCGTCCGGATTCAGGCGGATGTCGAGCATCGGCAGGATCACGCCCTGCGCCGCACCGGGGGGGGCGACGTAGCAACGCTCGATCTGTTGCTGGAGCATGCCGACGAGGGCCTCGCGCAGGGACGGCGACAAGCGCTGCGAATTGCCCGAGGCCGCCCCGAGGGAGGCCGTGCGCTGCACGTCGCGGCCGGTGGCGCCGGTGGATTGCGACGGCGCCTTGGAGGCCAGCAGTTGGCGAATATCGCCGGCGCTGAACTTTTCGGCGAGCTCGGCCTGCTTCTTCGCCTTGGCCTCGGCATCGGCCTTGCCCTTCGCATCCGCCAAGGCTTTGGCTTTCGCCTTGGCGGCGGCCTCCGCTTTGGCCTTCGCGGCCGCGTCCGCCTTGGCCGCTGCCTCGGCTTCAGCCTTCGCCTCGGCAACTTCCTTCTGGTGCTCGGCTTCGGCCTTCTTCGCTTCGGCCTTCGCCTTGGCTTCGGCTTCCGCCTTCTCGGCCTTGGCCTCCGCTTCGGCGCGGGCCTTGGCCTCGGCCTTCCTGGCTTTGGCGGCTTCGGCCTTGGCTGCCTCCGCCTTGGCGGCGGCGGCGGCCTCGGCCTCTTCCTTCTCGATGAGCTGGGCGAGTTGCTCGCGCTTCACGGCGGCCGCCTTCGCCTCCGCCTTGGCGGTCGCGGCGGCTTTCGCTTCGGCGGCGGCTTTTGCCTCCGCCGCAGCCTCGGCCTTGGCGGCGCGGGCGGCTTCGGCCTTGGCCGCTTCCGCCTTCGCGGCCTTCGCCTCCGCAGCCTTGGCTTCTGCCGCCTTGGCCTCTTTGTCGGGGTCGGGCTCGTTGACGCGCAGCGGCATCTCCTCGGCGCTCGCGACCTTCATGTCGGCGGGGCGCTTCGGGGGGGCCGGGGCATCGACCTTGGCGTTCTCGGGCTCGCGTTCCTCGGCCTTGTCCGCCTTGCGGTCGGCCCGCGGCTTGGCGTCCGGCTGGGGCTTGTCGGCGTTGGTCTCGCCCTTGGTGAGCTCGGAATATTGCTGCTCGGTCATCACCTCGACGGGCACGCCCTCCTGCGCATCGGGCAAGGCCGGGGCCGCGACGGTGAGCATCGCCGCCGTCAGCACGGCGACGTGAACCCCCGCCGAGATCCACATGCCCGGTTCGTTGCGCTTGAAGGGAAGCTTCACGACTGCGCGCCCGCTACTTCTGATCGGGCTCGGTGACGAGGGCGACCTTCTTGAAGCCGCCGCCGGTCACGATCGCCATCACCTGGGCGACCCGGCCGTAATCGACCCGCTTGTCGCCGCGCACGAAGACGCGCTCCTCGAAGCCGGACTTCGAGGCCTCGGTGAGCTTGGGGACGATGCTTTCGTCGCCGAGTTCGTCCTCGCCGAGGAACACCTGTCCGGTCTGGCGGATGGAGAGCGTCACCGGCTTGGTGTCGGAGTTGAGCGGGCTCGCCTTGGATTGCGGCAGGTCCAGGGGCACGCCGACCGTCATCATCGGCGCCGCCACCATGAACACGATGAGCAGCACGAGGACGACGTCGATGAACGGCGTCATGTTGATCTCGTTGATGGCGCCCTGGCGCCGGCCGCGCCGCCGCCGTCCGCCCCCGCCCTGTGCCGCGCCGTGGGCCATGCCCATGATCGTCCCTCGGTTCTGCTGGGGTCAGGCGACGAGCGACAGGCGCTCGTCGATCTGGCGGGAAAGGATGGCCGAGAACTCGTCGGCGAAGCCCTCGAGCCGCGACTGCTGCTTCGACACCGTCGATTGCAGCTTGTTGTAGGCGAGCACGGCGGGGATGGCCGCGAACAGACCGATGGCGGTGGCGAACAGGGCCTCGGCGATGCCGGGCGCCACCACGGCGAGCGAGGTGTTCTTCGACGCAGCGATGGAGGTGAACGCCGTCATGATGCCCCAGACCGTGCCGAACAGGCCGATATACGGGCCGGCCGAGCCGATGGAGGCGAGGAACAGCAGGCGCGATTCGAGACGCTCGACCTCGCGCTGGATGGTGACGTCGAGGACCTTGTCGATGCGCTGGGACAGGCTCTGGATCTGGCGGCCGGAGCCCTCGAACGAGCGCTTCCACTCGCGCATGGCGGCCACGAACAGGGCGCCCTGCCCGACGGCCGGCTTGTCGTTGAACGAGCGGTAGAGCTCCTCGAGGGAACGCCCGGACCAGAACGCCTCCTCGAAGGCATCCATCTCGGCCTTGGTCCGGCGGAACAGCAGGGTCTTGTCGACGATGATCGACCAGCACCAGACTGAGGCGCCCAGCAGACCCACCATCACGACCTTGACCACGAAATGGGCCTGCAGGAACAGGCCCAGCAGGGTCATGTCGGGGGCCGGCATGGCCTGCATGGCATCGGCTGGGTTCATGACACGATCCTTGAAAAACCCCAGGGCGGGACCGCCGCCGGACCGGTGGCCGGTCGTCGCGCGTCAACCGGAACCTTGAGGTATTTCAACGCTCAATGGTCCGCGAATCTGTCGAAAGTAAGGGCCGTGCCGCGCCGTGGTTGCGGTGCGACCGTGCCCTTGCGTCAGACAGTTTAAGCGCCCGTCAGGGTTAAGGATTGGTTGAGGAAGCAGGTCCGGCTGCACGACCGAATGCCGCGCGCAGTCCGTCCGGCAGCCGGATCGCGCGGGCGTCCCGCACGCAGGCCACCACCACTTCGGCCGTGACCAGGAGATCGTCCCCGCGTCGGACCTCTTGGGCCAGATGCATGGAGGCGCCCTTCATGGCGGCGGTCCAGGTCCGCACGTCGAGGAGGTCGTCCATCCGCGCGGGCCGCGCGAAGTCGAGAACCATCCGGCGCACGACGAAGTGCAGGCCGGCGGCATCCCGGTGCAGGTCCGACTGATCGCCCGCCAGAATCCGCAACAGTTCCGTGCGCCCGCGCTCCATGAAGCGCAGATAACTCGCGTGATAGACGAAGCCGGAGAAATCGGTGTCCTCGTAATAGACCCGCACGGGCAGGCGATGGACGCCGGAGAGATCGATTTCGCTCAAGGGGCGGGTCTCCTGTGACGACGCGCGAAGCGGCTCTTTCACGCCTCCGGATCTGTGGGAAACAAGCCGAACTGCGAGCCCGGATCGCGGCGGGGCTCGGGGAAGCCCATGTGGCGGAACGCGTGCGGCGTCAGCATGCGCCCGCGCGGGGTTCGCTGCACAAAACCCTTCTGGATCAGGTAGGGCTCGATGATGTCCTCGATGGCGTCGCGCGGCTCGGACAGGGCCGCCGCGATGGTCTCGATGCCCACGGGGCCGCCGTTGAAGGATCTGGCGATCATCGTCAGGTATTTGCGGTCCATGACGTCGAGGCCGGCGGGGTCGACGTCGAGGAGCTGCAGCGCCCTGTCGGCGATGGCCCGCGTCACGGTGGGCGCGTCGGCCACGATGGCGAAGTCGCGCACGCGGCGCAGCAGGCGTCCGGCGATGCGGGGCGTGCCGCGTGCGCGCTTGGCGATCTCGTTGGCGCCCTCCTCCGACATGCCGAGGCCGAGCACGCGGGCCCCGCGCCGGACGATGAGTTCGAGTTCGTCGACGTCGTAGAATTCGAGGCGGATCGGGATGCCGAAGCGGTCGCGCAAGGGGGTGGTCAGCAGGCCGGCGCGGGTCGTCGCCCCCACGAGGGTGAACTTCGGCAGTTCGATCTTCACCGAGCGCGCCGCCGGCCCCTCGCCGATGATGAGATCGAGCTGGTAATCTTCCATGGCGGGATAGAGGATCTCCTCCACCGCCGGGTTGAGGCGGTGGATCTCGTCGATGAAGAGCACGTCGCGCTCTTCCAGATTCGTCAGCTGGGCCGCGAGATCCCCCGCCTTGGCGATGACCGGCCCGGAGGTGGAGCGGAAATTCACCCCGAGCTCGCGCGCCACGATCTGCGCCAGGGTGGTCTTGCCCAGGCCCGGCGGGCCGACGAACAGCACGTGATCGAGGGCCGAACCGGTCTTCTTCGCCGATTCGATGAAGACGCTCATGTTGGCGCGCGCCGCGCGCTGGCCGATGAACTCGGCCAGACTCAAGGGGCGGATGGACGATTCGAGATCGTCCTCGCGGCGCTCGGGTGTGAGGAGCGAGTCCGGCAGCGGGTGGAGGGTCGGCGATTTCGGAGATTTGGGAAGCTTGCTCACACGGGCTCTCGGTGGGGCCCGGCGGGGCCTGGCGTCCGGCATCTGTTCTCCCGGCCGATGTCGCACACCGGCGCGGATCGCGCTACATTCGTGGCGTCGGCGAGTGGCTGCCAGGGAAGCGCACGATGGGCAACGCCTTCGCGAACTTCGAGATGATGGGTTTCGACGACTTCGAGGAGTTGCTGGCCGATAAGCCGCGCAACGAGCGCTGGGAGCTGATCGGCGGGCGCGTGGTCCGCATGATGGTCGGCGCACGCTGGGAGCACGGTCGGATCGTGCAGAACATCGCAAGCCACCTTCACCAGGGCTTTCGTGCGAAAGGCTCATCCTGCCAGACGTTTGCCGAGACGTTCTATCTAAAGAGCCGCCCCCTCGACGCCGCGTTGTTGCCTGACGTTCTCGTGGTCTGCGGCGGAATCCAAGCAGGCGCCACTTCGGTCGACAATCCCACGGTGCTGATTGAAGTGCTCTCCCCCGGCACCGAGGCACGCGACCGCCTTGAAAAGTGGCGAATCTACCAGCAGCTTCCGGCTCTGCAGCATTACGTCCTCGTGGCACGCGACCGACCGCACATCGAAGTTTACGACCGGGTCGGCGGGGCCTGGAACGGCTTTCGGGTCATCGATGGACTTGACGCGACGCTCGAACTCTTCGCGATCCAAGCGTCCCTGCCCTTGAGCGAAGCCTATTGGGGTGTATTTGAGGCTTGAACAGGACCGCGGCGCCCTGGGCGCCGCGGCGTGTCGTCAGATCACTCGGCTTCCGGCGCGATGGCTTCCAGGCCGCCGATGTGCTTCTGCGCGTAGAGCGGCAGGCCGACCTGGGAGATCAGCTCGAGCTGGGTCTCCAAAAAGTCGATATGGCCTTCCTCGTCCTCGGCCAGATCCTCGAACAGGCGCTTCGACACCCGGTCGTTGATCGAATCGCAGTACTTGGCGGCCTCGAGATAGAGGGCGCGCGCCTCGGTCTCGGCGGCGAGATCACACTCGATGATCTCCTGCACGTTCTGGCCGATCCGCAGGGGATCGAGTTCCTGCAGGTTGGGAAAGCCGTCGAGGAACAGGATACGATCGACGAAGCGATCGGCATGCTGCATCTCTTCAATGGATTCCTTGCGCCAGAACTTGGCCAGGTCGATGTAGCCCCAGTCGTTGAGCATGCGGAAATGGAGCCAGTACTGGCTCACCGCCGTCAGTTCGCTGCGCAGCCCCCGATTGAGGTACTCGACGACCTTCGCATCACCCTTCATCCGCCCATTCTCCCTTGAGGCATATCAGTGCCGGAAGGGAACGTGGCGCCTCGCACAGGCGCTCAGGCGGCGATCCCTTCCTCCGCAGTTTGGAGCTTGACCAAACTACAGCCGGTTGCGCAAGTCGTCGAACACGCATGGCCGGCCTCCTCGAGGGCGGCTTGCAGGGCGTTCTGCATGATCGAGCGGATGGTGCGGGCGCAGCGCCCGCATTTCGGACTGCAGCCGAGGCAGGCCTGGACCTGGGCCGGCGTGCGGGGGCAATCCGGGCCGCGATGGAGGCAGGCACGGACCGCGTTGTCGGACAGGACGTTGCAGGAACAGACGATCATGCGGGACCGAAACTCGCGCTGGGCATCGTGCCGTTGGGGAGGGTGGCGGGAAAATCTCAACCCGGCCACCATGTTGGACGCTACATTAGAATTATTGGAAACTGCTTTGTTTTCAACACCTTAGTACTTGAAGGAAGATCTGGCAATTCCGGCGGCCATCGTCAAGCGGACAATTACGTTGCGCGCCAGCCATCTTTTCACGAGGTTTCGATCCGGCCTCGGGCCTTCGCCACTCCGTCTCAGCGAGCAAGTTCGCGAAGGCCCAATCGAATCAAGGTCTTGGCCTCGGCGCCCTCGCCGGCGCCCGCCAGCACGGCCGCGATGGCAGCCGAGGCCTGAACCGGCGCGTAGCCGAGGTTGACCAGGGCCGAGACGGCATCGGCCACGGGCTGGGGTGCGGAGCGGTCCTGAACGGCACCGTTGAGGGCGATGACGGATGGATCGATGGGGGCGAAGGCCGGGGCCTTGTCCTTGAGTTCGGCCACCAGCCGGGCAGCGAGGCGCGGGCCGACGCCGGGCGCGCGGGCCACCGCCGTCTTGTCCCCGAGCGCAATGGCGGAGGCCAGGGCCTCCGGCTCCAGCACGGAGAGCAGGCCCAGCGCCACCTTCGAGCCGACGCCCTGCACGGTCTGGAGCAGGCGGAACCACTCGCGTTCCGGGTCCGAGCGGAATCCGTAGAGGCGGATCATGTCCTCGCGAACATGGGTGTCGATGGCGAGTTGCGCGGCCTCGCCGATGGCGGGCATCCGCTGCAGCGTGCGCGCCGAGCAATGCACCACGTAGCCGACGCCCTGGACATCGAGGATCACGAAATCCTCTCCGTAGGAATCCACGAGGCCCTTCAGCTTGCCGATCATGCGAAGTCTCTTATCAGAGGGGTCGGCGCGATGCCCGGGACAGGGCCGGGCGGCCGGGGAATTGGAGGGGCGACATGAAGCACGGATCCGTCATCATCGCTGTGCGAACGGGCCTGCGCGCCGTCGTGCTGCGCAGTACCACCGTTCTCGTCCTGGCGCTGCCGGGGCTCGCCCATGCGCAGGACCCGGCGCCCCCTTCGCCGACCACCGACCCGACGCAGGTGCGACCGGGGGGCTACAAGCTCGATCCGGCCCACGGCAAGATCACGTGGTCCCTGAGCCATCTCGGCTTCTCGACCTATTACGGCCAGATCACCGACGTGGCGGCCGACGCGAGCCTCGACGCGAAGGCGCCGGAGAAGAGCCGCCTCAGCGTCACGGTGGGAACGCCCAGCATCACCGGCCTCAACGACCGGCTCGACACGCATCTGAAGAGCGCGGACTTCTTCGACACGCAGAAATTTCCGACCGCGACCTTCGTGAGCACGTCCGTGGAGCCCACGAGCCCGACCACGGCGCGGGTCAACGGCACCCTGACCCTGAAGGGCGTCGCCAAGCCGGTCTCGTTCGACGCTACGTTCAACCAGGCCGGGCTTCACCCCGTCGACAAGCTCTACACCGTCGGCTTCGACGGAAGGGCGGTGATCAAGCGCTCGGAGTTCGGCATCACCGCCTACCTGCCGATGGTGGGCGACGAGGTGACCCTGCGCCTGGAAGGCGAGTTCAAGGCCGTGCCCTGAATTTCGGCCGAACCGGGTACCGGACGAGGCCGGCGGGGCTCACAGGGTGATGTGCCGGTCGACGGCCTGGGGCGCGAACGCCCGGTCGAACACCGCACCGATGCCGTGGTCGAAATGGCGGGCGACGCGGGCCGCCGTCCGGCCGATGGTGATGGATGCGCCGATGTCGATCTGCGCATCGAGGGTGAAGGCGACGCCGGATGCCGAGACGTTGAGGAGCTTGGCCGGCAGGACCCGGCCATCGGTGAGCTCGATGGTCACGTCCGTTTCCAGGGGCGTCACGCGGGGATGGACGCGCACGGGGACGGGCGCCTCCTGTTGCTCGGACAGCTGGCGTAATTCGCGCGCGACGCTCGCCATAGCCTGCATTCGCGCGAGAACGCGCACGATGAAGGCCCGATCGCCGATACCGACCACGCGGGTTTCGACGGTGCCGATATGGCGGATGTTGCAGGTCAGTTCTTCGTCGACGAGGGGCTTTGTGGCGGAACGAAAACGAATGCCGTCCGGGGAGACGATATCCGTCACCGCATAGAACTCGGAGCGTCCCCGCCCCCAGCACAGGGCCGGAACGACCACCTTGTGATGATGGGGTTTTGCGTGCTGTTGGCTCATCGATCTCACTTGTGCCGCCCTCGGGCATCGTGGGATCGCGAGTCTTTCGATCGCTCTCGTGGGATAGGAAGAATTGTAGCGACTCTTTCCCCGGCGGGTCTTTCCCCCCAGGATTCGCGGTTCCCGACGCGATACGAACCGGACGGCGAACGGCGATCAACCCGCCTTGGCCAAGGCCGCGGCGATGCGGGAGGCCGCAAGCGCGCTCATGCCGAGCACGGGGGCATGCCGGCTCTTCAGGGCGTGCGAGGCGCGATGGTTGGCGTGGGTGACGGCGATGGCGAGGGCGTCGGCGGCATCCGCGGTCTTGAACTCGGCCTTCGGCATCAGGAACTTCACCATCGCCTGGATCTGGACCTTGTCGGCATGGCCGGCGCCGCAGACCGTCTTCTTCACGAGGTTGGCGGCGTATTCGGACACGGGCAGGCCGGCGAGCGCCGGCACCAGCAGGGCGACGGCGCGGGCATGGCCGAGCTTCAGCGTCGCCTGGGCGTCCTTGTTGACGAAGGTCTCCTCCACGGCGACCTCGTCGGGCGCGAAGCCCCGCACCACACGGGTGATGCCTTCGTGCAGTTCGCGCAAGCGAAGGGCCAGTGGAAGCTCACCGTCCGAGGTCACCACGCCGCAATCGACATAGGCGAGCTTCGTGCCCGTGACGGTGATCACGCCCCAGCCGGTGCGGCGCAGTCCGGGATCGATACCGAGGATGCGGACGGGAGCGGTCATTGCGTCGGAGCCCTGGGGCGCGGAGGGCGCCAGCGTCGAGCGTTAGGCACATACCGTGAACGAGGGGTTTCTCCAAACCCGGACCGGCCGATCCATCGGCGCACGGCCGGCGCCCCTTCGAACATGGAAACGGCGCGACCCCGGTGAGGGCCGCGCCGTTCTCGGCATGAGGGACGGGAAAGGCGTCCCGGGATCGGGCAGGCGTCAGGCGGCGGCGGAAACCCCGGCGGCCGTGGGCACGGAGGCCACGGTCTTCAGGATCTGCGACGCGATCTGGTAGGGGTCCCCCTGGCTGTTGGGACGGCGGTCCTCCAGGTAGCCCTTGTACGCGTTGTTGACGAAGCTGTGCGGCACGCGGATCGAGGCGCCGCGGTCGGCGACGCCGTAGCTGAACTCGTTGATGGCCGCGGTTTCGTGCTTGCCCGTCAGGCGCATGTGGTTGTCGGGGCCGTAGACGGCGATGTGGTCGTCGAGGTTGTCCTTGAAGGCGGCCATGAGCGCCTCGAAGTAGGCCTTGCCGCCCACGGTCCGCAGGTGCTCCGTCGAGAAGTTGGCATGCATGCCCGAGCCGTTCCAGTCGGTCGCACCCAGCGGCTTACAATGGTACTCGACGTCGATCTCGTAGCTCTCGCACAGGCGCTGGAGAATGTAGCGGGCGACCCACATCTCGTCGGCGGCCTTCTTGGAGCCTTTGCCGAAGATCTGGAACTCCCACTGGCCCTTGGCCACCTCGGCGTTGATGCCCTCGTGGTTGATGCCGGCGTCGAGGCAGAGGTCGAGGTGTTCCTCGACGATCTTGCGGGCGATGGAGCCGACTTCCTTGTAGCCGACGCCGCAATAGTACGGGCCCTGGGGCGCGGGGTAGCCGGCGGTGGGGAAGCCGAGCGGACGGCCGTCCTTGTAGAAGAAGTACTCCTGCTCGAAGCCGAACCAGGCGCCGTCGTCGTCCAGGATGGTGGCGCGCTTGTTGGAGGCGTGCGGGGTGACGCCGTCGGGCATCATCACTTCGCACATCACCAGGACGCCGTTCTTGCGGGTCGTGTCGGGGAAGTGGCGCACGGGCTTCAGCATGCAGTCGGAGGATCCGCCCTCGGCCTGCATGGTCGAACTGCCGTCGAAGCCCCACATGGGAAGCTGCTCGAGGGTCGGGAAGCCGTCGAATTCCTTGATCTGCGTTTTGCCGCGCAGGTTGGGGACGGGCGTATAGCCGTCCAGCCAGATGTACTCGAGCTTGTACTTCGTCATCGTGAAGTTTCTCTTCCGTTCGCGGTGCGGACCACCGGCAAGCGCGGACCGTCGGCCGCCCCAGGGAACTGCCGCCCTCGCAAAAGCATTTGCTATGCCAATTCACGTTCGCAGCAACACGAGCGACGTGAAGCCCGCCCCGCCTTTGCTTCTCTCAGGGACGGGCAGCTTCTGCACAAATTTTATTCAGATTGCTAATTTATTCATCATACCGTGTCCATGCCATGTTCTTGGGCAATCATTCGCCAGTAACGCGAGCTGACAGGTCCGCGAAAATCTAGACCGGACCCGCCGTGAGCTTTGGTCGAACAATATTGCTCGCTGTTTTTGCAATCCTGCCGTTGCGCATATTTCCGGCAAACAATGCTTTTATTCGCGACAGGCCGCGCAATTCCGCGGCGAAGGGGCTATATTGCGAACAGTGATCGAGCGGCGCCACCAGCCTCGCTCCGAAGGAGATCCCATTCCATGACGCCCTCCGCCACCCGTGAAACCGCGAAGATCTATGCCTTCCCCGTCGGGGGACGCCTCGGAACGGAGCGCCGGGATTCTGGCCGCTCGCCTGTCGATGCCAAGCCGATGCAGTCGCCTGCCACGTACGTCGATTGCGGTTATCACGAAGCCGCGCTGCTGGATTCGGACCGTTCCCGCAAGGCCTGACCGGACACGGACCAGACCCGGACACCGTAGTGCCCGATCAGACGCCGAAGATCGACCAGCCGAGGCGCTTGGTGAGCGCTTCGAGGGCGATCCGGCCGAGGTGGGAATTGCCCGAGGCGTCGAGGCCGGGCGACCACACGGCGATGGAGGCACGCCCCGGCGCCACGGCCAGGATGCCGCCGCCGACCCCGCTCTTGCCGGGCAGGCCGACGCGGTAGGCGAACTCGCCCGAACCGTCGTAATGCCCGCAGGTGAGCATCACCGCATTGATGCGGCGCGCCCGTTCGGCCGAAACGACGGAATGACCCGTCGAGGGTGTCCGCCCCGAATGCACGAGGAAGCGCCCCGCCGTGGCGAGCTGTCGGCAAGTCATGCTGATGGCGCAGTGATGGAAGTAGACGCCGAGGGTGAAATCCACTGGGTTGTCGAGGACGCCGAAGGATTTCATGTAATTGGCGAGCGCTACGTTGCGGAAACCCGTGCGTAGCTCGGAAGCCGCCACGGCCTCGTCGATGGCGATGCTCGGATCTTCGGCCAGGAACTGCATGAAACGCAGGATCTCGCCCAAGGCCTCCCGCGGCTGATGTCCCGACAGGATCACGTCGGTGACCGCGATGGCGCCCGCATTGATGAAGGGATTGCGCGGAATTCCACGCTCGCGCTCCAACTGGACGATGGAGTTGAACGGGCTGCCCGAAGGCTCGCGCCCGACCCGGCGCCACAGGCGGTCCCCGACCATGCCGAGGGCCAGGGTCAGGGTGAACACCTTCGAGATGCTCTGGATCGAGAACGCCACGTCGGCGTCGCCGCCGGACGCGACGGTGCCGTCGGCATCGATGACGACGAGGCCGAAGGCGCCGGCGTCGACGCGGGCGAGTTCGGGAATGTAGGTCGCCACCTCGCCCCGGTCGGGCCGGACCCGCATCTCCTCGGCGATCTCCCGCACGACAGCGTGCAGGTCGGGGCTGGGCGTTTGCGGCACGGAGCGTCTCACGCGGGCTCAAGGGGCAGTCTCACCGCGACGCAATGAAACTGCCAATCCGGAAACTGCCAATCCGGAAACTGCCAATCCGGAAACTGCCAACCCGGAAACTGCCAACCCGGAAACCGCCCCTGCGACGAGACGGGACCGTTCAGCCCGCCAGCTTCTCCATCAGGGCTTCCGACAGGGCGAAGTTCACGAACACGTTCTGGACGTCGTCCTGATCCTCGATCACCTCCACGAGACGCAGGAGCTTCTCGCCGGTCTCGTCGTCGACCTCGATGGTGTTCTGGGCCTTCCAGACCAGCGCCGTGCGGCGGGGCTCGCCGAAGCGCGCCTCGAGGGCCTTGGAGACCTCGCCGTAGGCGTCCTGGGCGCAGGTGACCTCGTGACCGTCTGCATCCGATCGCACGTCGTCGGCGCCGGCCTCAATGGCGGCCTCCAGCATGGTGTCGGCATCCGCCACTCCGGCGTCGAATTCCACCACGCCGACATGATCGAACATGAACGAGACGGCGCCGGTCTCGGCGAGGCTGCCGCCGGACTTGGTGAAGGCCGAGCGCACGTCGGAGGCGGTGCGGTTGCGGTTGTCCGTCTGCGCCTCGACGATGAGGGCGGCGCCGCCGGGGCCGTAGCCCTCGTAGCGGATCTCGTCGTAATTCTCGGAATCGGCGCTCTGTGCCTTCTTGATGGCGCGCTCGATGTTGTCCTTCGGCACGTTCTCGGCGCGGGCCGCGATGATGGCGGCGCGCAGGCGCGCATTCATGGCGGGGTCCGGCAGGCCGAGCTTGGCCGCCACCGTGATCTCGCGGGCGAGCTTGCCGAAGATCTTGGACCGGACCGCATCGACGCGGCCCTTGCGGTGCATGATGTTCTTGAACTGGGAATGGCCGGCCATGGGGTGATCGACTCTCGCGAAAGGGAGCGGCGCCGGAGGAGGCCGGGCCTCCTCGACGGCACGCGGCATCGGGAATGGGCGGCGTTTATAGGCCGGCCCCATGCGGCGTGGCAACGCGGCCGCCGCCAAGGCGTTGATCCCCATGAGCAGCCTCGACGAAGCCCACGACCGGCAACGCCCCCACACCGCCTCGCCCGGCGCGCGAGCACGGGCGAAGCCGCGCGGCGGGAAACCCGCGGGCTGGGGCCGGCTCGGGCTCGCCGCACTCCTCGGGCTCGTGGCCGGTACGGTGCTGTTCCCGACGGCGGCCAAGGGTCGGGAACGCGTGCCGCCCGCGCGTTGAGGGGTCCCAGCCCCGCACAAGCCTGCCGCCGTACCTCCGCCGCTCAGGACGTGACACGCGTTCACACCGGCGGAGGCCAGAGACCTTGGGCATTGTCATCGGCCTCGTCATCGGAATCGGCTGCATGCTCGGCGGGTTCGTCGCCATGGGCGGGCACCTCGAAGTGCTCTGGCAGCCCTGGGAGTTCGTGATCATCGGCGGCATGGGGGCCGGCGCCTTCGTCATGGCCAACCCGATGAAGACGGTGGTGGATTCCGGCAAGGCGAGCATGGACGCCCTCACCGGCAAGGTGCCCAAGCGCAAGGACTACCTCGAGCTTCTCGGCCTCCTCCACGCCCTCATGCGCGAGCTGAAGGCCAAGCCCCGCAACGAGGTCGAGCCCCACCTCGACGACCCGGCGAATTCCGACCTGTTCAAGGCCTATCCGGCCATCGCCAAGAACGCCGACCTCGTCCTGTTCATCTGCGACTACGCTCGCCTGATCCTCATCGGCAATGCCCGCGCCCACGAGATCGAGGCCCTGATGGACGAAGAGATCAACGGCTACCGCAAGGACCGGCTCAAGCCCTACGGCGCCGTCACCATGGTGGCGGAGGCGATGCCGGCGCTGGGCATCGTCGCGGCGGTGCTCGGCATCGTGAAGGCGATGGGGGCGCTGGACCAGTCGCCCCAGATCCTCGGCGGCCTCATCGGCGCCGCGCTCGTCGGCACCTTCTTCGGCGTGTTCATGTCCTACGGCGTGCTCGCGCCGTTCGCGACGAAGATCAAGGTGATCCGCGAGAAGCAGGCCCACGTCTACATCATCGTCAAACAGAGCCTGCTCGCGTACATGAGCGGGGCCGTGCCGCAGATCGCCGTCGAGCACGGCCGCAAGGGCATCTCGCTCAGCGACCGCCCCACCATCGACGAGGTCGAGAACGCCACCGTGAACGGCGGTGCCCAGCGCGAGGCTGCCTGACCATGGATACGCCCCCGGTCCCCCCAGCGGAGGACCCCTCCGGCCAGAAACCGCCGAACACCGACATCCGCGCACGCCTCATCGAGGCGGGCGGCCTGTCCCTCGACCGCCTGCCGATGCTCAGCGTGGTGTTCGACCGCCTGACCACGGGCTGCTCGGACAACCTCAAGCACCTCGTCGCCTCGCCGGTGCACTTTTCCCTCGGCGGCATCCAGAGCGGCCGCATCGGCGAATTGCTCGATGCCTACGACAACAACGCCATCGCGGGCCTCTTCCACGCGCCCGACTGGGACAGCCACATCCTCGTCGGCCTCGACCGCGACTTCGTCTTCACCATGGTGGAGGTGCTGCTGGGGTCCGATGGCGGCGAGCCGCCGGTGGAGGACGAGCGCCCGTTCTCCGGCATCGAGACCCGCATCGCCCAGATCGTACTGGAGCAGGTCGGCAAGGCGCTCGAATCCTCGTTCTCCCTCGTGGCCGCCACACCGTTCCGCCTGGAACGGACCGAGACCCGTATGGAGTTCGCCGTCATCGGCGGGCGCGGCAACAAGGCGGTGGAAGCGAAGTTCCTGCTCCAGGCGCTCAACCGCAGCGGCGAGATGTTCCTCATCATCCCGCAATCGGTGATCAACCCCATGCGCCCGAGCCTGTCCAAGGTGCTCACCGGGGAATCGGTGGCGCGCGATCCCATCTGGAGCCAGCAGATCGCGGCCGAGGTGCAGAAGGCGGAAGTGACGCTCCGCGCCGTGCTGGAGGAGCGCACCCTGACCCTCGGCGAGATCTCCGCACTCAAGGTCGGCCAGGTCATCGGGCTCGACGCCACCCCGACCACGCGGGTGAAGCTCGAGGGCAACGACAGGCCGCTGTTCTGGTGCCATATGGGGCAGGCGCAAGGCTCCTACGTCCTGCGCATCGACGAAGCCATCGCCCCCGAGAAGGAAGGCCTCGTGCCATGACGCCTCTGGTTGACACCATCCTGCTCCTCGCGCTCATCGCGACGAGCGCCTGCGTGGTGCCGATGTATCTCAAGCTCAAGCGCCTCGACCGGACCCAGGCCGAGTACGGCCGTATCCTCACCCAGTCGGGTCACGCCCTGAGCCAGGCGGGCGAAGCCGTGCGCGGCTTCAGCACGGAGGGGCGGGCGATCCTCGAGGCCCTCGACGGCAAGATCGAGGAGGCGCGCACGACCCTCACCGCCCTCGAGAACGGCCGCCGGGCCCTTGCGAACGACCTCGCCCGGCAGGCGCGGGTCCCGGGCGGTTGACCATCTCGCGCCTTCGACCGACTCTGATCCCCGACGCCTCCGATCCTGACGCACGACGTCACCCCTCCACGAGCGGACGATGAGCAACAGCCCCTTCGACGACGCGGAGACCGCCCCGGCGGGCGCCGCCCCCGTATTTCCCACCGTGACGGCGGCGTCTCCGGCCCCGGCCGCCGAGGCGCGCATCGGCGACAACCGCAACATCGACTCGATCCTGCGCATCCCGGTGCTGATCCAGGTGGTCCTCGGCTCGGCGACCATGCCGGTGGCCGACCTGATGAAGCTCGGGCGCGGCGCCATCGTCTCCCTCGACCACCGGGTCGGCGAGCCCGTCGACGTCACCGTGAACGGCCGCGTGGTCGCGCGTGGCGAGATCGTCGTGGTCGAGGAGGACAATTCCCGTTTCGGCGTCTCCCTGACGGAGATCGTCGGCCCGGCGGATTCCGGACAGAATGGCTGAGCCGATGAGCGTGGGCAGCGTGCCGATTCCGCAAGCGCCGCCGGGCCTTCCGCGCCAGCTCGCCCCCGTGGACGAGGTCGCGGCCCTGCTGCTCGCCATGGGCAAGCCGGCGGCCGGCCGCCTGCTGAAATATTTCGAGGCCGACGAGATCAAGCGCATCACCCGCTCGGCGATGCAGCTCGGCTCCGTCAGCGCCGGTCAGCTCGACACCATCGTGGATGCGTTCTCGGGCGAGTTCTCCAACGGCGGCAGCCTCGTCGGCACCGTGCAGGAGGTGGAGAAGCTCCTCACCGGTCTGATTCCCGCGGCCCAGCTCGCCGAGATCCTCGCCGATGTGCGCGGTGATTCCACCCGGTCCGTCTGGGAGCGGATGTCGGAGGTCTCCGAGACCGTGCTCGCGAGCACCCTCGTCAAGGAGCATCCGCAGACGGCGGCCCTGATCCTGTCCCGGATCAAGCCCGCCACCGCCGCCAAGGTGATGGCCCACCTGCCCCAGCCCCTGCGCAACACGGTGATGCGCCGGATGCTGACGTTCAAGCCCGTGGTCGACGAGATCATGCAAGCGGTCCAGCGCGCGCTGCACGACGACTTCCTCATCAACGGCTCGCGCAATTCGGGGGCCGACACCCACGCCAAGATGGCCGACATCATCAACAAGATGGAGCGCACGCAGATCGACGAGGTGCTGACGAGTCTCGGAGAATCCAGGCCGAAATCCGTGGAGATCCTCAAGGGCCTGCTCTTCACCTTCGACGACATCGTCAAGCTGGCGCCGCGCGCGCGCACCACCCTGTTCGATGCCGTGCCGAACGACCGCCTCGTCATGGCCCTCAAGGGCACGGACGCCGAGTTCCGCACCGTGGTTCTGAGCGCCCTGTCGGCGCGCGTGAAGCGCATGGTCGAGCACGAACTCAACGGTGGCGAGCCGGCCGCGCAGAAGGACGTGCTGGAAGCCCGGCGCTCGATCACGGATCTCGCCATGGAGATGGCCGGGCGCGGCGACATCGAGATCAATGCCGGAGGCGAGGTTGAGCCCCTCGTCCGCTGAGGCGCCGCACCGCATGACGGGTCTGGGCATCGCCGACCGGACCGCGCCCGCGTTGCGCGGCCCCGTGCATGTCTGACGATCAGGAGAGCAAGACCGAGGACGCCACCGAGAAACGGGTGCGCGACGCCGTCGAGAAGGGCGACGTCCCGTTCTCCCGCGAAGCGCCCGTGTTCGCCTCGATCCTCGGGATGCTCATCGCCTTGAGCCTCGTGGTGCGCGACGGGACCGCCCCCCTGGTGCGCGATCTCATGACGTTCATCGACCACCCGCGCGATTTCGCCCTGGAGAACAGCCAGGACGCCGCGCGCATCCTCGAGGGCACCGCCCTGTCGGCGGCCAAATTCCTGCTCCCGATCCTGGCAATCATCGGCGGGTGCAGCCTCGTCGCCTCCCTGGTGCAGAACGTGCCGAGCGTGGTCGGCGAGCGCATCCGGCCGCAATGGTCCAGGATCTCGCTGGCCAAGGGCTGGGGACGGATCTTCGGAAAGGCCGGTCAGGTCGAGTTCCTGAAATCGCTCTTTAAATTCTTGAGCGTCACCATCGTCGCCCTGCTGCTCCTGCGCTCGGAGGGCAACAAAGCCGTGAATGCCATGTTCTCCGACCCGAGCCAGATCCCCGAACTGATCCTCACCGTGGCGATCCGCCTCGTGTCGGTGGTCAGCATCGCCACCATCGTCATCGTGGCGGCCGACCTCGTGTGGTCGCGCCTGCGCTGGCAGCGCTCGATCCGGATGTCGAAGCAGGATCTTAAGGACGAGCACAAGCAGGCCGAGGGCGATCCCCTGGTCAAGGGGCGCCTGCGCTCCATGGCCCAGGACCGTTCGCGCAAGCGCATGCTCGCCAACGTCAAGAACGCCACCCTGGTGATCGCGAATCCGACCCACTACGCCATTGCGCTCCGCTACAATCGCGACGAGCAGCCGGCCCCCCTGGTTCTCGCCAAAGGCAAGGACCTCCTCGCCCTGCGCATCCGCGAAATCGCCGAGGCGAACGGCGTTCCGGTGGTGGAAGACAAGCCTCTCGCAAGGTCCCTGTACGACAGTGTCGAAATCGATCGGATGATCCCGGCGGAGTTCTATAGCGCCGTGGCCCAGGTCCTGTTCTTCCTGTTCTCGAAAGCCCGCTGATGAGCGTTTTGCCCATGCTGGACCCCCTGCCGGACACCGTGCCCAGCCCCCACCAGGGCAACACCGCGGACGTGCTCGCGGCGGCCGAGCGCGTGTTCGCCACGGCGATCCGGGACTTCATCGCGGAACTGTGCCTCCTCGACGGCGGCATCCTGATCGGATGGGTGCAGGGCGAGCGCCACGGCAACATCGCCGACCTCGTCGCTTCCTCGGCCGAGCCGTTCTTCAAGGAAGCGACCATCGCCTATGCCGACGGAGCCGACGTGCGCTTCGACTGGGGACGCTCCCTCACCGTCGTCCTCGACATGGAGTTCGTCACCGCCCCCGTGACGGTGTTCTTCAAGCTCGTCCTCGACGGCGTCTACGTTGGTGTGGCGATCCAGCGCATTCTGGCCGACGAGGGACCGGGCTTCTGCCTCAATGGCTTCGCGAGCGCCCTGGCCGAGGCTCGGCTCGCCCCGGTGGCAGGCTGATTGCGCTCGGCGACGGGGCACACGGTCTCCGAGATCGTCGTTTTTTAGGATTCCACCAAGACTTGATCGGAGCCCACGCCCATGGATGCCGGGTGATGGAACTCTGACCTATGGGGATCGGGCATTGACCTGTCCTGGCGCGCCAGACATGGATGATCCGGCAGACGCGAATCGGTGGATGACGCAAAGCTTTGGACGACATCGTACCGAACAACCACAGATCGTACGCAGACCTGGATAAAGCGGCTCGTGCCGGGCAATATTGAAAATACTCTATCTCCATCGAGCCTTTAGAGCGAAGATCGCCGATAACTTCGCAACTACAGAAGCGGAGACTCGGCAAGGATTAATAGGCTCTGCGATCTTTCTTCGATCGCAAGCCAGCCAAGGCAGAACGATCACAAGTCGCTCCGGTCAACGACGTCACCGGAGCACTGGGGGAGAATGGCAGCCCGGCGGGCTGACCATCACGACGTCGGAGGCGATGGATGTATATCTTGGTCGACACCCGGCAATCGGTGAACGCCGGGTACAAGGCCAGTTTCGACCGGGAGGGCATCTCGTCCCTCGGTCTGGCACCGGACGAGTTCGCCAATTGGTTCCAGGCGTCCTCGCGCCTGGACCGTGAAGCGATCCAGGGTTTCCTGCTGGGTGATTTCGAGGACAGGGCCAAGTGTGCCGGCACCATCCGCCGGCTCTCGCGCGCACCGATCATCGCGCTAAGCGACGTGCGGTCCCTCGACCAGACGCTGCTGCTGTTCGAGGCGGGCATCGACGACGTGCTGCCCAAACCCGTCCATGTCCGCGAGATCCTGGCCCGGTCGGAGGCGATCTGGCGCCGGGTCAACGGCGGCGCTCCCCTTCCGCCTCGCGACGTGCCCGCCCCCACGGAACGCCTCAAGGTGTTCTTCGACGGCCGCGATCCGGAGGTGGACGGCGAAGTCCTGGCCCTGCCGCGTCGCGAGCGGCACATCCTCGAATGCCTCGTGCGCAATCGGGGCAAGCGGATGACGAAGACGCAGATCTACAACGTAGTCTACGGCGTCTACAGCAACGGCGTCGAGGAGAGCGTCATCGAGGGGCACGTGAGCAAGCTGCGCAAGAAGCTCTCCGCCCGGCTCGGCTTCGACCCCATCGAGGCCAAGCGCTTCATGGGCTACACCTTCGTCGGGTAGCCCGCCGACGCCGCCACGCGCCGCTCACTGACAGAAGGTCTTGGCCCCCGGCGTCCAACCGCCGAAGCCCGACGCCACCATGTTGGCGATCACCCGGCAGACATAGGTCTTCTGGGCGGGATTGTTGTTGGGCCCGGCATGGTAGCGGGCCACCGCCAGGGTCCAGCTGCCTTCGCGCGCCTTCAGCTCCTTCAGGAAGCGCGTGGCGTATTCGACGTTCTGCGCCGGGTCGATCATCCCCTCCAGGGACGTGAACTTCGCCCGGTGGTAATGGTGGTTGATCTGCATGCAGCCGAGATCGACGAGTTTCACGCCGTTGCGTTGAGCCTCGCCGAGGCGCGCCACCACATCGGCCGCGTTGGTGCCAAAGTACGCCTTGCCGGCGATGTTCATGGCATAGGGCTGGAGCGAGCCGCGGTTGCCGCTCTCCGTCAGGCCCACGGCATAGAGCACGCCGAGGGGCACGCCGTGCTTCGCCGCCGCGCCCGCCATCTCACGCTCGCAGATCGTGCTCGCCACCGGGGGAACACCCGCCTGGGCGGTCCCGACCGCAGCCGAGATCCCCCTAAAGGTACAGGCCGCTGCGGTCAGGGCCGGAAGAAATCGTCTCATGGGTCCGCTCATGGGTCAGGTCTGCTCGCTCATCCGCATGCGTGTCGCCCCCGCGCCGGGGGGCCTGGTCGGGGTTGGCGCCCCCCTGCGCCTGGCCGCCCTGGCCACCCGGCTGGAACGACGTCCCCGCACCGGGACGACCGCCCTCGCCCTGGGACGGAGCGCCGGCACCGTTCGACGCGATGGTGATGGTGTCCGGCTGGTAGCCGGAGTTGCGCAGCAGGTCGGTGAGGAGGGCGCCGTCCTGGCGCAGGAGGGCGGCCGTCTCCTCGCGGCTGGCATGGAGACTCATCTCGAGCTGGCCGTCGCGCAGGCGCATCCGCACGAGGACGGTGCCGAGATCCATCGGCCGGAGCTGGATGGTGAGGAGCCGCAGGGGTCCCTCGGTGCCGGGCGTCGCGGCGGCGGTTGTGGCCGTGGCCGCCGGACGGGCCAGTTCGGCGGCCACGGCCTCGGCGACCTGACGGACCGGCTCGCCGAGGGCGGCGGACGGCAGGGTGCCCGCCGGCGCCGTGGCGACGGGCGCGATGGTCTCGCGCGGACCGGCCTCGGCGGTGAGAACGTCTCCCGCCGTCGATTGGGCGGCCTCGACGGGAAGCGCTTGGCCGGCGAGGCGCTGGACCGTCGGCGAGGCCACCGTCGCGGTCTCCGTCGTGGCCGGTGCGGCCTCGGCCCGGCGCGGCTTGCCGGATGGCTCGGCCGACGGCGCGGGCAGCGATCCGGCCGGTGGCACCGGAGCACCGGCTTGGGGCACCGGGGCAACGGCTTGGGGCACCGTAGGGTCGATGGCGGACGGTGCGGCAGCCGGGGCGCTTGTCGGTGCGGAAACGGCGGCCACACCAGCGCCGACGGCGGCGCCGAGGGGCAATGCCGCCTCGCGCGCGGGCACGGCGTCCGTCATGGCGGCGGCGAGGGTCGGGAGGATCGGCGCGGGGGCGACGGGCGCCGGGATGGCGCCGGCTTGGCCCGCCGACGCAGGGAGCGCGGCGGCCTGCCCGGCGACGAGCCTCGGCCTCACCGGCGCGAAATGCGTCTCCTGCTGGAGGATCGTCACCTGGGGACGGGATTCGGCAACGGTCCGCGACACGGCCTCGACCTCCACCGAGACCGCCCGGGTGGGATCATCCTGCATCGGGGCGGTCTGGACCGGGCCGCTCCGGCTCTGCCCACTCCCCCCGGCCGCCAGAGCGATCCCGGCGGCGAGGTCCGCCACGCCCACCGGGACGGCCGCGCCTTGCGCGGACACGGCCTGGTCGGACCCAGCGGTCGCGCGGGGCGCCACGGCGGGGGCGAGGACGGGAGCAGGGACGGCGCCCGGTACCGCCCGCGCGAGGAGCGCCTGGAGGGCCGCCGGGTCCATGGTGGTCGCCGGCGGTTGCGGAACGGTGCCCGTATCGACGGCGACAACGAGGCCGAGGAGGGGGTTGGCCGGTTCAGCCGGAGCCGGGCCCGCGCCGGACGCCGCCTCGTCGCCGGCCCTATCCGCGCGACCGGCCGTCTCCTTGGCGGGACGGCCCTCCTGGAGCGCGCCGAGGACGGCACCGAACGCTTCGGCGACGCCGTCCGCCGACGCCTCGACGGCTTCCGCCCCGCTTCGGATTGCGACGGCCTCGGCCGGACGAGGCGCCGGCTTCATCGCAGCGAACGTGTTCATCGGCCGCTCTTCCTCATCAGGTCGTCGATCTGGCCGATCGCCCCCTGGGCACGGGCGATGGCGGGCGTGGTCGGAAGTTCGCGGGCAGCGAGCCGGGACGGCTCCGGCGCAGGCGGCGGCGCGTCCGGGACGCCCGGCACGTCGCGGATCTCCCGCGCGGTGGCGAGCGCCGCGTCGAGGAGGTCGCGGTCGGCCGCCGCGAGGACGCTGCGGTCGGTCATCCGCAGGGTCTCGACGCTCTCCTCGAACCGGCCGTCCACCACCACGAGGGCGGCGGCCCGGTAGAGGCGTGCCCGGATCGCCGCGACGGAGCCCGGCTCGGTCAGGGTCACGGTGCGCTCGGCGGCGAAGATCGCGGTGGCGTTCTTGCCCTGGTCGAGGGCGGCGCGGGCCACGAGGAGGTAGAGGTCGCGTCGCCCCTCGGGCTCGATCTCGTCGAGCATCGCCTGCAGGCGGGCGAAACGGCCGGTTTCGGCCCCGAAATCGAGGCGGGTCAGGGCGGCGGCGAAACGCTGGCGGAAGTTGCCGGCATAGACCGAGTGGCGGAACCGGCGGAGATACTGGATCGCCAGGGCCTCGAATTTCACGAGGTCGTTGCCCTGCGCCAGGACGAAGATCTCGCGGCGGAGCGCCCCCTCCTCCACCAGGGTGCCGGGTGCCAGCAGACGGGCGAGGTCGAGGAGGCGGATCGACTGGGCGGGGTCGTCGCGCACCACCAGGGCCGACTGGGTCAGGGCGAGCTGCGCCCCGAGGCCCACGGGCACGGAGGCGGCGTCGATCTTCGTCAGGAGCGTTCGGGCTTCCTTCTCGCGCCCTTCGAGGAAGGCGAGGGAGCCGAGCACCAGGGGCGTGCTGTCCGCCGGAACCTTGGACGAGGCGAGGATGTGGCGCAGGAGCGCCGGGCCGCCGCCACCGAGGGCGAAGGTGACGGCCGCGCGGATGTTGACCGGATCGGCCCAGGCCTCCGGTTCGAGGGCGCGCATCCGCTCCTCGGCATGGGCCAGGAGGGCGCGCTGGCCCGTATGCGCCGGCCCCGACCCTTGGGCGATCCGATCCTGCAGCAATTGCAGGGTCCGCACCATCTCGACGGGCACGGTGTAGGGCTTGACCGGCAGGGGATCGATGGGGGCGGCCGGCGCCGCGCCGTGTCCGCCACCGCCGTGGGAATCGGCGGCGTACGCAAGGGGCTGCGCGAACAGGCCCATGGCCAAGGCAACGATGGCGAGGCGCGACCGCAGCTTCGCGTTCGCCCACCAGGTCGATCCGGGCGCGGGTCCCCACACCTTCCAGGAGAGGGACAGGGTGAGGTGTGCGACCTTTCCGGAGAAGCCACGCACCTCACCCCAACCCTCTCCTTCCAGGAGAGGGAGCCCGTCGCGACTATGAGAGCCCCGGCGATCCTTCGGCACCGATGTCACTCGGGTCGCCCGCGCAGAAGAATCTCGATGCGGCGGTTCTCGGCCGCCTTCGGGTCGGCGGGGTTGCGCGGCTGGCGGTCGGCGTAGCCCTCGATCCGCTCCAGGCGCGCATCGGCGAGGCCGCCGCGCACGAGCATGTAGGAGGCCATCTGGGCCCGAGCCGAGGACAGGCGCCAGTTGTCGTAGGTCTCGGAGCGGAACGGGCGCCCGTCGGTGTGGCCGCGCACGATCACCTGGCCGGGCCGGTCCTTGAGGATGCGGGCCACCTGTTCGAGGGCGCGCACGACCTTGGCCTGGGGCTCGGCCGAGCCGACGCCGAACATGCTGAAACTCACATCGTCCGTGAGGCTGATGAGGATGCCCTCGCCCGTACGCCGGACCTCGACACGGGGCGCCGGGGCGTTGCCCTGGGTCTGCACCGCCTTGGCGATCTCGGCCTTGAGGGCGGCGACGGCTGCCGTCTCGGCGGCGTCCGCCGCGGCCTTGACCGCGTTCGCCTCCCGGTTTTCCTTCTCCCGGTTCTCCTTGGTGGGCTTCGGCGCGGCGGCCTCGGCGGGCTTCGACGCGGCGGCCTCGGCGGGCTTCGGGGTCATCGGCAGGGGGGCGGGCAAACGGATCTCGCCGTCCTCGGGCAGGGCCGAGGCGAGCTGGATCGGCGCGGGCTTCGGCGCGCCGGTCGATGCGGTGCCCTTGGCCGGCGCAGTCGCGGCACGCGCGTCGAGGCGGCCCTCCTGCGGCAGGGGGCTGACCGTGGCGGCGGAGCCCGGCTGCTCCGTCCGTGCCTTCGCCACGGGGGCGACCTGCCAGTAGAGCGGATCGAACGGATCGCGCGCGGCCTCGCCGCCCCGGATGCCGGGCTCGCCGGTCTCGGAGGCGACGGTGTCGGCGCTGGAGAATTCGGCTTCGGCCTCCGCCGCGAGCTTGGCCAGGACCGCGTAGGGGTCCTGGAACAGGGCGGACTCGCGGACACGGCTGCCCGGGGCCGCATCGGCGCCCTTGCCGTCGCCCTTGCCCTCTGCCTTGCCATCCCCCTTGCCACCCGCCTCCTCGGCCTTGCCGTCCTCGGGGGACGGCTCGCCGGGGGTGTTGGTGGGATCACGCACGCCCTTGCGATCGAAGGTGACGTCGGCGAGCTTCACGGGATTGAAGTACTGGGCGATGGCGGTCTTCGTCTCCTTGGTGGTGGAGCCGATGAGCCACAGCACCAGGAACAGGGCCATCATGGCCGTCATGAAGTCGGCGAGCGCGATCTTCCAGGCGCCGCCGTGGTGACCCTCGTCGTGGTCGGCGTGGCGCTTGATGATGATGATCTCGTGGTGATCGTCAGCCATCGCACTAGGCTCCTTCGACGGCGGCAGTGAGCAGTCCGGCCCAGGCGCCGAGCTGCGTTTCGATCAAAGTCTGGTCCGACTGGATCGTGACCTCGACGGTCTCGGAGGGGCTGAAGGCCACGGTCGATTCCACCGCGCCGAGCTTGCCCGCGAGGGCGTCGAGGAGGTCGGCCGGTCCACCGATCCGCACGGGGGCGTGGCGCGGATCGCCGAGCAGGTGGGCGAGGGTCAGGGCGAGTTCGTCCACGGCCTGGCGCCGGAGGCCGGCCGTCAGCACCGGCACCAGCAGATTTCCGACGCGGTCGGTGAGCTGGCCCCCGAGGGCATGGATCGCGGCGGAGAATCCGGCAGCGAGGCGATCGCTCTCGGCCGCGCACCAATCCACGCGGGCCGCCGCGAGGCGGGCGTCGAAATCGGCCTGCGCGAAGGCCAGGGCGGCGGCGGATTCGGCCTGCGCCTGGGTGCGCCCCTCGGCCCGGCCACGGGCTTCGGCGTCCTTGAGAAGCGCGGCCCGGTCCTCCGGCGGGGGAGCGGGGACGGCCGGCGAGGGCACGCGCAGAAGAACGGCAAGACCTTCGGACGCGTCGGAATTCGCCGACGCACGGGGTGCGGCCGGAGGGCGGGACGCGGTCGCGGGGACGGAGAAGTCGGGGAGCAGGCGGGCGATCGCGGGGGCCATCACGCGGCCTCACGCAGGAGCCAGCGCTTCAGGATCTCGGCGGCCTGGGCTTCGTCGGTCTCGATCATCTGCTCCAGTCGCTTCTGCGGCGAGCGGGCGAGCTTGTCGGCGAGGTCCTCGATCATGCCGGCGACACCACCGGCGGGCGCGGCGAGGCTCGGCACATCGCCGGCGCCGACGGCGCTGTTCCCGAGGGCCAGCCCCGGCGCGGTTCCGTCGGCAAGGGCCGCGTTGCCGTTGGCGGCGGCCGTCGCGGCGGCCAACGCCAGAACCTCTTCCTGCTGGGCGGCGGGGATTTCGAGGATGGCGCGCATGGCCGGGCGCAGGCCGAACCAGATCAGCAGGCCGGCCACCAGCAGGATGGTGCCGGCGTTGATGAGGGTGGCCGACTGGCGCATCAGCACGTCCATGATCCCCAGCGGCGGCACGGCCTCCAGGGGCTGGCCGTCGTTGACGAAGCCGACGGCCGCGACCTTGACGTTGTCGCCGCGCTCCTTGTTGAAGCCGGCGGCCGAGCCGACGAGCTGCTCGATCTCGGCGACCTGGGCGTCGATCTGGGCCTTGGTGGCGTCTGGGCCGGCGAGGGAAGCGAGGCGCGCGCGGTTGACGAGGACCGCGACGGAGATCTGGCGGATGGCGTAGCCGTCGCTCACCGTCTGAATCGTCTGCGAGGAAATCTCGTAGTTGGTGAGATCCTCGCGCTTCTGGGTCTCGTTGCTGGAGGAGTCGTTGCCGTCCGAGCGGGTGCGGGCGTCGGGCAGGTTCTGGGCCGCCGAGGTGGTCTTGGCGGCGTTGCGGTTCTGGGCGTTCTCGGTCTCGCGCACGGCCCGGGTCGAGCGCTCGACGCGCTGGTCCGGGTTGAAGATCGTCTCGTTCTTGACGGTCTTGTCGGTGTTGAGGCGGGCGGCGACGCTCACCTCGAAATTGCCGACGCCGAGGTAGGGGGTCAGGGTCCGGCGGATGTTGTCCTGAACCTCGTGCCCGATGGTCTTCTCGAGGGTCGCCATCTTGCCGGTCGGCTGGGCGTTGGTGTCGTCGCCCGACAGGAGCAGCGAGCCGCCGGAGCCGATCACGGTGACGCGGTCGGGCTTCATGCCGGGCACCGCCGAGGCGACGAGGTGGCGGATGGACTGGGCGCCGCTGACGTCGTCGGCGGGCTCGGTCCGGACCACGACGGAGGCCGAGGGCGGCTGCTGGTCGCGGCGGAACGAACCGCGGTCGGGCAGGACGATGTGGACGCGGGCGGCCTTCACGCCCTTCATGCCCTGGATGGTGCGGGCGATCTCGCCCTCCAGGGCGCGGACGCGGGTGACCTCCTGCATGAACGAGGTCATGCCAAGGGAGCCGAGATCGTTGAACAGCTCGTAACCGGACTTCGCGCTCTGCGGCAGGCCCTTCTCGGCCAGCAGCATGCGGGCCGTGGCGGTGTTGCCGTAGGAGACGAGGACGGCGGCGCCGTCGGCGCTCACGTCGAACGGGATGTTGGCGTCCTTCAGGACGCTGCCGATGCGCCCGACATCCTCACGGCTGAGGCCGGTGTAGAGCGTCTCCTGGGCCGGGCGGCTGAGGTAGTACGCCCCGAGACCGACAGCGAGGAAGACCACCACGCCGATGAGCGAGAGGGCGGCGATCCGCCGTCCCCCGAGGGCGAGGATGTTGTTCCAGAGGCGTTCGGCGTGTTGGAGACCGGACATTCGGTGGGCTGCTCCGCTTCAGACCAGCGATCTGATGGAGCCCTTTTCACGATGCTGCCTTGCGCGGAGATTGCGCCGCATCATCGAAATGCGATGCCGGACGGGAACCTTTCGGGGGAACGCCTAAAAGAATGATCGCACCAGCCCGCTCACCAGCATGTTCCAGCCGTCGATGAGGATGAAGAACAGCACCTTGAACGGCAGGGAAATCACCGTCGGCGGCAGCATCATCATGCCCATGGACATCACCACCGTGGACACGATCATGTCGATGACGAGGAACGGCAGGGCGATGAGGAAGCCGATCTCGAAGCCGCGCCGCAACTCGGAGATCATGAAGGCCGGGATCAGGATGCGCAGGTCGACGGTCTCGCCGCCCTCGGCCTTCGGGATGGTGCGGCTGGCGAGATCCGTAAAGGTCTGGAGGTCCTTGGGGCGGACATGCGCCACCATGAACTCGCGGAACGGCTCGACGATCTTCGGAATCGCCTCGAGTTCGGTGATCTTGTTCTCGGTCAGCGGCCGCAGCCCCTCGTTCCAGGCCCGGTCGAAGGTCGGCGACATGACGTAGAACGTCATGAACAGGGACAGCGACACGAGGAAGATGTTGGCCGGGGTGCTTTGCAGGCCGAGCCCCGAGCGCAGGAACGAGAACGCGATGGCGAACCGGGTGAAGCTCGTCACCATCACGAGGAGGCCCGGCGCCAGAGACAGCACCGTGAGGAGCGCCACGAGCTGCAGGATGCGCCCGCTCGCGGCGCCGTTGCCGGCCGGCAGCAGGGCATCGAGGGCCGGCAGGCCGGTGGCCGACTGCGCGCCGGCCACGCCCGTGAAGGCGAGGGTCGCTGCGGCCGCGAAGGCCAGGGTGGTGATGCGTCTCATGGGGTTTTCCGTTGGTCGCGCCCGCGTCGATCCTGGCGGCTCTCCTCCTCGCAAGGGGGAGGGAAGGTGCCCGCTATTGCACCACCAGCATCTCGACGATCAGTTCACGCACTTGACCCTTGGTGCGCAGGGCGACGCGCTCGTTGAGGTCCTCGCGCAGGTGCTGGAGGCCGCTGGCTCCCTCGATCTGGCGCATGGAGACCGTGCGCAGATACGCGACGATGTCGGCGCGGATCTCGGCCAGCGCGATATCGGGATTGGGGACGGCGCCGGTCTTGAACACCACGGAGGATTCGAGGCGCACCCAGGCATCACCCGAATCGGCGAGGTTGGTCACCACGGAGCCGACGGGGCGCAGGGCCAGATCACCGGTGTATTTCAGCACCTTCACCGCCTTGCTCTCGGCCTCCTTCGTCTTGCTGTCGACGGCCTTCTCGACCTTGGAGAGGAGATACATCCCCAAGCCTCCGCCGGTGCCGATGGCGACGAGGCTCACCAGCGCCAGGGCGGCGATCCAGCCCTTGCCGCCGCCCTTCTTCGTGTCGTCCTTGGCCGCCATCGCGTACGTCTCCGCTTCAGGGGGGCGTCAGAACGGGGCCAGGGTTTCGAAGACCTGCTGGCCGACGCTCGGGCCCTGCACGTCGGTGATGCGCCCCCGCCCACCGTAGGAGATGCGCGCCTCGGCGATCTTGTCGTAGTCGATGGTGTTCTTGCGTGAGATGTCGCGCGGGCGGACGATGCCGGCGACGTTGAGCACGCGCACCTCGTTGTTGACCCGGACCTCCTGCGAACCCGAGATCACCATGTTGCCGTTGGGCATCTGCTCGGTGACGATGGCGGCGACCGACAGGCGCAGCACCTCGGACCGGTCGATGTTGCCCGCTCCCTTGGTCTCCGTGCCGGAGCGGATGCCCGCATCGGCCGTCGCCTTGTCGCTGAGCGCCGAGACGCCGTAGCCGAAATCGAAACCGAGGCTCGACTTCTGGCTGCGCGAGCGGTCGCTCGAATTGCCGAACTGGGCCTTGTCGTCGATGAGGATCGACACCGTGATCACGTCGCCGATGTTGCGCGCACGCGGGTCCTGGAACAGGTCGACGCTCGAGGGCGACCAAGTCGAGTGGTAGGTCCGGCGCGAGAGCGAACCGAAGGTGGTGGGCAGGGCCTCGCGCGGCGGGGACAGGCCCGTGCCGATCGGAGTGAGGAGGGGCGGCTGGCCGAGTTGGGCCATGGGCGTGTTGCAGGCCCCGAGCCCAGGCGCGAGGAGCGCCAGGACGAAGCCGGCGCGCAGACGGGTGGCAGGCATCAGGATTTCTCGCTTTCACGGGCTTTCTTGCCCGCATCGGTCATCATCCGGGCGAGCTGGGCGGCGCGGGCCGCCTCCATCTCGCTCAGGATCGCGCTCGCGGTGCGGGCGTTGAGCTTCGTCAGGATCGCGGCCGCGCCCTCGTCGGGCATGTTCGCGAGCTGGAGGGCGGCGGCGTCGGGGCGCATCTTCTGGTAGATCGCCACCACGCCGGTATCGGCCTTGGCGAGGAACTCGTTACGGCGCGCGAGCCAGGATTCGTACTCGGCGCGTTTCTCCTCGAGGCGCCGGATGCGCTCGTCGACCTGCTTTTCCAGGATCGCGAGCTGCTCCTTCTGCCAGGCGAAGCGGGCATCGGCCGCCGCGTCCGCGATGCTGGCGCAGTAGGGCGACGGCTTGGCGGGGGGGGCATTGGCGGACGCGGATCTGGCCGGCTCCGGCGCGGCCGGGGCTTCGGGCAACCGGACCTCGGCCACCTGAGCGACCTCGGGAAGCCGCACGGCGTCGGGCGCCACCTCGGCCGGCTTCGACTCGACCAGCTTGGTGTCGATCGGTTTGGTGTCGGCGAGTTTGGACTTGCCCGGAGCCGACTTCGGAAACGGGCCGGGATTGAGGCCGGACACCGCAGGCTTGCCACCTTCAGGCTTGCTGCCCTGGGCGCGCACGGGACCGAGAGCGAGGGAGGCCACGGCAAGCAGCCCCAGGCAAACCAGCATCCGCACGGCCATCGGGGCAAGCCCCCGGGACGGAACCGTCCGCGCGTGGCCCGGGACGACCATCCGGGCCGCCTCGCCGGCGATTCGCAGAGCCTTCGTCGAACTCATTGAACCACGAGCTCCGCCTGCAGGGCACCGGAGGTCTTCACCGCCTGGAGGATCGAGATGATGTCGCTGGGTTTCAGGCCGACGTTGTTGAGGCCCCGCACCAGGGTCTGGAGATCGGACCCGCCGATGATCGCCATGCGGCCGGACTGCTCGTTGACGGCGACCTCCGTGCGCGGAACCACGGCCGTGACGCCGTTGGAGAACGGGGCCGGCTGGGCCACCTCGGGGGTTTCCGTCACCCGTACGGTCAGGTTGCCGTGCGTCACGGCCACGGTGGAGATCTGCACGTTGCGTCCGATCACCACCGTGCCGGTGCGCTGATCCACCACGACGCGGGCCGGCGCATCGGGCTGGACGGTGACATCGCCGATCTCGGCGATGAACCGGGTCTGCGTCACCTGCGGCGGCCGGATGAGCGCGATGGCGCGCTGGTCGCGGGCGGTGGCCACCCGGCGGCGGAAACGCTGCAGGGCGTAGGCGTTGATGGCGTCGGCCACCATCGTGGCGGTCTTGAAGTCGGGGTTCTTCAGTTCGAACACGAGTTCGGGCAGGTCGCGGAAGGTGCCCGGCACCTCGCGCTCGATCATCGCACCGTTGGGGATGCGCCCGGCGGTGGGCACGCCCTGCGTGATGGTCTCTGCCGCGCCGCCCACGGCGAAGCCCGACACGGCGAGCGGTCCCTGGGCGGCGGCGTAGGTCAGGCTGTCGCCGCCCATGAGGGGCGTCATCAGCAGGGTGCCGCCCTTGAGGGAGGTGGCGTCGCCGAGGGAGGTCACGGTGACGTCGATGCGCGAGCCGGTGCCGGTGTAGGGCGGCAGGTCGGCCGTCACCATCACGGCGGCGACGTTGCGGGTGCGCAGGCGCGCATCGCGGACGTTGATGCCCATGCGGTCGAGCATGGATTGCAGGGATTGCTCGGTGAACTGGGCGTTGCGCAGGGTGTCGCCCGTGCCCTGCAGGCCGGTGACGAGGCCGTAGCCCACGAGCTGGTTGTCGCGCACGCCCTTGAGGTTGGCGATGTCCTTGATGCGCGTGCCCATGGCCTGCGCCGGCAGCGCGGCCAGGACAAGCGCCAGGGCGAGGAACCAGAGGCGCATCACTGGCCGGAGCCGGTGCGGATGCGTCCGTCGGCCATCACCGTGCCGAGGACGATGCGTCCCGTATCGGCGTTGCGCACCCGGATGGTCTCGCCGAGTCCCCCGTTCTGGAGGGGCGAACCGACGGCGGTGATGAGCAGGCCCTGCTCCTCGAACACGATCTGCGTCGCCACGTTGCGGCTCACGAGGCGGGGATCCTCGACGGCGTTGACGGGCACGGGCTCGCCCGGCAGCAGCATCCGCCGCGCCGTACGACCGGCGATGGCCATGGGCGCGTCGATGACGGCGGTACGCGCCTTGAAGCTCTCGGGGTAGGCCTGGAGGCGCAGCATGCCCGGCTTGATCACGTCGCCGGCGTAGATCGTCACGGTGGGCACCGGCAGGAGCAGTTCGGTGGCCCGGGACGAGACGGGGCCGAACGGGACGGCGCAGGCGAGCGCCAGGGCCAGGCCCGTGAGGCCACCCGCGAATCCGCCGCCGAAAGTCGTATGGCCCATGGTGGTCGTGCCTCGCTGTGAAGGGCCGGGCGGCGGGCGCGCGGGGTGCGGGCGGTCCGCCGGCGCCGGCCGGGTTCGATGGCGTCGGAATCGGGGTGGGTTCGGGATGGGCGGCGCCCGCTGACTCAGCGGATGCCCTTCGAGACCGTGCCGGCCATTTCGTCGGCGGCTTGGATCACCTTGGAATTCATCTCGAACGCGCGCTGGGCGGTGATCATGTTGGTGATCTCCTTCACCGGATCGACGTTGGAGCTCTCGAGGTATCCCTGCTGGATCTTGCCGAAGCTCAGGTCGCCCGCGACCCCCACCACGGCGGCACCCGAAGCGGCGGTCTCGCGATAGAGGCCGTTTCCGAGGGGTTCGAGGCCGGATTCGTTGGCGAAGTTGGCGAGCGAGAGCTGGCCGATGTTCTGGGCCTGGACCTGACCGTCGATCTTGGCGAAGACCTGACCGGACCCGTTGATCACCACGTCGACGGCGTTGGCCGGGATCGTGATGGCGGGCTCGACGGTGTAGCCCTCGAGGGTCACGAGCTGCCCGGTGTTGTTGCGGTTGAACGAGCCCGCCCGGGTGTAGTTGATCTCGCCGTTGGGGTTGGTGATCTGGAAGTAGCCGCGCCCGTTGATGGCCATGTCGAGCTGATTGGCGGTGTTGGCGAGCGGCCCCTGCCGGTGCAGGTTGCGGATGGCGGCCGTGCGCACGCCGAGGCCGAGCATCGCGCCCTCGGGCACCGGCTCCTGGCCGGCCTGGTTCGGGACGCCCTGCTGGCGCTCGGCCTGATAGAGCAGATCGGTGAACTCGGCCCGCGCGCCCTTGAACCCGGTGGTGTTCAGGTTGGCGATGTTGTTCGCGATGACCTCGAGGTTCATCTGCTGGGCGTTCATGCCCGTCGCGGCGATGGCGAGTGCTCTCATGGTTTTGGGAGTCCTTCGAGCCTCAGCCCGAACAAGGGGAACCGGTTCTTGTCGTGAGGCGCTGCGCCGACCTCAGATCGCCATGCGGCTGAGTTCGAGATAGGCGGCGACGACCTTGTCGCGTACGGCGATGGCGGTCTGCAGGCTCTGCTCGGCGGACATCACCGCCTCCACGACCTGTTGCGTCGAGGCCTTGCCCTGGATCCCCGAGATGGCCGTGGCCTCGCCGGTGCGCAGCGAGGTGCGGACCCCGGCGGCGAGCTGGGCCATGACGTCGCCGAAATCGGCCCCCGGCAGGGCGCCGCCCGTGGACGCTGCCGGCATGGTGGCGAAACTCGCCGGCCGCAACGGGGCGGCGGCGCTGGGGCCGGAAAGGCCGGCGGCCCTGTCGAAGGCCGAAAGCGAGGCGAGGGCTTCGATCATCGGCGCAAACTCACGTTCTCAGGAGGTCGATGATGCTGGAGACCATGGCGCGAGCCTGCTTGATCACCTGCACGTTGGCTTCGTAGGAGCGGTTGGCCTCGCGGATGTCGGCCATCTCGATCAGGGCGTTGACGTTGGGCAGCTTGACGTTGCCCTCGGCATCCGCCGCCGGGCTCCCCGGATCGCGCTCGATGCGGAACGGGCTGGTGTCGGTACCGATGCTGCGCAGCTTGACGCTGGACCCGCCGGCGGCGCGGTCCATGGCGGCGGAGAAGCTGACGGTCTTGCGCGAATAGGGGTCGGCGCCGGGGGAATCGCCCACCGACTGGGCGTTGGCGACGTTCTCGGCGGCGATGCGAAGGCGCAAGGACTGCGCCTCCATGCCGGCACTGGCGAAACGGGTCGAGGCGGCGAGGGGATCGATCATCAGCTGCGCACCGCCGCCTTCAGCATCCGGTCGAATGCCTTGACGATCCCCATGTTGAGCCCGTGGTCGCGGCTGACCTCGCCGGCCTTGAGCATCTCCTGCTCGAGGCTCACGGAACTGCCGGTGCTCAGGGCATCCCAGGCGTCCGCCGCCGTGACGGGCTTCGTGGGGATGCGTCCCTCTTCCGAGGCGACGTGGGTGCTCGCCGTCATCGCGAGACCGGCGGCGCCGGTGCGGGCCATCACGTCGGCGAAGGGCACGACATCGCGGGCCTTGTATTCGGGTGTGTTGGCGTTCGCCACGTTGCTGGCGATGGTCGCCTGCCGCACGCCGAGATACCGGGCCTGCTGCGAGGCGAGGTCGAAAAGATAGACGCCTGTCACCGCGCGCTCCGAATGCATTCGATATCCGCTTCCTAGGGAACCAATCTTGTCCCAGGCTGACGCGCGACGTGGCCCGGCCTGCGGCTTGACAGGGTCATCGGCTGCGCCTCAGTGCCACCCTCCCTTCGATCGTGCTGCGCCCACGCGCCGAGCCCTCTCATCAGGCGTCCCATGCCGGTCCCGTTTCCGCCCCGCGTCCCCGGTCGATCCGCTTGAGCGGTCCCGACGCCCGACGCCCGCAGGCGTCCCGCCATGCCGCGGGCGCGACCGTCGGCCCCGGCGAGGACGAGCACTGGATTCCGGCCAAGAACCGGTTTTCGCGGGTGGTGTTCGGTTTCCCCGACCTCACCGGCGACGCGTGGTGCAGCCTGCGTTTCCGGCTCGGCTGGGACGCGGAGGAAGCCGCCGCGGGCGCCCTGGATTTCGCCCTCGTGGGGATCGATTGCCTGGCCCCCGACGGATCGAGCCTCGATTTCGACCACGTGCCGGGCCTCGACCGGACCCTCCTCGACCCGCACGGCACCTGGATTCCCGGACCGGCCTACCTGCCGGCGGAGGCCCGGGCCCTGCGCGCCGGCATCTGCCGGCTGGCCTTCCTGCTGCCGGCCCCCGCCGCCGCGATCACCGTCACCATCCGCTCTTGGCGCAACACAAGCCCGTTCACGGTGGCGGAGGCCACCCTGGCCCAGGGCGGCCCCTCCCCTTCCCCGCGCGTGCGTCGCCGCCTCGCGCCGGAGCCGGACTGGATCGTCCATGCCCTGGTGCCGGGCTGCGGTCTCGTCCTGCGGGGACAGATCTTCACGGCCGTCCCGCGGAGCCACGCGGCCCTGGCGCGCGTGGTCTACCGGGACGCCGCCGGCGCCGCGCTGGAACCGCCCTATCCGGGCACGATCTCGGTGCCGTCCCTCGGGGCCCTCGTTGATCTCTCCGCGCACCAGCAGGCCCGGCGCTTCACCCTGGAACTCGCCCCCGTGCCGGGTGCGGAGCGGGTCGAAGTGGGGTTTGCCACCTGGGACGCCGGGAGCCCGGACGCGGAACTGCTCGCCGCTCCCGAGATCGCCCTTGAGGATCGCCTGCGCCTGGAGAACCTGTGCGGCGACGATGCCCTCGACGCGCCGGACTTCCTCGCCCGCATCGCCGAGCGCCTCGACCTGCCCGTCGCCTCCATCGCCGGCTGGTGCCCGGGCCCGGAGGCGGCCGCGATCCCGCAGGTGCTCGCCCTGGCGCGAGATCTCCAGCGCGGTGAAGGTGCCCCGCGCACGGGCCTCGACCGGGTCCTGCGCCTCGGTTCGCAGACGGCGTGGACGGTGCCCGAGCGACCCGACTGGAGCGAAGACCCCTTCCGGTCGGTGGCATGGCGGATCGAATACCAGGGTCTCGGCTGGCTCGTCGCCCTGGCGGGGACGCCCGGGGGAGCGGCCACGGCCCTCGGCCTCGCCGTGTCGTGGTCGCGGGCCAACCCGTGGGGGTCGCCCGCCGACGGCCTCGCCCTGCACCCCTCGGCCCTTGCGACCCGCACCGAAACCCTCGTCCATCTCCTCGGGCGTGCGGGCACGCCGGGCAGTGCCGCCGCCCTGGTGCTGACGGGCGAGGTGGTGCGCCATGGCTTCGCCCTTGCCGAGATCGTCGGCCAGAACACCTTCGGGCGCTCGCTGCACCAGATTCAGGCGGCGGCGGTGCTGCACGGCGTCGCCCGCGCCCTGCCGCGCCTGCCCCTGGCCGCCCATTGGCTCGGCCTCGCCGAGGCGGGCCTGCGCGCCGGCGTGGAGAGCCAGCTCGACGCCGAGGGGCGTTTCGCGGCGCCGTCCCTCCACCAGCGCCTCGAACTCGCGACCCTCCTGCGGGTGCTCGCCCGGAGCGTGGGTGACGACGGCCTCGCGGGGTTTCTCTCAGGCCGGGTCGCCAAGGTCCTGCCGGGCCTCGCGGGCCTCCTCGATCCGGGGGGACGCCTGCCGCCCTTCGGCGATACGCCCGCCAACGGCGATGCGGCGGGCTGGATCGGGCGCCTCGTGGCACGCTCCGGAAGCACCTTGGTGGCCGAGCGCCGCGACCCGCGCGGTCGCCCCGCCGCGAGTGCCCCGCCCCTGCCGTCGGATGCCGGGACGGACATGATCGCGGCCCGCTCGGATGCCCCCGGACGGGGCTGGTCCCACTTCGCCTGCACGTTCACGGGCCAGACCTCCACCGGTCAGGGGCACCGCGACTGCACCTCCTTCGTCCATGCCAGCGAGGGCGTGCGCTGGGTCGTCGAGGCCGGGAGCTCGGCACAGATCGAGACCGGGCCGGCACGCCACCACATCCTGTCGGCCCATGGCCACAACGTCGCCTGGCCGGACGGGTGTGAACCCGGGGCCGGCGCGGCCCGGCTCGCCGGGGCCATCCGCCTCGACGGCGCCCAGGCCTGCGCCATCGCCACCACCGTGCACGGGCCGGCCTACGATCACCGCCGCGTCTTCGTCCTCCTCGACGACCTTTCGGGCCTCGCCGTGCTCGACCGGTTCACGGCCGGTGACGGGCCGGTGACGTTCGAGGGCCTCGTCCATTTCGGCCCCGACATCGTCGCGGCCCTGGCCGGCCCGCGCCGGGCCATGGCGCAGTCCGGCCGCGCCCGACTCTCCGTCGTGCCCGTGGCGCTGACGGGCCGGACGGCGGGCTTGTCCCTCGCCATCGGCTGCAACGAACACCCGGGCGGTCTGCGCGGCTTCGTCTCGGACGGCGGCGGGCCGCTCCGACCGGCGAGCGTCCTGCGCTACGCCATCGCGGGCCGGACCGGGGCCTGCGGCGGCGTCATCCTCGGGTCCGATGCATCCGGGGAAGCGCGCCTCGCCCGCCTCGTGACCGAGGCGGCGGTGTCGGGCCTGCTCGCGGGACGCTGATCCCGAGCAAACGGCGCAAGGCAGGTCCGCGCGACACGGCGCGGTCAAGGCGTTGCATATCCGCGCCATAACCATCATCACACGACCCAGATTTTCGGGCCGTTCGGATCGCCATCGTCAAGATGCCGCGAGCCGAAGAGTCGGCAGTTCGGCGCCGCCCGTGATCGCCAAGCACAAGAGAAGCATCCGTATGAAGACGCGCGCAGCGGTGGCGTGGGAGGCCAAGAAGCCCCTCACCATCGAGACGATCGATATCGAAGGACCCAAGGCCGGCGAGGTTCTCGTCGAACTCATGGCCACGGGCATCTGCCACACCGACGCCTACACCCTGTCGGGCCTCGATTCCGAGGGCAAATTCCCGGCGATCCTCGGCCACGAGGGCGCGGGCATCGTCCGCGAAGTCGGCGCCGGCGTCACGGACCTCAAGGTCGGCGACCACGTCATCCCGCTCTACACGCCCGAATGTCGCAGCTGTAAGTCCTGCCTGTCGCAGCGCACCAACCTCTGCACCGCGATCCGCGCGACGCAGGGCCAGGGCGTGATGCCGGACGGCACCTCGCGCTTCTCCTGCGTCTCCACCGGCGGCAGCCCGGGCGGCTCGAACTCCGTGTTCCACTACATGGGCTGCTCGACCTTCTCGAACTTCACGGTCCTCCCCGCCATCGCCCTGGCGAAGATCCGCGAAGACGCCCCCTTCGACAAGATCTGCTACATCGGCTGCGGCGTCACCACCGGCATCGGCGCGGTGATCTACACCGCCAAGGTCTGGCCCGGCGCCAACGTGGTGGTGTTCGGCCTCGGCGGCATCGGCCTCAACGTACTCCAGGCCGCCCGGATGGTCGGTGCCGACAAGATCATCGGCGTCGACATCAATCCGGACAAGCAGGAGATGGCCCGCAAGTTCGGCATGACCCACTTCATCAATCCGAAGGAGGTCGGCAACGATCACGTCGTCGCGGCGATCCTCGACGCCACGGGCGGCGGCGCCGATTTCTCGTTCGACTGCACCGGCAACGTCAACGTCATGCGCCAGGCCCTCGAATGCTGCCACCGCGGCTGGGGCGAGTCGATCGTCATCGGCGTGGCGGAGGCCGGCAAGGAGATCTCGACCCGTCCGTTCCAGCTCGTCACCGGCCGCGTCTGGAAGGGCTCGGCCTTCGGCGGCGCGCGCGGCCGCACCGATGTGCCGAAGATCGTCGACTGGTACATGGAGGGCAAGATCAACATCGACGATCTGATCACCCACACCATGCCGCTCGAAGACATCAACCACGGCTTCGACCTCATGCACGAGGGCAAGTCGATCCGGTCGGTGGTGGTTTACTAAGACGGATCTTGGCTGACACTGCCTCCCTCCCCCTTTGTGGGGAGGGAAAATCCATGCCCCCAGCAAAATCCATGCCCCCAGCAGGAGAGCACACATGGAAACCATCTCGAAGGCCCGCGCCCACGGCGGCACGCAGGGCGTCTACAAGCACGATGCGACGACCACCGGCTGTCCGATGACCTTCGCGGTGTTCGTGCCGCCCCAGGCCGAGAACGGTCCGGTGCCGGTGCTGTGGTACCTGTCGGGCCTCACCTGCACCCACGCCAACGTCATGGACAAGGGCGAGTACCGCAAGGCGGCGGCCGAGCACGGCGTGATCATCGTGGCGCCCGACACCAGCCCGCGCGGCGCCGGCATCCCCGACGAGGACGGCAACTGGCAGTTCGGCTCCGGCGCCGGGTTCTACGTTGACGCCACCCAGGCGCCCTACGCCACGAACTACCGGATGTGGAGCTACGTCACCGAGGAGCTGCCCGCCCTCATCGCCAAGGAATTCCCCGCCGACATGACCCGCCAGGGCATCTTCGGCCACTCCATGGGCGGCCACGGGGCGCTGACCATCGCGTTGACCTATCCCGACCGCTTCAAGTCCTGCTCGGCTTTCGCCCCGATCGCCCAGCCCTCCACGGCCGGATGGTCGAAGCCGGCCTTCGAGAAGTACCTCGGAACCGACACCGCCGCATGGCGCGCCCACGACGCCACGGCACTGATCGAGGACGGCCACCGCTTCCCGGAGTTCCTGGTCGATCAGGGTACGGCCGACAGCTTCCTCGACGACGGCCTTCGCCCCTGGCTGCTCGACGAGGCCTGCAAGTCGGCCGGGATCGCCCTGACCCTCAACATGCGCGAGGGCTACGATCACTCGTACTACTTCATCTCGACCTTCATGGCCGATCACATCGCCTGGGCCGCCGCCCGCCTGAAGTAGTTTTTGGTCTCTCCGGCCTCCAGGGCCGGGGAGACCTTCGCGTCACGAGCGGACTTCGCGCTTGGCGACGAAGTTGAACTCCTCGACGAGAACATCCTTCACCACGTCGGCGCCGAGTCGCGCGTTGACCGCCTTGCGGACCTCCGCGAGGCGCTGGGTGACGTTGTAACGCGACAGGCGTTTGAAATCGATCTGCGGGTCGGCGTAGATCTGCCGAAAGGTCTCGTCGACCACGAAGGCGTTGGGTGGCACCGGAAGAGTGTGCATCAACCGCGCATCGGCAGTGAAGACAAGAACCGCGACGATGTAACCCTGCACCTTGCCGTCCGCCACCATGGGAACATTGATCGGCGGCAGCTTCTGGTACTGTAGACCCTCGAGATACGGCTCCTCCTTCTTGGCGAACAGACCGCTGCCCCAGGTCACCGCCCCGTAGCAGGACAGGATGGTGACGGCGCAGATCCACAGGCCGGTCAGGACAGTCTTCATGCGCTTACGCCTGGTGCCGATAGGGGATCAACGGCGCAGGTGGCCGGAATAGGTGCCGTCGGATTCCGAATCCCGGATCGCCTGGGTGACGATCTCCGAGATCTCCTCGACGGCGCGCAGGTGCTGGCCGACGACGCCCTGGTTGCGGTTCAACGCCCGGCTCAGGCGCGCGAGCTGGTCGGCGACCTCGGGCGCGATTTGGTCCGGGTCGAGGCCCCGGGTTAGGCGGGTGAGTTCGAGGAGGCTCTGACTCTTGCGCAGGTTCACCGCTTCCTGATCGAACGGACGGTGGGTCAGGAGCGCTTCCGTCTCGGCCGCGACGACGGCTTCGAGCCGCTTCAGGGATGCGATCAGCATGGTCGGTCCTTTCACGCGCCCGTCGCTTGATCGACCGAGCCGGCCGGGCGGATCTTGTCCGGGGCGGTCTTGTCCAGCGACGTCTTCTCCAGGGGACGCGCGGCCTCCAGCATCTTGGCGATGCCGAGGCCGCCGGCCTTGGCGACCTGGGTGCCGATCTGATCGGCGAGCATCGACTTCCAGATGCCGCCGGCATTGCCCTTGCCGAACACCGACGCGGCCTTCGACGGCATCATGGTCTCGACGAATTGGCGCAGGACGAAGGCCTCGAACTGCTTGTAGGGATCGCCGATTTTGCCCGCGCCCGAGATCACGTTGTCGGTTTGGAGCGCCGTGAGGGTCGAGCGCGCGTCGAGGGGCATGTGCACGGACGTGCCGGCCATGCGGTACGCGTCGTTGAAGGCGGCCGGATCGGTGGCGCCCGGCGCAGACAGCTTGGCCGTCGCCTCCTGGTAGCGCGCCGGATCGGCGGCCCGGGCCACGTCGAGAACGATGTCGGTGGGAGTGGAGATGCTCATGGCTGCCGCGACGCTTCGAAGGGAATGGCCCGTCGGCGATAGGGGATAGGCCCCGTGGCTTTCGGGAGGCTTGCGTCGGGAAGGCTTGCGTCGGGAAGGCTTGCGTCGGGAAGGCTCACGAGGCGCCGCCACGGGCGGCCAGCAGGTCGAGCTGTTCCAGCATGTCGGCCCGTTCGCGCTCGCGGGCGCGGGTTTCGGCCAGCGCCTCGACCTGGCGCCCGACGCGCTTCTCGGCGAGGCCCCGCTCGCGCACGAGCCCGGCCCGATGGGTGACGGTGGCGTCGAGTTGCGTCGCCTCCCCGGCCAGGGCCCTGAGCCGGCGCGCGGCGGCATCGAGGAACAGGCCGTGCATGGTCTCGCCGGCAAGCGTCGTGAGCATCGCCGCGCGGTCGGCCTCGACGCGGGCGAGGTCGCGCCGAGTCGCGGCGAGGTCGCGCTCGGCGATCCCCCGCATCTGCTCCTGCACGGTGAGGAGCCGGCGCGCGCGCTCCAGGCGCTGGCGGGTGGTGACGGCCATGCCCTAACCCCGTCGCAGGTAGTCGACGTAACCCATGAGGAACTGCGTCATGAACTCGTTCGAGAGGTAGTAGAGCAGCAGCAATCCGCCGAACATGATGAACGGCGTCGCGATGAAGTAGACCGGGATCTGCGGCACAAGCTTGTTGATGAAGCCGGCGGTCAGGTTCACCGCCACGGCGTAGACGATGAACGGCGCGGTGATGCGCAACGCCAGCACGAAGGCGGTGCCGATCTGATCGACGATCCGCACCAGGGCGGCCTGGGTGCCGATGCCCTCGCCCGGCGGGATGCGAGCGTAAGAATCGACCAATCCGCGAAACAGCTCCCAATGCAGGTCTGCGGCGAACAGCAGGGCGGTGGCCGCCATCATGATCAGGGCCTCGACCGCCGGCACCGGATCGGTCCCCTCGGCCACGGAGCCCGGCATGCCGCCGAACCCCACCATGGTGGCGGCGGCATTCATCGCCGTTTCCAGCACCGTGAAGAAGATCCGTCCGAGAAAGCCGATTACGAGCCCCGTCATGGTCTCGCTGGCGATCCAGGCCAGGGTGGTGGCCGGGTCCTGTGCCGCCAGCCGGCCCTGGAACAGCGGCTGGATCAGGGGCGTCATGGCCAGCGACGCCGTGAGGGCGATGAGCAGGCGGACCTGCCCGGGCACGCGCGGGCTGGAGAAGCCCGGCACCACGAGGAGGCACCCGCCGACCCGGCAGAAGATCAGGAAGGCGGCCAGAATGCCCTCGGGTGCCCCGGCGACCACGCGCGGCGGCCTTACGAGATCGTCCCGAGGGACCGGATCTCCACCCCCCGGGCGATCTCGAGGTGCGAGAGCACGGCGAGCGTCGGGTAGAGCCGCTCGATGATCATCCGCACGTAGGGGCGGGCATCCGGCGCGGTGACGAGGGCGAAGCTGCGGGTCTCGCGCATGTGCTTGCGGATCGCCTCACCGGCTTCCGTGCCGAACTGCTCGACGAGGCGCGGATCGATGTCGAACTCGACGACCTCGCCCTTGGCGTCGCGCTTGAGGCTCTGGTGGAACGAGAGGTCCCAGGCGCTGCCGAGCCGCAGCACCGCGAGCGTCCCGTTCTCGGCGAGATCGCCGCAGATCTGCTGGGCGATGCGCATGCGCACGTGCTCGGCGATCTGTTCGGCGCGGCGGGCGTGCGGCGTGATCTCGGCGACCGCCTCGAGAATGAGGTGGAGGTTGCGGATCGAGACCCGCTCGGAGAGCAGGAGCTTCAGCACCGCCTGGAGGCCCGAATACGAGATCTGCGACGGGCAGATCTCGTCGAGGAGACGCTTGTACTCGGGGTCGAGGCGGTCGAGGAGGCCGCGCATGTCCTTGTAGGACAGGAGCTGGGGCAGATTGTTGCGGATGACCTCGGACAGGTGGGTGAGGAGCACGGACGCGCCGTCGATGGGCTCGAAGCCGCCGCGCCGTACTTCGGCCCCGTAGGAATCGAGCACCCAGCGGGCCTTCATGCCGAAGGCCGGCTCACGGACTTCGTCGCTCGGCACATCCGGGACGGGTCCGTCGCCGACGACGACGAGGAGTTGGCCTGGGCGGATCTCCTGGGTCGCCGCCACGGTGCCGTGGATGAGGATCTGGTAGGATTTCGGAGCCAGCGCAATGCTGTCCGTGAGCTTGATGTCGGGGACGACGAAGCCGTACTGGCGGGCGAACTTGCGGCGCATCTTCGCGACCCGATGCGACAGCTCGGATTGCGAGGTGGCGAACTGGGCCGAGATCTGGCGCCCGAGGCAGAGCTCGATCTCGGGGGTCTTGAGCGATTCCTTGACGGACAGGGATTCCCGGGCGGCGAGCTGCTTCTGGTCCTCGACGGCGAGTGTCCGGGCATCGACCACGGCCTTCTGCGCGGCGATCTTCTTCGGGATGGCGTAGGCGGTGAACGCCATCAGCCCCGACAGGACCATGAACGGCAGGAAGGGCAGGCCCGGCACCAGGGCGAACAGGAACATCAGGGCGGCGGCGACGGCGAGCGCGCGCGGATAGGCGCCGAGCTGGCCCATTACCGCCTGCTCAGCGGTGCCCCGGGTCCCGCCCTTCGAGACGAGGAGGCCCGCCGCCAGCGAGACGATCAGGGCCGGGATCTGCGAGACGAGCCCGTCGCCGACCGAGAGCTTGGTGAACACGTCGGCCGCCTGGCCCAGCGGCATGCCGTGGCGGGTGGTGCCGATGATGATGCCGCCGAAGACGTTGACCGCGATGGTGATGAGCGAGGCGATGGCCTCGCCGCGCACGAACTTCGACGCGCCGTCCATGGAGCCGAAGAACGCGCTCTCCTCCTCGAGTTCGCGGCGGCGCCCCTGCGCCTCCTTGTCGTCGATGAGGCCGGCGTTGAGATCGGCGTCGATGGCCATCTGCTTGCCGGGGATGGCGTCGAGGGTGAAGCGCGCCCCGACCTCGGCGATGCGGGTGGCACCCTTGGTGATGACGAGGAAGTTCACCGTGATCAGGATGAGGAACACCACGATGCCGATGACGAAGTCGCCGCTCATCACGAACTGCGAGAAGCCCTGGATGACGTGACCGGCAGCCGAGACCCCGTGCTGGCCGTTGGCCAGGATCAGTCGCGTGGTGGCGATGCCGAGCGCGAGGCGCAGCAGGGTCGCGATGAGCAGCACCGTGGGGAAGGCCGAGAATTCGAGCGGCTTCTTGATCCAGAGGGCCACCATCAGGATCAGCACCGACAGGGCGATGGAGAAGGCAAGCCCGATGTCGAGGAGGATCGCCGGCACCGGCAGGAACAGGATCGCCAGGATGGCGATGATCCCGGCGGCAAAGCCGATATCCCGCTGGGACTTGCGCTCGATGACGATCGCGTCGCTTGCCGCCATGGCGGATGCCTACCCCGTGAATGAACGGGGCCTTGTCGCGGTTCAAGCTTGCGTGGGGATGGGGGCGTGCCGCTTCATCGCCCCGGGCACGGCCGGCCGTGATAGAAGGGCGCCTCGCCCGAAGGTCGGGCGCACGGGAGACAAGCCCATGAAAGTCGTCACATGAAGGTCGTGGCGGATCTGTGCATCGTTCCCATGGGGGTCGGCCCGTCGGTCTCGCCCTACGTGCGGGAAATCAAGGCGATCATCGACGCCAGCCCGCTCACCGCCGAGATGCATGCCAACGGCACCAACATCGAGGGTGAACTGAGCGAGATCTGCGCACTCGCCGAAGCCTGCGAGGCCCGCCTTGCCGAACTCGGTGTCGACCGCGTGTTCTTCACGATGACGTTCTCGTCGCGCCGGGACAAGGTGCAGGCCATGGCCGACAAGCTGAAGGCCGTGTCGTAGGAACGCCGTGCCGCAGGAAAGCGAAGCACGCGTTCCGCCTCCTCCCGAGCGCTTTGTGCTGGGGCTTCCCCCACTCGGCGCGGCCGGATGGCTCTCCGATCAATTGAGGCCTCGCGCTTGCAGCGGGCGCTCCGTAGCACCACCTCGGCCGCAGGGTCACAATTGAGGATTGGAATGGCGCGCTTCATCGCGATCGAAAAGGCGACGGGACAGGTCTACGGCGACACGGCTCGGTTTGGTCAGGCCGGCGATGTCGATTCGCCCGTCGACGCGGTCTGTCTGTTCGACCGCCAATTCCGACGGGCTCCCCGCGGCTTCGGTCACGTCGGTCCCGCGAGCAAGTCCGCGAGCTACGACGTCTACAAGATCGAGAAGTCCGATCCGGATCGCGCCACGGCGAACGACACCGACGCCCATACCCTCGTGCATGAACATGGGTCGTGGGTGGTCGCCCTGGTGACCTACAATTCCTGACGCCGGACCGGCATTCGCCCAGCGGCCCGCGAAGACCGCCGGGGGGCACCGGCGACGCCCGTCAGAACCCCGTGACGATGCGCCCGTAGGTGGCCTCGGCGAAGGTCGAGATCTGGCCGCCGATGAACGACGAGGTGATGAGGAGCACGAGCAGGATCACCACGATCTTCGGTACGAAGGTCAGGGTGACCTCCTGGATCTGTGTGAGCGCCTGCAGTAGCGCGATGGCGATGCCGATGAGCATCGCCGCGCCGATCGCCGGGCCGGCGCCGACGATCACCGTCCAGATCGCGGCGCGCACGAGTTCGAGGGCATCGACCTCGTTCATCCGCTGACCTTTCTCGCGTGGTGATCCCTGATGGGTCGCTGCCGCGTCCCGCCCGTTGTCGGTCCTACACGGATTTCACCCGTGGGGTGAGTGGGCCTCACTGCGAGAGCGAGATGCCCTCGGCGAGCAGGACGTCCTTGCCGTTGGTGAGGCGGGCGAGCGCGCCTTCGCTCGTGATCTTCACGGACTGGACCTCGCCGGTGGTGTTGCCGTCGGCGGACGTGATGGTGCGGCCGATGATCTGGTCCGCCTGCGAGAGGAAGCTCGAGGACAGCAGGGAATCGAGCTTGGAGTTGGTCTTCGTCGCCTGCTCGACCTGCGAGAACGTGGCGAGCTCACCGACATAGGCGGTGGAATCCATCGGCTTCGTCGGATCCTGGTTCTTCAGCTGCGCCATGAGCAGGGTCAGGAACGTGTCCGCGTTCATCGAGGCAGCGACGCCGCTCGCGGATTTGGCCGCGGTGGCGGCCGTGGCCGTCTGTGTGGGGGGGGTGCTGGTGCTGCTTCCGACGGCCATGACGAGCGGGTCTCCGGGGTGAGGGCCTTCAGGCCGTGCGGGGAAGAGATGGCGCGCGGCCGGGGCCGCGCGCGGGTGGGGCGGAGAGCTCAGGCCCGGCGATGCCGGTGGCTTCGGCGAGCAGGGCCGCCTCCGCCCTGTACAGGCCGCGGATCAGCTTGAGCGCCTCGATGAGACGGTCGGCCTCGACGCAGGCGCCCGCCGCCGCGAGACCGTCGCGGATGTCCGGCTCGGTCACGGCCTCGAGGATGCCGGCCTGGAGCGTCCGGTAGAGGTCGCGTGCGCGCGCGGCGTTGGCGGGCTCCATCACCATGGTCTGGGCCGCGAAGTAGAGCTGGCGCAGGGGCGTCGTCGCCTCTTCGGGCTGGAGCACGTGGGTCTCCAGCAGGAACGTCGCATCGTTGAGAAGTTCGAGGGAGACCTTGCGGTCGACGCGCAGGACGGCGCCGTTGATGAAGACCCGCTCGCCGGCGCGCAGGGACAGGCGCATGCCGGACCTCACCGCAGGCCGTTGCGGATCGAGGCGTTGACCTCGATCAGCGCGGAGAAGCCATGGGTGGGCGTGCTGAGGACGGCATTGGACTCGCGCATGCTCCACAGGCCGAGGGACACGAGGTCGGCGCGCAGGGCCTCGGGCAGGGCGTTCTCGGGGCTGGTGAGGTCGTCGATGAGGACCGCCCAGAGTTTCTGGATGAACTCGGCCGCCGCCGTCCGGTCGGCCACGGCCGCCGCCGGATGATCGGCGATGCGCATGAGATCGAGCGCCCGGTCGAAGGCGGCGCGCTCGCGTTCGCGGCCGATCTCGGGGGCGTCTTCCAGAATCTCGGCGTAGGAAAACTGGTACATGGCAATCCGCCTCGTTGTGTCCGGGCCCGCCGCGCCGCTGTCGCGTTTCGGGGCTGTCGTGTCCCGCGCACCGGCCAGGCCGCCGCGCCGGGAAAGGGTCGCCTCAGAGGTAGGAGACCAGGCTCAGCTGACGCAGCTGGGCGGTTAGGGAGTAGGAAATCTGCATCTGGGTCGTCAGCTGGTCGATCCGCGTCTTGGTCTCGGCGGTATCGATCCCCTCCATCGCCTGCACCTGTTTGTCGAGGAGCGCCTTCTGCGCATCGAGACGGGTGTTCGCATCGGAGATCCGCGCCTGCGCGCGACCGAGATTGGCCTGGATCGACACCAGCCCCTTACTCGCCTCGCCGAGTAGGCCCGCGACCCGATCGGTCGCGACGGCCTGCACGTCGGCCGGCAGGCGCGACAGGTCGAGGCCCGACGCGACGACGTAGGCCATGGCGAGCCGGCGGATGGCGGGCGCATTGGCCGTCGCGGACGTCTCCACGGTCTCGCTGAGGGAGATGCGGCTGTCGAGGGTGGTATCCGACGCCTTCGACCAGTTGGCCTTCCAGGCGCCGTTGCCGAACAGGGTGTCGAGGGGGCCGCCCTCCGCGAGGAAGGCCTCCATCCCTGCGGCACTCATGGACGTGCCGCCCGCAAGGGTGAAGGCCGCATCGACGGCCGACTTCGCCGCCGATCCGGCTCCGTAGGCAGTCATGGGCGACGCCCCCGTGTTGGTCCCCCCGAAGACGGATTGGCCGTCGGCGGCGGTGTTCAGCACGGCGGTCAGCGCCGCGAGCTGGCTCGCGGCCATGTCCTTCACCACGGCCGCGCGGTCCGCCACCGGTACGCCGATGAGGGTCTTGAGGGTCGAATCCGCGGCCGCCTGGATCTGCTGGAGCGCCGCCTGGGTCGTGCTCAGACGCAGGGTCGCCCCGGCATTGCCGTCCTGCAGCGCCTGAAGCTCCGATTTCTGCTGGCGCAGTCCGAGGGCCAGGCCGGTCCGGCTGCCGAGTTCGAGGCCGACATCGGCGTGACGGCCCGTGGCGAGCTCCTTGGTGCCCTGTGCGATCTCCGTCTGCATTCGCTGGGCGCCGGTGCGCGGTGCGTTCCAGAGACTCAAGCTCGAGGTGGCATTCATCCGCATGGCGATTATCGCACCGCATCCATCAGGGTCTTGAGAAGGTCGTTCACCAGGGTCAGCAGCTTGGCCGAGGCGGTGTAGGACCGTTCGAGTTCGAGCGCCCTCGCCGTCTCGTCGTCGGTGTTCACCCCCACCGCGTTGGACAGGGCGTCGCTCGTGCGCGCCAGCAGGGTCAATTCGTAATCGGCCAGGGACGCGGCCGACTTGCGCTGGCCTTCGAGCCAACCGGCCGACCCCGTGGCGAAGGACAGCAGGCTGTCGCTGGTGCGCAGGCCGGTGGCGGCATCGAAGGTGCGGTCGGCGCCGAGCGCGGACACCAGGCCGCGCAGGCGGTCGGCATAAGCGGCGGCACCGGTGTTGCTGCGGTAGTCGGCCCCGTTCATCCCGCCGTCGCGGAGGGTGTCGAGGGCGCTGCCGGCCATGCGGGGATCGACGGCGGCATTGATGCGGATCTTGGCGGCGAGCCCCGTCTCGGCGACGGGCAACCGGGCCGGGACCCCCGCGGATCCGTCCGTGAACAGGCCCATCAGGGCGGCCGGTCCCGTGCCGTTCGTGCGGGGTTCGGCGAAGGCGGTGACGAGCCCGCCCGCGAGGGCGTCGAGCTGGGTCTCGTAACGCACGGCGACGTCGTCGCGCAGGGTGGCGAGGCCGACGATCCGGCCCGAGCGGGCGGGCATCGGCGAGGCGGCCCCGGTGACGGGCACGCCATCGATCATGACGGCATTGCCCGTCGAACCGGCACTGAACGCAGCGGTCGGTTCGAAGGTCACCTTGCGTGCGCCGCGCTCGAACAGGGGCACGCCGCTGTCGGTGTAGATCGCCACGTCGTTGCCCGCGCGGACGGCCGTGGTGATGCCGATTTCCTCGGAGAGCTGGGTGAGGATGCGGTCGCGGTCGTCGAGGGCATCGGTGACGTCGGCGCCGATGGCGGTGCCGCGGGTGACGGTCTGATTCGCCGCCTCGTAGGAGACGAGCAGATCGTTGATCCGCACCACGGAGGTCGCCATGGCCGTATCGGCCTGCTGGCGCACGGTCTGGACGGCCGCAGCGGCCGTGTTGAGGCTCCCGGCGAGATCGCGGGCGGCCTCGACGGCGTTGCGTGCCAACTCGACGGAATCGGGCTTGTTGGCCGCCACCTGCAGGGCGGCGTTGAGAGCACCGAGGCGGGCGGCCGGCGACGTTGTCGAATCGGTGTCGCCGATGGTCTGGCTCAGGGTCTGGAGACCATCGAGCACGGCCTGGCTGCCGGCGGCCTCGGAGGTCGCGAGCATCTTGCGGCCGAACAGGGCCGCGTCGGCGGCCCGCAGGACGTTGACGGCGCTTCCGCCCCCCGCCGTGACAACCGTCGCGATCCGGCGCGCATAGTACGGATCGTTCGCCCCGGCGGTGTTGCGCGCGGTGACGGCGATCTGCGCGGCGGAGGCCGCCAGGGAAGTGCGGGCGCTGTTGAGCGCCAGGGAGAGGCCCATCGTGGGGTTCCTGAGGGAGCGGGCGTGTCGGAGGCGATGCGGACGGAGAGGCCGGGACGTCCAGGGATCGGCGCGGGGTCGGCCGCCGCGATGGTGCCGGCCGACGCGTCAGCGCTTGAGGTTCATCAGGGTCTCGAGGAGCTCGTTGCCGGTCATGAACACCTTCGAGTTCGCCGTGTAGACGCTCTGGGATTCGATCATGGCCGTGAGTTCGGACGAGACGTCGACGTTGGACTGCTCCAGGGCGCTCGACTTGATGGAACCGAGCCCGGAAAGGCCGGCGAAGCCGATCTGGAGGTCGCCGGAGGTGCTGGTGGGCAGGTAGATGTTGCCGGCGCGCGGCTCGAGGTTGTCGGGGCTCGCGACGTTGGCCAGCGGCACCTTGAAGGCGAGGGCGCGGCTGCCGTCCTCGTAGAGGGCATAGACGGAGCCGTCCGAAGCGAAGTCCGAGCCCGTCACCGCCGAGGGCGCCTTGCCGTCTGCGGTGCCCTTGAGATCGTAGCTGCCGGCGAGCTGGGTGATCTTCGACATATCGAGGTTGATCGACGTGCCGTTGGCGGCGGCCAACCGGGAGACCGCCGCCGTGACGGCCGCCGGATCGGAGATCTGGCCGTTGGCATCGAAGCCCAGGGTCACGGTCGCGAGGGCCGTGTCGTTGCCCGGAATGTAGACCTGCGCCTGCCATTGGTTGGCCGTTGCGGTCTTGCCGAGGACGATGTCGAGCGTGACCTTGTTGCCAAGCTGATCGTAGGTCACCATGGAGGTCTTCTTGGTGTAGACCTTATCCGACAAGGGGGCGGCCAGGGGGGCCGCGTCGGCTGGTAGGTTGCCGCTGATCGTCGCCGCCTTGGTCGCCGTGGCCCTCATCCCGAGGGTGGAGACGTTGACCGGCACCATGTTGGCGGTGCTGTTGAGGGCCGGCGTCGCCTCGCCGTTCTCGCCCACCGCGTAACCCATGAGGGTGAAGCCGCCGGAATTGACGAGGTTTCCCGTCGGTCCGTCCTCGACGAAGTTGCCCGAGCGGGTCAGCGACGTGGCGTTGTTGCTGTCGCGAACCACGAAGAAGCCGTTGCCCTGGATGGCGAGATCGGTCTTCGAGGTGGTGAAGGAGACGGGGCCCTGCGCCGAGACCGAGCGGCGGATCACCGTCTCGACGGCGCCGGAATTGTAATCGCCGGTGCTGCTGGAATCGAGGATGAGGGACGAGAACTCGGTGCCGGTGCGCTTGTAGCCCGTGGTGCCGGCGTTCTGGATGTTCTCGGCCACCGTCGAGATGCGGCTCGACTGCGCGTTCATGCCGGAGACGCCGGTGCGCAGGACGCTGATGAGACTCATGGGATGACCTCGGTGAAACGGCGGGCCGTGCTGGACGGCACTAAAGGCAGGATGGCTTGCGCGGGGCTGGTCGCGTCCTTGGGCGTCAGCTCCGCAGGGATTGGGCGAGTTCGAGGAAGGCGTCCGCGCTCGGGGCCATGCCGGGCTCCTGGCGCAGGGCCTCGTAGATGCGCGGCACGAGGAGGATGGCCTGATCGAGTTCGGCGTCCTCGCCGGCGCGGTAGCCGCCCATGAGCCTGAGGTCGCGGGTCTCCTCGAACCGCGCCATCATCGCCTTGAGGCGACGCACGAGTTCGCGTTGCTCGGGCGTCCACACGGCGGTGGCGAGGCGCGAGATCGAGCCGAGGAGATCGACGGCTGGGTAGCGGCCCTGCTCGGCGATGGCCCGGTCGAGGACCACGTGACCGTCGAGGGTGCCGCGGATCGAGTCGGCGACGGGGTCGTTGTGGTCGTCGCCGTCCACCAGCACGGAGAAGATGCCGGTGATGGAGCCGGAACCATCGCGGCCGGGGCCGGCCCGTTCGAGGAGGCGCGGCAAGTCCGAGAAGACGCTCGGCGGGTAGCCCCGGGCCACCGCCGGCTCGCCCGCCGCCAGGGCGACGTCGCGGGCCGCATGGGCGTAGCGGGTCACGGAATCGACGATGAGCAGCACGGAGTCGCCGGCATCGCGAAATGCCTCGGCGATGGCCATGGCGACCTTGGGCGCCTGGCGCCGCATCATCGGGCTCTCGTCGCCGGTGGAGACGACCACCACGGCCTTGTCGAGGTTGCCTGCCATTGGGCCTTCGAGGAACTCGCGCACCTCGCGGCCGCGCTCGCCCACCAGGGCGACGACGACGCTGTCGAAGCCGGTGGCGCCGGCGAGCATCGCGAGCAGCGTGGATTTGCCGACGCCCGAGCCCGCGAAGATGCCGATGCGCTGCCCGAGGCACAGGGGGGTGAACAGATCGAGGGCCCGCACGCCGGTGCGAAGCGGCGCCTCGACCCGGCCGCGCGCCATGGCGGGCGGCGGGGCAGCGTCGATGGGCACCGCGCGCGGTCCCGGCACGAGCGTGCCACGCCCGTCGATGGGGCGCCCCAGCGCGTCGATGACCCGGCCCTTCCAGCCCGCATGGGGCCGCAGGGTCGGATCGCCGAGGCGATAGGCCGGTGTGCCGATCCCCGCCTCGATGCGGGCCTCGAACGGCTTCAGAGTGACGCCGCCGGCATCGATGCGGACCACCTCGCCGACCTGCTCGCAGCCGCCGACCCGGAAACCCATCCGGTCGCCGAGCTTGAGGAAGGGGGCGACGCCGCCGACCCGGGCGGCGGTCGCGGTGACTTCCTGGATCGGACCCGCGACCCGGACCAGGGGCAGGGCCTCGCGCCCGGAGGCGAGGGCGGCGGCAAGCCGGTCGATGACGTCCGGGCCGGCAGCGGCTTCGGTGGGTTCGCCCTGCATCACCTTAGCCCTGCGGGCTCAAGGAACGGATGGAGCCCTGGAACGAGGATTCGGTCTCGGCGGTGAGGTTGGCCGCGCTCTCGAAGGCGCGCTGGATGGTGATGAGCTTCGTCATCTCGAGGATCGGGTTGACGTTCGAACCCTCGACGAAGCCCTGGACCATGCCGGTGCGGGTGAAATCCTGGACGGGCCGGGCCGGAAGGCTCGAAGCCACGCCGTTCGATTCCGCCCGCCGCAGGGTGCCCTTGGGGTCGAGGGTGAACAGGCCGATGGAGCCGACCTGGTTCACGCCCTGCGAGACGCTGCCGTCGCGGCCGATGGTCGGCGGTCCCTGCTGGGGATCGAGGAGGATCGGGCCACCGCCCGCGTCGAGGACCGGCAGGCCGCTGACGTTGCGCAGGCGCCCCGTGGCGTCCATCGTCAGGCGGCCATCGCGGGTATAGACCGGCCCGCTCGCGCCGCCGACGCTGAGCCAGGCATCGCCCTGGATCGCCACGTCGAGGGGGGAATCGGTCTTGGTCACCGGGCCGGACTTGGTCTGGAGGTAGGTGTCGCCCGAGGAGGCGAAGGCGATCGCGCCCTTGCTCGCCTGGGCGAGGAGGGCCGAGAACTTGGTGTCCTCGGCGCGGTAGCCGGAGGTCGCGAGGTTGGCCACGTTGTTGGCCACCGCATTCATGCGCTTCTCGACGGCGATCTGGCCCGAGAGCGCGACGTAGAGGGCGTTCTGCATGGCTCAGGCGTTCCCGAACAGCGCGAGGATCGGATCGGAAGCGGTGTTGTTCTGCGCATCCCAGATCGCGGTGAAGCGCTTGATGAACTGATCGAGCTTCTGTGGGTCCCGGAAGCTCGCGAGATCGACCTTGCTCTCGATGAGTTCGGCCTGCCGGGCGAGGGCCTCGGACGAGGTTCCGCCGGCGGGCAGGCCGAGCACGGTCTTGACCACCTGAGACAGGGCCGAGTCGCCGAGGATCGCGTAGCCGCTGGTGGCGCCCCCCGCCATGCGGGCGAAGTAGAGGGCGAGGCGCACGCCGGTGTCCTCGGCGCCGGCATCGCTCTCAAGGGTCTGGCGCAGGTAGGCCTCGGTGACACTCTTGGCTTTCGCGTCCATGGGCAGATCGGTGCCGAAGCCGATGTCCAGAGGGGTCTGCCCGGCCCCCGACGGGGCGACGTTGCGGATCGCGAGCGTCCGGTTGGTGCCGCCGGCCTCGTAGAGGGTGTCGGCCGCGAGGCCGGTGCCGCCCGCGACGCCATCCGCGCCCAGGTTGGCGTAGGCCGTGGTCTCGAAGAACAGGTTCCTGCGGACACCGATGCCCGCCTGAACCTTGCCCGCGAGGTTGCCGTCCCCCGAGGCGGCGATCTGCCCGTTGATGGCGGCGGCGATCTCCTCGGCCGTGACCTGGGACAGGTTCTGGACGACGGACGCCAGGGTCTTGTTCGACAGGACGATGGTGGCCGACTTCGTCGTCGCGGCATCGACACGGGTGGAGAGCTGGAACGAGACCGCGTTGGTGCCGGAAAAGTCGAAGGTTCCGGACAGGTCGAGGGCACCGTTCAGCTGTGCGGTGCCGGCGGCGGTTGGGCCCGCTTCGGTGATCGTACCCGCGCGGCCGGTGGCGGAGGCCCCTTGTGCGAAGTCGAAGGCGCGCGCGAAGGCGACGTAGCGGTCGTCGGCGAGGCGGTTGGCGAAGCTCGCCCGCGTGTCCGTTCCCTCGGTGAGGACCTTGCGCATGAACGCCTTGGCGTAGGTCATGTCCTCGAGGCCGAACGCCTTCATGGCGTAGGAGTAGAGGCGGCGGTCGCCGAGAAAGGCGTCGATGGAGGTCACGCTGCCGATGTTGGCCTGGAAATACGCCGTCTCGCGCGCGACCTCGGGCGCTGCGGCCTTGCGGGCCAGGGAGGCCGTCAGGTCCTTGGTGATCAGGGTGTAGTTGGTGAAGGTGCTCAGCACGCGAAGGTCTCCCGGTCGGCGGCCCGGGGCGCGCGCACGAGGATAGGGGCGGCGCGGGCGATCATCGGTTGATCCGGCCTGGATGAGGGGCGAGGGTCAGAGCCGTGTCGGCCCGATGATGGTCTCGGAGGTGACGACGACCCAGCCGGCCCCCGTCGGCTGGATCGAGATGACCCGGCCGGCGCCGGGCAGGACCGCGCCGGGCACGATCTGTCTCAGGCCGTTCGGACCTTCGACCCAGGCCCCGTCGCCGGAGACCCGGCGCAGGACGTAGCCGCGCGCCGCGACGCCGGGCCCGGCCCGGTCCGCGGGGTCGGAACGGCCGAGTTCGGGGCCGGCGGCCCGGTCGGGCAGCGCGCCGGTGGTGGTCGGGTCGAGATCGAGGACGGCGGTCCGCACGGGGGCGACGGGCTTCTTCCAGGCGAAGGTGCCGATGGAGGCCGGGAGGAAGCGTTGCACGGCGTAGTCGTGGGTGCCGCTGGTGATGGTGTAGACGGCGAACCCGCTCGACGCCGCGGCGAGCACGAGGCAGACCCCGATGGCCGCCCGCTCGAACGCCGCGTCGCGGGCGCGCCGCAGGGCCTGGGCCCCAGCGAGCGGACGGCGATGGGCGGGCACGGGTGTGAGGCGAACGGGCATGGCGCCTGGAGCGAAGGAGTTCCTGAGCCCCGAACGTTGCGTGGATATGGTTTACGAAAGGTTAATCCGGCCGGGCTCCCCGGGCGCATGCGGCCGAGTCGTTAACGATGATGGGTGATAGCCGCAGCGAGCGGTGTGGGGGTCAGGGCGAATGACGGACGGACAGCGCGAGGCGGAGGGTCGGGCCGGGACCGTACGGCCGCGCTCGCCCCGACGCCACCGGGTGATGCAGCAGGGCCGGATCGTCCTCGGGCCGGACACGCTCCTGCCCTGCGTGGTGCGCGATCTTTCACCGGCGGGCGCCAAGATCGTGCTGTCGCGACCCATCCCTCTGCCGGCCAGCTTCGATCTCGTCATCGCCGCCCACGACCTCAGGACAGTGTCGGTTCGCCTGCGCTGGCAGCGGGGCGAGGTCGCGGGCGTGCGGTTCGCACCGGCAGGCGATCCCGCCCCCTGAGACTGTTTTCCGGATGATCCATTCGGGGACAGTCTCAGGCAGCCCGCACGGCGCCTGAGCGAAGCCCAAATCCGCTTCGCGAAGCGATCGACCGGATTTGGTGTGAGACGGTGCATTCGGGCACAGGGCCGGGCCGGTGCGCTTAAGCGCTTGCTAACGCGCTCCCCGCAGAATGCATCCATCGACAAACGGTTCTCCCCACGGAACCGGCACGAGTTCGATGCGAGTGCAGTGGATGAACCGATCTGGTTCATAGACATGACGTCGCCCCACTGGTCCGGCGAAAACCCGGAATGTAATGAATCGTGACTTGAGAACGAAGACCTTTATCTTCGGGCGCTTTTCACGACAGGTCGGCCGACTGCCGAATTACAGAAACTCCCGTAGAATTTCAGTCCCGGATCACACCCGCCATGACCAGCCTGCTGACCAACAACGCCGCGATGACGGCGTTGACGACCCTGAAGAGCATCAATTCGCAGATCGACATGACGAGCAACCGGGTCTCCACCGGCCAGCGCGTGTCGAACGCTTCCGACAACGCAGCCTATTGGTCCATCGCCACCACGGTGCGCACCGACAACGCCTCCCTCAGCGCCGTGAAGGACTCCCTCGGTCTCGGTTCGTCGGCGGTGGACACCGCCTATAACGGCCTGAACAGTGTCCTTTCCAACCTGCAGAACCTGCGCGCCAAGTTGCAGACCGCCCTCCAGCCCGGCGTGGATCGGACCAAGGTCCAGACCGAAGTCGCCGCCATTCAGAATCAGATGAAGGGTACGGCCGACTCATCGGTGTCGAGCGGCCAGAACTGGCTCTCGGTGGATTCCAGCGCCGCATCCTATCAGGACGAGCGTTCCGTGATCGCGGGTTTCTCGCGTGACACGACCGGAACGATCAACTTCTCGAAGGTCAACATCGATGTCGAGGCAATCAAGCTCTACGATGTGACGAGTTCAACGGTCGTATCGACGGGCACCGCCGGTAGCGTCGTTGGATCGACGTCCCTCACCGGCACCGCCGCATTTCGTCCGGCGGATCCCGTTGCAACGCGTGGGACTGCCAACTTCAGCGGACAGAACCAGGAAATCTTCAGCCTGACCCTCGACGACGGCAACACGGCGACCATCCGCCTCGATCAATCCACCCTTGCCTCGGCCGTATCCAACCTCGCGAAGGTGACGACGGAAGAGTTGATTTCAGCCATCAACAACCAGATCGCGGCCGACACGGCGGTGACGCCGCTCGCCGGCAAGGTCAAGGCCTCCCTCGATTCCGGTGGCCGGCTGACCTTCCAGACCACTGCGACCGGCACGGGCACCAACGCCAAGCTCACCATCCTCAACCTGGCTGCCGTGAACGATGGCGGAATCACGGCGGGCGTGAAACTCGGGATCGGTTTCGGCACCGGCGTTGCTGCGACGGACGCCCGAAAGGGCGAAGGCACGGCCGCGTCCACGACCAGCGGACAGGGCATCCTCGATACCGTGAACGTGGGTACCGGGTTCTCCATCGCCTCCATCAACATTTCGGGCCTCGTCGGCACGGCGGGTGACACCAGCCTCAGTGCGATCATCACACAGGTCGACAAAGCCATCGCGTCCGTGACCGACTCGGGCACGAAGCTCGGTGCCAGCAAGACCCAGATCGACGGTCAGAAGAGCTTCGTCGATACGCTCATGAAGGCCAACGACCGCACCATCGGCATCCTGGTCGACGCCGACATCGAAGAGGAGTCCACCAAGCTCCGGGCCCTTCAGACCCAGCAGCAGCTGGCCGTTCAGTCGCTCAGCATCGCGAACTCCTCCAGCCAGGGCGTGCTCTCGCTGTTCCGGTAAGATCGAGCATCGTCCCCGGGCTCCGCTCCGGGGACGGTCGCGCTCGAACGAAAGAACCCGCGTTCTCCTTCGAGAGCGCGGGTTCTTTCGTTTGAGCGGATACAGAAAGCGCCGTCAGCCGACGAAGGTGTACCCCGCCAGGCGCTTGGCCTCGATGGGATCATAGCCCAGGCGCATGCGCAGCTTCTTACGCAGCTTGCTGATGTGGCCCTCGACGACGCTCTCCTCCACGTCGCTGCCGTGGTCGGCGTAGACGGCGTTGAAGATCTGGGCGCGGGTGAGCTGGCGGCCGCGGTTGCGCGCGAAATATTCGAGGATGTGGCGCTCGCGCCGGGGCAGCGTCAGGCTGGTGCCGTCGATCTCGGGATCACGGCCGTCGGTGTGGATCTTGAGGCGGCCGGCCTTGTCCTGGGCCGCGCCCTGCCCCTCGCCCCGGCCCATCCGCCGGCGGATGGCTTCGGCACGGGCGAGGATCTCGCGGACATGGACCGGGCGGCGCACCACGTCGTCGATGCCGGCGGTGAACAGGTCGAGGGTCTGCTCCAGGGAGCGGGTCTCGTTGAGGGCGATGATCGGGGCGTGCGACAGGCTGCGGATCGCCGCGGTGCTGCGGGTCCGGTTCGCGGATTCTCCGAGCACGAAACCCTGCACGGCGGCGAGGTCTCCGGCCGGGGCGGTGTCGAGCCAGGCCTGGAACGCGTCCGCCGCGAGGCTGTGGGCGGTGACGCCCTGGGCGCCGAAGCCCGCAACGGTCTCGCTCGCCACGCAGCTACGCTCATCGACCACGATGTACATGACGCCGTCTCGCTCCACGCATGCGGGTTCGCCCGGCCAAGCACAGCCGTGCACCCGATCTGCTTCGATTTCGGTTTGATCTTGAATCGCACTTCGCACGGCGTCGACGGACACTTGGATAACCCGGACGAAACCTGGACTATCCTCGACACATCCGCCGCGACGCGGCGCCGTTTGGTGGTATCGTTTTGTTAAGAAAATGGTTAATTTTTTGTTAAGTGGGGTGGCGCCCCGTCACCGTCCGGCCGTCTGTTGCGGTCGCGCCGCACCCGGTACCGCCAAGGCGTGACGCCAAGCCGAAACGAAGTCGAAACGCCAAACCGAAACAGGGAGCATCATGGGACTGATCCAGGACCTCGTCGGACGCTTCACGCAGAACGTCGCCGCCTATGTCGGCGACCGGGTGCTGATGGAGGCGGCGGTCTCGGCCGCCGCCAACGTCATCCTGGCCGACAGCGAGATCGACGAAGAGGAGGTCGAGACGGCACTCGCGGGCATGCGGGCCAACCCGATCCTCGAGAAGGGCTACGACACGCTGAAGCTCGAAGCCGAACTGTTCGAGGCCCTGGAGCGAGCGCGCACCCGGGCGGGCCGCGCGGAGAACCTCCAGCACGTCGCGGGGCTCGTCGGGCGCGAGGCGGGCCAGCGCGAGGCGGTGTTCCTCATTGCCGCCGATGTCGCCGATCAGGCCGGCATCAGCGCCGTCGAGCATCGCGCCCTGGCCGAGATCGCCACGGCCCTGAGCGTGGACAAGGACCGGCTTCTCGGAGGCCAATCCGGCGCGTAATAATGTATAATCTTCGGACGATCAGCGACTTCGCCAGTCATGGCCAGCCGCGATACCCGTCCCGAGCCCCTCCAGGGCCTGGAAACAGGTCCCGGGGATAGTTCGGGCACAATGCATATGTGCAGCGCAACAGCGCTTAAACGCACCGCACCACGATCCGTGACACTCTTGCGAAGTCGAGGGGCGGCCTCTACGCTTGGCTCAGCCAACAAGACTTCCACGACACCGAAACCGGCACAATAGATCCTGCCGCCTGACATCGACAGTGGAGGCACGGGGAGGAGAACGGGGCAATGAAGAAAAATAAGGTCATCTCGGCGGAAGAGGCCATCGCGCTCATCCGGCAGAACGATGTCGTGACCACAACGGGCTTCGTTCAGAGCTGCATTCCGGAGGCGCTGCACGCCGCCCTGGAGAAGCGCTTCGTCGAGACCGGCGCCCCGCGCGACCTCACCCTGATCATGACCGCTGGTGCCGGCGACAGCAAAGGCCTCGGGACCGGGCGTCTCCACCACGAGGGCCTGCTCAAACGCGTCATCGCGGCGAATTTCGGCCGGATGCCGAAGGTCGCCAAGGCGGCCCAGGAGAACAAGATCACCGGCTACAACCTGCCCCAGGGCGTGATCTCGCAGCTCTACCGCGCCTGCGCCGCCGGCCAGCCGGGACTGTTCTCCAAGGTCGGCCTCCACACCTACGTCGATCCGCGGCACGGCGGCGGCCGCGTCAACACCCTAACGCAGGACGAGATCGTCAAGGTGGTGGACGTCGATGGCGAGGAGTGGCTGTTCTACACCGCCACCAAGATCGACGTCGCCTTCATCCGCGGCACCTCGGCCGATCCCGCCGGCAACATCTCCTTCGAGAAGGAGGCGCTCACCCTCGACTGCCTCGCCCAGGCCATGGCGGCGCGCAACAACGGCGGCATCGTCATCGCCCAGGTCGAGCGCATCGTCGACGACGGCTTCCTGCTGCCGAAGGACGTGCGGGTACCCGGCATCCTCGTCGACTGCGTGGTGTTGGCCGAGCCCGAGATGCACCGGATGAACTACGGCGTGCAGCACGATGCGGCGCTCGCCGGCCAGATCCGCGTGCCGGTGACCGGCATGAAGAAGATGGCGCTCGATGCCCGCAAGATCATCGCCCGGCGCGCCGCCTTCGAGCTGCCGCCCAACGGCGTGGTCAATCTCGGCGTCGGCGCGCCGGAGGGCATCTCGGCGGTGGCCAACGAGGAAAAGGTGACCCCCTACATCACCCTCACCACGGAGGCCGGGGCGGTGGGCGGCGTGCTGGCCAGCGGGTCGAGCTTCGGCGCGGCGACGAATGCCGACTGCGTCATCGACCAGAACCAGATGTTCGACTTCTACGACGGCGGCGGCCTCGACATGACCTGCCTCGGGCTGGCCGAGTGCGACCAGCACGGCAACGTCAACACGAGCATGTTCGGCGGCCGCCTCAACGGCTGCGGCGGCTTCATCAACATCTCGCAGAACGCCCGCTGCGTCGTCTTCGCCGGCACGTTCACGGTGGGCGGCCTGGAGACGGTGATCGAGGACGGCAAGCTCCGCATCGTCACCGAGGGGCGCGCGCAGAAGTTCCTGCCCCAGGTGGAGCAGATCACCTTCAGCGGCTCCTACGCGCAGATGCGTTCGCAGCCGGTGATCTACGTGACCGAGCGCTGCGTGTTCCAGCTCACCGACGAAGGCCTGGAACTCATCGAGGTGGCGCCGGGCATCGACATCGAGCGGGACATCCTGCCCCATATGGGCTTCACGCCCATCATCAAGCAGCCGGCGCTCATGGATGCGCGCCTGTTCCGCGACGAGCCGATGGAGCTCCTCGCCGATCTCCTGAACCTCAACCTGTCGGAGCGCGTCAGCTACGATTCCGAGCGCAACATCCTGTTCGTCAACCTCGAGGGCTGGCATGCCCGCGTGAAGAGCGACATCGACGATCTGCGCAAGGTTCTGGTCGGCGCCTGCAAGAAGGCCGGCCAGCGGGTCAACTCCGTGGTCAACCACGACGGGTTCCGCATCAACGAGAACCTCTACGACGACTACGCGAGCATGATCCAATACTTGGCGGCGAACTACTACGCGACCACCACCCGCTACGCCACGAGCGCCTTCCTGCGCCTCAAGATGGAAGAAGCCCTCAACCGGCGCGGGCTCGCCCCGCACGTGTTCGAGCGCAAGGAGGACGCCCACGCCTTCGTGGACGGCCTCGACAAGAAGGTCCGCCGCGCCTCCACGGCCATCGCGTCGGCGGCGTAAAAACCCCCCTCCCGCCTGCGGGAGAGGGTGCCTGCGGAGCGGGCGGACCGGGACGAAGTCCCGCAAGAGGGGCGGCGCGACCTTTTCGCAGAGGGCAGCGCTCCCCTCTCCCGACCCGCTCACGCGGGCCACCCTCCCCCGCAGCGGGGGGAGGGGTCTCGCGCTCGAACACCGAAGCACCCAAAAGAATGATCGTCCGCTCGCGTCCGGGTCTTCTGACGATCCTGTTCACCCTGCGCGGCTCGATCCTGCCGCAGGTGGCACCGAAAGTTCTGGGCATCACCGCCGTGGCGCTCGCCGTAGTGGCGGCGGAGATGCGCTGGCCCGCAGCCTTCCCCATCACCGCCGGGGTCGGGCCGTTCACCCTCATCGGGTTGGCCCTCTCGATCTTCCTGAGCTTTCGCAACGGCGCCTGCTACGATCGCTGGTGGGAGGCGCGCCGGGCCTGGGGCTCGCTCATCGTCGAGACGCGGGGGATCGCCCGCCTGCTGGCCGCACTCCTGCCCGAGCCGGAGCACCAGGATCTGCGGCGACGGGTCCTGCGGCGGATTTCGGGGTTCGCCCACGCCCTCCATGCCCAGGTGCGGGGCGGAAACGAGGTCGCGGCCGCGAGCCCCTGGCTTCCGCCCGGCGAGGCCGACGCCCTCGTCCGGGGGCCGAGCGCGGCCGATGCTGTGCTGGTGCGCCTCACCGCCGATCTGGCCGGGGCCTACCGAACCGGCGCCCTCACGGACGTGCTGTTCGGCCTCCTCGAACAGCGGATCGCCGCCCTCTCACAGGCGCAGGTCGTGTGCGAGCGCATTCACGGTACGCCGTTGCCGTTCGCCTACACCCTGCTCCTGTACCGCACGGCGTGGCTCTATTGCCTGCTGCTGCCGTTCGGCCTCGCGGCCTCCCTCGGCTGGGCGACGCCGCTCGCCGTGGCCCTCGTCGCCTACACGTTCTTCGGCCTCGATGCCCTCGGCGACGAACTCGAGGAGCCGTTCGGCACGGAGCCCAACGATCTGCCGTTGGACGCGCTCCTCCACACCCTCGACGGCGTCGTCCTCGACGCGCTCGGCGAGCCGGCCCCTCCGGCGCTCAAGCCGGAGCGGTATTGGCTGACATGAGAGACCGACGTCGCCGTTGTCGGCAGAGGCAGGCTGCCCCTTCGATCGCCAGTTAGGAATAGCATTCCGCCCGTCCCCATTCGGCAGCCGCACCGCCGATGCAGGCCTGAGGACGCAGATTTGCCGTCGTGGCGCATTGGTCGACGGGGCAACGACCACAACCAAGCGGTTCACAGTGCGGCGATCGAATGCGACGCCTCGCTCGTCCGTGCAGGTCGTCGAATGCGAGATAGTTCAGCGGGTCGTGCAGGTATCCAGGGACGAACTGTACGACGAGTCCCGCTTCTTCGTATCAGCCAGACGTTTCTATCACGCTGCGGAAACCGACGCGCGATGGCGGAAAGCACGATGAGAAACTCGCGAAATGGGAGACGGCACGCAGTGCGCATGATGCTAGGCGGCAAATACCGCGGCCTCGCGCCTGGTCCGGCCATAATTCGATATCGTCAGATTCCAAGTCTCGCAACAGGTCCCGCAATACGATCAAGGCTCGATAAATTTCGGTTGTTATTTATTTCGAGGGCACCTGTAGCATAACCTCCGGTGGAATCGATCGTCACAAAAACAAGACATCAAATGCAATGACTTAGTCTTGCATATATTCGTATTTACTAGAGATATAAACAAATACAATTCGACAATAAAAACAATCCGTAACAGTTTTTTAGAACATAGTCCCTACTAACACAGATCATATTCAATCGATCCGGTTTCGCCAGTGACACAAGTTACATCATCCAATCGCGCAGGGTTGCTCCTCCTCTGGGGCACGGCGCTCGCGATCCTGGTTCTCCCGGTCAGCGTCATGGCGGTCCCGACCTCGGACACCGTGGCTGTGATTGGTCCGCCTGGGCGCGACACAGCAGCCATCGTGGCACGGGCTGGAGGCACCATTCTGCGTCTCGGCGGCTGGGACAATGTCCTCGTGGTGCGGGCCGGGTCGACCGATTTTGTCGCTCGCCTCTACGCCTCCGGAGCTTGGCTCGTCATAGACGCCCAGTTTGCCACAGCCTGCACGCCATCCTCCCGAATCTGACCAGCGCAATGGACCCCGGCCCGCGATGACGAACCTGGATTCTCTCCGGCAAATTTTCGGCCGATATCTCATCACCCTCCTCTGGATGCATCTCCCGGTCATCGCATTCAGCGCCTGGGTCGCTGGAAATGCGCCGACGGTACCCCTCGTGGTCGCCGGCCTCCTGGCTGGACTCAGCACCTTGGTGTGGTGGAACTCGCCGACAGGCTTGGCCACCCGCCTGGTCTGCAGCCTATCGCTCGTTCAAATGGCAGCGATCCTGATCTCTGCGCTGACGGGGCATCTCTGGCAGATCGACCTGCACATGTACTTCTTCGTCTGCCTGGCAGTGCTGGTCGCGTGGTGCGACTGGACCGTTCTTGTCGTTTGCGCCGCCGCCATCGCCGGTCACCATCTCGCGGTGAACATCGCGATGCCGGCGCTGATCTTTCCCGGTGGAGCCAAGAACTCGGACACGGCACGCGTGGTACTCCATGCTGTCATGCTAATCTTCGAGACGTGCGTGCTGGCCTGGATCGCGCGCACCATCGCGACGGTGTTCGCCGCACAAGCTGCCGCCGAGGGCGCGATCCGGGAGCAAATGGAGCGGATGCGGGCACTGGAATCGGAGACCGTCCTGATGCGGGCCGGAGCGGATACGCAGCGCCGGGCCGCCATGCAGCAGACCGCCCACTACTTTGAATCCACGGTGAGCGGCATCCTGGGCCGGGTCACGCAAGCGGCGGCGGCGATGCAGGACACCGCCCGAGTCATGCGGGGGACGGCGGAGGGCACGACGGACCGGGCCATGTCCGTGGTCGGCGCCGCCGAGAGGGCCGCGCACAACGTCAGCCAAGTGGCCGGTGCCGCCGAGGAACTCGGCGCTTCCGTTCAGGAGATCGGTCGCCAGGTGGCGGAATCGGCGCGGGTGGCACAGGGCGCGGTGGGTCAAGCCAACGCCACCGGTCACCTGGTTCATGCTTTGAGCACGGGCGCAGCCCGGATCGGAGACGTCGTCGGAATGATTTCCGGCATTGCCGGCCAAACAAACCTCCTGGCCCTCAACGCAACCATCGAAGCGGCGCGCGCCGGTGAAGCCGGACGGGGCTTTGCGGTCGTGGCGGCAGAGGTCAAGGAGCTCGCCAACCAGACCGCCCGGGCGACCGAGGACATCACGCAGCAGATCAACGCGATTCAAGGCACGACCGGTGAGGCGGTGACGGCCATCGAGGCGATCGTTGCGCAGATCCGCACGATGAGCCGGACGGCGGACGCCATCGCTTCGGCGGTAGACCGGCAGGGATCGGCGACCCAGGAGATCATTCGCAATGTGGCTGAGGCAGCCACCGGTACCGGGGCAATCACGGCCGTCATCGGCGGCGTCGCCCACTCGGCCGGCGAGACCGGCGAGGCGGCGGCCCGGGCCCTCGCCTCGGCCTCGGAACTGGCGCAGGAAGCCAATCAACTCGGAGGCGAGGTCAACCGGTTCCTCCAAACCGTCAAGGCTGCCTGATTGTGAAGGCTGCCTGACGCGCCAGGGCGTGAGGGCGCGACGTGGCTTCTCCCGAGCCGTCGCCTAGCAAGGGCAATCCGGGTCGACGGCCTGCTGGACGCCGATCGGAATCCGCGAAAGCCCGATGCGGCTTCGGGTCGACCACTCAATCCGGCCGGTTCGTACCTGTGGAGTCGGTTCGCAGCACAGCTCGTGATGGACGAGGCGCGTACCCTGGAACTAGCTGGAACAGGACGGAGCGCTTCGGACTTGCGAACCGAGCATCGCCCGAACCCTAGCCGAAGCATGGCAGAAGGCGTCGAGTTGGTGCATTCGGAGCGCGGACGGAGCGGCCCGTGGGGCGGGTTGCAAACCGCAAGGTCGATAGCGCCAAGCCTCATCCGGTTGGCATCTTAAAACAGGCGTCGTGAGACGGAAGACCCATATCCGCCTCCGGGATCGGGGGGACGGGTGTCGAGCGGCACGTCCGCCGCCGTCCCTCGACCGCCGGTCATCCGCCACTCAATACTCCCAGAAGATCCGCTGCAGCTCCTTCGTGTCCTGCGTTTTCGTCAGCGCCACCGCGGCCAGGATCTTGGCCTTCTGCGGGTTGAGGTCGTGGGCCACCACCCAGTCGTACTTGTCGTCGGGCTGCTCGGCGTTGCGCAGGACGAAGCCGTCGCCGACGCGCGACGAGCGGATGATCTGCACGCCCTTCGCGCGGAGGTCCTTCAGGGTGTCGACGAGGTACCCGGCGACCGAGCCGTTGCCGGTGCCGGCGTGGATGATCGCCTTGGCGCCGCCCGCGACCGCCGAGGTGTAGGGCTCCGGGTGCATGTTGCCGGAGCCGTACACGATGGCGACCTCGGGCAGGCTGTCGATCCCGTCGATATTGAACTCGGAGGTGGTGCCGTGGCGCTTCACCGGGGCGCGGAACCAGTAGGTCTTGCCCTCGACCACCATGCCCAGCGGTCCCCATTGGCTGAAGAAGGCGGAGGGCTTGATGTTGACACGCTTGGTGCTGTCGCGGCCGGCCTGGATCTCGTCGTTCATGGTCAGCAGCACGCCCTTGGCGCGCGCCTCCTTGGCGCTCGCCACCACGACGGCGTCGAGGAGGTTGAGGGCCCCGTCCGCCGAGATCGCCGTGGAGGGGCGCATGGAAGCCACCATCACGATGGGCTTGTCGGTCTTCACCACGAGGTCGAGGAAGTAGGCCGTTTCCTCCACCGTGTCGGTGCCGTGGGTGACGACCACCCCGTCGACGTCGTCGCGCTTGACCAGGGCCGAGATCTGCTTGGCGAGCTGGATGAGTTGGGCGTTGGTGAAGCTCTCGGAGGCGATCTGGAACGCCTGCTCGCCGCGCACGTCGGCCACGCCCGCGATGGCCGGCACGGCGGCGATGAGCTTGTCCACCGGCACCTTGGCGGCCTGGTAGGTGGCGCTGTTGGCCGCATCCGCCCCCGCCCCCGCGATGGTCCCGCCGGTGGCGACGATGACGACGCGTGGTTTTGCCGTCACAGCCGCCGGGGCGGTGGTGCCGGGCGCGGCCGGAGCCGGGCCTTCCAGGGCGGCGACGGGCAGGCTTCCCGCCATGAGGAGCGCCAGAAGGGTGGCCGGTGCGGTGCGTCGCATGAATCGGTCCTGGGTCGGTGACGGTGTTCCCGCTATTGTGGCCCGTGCAACCACCCGCGCCCAGGTGAAAAAGACAGCGATGGGCACCATTCGAGGTGCAGCACGCCCGACTTGTCACCGGATCGACGAAAAACTCTCCCGGCCGGGACGGGCCGGGAGAGCGAAGGGCGGCAACGGCGAGACCCTTCAGTCGAGGGCCGCCGCTTCCCGGGTCGGAGCCGGGCGCGGCCGGGACACGGCGACGGTGTCGCCGGTGCGGCTGATCTCGACGGCCTCGGCGGCCGCGCCGCGTTCCTGCGGCGTCGAGAGGGTCACGCTCTGGCCGGAGGCCAGGACGGTCTCGAAGCGGACGGCGCGGGCGGCATCCGTGCGGGCCAGGGTCACGACGACCCGGTAGCCCTTGGGCTCGGCGGTGTAATAGGCCACGCCGGCGAGTTCGCCGAGGTTGATGCTGCCGCCATCGAGCGGCTTGATGGTCTCGGCCGAAGCGGTGCCCGCGAGGGCGGCGGCGAGGGCGGCGGCGGCGGTGAAGATCCGGTACGTCATGGTGTCGGGTCTCGCGGTGTGGGCAAGGAGCGGTGTGCCCTTGCGTCTGGACCCGATATGCAGCGCGGTGCACCATGGATCAAACAGAACGCATCGATAATGACTATTGACCATGTCGATCTATCACGGATCGACCTCAACCTCCTGGTGGCCCTCGACGCCCTCCTGTCCGAGCGCGGCGTCACCCGCGCGGCCGCACGCATCGGCATCGGCCAATCCGCCATGAGCTCTTCGCTGGCGCGCCTAAGGGTGCTGTTCGGCGACGAACTCCTGACCCGGGCGCCCGAGGGGATGCGCCCGACGCCGCGCGCCCTGGCGCTCGCCGAGCCCGTCCGCACCCTGCTGCGGCAGGTGCAGTCCCTGGTCCGACGCGACGCGGTGTTCGACCCGCGCACGGTCACGCGCACCTTCACCATCGGCCTGCCCGACAGCGCGGAGGTGCTGCTCGGGCCCCGGCTGCTCGCCTACCTGAGGGCGGAGGCGCCCGGGATCAGCCTGCTGCTGCGCTCCATCGACCGCATCCGCATCCTGCAGGAGCTCGACGCCGACCGGGTCGACCTCGGCATCGGCTTCTTCACGGAGGGGCAGACGCATCACAAGCGCCGCCTGCTCTACCGCGACAACTACCTCTGCATGTTCAACGCCGACCTCGTCGGCATCACGCCCCCGATCTCGCTCGCCGATTACGTCCGCTTCCCCCACGTCCTCACCAGCCTCAAGGAGACCGCCCACGGGGTGGTGGACGACGCCCTGGCGAAACTCGGGATGAGCCGGACCCTGGCGGTGACGACGCCGCGCTTCCTCGCCGTGCCGTTCCTCGTGCGCAGCGCCCCGGTGATCACCACCATGCACGCGCGCCTCGCCACCTTCTTCGCCGGGGCACTCGGGCTCAGCGTCAGCCCGGCCCCCGTGGAGCTGGAGGATGTGGCGATCTCGATGCTGTGGCACGCCTCCTACGACGACGACCCGGCCCATCGCTGGCTGCGCGCCACCATCCTTCGCCTCGCCGAGGCCGAGGCGCCGGGCACCGCCTTCGGTGCGGCGCGTTAGGAGCGAACACCGAGGAGGACGCCCATGGCCGACGATCACGACGACACGTCTCAGGATGCCGCGAAAGACACCCGGAAGGGCCCTCAGGGTAAGCCCGCCAACGCGGCCCCGGACGCGGTGATGGACCCCAACGAGAAGACCGACGGCAAGCCCGGCGCGGGCCCCCAGGGCGGCGGCACGCCGGACGACGAGACCGATCCCGGCGGCGGCTGACGCGCCCTTTGCGGGGCGTCCCTTGCCGGCCGGGGCCCCTTGTCGACCGAAGGACCTTTGCCGGCCGGGGGCCACTTGTCGGCCGAAGGCCGACCGGTACGGTATCCCGAAAGGGAGACACGCCATGAACGCCTCCGATTCGGCCTCGGCCGCCGGACCCTCGATCTATGACCGGGATCTGGACAAGAACCCGGCCAACCATCAGCCGCTCACGCCCCTGAGCTACCTCGATCGCGCGGCGCGGGTGTTTCCCGACCACGTCGCGGTGATCCATGGGCCCCTGCGCCGGACCTACGCCGACCTCTACGCGCGCAGCCGACGCCTCGCCGCGGCCCTGGCCGCACGCGGCATCGGCCGGGGCGACACCGTGGCGGTGCTGCTCGCCAACACGCCCGAGATGATCGAGTGCCATTACGGGGTGCCGATGACCGGCGCCGTGCTCAACACCCTGAACACCCGCCTCGACGCCGCCGGCCTCGCCTTCTGCCTCGATCACGGCGAAGCGAAGATCCTCGTCATCGACCGGGAATTCTCCACGGTGGTCGCGCGCGCCCTGGCGCAGGCGACGGTTAAACCCCTCGTCATCGATGTCGACGATCCGGTCTTCACCGGCGACGGCTCGGCCGTCGGCAGCCTCGGTTACGAGGCGCTTCTGGCCGAGGGCGATCCGGCGGCGGATTGGGCGATGCCGGCGGACGAGTGGGACGCGATCGCGCTGAACTACACTTCCGGCACCACGGGCGACCCCAAGGGGGTGGTCTATCACCATCGCGGCGCGGCCCTGCTGTCGCTCGGCAACGTCATCACCGGCAACCTCGGGCAGCATCCGGTCTATCTCTGGACCCTGCCGATGTTTCACTGCAACGGCTGGTGCTTCCCCTGGACCCTCTCGGTGGTGGCCGGCACCCATGTCTGCCTCAGGCAGGTGCGGGCCGGGGCGCTCTACGCGGCGATCGCCGAGCACGGCGTCACCCATCTGTGCGGCGCGCCCATCGTCATGCAGCTCCTCCTCGGAGCCTCCGACGGCGAGCGCCGCCCCCTCCCCCACCGGGTCGCCTTCCTCACCGCCGCCGCGCCCCCGCCCCAGGCGGTGCTGGCCGCCATGGGGGCGGCCGGCTTCGACGTGACCCACCTCTACGGGCTGACGGAGACCTACGGACCGGCGGTGGTGAACGCTTGGCACCGGGACTGGGACGCCCTCGATGCCGATGCGCGGGCCGAGAAGATGGCGCGCCAGGGCGTGCGCTACCCCGTGCTCGAAGGGTTCGACATCCGCGATCCCGAAACCTGCGAGTCCGTACCGGCCGACGGGACGACCATGGGCGAGGCGATGTTCCGCGGCAACGTGGTGATGCGCGGCTACCTCAAGAACCCGTCCGCCACCGAGGCCGCTTTCAAGGGCGGCTGGTTCCGCTCGGGCGACCTAGGGGTGAAGCACCCCGACGGCTACATCCAGCTCAAGGACCGCGCGAAGGACATCATCATCTCGGGCGGCGAGAACATCTCCTCCATCGAGGTCGAGGACGCCCTGTTCCGCCACCCGGCGATCGCCTCCGCCGCCGTGGTCGCCCGGCCGGACCCGAAATGGGGCGAGACCCCCATGGCCTTCGTCGAACTCAAACCCGGCGCTACCCTCGAGGCCGACGCCCTCATCGCCTGGTGCCGCGAGCGGCTGGCCGGCTACAAGCTGCCGCGCCACATCGTGTTCGGGGACTTGCCCAAGACCGCGACGGGCAAGGTGCAGAAGTATCTTTTGCGGGAGCGGGCGAAGGCCGAATGACATGGTCGCCGCCGGATGAGTTCGGTGACGTGGTGAAACGGGTGTCCCCACACCTTCCAGGCGGGGGAGCCGGTCGCGCTCGCGCGATCCGAAGTCGATCTCATCACGACCCCGCCGGACTTTTCGATCCGCAATGGCGCCCATTCAGACTGCGGCGATAACGGTGATGCGATTGCCAGAGGCCCAGCCCAGCACTCCCTAGAAGGGCTAGGATCAGAACGGGCGAAAAGATCCAGATCATGAACGCGGCCTTCTCCCCGTCGGCCGTCGCAAGCCAGCGAATGCCGAGACTGAACGCCAGGAGGCCAGCGGCGAAGGTACCGATCGCGGTCAAGGCGCCGACGAGCAGCGCCGACAGCTTGGGGTGGTTCACTTCGAAACCTCCGCTGCGGCGTTTCGATGTCGCCCGGACATCGGCACACCCGATGTGGTCCGCGCGCGAGTTTCGCAAAAAAGAAAAGGCCGGGCAAATGCCCGGCCTTTTCCCCAGTCCAATGGTGCGGCGCGTTACGCGGCGCCACCCGAGCGCTCGAAGCGCTTGCGCTCGTTGGGGTCGAGGTAGGTCTTGCGCAGGCGGATCGACTTCGGCGTGACTTCCATCAACTCGTCGTCCTGAATCCAGGCGAGCGAGCGCTCCAGGGTCATGCGGATCGGCGGGGTCAGGCGCACGGCCTCGTCCTTCGAGGTGGTGCGGATGTTGGTGAGCTTCTTGCCCTTGAGCACGTTCACCTCGAGGTCGTTCTCGCGGTTGTGCTCGCCGATGATCATGCCCTGATAGACCTTGGCGCCGGGCTCGATCATCATCGGGCCGCGATCCTCCAGGTTCCACATGGCGTAGGCCACGGCCTCGCCCTTGTCGTTGGAGATCAGCACGCCGTTGCGGCGGCCCATCATCTCGCCCTTGTAGGGCTCGTAGGCCTTGAACAGGCGGTTCATGATCGCGGTGCCGCGCGTGTCGGTCATGAGCTCGCCCTGATAGCCGATGAGGCCACGGGTGGGCGCGTGGAACACGAGGCGCAGGCGGGAACCACCCGACGGCCGCATTTCGATCATCTCGGCCTTGCGCTCGGACATCTTCTGCACGACGACGCCGGAATACTCCTCGTCGACGTCGATCACGACCTCCTCGACGGGCTCCAGCACGCCGCCGTCCTCGTCCTTCGACAGCACCACGCGGGGACGCGACACGGCGATCTCGAAGCCCTCGCGGCGCATGGTCTCGATGAGGATGGCGAGCTGCAATTCGCCGCGACCCGAGACGTAGAACGAATCCTTGTCCTCGGCCTCCTCGATCTTGAGCGTGACGTTGCCCTCGGCCTCCTTGAACAGGCGGTCGCGGATCATGCGGCTCGTGACCTTGTCGCCCTCGGTGCCGGCGAGGGGCGAATCGTTGACGATGAAGGACATGGTGACGGTGGGCGGATCGATCGGCTGGGCCTGGATCGGGGTCTCGACCTGCGGATCGCAGAACGTGTCGGCGACGGTGCCCTTCACGAGGCCCGCGATGGAGACGATGTCGCCCGCCTCACCGATCTCGATGGGCGAACGCTCAAGGCCGCGAAACGCCAGGATCTTCGAGACGCGGCCGGTCTCCACGAGCTTGCCCGTGCGGTCCATGACCTTGATGGCCTGGTTCGGCTTGACCGTGCCGGACGCGATGCGGCCGGTGATGATGCGGCCGAGGAACGGGTTGGCCTCGAGCAGGGTGCCGAGCATCCGGAACGCGCCTTCCTCGACCTTGGCCTGGGGCACGTGGGCGAGCACGAGGTCGAACAGGGGCGCGAGGCCGTCCTCCTGCGAACCGTCGGGCGAGGTCGCCATCCAGCCGGCGCGGCCCGAGCCGTACAGGATCGGGAAGTCGAGCTGGTCGTCGGTGGCGTCGAGGGCCGCGAAGAGGTCGAACACCTCGTTCACCACCTCGGTGATGCGGGCGTCGGGGCGGTCGACCTTGTTGATCGCCACGATGGGCTTGAGGCCGATCTTGAGGGCCTTGCCGACCACGAACTTGGTCTGCGGCATCGGGCCTTCGGCGGCATCCACCAGCACGATCACACCATCGACCATGGAGAGGATGCGCTCGACCTCACCGCCGAAATCGGCGTGGCCGGGGGTGTCGACGACGTTGACGCGGGTGTCCTTCCAGACGACCGAAGTCGCCTTGGCCAGGATCGTGATGCCGCGCTCCTTCTCGAGGTCGTTGGAATCCATGGCGCGCTCTTCGACGCGCTGGTTCTCGCGGAACGATCCCGACTGCGACAGCAGCTTGTCGACGAGCGTCGTCTTGCCGTGGTCGACGTGGGCGATGATGGCGATGTTGCGAAGCTTCATAGGGTATCCGGAAGCGAGAAGAGCCCGTCACGCGACGGGCCGCAGGAATGCGGCCGGCTGCGCCGGGTCACGGGATCGAGCTATCGCGTCGCAATAGAAGGTGTCGGGCGTTCCGGCAAGGGGGCGGAGCTCCGAGCCTGGGCATGGCGGCTCCCCGCCGGACGCGGAGCCGGACTCGGGGCAGGCTCACCGCGCCTCCGCCGGCCGCACGGACCACGTGCCCCAGTAGACCGGCCGGCCGAAGACCGAGGACGGACCCGGTTCGTCGTAGCCCGGGGCGAGACGGTCGAGCCAGGTGATGAAGCCGGCCTTCGCCGGATAGCTCCCCGGGGTGTCGAGGTTGCCGTAGCGGTCGGTCATCCAGAAATGCTGCGCTCGTCCGTAGCGGCCGCTGCCGTCGCCGCCCGAACGCAGGCCGAGATAGGCCGGGGAGCGCATGATCGCCACGGGCTCGGAATACCACGTCAGGCCGGCGAGCGATCCGATGGCGAGGTCGGCCGTGTACTGGACGCAGAGATCCGCCACCGGGCCGTCCATGGTGTTGGCCGGCCGGTTGCAGCTGTAGGCCACGGCCCATCGGTCCATGCCCTTGGCCTTGGCCACGCGCACCAGGGCCTGGCCCGGCAAGGGCTCGGCGACGAGGCGGGCCGACGACCACGGCCGGTCGGCCGTCAGGTCCCGGCTCGTGCGCAGGTAGAGGCCGAGGCGGCGCCGGGCGATGGGAGCGTCGCAATCGGAGGGCAGCACATCGGTGTAGAAGTAGTGGTAGACCCGATCGACCACGCTGATGGAGCCGACGAGGTCGTTCCGGTCGAAGCCCTCGCCCGGGCAATGGCCGACGACGGGCGCGCCGGTCTCGTCGAGCACGGCGCTGGGGGCCGGCGCGGCGCCGCCGCGCCGGGATCGGCGCCGCTTGCCGCCCTCCGGGGTGAACGGCACCCAGGCGACCCCGTCCTCGGCTCGCCCACGGATGTCGAAGCGCTCGAAATCCGCGGTGCGGGCCTGCATCAGGGCGTGGCGATTTCCGCTCGGACCCGGGACGGTGGTGAGGAGGAAGACGTAGGAGTAGTCGTCCCCGCTCCAATCGCGTCCGGCCACCACCATGGGATGGCGCGCGGCGATCCCCTCGGGCGCCGCCTCGACGATGACCGGAGCCTGCTCGCGTCCGCGCCGGCGGCTCCGCGGCTCGCGGCGGACCACGCGGGCCAGTTCCCACAGGCGCGCCTCCGTCGGCGGCATGACCGTAGCGAGTTGCTCGGGCATCGCGCCCGACCGGACGGCTCCGCCATCGAGGGGGCTGACGACGCGGCGCGCCGGGCAGGTTTCGCCCCCGCGCCGTCCACCCATGGGCGCCTCGGCCTGGTAGATGGCTTGTAGCCGCCCGGTGCGTCCGGCGGTGCGGACGATCTGCACGTTCGAGGCCGATTCGCAGGCCCGGGGCGCGAAGAACACGCCCTCGGCCTCGCCGCCCCGGCAGATCTCCAGGGCGCCCCCGGCGGTGGGGAAGCAGGCCGGGTCGGGGGCCTGGGCCGCACCCGGCGTCGCCAGGGGCAGGAGCCCGATGGCGAGAGGGAACAAGCGCGTCGCGCGGCGTACCAGACGGGGGATGAAGCGGAACTGTGTCACGGGCGAGAGTGGTAGCGTGCGCGCGGGACCGGCAAAAGGGGTCCGATCGGACGCAGACCCACCCGTCCACATGGCGTCGCGGACGGGGCCGTCACCCGGCGGCGGTCGGCCGGATCAGTCCGCCGCGATCGCCTCGACGCCGCACCATTCGGCGACGAACAGCGCGATCGCCGTGGTGACGCGCCGGACGGAGGCGAGGCTCACGCGCTCGTCGCAGCCGTGAATATCGTGGCTGATGGGGCCGTAGCACAGGGCCGGCACCCGGTCGTAGAGGGCGTGGACCCGGGTATCGAGGTAGCTCGGGGACATGAAGCTTTGGAGCGGCTCGCCCGTGGCACCCGCGTGCGCTGCGGCCAGCACCGCCTCGGCCTCCGAGCCCGGTTCGAGGACGTAGCCCTCGGCGAAGAAGCCGTCGAAGGTGACGACGGGCGGGGCGGCGGCGAGGAACGAGTCGGTGCGGGCGAACGCCGCCACCGCGTCCGCGACGGCACGGGCGGCGTCCGCCGCCGCCACGCCCGGATACAGGCCGATGCGGCAGGCGATCCGGCACCAGGCCGGCACCGAGGAAGCCCAGTCGCCGCCCTCGATCCGCCCTACATTGAGGTTGATGGCGTCCGCCGCGCCGTCGAAATGGGGCCGGCCAGCCTTGTCGGCGTTCCAGCGTGCCTCCAGGGCGCGCAGGGCTCCGACGACCCGGTAGGCGGCATCGATGGCGTTGGCGCCGGCGCCCATCGCGCGCACGTGGGTCGGGCGGCCCTGCACCGCCACGGTGAACCACAGCACGCCGACATTGGCGCGCACGAGCTTCTCGTCCTCGGGTTCGGGAATCAGCACGGCGTCGGCGCGGTATCCCGCCAAGTGGATCATCAGGGCGCCGTTGCCGGTGGATTCCTCCTCGACCACGGATTGCAGGATGACCGGTGCGGCGGGCTGGAGGCCGATGCGGTGCAGGGCATCGAGGGCGAACAGGTTGGCGGCGTGACCGGCCTTCATGTCGGCGGCGCCGCGCCCATACAGCCAGTCGCCGTCGATGACCGGATCGAACGGCGCGTGGGTCCACAGATCGGCGGGGCCGGTCGGCACCACGTCGACATGGGCCTGGAGGATGAGGGAGCGGCCGACGGGGTCGCGGGGCCGATGCGTCGCGATCACCAGGGGCGCGCGCGACTGCGCCTCCGTCACCCGTCCGGCGCCCGGATGGGCCGCCAGCGCCGGTCCGTCGAGGGCGAGGCGCTCCGGCGCGTAGCCGCGCGCCGCATAGGCATCGAACACGAAATCCTGGATTGCGCCCTCATGGCCCCGGACGGACCCGAACCTCACCAGGGCCTGGGTGTGGGCGACCTGCTCGGGGAATCCCGCCGCGACGGAGGCGGCGATGCGCGCGGTGAGGGCGGGGTCGAGGGGCATCGGCACTCCTGTCGGATCGGCCGACGATAGGACGCCCCGGCGCCTCGGGCGAGGCAGGACGCTTCAGGTGAGGCAGGACACTTCAGGTAAGGAAAGCCGCGGCGGCGGCGAGCGGCAGGGCGGCCAGGGCCGCCGGGCGGATCCAGCGCGGCCGGTACGAGACCAGGCCGACGAGGATCAGCGCCGCCCCCGTGAGCGACCCGATCCACTGCACCGGTCCGAAATTCCAGTCCGCCGTGATCACGGCGGCGGCGAAGGAGGCGGCGATCCCGCACCAGCCGGTCCAGCGCAGGGCCCGCGCCCGTGCCCGCGAAGGGGCGCCGTGGAAAATCGCCCGGTGGTGGCGGTCCATGGCGAGGCAGAGGGCGGCGAGCCCCGCGAAGCTGAGGGCGAGATTGAGGGCGACGGAGGACGGGGTCATGCGCGAGCCAGGGATTCGGGGGCGGTGGCCGGGCGGGTGCGGGCCGGACCGCGATACCGCGAGACCTTGCGGGCGCCCCAGGCCAGGGCGAGGCCGATGGCGATCATCGCGGCGTCGAACCCGATGAAGTCGAAGCCTCGGTCCGTGGTGAGGGCGCTCACGAGGGGGATCGCGAGGAACAGGAGGGCGGCGGCCGTGCCCATCTCACGCCAGGTCCGGTCGTGGGGGCGCAGGAGACCGACGACGGCAGCGAGCCCCCAGGCACCGAAAAACACCCCGCCCTCCCAGGTAGCGCGCGCCTCCAGGGCCACGGGCAGGAGCCGGTTGGCGAGGAAGAACGCCGCGATTCCGATGGGCAGGCCCAGGATGGTACCGAGGTTGAGGCCGCGCACGAAGCGCAGGCCGAAGTCCGGCGCGGTGCCGGGTTTCGGCGCTCGCGCCACCGCCCACAGGACGAGGCCCGTGGCGATGGTGGCCGAGCCCATGACGCCGCACAGGAAGAACAGCACCCGCAGGGCGGGCCCGGCGAAATGCGCCTCGTGCAGGCCGAGGAAACTCGTGAAGACGTGGGCGACGGGCTTCAAGGTCCCGAGGCGCGCGATCACCGCGCCCGAGACCGCCTCGAACACTACCTGCGGGTGGCGGTGGGCGAGGCCCTTGGGCTCTTCGAAGACAGCCGCCACCGTAGAGGCGGCGTCGCCCGGATTGTTGACGATGACCATTTCAAGGGGTTCGGACACCTCCGCCTGCGCCCGCGCCATCAGGGGTGCCAGGGGGAGGGCCTCGGCGGGGCGCCCGGCGGCGGCGCGCCAGGCCGGAGTCTGCCCGGTCTCCACGAAGAACCGCATGGCGTCGCCCTTGTAGGCGGAGGCGACGCCCCAGGGCATGAGGGTGAACGCCAGGGTGACGATGCCCGTGTAGGTGATCATGAGGTGGAACGGCAGGGCGAGCACACCCGTGAAGTTGTGGGCGTCGAGCCAGCCGCGCTGGGCCGATCGGTCCCGCCGGAAGGTGAAGAAGTCCGCGAAGATCCGCCGGTGGGTGACGATGCCGGAGACCAGGGCGACGAGCAGCACCATGGCGCTGGCCCCGACGATCCAGCGCCCGACCTCGGGCATCATCTGCAGTTCGTAGTGGACGCGGTAGAGAAAATCGCCGCCCTGCGTCGCCCGCGCGGTGGTCGGCGCGCCGGTCTCGGCGTCCAGGGTCGCCTGCTGGATCGGCGCCTCGAAGCTGTCGAGCCAGTACACCCCGATGAGGGGCCGATCCTCCTGCGGCACGGACACGAACCACGACACGGCCTTCGGCGCGTGGACCTTAAGGTAGGCTGCGCCGCGCTCGGCCGCGATTCCCGGCTCGACGGCGGCGGCCCGCAGCTCGGGGCGCATCCACAGGGAGATGTCGGTCCGGTAGTAGGTCGCCGTGCCGGTCACGAAGACGGCGAACATCACCCAGCCGGTCACGAGACCGGCCCAGGTGTGCAGCCACGCCATGGATTGGCGGAACCCCTGCTTCATGCCGGCGACGCCGTATCCACGAGGGCGAGGGCGAGCCACAGGCCGCCGCCCAGCAGGATGCCCGGAATGGCGAGGCCGAGGGCGGCCCGGACGAGGGTCCGGGCGGCGAACACCCAGACCACGGCGCCGACCATGACGGCGAAGCTGAGCAGGGTCGCCGTCGCCACGGCCTCGGAGCGGACCATAGGGAGCACGAGGGACAGGAACGCGGTGGACAGCGCCGCAATGGCGTAACCGCCGAAGGTGGCGAGCACGACGCGGCCGGCGACGGCGGCACGCACACGCCAGCCAAGGCCTCGACCGGGGTTTCGCAGGGCGGTTTCGTCCGGCATCGGCGGCACTTTCGATCGGCGGTCGCACGGACGGCAAGGCCGGGACCATCGCCCCGAGGCTACGCACCGCCGTCTCAGATTGGATGCGCTCCGCTATACCGATCTCCCACTTACGCGGGCAATCAGTATGTTATGGAACCATTCCAAAGTTGCTTTGCTGAATATCGGTGTCCTTGTCGAAACCTCCCGCAGCCCTCCTTCTGACCGAGAGCGCAGCCGTGGAATAAGCCGTTTCAAATCGTGTTGACGGTCCGAATGGAGGTCCACTCGGAGACTCGCTCCGGGTTAACATGTCGGCCGAGAACCACTCCGCCGGCCAAGAACCATTTCGGGGCTTCCGTTCACAACGGGCCGCGGCCCCTCCCCTCGGAAGAGAGATGTCGTGTCCGCAAGTTCCGCTGTCAGTCCGTCGAACCCCGCCCGCCCCCCGATCCGCTTTCGCGGCCGTTCGTTCATGGCCCTCGTCCTCGCGCCGGTGCCGCCGGTGGCCGAATGGCTGGAGGAACTCGACGCCCTCGCCCGGCGCTCGCCGGCCTTCTTCGTCGGGCGGCCGGTGATCCTCGAAATTTCGGGCGCCGGCCTCGACCGGGAGGGATTGCGGGCCCTCGTGGCGGACCTCTCCGGCCGCAACGTCACCGTGATGGGCATCGAGGGCGCGGCGCACGGTCTCCTCGGCGACGGCCTGCCGCCGCCCCTGGCCGGCGGACGCCCCGTGGAGGAGGTTGCGGCTCCGGAGGCCGAGGCGCCCGAGGCCCGGATGTCGGTGGCCTCGTCACCGGCGCCGGCCCGCTCCCTGATCCTCGACGCGCCCGTGCGCTCCGGCCAGACGGTGCTGCATCTCGACGGCGACATCACCGTGATGGGCTCTGTGGCGTCCGGCGCCGAGATCATCGCGGGCGGCTCGCTTCACGTCTACGGCGCCCTGCGGGGGCGGGCCATCGCGGGGGCGGCGGGGAACCCGGAGGCGCGCATCACCTGCCGCAAGTTCGAGCCAGAACTCATCGCCATCGACGGCCTCTACCGCACGGCCGACGACCTCGGGCCCGTCCAGCGCGGCCTGCCCGCGCAGGTGCGGCTCGAGGGCGACACCATCAAGGTGGCGGCTCTCGACTGAGGGAGCCTCGGCCAGGCGCCCCGCTTCGGCCCAGCCTGTTTCTTTCACCGGGCCCGTCCTGTGCTCCGGGGATCACGGTATCCCGGGACAGGGGCAATCTTTAATCCTTTGAACACGGCTCGTTAACGAAGCGGTAACCATACCGGGCATCAATGGTCTGGTAAGGAATCGCGAGACGCCGTGACCAGCGCCCCCACTCCCCGCCGATCCGTTGAGCTTCGTGGCCGTGCCTTCAAGGCGCTCGTCCTGGCCCCGGAGCTGCCGCTTCCCGATTGGTTCGCCGATCTGGACGAGGCCCTGAAGCGCTCGCCGACGCTGTTCGACGGGCGCGCCCTGATCCTCGACGTCGCGGCACTCGCGCCGGACGCCCCCGGCCTCGACCGGCTGCTCGCCGATCTCGGCAGCCGCCGCATCCGCATCCTCGGCATCGAGGGCTCGGAACTGCCCCTCATCGGTCCGGGGCGCCCGCCCTGGCTCGGCGCGGGCCGCGGGGTCTCGACCGTCGAGATCCCGACCGTGCCGGAGGAGCCGCCGGCGCCTCCGGAGCCGGCCACGACTTCGCTGACCATCGAAGGGTCCGTGCGGTCGGGCCAGTCCATCGTCCACCCCACCGGTGACGTCACCGTGATGGGCTCGGTCTCCTCGGGGGCCGAGATCCTCGCCGGCGGGTCCATCCACGTCTACGGCGCCCTGCGGGGGCGCGCCATCGCCGGCGCCGCCCGCAACCCCCGCGCCCGCATCTGCTGCCGCAAGTTCGAGCCCGAACTCCTCGGCATCGACCGCCTCGTCCGCACGGCCGAGGACATGGGCACCCACCTGCGCGGCCAGGCCGTGCAGATCTGGCTCGATGGCGGCGCCATCAAATTCGCATCCTTGGATTGAGGGAGACAGCTCGTATGGCCAAGATTCTGGTCGTGACATCAGGCAAGGGCGGCGTCGGCAAGACGACGACGACGGCGGCCCTCGGTGCGGCGCTCGCGCAGGCGGGCCAGAGCGTGGCGGTGGTCGATTTCGACGTCGGCCTGCGCAACCTCGACCTCGTGATGGGCGCCGAGCGCCGCGTGGTCTACGACCTCATCAACGTGGTCAACGGCGACGCCAAGCTCAACCAGGCCCTCATCCGCGACAAGCGCCTGGAGAACCTCTCCCTGCTGCCCGCCTCGCAGACCCGCGACAAGGACGCGCTCACGGACGAGGGCGTCGCCCGCGTCATGAACGAGCTGCGCGAAAAGTTCGACTGGGTGATCTGCGATTCGCCTGCCGGCATCGAGCGCGGCGCGACGCTGGCCATGCGCCACGCCGATCTCGCCGTGGTGGTGACCAATCCGGAAGTCTCCTCGGTGCGCGATTCGGATCGGATCATCGGGCTCCTCGATTCGAAGACCCTCAAGGCCGAGCGCGGCGAGACCATGGAGAAGCACCTCATCCTCACCCGCTACGACGCCGCCCGGGCCGACCGGGGCGACATGCTCAAGATCGACGACGTGCTCGAGATCCTCTCGATCCCGCTGCTGGCCATCATCCCCGAGAGCATGGAAGTCCTGCGCGCCTCCAACGTCGGCTGCCCGGTGACCCTCAACAACCCGCTCTGCGCCCCGTCGCGGGCCTACATCGACGCGGTCCGCCGCCTCAAGGGCGATACGGTGCCGATGGCGATCCCGTCGGACAAGAAGTCCCTTCTCAACAAGCTGTTCACCCGGAGGGCGGCATGAGCCTTCGCAAGATGTTCAACCGGCGGGGGTCCGCGCCGGTGGCGCGGGACCGCCTGCAGCTCATCCTCGCGCATGAGCGCGGGAATGCCGGCGGCTCCGACCTCGTGATGATTCTTCGCGAGGAGATCCTCGCGGTGATCGCCAAGCACGTCATCGTCGAACAGGACAAGGTCCAGATCCGCCTGGACCGGGGCAAGGACGTCTCGACCCTCGGCGTCGACATCGAACTGCCCGTCCCCCTGGTGGCCCGCAAGGCGGCTTGAGCCAGGCTCGACAATTCGAAGCGCGCGCGGGGTGCAGCCCTCCGCGCGCGCTTCGCATTTCAGACGGAAATTTCGCGTTTCACCCTCCGATGAACAGGCCCGCCAGGGCCGCGCTCGTGAGGTTGGACAGGGTCCCGGCCAGGATCGCCCGCAGGCCGAACCGGGCGATCTCGGGACGACGCTCGGGCGCCAGGCTCGACAGGCTCGCGAGTTGGATCGCCACCGAGGTGAGGTTGGCGAACCCGCACAGGGCAAAGCACAGGATCGCGCCCGTGCGGGGATCGAGGCTGCCGTCCTTGAGGACGGGCGAGATCCGGGCGTAGGCCAGGAACTCGTTGAAGGCGATCTTCTGGCCGAGCGCACCTCCGACGAAGCCGGCCTCGCTCCAGGGCACCCCCAGAAGCCAGGCCAGGGGCGCGAAGGCGGCGCCGAGCACGCCCTCCAGGCTGAGGCCGGGCCATCCGAACACGCCGCCGGCCCAGCCGGCGAAGCCGTTCAGCAGGGCGATGAGGCCCGTGAACGCGATGAGCATCGCCCCCACGGACACGGCCACCCCCAGCCCCTTCTGGGTGCCGTCGGCCGCCGCCTCGATGACGTTGACGGCCCGGGTCTCGCCGAAGGTGACGTGGGTGGAGACGATGCGGGTCGGCTCCGTCGTCGGCACCAGGATCTTGGCGTAGAGCAGGCCGCCCGGAATCGCCATGACGCTCGCCGCCAAGAGGTACTCCATGGGTACGCCGAGCGCCGCGTAGCCGGCCAGGATGGTACCGGCGGTCGAGGCCGCCCCGCTCGACATCACGGCGAAGAGTTCGGCCGAGGTCAGCGCCATGAGGAAGGGTCGCAGCGCGATGGCGATCTCGCTCTGGCCGATGGCGATGGTGATGACGGCCGAGAACGTCTCGATGGGCGAGGTGCCGAGCACGCGCCGCAGCACCGACCCGACGGCACGGGCCGCCGCCTGCATCACGCCGAAATGGTACAGGACCGCGATGAGGGCGGAGACGTAGAGGATCTGCGGTAGGATGCGTAAGGCGAGGATGAAGCCGCTGCCGCCGAACAGTTCGAACATCCTGGGTTCGACGAGGCCGCCGAACAGGAACGCGGTGCCGCGGTCGCCATAGCCGAGCACGGTCTGGACGAAGCCGGCCGCCGCCGCGAGCCCGGCCCGTCCCCAGGGCACGAACAGCACGAGGGCCCCGAGCGTCACCTGAAGGGCGAGGGCCGAGAGCACCACCCGGGGGCGGATCGCCCGGCGGTCGGTCGAGAACAGGATCCCGACGGCGAGGAGAAAGGCCAGGCTCGCGCCGGCGTGGAGCAGCTTGTCGGTCATCCGGCCTCGCGTGTTTCGGCCTTCGCCAGCAAGGCCGATGCCGTCACGGCGCGCGTCCCATGGGAACAGGTATCGGGACCTGCGTGTTGATGGGTCAAGCTGCGCCGTTATCGCCGGCGCTCCCCTCGACACCCGGAGCCAGCCATGAGCCTCATCGGACGCCTCGTCACCAAGATCCTCGGCAACGAGGACCGCCCCGTGGTTCGCGACGAGCGCAACTACGAGTCGAGCAGCCCGATCGGACGCCTCGTCACCAAGCTGCTGCGCAAGTAGGAATTTTAAAGCGCCGCCGTCCCTCTGGATGGCGGCGTTTCAGTGTTCCCCTCCCGCCTCCTCATCCTGATGCATTGGAGCGAAGCGGAGGCCTCGAAGAAGGGTTTCAGAAGGCGCCGCGTTCCCTGGAGTCCTCCTTCGAGGCCGCTTCGCGGCACCTCAGGATGAAGTTCGAGGTCGAAGAAGCGTCAGTTTCACGCCGCCCGGCGCTTGCCCTTCTTCTCCCGCCCCTGCCCCGGCGCGCGCTGGCCCGCGCGGGTGCGGTCGAGAACGAACTTCGCGTAATCGTCCATATCCCCGGCGAACGGCGTCACGGTGTTGTCCGCCGCCAGCCATAGGCGGTCCGCCACGAGCTCCATCAGCGAGCGATCGTGGGTGATGAGGATCACCGCCCCGCCGTAATCGTTGAGCGCATCGAGGAGCGCCCGGCGGCTGTCGATGTCGAGGTGGTTGGTCGGCTCGTCGAGGATGAGCAGGTGCGGCGCCTGCATGGCCACGAGGTTCAGGAGCAGGCGCGCCCGCTCGCCGCCCGACAGGGCGTCCACGGTGGTCTCCTGCTTGTCGAAGGGAAGCCCGAAGCTCGCCAGCTTGGCGCGGCGGGCGGATTCACTGTCGTCGGGTCGCTCGCGGCGGATGATGGCGAGCGGCGTGTCCTTCGGATCGAGGGCCTCGATCTGGTGCTGGTGGAACCAGCCGACCTGCACGCGCCCCTCGCGCACCATCCGGCCGTCGCGGACGGACAAGGCACCGGCCGCCATCTTGGCGAAGGTGGATTTGCCCGCCCCGTTGACGCCGAGCAACCCGATGCGGTCGTCGACGTCGAGGGTTAGGTTGAGGTCGCGCAGGATCGGCGCGTCGTCGCCGTAGCCGATGCTGGCGCCGGTGAGGTGCATGAGGGGCGGCGCCAGGGGCCGCTTCGGCGACGGCAGGTGGAACGGGGCCACGTGCTCCTCGATGGTGGTGGCGATGGGCTCCATCTTGGCCAGACGCTTCATCCGCGACTGGGCCTGTGCGGCCTTGGAGGCCGAGGCCTTGAAGCGATCGACGAAGCTCTGCAGGTGGGCGCGCTCGGCCTCCTGCTTCACCTTGGTCGAGGCCTGGAGGCGGGCCTTCTCCGCCCGGCGCTTCTCGAAGTCGTCGTAGCCGCCCGTGTAGAGTTCGAGTTTCTCGCCGGCCACGTGCAGGATCGCGTCGACGGAATTGTTCAAGAGTTCGCGGTCGTGGCTGATGATGAGCGCCGAGTGCGGATAGCGCTTCAGCCGCGCCTCCAGCCACAGGGCACCTTCGAGATCGAGGTAGTTGGTCGGCTCATCGAGGAGCAGCATGTCCGGCTCGGCGAACAGTGCGGCGGCGAGGGCCACCCGCATGCGCCAGCCGCCGGAGAACTCGGCCATGGGGCGTTCGAGGTCGGCCACGGAGAAGCCAAGGCCGGCCAGGATCTCGCCGGCGCGCGCGGGCGCCCGGTCGGCGTCGATCTCGATGAGGCGGCCGTAGATCTCGCCCATGCGCTCGGGCTCGGCGGTCTCGAGCTCGGCGTTCAGGGCCTCGCGCTCCGTGTCGGCGGCGAGGATCGTGTCGATGAGGCTGATGGGCGTCGCCGGGTGCTCCTGGTCGACGCTCGCCACACGGGCGGTCTTCGGCAGCAGGATCGCGCCGCCATCGGGCTGGAACTCGCCGAGGATGATCTTGAACAGGGTCGATTTGCCGACCCCGTTGCGTCCCACCAGCCCGACCTTGGAGCCCGGTGGGATGGCGACGCTCGCGCGGTCGAAGAAGCGCCGGCCCCAGGCGCTGAAGGTGAGGTCTTCGATCTGGATCATGCGGAGGTCACGGTTCGCCGAGGGGGCGCGGGCTCACGAGCGACCCACGGGGAACCGGCTTCCTATCGCATTGCAGCATGAGACACGAGACCCACCCCCGCAGGGGTGGCCCTCGTTCTTGGCTCCGGAGACCCGGGCCGACCCCAACAGAGGTGGCCCTCGTGATGCGTGGTGCCGCCTCAGCGGGCTTCCGCGACGGTCTTCAGCAGGGGCGCGGTCGGCACGTTCTTGCGCCAGAACGTGCCGGTGCGCCCGGCCTGGAAGCCGCTCTCGTAGAGGCTGCGCATGTAGCCCGTGTCGAAGCCCCGGGCCGCGGTGGTGTTGGGCGCCGATTCGTCGATGTAGGTGAGGTTGAAGCCGATGCCGTTGGACCGGGTGAAGGCGTAGGTCGTGGCCATGGTGGCCCGGCTGCGGGCACGGCTCGCCGTGGTGAACGAGCGCTCGACGATGGACAGGGTGTTGTTCTGCGCGAGGTCGAATTCCGGCTCCAGACGACCGTTGATGATCACGTAGATGTCGGATTTCGCGCCGGCCTTGAAGCGCCCGTCGCGCAGCAGGAACGATTGCGGCAGGGTGAACACCGGCGTCACCACCGAGCCGTCCACATGCATTTCCTGGAACGCACGGCCTTCGGCCTGCACGTCGAGGAGCTGGGGCGGGAACACCGCCGGGATGCTGGCGGAGGCCGTGAGCACGTCCGAGAACAGGTCGAGGGCGGTGGGTCCGCCATTGGTCGCGATGGCGCCCATGTTCCAGATCACGGCGCGCTGGGAATCGAGGTTGGTGGTCACCACGAGGAGGCGGCGGCCCTTGGCGTGCTGGGCGGCGATAGAGGCCAGCAGGTCCGGCGTCACGTAACGGCGGACGAGGTCGCGCAGGCGCCCATCGCCGAACAGGCCGGAGCCGAACAGAACATTGGCGACGCTCGGCGACTGAACCAGGGTGGAGGCGACGCCGCTCGTGTAGATATCCTTGAGGACCGCGTCGTATTCGGGGCCGACGAAGGCGAAGGGTGCGATGAGCGCTCCGGTGGAGACACCCGAGACGAGGGAGAATTCCGGGCGCTTGCCGGATTCCGTCCAGCCGTTGAGAATTCCGGCGCCGTAGGCCCCGTCGCCACCGCCGCCCGACAGGGCGAGATAGGCGAACGGCACCTTCTTGTTCTCGGGCCGGGCGGCCATCTCCGTGAAGGTCGTCTCGGACGCGTCCGCGTAGGCGCGCACGGACAGGTCCATGCCCGGCACCGTGGCGGCGGCGGCCTCGCTCGCCGTGTAGGAAACGCGGGGCGTGGAGCCGCAGGCGCCGAGCTGACCGGCAAGGAGAAGGGCGAAGACGCCGCGCGACCACCCGAGACGACGAGACATCGATATTTCCTAACCGCCCGATCCCACCGGATCTACGTAGCACGAGAACCAGCTTGGCCGTTGGGGTGTTCCGGCCCGTCTCGCTTCTCCGTCGAGGCGTGGTATCGGGGACACATCCGGTCGCCGGCGGCCTGAGGCGTGGTCGCCGCTTCAGGTTACTGGACGGATTGAACTTTCACCCGCGTCCCGAATTTAAAGCGGTGCACGGTCACGGTTACGAACCGGATCGGACTGGCGCCTCCACGAAAACCCGTCACGAAAACCCGTTCGGCGCCATCGCCCGAGGCGCAAACCCTGCGGCTCCGCGCGCCGGGACTTTCGGCAAGCGGGGACACCAAGCGGGTGCACAGCGAGAACGAGCGGCACGAACAGGATCGCCCGGGGGTCCCGGGCTTCCAGCAGAAGGCAGGACGATGGAACGGGACGACGCCTGGCACCTCACGGACGACCTGATGGTCGAGCACGGCAAGGGCGATCCCTTCGCCGCCGCCATTCGCGCGACGCGCATGGCGATGATCGTCACCGATCCGCGCCGGGGCGACAATCCCATCGTGTTCGTCAACGACGCCTTCCTCAGGCTCTCGGGTTATCGCCGAGACGAAATCATGGGCACCAACTGCCGATTCCTGCAGGGCGCCGACACCGATCCCAACGCCGTTCGCCAGATCCGCGAGGCCGTCGATGCGCGGCGCGACATCTCCATCGACATCCTGAACTACCGCAAGGACGGGACGACGTTCTGGAACGCCCTTTACATGAGCCCGGTCATCAACGAGGCGGGCGAACTGCTCTACTTCTTCGCCTCGCAGCTCGACATCACCGAACGCGTCGATGCCCAGAAGCGCATCCAGCACGAGAAGGAACATTTCGAGCGCGAGGTCGGCAAGCGGACACAGGATCTGACCGAGGCGCTGGCGGCGAAGACCATGCTGGTCCACGAGGTCGACCACCGCGTGAAGAACAATCTTCAGATGATCGCCTCGCTCCTGACCATGCAAACCCGTGCCATCGTCGATCCGGCGGCGCGCGAGGCGATGAAGACGATGCTGACCCGGATCGAAGCCCTCGGGACGGTCCACAAGCGGCTGTACCAATCACAGGACGTGCGTCGCTTCGATGTTGCCGAATTCGCCCGCGAGCTCGCCTCCGATCTCGTCCGCGGTTCGGGCCGGGCCGGCATCGGCCTGCATTTCGACCTCGAAGCGGTTGAGGTCCCGGTCGAGAAGGCGCCCCCCATCGCCCTGATCATGAACGAGCTCATCACCAACGCCCTGAAGCACGCTTTTCCGGGCGAAGCGCAGGGCCTCCTGTCCATCGTGGTGAAACCCGACGGCGATCATTTCATCGTCGGAATCTCCGACGACGGGGTCGGGATGCCGCGCGAAGTCCTGGGCAATCGTTCCTTCGGCAAACGCCTCATCGAAAGCTTGGCACGTCAGTTGAACGCGAGTATCGCTTGGCAGCCTGCCAATACCGGAGCGCGGCCCGGAACTTGGATCGACATCCGCCTGCCGCTCGAGACCGCCACCAGCAGGGAGACAGCGTGAGCGAACCCCTTCGGGTCCTGATCGCGGAAGACGAAGCCCTCGTCGCGATGCAGCTCGAATTTCTCCTCGAGGATTGCGGTCACGCGGTCGTCGGGACCGCCGACACGGCACAGGGCGCGATCCGCCTGGCGCGTGAAACCCAGCCCGACATCGTGTTCGTCGATCTGCAATTGCGCGGGGGCTCGTCCGGCCTCGATATCGTCCGGACCCTGCGGGACGAATCCGATGCCATGCTCGTGTTCGTCACCGCCAACGCCCGGCGCTTCTCCGAGGATTTCGAGGGAGCGGTCGGTGTGATCGCCAAACCCTTCAGCGAAGCGGTGATCCTCGATACCATCGCGTATCTGGAAGCCTGCGTGCGCAATCCGCCACCCACCATGGACGCGCCCCTGGGCCTGAACCTGGCCCCGGACTACCGGGCGCAGATGGACAGCCTGCGGGACTGACGCGGGCGCGGGACGGCGTCAGCGATAGCCGGCCGCCTGCAGCTCGAACAGTTCGGCGTATCGGCCGCCCGTGGCCTGCAGCTCGGCATGGGTGCCGGCTTCGAGGACCCGGCCACCATCCAGAACCAGGATGCGGTCGGCCATGCGGACCGTGGAGAAGCGGTGGGAAATGATCACCGCCGTGCGCCCGTGGCTGAGGTCGCGAAAACGCTGGAACACCTCGAACTCGGCCCGTGCGTCGAGGGCTGCCGTGGGCTCGTCGAGGATGAGGATCTCGGCCTCGCGCATGTAGGCGCGGCTGAGCGCGATCTTCTGCCACTGGCCGCCGGAGAGGTCGACGCCTTCGGCGAACAGCTTGCCGAGCGGCTGGTCGTAGGCCAGCGGCAGGCGTGCGATCACGGCGTCGGCCAGACTGCGCCGCGCCGCACGGGCGATGCGCGCCTCGTCGGCGCGGGCCTCGATCCGGCCCACCGCGACGTTCTGGCCGGCGGTGAGGTTGAAGCGCACGAAATCCTGGAAGATCACGCCGATGCGGGCGCGCAGCGCGTCGAGATCGTAGTCCGGGAGAGGGCGTCCATCGAGGAGAACCCGGCCCTCGGTCGGGTCGTAGAGCCGGGTCAGCAGCTTGACGATGGTCGTCTTGCCGGCGCCGTTCTCGCCGACGAGCGCCAGGACCTCGCCGGCGCGAAGATGGAACCCGAGGTGGCGCACCGCCCAGACATCCGTGCCCGGATAGCGGAAGCCCACATCCTCGAAGACGATTCCCTCGACCATACGGTTCGGGAGTGGAATCGGCGAGGCCGGCGAGCGGACGGACGGCACGAGGGCGAAGAACGCGAACAGGTCGTCGAGGTACTGTGCCCCGGAAGCGATCTGCGAGACCCCCTGCAGCAGGCCCTCGATGAGGGAGCGCAGGCGCTGGAACGATCCGGCCAGGAACGCGAGATCCCCGATGGAGAACTGTCCGGCCGCCGTACGCCAGACCAGGGTGGCATAGGCTGCGTAATAGGCGAGACTGCCGAGGGCCGCGAAGCCGCCGCCCCAGGCGGCGCGGCGCAGGGCCAGGTCCCGGTTGTCGGCGATGAGCTTTTCCGCGAGGGCACCGTAACGCTCGGCGATGTAGCCGTTGAGGCCGAACAGCTTCACTTCCTTGGCCGACTCGACGCTGGCACCCAGCGTCCGCAGGTAATCGATCTGTCGCCGCTCCGGCGTGCGTGTCCAGGCGAGGCGGTAGCCCTGGCGGTTGAAGTACGTCTCGTTGAGGAAGGCCGGCACCAGGGCCAGGGCCACGAGGAGGATGAGCCAGGGCGCATAGGCCGCCAACCCGATGGCGAAGGCCGCGAGGGTGATGAGGTCCTGCCCCTGGCCGAAGAGCTGGAACAGCAGGTTCGAGCGGCCGGTGACCTGCCGGCGCGCCCGCTCCAGGCGGTCCTGCTGGGCCGCATCCTCGAACTGGGCGAGATCGAGGTCGGCGGCGTGGCGCATGAGCCGGAGGCTGGCGGCGTTGCCGTAGCGATCGGCGACAAGGCCGTCGACGAGGGTGCTGGCACGGCCCAGAAGATCGGACAGGATCGCCAGTCCGAATTCGAGGACGACGAGTCCGGCGAGGTGCCTCAAGGCCGGATCGGCCATCCAGGCGTCGATGCCGAGGCCGATCGGGTGCGGTCGGGCATGTTCGGCCACGATGGCGTCGAGGATGAGTTTCGCCACGTAGAGCATCGACACGGGCAGGCTCGCCCGGGCGAGCCGCAGGGCGAGGCTCGCCGGCAGCAGGCGCGGGCTCGCGGCGTAGACGAGGCGGGCGAGGGCCGGCAGATGGCGCAGGGCGCCGAAGCGCTCGGCGAGGGCACCGTCCGGCGGCGCGGTGGAGGGAGCGGGGTCGGGACGGGGTGCTGGCATCGGCGCGGACCATGGCGGGGCCGGGCCCATGCGTCGATCCCGGCCGGCGGTGCCGGGCTGTCGCAGGCCGTGGCGCCGGTGCCTTGAGAGATCGGACGATCCCCGTGCGATCGGACGGGTGGCAAAAGGGGCTTTTATCGACAGGAGATTGCCGCCCGTCGCGTCCGCGCCGGGGCATCGACCTGTAACCCATGATAAACGAGGGATCGTTTCTCGTATCCGAGGCCGCCACCGAATGCTCAGCGGTTCAGCCTTCCTGCGGGTCGTGGTTCTCCTGATCGTGGCGGCCGGGCTGGCTGGAATCGTCCAGCGCTACTGGTCGCCCGCGACCGTCGACCCCGATCCGGGGCCCGCGGCCGTGCCGGTGGATCCACCGCGCACCGTGCGCCGTGCCGACCCTGCGCCCGTTCCGACAGCCCCCCCGGCGCCCGTCCAGCCGATACCGCAGGCCCCTGTCGCATCCGCCGCTCCGATGCCCCCTTCCCTCGCACCGACGCCCACGCCCCCGACGCCGTCCGTGCCCGCCAGATCCGCCCCGTCCGCCCCCCTGACGTTCGAGCCCTCGATCGCCGCGGGCGAAGGGGAGGTCGCCAGCGCGTCCGACAATGCCGGCCCGCGCGCCATGGCCATCGCCGATCTCAACACCGCGAGCGTCGCCGAGCTCAACGGCCTCAAGGGCGGGGGCATGATCGGCCGCTCCATCGTGCAGAAGCGGCCCTACGCGTCCGTCGATCAGCTCCTGTCGAAGCGCGTCCTGAGCCGGGCGACCTACGAGCGGATCAAGGATCAGGTCACGGTGCGTTGAGGATGCGGGACGGGTAGCGTCGGGCGCGGCGGGTGCCTACACTGACACCGCGGCGACGCCAGCCGTATCGAGCCCAGGACCGACCATGTTTGCGCAAGCCGGTGGCGTGACCTTCCGCGAGGATCTCGGCGTCGAGGAGACCACCGAGACGGACAACATCGTCCGCTGGGACGGCGAGAAGCTCTACGTGGAGCACGACATCTACCACAACGGCCAGCTGGTTCACCGCAAGTACCGCAAGACCGTCACCGAGCCCGTGGCTCGCGCGCTCCAGGCGATCATCAACCGCGCCCAGCAATAAACCGGCGTTGCGGCGCCTCGCCCACATCTCGGACCTGCATTTCGGCCGAACGAACCCGGCCGTGGTCGAGGGGCTCATCACAGAACTCAACCGCGATCGTCCCGACCTCGTCATCGCGTCGGGGGATTTCACCATGCGTGCGCGCAAGCTGGAGTACGCGGCGGCCCGGGCCTTCCTGGCACGCCTCGACGCGCCGTGGATCGCCGTGCCGGGCAACCACGACATCTCGCCGTTCCACCTCGTGCAGCGCTTCCTCCGGCCGTTCGCGCGCTACCGCCGCTACATCGCGCCCAGCACGGAGCCGACCCATCTCGACGACGAGATCGGCATCGTCTGCCTCAACACAGTGCGGACCTGGGCGCCCGAGGCCGACTGGTCGCAGGGCAAGATCCGGCGGCGCCAGATCGTGCAGGCCGAGGCGCGGCTCGCCGCCATGCCGGCGCACGTGTTCCGGATTGTGGTGGGACATCACCCGTTCATGCCGCCGCCCTGGGACGAGGAAGCCCGCCTCGTCGGCCGCGCCGACTTGGCGCTCGCCGCGTTCCGGCGCCAGGGCGTCGGACTGACCCTCGCCGGCCACCTCCACCGGCACTACGCCCGGTTCGCCGAAGCCGACGCCTCGGGTGCTGCGAACGACACGGTGGACCGGGGCGTCATGCGGGGCCGACGCGGGCATCTGCTCGCGGTCCAAGCGGGTTCGGCCACCTCGACCCGCCTGCGCGGCTCCGAACCCAACGCCTACAACCGCATCGTCATCGCGGACGGCGCCGCCACCGTGACCGTGCGGCTGTGGCATGGCAGCGGTTGGCGGGACGCCGAGTAGGCTCCTCGGTGACCGGCTATTTGCCGATCCAGTCGTGGCCGGCCACCACCACCTCGACGGGACGCGTCCAGGTGCCGGGCTGGTCGGTGGCGCCGGAGCCCAGGGCGCACTGTACCATGACGCTGTCGCTCCAGCGGCCGTACTTGTAGCCCACCGCCGGCAGCAGCCCGACGCGCACGAACCCGCAGGCCTCGTGCAGGCGCAACGAGGCCTCGTTCTTCGCGTCGATGTAGCCGATCATCTGGCGGTAGCCGCCGGCCGCGCAGGCCTCGATGAGGGCCGGCAGCAGGCGCCGGCCGATGCCGGCGTGCAGGTGCTCGTGGTGGACGTAGATCGAGTGCTTGAGGGTGTAGCGGTAGGCCGGCCGCTTGCGGAACGGCACCGCGTAGGCGTAGCCGGCCACCACCCCGTCGCGGTCGGCGACGAGGTGCGGCAGGCGCTTCTTGCGCATGGCCTTGCGGCGCTTCTTGAGGTCGTCCGGATGGAGCGGATCCTCCTCGAAATCGCCGACATCGCCGACCCCGCGCCGGATGTGGTGGGCGTAGATGTCCACCATGTCCGCCACGTCGGCATCCGACGAGGGTCGGATGACGAGGTCGGGGTCGCCGGCCAGCGCCGGCATCAGCGGGTCTCGCGCATGACATACGTGTGGAACCGGATGGTGCCGTCCGGATCCACGTTGCGGAACACGCCCTGGATCTCGGCCTCGAACCCGGGGAACAGGTTCGCGGAGCGCTCGAACATCTTGAAATAGTCCAGCATGGGTTTCGCCCGCTCGTCCAATCGCTCGCCCGGCAGCACCGTGCCGATGCCCGGCGGGTAGACCAGAAGCAAGGTCGTCGCCACGCGCCCTTCCGCCTCCGCGATGGGCACGTAATCGACGTTGTTGCGGGTGAGCTGCTGCACCGCTTCCTTGGGCGTCATCACCATCTCGGGCAGGTGCCCCGGCTCGAACTGCTTGCGCTGGAGGGCGCTGGTGCCGGCCTCACGGTGGAAGGCGTGGAAATCGGCGCAGAGATCGCGCAGGCGCACGCCCTTGTAGCGGTTGGGCCGGCGCCGGACGAACTCGGGCATCGCCTCTTCGAGCGGCACGTTGTCGTCGTGCAGGCGCTTGAAGGCGACCAGGCCCGAGATCAGCGTGCCGGCCTTGGAGGATTCGACGCCCGGCGTCAGCAGGAAGAGCAGCGAGTTGAGGTCGTTCTTCTCCGGCACGATGCGGTTCTCACGCAGGTACTGGGCGACGATGGGCGCGGGCACGCCGTGCTCGGCGTATTCACCTGTACGCCGGTCGAAGCCCGGGGTGAGCACCGTGAGCTTGTTCGGGTCGGTCATGGCATAATCGGGCACCACGTGCGTGAAGCCGTGCCAGGCCGCGCCCGGAGTCAATTCCCAGTACTTGGCGTTGCTGGCGAGTTCGTCGGTGGAGATGCTCTCCCACGGCACCTTGCCATCCGGGCCCTTCACGGTGTCGGGCACGAAGGGGTCGAAGAACCAGCGGCGGAGGGGATCGCCCTCCTTCTCCTCGAACTCGCGGCGGATGGCCCGGACCTTCTTGCGCCACTCGATGCCGAGCCGAATGGTGTCGTCCCAGAGGACGACGCCGGAGCGGCCCTTCATCATCTGCGCGCCCACATCGAGGGAGGCGAACAGGGGATAGAACGGCGAGGTCGAGGCGTGGACGAGGAAGGTCTCGTTGAAGCGCCGGTGCTCGATGCGGCGGGTCTGGCCGCGGATGTGGCTGTCCTTGGTGTGGATCTGCGAGGCCTGGGAGAAGCTCGCCAGCTGCTTGTGGGTCGATTGCGTGGCGATGATGCCCGGCGAGGTCTCGTCCAGCCCCTTCAGGCCCATGGCGAAGCGCCCGGCGAAGAGCGGGTGGAACTTCATGAAGCCCGCCCAGGCCTCGTCGAACAGGATGTAGTCGCAGAGGTGCCCGATCCGATCGAGGATCATCTGCGCATTGTAGATCGTGCCGTCGTAGGTGCATTGCTCGACCACCGCCACGCGGAACGGGCGCTCGCGCTTCCACGCGTCGGGGTCCTTCACCAGGGGATTGGTGCGGATCTTTTCGCGGATCGCCGTCTCGTCCAGGGCCTCGGCGTACATGGGGCCGATCAACCCGAAGCAGTTGCGATCGGTCTCGAGGAACACCGGTACGGCGCCGCCGAGGAACAGGGCGCCGTGATGCGCGGCCTTGTGGTTGTTGCGGTCGAACAGCACGAGGTCGCCCTCCGCCACCAGGGCCGACAGCACGATCTTGTTCGAGGCCGAGGTGCCATTGAGGACGAAGTAGGTCTTCTCCGCCCCGAAGATGACGGCGGCTTCCTTCTGCGCCTTCAGGGCGGGCCCCTCGTGGACGAGGAGGTCGCCGAGATCGAGGACAGAATTGTCGAGGTCGTCGCGAAAGATCGCCTCGCCGAGGTGCTCGACGAAGATGCGGCCGATGGGCGAGCGGTTGTAGAAGATGCCGCCGTTGTGGCCGGGACAGGTCCAGAGCTGATTGCCCTGCTCGGCGTAGTCGACCAGCGCGCCGAAGAACGGCGTTTTCAGGGTCTCGGCGTATTGCTTCACCCGGCTGACGAGGCCGCGGGCGATGTATTCGGGGGTTTCTTCGGCAAGGAAGATGTAGCCGTCGATGAAGTCCAGCACCTCGACGGGGATGTCTTCCAGACGCTTGCGGCGGACCATGATCACGATGGGCATTTCCAGCCCGCGTTTCCGCATGAGGTTGATGAGCGCCGCCGCCTTGCCGTCCAGCCCGCGCTTGCCCCAATCCACCACCATGCAGCCGATGGCGGCGTCGGTCTGGACCGCGATGGCCGCATCTTCGACGCGCCGCGCCCGCACTACCTCGAAGCCGAGCTTCTCGATGGAGGTGAGGATTTGCTGGACGCGCACGCCCTCGAGATCGTCCGGATCGAAGTTCGGCGCGCACATCAGCACGGTGAAGCGGCGGAAGAAGTCCATGCGGGAAAAGGCTCCGTGGTGTTTGGCGCGCACCGTTCGCGACGGGACGTGACGCTTCGATGACAGTTGCGGAGGGGCGGCGGCTTTTCGAGGGCGACACGGCCGGGTTCGGCGCCGGCGGCCGGCGGCATCACCCATAGACCGATGGCGCACCGATCGCCCGTAGCAGCACTGTCACACGCGCCTGCTCTAACGCCAGCGATCGGGATTCGAGCGACGGGCGGGACGGCGGCAATGGATCAGGGGCAACGGGCAGGCACCTTCGACATCGAGGCGATCCGCCGCGAAGTCGCCGACGATTTCGACGAAGAACTCGAAATGGAGATGGAGGAGGAGCGTCTCGAACGCCTCGCCGATGCCGTCGGGGACGGTCCACGCGCGCCGCAGATGGACCGCCGACGCTATTTCCGCGAGCTGTTCCGGCTCCAACACGAGCTGGTGCGCCTGCAGGATTGGGTGCAGGCTCAGAAGCTGCGCGTCGTCGTGATCTTCGAGGGCCGGGATTCCGCCGGCAAGGGCGGGGCGATCAAGCGCATCACCCAACGCCTCAACCCCCGCGTCTGCCGCGTCGCCGCCCTGCCGGCCCCGAGCGAGCGCGAGCGCACGCAATGGTACTTCCAGCGCTACGTGACCCACTTGCCCGCCGGCGGCGAGATCGTGCTGTTCGACCGCTCCTGGTACAATCGCGCCGGCGTCGAGCGCGTGATGGGCTTCTGCACGCCCGACGAGGTGGAGGAGTTCTTCCGCTCCGTGCCGGAATTCGAGCGCATGCTGGTGCGCTCAGGGATCATCGTGCTGAAATACTGGTTCTCGATCACCGACGAGGAGCAGGAGCTGCGCTTCACCATGCGGATCCACGATCCGCTGAAGCAGTGGAAGCTCTCGCCGATGGATGTGCAGTCGCGCCGCCTGTGGGAGGATTACACCAAGGCCAAGGAAGTGATGCTCGCCCGCACCCACATCCCCGAGGCGCCGTGGTGGGTGGTCGAGGCCGTGGACAAGAAGAAGGCCCGGCTCAACTGCATCGCCCACCTCCTGTCGCAGATCCCCTACGGCGCGGTGGCGCACCCGACCGTCCAGCTGCCCGAGCGCGAGCGCCACGACGACTACGCCCGCCAGCCGGTCCCGCCGGAGATGTTCGTGCCGAGCCTGTTCTGAGACGGCCGCTCCCCGGGTTGATCCGGGCCGCCGGGATGGGCAGACCCGGGGCTGGAATTCCACGCGACCCCGGACCCGCCATGACCAGCCCTGCGCGCGACACCGACGAGCTCCTGTTCACGCAGGACGGGGCCGGCATCGCCCGCATCGTCCTCAACCGGCCCCAGGCCCGCAACGCCCTCACCTTCGCGATGTATCAGGGGATCATCGACCGCTGCGCGCGGATCGAGGCCGACCCGTCCGTGCGGGTGCTGGTGATCACGGGCGCGGGCGAGAAGGCGTTCGCGGCCGGTACCGACATCGCCCAGTTCCGCGGCTTCGCCTCGGCCCAGGACGCCCTGGACTACGAGCGGTTCATGGATCGGGTGATGGGTGCCCTCGAGCGCCTGCGGGTGCCCGTCATCGCGGCGATCGCGGGGGCCTGCACGGGCGGCGGGGCGGCCATCGCGGCGGCCTGCGACCTGCGGGTCGCCACCCGCGACGCGCGCTTCGGCTTTCCCATCGCGCGGACGCTGGGCAACTGCCTGTCGCTCGCCAACCTGAAGCGCCTCTCCGGGCTCGTCGGCCCGGCCCGGGTCAAGGACATGATCTTCACCGCCCGCCTCGTCGGGGCCGAGGAGGCGCTGGCCATCGGCCTCGTCGGCGAGGTGGTGGCGGATGCAGATGCCCTCGCGGTCCGCGCCACCGAACTCGCCACCCTCGTCGCCGGCCACGCGCCCCTCACCCTCTACGCCACCAAGGAGGGCCTGCGCCGGCTTCAGGACGCCGACGACACGGCCGGCGAGCGCCCCGGCGACGACCTCATCCGCCTCTGCTACACGAGCGCCGATTTTCGCGAGGGAATGGAAGCGTTCCTGGGCAAGCGGGCGCCGGATTGGCGGGGGCGGTGAGAACCGGTCACTTCGGCGGAGCGTCCTGGAGCATGGCACGCCGAAGAATCGCGTTCAGCTTCGTCTGGTAGCCGCGCCCGCCCGTCTTGAGCCAAGCGAGCACGTCCGCGTCGAGGCGAACGGTGACCTGAGCCTTGATCGGACGGTAGAACGGATTGCGCTGGGCGTTGGCGAAGAACGCCTCCGTCAGCGGCGGGATATCGCTGTAGTCGATCTCGGAATCCGGCGTCGCGGCGAGCGTCTCCAACTCCGCGCGTTGTTCCGGCGTGAGGGCGGCGGGCCGGTGCAGGTCGAGTTCAAAGATGACGGGATCGGTCTCTTTCATAGCGCTTGCGCTCCTGCCGGTCGGCATGTCTAGCCGAAATGATGCGAACGATCTCCGTTCCATCGTCAGCGTCGAAGATCGTGTGAGCGACCAGCACCATCATGACGCCATCCACGAGGCCGATCGTCTGTCAGCGATACTCACCGTCCTCGATCCGATCCTGCGAACTCGATGCGTAAGGATCGGCAAAGACGCGGGACGCAACCTCGAAGCTGATGCGATGCTTACGCAGATTGCTTTCGGCCTTGGCCGCGTCCCATGCGAAGCGAATCGACTTGCAAAAATGTAACGACAATTTTGTCGTGATACAATGGGGTCGATCTGTGATCAGACGCAAGCGAACGGCCTGAACCAGAGGTCCGGGCCGCCCAGCCGTTTCGAGGCTGGTTCGCCCTATCGCGTGGAGGGCAGCAGCCAGTTCGGCAGCCACAGGGCGATGCCGGGGACGAGGCAGAGGATCAGGATCGCCACCGCCATTAGCATCACGAAGGGCAGCGTGCCCCAGATGATGTCCTTCAGCGGGATGTCGGGGGCGATGTTCTTGATGACGAAGATGTTGAGGCCCACCGGCGGGTGGATCAAACCCATCTCCATGGTGATGGTCATGACGACGCCGAACCAGACGAGGTCGAACCCGGCGGCCTTCAGGGGCGGCAGGATGATCGGCGCCGTCATCAGGATGATCGAGACCGGCGGCAGGAAGAAGCCGAGCAGGATCACGAGGCCCAGGATCGTCACCAGGAGCACCCAGGGCGAGAGCTGCAGCGCCACGATGGCGTTGGCCGCCGATTGCGAGATGTGGAGGTAGCTCATCACGTAGGCGTAAAGGAGCGACATGCCGATGATGAGCATCAGCATGGTCGATTCCCGCAAGGTGGCGGCGAGGATCGGGTTCACGTCCTTCGGGCGCCAGACGCCGTAGATGACCGCGATGAGGCCGAGCGCCAGGAGACCGCCGAGGCCCGCCGTCTCGGAGGGCGTGGAGTAGCCGCCGTAGAGGGCGACCATGACGCCGGTGAGGAGCACCACGAAGGGCAGCACCCGCGGCAGCGTCGAGAAGCGCTCGCGCATGCTGTAGGTGTCCTCGGCGAGGATCGGCGAGGCGGTGCCGTTGCGCTCGAAGGCGTCCTTCGCGGCCGCGTATTCGGCCCGGAAGCGATAGACCGACCAGGCGGCGAACAGGCCGACCAGCAGCAGGCCCGGCCCGATGCCGGCGAGGAACAGGCGCCCGAGCGACTGTTCGGCCGCCACCGCATAGAGGATCATGGTGATGGAGGGCGGCAGCAGGATGCCGAGGGTGCCGCCGGCGGCGATGATGCCGGCGGCGAAGCCCGGCGAGTAGCCGCGCTTCCTCATCTCCGGGATGCCCGCCGAGCCGATGGCCGAGCAGGTGGCGGGCGAGGACCCCGCCATGGCGGCGAACAGCGCGCAGGCGAAGACGTTGGCGATGCCCAGCCCCCCGGGGATGCGGTGCATCCAGGCGTGCATGGCCGAGTAGAGGTCCTGGCCGGCTCGTGAACGGCCGATGGCCGCGCCCTTCAGGATGAAGAGCGGGATCGACAGGAGGGTGATGGAGGCCATCTCCTCGTAGACGTTCTGCGCCACCGTATCGAGGGAGGCGCCCGGCATGAAGAAGTACATGAACGCGAGCGCCACGAAGCCCAGCGCGAAGGCGATGGGGATGCCGGCCAGCATCGCGCTGAGGGTGGCACCCGCGTAGAGGAAGCCGATGGCCGCGACGCTCATGGGTGGGGGCTCGTCTTGAGGGGATCAGCGTTCAGGTCGGCCCCGAGGCCGACCTTCGGGTTCGCCCAGCCGGCGGAACGGGGGCCGTAGTTCAGGGCCTCGGCGATCTGCAGGAGGAACTGCAGGGATAGGAAGCTCATACCTAAAGCCATGAGGGCGTAGGGAATCCAGAGCGGCGGCCCCCAGGTCGATTGGGAGACCTGCCCGTCGACCCAGGCTTCGTGGAACAGGCTCCAGCTCTTCCAGGCGAAGAACGTCACGAACACGATGCTGATGATATCGGCCATGAGCAGGCGAGCGCGGTTGACCCGCGGCGAGAGCAGGCCGCTCAGCGCCTCGATGGCGACGTGGCCGCGCTTGGCCTGGACGGCGGCCGCCGAGAAGAAGGTCGCGCCGACGATGAGGAACACCGCCATCTCGTCCTGCCAGTCGGTGGGCTCCTTCAGCCAGTAGCGCACGAACACGCTGTAGCTGAGGACGAGACAGGCCCCGACGAGGGCGAGCCCGCCGAAGATCATCACCACGCCGTTGATCGCTTTCATCCCGCGGTCGATGGCCCCGAGCAGCCCGGGGACGCGAGGTTCGGGCGCGGCCCGTACGGATTCGGAGGCGGCGGAGGCCGCGTCGAAGGCGTGGCTCACGACACCTGCTCCGCCAGCTTGAGGAGCTCGGCGCAGCTCGCGGATTTGCCCGCGAAGTCCTTCCACGCGGTGTCCTTGGCGATGTCGCGCCACTGGCCGAGGGTCTTCTCGTCGAGCTGCTGCACCTTGGCGCCGGCCTTGGCGAACACCTGCTCGACTCGGGTGTCGTCGTCCTTGGCGCCCTTCTGGCCGAAGGCCTCCAGCTCGGAGCCGATGGTCATGATGAGGTCCTGCTGGTCCTTCGGCAGGCGGTCGAACACGATCTTGGACATCATGATCGGCTCCCACATGAGCCAATAGGTGTGCTGAGCCCCCGAGGTGAGGGATTTCGAGAGTTCCTCCAGGCGGAACGAGATCAAGCTGGTGGAGGAGGTGATGACGGCATCGCACGCGCCGGTCTGCATGGCGGCGTAGGATTCGTTCGACGGGATCGAGAGTGTGGCGGCGCCCGCCGCCTTCATCATCAGGTCCATCTCGCGCGAGCCGCCCCGGACCTTGAGGCCCTTGGCGTCGCTGGGCGTGAAGAGCGGCCGGTCGCGGCTGGCGACGCCGCCGGCCTGCCACACCCAGGAGACCACCACGACGCCCTTGGATTCGAGGATCTCGGTCAGCTTGCGGCCGACGGGGGCGGTCTTCCAGGCCGTGGCCTGCGCGTAGGAGGTGACGAGGCCCGGCATCAGGCCGATGTTCATCTCCGGCACCTCGCCGCCGGCGTAGGGGCTCGGGTAAAGGGTCATGTCGAGGGCGCCCTTGCGGATGGCGCCGAACTGGGCGTTCGTCTTCATCAGGGACGAGCCCGGATAGACCTGGAGCTCCAGGGCGCCCTTCGAGCGCTCGGCCAGGGCCGCGGCGAACTTGCGGCACGCGCGGTCGCGAAAGTCGCCCTCGTCGATGGTGCCGCCGGGGAACTGGTGCGAGATCTTCAGGGTGGTCGCCGCCCGGGCCCGCGAGCCGAGGGATAGGATGGCGGGCGCGGCGAGACCGGCGGCGACGAGGGTGCGGCGTGTCAACGTCATGGCGTCTTCCTCCTTCGGCAAGCTGGCCGCCCGCCCATTTTGCGGTGCAGCATTTATACTGCGCTGCCCGCTCTTTATACCAGAGAACGACGCCTTGTATATTTTGTCAACCGGGTTGCATAAGGTAGACAGCAGTAACCGTCCCGGCGAAGGGCAGGCCCACGGCGAAGGAACCGGACCGATGGAACCCGAGCGCATGAACCAGTCCCTTCGCCTGCGCCAGACCATCGAGACGGAGATCGTCGACGGCCGCCTCGCCATCGGCGCCCGCCTCGACGAGACGGAACTGGCGGAACGCTTCGGCGTGTCGCGCACGCCGATCCGCGAGGCCCTGCTGCAGCTGGCGATGACGGGACTCGTGGAGATCAAGCCGCGCCGCGGCGCGCTGGTCAGCGCCCCCGACCCGCAGCTTCTCATCGCCATGTTCGAGACCATGGCGGAGATCGAAGCCGCGTGCGGACGCCTCGCCGCGCGCCGCCTGATCCCGGCCGACGAGGCGGCCCTCAAAGCGGCCCTCGCGGCCTGCGCGGCGGCGGCCGAGGCCCAGGATCCGGAGCGCTATTACGACGAGAACTACGTGTTCCACACGGTGGTCTATCAGGCCTGCCGCAACGGGTTCCTCGCCGAGCAGGCCCGGCTGCTGCATCGGCGCCTCGCGCCGTTCCGTCGGATGCAGCTTCGGGCGCGTCACCGCCTCGGGCAGTCGCTCGCCGAACACGAAGCCATCGTGGCCGCCATCGTGGCGGGCGACGAGACGGGCGCGGCGGAGCGGCTGCGCGCCCACGTGATCGTGCAGGGCGACCGATTCTCGGATCTCGTCGCGAGTCTGCGGGCGATCAACGACGCCGCGTGATCGGCGCAGCGGGGCTCAGGTCGCGCCGAAATTCTCGGCGATGACCGGGGTCTTGGCGCGGATATGAGCCCGCACGAGCCGGGCCAGGGCCTCGCCGTCGCGGGCATGCAGGAGTTCGATCATCCGCTCGTGCTCGGACACCGCCCGCGCCCATTGCTCCGCCGTCTGGTGCACGGCGTAGCGCGAGCGCTGGATACGCCCCGACAGGCTGGCGTAGAGGCCACCCAGGATCGCGTTGCGGCTCGCCGCCATGATCGCCTCGTGGATCGCGCGGTTGAGACCGAAATACGCCCCCTCCTCCCCGGCCTTCCAGGCGGCCACCATGGCGCGGTGATCGCCCTCAATGCCGGCGATCTCCTCGTCGGTGATGGTGCGGCAGGCGAGATCGGCGGCCGTGGCCTCCAGGCCGGCGATGACCTCGATCATCTCCTCGATCTCGGACTGCGACAGGCTCGCCACCCGCGCACCGCGATTGGGGAGGAGTTCGAGCAGACCTTCCGTCGCCAGGATCTTGATGGCCTCGCGCAAGGGGGTGCGCGAGATGCCGAAGCGCTCGGTCAATTCGCTCTCGTTGATACGAGCGCGCGGCTCGAGTTCACCGGAGCGGATGAGATCGCGCATCCGATCGACGACCTCGTCGTGCAGATAACGCCGGTTGATGCCGATGCCCGGCTCGATCTTGTTCATCAGTCAGCAATTCTAAAAGTCGAAAGGCCTATACTTCCCATTTTAGGAGCCGCCTGTCCAAGTGTCGAGGGACAGGCGGTTCAAATAGGGGTGCTCTCCTATCTCTTCATCGCACTTCTTCGTGCCACGTGCGCCCGTCTCGCTCGATCAGGGCGATGGCGGCCGTCGGCCCCCAGCTTCCGGCCGGATAGGGACGGGGCGGCTCGGGCCGGTCGGCCCAGGCCTTGAGCAGGGAATCGGCCCAGGCCCAGGCGACCTCGACCTCGTCGCGGCGCATGAACAGGGTGGCGTTGCCGCGCACCACGTCCATGAGCAGGCGCTCGTAGGCATCCGGGTAGCGCTGCTTGAAGGTTTCTTCGAAGGAGATGTCGAGGTTGGTGGGCCTGAGGCGCATGCCGCCGGGACCGGGATCCTTCGTCATCACCTCGAGCTTGATCCCCTCCTCCGGCTGGAGCCGGATGACGAGGCGGTTGGGCTCGCGCCCGAACGCCTCCGTGGGGAAGATCGAGAACGGCGAGGCGCGGAACTGCACCACGATCTCGGACAGCTTCTGGGGCAGCCGCTTGCCGGTGCGGAGGTAGAACGGCACCCCGGCCCAGCGCCAGGACTGCACCTCGAGCTTCAGGGCGACGAAGGTCTCCGTCCGGCTCTGGGCGTCGCCGCCGAGATCCGTGCGGTAGCTCTCCACCGGCTGGCCCGCCACGGCGCCGGCCCCGTACTGCCCGCGCACGGTCACGGTCTGCACGTCGTGGGGGGTGATGGGTTTGAGGGCGCGCAGCACCTTGAGCTTCTCGTCGCGCACGGAGTTGGCGTCGAGCGACAGCGGGCTCTCCATCGCCATGAGGCAGAGGAGCTGGAGCATGTGGTTCTGCACCATGTCGCGCAGGGCGCCCGAGGTGTCGTAGTACCCGGCCCGCCCCTCGACGCCGACGGTCTCGCCCACCGTGATCTGGACGTGATCGATGACGTCGGCCGTCCACAGGCGCTCGAAGATGGTGTTGGCGAAGCGCAGGGCCAGCAGGTTCTGGACCGTCTCCTTGCCAAGGTAGTGGTCGATGCGGAAGATCTGCTCCTCGGGAAACACCTCGCCGACGGCGTCGTTGATGGCGCGGGCCGATTTGAGGTCCTTGCCGATGGGCTTTTCCAGCACCACCCGCGACTTCTCGCCGATGAGCCCATGGGCGGCGAGGTTCCGGCAGATGGAGCCGTAGAGGTCGGGCGAGGTGGCGAGGTAGTAGGGCCGCACCTGATCGGGCCGCTCGGCGAGCTTGGCGGCGAGATCCTCCCAGCCGTCGTCGCCGGCCCCGTCCACGGCGACGTAGTCGAGGTGGTCGAGGAACGCGGACAGCCTGTCCTCGGCTACATCGGCGGCCGGTACGAAGCGCTTGATGGCGTCGCGCGCCCGCTCGCGGAACGCCTCGGCGCTCATCTCCGAGCGCGAGGCGCCGATGATCCGGCTGGTGCCGGGGATCTGCCCGTCCTTGAACCGATAGTAGAGCGCCGGCAGGAGCTTGCGCGTGGTCAGGTCGCCGGTGGCGCCGAACACGACGCAATCGAAGGAGGCGACGGGGATGATGGTGGCCAAGGGCGGCTCCCGGGTTCGGTTCGCACGGGGTCCGCGGGGCCGGGCCTGCCCGGCCACCCACGGAGCGTGGCGCAAGGCTTAGACCGCAAGCAAGAGCTTCGCCAGCGGGCGCTCCCCGATGTCCGGGGGCCTACGTCTTCATGAATGCCGCGAACGCCTCCGAGAAATCCGGGTGCCAGCGCGACAGGGCCGGGCGGTTTTCGATGAGGTCGCCGGCGGCCCAGGCGATGCGCTTCTCGTCCTGCGCGCGGGTGGTCTCGTTGTCCGGACACAGGATGTAGAAGTCGCTGCGCGCCATCCCGGCGAGGAGGAAATCCACGGTCTCCTCCGGCGTCCAGGCGCCCGCCGGCTTCTCGGCCACGCCGCGGGCCCGGGTCAGGCCCGTATAGACGAAGCCCGGGATGAGCAGATGGGCGCTGACCTGCGCGCCCGTGCGGTTCCGCAGGTCGTGCGCGAGGGCCTCCGTCACCGCCTTCACGCCCGCCTTCGACACGTTGTAGGGCGTGTTGCCGGGCGGCGTGGTGATGCCCTGCTTCGAGCCGGTAACCACGATGGCGCCGGGCTCGGGCCCGTCGATCATCGCCGGCGCGAAGGCGTGGAGGCCGTTGATCACGCCCCACAGGTTGGTGTCGAGGATGCGCCGCCAGGTGTCGGCGTCCGAGAACAGGGTGCCGCCCGCCTCGATGCCCGCGTTGAGCAGGACGAGGGCCGGCGGTCCCTCGGCCGAGGCCACGTCCCGCAGGGCCTCCACGGCGTGCCGGTCGCCCACATCCGTCGCGAGCGCCCGGATCGGGGCGCTCCCCGGGGCGGCCGCCGCCACCGTGGCGCGCGCGCCCTCGAGGGCGTCACCGGGCAGATCCGCGAGCCACACGGCCATGCCGGCGGCGGCGAAGCGCGTGGCGGCGGCGAGGCCGATCCCGCTCGCCGCTCCGGTGACGACGGCGGTGCCGCCCGCGCGAAGGGCCGGATGCTCCCCTGAACCCCGGCCGACCCGAGCGTCGCTCGCCTGCATGCCCGTCTCCCCATGTGCGGTTTCGCCCATGAGGTAGGGCGGGTGGGTGGAGGCGTCACGGGCGCGGCCGGCACGGCAGGGGATTGGTAACCCTCGCGCCGCATGGTCGTGGACGATAGTCGCTTCGGGGATCCGCGATGCTTTCGCGCCACGTTCTCTTCGTTACCGCCCTGTGCGCAAGCCTGTCGGCCCTCGCCGCCGCCACGGGGGCGATGGCGCAGGACGCGCCCGTGCCGCCGAAACCCGTTCCGTCGAAGCCGCTCGCGAAGCCCAGGATCAAGGCCGAGCCGGCCAGAAGCGAGACTCCCAAGAGCGAAGCCTCGACGAACGAGGCCCCGCGCCTCGATCCCCTGGCGGCTTCGGCCCCGGCCACGCCGGCCGTGCAGGCCATCGTACCGGTGGGCACGCCGGATGCCGGGACCCTGGCCAAGGAGGCGGCTTCGAAGGAGGCGGCGCCCAAGAAGTCGCGCGAGTTGCCACCCCTCGTGGTCGCCCGCGTCTCGGCCGATCCGGTGCCCACGCTCAGCCCCGCCACCTTCCTCGACACCCTGAAGATGGCCGATCGCTATCAGGCCATGGCGGATGCCGGCGGGTGGGCGAGCCTGCCGCCGGGCCTCGTGGTCAAGGCCGGGGCCCGCGATCCGGCGATTCTCGCCCTCCGGAAGCACCTCGCGCTGGTCGGCGATCTGCCCGCCGACGCGCCGGCCTCGGACCTCCTCGATGCGCCCCTAGTGGCGGCGGTGAAGAGCTTCCAGGCCCGGCACGGCCTGCCCGAGACCGGCCTCATCGGCCGCCAGACCGTGGCGGCGCTCAACGTGCCGGCGGCCACCCGCCAGCGCCAGCTCGCCGCGTCGGCCGCCCGGCAGATCGGGTCGACCTTCGCCTTCGGCGACCGCTACGTGGTGGTGAACATCCCCTCCGCCACCGTCGAGGCGGTGGAGCGCGGCGTCGTGGTGCGCCGGTACGTCGCCGTGGTCGGCAAGCCCGACAAGGCGACGCCGCGCATCGAGGCCCGCATCACCGACGTGAACCTCAACCCGACCTGGACCCTGCCGGTCTCGATCATCAAGAAAGAGATCATCCCGAAGATGCGGAAAGACCCCGGGTACCTCGCCCGCGAGCGCATCCGCATCCTCGGCCCCGGCGGCGTGGAGGTCGATCCGACCACCCTAGACTGGGCCAGCGAGAAGGCGGCGAACTACACCCTGCGGCAGGATTCCGGCCTCGACAATTCCCTCGGCCAGGTCCGCATCGACATGCCGAACAAACAGGCGGTCTACATGCACGACACGCCCTCGAAATCCCTGTTCGCCCGCGAGGTGCGGTTCCACTCCCACGGCTGCGTGCGGGTGGCGCAGGTGAAGGAACTGGCCGGCTGGCTGCTCGAGGGCACCCCCGGCCCGAACGGCGGCGCCTCGACCTGGGGCCCCATGGAGATCGAGAGCCACATCGCCACCAACGAGCGCCTCGACATCAAGCTGCCGAAACAGATCCCCGTGACCTTCGTGTACCTCACGGGCTACGCGACGCCGGACGGCCGCGCGCATTTCCGCGACGACATCTACGGCATCGACAGCCCGGCGGTACCGATGCCCGAGGTGGCGACCACGGGCTCGATCACGCCGCGCCCGACGGGCCGAACCATCAAGCCGGCCGCCGCCGGAATCGTGTCGCCCCAGGCGGGACTGGTGAGGAGGGCGACGCCCAAGGTTGCGCCGCCGAAGGTCGCGCCCGCTCTGCCCACCGGTCCCGTTCCACCGGGCCCGATCCCGCCCGGATCGATCCCGTTCGCCGCTTCACCCGCCCGATAGGATTCCCCGCGCACGCGCGAACGTCACCGGTGAGCGCAGGGGTGACCGCACTCACCGCGCGCCGGTCCGGATCTCCTCCGCGAACCGCACGCTGCCGAGACGCACCAGGGCGATGAAGTTCTCGATCAGGGGCGCCCGTGCCTTCGTCCACAGGGCGTGCACGTTGGCCCGGATCGGCCGTCCGGCGATCGGTCGATAGACGACGTCCCGGTGCGCCAGCCGCGCGACGAATTCCGGAATGATGGCGAGGCCCAGCCCCGCCGCCACGAGACTGGTCAGGGACGCGGCCTCGACCACCTGATGCGAGATCCGGGGCGTGAAGCCCGCCTCAACGCAGCAGGTCCAGAGGTACTTGGCGAACAGCGAATCTTGGAGCCGCAGGAAGACGAAGTTCTCCGCCGCGAGGTCCGCCAGGGCGATCGTCTCCGTCGCGAGCCGATGCCCCCTCGGCAGGACGAGGCGGACGGTCTCCTCCCAGGCCAGTTCGCTGACGAGATCCAGGTCCCGCGGCGGGCAGCGCAGGAAGCTGACATCGGTCCGCCCGGTCCTCAGGGCCGCGATCTGCCGGTCGGGCGACATCTCGTGGATCCGCAGATCGACGTCGGGATAGCGTTCCGCGAACACGCGGATCGAGGCGCCCAGGGGCCCGGCCAGCATCGAGCCCGTCAGCCCCACATTGATGATGCCGGCCGTGCCGGCGCCGATGGCCCGCGCCCGGCCCATGGCCTCGCCGGCCTTCGCCAGAATGGCGAGGGCTTCGATTCGGAAGTCCTGGCCGGCGGGCGTCAAGGAGACGCGGCGCGTCGTGCGCTCGAACAGCTCGGTCCCGATCTCGGCCTCGAGATCCTTGATCTGCTGGCTCAACGGCGGCTGCGCGACGCCGAGACTCTCGGCAGCCGCCGTGAAGCTGAGATGTTCGGCCACGGCCACGAAGTAGCGCAGATGACGCAGTTCCATAGGGAAAATTCACGATCCGTGCGTTTCGATGGGCTACGACCAAACGCCTCTTCCGCATCCCTGCACCGAAGTGAGCTTCCCGGAAACGGCAACGAGGCTTTCCCGCATCGTCCGGTCTCTGTCTCGGACCGACCGGCATTCCCTCCACCAAGACCTTCAACCCCTTGCTCCGGCGTCGCGAACCCGTGCCCTTCACCGAACCGTCATATCCGCCTCAGTGCCGCCAAGCTGGCCCTGCACACCGGCTGCCATGACGAACCTCGCCCGGCCCCTCGCATGGCTTCTCCTGGCCGCTCTGATCTTCGCGACCCTGGCCCCCATCGGGCTGCGGCCGGTGAGCGGCGCGCCCGTCGGCGTGGAGCGGTTCGGCGCGTTCGCCGCCCTCGGCTTCCTGTTCGCCTACGGATACCCGCAGCGACGCTGGGAGGTCCTGGCTCTAGTCACCCTGGCGGGAGCCGGGCTGGAGGCTCTCCAGATGATCGAGGCGACACGGCATGGCCGGATGGGCGACTTCCTCGTGAAGGGCGCCGGAGGGGGGTTCGGCGTGGCGATGGCGATGGCGCTGACCCGGGTCTCGGCGCGCGCCGGGAGTCTCGGCGGGCGGCCCTGACGATTCCGCCCCTCGGCTTCCCGGGCAAAGCGCCCGGTGACGGCGGCGGCGGATCTCGGCACGTGGCGCCGGCCATGCGACGGCGCCTCGTCCCAGCGAGGAGGTATGCCGACGCGGCGAACGAGCCCTGTTCCTCGCGCGCATCCCTTACGGAGAATCGCCGGGGGCCTTCGGCGCGTGGTGCGAGTTCCCCTGGATCAGGTCGCGTCCGGCGTAGAGGCCGCCCACCGTTTCCAGGTCGAGGCGCTCCACGTCCCGGCGGCGGACTTCGGCCATGACCGCGTGCGCGGCGTCCGGATCGTCGCCGATGGTGAGCAGGGCCTGCTCGCCGAAAGCCAGGGCCGATTCGAACGTCTCCCGGAGCTGATACGCGACGCCCGCCTGGATGAGCGCGATGGCGTGCTCGCGATCCCGGGCCCGGGCAAGGACCGGAACCAGGGGGAATTCGGCCCGCGCGATCGCGGCGATCCGCTTGGCGGCGTCGCGGTCGTCGATGCAGATCAGGATCGTCCGCGCGGTCGCGGCGCCCGCCGCATGCAGGATGTCGAGGCGTGTCCCATCGCCGTAATAGACCTTGAACCCGAACGCCTCGGCCACGCGGATCTGCGCGGGATCGGTGTCGATGATGGAGACGGAGCACCCCCGCGAGATCAACGGCTGGCTGACGACCTGCCCGAAGCGCCCGAACCCGATGATCAGGGCGCTGCCGACGAGGTTCTCCGGAACCTCGACGCCGTCCGTCGATACGGACGCTTTCGGTCCGAGGCGGTCGTAGGCGATCACCATCAGGGGGGTGAGCGCCATGGAGAGGATGACGGTCGCGGTCAGGATCGCGTTGGTGGTGCCGTCGATGATCCCGACGCCCGCGGCGGCGGCGTACAGCACGAAGGCGAACTCGCCGCCCTGCGCCATCAGGGCCGCCCGCTCGACGCCCTCGGCGTGGGACGCCCGCAGGAGACGCGCGATCCCGTAGATGACGACGCTCTTCACCACCATGTAGGCGGCGACGCCCGTCAGGATGAGCGCCCAGTTCGCCCCGATCACGGTGAGATCGAGGGACATGCCGACGCCGAGGAAGAACAGGCCGAGCAGGATGCCGCGGAACGGCTCGACATCGGCCTCCAGCTGATGCCGGAAACTCGATTCCGAGAGCAGCACCCCGGCCAGGAACGCGCCCATGGCCATGGACAGTCCGCCGAACTGCATGGCCAGCGCCGAGCCGAGCACGACGAGCAGCGCCGCCGCGGTCATCACCTCCCGCGCCTTCGACGCCGCCAGCAGGCGGAACATCGGATTGAGCAGCCAGCGTCCCGCCGCGACCAGGGCGGCCACGGACAGGAGCGCGAGGCCGATGGCGTAGGCCCGGTCGGCCGTACTCGCCGCTGCGCCGCCCGGCGCGAGGAACGCGACGATGGCGAGGAGGGGCACGATGGCGAGATCCTCCAGCAGCAGGATCGCGACGATGCGCTGTCCCTTCGGGGTCGAAAGGGACCCGCGCTCTTCGAGGAGCTGCATGACGATGGCCGTCGACGTCAGCACGAAGCCGGTCCCGGCCACGAACGCCACGGCCGGGGACAAGCCCAGGGCGAGGCCGACGAGGGTCAGGGCTGCGATGCAGGCTCCGACCTGCGCCAGCCCGAGGCCGAAGATCTCGCGCCGCATGCCCCAGAGCCGCGACGGCTCCATCTCCAGGCCGATGAGGAACAGGAACATCACCACGCCGAGTTCGGCCACGTGCAGGATCGCGTGCGCGTCCGTGAACAGGCCGAGGCCGAACGGGCCGATGCACAACCCCGCCACGAGGTAACCGAGGACGGAGCCGAGACCGATGCGCTTGAACAGCGGGACGGCGATCACGCCCGCCGCCAGGAGCGCGACGACCTGGACGAGTTCGCCGGCAGCGCCGGATGCTTCAGCAGCCATGGAGTCTCGATCTCGGTGACGGGGGATTCGGACCGGGCATGGCCGGCCGCGCAGGCACGCTCAAGGGTAGCGGACGGGCGCGGGGGTTTCAGGCAGGGGGATGAACTCGGATTCACCCGGAACCGTGTCGAAGCGGGCCTGGCGCCAATCCTCCTTAGCCTGCTCGATTCGCTCGGGACGCGACGAGACGAAGTTCCACCAGAGGTGGCGCGGCCCATCCATGGGTTCGCCGCCCAGCACCATGAAACGGGCGGCCTCGGTCGCCCGCACGCTGATGCGGTCGCCGGGTCGAAAGACGAGAAGCTGGCCCGGCCCGAAGCCGTCGCCGGCGATCTCGATGGCGCCCGAGACCGTGTAGATCGCCCGCTCGTCGTAGGTCGGGTCGAGGGGCAGGACCGCGCCGGCCTCCAGGGCCACGTCTGCGTAGACCATGGGGCTTGAGGTCCGTACCGGGGATCTCGCACCGAAGGCCTCGCCGGCGATGAGCCGGACGGTCTTGCCCTCTCCGGTCAGGACCGGCAGCGCCCCGGCCTCGTAATGCTCGAACGCGGGGGCGGTCTCCTCGTCGCGGCCGCTGAGGGCGACCCAGCTCTGGAGCCCGAACAGCGTCGAACCGGTCTTCCGGAGGTCACGTCCCGTCCGCTCCGAATGGGTGATGCCCCGGCCCGCCGTCATCCAGTTCAATTCGCCCGGGCGGATGGGCAGTTCGGTCCCGAGGCTGTCCCGGTGCATGATCTCGCCCTCGAACAGGTAGGTCACGGTGGACAGGCCGATATGGGGATGGGGCCGCACGTCCATGCCCTGGCCGAGCAGGAACTCGGACGGCCCCATCTGGTCGAAGAAGATGAACGGCCCGACCATCCGACACTCGGTGGACGGCAGGGCCCTGCGCACGGCGAACGAACCGAGGTCGCGCGAGCGCGGGACGATCAGGGTCTTGATCGCGTCGCAGGTGAAATGATCGCCCGGGATCGGATCGTCGGCACCGTGCCAGCTCATGGGGTGATCTCCTGTCTGTGATGTTCGGTCACGACCGGCTCGCTTGCTCCGGCGTCCCGACGAGGATGCGGACCGGCGCGCCCGCGCCGAGGACGGTTCAGGGGCGCGTGAGACGACCCCCGCGACGATCGCGCTCAGCCCTTCACGAAGGCCAGGAGATCGGGATTGACGACGTCGTGGTTCACCGTGAGCATCCCGTGCGAGAACCCCGGGTAGGTCTTCAGGGTGCCGTGCTTCAGCAGCCCGATCGACTTCAGCGCCGCGTCGGCGATCGGGACGATCTGATCGTCCTCGCCGTGCAGCACCAGGGTCGGGACGGAGATCGCCTGAAGGTCCGCGGTCTGGTCGGTCTCGGAGAACGCCTTGATGCCCTCGTAATGGGCCTTGGCGCTGCCCATCATGCCCTGGCGCCACCAATTCTGGATCACGCCCGGCTGTGCGGTCGCGCCCGCGCGGTTGAAGCCGTAGAAAGGTCCGGTCGGAACGTCGAGGAAGAACTGCGCGCGGTTCGCGGCGGTGGCCTCGCGAAAACCGTCGAACACCGAGATCGGCAGGCCTTCGGGGTTGGCGTCCGTCTTCAGCATGAGCGGCGGTACGGCGGAGACCAGCACCGCCTTGGCGACGCGGCCGGCGGGCTCTCCGTACCGTGCCACGTAGCGGGCCACCTCGCCGCCGCCGGTGGAATGGCCGATATGCACGGCGTTTCGCAGATCCAGTGCCTTGACCACCGCGAAGGCATCGGCGGCGTAGTGATCCATGTCGTGGCCGCCATCGACCTGCGCCGAGCGGCCATGGCCGCGCCGGTCATGGGCGACGACGCGGTAGCCCCGTTGGAGGAAGAACAGCATCTGCGTGTCCCAGTCGTCCGACGAGAGCGGCCAGCCGTGGTGGAACACGATCGGCTGGGCGCTCCTGGGGCCCCAATCCTTGTAGAAGATCTCGACACCGTCGGCAGTGGTGACATAGGCCATGGAGAGTGTCCTGTCCTAAAGGAAGCGAACGTCGTGGCCGTTACGGGCACGCGTGATGCAGTTGAGACCATCTCGGTGATCTTCGGAAGCCCCGAACATCGTTTCGGCGTCGTCGATTCCCAGGCTAGACGCGTCGCCGTAATCCTCGGCGATCTCGATGGTCGTCACGCGGGTCCCGGTGTGCATCCGTTCGAGCCGGAATGCAGGCGGGTGCCGAAGCGCGGCCGTCATCGCGACGACGTTGCAGACAAAGGCATGGCTCGACACCCGGTCGAGGCTCGCGGGGACCTGCGCGACGATAGACCTGAAGGTCCGGAGCCGGGCGGCGGCGAGGCGTTTTCCGGGGATGGGTGTGCCTCCGATCGGCATGGCTCGGTGTCCCTCCGTTCGGCTCCGCCGGGCGACGGCGAAACCGACGCGATCCCTCGCGACCGCCGACCGGAGCTATGGGGGCTCGGGGGTAAAACGGCTTGCCGAATCGGCGCGCGACTTGAAGGAATGCGGCATCGCGCGTGCCCCTGCCAGGCTCATCATCTCGGCTGTCGGATGCAACCGGCCCGGAGGACATGGCCGAGCAGGATGCCGAGAGACAAGGTACGCTTTCCCCACGCAGAACGAGTTCGACCAGAGGCTCGTGAGGAGATTCCGGCAGCATGCGGAGTGCGACCATCGCCCCGACGGACCCAACCCCCGGCCGACGCTCGCGCGGCACTCCGATTGTCCTGGACGCACCGCCCCGGAGCGGGGACCGGTCCCGGATCCGGCAGGGCGGACGGCCGGACAGGGGGACCGACGGCATCGCCTTCGTCGATTGGCGAACGAAGGCGCCGACGGGAGCGCACCGTCGTCCAACCCTACCGCGCGACGGGCTGGTGCTCCAGGTGCCGCTGGCGGACCATCCGGGCAGCCCGTACGGGGGCGGCGCCGATCACGGGGCGCCCGAGCGGATCTGTCCGAGCGCCGTGATCCTCCTCGACATCCGCGCCCGGTCCGTCTGCCGGGATCGCGCCGGAACCGTCCAGGTCTGGCTGTCGAGCAGGGTTCTGGCGGACGTGGCCGACAGCATGGGCCTCCGCGATCTCGACCCCATGGAGGCCCTGAAACCGGTACATGGCCGGACCCTGGTGGACCCCACCATTCACGACCTCGCGGCGAGCGCCGTGGCGACCCTCGATCGCCCGGACCGCGGCGCCGCCATCTTCCGCATCCAGCTCGCCCGCGCCCTGGCGGCTCACCTGCTCGGTGTCCATGCGGAGGCCGGACACGTCCCCACACGCACCCGAGGCGGCCTGGCGCCCTGGCAGGTTCGGCTCGCGCAGGAGCGCATTCGCGCCGAACTCGGCGCTGCTCCGTGCCTGCGAGCAGTGGCGGCGGCGTGCGGCCTGTCGGTAAGTCACTTCACGCGCGCCTTCCGGCAGTCCGTAGGGACATCTCCGCATGCATGGCTGGTGCGCCAGCGCGTCGCCCGCGCCAAGGTGATGATGCGCGCGCAGGACCGGTCCCTGGCGGAGATCGCCCTTGCCTGCGGCTTTGCCGATCAGAGCCATTTTACCCGGGTCTTCGCCCGTGAGGAGGCGATGAGCCCGGGCCGCTGGCGGCGGACGACCGAGCGGCAGCCCTGAGCGCCTGCGCGGATCGCGGTGAAGGGCCGATGCGGAAAGCCCGATCCCGCCGGCGCTCGCCCGTGTCCGGGGGTCTGCTCGCGGCCCCGAATCCCTCGCCCCGATCTCAGGCGGCGCGCACCCGTGCGACGAACCGGCCGACCTCCGCGGCCAGGTGTTCCGACTGCCGCGACAGCTCGGACGCCGATGCGAGCACCTGGCTCGCGGCGGCCCCGGTATCCTCCGATGCGCGCGCCACACTGGCGAAGTTGTCCGTCACCTCGCTCGTACCCCTGGCGACCTGCACGACGTTGTGGGCGATCTCCTGCGTCGCCGCCTCCTGCTCCTCGACCGCCGACGCGATGGATGTCGCCAGGCCGTCGATCTCGCGGATGCGCGTGCCGATGCCGTCGATCGCCGAGGCGGCCTGACCGGTCGAGCTCTGAATACGCCGAATGTGGCCCGTGATCTCCCCGGTCGCCCGGGCGGTCTGGTCGGCCAGGGCCTTCACCTCGGCGGCGACCACGGAGAATCCTTTGCCCGCGGCGCCGGCCCGCGCCGCTTCGATGGTGGCGTTGAGGGCGAGAAGGTTGGTCTGGCCTGCGATCGTCGAGATCAACCCGACCACGGCATCGATCTGCGACACCGCCTCGTGCAGTTCCTGGACCAGATGCGCGCTCTGTTCGGCTTCGAGAACCGCCGTCTGGGCGAGATTCGCCGAACCCGCCACCTGCCGCGCGATCTCCTGCACCGATGCGCCGAGCTCCTCGGCCGCAACCGCGACCGTGTTGACGTTGGTGGCGGTCTCCTCGGCGGCGGCCGCGACGCCCGTCGATCTCACGGCCGTCTCCGACGCCGTCGCCGTCATGCTCTGTGCCGTTGCCTGGAGTTCGGTGGCCGAGGAGGACACCAGACCGACGATCCCGCCGACCGCCGCCTCGAAGCCATCCGCCAGGGCGATCATCGTGCGCTTGCGCTCGGCCGCGGCGACCTCCTCGGTGAGCTGCTTCCGCTCGGCCTCTTCGAGTGCCTTGCGCGCCACCATCCCGCGGATCCCCTCGACCGCGCGCCCGACGGCACCGATCTCGTCATGCCGGCCGGCTTCGGCGATCTTGGCGTCCACGGCTCCCTGGGCCATCTGCTCCAGGGCGGCCACCAGGCGCTTCAGCGGACGTGCGACGGTGACGGCCATCATCCGGCTGACGACGATGGCGAGGACGAGCAGCACGGCCAGGGTCGCGACGACCATGATCTCGAACAGGTGCATCACCGGCGCGAAGGCCTTGGCGCTGTCCACGGACAGGGCCACGTACCAATCGAGGGCGGCGGGCAGGTTCGGCACGCGCGCGAACACCGTGAGCGTCGCCCGCTCGCCCTCGCGCGTCTCGACGGGCAACCCGCCGATCTTCGGCGGGGAACCGCCGAGCAGCTCGGACAGCGGCTTGCCGATCAGTTCAGCGCGCGGGTGGATCAGGATCTTGCCGGCGCCGGAGACGAGGTAGGCGTAGCCATGCCCGTCGGTCTCGACCTCGTTGATCATCTTGGAGAGGGCCCCGAGGTCGAAATCGCTGCCGGCCACGCCGATGAGGCCGCCCGTTCCACTGGCGGCCGGCGCCGAAGCCGTGATCGTGAGCTGCTTCGAGGTCGAAGAGACGTAAGGCTCCGTCAGCGCGGGACCGTTGGCCTCGACCACGCCCTTGTACCAGGGGTGCTGGCGGGGATCGTAGCCGGCTGCGATCTCACTCTTCGGCATCTTCGTGTAGTAGCCGTCGGCGCGCCCGAAGAAGATCAGCACGAAAGCTTCGCGGGCGATCGGCGCATTCAGGATATCGTCCGTATTCGAACCGGTGCCCGCGATGGTCACCTGCTGGGCCATCAGCCGGGTCAGGTCGAGCTTGCCGCTAAGCCAGTTGCCGACAGCACGTGCAGCGGTCGTGCTCAAGGCGGACATGTTGGTCTGCACATCGGCGCGCAAAGCCGCGGATTGCGAGCGGTAGATGTACGCGGAACAGGCGGCGAAACCGGCAAAGACGAGCACAAGGATCAAAGCGGTCGCGCGTCCCGATACGCCAAGACGCATTCCTGAAAAACTCGAGCGCTACGTTTGAATTGCCGTCCTTAAAATCACGGACCTTCGCTTATCTCTCAAGATCCAGCCTATGAACCTCCCACTCAAAAGATCATCAAATCACTAAATTTATATTATTATTACTATATTTCCCTCCCCCGGGATCCGGTGCCACCGATTGCCGGTACGATGCATCATCCGAACGATGAGCGATCGTCGCCGAGCGCACCCCACCCAGACGCAAGCTCGGCCGCATGCGGTTGGGTTCGCCCTGAAACGAGGGGAGATTTCGGTATCGGTGGCAGCGATCGGTGCACTGTACGCCGCGACCGACATGACCCGAGAAAACGGCGGCGCCCGATTACGGCACGGGCCGCCCGCAGGCGGATCGTCAGCTCGCGAGGCGCTGGTTCTGACGTTTTGCGGCGTCGAAGGCCTGGAGATCGAGGGCCAGCCCGATGATCGTCGCACTCTTCAGGCGGGTCGGATCGATGGCACTGCCGATGCCGTGCCCGAGATAGACTTCTTCCACTTCGGGCGTCCGCATGGCGCCGCCCATGGTCCAGTTCGGGAAGGACCGGCCCTGAACATTGCGGGCATCCATGATCGTGGCCGTCATATGCCGCGGGTCGCGGGCAATGCGGGTGTAGGTCGCACTCACCTGCGCCTGTTCCCCTTCAAGGACCTGGATGAACCATGTCTTGTCGAAAATCAGGAATCCTGTGATCCCATCGCGGCTGTTGTTTCGCTGGGAGGCCGACACGATCTCTCGCAGATTCGTCAGCATGGCACGGTCGTTACCAAGAACGGCGTTACGGCTGTAATAGACAAGCTGATGGATCATCGCGGAATTTCACTCATGAGCCGCTGCGCAACCGGCATCGATTTCGGGACAGCGCAGACGAACAACGCGGCGAAGAACCGTTCGTTTGAATCGAAACCCGACAGCTTGGCCGCGGGGTTAACCGAATCCCGCGTTCGGCGTCCCGGTCCGAAGTCTCGCACTTGGTCCGAAACCCATCGATCGCCGCGATCCCGCGGACCGGGTCGCGAGGATCCCGGCGAACGCAGCCGAGGGGGTCGCCTTCCCGTTCGATGCTGATCCATGTTAAGATTGTCGCCACCGGACGGGTTCGCATTGCCCGCAGTCGCCGATGCGAATACACGATCGGGTGTGCCGTCCCGGGGGCGAAGCGCCATTCCGATCGGGGAGGGCATGACAGTCCTCGGCGGGTTCCCCGCACGCGTGCAGCAGGATCATGAATTTGGAGAGGATATTCTCGACAAACGACGTGAAGTCTCAGGACCGCTTCGGCCTCTGGCGAGAGATCTGCGAAGATCGTCTCGTTCCCATGGACCAGAGTCGTCTGAACGACCAGGCGTTCGATGCGGTGATCGAAGGCACCAGCGTCGGCGGAATGTCCTTCACGCAGTTCGGCTTGAGCAACCTCAAGTGCGCGACGAACTCACGAACGATCCGGCACCAGAACAACAGGACCGACAAGCTATTCCTGAGCCTGGTGCTGTCCGGCACCGTCAGTTCGGAACAGAATGGGCATTCCACGACCGACAGACCCGGCGATCTCTCCATACGCGACACGAACTCGCCCTGGAGGATCGAGCACGGAAATCGTTCGGACGTGCTGGCCATCGAGATCCCCCGGGACCGCCTGGAGAACCAGCTGGGCGCGGCGCGCCATTTCGCGGGTCTGACGATGGATGGCAGCCGGCCGGTCACGATTCTCGCCCGGTCCTACTTTCGCAATCTCATGAGCGTGGGGCATCGGCTGACGCCGCATGCGGCCGAACGCATGACGTCCATCGGCATCGACCTCGTGGCCGCGAGCCTCGCCGAGCGCATGGCGCTGGAGACGCCCAAGGCCCTGCACGGGACGCTGACGGTCCAACGGGCCAAGGCCTATGTGGCGACCCATCTCGGCGACCCGGGCCTCGACGTGTTGCAGGTCGCCGTGGCGGTGGGTGTTTCGTTGCGTCAACTCCAGGCGCTGTTCCGCGAGCACGGGCGCAACGTCACGGCCTGGATCTGGCACCAGCGGCTGGAGCGGGCGGCGCAGCGCCTGTCCGATCCGGCCTGCCTACACGTGCAACTGGGCGAGTTGGCCCATGGATGCGGCTTCGCGAGCCAAGCCCATTTCTCGCGCCGCTTTCGCGATCGATACGGTTTGAGCCCGCGCGACTATCGCCACTCCGCGCTGAGCCAAACCGCCGCCCGGATGTCCTGAACCGCGGTACGATGCGTCGTTCCGGGCATTCGGCGAAGGTGCGGCTCCGAGGGCCATGCGGCCGCGCCCCCGACGGCCATGCGGCACGCGGCGTTCAGCGCAGCGACAGCAGGAGGCCGGCAGCCTTCTGGACCGCCGGCGATTTCGCGTGGATCCAGAGCGGATCGTGCTGCACGACCGTCGCCCCGAGACCGCGCTTGAAGTCGAAGACGGCCCGGTTCGAAGCCGGATCGATCCCGCCGAAATCGAACACGTGGCACGTCTCCGCCTTGGCCCGCTCGACGAGGCGCCAGACCGCGAGACTGGCAGCGCTCGTGGCGCGGGCACGATCGTTCGAGGCCGCGTAGAAGTCGGTGCAGCGCTCGGCCGAAAGGTGGGCGATCCGTACGAGGACGCGCTCCCCCTTCTCGCGCACGTCGAGGATGAGGACGCGCGGGTCGCTGGCCGCGACCTCGCGATAGGCGTCGGTCTGGAGGGTGGTGGCGAATCCCTTGCGCTGCCGCAGCCGCGCGTACATCGCCGTGAAGTCGTCGAACGCCGCCAGGCGTTCCGTGCGCTCCTCGAGGAAGTGCGTCGTCAGGTCGGCGTTCCGCTCGGCCTTGCGCAGATGCCCCCGCCAGCGCGGGTCCATCGCCGCCCGGATCGTTTCGAGGTCCTGGTCCAAGTCGAGTTCGAACGTGTGGTCGCACGCTTGGACGACGGGGGCGAAACCGAGCATCAGGAGCGCGAGCGTCGCATCCTGGCTCTCGAACCCCTCGTAGTCGATGGCGAGGAGATCGAGCCGCCCGAGATCGAGATGCGCGACGAAGCTCCGAAACACCGCTTCCGCACGGCGTTCGCCCGCACCGGTCAGCAACGGTCCACCCTGGACATGGACGAAACGGACCGGTCCCTTGTGACGCTCCTGCCATTGCACGAACGCGAGTTCCTCGCCATCGGCGGTCACGACCGCGCGCCGGACCGTCAGGCCGCGCCGCGCCTTGTAGGATCCCCAAGGTGTGGCGCAGTAGATGTTTGCCCTCGGCCGAGCCCAGACCCGCCGATCCCAATCCGCATCGTCCGCAATCTCCGCGATCGCGAGTTCGGCCGCCATGTCGTTCCTCGTCTGAGCCGAGCACGGCGCGTCGGCGCGCTCGCCCCTCTCCATAAGCCGTGCATGACTGAAGGATTCGTAACGCGGCGCCCGCCGCCACGTGTGTGCAGTCGTACGTCGGGACCGGCCCGGTCCCGACGTCCCTCCCGGGGGTTGCAGCTGCCCTGAGGTCTGTCGTCGCTGGAGCCGGTCGGGTCCGAGGACCCGCGGCATCCAGCCCCTCGCCGCGCCGGCCTCGACCGCCTTCCGCCCGCCTCTCCGGGAGACGGGCGGTTCCTCTCTTTCGGGATCGCCGTGGCTTACCGCAGGAGCTGAAGGATGCCCTGCTGCGCCTGATTGGCGAGCGACAGGGCCGAGACCGCCAGGGAGTTGCGGGTCGAGAGCGCCTGGGAGTTGGCCGCCTCCTCGTTGAGATCGGCGTTGGTGAGGTTGGCCGCCCCCGTGTCGAGGATGTTGGTCAGGTTCTTGGTGAAATCCTGCCGGTTCTGCACCACCGAGAGGTTGGCGCCGAACGTGGAGGACTGGGTCCGCAGGGTGGTGGTGGCGCTCGTGAGCTTTTCGATGACGGCGTTGATCTCCTCGTCCGTCTGGAAGCTGCCCGTCGTCGCCGTGAGGCCGAGGCCCTCCGCGTCGAACTTCACGCCCTGGATGTCGAGGGCCGAGGTGTTCTTCTCGTTGAAGCTGACGTGAAGGGTATTCTCGGAGGGGTTGCTACAGTTGCGGAACAGCAGGTTGACGCCGTTGTAGCTCGAATCCTTGGCCTGCTGGGTGATTTGGGTCAGCAGGTTGTTGAACTGCGTCGCAAGGGTCGAGCGCACCGAGCTGGCGCCCAGGCTTCCGCCCTTGTCGGTGCCGCTGCCCTTGAGGGCGCCGGCCGTGTTGAGCCCCAGGCCGATATTGGCGGTCCCGGCGGCCTTGATCGTCAGCTTCTGGTCCGCACCGGAGGCCACCGTCGAGAAGGCGAGCTTATTGTCGCTCCCCAGGCTGACCTTCACCTTTCCGTTGAGACCGGTGTCGTTGTCGATGGCCTTCTGGATCTCGCCGACGAGACCGGCGGCGGTGGCCGTCTTGGCGCTGCCGATGAGGTTGATCGTCGTGGTGCTGCCGAGGCCGAGCTTGGCCGTGTCGCTCACGCCCGTCAGGCTGACCGTCGCGCTGCCGCCGATGGCGTTCGACGACGCCTTGAGGGCGCCGGTGTTGTCGAATGCGCGATCCACATCCTGATGAAGTTCGTCGAGCTCGGCGCCACGGGGCCGGACAGGCCGGTGCGCGAACTCTCGTTCTCCGACCTCGAGGCGCGGTTCGGCATGTCCCGTTCCCATGTCCGCAACGTCCTGCGCGATGCCGAGGGCGCGGGCCTGGTGGAGCGCTCGGGGACAGCCGGCGTGTTCCATCACCTGACGCCGCGCTGCGTGGCCTCGTTCGACCGGTTCGTGGCCGAGGCCCTGTCGTCGAGCGACCTCTCCTGCTCCATGGCGGCCGACGCGGGCGTTCCAGGATCGGGATAGGACCGTCCCGCGGCGCCGGGTGATCGCACGGGCCCTGAACGATGTGGCTTGGATCGTCTGCCCAGGCTCGGCAGGTTGTCGGCCAGGATGGTGTACCGGCGGAAGGCAAAGGTGATCGCCTCCTCTCCGGTCGTGAGCACGGTCGAGCGCGGCGTCTTCGGTCCCATCGCAGCGTCATGCACGAAGGTACGTCTGCGCCACTTCGCGACCGACTTGGAGTTCAGTCCACGCTGTGCGGCAGGATCTTCAAGCGAAGCTTTCGATCGCCGTAGCGCTGTTCTGACCGCGTGCGTGGTCGTGGCGCAGCCGTGAAGAACCCGTCCCCTGACGCCTCCCCGTATGCAGCCAGATCAGCTAAACTGGGGCCGTCGCACCGCGGGACTGAACACCTGGAATCTTTAAGGCTGCCACTGTTCCCGGGCCGCACCGCCATTTTGTTGCTGCCTATTCTGCCGCGATCCGGTCGGAGCCGGGCCGGACCGCCCCGGCTGCGAGGGGCAGTTCGAGGCGGGCGGTGAGACCGCGCGGGCTGCGGTTGATCAGGGTCAGGCGCCCGTCATGGGCCTCCGCGATGGCGACCACGATGGACAGGCCGAGGCCGAACCCGCTCGCCGTGTCGAGGTTGCGTGCCCGGTCCCCGCGCACGAAGGGCTGCAGCATCGCCTCGCGCTCGGCGTCGGGGATGCCGGGACCGTCGTCGCTGACGTCCACCCGCACCCGATGCTCGGTCTGGACGATGCCCAGACGCGCGCCGCCGCCGTACTTCACCGCGTTGTCGACGAGGTTCGTCACCGCACGCTGCAGTTCCTCCGGCCGGCCCCGCACGAGAACGTGGCGGCTGGCCGCGACGCGGACATCGGCGCCGATATCGGCGAATGCGTCGCTGACGGTCTGGACCAGGGAGGCGACGTCGATGAGCGTCACGGCGCGCCCCTCGCCGGTCTGGCCGTCACGCACGAAGGACAGGGCCGCCTCGACCAGGCCGTTCATCTGGTCGAGGTCGCGCAGGGTCATGGTCCGGGCGTGGTCGTCCTCGATGAATTCGGCGCGCAGGCGCAGGCGCGTGATCGGCGTGCGCAGATCGTGGCTGATGGCCGCCAGCATCTGGGTGCGGTCGTCGACGAGGCGGCGCACCCGGGCGCGCATACGGTCGAGGGCCTGGGCGACGGCGATGACCTCCTGGGGCCCGTTCTCCGGCAAGGCCACCACGTTCATGCGCGTGCCGAACGCCTCCGCGGCCTGGGCGAGGCGGGCGAGCGGCCGGGTCAGCGCGCGCGCCGCCCATATGGTGATCAGCGACAGCACCACGGCGAGGAACAGGAAAGTGACCACGATGGCCCCCTGCCGGATCGGCGGCCGGTCGTCGTCGGGCACGAGGGCCGAGAAGCGCGCCCCCTCCGGCGTCGTGATCCCGACCCGGATGCCGGGCGGGGTGTCGGCGGCGTCGAGATCGGCGATGGCCAGCGGCCGTCCGAATCCGTCGCGCACCCGCTGCACCACCGTGTGCGACGCCAGGGCCTCGCTCGCCGTCCCCTCGGGCGCCGAAGCCGGCCACGGGGCGATGCGCAGGGTCGGCAGGGTCCTGGCGGCACCGCGCAGGAGGGCGTCGCGCGCGTTCGGCGCCGTGGCGTCGAGGAGGCGCGCCAGGGTCGCGATCCGGGTGGCGGCGACGCCGGGGTGATCGTCGGGCCGCCACGGCTCGCGCAGGGTGAAGAACGCGAGGGTCGCCACCGCGTGGGTCACCACCATGGCGGCGACGATGAGGAGCGCGATCTGACCGGCGACGCTGCCGGGCCACAGGGCGGCGAGGTGGCGTCTGGCGAAAGCCCTCATGTGCGCGTGACCTCCGGCGTGAACAGGTAGCCCCCCGAGCGGATGGTGCGGATGATCTCGGGGCTGCGCGGATCGCGCTCGATCTTCTGGCGGATGCGGCTGATGAGGACGTCGATGCTGCGCTCGAACGGGCCGGCGGCGCGTCCCTGCGTCAGGTCGAGGAGCTGGTCGCGCGAGAGCACGCGGCCCGGCCGCAGGCACAGGGCGTGGAGAAGATCGAATTCCGCGCCCGTGACGGCGATGCGGGCGCCCTCGGGACTGTGCAACTGGCGCAACGACACGTCGAGGGTCCAGTCGAGGAAGTGCAGGCGGCGCACACCGCCCTCGTCCTCGCCCTCCCCCGCCGAGCCCCGCCGCAGGATGGCACGGATGCGGGCCAGGAGTTCGCGGGGGTTGAACGGCTTGCCGAGGTAGTCGTCGGCACCGATCTCGAGGCCGACGATCCTGTCGATCTCCTCGGCCTTGGCGGTGAGCATCAGGATCGGGACGTTCGAGGTGGTGCGCAGGCGGCGGCACAGGCTCAGACCGTCCTCGCCCGGCAGCATCAGGTCGAGGACCACGAGATCGACGCGGGCCTCCGCCAGCGCCCGGTCCATGGCGGGACCGTCTCCCGCGATCGTGACACGGCACGCGTTGGCCCGGAGATAGCGCGCCACCAGGGCGCTGATCTCGCGGTCGTCCTCGACCACGAGGATGTGAGGGGTCGCCGGCTGGGTCATGACGCGGGTCGTTGAGCCTCGGAGTGTACTGCATCGATTATGGCGGCTCGCACCCGCATGGCGAAGGGCCGGGCGCCCACGGATTTGTAACCGGCTGTTTCGCGGCCAGCGCATCGCGGTGACGGATTGCCGGCGACGGATTGCCGGACACCGTGCCGATTCTTATGTCGTTGCGATAGGACGCCGGTTTCGTGACGCTCGTGGATGCGGAGCGCGGCCCCCTTTGGGAGACGACCGATGCAAAGCTCCGACCGGCCCGGCACCAACCGCCTGTTCGACGATTTCGCCCGCCTGATGACCGACGCCGCCGGTGCCGCCCAAGGGGTGCGCCGCGAAGCCGAGACGGTGGTCAAGGCGCAGTTCGAACGCCTGATCCGCGACATGGACATCGCCTCCCGGGAGGAACTCGACGTCCTGCGCGACATGGTCGCCGCCCTGCGCAGCCAGAACGATGCCCTCGCCCATCGCGTCGCCGCCCTGGAAGCCGAACGCGGCTCCGAGCCGGCGGCGGGCGCGACCGAGATCCTCTGAGGTCGACCCGGAAAACCCGGCGTCCCCTCCTGCGGAGGGCGCGGCGCTTGTGCACAGGAAGGAACGGTGGACAGTCGCTTTCCTGTTCACCGGCTTCCGGGCGCGCTTTGAAAGCCGAGTCCGGCACGGTCTATAGTGACCTATGACCTGATTCGCCCCTGCTTCGAACCACCCTGTTCCGTTCTCGACTGACGCCGAACGCATCCGCCGCGGGATGAGCTTGGCCGATCGCGGAAGACGGCGACGCGGGGGCGTCAGACCGCTTCACAACACGCCGACGATCCGTGCCGGATCGCCAAACTGGACCGCCATGACCCAACTCCACATCGAAGATCACGACCGGCACGAGCACCCCCTCGACATCGTCGAGCGCCTCGCGTCGCTGCGCGACTGGATCTTCGACCGGGCCGAGACCGACGAGATGTCGGTGTCGGTCGCCGGGCGCTGGGCCGACTATCACGTCGCCTTCACCTGGATCGAGGACGTGGAGGCCCTGCACGTGGCCTGCGCCTTCGACCTCAAGGTGCCCGAGCGCCGCCGCACGGAGGTGCTCCGGCTGGTGTCGCTCATCAACGAGCAGCTCTGGGTCGGGCATTTCGACCTGTGGTCCACGGACAGCGTGGTGATGTTCCGCCACTCGCTCCTGCTCACCGGCGGCTCCACCCCGACCCAGAACCAATGCACCATGATGCTGAAATCGGCCGTGGATGCGTGCGAGCGCTACTATCAGGCGTTCCAGTTCGTGATCTGGGCCGGCAAGTCCGCGCGGGAATCCCTCGACGCCGTGCTGTTCGAGACCGAAGGCGAGGCGTGAACCGGCTTCCCGCCTCCCTCACCCTGGTCGGCGCCGGCAAGATGGGTGGCGCGATGCTCGCCGGCTGGCTCGCCGGCGGACTCGATGCGGCGCGCACCACGGTTCTCGATCCCCATCCCTCCCCCGAGGTCGAGGCCCTGTGCGCGACGCGGGGGCTCGCCCTCAACCCCGCCACCGTGCCGGCCTCGGACGCCCTGGTACTGGCGATGAAACCGCAGGGCCTGGACACCGCCGCACCGATGCTGGCGGGGCTCGCCGGTGCGCGCACCCTCGTGATCTCGATCCTCGCGGGCAAGACCATCGCCGACCTGCAGGCACGCTTGCCGCGGGTGCGGGCCATCGTGCGGGCCATGCCGAACCTGCCGGCCAGCATCGGCCGGGGGGCCACCGGCGCCGTGGCGAGTGCCGGCACGGAGCCGTCCCGGCGCGTCGAGGCCGAGGCCCTGCTGGCCAGCGTCGGTTCGGTGGAATGGCTCGACGACGAAGGCCTCCTCGACGCGCTCACCGCCGTTTCGGGCTCGGGCCCGGCCTACGTGTTCCTGCTGGCCGAGGCGATGGCGCAGGCGGGCGTCGCCGCCGGTTTGCCAGCCGACATGGCGGCGCGCCTTGCCCGCGCCACGGTCGCGGGGGCCGGCGCGCTGCTCGACGCCACGGACCGCGACGCCGGGCTCCTGCGCCAGGACGTGACCTCGCCGGGCGGCACCACGGCCGCCGCCCTGGCGGTGCTCATGCGGGACGGCGGCGTGCCCGACCTCCTGCGCGAGGCGGTGGCGGCGGGACGGCACCGCGCGGGCGAATTGTCCGGGTAGGGTCTTTGCCCTAACGAGCCCGCCGCCGCTACCCTACATGGAAGGGGACACGAACGAGGATCGCACTCCCCGAGGACCATCCATGCCCAAATCTTCCCCGCGTCATGCCGCCGAGAGCGACGCTGCCGACACGGCCCCGGCCGCGCCGAAATCCTCGCCCCGCGAGGCGGCCGTCGAAGCCCTGATGCGGCTCGCCGCCGAGCAGCCCTGGAACGACATCGAGGTCGGCGACATCGCCCGCGAGGCGGGCTTGAGTCTCGCCGAGTTCCGCGACCTGTTTCCGTCCAAGGGGGCGGTCCTGGGTGGACTCGCCAGGATCATCGACCGCAAGGTTCTGGAGGGCGACAGCACCGATCTCGCCGAGGAGCCGACCCGCGAGCGGCTGTTCGACGTGCTCATGCGCCGCCTCGATGCGATGACGCCCTACAAGGACGCCCTTCGGCGCATCTCCCAGTCCCTGCGCGGCGATCCGCTCTCGATGCTGGCCCTCAATGGGGTCGCGCTGAACTCGCACCGCTTCATGCTGGCGGCGGCCGGCATCAACACCGAGGGGCCGCTCGGGCGCCTCAAGCTTCAGGGCGTGGTCATCGCCTTCGCCCGGACGGTGGACGTCTGGCTCGACGACGACGACCCGGCGCTGGCCCGCACCATGGCGAAGCTCGACAAGGAGATCCGCAACGGCGAGCGCTTCATGGAGCGCGCCGACGATGCGCGGCGGCTGACCGCGCCGTTCCGGGCGCTCGGCCGCTCGCTCCTCGATCGCGGGTCTCGCCGCAGGGCCGACCCTCGCAACGAGGACGAGGGCAATCCCCTCGGCGGAGACCCGGCCGCCGCCATCTGAAACGAGAAAGGGCCGCCCCATCGGGGCGGCCCTTTCGTTAGGAGACGCGGTGCGGATCAGCCGCCGATGCGATCGGCCAAGACCGCCGAGTGGCCGTGCTGGTTGGCGATGTAGGGAAGCGCCTGATTGGCGAACTCGCGGCCCTGGGCGTTGTCGCCGTTGCGCGAATAGGCCTCGTACAGGCCCAGCGTCCGGGCGTCCGAGCGGGCCTGCTGGCGGGCGTAGGTGCGGTCGAACTCGCGGGCGCTGCGGGCGTTCTTCAGGCTGTCGATGCGGGCCTGGCCCTCGGGGCCGATGGCGACGCGGCGGCCGGGCTCACCGGGGCTGTTGTCGACGAGGCCGACGCCGCCGAGCACGCCGCCGACGATCTTCTGGGCGATGGAGGCCGAGATGGTCACCGGGGCGAGTACCACGCCGACGGGGTTGTCGAGGCGGGTCTCGAAGGGCTGGCTGTCGGAGACGACGGTGCCGCCGGCAGTCAGCGAGGTACCCTCGGGCAGCAACGCCTTGGTGGTGGCCTCGCGCTCGACCAGCACGTTCTTGGCGTAGTTGCGTACGTTCGGGTTGCGCGAGCGCTCCAGGGCGATGCGGCTCGACTCGATGCTGACCGCATCCGACTTCAGAGCGGCGGAGCGGAAGGCCGAGGTGTCGCGGGCCTCGACGGAGTTGGCGTCGTATTGCGGCGCCACGCGGAACGACAGGGGCTCCTGGGCCAGCGCCGGGGTGGCGAGGGCGGCAAAGGAGACGCCGAGGGCGGCGAGAAGCTTGGTGTTGATCATGGCGGAGAATGTCCTCACGCGCCTTGATGGCGCTTGTGGTGATGCAACGTGTCGTCCGCCGGCAACGCTTTCTTAACGGGGGTGTTCCCGCTTGGAGTGCATGGCTGTGCTGCAGCGCACCAAGCTTCACGTTATGCGCGCATGCCCCAGAGCGAGAGGGCTGCGAGATCCGGGCGTCGAAGCGGACATGTCCGGGCCTTTCCTCGTATCCTCGGCCGATGGACAGGGCGGATGGCCGTTCTGAAACTCGGGAGTCGCCGATGATCGTTGCGTCGAGAACGCTGAGACTGATCAAGGATAACATTACGACCGATGTCGTGATTGAACTCGGCGGCCCCGAACCCGACGAATGCGCCTGGACCTGCCGTTACGACATCCACTGGCCCGACGGCCGAGTGAGCAGCTTCGCCACGGGGGTCGACGAAGTTCAGGCCCTGCACTTGGCCCTGCAACGAATCGGCTTCGATCCCTATCGGAGCCCTCATCATCGCGCCGGCCATCTCGCATGGGAGCAGGCCGGCGATGGCTACGGTTTCCCGGTTCCGAAGAATGCCCGCCACCTGCTGATCGGTTCGGACATAACCTTCGAAGGCTGAGGACCTTTTGCGGTAGCTCAGTGCGCCTCCTCCCAGTTCAACGCCGCCCGCGCCTCCACCACCAAAGGCACCTTCAACGTTAAAGCGGGCGCCGGTGCCTCGACCATGATCCGAGAGATGACTGGCAAGGCCCTCTCGACTTCGTCCTCCGGCGCCTCGAACACCAGTTCGTCGTGCACCTGCAGCAGCATGCGCACGTTGAGCTTCTCCGCCTTGAGCGCGTCCTCCATGCGGATCATCGCCCGGCGGATGATGTCGGCGGCCGAGCCCTGGATCGGGGCGTTGATGGCCTGGCGCTCGACGCTCGCCCGCTCGTTGGGGTTGTTGGAGCGGATCTGCGGATAGTGGCACACCCGCCCGAACAGGGTGGTGACGTAGCCCAGATCCCGGCACAGGCGCTTGGTGGTGTCGATGTAGTCGCGGATGCCGGGGAAGCGCTCGAAATACTGCTTGATGAAGGCGCCGGCCTCCTCGCGGCCGATGCCGAGGCGGTCGGCGAGCCCGAAGGCCGAGATGCCGTAGATGATGCCGAAGTTGATGGTCTTGGCGCGGCGTCGCAGGTCCGGCGTCATCTCGGACAGCGGCACGCCGAACATGGCGCTGGCGGTGGCCGCGTGAATGTCGATGCCATCCGCGAACGCCTGGCGCAGTTGCGGGATATCGGCGATGTGCGCGAGGAGGCGCAGTTCGATCTGGCTGTAATCGGCCGAGATCAGGCGGTTGCCCTCGGCCGCCACGAAGGCGCGGCGGATGCGGCGCCCCTCCTCCGTGCGGATCGGGATGTTCTGCAGGTTCGGGTCCGACGACGACAGCCGGCCCGTGGTGGTGGCGGCGAGCGAGAACGAGGTGTGGACCCGGTCGGTCTCGCGGTCGGCATGCTGCTGCAGCGAATCCGTGTAGGTGGATTTCAGCTTGGCGAGCTGGCGCCATTCCAGGATCTTCTTGGGCAACTCGTGGCCGGCCTGGGCCAGTTCCTCGAGCAGGGTCGCGGGCGTCGCCCATTGGCCGTTCGGCGTCTTCTTGGCTCCGGGCAGGCCCATCTTGCCGAACAGGATGTCGCCGATCTGCTTCGGCGACGACACCTGGAATTTCTCGCCCGCATCCTCCTGAATCTCCTCCTCGAGGCGCACGAGGATCTGAGAGAAGTCGCCCGACAGGCGGCTCAGCATGTTGCGGTCGACGCGGATGCCCTGCGCTTCCATGCGGGCGACCACCGACACCAGGGGGCGCTCCAGGGTCTCGTAGACGGTGACGCGCTTCTCGGCGACGAGGCGCGGCTTCATCATCCGCCACAGGCGCAAGGTCACGTCGGCGTCCTCGGCCGCGTAGGCGGTGGCCTTGTCGAGGGGCACCCGGTCGAAGGTGATCTTCGCCCTGCCGGTCCCGGCCACGTCCGTGAAGGTGATGGGCTGGTGGCCGAGATGCCGGCGGGCGAGCTCGTCCATGCCGTGGCCGCCCTTGCCGGCATCGAGCACGTAGGAGATCAGCATGGTGTCGTCGAACGGCGCCACGTCGATGCCGTAGCGGGTGAGCACGGACAGATCGTATTTGAGGTTCTGGCCGACCTTGAGCACGCCCGGATTCTCGAGGAGCGGCTTCAGGCGGGCGATCACCACCTTGAGATCGATCTGCCCGGCGGCGGGCTGGAACACGTCGGTGGCGGCCTTGGCGTCGCCGAACAGATCGCCCTCGCTCGCCGTGACGGGATCGAGGTGGCGCAGGGGGATGTAGGCCGCGCGCCCCGGCGCGACGCAGAGCGAGATGCCGACGAGATTGGAATTGATGGCGTCGAGGGCGTCGGTCTCCGTGTCGACGGCGACGATTCCCGCCTCCTCGGCCTCGGCGATCCAGGCGTCGAGCTGCTCGACGAGGCCGATGGTCTCGTAGGCGGCGGTGTCGAACGGCTTGACGGACTCCGCCGCGCGCGCCGCCACGAGGTCGGCGGGCGTCGCCTCGGAGGATCGGCGGGCTTTCGGCGCGACATCGGGCAGACCGAGATCGGCGAAGGGGTCGATCTCAGGCCCCTCCCCGGGGGCCAGGGGCACCGGGTCGCCGAGGGCCTGCGCCGCGAAGGGCGCGTCCTCGGCCTCGGCCCGCTGGGGCAGCAGGGCCGGATCGGGCTGCACCGCCTCCGGGTCGACGTGGAGCATCTGGGCGATGCGCCGCGTCAGGGTGTTGAACTCCATGGCCTTCAGGAAGCCGACGAGCTTCTGCGGATCGGGCTTCGGCAGGCGCAGGTCGTCCAACGGGATCGGAACCGGCACGTTCTCTTCGAGGGCCACGAGCCTTCGCGAGAGCCGGGCCTGATCGATGCTGGCCAGCAGGGTCTCGCGGCGCTTGGGCTGCTTGATCTCGCCCGCCCGCTCCAGCAGCGCGTCGAGGCTCCCGTATTCCTTGATCAGCGCGGCGGCCGTCTTCAGGCCGATGCCGGGCACGCCCGGCACGTTGTCCGAGGTGTCGCCGATGAGCGCCAGGGCGTCGCCGATCTGCTCGGGGGTCAGCCCCTCCCACTTGGCGATGATGGCGTCGCGGTCGAGGTTGCGCTCGGGGCGGTGCCCGGCCTTGCCCTTGGTGCCCGACTCGAAATCGTAGAACCGCACCAGGGGGCCCACGAGCTGCATCAGGTCCTTGTCGGACGAGACGATGATGACGCCGGCCCCCCGCGCCTCGGCCTGACGCGAATAGGTGGCGATGAGGTCGTCGGCCTCGTAGCGGATGAGCTCGATGGGCTGGAGGCCGAAGGCCCGCACGGCATCGCGCATGAGCGGCATCTGGCGCTTGAGGTCGTCGGGCGCGTCCGGCCGGTGGCCCTTGTAGTCGGGATAGAGTTCCTTGCGGAACGAGCCTTCCGACTTGTCGAACACGATGGCGAGGTGGGTCGGCATCACGCCCGCCGCCCCTTCCTGCACGAACTGGGCGATCTTGGTGCAGAACAATCGCACCGCGCCCGTGGGCAGGCCGTCGGAGGGGCGGGTGTTGTACTTCTGGTCCTGGTTGATCGACTGGAAGTAGGCGCGGAAGATGAACGACGAGCCATCGACGAGGATGATCTGATCGCCGGGGCCGACGGGCTTTTCGGAGGAGACAGCGGTCATCGGCCACGCAGGTTCGAGAGAGGGATTCGTGAGTTTGCCGACCCTGAGGAGGTGTCGACGCGAGTTCGATACGGCAGACTGCCACGAGTTCGTCCAGGCGCTCCGTGAGCGTGAATCACACCATGTCGAGTTCGACGCGATGGTAGCCTTGCCGATAGGCGTTTCCCGCATTGGCGACCACACGCCAAGGAACATGCGGGTGCCGCTCTTTGGTTTCCGCCGTGAGGCGCCGGCTCGCTTCAGCGATGATTTTGAGACAACACACCCCTGCGTAGACCGTGCGCTCATCGGCAGCGAACGTCTCGTATGTCATCCCGCGAGTGAAGCGGCGACCTTTCTCGACATTCGCAATGATATCGCTGCACGCAGAATGCTCGCGCTCAGAAAGCATCGATTGCGTCGCGTTCAGCGTTTTGGCGCACACGCTCCTTGAAAGTCTCGCGATTGGCGACATCGACGGTGACGGGGAACATGTCTTCGATGAAATGGACGACGCCGACATAGTCGTACACATCACGCACGGTCTCACGGTCGAGCACGATCATGACATCCACGTCGCTCGTTGCCGTGGCATCGCCCCGTGCGACTGAGCCAAACAAAGCAGCGTGCCGAACACCGCGTTTCCGCAGCTTGCCCTCGTGGCTTCGTAGAATATCAATGGCGGCTGCACGGTCCATGAAAAGGACCTTAGCTGAAATCCAGGATCGGCTGAAGCACCTCGAAGCCCCTCAGCGCGCTGCGCCCACCGTATCGGCCATCCGCGCGTCGCGGGTGCCGAGCGGCTGCTCCGCCCCCACCGTGGTGTCCACTTCCGTCTGGTGCTCCATCTCGGCGTTGATCTCGGCGCCCACGAGCACGATGGTGGTGGAGATCCAGATCCAGGTCATGAAGCCGATGGCGGCCCCGAGCGAGCCGTAGGTCTCGTTGTACTTGCCGAAGTTGGCGACGTACCAGGAGAAACCGAGGGACGTGACGAGCCACGCGACCCCCGCGAGGGCGCTGCCCCAGGTCACCCAGCGCCAGCGCGGCGCATCCCGGCTCGGGCCGTAGCGATAGAGCAGCGCCAGGCCACCCAGCACGGCGAGCAGCAGCACCGGCCAGCGCAGGAGGGCGATGTACCAGGCCTCGGTGCTGAGGCCGACGATGCCGATCACCGCCGGCACCACGACGATGCCCACCAGCGCCAGGACCACGAACAGCAGGGCGCCGGCGGTGAAGGCGAGGGAGCGCAGGTTGAGCCAGACGAAGTTGCGGGTCTCACGCTCCTCGTAGACGACGTTGAGGGCGGCGAAGACCGCCTTCATCCCGCCATTGGCGCTCCACAGCGAGAGGGCGATGCCGGTGAAGAACGTGATTCCGAGGGTGGTGTCGCCCTTCTCGGCGATGCGCTTGACCTGGTCGCCGACGATGTCGAGGGCGCCGGACGGCACGATGCCCTGCAGGTTCTGGAGATGATCGTTGATGGTCGCGACATCGGCGACGAGGCCGTAGCAGGACACGAGGGCCGCCACCGCCGGGAAGATCGCCAAGAGGACGTAGAACGTCACGCCCGCCGCCACCGACACGATGGCGTTCTCGGAGATGTCGTGGAAGACCCGCAGGGCGATGTCCTTCCAGCCCTTGGCGGGAATCTCGGACGGTTTCGAGGCTCCGCGTCCCCGCTCCGGCTCGGCCCGGGCGACGGATTTGGCGTCGGCCCCCGCATGGGACGGCGAAGGCTCGCGGGTGGGCTCCGAGCGCTCCGTTCGGGCCTCCCGTCCGGTCCGACGCGGAAGCGCCACCAAGCCGAGAAGCGCCGTCGCCAGGGCCAGGGTCCAGACCATCGTCGGACCGTTCGGGGCCGTGCCGTCGGAAATCTCGGCGTCGTTGCGCTCTGCCATACCTTCGTCCTTCCAGGCGCTGGCCCGCGACGCGGCACGCTACCCCCTCGACAACCGGCCAGGAGTCACCGAAGTTTCACGCGAACGTGAATTCAATATCCATCGGCGCATCCAGGATGCCCGATCCTTCTTCCAGGGTGACTCACGGCACGGATTTTAACGATCCGCGTCGTTAGGAGGCTGGAACGATGCTTGCCCCTGCCCGCGACACGGGCGAAGGGGCGACCGGTAGCCCGATCCCGCGCAACCTCGACTGGAGACCGACGCCCCGTGCCGCATGCGACCGAGCTGATCGCCATCATTGCCCTAGGCCTCGTGCTCGCCTTCGTGTGCGGGATGCTGGCGCAGCGCCTTCGGCTGCCGCCCCTCGTCGGCTACCTGCTGGCCGGTGTCCTCGTCGGCCCCTACACGCCGGGTTTCGTCGGCAACAGCGCGCTTGCCGGCCAACTCGCCGAGATCGGCGTGATCCTGCTGATGTTCGGCGTCGGCCTGCATTTCTCGATCAAGGACCTGATGGCGGTCCGCACCATCGCCCTGCCGGGCGCCATCGTGCAGATCGCGGCGGCGACCGCCATGGGCGGAGGCTTGGCTTGGGCCTGGGGATGGGGCGTCGGGGCCGGCCTCGTCTTCGGCCTCGCCCTGTCGGTCGCCAGCACCGTGGTGCTCCTGCGTGCCCTGGAGGAACGACGCCTCCTCGACAGCGACAAGGGCCGCATCGCCGTGGGCTGGCTCATCGTCGAAGATCTGGCGATGGTGCTGGCCCTCGTGCTGCTGCCGGCGCTGGCGCCGTCCCTTGGCGGCGAGGGTGCGGGCGGCGCGCACCACGTCGGCGACGGCAACATCTGGCTCACCCTGGGTCTGACCCTCGCCAAGGTCGCGGTGTTCGCGGTGGTGATGCTGGTGGGCGGCCGCCGGGTGGTGCCCTGGCTCCTCGATCAGGCGGCGCGCACGGGCTCGCGCGAACTGTTCACCCTCGCGGTCCTGGCGCTGGCGCTCGGCATCGCCTTCGGTTCGGCGGAGCTGTTCGGCGTCTCGTTCGCGCTGGGCGCCTTCTTCGCCGGCATGGTGCTCGCCGAATCCGATCTCAGCCATCAGGCGGCGGCCGATTCCCTGCCCCTGCAGGATGCCTTCGCGGTGCTGTTCTTCGTGTCCGTCGGAATGCTGTTCGATCCCGGCATCCTCATCCGCGAGCCCCTGTCGGTGCTGGCGGTGCTCGGCGTGATCCTGGTGGGCAAATCCGCGGCGGCGGTGGCCATCGTACTGGCCTTCAAGCATCCCCTCGGTACGGCGCTCACCATCGCGGCGAGTCTCGCCCAGATCGGCGAGTTCTCGTTCATCCTCGTCAGCCTCGGCCTGTCGCTGAAACTCCTGCCGACGGAGGGACGCGATCTCATTCTCGGCGGCGCGATCCTGTCCATCACCCTGAACCCGCTGTTCTTCGCCCTGACGGACTGGGTCGGACGGTCCGTCGCCGCCCGGCCGAAGCTGGCCGCGCGCTTCGAGCGGCGCGGCGTGGACGCGTTGGCCGTCTCCCTCGAGACCGCTTCCCGGCGCGGTCACGCCATCGTCGTCGGCTACGGCCGCGTCGGCAGCACCATCGGCAAGGCGCTCAAGGCCTGGGACTTGCCCTACATCGTCGTCGACCGCGACCGCCGCCGGGTCCTCGACCTGCGCAAGGACGGCATCGAGGCGGTGTTCGGCGACGCCACGGCGCCCGGGATCCTGCACGCGGCCGATATCGAGGCGGCGCGGATCATCGTCATCGCGACGCCCGAGCCGCACACGGCGCGGCGCCTCGTGGAACTCGCCCGCGAGATGAGCCCGGGGATCGATACCCTGGTGCGCACCCACAGCGACACGGAGCGGCGCCATTTCGAGGAGCGGGGGGTGGGCCTCGTGCTCATGGCCGAACGCGAACTCGCCTTCGGCATGACCCTCTACGCCCTGCGCAGCCTCGGCCTGAAGGAGGGCGAAGCCCGCATCTTCGTGGACAGCACCCGCGTCGAGAGCCGTTCGGCCCCCGTCGAGGCCGGGATCGACCACGGTGTGCCGGAACTGCGACCGCACAAGGAGGATGCGACGGAGGGATGACGCCTTCCATCGCAGGGAGCCCGCCCGTCACACCACGGGATCGCGGATCATCGCCTGGATGCGGGTCATCAGGGTGTCCACCGAGAACGGCTTGGTGATCATCGCCATGCCGGGTTCGAGGAAGCCCGCCGAGACGGCCGCGCTCTCGGCGTAGCCGGTGATGAACAGGACCTTGAGATCGGGACGGGCCAGGCGGGCCTGATCGGCGAGCTGGCGCCCGTTGAGGCCCGGCAGACCGACATCGGTGACGAGGAGGTCGATGCGGCCCGCCACGGACAGGGCGCGCAGGCCCGAGGGTCCGTCCACGGCCTGGATCGCCCGGTAGCCGAGGTCGTGGAGCACCTCCATGATGACGTCGCGCACCACGGGCTCGTCCTCGACCACCATCACGGTCTGTCCGTCGCCGCGCGGGCGCGTCGTCACCGTCGCGTCCGGGACGGTCTCGTCGAGTTCGCCCCGGTGGCGCGGCAGATAGAGGGTGATGGCCGTCCCCTGCCCGACCACGCTCTCGATGCGGGTATGGCCATCGGACTGGCGGGCGAAGCCGTAGATCATCGACAGGCCGAGGCCCGTGCCCTGCCCGAGGGGCTTCGTCGTGAAGAATGGGTCGAAGGCCCGGGCGATCACCTCCGGCGTCATGCCGGTCCCGGTATCGGCGACGCGGATGCGGACATACTCGGAGCGATCGCCGGGCTTGCCGGATTCGGCCTCGTCCCAACGCGCATTGCTCGTGCGGATCGACAGGGTGCCGCCATTCGGCATGGCGTCGCGGGCATTGATGGCGAGGTTGAGGATCGCGTTTTCGAGCTGGTTCGGATCGCACAGGGTCGGCCAGAGACCGGGATCGGTCTCGATCCGCAGGTCGATGGACTCGCTGATGGTCCGGCGCAGCAGGTCGGACATGCCGACGATGAGGGCGTTCGCGTCGGTCGCGCGCGGGTCGAGGGGCTGGCGCCGGGCAAAGGCGAGGAGGCGGTGGGTGAGGGCCGCCGCCCGGTTGGCCGAGGACATGGCGGCTTCGATGTAGCGCTGTAGGTTCTCGTGGCGTCCCTGGGCCATCCGGCTCTGCATCAGGTCGAGGGAGCCGACGATGCCGGTGAGCAGGTTGTTGAAATCGTGGGCGATGCCGCCCGTGAGTTGGCCGACCGCCTCCATCTTCTGCGACTGGCGAAGATCCTCCTCCATCCGCTCGCGCTCGGCGGCTTCCGCGCGCAGGCGTGCATTGGCCTCGGCCAGTTCCGCCGTGCGGGCGGCGACCTGCGCCTCCAGGGTGGCGCCCGCCTCGCGCAGCTGACCGGCCTGGGTTTCGAGTTCGGCGTAGAGGGCGACAACGCCGCGGTTGGTCTCGGCGAGTTCGGCGTTGAGGCGCTGGGCCTCCTCCTCGCGCTCGGCGATCTCGGCGAGGCTGCGCAGGAGGGCCTGATTCTGCTCGCGGATGGCCGCATGGGGATCGTCGGGCTGGGCCCGGGCGACGGCGTCGACCATGGCCGCCGCCTGCGGTGCGGTCAGGGCGGGCAGGCCCGCCGGCAGGCGTTTGCCCAGGGTGACGCGGGTGCCCCGGCCCGGTTCGGTTTCGAGGTCGAACAGGTCCATGAGCCGGCGCGCGCCCATCAGGCCGAGGCCGAGCCCGGTACGCGACCGATAGCGCCCCTCCAGGATGGCGGCGGGATCGGCGATTCCCGGCCCCTGGTCGGCGATGCGGATGACGAAGGCCTGGCTTCCCCCGATGAGGTCCAGGCGGAACTCGACCCGGCCACCCTTCGCGTAGCCGTAGGCGTTGCGGGCGATCTCCGACACAGCCGTGGCGATGCGGGTCTGATCCTGCACGCCGAAGCCGAGATGCTCCGCGAGGTGGCGGGCCCGTTGACGTACGGCCGTCACATCGTCCTCGCCCTCGATCCGCATCGAGACGAGGGCGAGCGTCATGGCGTGATGCCCCGGACCACCACGACGGTGGCGTCGTCCCGCCCCCTCGCGAAATCGCGATAGAGGATGCCGGCGATGAGGCTCGGATGGGCGCCGTTGAGCCCCGGATAGCCGTCGAGGGACCAGCCCGTCACGAGGCCGTCCGAGCACAGCACGAAAAGGTCGTCGGCCTGGAACGGATACTCGAATTCCTGGATGCGGCGGGCGACGTGCCCGGCGGTGCCGGCGAGCGACACCGTGCGCCGGACGGTTGCGCCGCTCACCACCGCGCCGGTGACGTTGCCGATGCCGGCGACCGTCACCACACCCCGGTTGGGCTCGTAGCGGGCGATCGTCACAGCTCCGCCGCGCGTGTGGCGCAGGCCCGCATGGACGATGGTCAGGATTTCGCCCGGCGCGGCCTCGGGATTCTTGCGGAACAGGCGTACCGCCTCCGTGGAGGCCTGTGCCGCCTGCGGCCCGTGCCCGAGGCCATCGGCGACGAGGAGGGTCCAGCCCACCTCCTCGCCCACCCCCGCGCCGAGGAAGCAATGGGCGTCGCCGTTCACCTCCTCGCCGCGCAGGGGCACGGCCACGGCGCCGTGGGACGGCTGGGCAGGGGTCGCACGGGCATCCGCCTGAATTCGCGCGACGAGGCCGGTGCCCCGCCCCGGCCAAGCGGCGATGTCGAAGGATTGCGACTGGCGGCGTACGGCGCCGAGACCCGTGCCGGGGCTGCCACCGGTGGAATGCCCGTCGCGCAGGGCCTCGTCGAGGTTGGCGAAGCCCGGCCCCTTGTCGAGGGCGATGACTTCGACACCGGTCCCGCTCTCGTCCTGGAACGGGCCGAGCAGCATCTCGCCGGCGCTGCCGTACTTGACGAGGTTGGTGGCGAGTTCGGTGACGACGATGGCCACGCGTCCGCTCGCCGTCTCGTCGAAGCCGAGGTCGTGCGCGCAGGCCACGGCACGGCGGCGCGCGTCGGCCACCTGGCTCGACTCGGTGACGGCAACGGAGATCATGCTCATTTCCAGCGCGCGATCACCACGCGGGTGCCGACGCCGGGCGTCGATTCGATATGGAACTCGTTGGACAGGCGTTTGGCTCCACCGAGGCCGAGGCCGAGGCCGCCGCCGGTGGTGTAGTGGTCGGTGAGCGCCCGGGCGATGTCGGGAATGCCCGGCCCCCTGTCCTCGAAGGTCAGGCGCACGCCCCGGCGCGCGCCCGCCTGCACCACTTCGACGGTAACCTCGCCGCCGCCGCCGTAATCGAGGGTGTTGCGGGCGAGTTCGCTCGCGGCGGTGATGATCTTGGTCTGATCGACGAGGCTGAGGCCGATCTCGATGGCGCGGGCGCGCGTCGCCTGACGGACCCGGACCACGTCGTCGCCGGAGCGGATGGGGAGGAGTTCAATCTTCGCGGGAGGCACGCGCGTTCCCCAGGTCGCCGTCCTCGTCGAGGCGGGCCTGGATCAGGGCCATGCCGCGCTCGACGTTCAGGGCCGTCTTGATCCCCGTCAGGGTCAATCCGAGCTCGACCAGGGTGATGGCGACGGCCGGACGCATGCCCACCACCACGGTCTCGGCATCGAGCACCCGGGAGATGGCGGCGATGTTGTCGAGCATGCGCCCGATGAACGAATCGACGATCTCGAGGGCCGAGATCTCGATGAGCACGCCGCGCGCGCCCGTGGCCGCGATCCGGCTCGTCAGGTCCTCCTCGAGGGCCATGGCGAGACGGTCGTGCATGTCGACCTGGATGGTGACGATGAGGGCGCCACCGAGCTTGAGGATCGGAATCCGGTCCATGGACCGTCAGCGCCGGTCGTCGGCCGCGACGGGCGCGGGCGCGGCGCGGCGCACCACGGTGCGGCCGGTGCGCCGGAGTGCGAGGGCGAAGGCGTCGGCGAGGGTCGCCTTCGAGACGACGTTCAGCTCGACGCCGAGATGCACCATGGTCTGGGCGATCTGCGGGCGGATGCCCGAGATGATGCAGTCGGCACCCATGAGGCGGGCGGCGGCGATGGCCTTGAGGAGGTGCTGGGCCACCAGGGTGTCGACGGTGGGCACGCCGGTGATGTCGATGATGGCGATCTCCGCCTCCTCGTCGACGATGGCCTGCAGCAGGTTCTCCATGACGACGCCCGTGCGGGCGCTGTCGAGGGTGCCGATGAGCGGCAGGGCGAGGATGCCGTCCCAGAGTTGGACCACGGGCGTCGAGAGTTCGGCGATCTCCTGGCTCTGTCGGCCGATGACCTCCTCGCGACCGGTCTGGAACACTTCCATGGTGTAGAGGCCGAGGCCGTCGAGGAGCCGGTTGGCCGCCCGCGTGCCGGCGACGAGGGATGCCATGTCGCCGGCGTTGGCCGCATCCAGGGCGGTGAGGATCGGCTCCTTCAGGGAGAGCACGAAATTGGCCGTGTCGGTGGGCGTGAAGCCCTGGATCGCCCGGGAGCGCGAGATGTCCGCGAGGGTCTCCCGCAGGGTCTCGTAGGGGGCCGCGTGCCCATCGCTCTCTCCGGACGCCAGGGCGTCGCGCAACTGCCCGAACACGGTACGGGCCTGGGCCTGGAGTTCGACCTCGCGGATGCGCCCGGTCTGGAGGGAGCCGCCCGATTTCAGGAGACCGAGCCAGGATTCGAGGATCGCGGCCTCATGGCCGGTCACGGTCCGGACCAGAACCTGGATCCCGTCGATCGCCATTCAAGCCGCCTCCCCTGTGCGGGGAGACCCGTCCCCCGACCCCGCGCACATGGTCATAGAATGACAGGGCTGCCAAGCGGCCTCCCATCCGGGCTGTGGTCCCCTCCCCGGTCCCCGGATAACGGCCCCGAGGGTGCCGCGATCGGCGCCTCCGCCATTCGCCTCCGGTTCGAAGGCATCGCGAGCGCCGACGAACCGTTGCGCAGGGCCACCCTGGGCGGGGCCCCCGATCTTCCGGGGTTCGACGGTCAGCCGAAAGCCGTCACGCCTCCGCCGGCGCCCCGACGAGACCCTGCAGGCGTTCTGCCAGGACCGCCGGGTCGTAATCCGGCAGGGGGCAGGGCAGGGCAGCGATTTCGCAGAACGGCCGGACACGGCCGATCTCCGCCTCGGCTTCCCGCGTCAGGGCGGTGAGCGCTTGCGCCAGGGTGTCGGGCGTGAGCGAATCGAGGGACGTGAGATTGGGACTGCGCTCACTCAGATTCTTGCACTCGTACGCGTTGGTGATCGTGCGCAGGCCCGCATGGGCCATCTCCAGGGGCGGATAGCTCGGATGCGGCGACACCATCAGGGACACGCCGACGGAGGCGCGGCTGAGGATGTCGGCGTAATCCTCCAGGGAGAGCTTGCCGCAGACCTCGAGGTTGTAGACGCCGCCGGCCCGTGCGGGATCGTAATCCTCGCCCGCCGAGACGATCCGCCATTTCGCCGCCAACGTCGGTTCGGCCTGCTGCCAGAGCGAGAGGCCGGCGCACAGGGTCTCGAAGCAGTTGCGCGGGGTCGAGGGACGCCCGTAGACGAGGATGATGCGCTCGCGCTTCTTCACGCTCAAGGCGCCGCGGATCTTCGCATTGGCGGCGTAGCGCACGATGCTGGCATCGGTCAGTGCGTAGTGCCGCAGCATGTAGTTCGCCAGCTCTTCCGAATTGATGAGCGCGATGGTCTTGTCGGGGTTGGCGTAGGTGGCCCGCGACATCGAGTAGTTCGACGACCAGCCGTAGAAGCCCGGCTCGTGGTCCTGGATCAGGTACAGCACCGGCAGTTCGCGGCCGTGGTAGCGGCCCTGTGCTTCCTGGAACAGATAACTGCTGGTGGCGGTCCACCAGGCGGTGGGCATGAAGATGTCGCCGGCCCGGATCGGCAATTCGCCGCTGTCGACATCGTTGACGTCGACGACGGTGCGCGGGAACGCGTCGTAGGGCGAGCCGAGGGAGACGAGGCGGTAATCGGGCATGCCCGCCATGGTTTCGAGGTCGATGGGGACGTAGCCGCAGATGATCCGGCGGTCGAAGCCGTCGCCGAGTGCGGCCGCCAGCCCCTCGAAGGTGCGCAGGGCCGTGGTGATGCCTCCGAAGATGTGCTTCGGGTGCAGGGTCGGCAGCACGAGGTTGAGGCGCGGGCGAGAGCTCGGATCGGACCGGGTCGCCACGGGCGTCACGTCGGGAAACAGGTGCCGCTGCTGGCTCGGCCGCAGGGGGTTGCCGAGCAGGGGACGATAGACCCGGGTCAGGCCCGTCGCCACGTCGGCCTCCGTGGGCACGGGAACCAGGGTCTCGTCCGTGCCGGTGCCGGCGCGTGCCACCTTGGTCCAGCGGAAGCCGGCGGCCTCGGCGAAGTAAAGCAGCGAGCGCTCGATGGCATGCGCCAGGGTTCCGTCGATCTGCCCGGCTTCCGCCGGGAAGTCCGACCAGTCGAGCCCGATGTCGAGAAGGGGCTTCAGGGCGGCGGTGCGGCCCCAGAAGAACGAGCTCGACGGAAAATCGAGGACGTAGTCCTTGCGCAGGGTCACGCCGGCCCTGGCCAGGAGGTCCTTTGCCAAGTCGAAATCGTAACCCCAGTTCAGGAGGGGGCGCACCTCGCCGAAATGCTGCGAGAACACTACGCCGACATCACCCTCGGCCAGCAGGCGCAGGACCGAGGCGACGACTTCGGGCGAGCCGAGCAGGTTGTCGAGGAGGTAGTCCCGCCACTCGGCGAAGCGCGGATCGTGGGGCGACTTCTTCGAATGGATGTGGAGGAAGGTGTCGTAGCGCGTGAAGACGTCGCGAAATCCGATGAGCGTCGGGGCGATGTCGCGGCCGATGTTGGGGAACACCCGGACCTCGACGGACCCATTCGCGTAGGCGGCGGACGATGCCTCGATGGCGGCCTGCTTCTCGGGGGTGTCCGTCGAGACGTAGAGGTCGGCCCGCACGGGAATGTTGGCGATCCGCCCGAGCAGCTCGGGCATCATCTCCGGATAGAAGACGTGGAGGATCACCGCCACGGGGCCGGCCGCCGCCGCGGGGCCGTAGGCGAACGGGACTTCGAGGGCCAGATCCGTGGCCTCGCGCGGCCGCATGCTCTGCGTGGCGCCGTAGAAGGTCTGGCCCGCGACGTTGCGCTTGAAGCGCCGACGCGGCGCCGGCACCGGGCGCAGGGTCGGCCCGGGCTTCGCCTCGGGCGCGGCCACCGCTTCGGGCTCGTCCTCGAGGATGCTGCCGGCGTCGACATCCGGTCCGGGGACAGCGACACCCTTCGGGGGGATCATGGCCGTCGGGGCGACGACGGCGAGGTGCCGCTCGATGGCTCCGCGCAGGGTCGGGTTGCCGTCGAGGGTGGTTTCCCAACCCGTGGGGTCGGCCTGTTCGAGGGTGTCCCGCAGGAGCTGGACCTTCAGGAACGGAAAGCCGCGCGCGAGGAGTTCGCGCCAGCGCACGAGGGTCGGGTTGACGGGAAGGTCCTCGTCGTCGTCCGTCGGGAACAGGATTTCGACGGCGACCTCTTCCTCGTCCCAATGGGCCAGCGGCGTCATCTCGTAGGCCTTGATGACCTCGAGCTTGTCGCGGATGCTCTTCACGTTCGCCCAGTGGCGCCGGATGCCGGGTGCGGCGAGGCCGGTGCGGGTGAGCCCGATGAAGTAGCTCATCAGGTGCGGGCGGGCCTGGTAGCTGTCGGTGAGGCCGACGAGATCGGCCTCGCTGGTGCGCACGCGGGCGATCACCCGGGCGAAATCGCCGCGATCGACCGGCCCGTAGATGCTGTCGTTGGTCAGGATGAGGGAACGGGCCTTCCACACATCGGGGAAGGTCGCGATGGCTGCCGCCCAGGCGGCGAAATCCCAGCCGTGATTGATCCGGACGAGCAGACCGTCCATGGCGTCGAGGTCCGGCGGCAGGGCGCGCGACAGGCCGTCCGTCGCCACGATCACCACCACCGTCAGCCCCTCGGCCTTGAGGGCGGAGAGATACGTCAGGGTGTGGTCGTGGACCCGTCCGTCGGGGGTGTAGGTCACGAAGAAGCAGACATCGCGGTCGGCCAGAGGCGGCGGGTCGCGACGGATCTCGCTCGGAATGTCCGTGACCGAGCAGATCTCGCTCCAGCGGTCGGGCGGCCGGGTCTGGCGGCCCTCGACATGACCACCGGTCATGTAGTGCAGGAGCGGATCGATGCCGGCGTGCAGGACGTCCTGGTTATGCGCGAGGTAGAATTCGCGGTCGAAGAGCGGGCCGGGATCGCGGTTCTCGCGGGCGCCGGCCGAGAGGTAGTGGATCAGAGGGTTGAGGCTGCCGTTCTCGAGCCGGCTCTCGTGCTGGCGCGTGTACCAGAGGGAATCGAAAAACCCGTTCGGGTCGCGTCCCTCGGCGGCGCCGTAGGTGAGGTAATGGGTCAGGGGATCGCGTCCGGCCTCGATCACGTCGGGGCTGTGACGCCCGTAGAAGCGGGTATCGAACAGCGGGTGCGGGCTGCGGCCCTCGCGAAATCCATTGGCGACGTAGTGCGTCAGGGGCTCCAGGCCGGCATCGGCGACGTCCTGGTTCGTGCGCCGATAGTAATGGATGTCGAACAGCGGATGCGGATTGCGGCCCTCGACCCAGCCATAGGCGAGGTAGTGACGCGCCGCCGGAACGTTCTGTTCAGCCACGTCGGAATTGACGGAATAATACCAGGCCGGATCGATGAGCCGGTGCGAACTCAAGCCGGCGGGACCACCCCGGTGGAGAAAATCGGCCAGGGGCGAGGCCAGGGGCTCGCCGGGCAGGGCGGCTCCGGCGCATTGCGCGCGGTACCACTCGGGATCGAACAGCGGATGCGGCTGGAGGCCGGCGGCTTCACCGGTCCGCACATAGTGGATCAGCGGATTGCTCGCACGCCCGGCCAGTTCGGGCACTTGATCGGAATACCAGTAGAGGTGGAAGAACGGGTTCGGATTGTGCTCGCGCCATCCCCCGGCGACGTACTGGACAAGGGGGTTCAGACCGCTGGCGAGGGACTTCGCATGCGCCTGTCGGTACCAGACGTCGTCGAACAGCGGATGCGGCCAGGTCCCCTGCCCGGAGAGGTAATGGACGAGGGGCGCGCGGCGGGCCTCGGGTTGGCGTGCAACATACCAGGCGGTATCGAACAGCGGATGCGGATCGCGGCCCTCGCGGGCACCGTGCTCGATGTAGTGGAGGAAGGCATCGAGGTTCGAGCCGACCACGTCCGGATAGGTCTGGCGGTACCACCGGCCGTCGAAGAGCGGATGCGGATCGCCCCCCTGGCCGGACAGGAAGTGCCGCAGGGGAAGCGGACCGGCTGTCGGGTTGGTCTCCCGGTACCAGACCGGATCGAACAGCGGATGAAGGCTTCGCCCCTCGGCCTCGCCGTGCTCGATGAAGTGGCGCATGGGATCGGTGCCCTGCGCCGCGACGTCCGGATTGTCGGCGAGGTAGAACGTCCGATCCAAGAGCTTGTCGAAGAGACGGATCGTCTTGGGCGAAGGTCGCGCCGCACGGGACTTGGAGAAATCCGCGATCGTCCTGGAGAAGCGCCGCATGAAGTCCTGCTCGAGCCGTGCGAATGAGTTTCGCCCGGGCGCTCGTTTGGCATATCCGGCGAGTCGGGTCCACGCCGGCCCATCGAACGGGCCCACCACAGGCGGACACGCTCGATGCTCGGCGGGAACCCGTGTGGTTCAGGAGCGCCTGCGGTCGGATTGTCCGTCCGAGGATCCGCCGACAGGGGTCGTATTGCGGCCCGGGGCACCCCCCTGGTCCCAGTCATCCTTGCGTTGCCCGTCCGCGAGGCCGCCGGGGGTCTGGTCGGTGATGGCGGATTGATCGGCGGTGTGACCGCCACCGCCTACGGCCGGCTCGCCGGGGGTGCCGACGTCGTCGTCCGGCTTGCGGGTGGCGGCGTCGGTGGGATTGGACTTCTCCACCATGATTCTAGGCCTTCGCGTCGGTGCCGACCGGGGCGGTCGCCCGATCGATGGCCTCGGCGGCGGCACCCTCGGGGCCACCGGACTTCTGCGCGGCATCGCCGAGGCGGCGCAGATTCTCCGGGGGCGTCTCGGCCTCAGTCTCGTCGGTGGCATCGGAGCCGGGCGTGCCCGAGGCGATACGCGCGGTCTCCGCCTCGCCGGACGGATCGCCCCTCAAGTCCGCCTGCGTCCGGGAGGGAAGGCCGATGTCGCGGGCGTCGTCCTGGCCGAGATCCTGGCCGTTGCGATCGGCGTAAGCGTCGAAATCCTTCAGCGAGGGGCGCTCGCGTGGCTCGTCGGTCATGGGTGTCCTCCGTGGTTACGGGAACAACGGCGCCTGGGGGCGCCCGGTTGCTTCAATCCGGACGACCGAGATCGTCGCGGGCCGCCCGCAGGACCGCCAGATCGGCCGGGATGGACAGAACCGCTTCCGCCCGCACGAGGGCGAGGTCGGCGTGATGCCGCGCCGCGCGGGCGAACTCCGCGTCACCCATCGCGTACAGGGCGGACAGCGCCTTCTGCAGGCGCAGGCCGACCGTCACCGTACCGGCCCCATCGCGGGCGATGGGGGCGAACGCGTCCTCGAACAACTCGTCCGTGGTGATGCCGGGCACGCGCAGGCGCGGATGGAGGGGCGCGGCCGGGGCCATGGCCCTCCGCTCGCTCCAAAGGGCGAGCACGCGCACCAGGGCCCCGAGCACGTCCACGACGGTGCCGGGATCGTTGATGGCGCTCGACAGGCCCCGGGAGGCCACCTCCGTGAGGACGATGACGCCGAAGCGGGGATCGTCGTCGAAGGTGCGGCGTGCCCCTATGACGAAAGCAGCGACGAGACGCGCCTGCGTCGCGTCGTCGACGGGTTCATGGGTCGGGGCGGCGATCTCTGCCAGCAGGCGACCGGCATGGACGAAACGGCCCGGCAAAGCCGCGACGTGAACAACGAGGCCCTTCGCCTCGGCGGCGGCCTGAAGGCCGGCGGCGTCGACATGCTGGACGTAGCCCGCGCGCGCCGCCACGATCCGGGTCGCGCCTGCGGGCGCCGGACACCAGGGCAGGCCGCCGAGATAGGGCGCGTCCGCCCGCCGCCGGATGGCGTCGCTCGCGGCGACCTCGATGGCGTCGATGGTCTCCCCGACGCGGCCGAGATGCGACAGGGTGTCGATCCAGCGCACCAGCGTCACCACCACCAGTACGAGGACGACGAGGGTGAGGCCGAACAGGATCACGCGGCCCTGCTCGCCGTAGATATGGGCCTTGAGGGCGATGAGACCGACGACGCCGTAGACGAACGCGCCGATGAAGCTGCCCACCGCCGTCTGGGCGCGGGTGTCCTCCATGAGCAACGTCACGGCCCGCGGAGTCGCCGTGTTGGTGGCGCCGCCATAGGCCTGGACCATGGTGGCCAGGGAGAACGTCGCCACCGGCAGCATGCTGGTGGCGAGCAGCGACAGGATCTGGTCGACGGCGTTGGCGCCGATGGAGTTCCCGAGATCGGGCGGGATCAGGGGGGCGAGCAGGGCCGAGGCGAGGGCCGCGCCCACGCCCGCCACGCTGAACAGGGCGACCCGCACCCACGGTCGGCGGGCACCGCGCCGAAGATGATAGAGCACCGTGGAGGCCAAGGGATCACACCGTTCTGGTCGAGGGGTCGGTGGCCTGGACTCACGGCTTCGCCGAAACCGGCGGGTGGGACACGGGAAAGGCCGTGTCCCACGGGCGGTCTCAGATGCCCTCGAACAGAGCCGAGGAGATGTAGCGCTCGGCGAAGGAGCAGGCGACGGTGACGATGCGCTTGCCCTTGAACTCCGGGCGGGCGGCGAGTTCGAGGGCCGCGGCGACGTTGCCACCGGTGGAAATGCCGCCGGGGATCCCTTCGAGCTTGGCCAGCAGCCGCGCCGTATCGAAGGCGGTCTGGTTCGAGACGGTGATCACCTCGTCGACGACGGACCGGTCGAGGTTGTCCGGGATGAAGCCGGCGCCGATGCCCTGGATCTTGTGGGGGCCGGGCTGGCCGCCGGAGATCACCGGCGAATCCGTCGGCTCCACCGCCACGACCTTGAGGCCGGGCAGACGGGGCTTGAGGACCGAGCCGACGCCCGTGATGGTGCCGCCGGTGCCGACACCCGCCACGAAGGCATCGAGCTGGCCCTGGGTGTCGTTCCAGATCTCCTCGGCCGTGGTCTTGCGGTGGATCTCCGGATTGGCCGGGTTCGAGAATTGCTGCGGCATGATCGCGCCCGGGATCTCGTTGATGAGTTCCTCGGCCTTCGCGATCGCGCCCTTCATGCCCTGCGGGCCGGGGGTGAGGGCGAGTTCCGCACCGAGGAACGCCAGCATCTTGCGGCGCTCCAGGGACATGGTCTCGGGCATGACGAGGATGAGGCGGTAGCCGCGCGCCGCCGCTACGAACGCCAGCGCGATGCCGGTGTTGCCGGAGGTCGGCTCGACCAGGGTGCCGCCGGGCTTGAGCTTGCCGGACGCCTCCAGGGCGTCGATCATGTTGACGCCGATACGGTCCTTGACGCTGGCGATGGGGTTGAAGAACTCGAGCTTGAGCAGGATCTCGGCATCGATGCCGCGCTCCTTGGTGATGCGGTTGAGGCGCACCAGGGGCGTGTTGCCGATGGTTTCGGTGATGGATCCGAAGATATGGCCGTGGCCGGGCGTGCGGGTGGCGGCGTGGACGGACTCGGCCATGGTGATCTCCTGTCGCGGGCGTTTCGGTCTCGCGCCGGGGGATATCGCGTCGGCGGGGGCGAGGCAATCGCCAACAGCCTGCGGGCAAAGGGAAATCTTCTCCGTCAACGGGCTTCCGTGGGCGACTTAGAATCTTTGTGCTGCCCATTCCGCCAAAGTTGGAATTTCATTCCCCGCCACCCGTTCGAGGACCACCTCCACCGATCACCGCGCCCGCTGCGATCCAGGCGGCGAGGAAGCGCTCCGCCATCGCGCCCACCCCGTAGGCCGTCTCGATCCGCGCCCGCGCGGCGAGGCCTGCGGCCCGGCGGGCGGGTGCGGGCAGGGTCGCCATCGCCCGGAGGGCTTCCGCCAGGGCGGCCGGATCACGCGGCGGCACGAGGCACCCGAGGCCACCCAGGATCGCGCCGGCATCCCCGACGGAAGTGGCGACCGGTACCAGCCCGGCGGCCATGCCCTCGGCCACGGCGTTGGAGAAGCCCTCACCGAAAGCCGACGACGACACGGCGATGTCGCCCGCCGCCTGAATTCGCCAGAGGTCGTCGCGCCGGCCGAGGGCGCGGGCATTGGCCGGCAGGTCGAGGCCGAGCGTCCCCTCCCCGGCCAGGAGAAAGTGGACCTCCGGCCGGCACGCCGCGGCGGCCAGGAGGGTGGCGTGGTCCTTCATCGGATCGAGGCGGGCCGCGTGAATCGCCACCACCGCCTCGTCGGACAAGCCGAGTTCGCGGCGCAGGGCGGCCCGTGCGGCGGGATCGGGCCGGAAGCGCACGGTGTCGATGCCGTTGGGAATGACGGCGAGGCGGCGCGGGCGGTAGCCTTCGGCCAGATGGAAATCCACCCCCGCCCGGCTGTTCGACACGACGAGGCCGGGCCAACCCGATAGGCGCCGGCCGATGGCGAGCAAGCGGCCGTAGCGGGCATGGTCGATGTCGGAATTGCGCAGGCCCCAGGCGAGGAGCGCGTCCCGCGGCGCCCCGGCGAGGCGGTGTGCGCCGGCGGCGAACAGGTCGCCGTGATAGAGCCAGCCCTGCACCACCGCGGGACGCAGGGACCGGATCAGCCGCGCGAGGCGCAGCAGCGCGACGGCGGAGCCGGCGGCCCCGCGCGGGGCGAGGCGATGGACGGTCACACCGAGGCGCTCCAGGGCGGCGGCGTTGGGGCCGTCGCCGGTCAGGCTCACCACGTGCTGCGGCATGCCCCGGGCCAAGAGGCCCCCGCACAGGGCGACCAGCATGGTCTCGGCCCCGCCCGTGCGCAGGCCGGAGATAACGTGACACGCGGGGCGCAAGGGATCAGGCGCCCGGCATCATGGTCGTCCCCGCATCAGGCCCGCAGGAGGGCGACGCACAGAACGGCAAGGGTGGCGAAGGCTCCGCTCGCGGAAGCGATGACGAGGGCACTGGGATGCGGCCCGGACAGGAAGGTGTAGCGCGTGTCCTCACGCGCACCTGCCCGCAATCCGCGGCTTCCCGTCGTCCATTCCAGCCGCGTTCCCATCGAATTCCCCGTGCCTGCCATGGGGATCAGCAGGCGCCGGGGGCGTTGAACGAGGGGTAAACTCGAGCCGCAGAGTCCGGATCGTCCTCAACGCAGGCTTAACGCCACGAGAACAGAGGAACCGGCGTCGATCAGAGAGCGCGGTCGAAGCGCAGCTCGCCTTTCTGACTCTTGATCACGAGTTGCGACCCGACGAGGTCCCACTGTGCCGCCGTCCGCAGGGCGATGAAGAAATCCTGCTCGCTGGCGCCCAGGCCCTTGTCGCAGGGCTTTTTCGTCAGCGCGAGGGGGCCGACGGCGAGGTGCTGCTCCTTCAGCGGGAAGGCGGTCGCCGCGAAGGTGTTGCAGCCGCCGTAGCCGCGGGCACGGTACTGCTTGTCGACGATGAAGCTCGGCCGGTCGTTGCCGCTGAACGCCTTGCCGTTGAGGCTCACGGCCGTCCAGGTCGCGTCGAGGGGGAAGATCTTCTCCTGCGCCTTGGCGGCGGGCACATACTGCTTCTTCTCAGGCTTCTCGCGCGCGTCCTTGCCGAAGCCGGTGACGTTGCCGCCCATCTGGGCCCGCACCTGCGTGGCGGTGGTCACCGCGCTGGCCGCAATGGCACCGGCCATCGCGGCGATCAGGATCGCTCTCATCCTCGGCCCTTTCTCAGTTCAAGCGCGCACGCGTCGCGTCGGTGGACGAAAATTCACTCGTTCACGCGGGACGATTCGCAGCGGCGGAGCGCGCGGGACCGTCGACGGAGCGAGCCTGCGCCAGGGCCAATCGGATAAGATTCCAGCACAAATATGGTCAAGACCCCGTGAAGGGTGATTTCCAGCCGTCCACGGACCATCGCAGCGGTTTGCGTTGAACGAAGGCGCTCATCCTCCGTTGTCGGGTCAGGCGAGACGGCCTGACGGCGAACGAGGGATGCACGGTGGCGGGATCGGACGAGGGCGGAGCGAGCGGCATGAACCCGAACACCATGAGCGCGGCGCAGTCGCGCGCGGCCCGTGCGCTGCTCGACTGGTCTCGGGGCGATCTCGCCGGGAAAGTCGGGTTCGGCGAGGAGACCATCGAATCCTTCGAATCGGGCGGGAGCGACCTCGCCTCGGGACAGATCGAGGCCCTGCGCAGCGCCCTGATGGCGGCGGGCGTCGTGTTCACGGAGGACGGCTCGGCCGGCGTCCGCCTGAGCGACCGGGGCGGCGACGAGGGCACCCGCCTCGGTGCGCTCACAACCGAGAACGACCGCTAAGCAGGTTTCGCAAAAGTGGTCACCGGTTTCGCGTCGAAAACCTGCGACAGATCAAGAAGCCAAGCAGGGTCTCGTTGGCTTGCCAACGAGACCCTGCTTAAGACGTCACCGCCCCGTCGCCAGCGCCTTGAGATCGTGGGCGGGATCGGCGGCCGCGGTGGGGCTCAAGGTCCGACCCTGCGCAAGGATGCGCCGCGCGGCCATGTGGTCGCCGGGGCGATCCACGGTCTCGACGGCGGACAACCGGCCTTCGCGAAAGCGGAACACGCAGAGCCCCGACGCCACGGGCCGCGCCACGGCCGCGTCGGACGGAGCGGACAAGCCCGCGATCTGCAGCTTGTGCGGACCCTGGTCGCTCCAGAACCACGGCACTGCGTCGTAGGCGGCGGGCCGGCCGACGAGGCGCGCGGCGAGGCACCGACCCTGATCGAGGGCGTTCTGCACCGATTCGATCCGGACGGACGCGCCATCGGCGAAGCGGCTCGGAGCGCGGGCGCAATCGCCGATGGCGGAGACGGCGGGATCGTCGGTGGCGAGGAACGCATCGACGTGGACGCCGTCCCCGACGGCGAGTCCGGCCGCCTCGGCCAACGCCTGGTTCGGGATCACGCCGATGCCGACGAGAACGAGATCGGCCGCGAGGGATGAGCCGTCGCGCAGGCGCACGGTCTCGGCACCCTTCTCCCCCTCGATGGCGGTGACGCCCGCCCCGAACAGGAAGCGGATGCCGGCATTCCCGTGGGCGCGGGTGAAGAACGACGCCGTCTCGGCCGAGACGGCCCGGGCCATCGGCCGCTCCGCCGATTCGAGAACGGTGACGGACAGGCCGCGCGCGGCGCAGATGCCCGCGAATTCGAGCCCGATGAATCCCGCTCCGACGACGGCGACCGAACGGGCATCGGCGAGGGCCGCTTTCAGACCGTCGGCGTCGGCACGTCCGCGCAGCTGGAACACGCCGGCCAGGTCGGCGCCCGGGACCGGCAGCGCCCGGTTGCGCGCGCCCGTGGCGAGGACGAGGTGATCGTAGGCCACGGCCGTCCCGTCGGCGCACAGCACGCGCCGCGCCGCCCGGTCGATGGCGTCGATCCGCACGGAGGGGCGGTGGTGGATGCGATGATCCGAAAAATACGCCGCCGGGCGCAGTTCGAGGCCGGACGCGTCGGTCTTGCCCGCGAGATAGGCCTTCGACAGGGGTGGCCGCTGATACGGCAGATCCGGTTCGTCGCCCAGCAGCGTGATGGGATCGGCGTAGCCCGCCTCGCGCAGGGACGCGGCGAGCTGGAAGCCGGCCTGCCCGGCACCCACCACCACCACGCCCGCGCTCACGCCTCGAACTCCGCGGTGACCGCCGAGACCCGCGGCACCAGGGCGAGTTGCGGCAGCCAGCGGCCGCCATCCTTGACCACGTAATCCCAGCACGCGGCGGCGGCCGGGCCGAGCACCTTGTCGGCCCGGCGCACGGCGTACCAGTCGCGCCGGATCGGCAATCCCTGAACGTCCAGGAGGACGAGGCGGCCGCTTCCGAGTTCGGCCGCCACCGTGTGGGCCGAGATGAGGGCGATGCCCAAGCCCGCCATCACCGCCTGCTTGATGGTCTCGTTGGAGCCCGAATCGATGCCGAGGCGCGCCCGCTTGATCATGATGCCGTTCATGAACTCCTCGAACACCGTGCGGGTGCCCGACCCCTCCTCGCGCACGAGGAAGGATTCCTGGGCCAGATCCTCCCGGGTCAGTCCGGTGCGGCCGGCGAAGGGGTGGCTCGGCGCCGCGACGACCACGATGGGGTGGACACCGAAGGTCTCCGCTTCGATGGCGAAATCCCGCGGTGGCCGGCCCATGATGGCGAAATCGATCTCGTAGTTGCGCAGGGCCTCGACCATGTTGCCGCGGTTGCCCACCGCGAGGTTGATCTCGACGGCCGGATGCGTGCCGACGAAGCCCGAGATGATGCCGGGGGCGAAGTACTTCGCCGTGGAGACCACGCCCATGGCGACCCGCCCGCCCGCGCCGCCCTTGAGGGTCTCCAGCCGGTCGGCACAGGTTTCCAGAACGGTGTTGATGCTGTCGATGGCCCAAAGCATCTCCCGACCCGCATCCGTGGGCCTGAGGCCCGTGGGGGTCCGGTCGAACAGCAGCAGGCCCGCCTCCTCCTCCAGCTGGCGGATGCGCGCGTAGAGGGCGGCGGAGGTGACGTTGAGTTCCTGGGCCGCCCGGGTCATCGTGCCCAGTCGGGCGACGGCCGCGACGGCCTGGAGCTGCTTCAGGGAAAGGTTGCGCATGGGCCGGTTTTAGTTTTTTTGGAACCGCCCGCAAGTTTTTTCAAATTCCTTGTTTTGATGAGGACGCGCCCTCCGGCGCTCTGGTTGTCACGGGCCCACTCGTGGCAAGGAGATGAAAACGCGGCGTGGGCGGTGGCCTACGTGCGGACGATGAATCCTGAGAGAAGGTGAGCCGATGTCGATGGGATCTCTGGAGATCGGGTCTCGCCTCGATGCGTGCCTCGCCGCGGCCGTCGCCGCCGACCCGACGCTGTCCGATGTCGCCAAGGTGATCGCGGCCTGCGCCACGGCGGCCATCGAGGTCAGCACGGTGATCGGGCGCGGTGCCCTCGCCGGCGACCTCGCCGCCCAGGGCGCGCAGAACAGCGACGGCGACGTTCAGAAATTCCTCGACGTGCTGGCCCACGAGCGCTTCACCGAGGCCTTGCGCGGGGCGCCCGTTTCCGAAGTCGCCTCGGAGGAATCCGAAGGGGTGATGCTTCTCAACCCCGGCGCACCGCTGGCAGTGGCCATCGATCCCCTCGACGGCTCGTCGAACATCGGCGTCAACATGGCGGTCGGCTCGATCTTCGGCATCTGGCCGACGGCTTCGACGCCCGAGAACCCCCTCGGCTCGTTCACGGGGCCCGGCACCCTCCAGCGCGCCGCCGGCTTCGTCACCTACGGTCCGGCCACCTCCCTGGTGCTGACCCTCGGCCACGGCACGCAGACCTACACCCTCGACCGGGCGGAGGGCGCCTTCCGCCTGACCCACCCGCGCATGGAGGTGGTGGCTGCGGCCAAGGAATACGCCATCAACGCCTCCAACGCCCGCCACTGGGACACCCCCGTGAAGGCCTATATCGAGGATTGCCTGCGCGGCGCGGAAGGCCCCCTCGACAAGGACTTCAACATGCGCTGGCTCGGCTCCCTCGTGTCCGACGCCCAGCGCGTGCTCCTGCGCGGCGGCGTGTTCCTGTACCCGGGCGACAATCGCAAGGGCTACGCGCAGGGGCGCCTGCGCCTCCTCTACGAGGCCGCTCCCATCGCCTTCCTCATGGAACAGGCGGGCGCCGGCGCCATCGACGGCGAGCGCCGCATCCTCGACATCTGCGCGAGCGCCATCCACGAGCGCGTGCCGCTGATCTTCGGCTCGGCCGACGAGGTGGCGTGCGTGGCCAAGTACTATGGCGGCCGCAATCCGGCGGCCGGGCGCTCGCCCCTGTTCGGGCAGCGCGGCCTGATGCGCGGCTAGCGGTAGGGGTCGCCTGGGCCAGAACGCATGTCGTCGCGTCATCCCATCATCTCGGTCACGGGCTCGTCGGGGTCGGGCACGACCTCGGTGCGCAACACCTTCGAGCAGATCTTCCGCCGCGAGGACGTGAGCGCCGTCTATATCGAGGGCGACGCGTTCCACGCCCTGGACCGCATCGCCATGCGCAAGGCCATGGCGGCCGAACCGACCCTCAGCCACTTCGCGCCGCGCGCCAACCTCCTGCCCGAGCTCGAGGAGGTGTTCCGCACCTACGCCGAATCGGGCACGGGCCGCACCCGGCATTACGTCCACGACGCGGCCGCCGCCGAACTCTACGGCACGCGGCCCGGCACCTTCACCCCGTGGGAGAGCTTCGCGCCGGGCTCGGACCTCCTGTTCTACGAAGGCCTGCACGGCTGCGTCGTCGACGACAACGTCGATCTCGCCCGCTACGCCGACCTCAAGATCGGCGTCGTGCCGGTGATCAACCTCGAATGGATCCAGAAGCTGCACCGGGACCGCTCGACCCGGGGCTACTCGACGGAGGCCGTCACCGACGTGATCCTGCGGCGGATGCCCGACTACGTGCAGACCATCTGCCCGCAATTCACCTGGACGGACATCAACTTCCAGCGGGTGCCAACGGTGGACACCTCGAACCCGTTCATCGCCCGGTGGATTCCCACCGCCGACGAATCCCTGGTGGTGATCCGGTTCAAGGACCCCAAGGGGATCGACTTCTCCTACCTCATCTCGATGATCCAGGGCTCGTTCATGAGCCGGGCGAATTCCATCGTGATCCCGGGGGGCAAGCTCGACCTCGCCATGCAGCTCATCCTGACCCCGATCATCATGCAACTCGTCGAGCGCAAGCGCCGTATGGCGTAGGAACCGCGCCGCCTGGCGTGAGGCGCACGCCGCACGCGTTGAAGGGCGCCGCGCGCCCGAGAGGACAGAACCGTGACCAGCCCGATCATCTCGCCCTCGATCCTCTCGGCGGATTTCGCCCAGCTCGGCGCCGAGGTGCGCGCCGTCTCGGAAGCCGGGGCCGACTGGATCCACCTCGACGTGATGGACGGGCATTTCGTGCCCAACCTCACCTTCGGGCCCGCCGTGGTGAAGGCGCTCAGGCCCCACAGCACGAAACCCTTCGATGTGCACCTCATGATCGCCCCGGCCGATCCCTACCTCGCGGCGTTCGCCGAGGCCGGGGCCGACACCATCTCGGTCCATGTCGAGGCCGGTCCCCACATCCACCGTTCGCTCCAAACCATCCGCGACCTCGGCAAGCGCGCCGGCATCGCCCTCAACCCCGGCACGCCGGCTTCCGCCGTGGAACCCCTCCTCGACATGGTCGACCTCGTGCTGGTGATGACGGTCAATCCGGGCTTCGGCGGCCAGAGCTTCATCCCCTCGACCCTGGAGACCATTGCCCGCATCCGCGCCATGGCGGCCGGCCGTCCCCTCGACATCGAGGTCGATGGCGGCATCACCCCCGAGACCGTGGGGCTCGCGGCGCGGGCCGGCGCGAACGCGTTCGTGGCCGGCAACGCCGTGTTCAAGGGTGGCCCGGCCGGCTACGCCGACCGGATCGCGGCGATCCGCGCCAATGCCGGCGGCGATCCGGTGTCATGCTGAGGGCGCTGATCTTCGACGTCGATGGGACGCTGGCCGAAACGGAAGACCTCCACCGGCAGGCATTCAACCAGGCCTTCGCCGAGATGGACCTGCCCTGGTCCTGGGACTCGGCCTTCTACGCCGACCTGCTCGCGGTGATGGGCGGCAAGGAGCGTCTCGCCCATTACGTCGAGACCCGGCATGCCGGGGATCTGCCCGCCCTTCGTCCACGCCTGGCCGAGATCCACGATCGGAAGACCCGGATCTACGGCGAACTGGTAGAGGACGGGCGCCTCGGCCTGCGCCCCGGCATCGCCCGACTCGTCGCGGAAGCCCGGGCCGCCGGCCTGCGTCTCGCCGTCGCCTCCACCACGAGCCGGCCCAACGTCGAGGCCCTGCTGCGGATGAACTTCCCCCGGGGCGACGTCCCGTTCGACGTGATCGCCTGCGGCGACGAGGCCGCCCGCAAGAAGCCCGCGCCCGACGTGTTCGAACTCGCCCTGGCGCGCCTCGGCGTCGATGCCTCCGAGGCCATCGCGTTCGAGGATTCCGTGGCCGGCATCCGCTCGGCCCTCGATGCCGGGCTGCCGGTCATCGCCACCCGCAGCCGCTACACCGGGACCCACCGCCTCGACGGCGCGTTCTCGGCCGTTTCGGACCTCGGCGAACCGGACGCGCCGCACACGCTGCTGTCCGGCACCGCCTGGCCCGGTCACGTCGTCACCCTCGCGGGCCTCCGGGCCTGGCAGGACACCCGCGAGGCCGAGGCGTAGACCTATTCCCGCTCGGGCCGGGCCTGCAGGATGGCGGCGCGCACGAACGGACGCTTGAGCTGCGGGCCGGCGTCGGAGCGGTTGACGAAGTCGTTGGCACCCGGGTGTCGGCGTATCGCCTTGCCGAGATTGAGCCGGTAGCCCTCCTTGAACGTGTAGGGCAGCGCCATCGGATCGGCCATGAAGGCCGCGATGGCGGCCTCCACCTCGGCCTCCGCGATGAGTCCGAGGTCGCACAGGGCGAGGATCGTCAGCTTTTCGGTCATGGGGTGGGATAGGCCGGAACGGCCGGCCACGGCAATGCGTGCGGTGCGCCGGAATGACGACCCAGTGCCGGGCGGTCGAATCTGGATCGGAAAAAGTGGTGCCGGTTGCGGGACTTGAACTCGCGACCTACCGCTTACAAGGCGGTTGCTCTACCAGCTGAGCTAAACCGGCGCTAAAGGTTGCGCTACCAGCGCGCTCCGCCCTGCGCAAGCCCCGGCCTCTCCCTGCCCGTACACCGCGGGGTCACGCCGGCAGGACCCGCGTTCAGCGAACAGACAGATCGCTCCGCTTAAGCCTTCCCTATGGCCGAGCTTGATCGGCCTGTGTTTTCGATCAGCAACAGTTCGGAAACAAGCCTCCGGATTCAGGGGCTTAAGATCCAATGAATGCATTTTTCAGTACACGTTAAATCGCTCTTCGTTAGCACCGCCGTCGATAGGATTTCGGATACGGCCCCGATACGCAGGGCCGGCGGTGCATGCCTTACGAAAGCACGGCGCCGCGCATCCGCCCTCGGACAATGGGCAGCGATGACCAGACACGCGAGCGATTCAGGCCTCGACGCCGTTCCCGCAACGGCAGCTCCGCATAACGGGTCGGGGATCATTCCAGCTCTGCCGCCCACGGTCCGAGAACCGGCACCGCCGTTGGGACGCGAAGCGCGGCGCCGGATCGGGCGCAACCTGCGCCTGCTCTACGGGGACGTCCTCCATCAGCCGCTGCCGGATCGCTTCACGGCGCTCCTCGACAGCCTGTCGTCGCAATCCGATTCGCAGGGGTCCCAATGACGTGCCCATCGATCCGGCCGGCTTCCCCCCAGGGCGGAGCCGACGCCGAGATGCGCGATCTCCTCCTCGGCGCCATCCCGGCCCTGCGGGCGTTCGCGTACTCGCTGACCTACAACCTCGACCGCAGCGACGACCTCGTCCAGGACACCCTCGTGCGGGCCTGGACCAAGGCCGACAGCTTCCAGCGCGGCACCAACCTCACCGCGTGGCTGTTCACCATCCTGCGCAACCTGTTCTATTCGGAACAGCGCAAGCGCAAGCGCGAGGTGGAGGATGGCGACGGTGTCCATGCGGCTCGCCTCACCAGCCTGCCCGAGCAGGAGATCCGGGTGGAGATGCGCGAGTTCCAGGCCGCCCTCGACGGCCTTCCCTTGAGCCAGCGCGAGGCCCTGGTGCTGGTCGGCGCCCAGAGCTTCACCTACGAGGAGGCCGCCGCCATCTGCGGTGTCGCCGTGGGCACCATGAAGAGCCGGGTCAGCCGCGCCCGGGGCCGTCTCATCGAGACCTTGGGAATGACGGGCACCGACGACATCGGCGCCGACGCCTTCACCCGCGCGGCCGCCGGCTCGGGCCCTTGACCGGGCCGGCCGGCTGCGATTCGCGGTCGGCCGGCTTCAATGGGCGTCAAAATCCTCTAAGGGGCAGGGCCGAGTGGCTCCGCCCCCGATCGTGACGGTCTCGTCCGCAGGGCCGCCGGAGCCTTCACCCGAGGAGCCCCGCCATGCGCGCCCTGATCGACCTCGTGCGCGTCCTGCGGCCGCGCGACCGGCGCCGGCTCGCCCTCATCGCCCTCGGCCTCGCCTGCGCCGCCCTGTTCGAGGTGGTGGGCGTCGCCTCCGTGGTGCCGTTCCTGACCCTCGTGGGCGACCCGTCCGCCGCCAGCCGCATCCCCTATCTCGCGACCCTGCGCGACGGCCTCGGCCTGACCGACGACCGCACCTTCCTCATGGTGACGGGCGGGGCGGCGTTGGCCGCCATCCTCACCACCAGCGTGGTGAATGCCGGCCTCACCTTCGCGCAGCTCCTGTTCACCAACCTCACGGGCTACGGCCTCGCCCGGCGCCTGCTCGCCCGCTACGTCGACCGCGAGCGCCTGTTCTTCGCCCATGCCAACAGCGCCGAACTCGCCAAGAACGTGCTGAGCGAAACCGACCGCCTCGTGGTCGGCGTCCTCACCCCCACCACGGTCATCGCCTCGCGCAGCGTCTCGGCGCTCGCCGTTGTCACCTTCCTGATCTTCTACGCACCCCGCCTCGCCCTGATCCTCGGCGGCGGCTTCGGCGGCCTCTACGTGCTGCTCTACCTCGTCATGCGGGTGCGCCTCGCCCGCCTCGGGGCCAGGGCCGTGGCGGACAACGAGCGGCGCTACCGCGTGGTGCAGGAGACCTTCGGGGCGCTGACCGAGCTCAAGCTCTACGGCCGGGCCGAAGCCTTCGCCGCCGGGTTCGACGGGCCCGCCCGGGCCTACGCGAAGGCCACCGCAGCGAGCCTGCTCACGGGCCAGTTGCCACGCTTCGTCATCGAATCCCTGGCCTTCGGCGGGGTCATCGTGGTCGTGCTGTTCGCCCTCTCCCAGGGACTCGACACCGCCGGGCTGCTCCCGCTGCTCGGCCTGTTCGCCTTCGCCGGTTACAGGATGCTGCCGGCCTTCCAGAACATCTTCACGTCGCTTGCCCTCCTGCGGTTCTACCTCCCGGCCGTCAGGATGGTGGTGGACGAACTCGCCGGCGAGCGGACGCCGCGCCCGCGCCCGGCGACGCGCCTGCCGTTTCGGAGGGACATCCGCCTGACCGGCATCGGCTTCGACTACACGCCCGAGCGTCCGACCCTGCGGGACATCGATCTCACGATCCCCGTCAACACCACGGTCGGTCTCGTCGGCCGCACGGGATCGGGCAAGTCGACCCTGGTCGGGCTCATCCTCGGCCTCCTCACGCCCACCACCGGGTCCGTCACCGTGGACGGCGTCCCCCTCGACGCCGAGACCCTGCCGGCCTGGCAGAACCGCATCGGATACGTGCCCCAGGACGTGTTCCTCATCGATGCCTCCGTGCGGGAGAACATCGCCCTCGGCGTTTCGCCCGAAGCCGTGGACGGGGCCGCCGTAGAGCGGGCCGCGCGGCTCGCCGGCTTCCACGAGGTCGCGCTGGGCCTCGACGGGGGCTACGATGCGGGTGTCGGCGAGCGCGGCATCCGCCTCAGCGGCGGTCAGCGCCAGCGCCTCGGCATCGCCCGGGCCCTGTACCACGACCCCGACGTGATCGTGTTCGACGAAGCCACCAGCGCCCTCGACGGCGAGACCGAGGCGGCGGTGATGGGTGCCCTCGCGTCCCTGAACGGCACCCGCACCATCATTCTCATCGCCCACCGCCTCACGAGCCTCGCGGGCACCGATACGGTCCACGTCCTCGATGGCGGGCGCCTCGTGGCCTCCGGTCCTCTCGCGACGGTGATGCCGGATGCGGCCGCTCGCATGTCCGCGCCCGCCGAAGCGTGACGGGAGCGGCCTCACAAGCAAAAAACGCCGGCCGGTCCGGGATATGCGTGTATTCACCGCGGATGGGGGTGGATCGGCCATATACCGGAACGTCCCAGGTCGGCTATCCTGTTCTCCCGGACAGATTTTTCGTCACAGGTTTCCCGGCCCGGTTTTTCGGCAGGGTCCCAGCCGCTCCATTCACGGCCCGGGAACAGATGGCATGGTTTGGCATGGTCGACGCTCCTGCTCCAGAAACGCCTCCGCAGATCGATCCCCTGCTCCTCGACAATCAGCTCTGCTACGCCCTCTACGCCGCGGCCCATCGCATGACGAAATCCTATCGTCCGATGCTCGAGCGCCTGGGCCTGACCTACCCGCAATATCTCGTCCTCCTCGTTCTGTGGGAGACGGACGGCATCACGGTCTCGGAGATCGGCCGACGGTTGCGCCTCGATTCCGGGACCCTGACGCCAGTACTGAAGCGCCTCGAAACGGCGGGGTTCCTCCTGCGCAGCCGGCGACGCACGGACGAGCGCGAGGTCGAGATCGCCCTCACCCCGCAAGGCCGGGCGTTGCGGGGCGAGGCCACGACCGTGCGGGAATCGGTGATGTGCCAGCTCAACATGTCCGAACCCGAAGTCCAGGCCATGCGGGCCGACCTCAATGCCCTCATCGAGAATCTGAGCGCCGCCGGGTAACCGCCCCTCGCAGGGGTTCCGCCGGGTCTTCGGGCTCGGGAGATGCGGCGGAAGCCGGGCATTCGGCAGCGGCACGCCAGGAATCCTTCGGCGTCGCGGTCTCTCCCCTCATCCGAGCGCCGTTCGCGACGGCGGCATCGGTGTGTCTCGGACCGCCCTATTTTAGCCGGATAAGTATCTCCATGGAACCGGGAGCGGACGGCGGCTATGCCCTCGTTCGATCATCGATCTTCGAGGACCAGCGGTGCGGACACCGGACGCGAACGAAGTCGGCTGTCTCGTCGGTCTCATGGCCAGAGCACCGGCGCCTCCTGCCCGGCGGACGAGCACGGGAAAGCGCCCGTCCGGCGAACCCGCAAGGCTCCCGGGCGTTTGTCCCCGATGAACGCGACCTTGGCCGACACGGACCGCGAGCCTCGGCGGCAGGTGGGCGCACTGCCATACCGGCGGATGCGTGACGGAACCTACACCATCCTGCTCATCACCTCACGGGAGAGCCGACGCTGGGTGATTCCGAAGGGCTGGCCGATGAAAGGGCGCAAGCCTTTCGAGGCGGCCGCCCGCGAGGCCTACGAGGAGGCCGGGCTCATCGGTTCCATCGGCAAGCGTCCGCTCGGCTTCTATCTCTACGAGAAGCGCCTGAAGAGCCGTGATTCCGTCCTGTGTCAGGTCAAGGTCTTCCCGCTCGAAGTGCGCAAGCAGCTGAAATCGTGGCCCGAGAAGGACGAGCGGGAGGATCACTGGTTCTCGCCCGCCGAGGCCGCAGACGCTGTGGCCGAACCGGGCCTCGCCGCGATCATCCGTGCCGCGTGCAAGCGCGACGCGGATGTGTTGCGCTGAAATCGGAAGCCGACACGAAAGTTCACCGGCGGTGCGATTGAGTCCGCCCAGGCGATTGCCAAGCCGGAAACGATGGGCTAATCCCCCGCTCGTCCAGACGGAGACGCCGCGGCGAACCCCGGACACCCCGCTGCTGTAGCTCAGTGGTAGAGCACCTCATTGGTAATGAGGAGGTCGACAGTTCAATCCTGTCCAGCAGCACCATCACAATCAATCACTCACCCCCCACACCGCGGACTGGCCAAGCGTTCCGGCAGGCACGGTGACGTGTGCCCGGCCCGCGACATCGGCGAAGGGTGAGCGCAGGGGAACTTGAGCCCTTCCCGTCCCAGAGCTCAACCCTCCGGCGTGGGACACATCCGGCCGTCTCCTGTCGCGCAGTGCGCTGCATCAGGCCTTCGCCGACGAGGGCGGAATCGCACGCTTTGTTCAGCCACGCCGGCTGGAGACCCTTCGCAAGGCCCTGCGTCGGCCCCATGAAGGACGGTCGGTCGCAGCATTCGCCTGCGGCTTCGTCAGCGAGAGCCACTGCCGCCAAGCCTTCCGAGCCGCGTTCGGAAGCCTCCGGGCCGCTACCGCGCCGGCATCCGACAGGCCCGCCAGGGCGAGGCCGGCGGCGGATCGCCCCTCGAGGTTTTCCAGCGCTGGGCGAACCAACTGTATTGACCCGTGTCCGGGCCTCGGACGGCACCGTTCCGGGAGGAGGCCCGACGAACCATGAGGCCTCGGTCTTGATCGGACGTCGCGGGTCGCCCCTGATCCGTCCGCACGACGAAAGACCCGCCTCGGATCGCTCCGGGCGGGCAAGGTGGGAAGATCATCTCGGGTTCGAGGGATCTATGGGGTAGACGGATTCAGGGGACGCGATAATCCGTGGTCCGCCTCCGGCCCCCGGCATCGACCGCGCCCACATCGAGCAGGTGGCTCAGCCGGGCCGGCGCGCGTCGAACCCGCTCCTGCGAGCCTCGATCCTTCATCCGAATCCGATCGGCGTCGGACAGTACACCTGAGCCAACAGAAGCAATCACGCAGAAAAAACCCGCCCTGACCGAAGCCGAGCGGGTTCTTGAATAGCAATGAAGGAATGCTCCTTCACGTGTCCGGTGAAATCAGCAGTCGTTGCTGCCCGGCTTGACGACCTGGCCTTCGGCCGGCTTCTTCTCGCCCGCGCCGGGCTGGGTGTTGCCGCCGACGTTGGACATGGCGCCGACCGTGCCGGGCGACTCGGCCTTGGCGCCGGGAGTCACCTTCGCATCCGAAGGACCATCCGCCTTGGAGGTCTTGTCGGTGGACGCGTTCTGGCCCTGGGCGTTCGTCGTCGTTCCGACGGCGCAGGGCGCAGCCATGGATGCCGATCCCGTGGCGATCACAGCGGCCGCCGCGATGGCAATCATGCAAAAATTCTTCATTGGTTTCTCCGAAGGCGTTTCCCAAAGTTCCCAACGACGCGAAGCGCCATCACGTTCCGATGGCCGAGCGGGTTCCGACACGAACCGGGGGCCGGAGACCGAACCGCCGCCTTCGCCGCACGGCCACGCCCCCCCGATCCGTCCAGCCCATCGGGCTCATGGACGAACCCGTCACGGTCGCGCTCAAACCGACGATCACGGTCTCGAAACGAGCAGCGGTGCCTTCGGCGATCCTGTAGAAGCGGACGTGAGCCTTCCGACCCTTCCCCCACGGACATCGTCATGCCCCGCTGGTTCCTCGCTTTCGTTGCCGCGATCGCCACCCTGGCCGTGGTGATCGCCCTCCTGTTTCTCGGCAGCGGTGCCACCAAGAACACCGTTCCGGCGCCGGAAGCGGGGGTGAAGGAGACCACGAAGTAGCCGCGACGGTTCGCCCGGGCCGCGAACAAAGGCGCGCCCGACGGCGTTTCATGCCTGAACCTCTCCACACGACGGAACGCTTCATGCGCAGGACGACCCTTGCCCTCCAATGGACGGCCCTTGCCCTCGCGACTTCGTTGATTCTCTCGCTGACGGGGCCCGCCGACGCGCAGACCCCGGGTGGCGCCCCGGCGACCAGCGACGGGAACACCGCCGCCGATCTCAGGAGCAACGGCGACAAGGCGGACAACCGCACGATCGGGTCCTCCAGGGGCGGGAGCGACAACCCCGGCGGACGTCCCTCCGATCATAACGGCACGGCGAACACCCTCGGAAAGGAGAACGGTAGGGCCGACGGTTCCGCGTCGTCGCCCGCACCGCGCCCGTGACCGTACCCCGATCGTTTCCGGGCTCGGACTTTTTCTCCGATCAGTCCTTCACCCCAGGTCCGTGAGTCCGACCTTCGAAGCGATGAGCCAAAAAACCCGCCGCGGCGTGAGCCGGGCGGGTGATGATGATCCGAACCGATGGACGGGTTAGCGACCGCCGCCGTTGGCGCTGCCGTTGGGGATCGCCTGTTCGGGCCGCGAGGCGTTCCCACCGGCGGCGGAATCGGTCGTCGCCGTGTCGGCACCGGTCGCACCGCGCGAGATGGCGATGTTGGCGTCGTTGCCAGTGCTGTTCGGCTCGCTCTGCACGACGACACCGGGAGCGCCCGGCTGACCCGGAGGGCCGACCTGGGCGAGTGCGGGGGTGGCGGCGAACAGGGCGGTGGCGAGGATGAGTGTTCTCATGGCGAACTTTCGATTGGGCCGACGGAGGGACAATCTTCGCCGGCTCAGCTCGAAACAAACTCCGGAACGCCCCGAAGTTTCCTGACCGCTGTGTCACACCCGGAGGCGATCTGACCCGAAAAACCCGCCTGGGCGGGCTTGGCGGGCGTGGGGATCATTTCGGCTTATCGCCCGGACCCCAACCATGCGCCTTGATGACTTGCATGATCTTGGTCTGCATCTCCGGCATCAGCGCTTGCATCCACTGCGTCGTCCCGGTCATTTGCGCCTGAGCGAGCTGCGGCTGGGCAGCCGCCAGGCGCCGGCCCGCCGGAGAGGCGTAGAACGCTCCCACCGCTTGGAGATCATCCTTGGAGAGGACCGTCGCGAAGCTGCGGGCCTGGAGATCGAGGAGTTCGTCGTAGTGCGCGGTCAGCATCGGAAGCACGGCTTCGCGGACGATCACCTGCGCGCGCTCCGGCTCGCGCACGCCCATCTGCTGCATCATGCCGGCCATGGGAGCGGCCATCGCGTTCAGGGTGGTGACACGGTCGCCCTGCATCTGGGCAACGACCTCGCGCGCCACCTTCAGAGTCGCCGGATCCTGCGTCGCCGAGGCCGATGGCTTGTCCGGGGACGGGGCCGCCTGTGCGTACGCCCCGTTCGCGAGGGACGTGCACAGGGCGAGGCCCGCGACGATGCGGCCGAATTGGTTCAGCAAAAGCGTTCCTCCAACATTGGCACCCGCGAGACGGGGCACTCCAAAAGAAGAACCCGCCGGGCTGGGAACCGGGCGGGTGAAGGTGGTCACATATGAGGATGCCCTGGGAAGGGCAAGGGACTATCGCATCTGGTATGCCAGACGCCAAGCCCCCGGCGGCCGGATTGGTCCGCTATTCGACGCGCCGACGGTCCTCGCCGCATTCGTCTCTTCACGGAACCGGTGCTGGGCTTCGAATGGATCGGTCGAAAGGCGCCCATGGTCGGACCGGCCTCCGGGTCGTGGAACGAATCCGATCCCATCCGAATACTTTCACGGGTACGGATGGAGTGCGCGCGAATGCTTGCGAGATTGTTGAGCGCCATCGCGGGTACTGGCGCGGATCGGGCGGGCGAGAGCACCCGGCTCGCGCAACCTCAAACGAAGGCGACGAAGGCACCCGCGAGACCGCCGTCGCCCCGGAACGACGAGGGGATGCGGAGGGTCTGCGAGGAAGTGGAAAAGGCGCTGCGGGAGGCCGGGCATCTGCGGTGAGGGAACGCCGCCGCAAGGTCGGTGATGGGCCGTCGGGTTGCCGCGGCGCGCTGCCGCAAACAGGAACTCGCCGATCCTCGGCCCTCTTTCCCCATCACAGTCCAGGAACGGATAGAGAGTTGCTTCATGCGTCATGCAGTGATCGGATTTGGTGCGCTTGCCGCCATGGTCTCGGCGGGGCCGGTCCTCGCCCAGGGTAAGCCGCTCCCGGCCCCATCGAGCAGCACCACGGTCCAGGGGGAGCTGACCATCACGATGGATGGCGACAAGCCCGTCTGTGCCCCGGCCGAACTCAAGCTTCCGGCCAACACGAACGTCGAGCTCCACATCGTCAGCACGGCGAACGTGCCCGTCACCATCACGGCACCCGGCCAGTTCGAGAAAGGTCACGTTCTCCACGCGGACGGCTCGCTCGTCCACGTGTCGAGCGAAAAGGGCTACCTCGTGAAGGCGAATGGCCAAGGCGTCCTGAAGATCCGGACCATGGAGGCTGGAACGGAAACCTACGCCTGCACCACCACGAGCAACCAGAAGGCTCCCTTCGAAGGCAAGCTGGTCCTGACCGCTCCGGCAGGGTAGCCGCGTCTCGAGCCTCGGGACAGCCGATCCACGGCTGCGCCGGGCAGGGGACGAGCGACGAACGGCCCTGCGACGGTCGGGCGGATGACCGGAGCGGATCGGGCCGTGGCCCGGTGATGATGACGGGGCTGTTCTTCGCTCTCTTTCTCTACGGCGAGACGCCGGCTTTGCCGGCCCTTTTCGCCCGACGTTCGCGATCTCTGCCGGAACGCAGGTGATGCGAGGCAGAGGGCGAAACCGAAAAAATGTCTGCGGCCCCGGGGGATCGAAGGTAGTCGATGCAGGTTTAACCTTAGAATATGCTTGGCGTCGGCGAAGCGAATACCGCCTCGCCGTCACCGAGCATAGCGAGATCGAGAACGATGACTTGCCGCACGGCAAGGGCTTCCGATTCAGGAGCAGACGATGGCAGACGATCAGCCGAAACCGTCTCAAGTGGACGCGACGCCGGATGCCGGCTCGCCGGCGCCGCAGCCGCCCGAGCCGGGCCATCATCCGAAGCCGGCCGAGACCGACGCGCAGCCGGACAGGCCGGTCCCCAACGACGCCGCAAATTCCTGAGCGCCTCTCTCGGGGACCCGAACCATGGCCTTTCCCCAACGCTCCCCCGCCGCCGTGAGCCAGGAAGGTCGGCACGCGCGCGACCGGGGCGATCCGCTCACCGCCAACCCGTATCCCGAGGGCTCCGAGGAGCATGAGACCTGGGCACGGGGCTGGACGGTTCCCGATGGTGAGATCGGGCACGAAACCGCCGGGAGCGATGTTGGCTGATGCGGTTCGATTTGGACGATCGGGGTTGTCCAAGCTCCGGACCGAACAGGACCGTTTCCGGCTTGTGGTTGTCCTTCTTCCCCGGCACACGCGGGTTTGCGACCAGATTGCACATGCCGCGAGGCTCACCCTCCGCACGACAGGCCTCGCGCCGAATCGGCCGGTGATCTATTCAGCCCGCCGCAACGGAGCGGCACGATGAGTCAGATCGCCAAGGAATTCTTCCGTGATTGGGTTGCGGACAACCTCGACCCCGACAAGCCCCCCCAAACCCACCTAGACGAGCTGCTACAGGATGCCGACGACGAAGGCATCTCCGAGGAAGAGATGGTGAAGGCCGCCGGTGGCGATCTGCTCAAGGCCGTCTCGAAGGCGATCGCGAAGGCCAAGCAGGACTGAGACCGTCTCCGGATCATCCGTTCGGAGATCAGTCTCAGGCAGCCCGCGCGGTGCCTGAGCGAAGCCGAAATCCGCATCACGAAGCGATCAACCGGTATGAGCGCCCATTTCCAGAGTCGCATCGGGTGGAATTTGGCCGAACGGCTCCGACGCAGAACCGCCGTTCATGGCACCTGCAACCTGTGGGCGGTTCCCGAACCAGGACGGAACGGAGTATCGAAAGCTTCGCCGTAAGCGCGGCGCAGCACCCCAGGAGCCTGGATGACCAAAGACGTGCAGCCCGATCGCTCTGCCTCGACGCTCGCATCCGTCTCTGACGAGATCTATCCAACCCCCTTGAAAAGCAGGCCGGACCTTCCGGCCGAAGACCTGTCGCCGGCCCCCGCGGAGGATTCGGACCTGTCGGCCGCCCATACCGAAAGCTTCGAGGGATTCAGTTCCTTCGGCTGAGTACAGTCCCACATCGTGGACGGCCTACGGCCTGCGCTGGGGCCGAGTGCTGCAGGCCGTCCCGATACCCACCCCTTCGGCGATGTCACCGACCTGGCCCGACCTCGGAGCCGGGGCCCTGGTGTCCAGCCTACTCGCGCGGGCGGGACACGTCCTCGGCTTCCGTACCGGGTCGATCGCTCGGCCCCTCGGGGGTCGCCCGTACGGTGTCATGGTCTGCGTCGCGCGGGGAGACCGCCGCTCCGCCCATGTCGGGTTTGGAGTGCCGCTCGCGCGCGCCGCGTTCCTGATCGTAGGTCGATTCGGGCAGGTTCTGGTTCGAGGCGGTCAGATCGGACATGCGTCGCTCTCCCGTTCTGCCAGCAACGCACTGGGCGTCGAAACGGTTTCGGACGACCGCAATCGTCGATTCCACCGTCTTCGTAGCTCGGGCGATCGGCTCAGGGACGTTCCCCACCCGATGGATCTTCCCCCCTCCGCTGGCGCTCCTCCTGCCTGCGGCCGAGCCAGAGACTGTTGAGCAACCATGCGATCGAGAGCGGTACCGCAGTCACGGCCACCGCCGTGGAGCCGAGGCCGAGCGCCCCGATCCCGGCGAAGGACCACGCTCCGATCTGGTCGCCGGTGCGGTAGACCACGGTGTCGAGGAAGTTCTTCGCCTTGTAGCGATCTTCGCGCGGCACGACGGTGAACAGAACCTCGCGGATCGGCCGGGCGATGGCGAAATTGCCGGCCCGCCGCAGGACCTGGAACACCACGATGGCGGAGATGGTCGGCGATACGGCAAGGGCGGCAAAACCCAGGACGCTGGCCGCCGGCAGGAGGGCGAGGCTCGGCCCGACGCCGATGCGCCGGACGATCCGGCCGGTGAGGAAGAACTGCACCCCGAGCGTCAGCGCGTTCACCAGGAGGTCGACGCTGGCGAAGAACGCCGTCTGCGCCCCGCGGTTCGCGAAGCTCTCCTTCGCGATCTTGGCCTGCTCGAAATACAGGAACGTCGAGGTCACCGAGAACAGCAGCAGGAACAGGCCGATGTTGAGGAGGTAGGGCGAGCGGAACGTGCGGGTGATGCCCGCGAACGCGCTGCCGCCGATGGCGTCGGCCGGGGCCACGTCACCGGCCACGGGGCGCTGGTGCAGACGGTCCGACAGGCGTGCGAGGCCGCGCATGCTGAACACCGCCACCTCCAGCAGAACAGCCGCTCCGATGAGGAGCGCCCAGGTCGGCACGTCTCGGGCGAGGATCGCGGTGGTGGCCGAGCCCGCGATGGCCCCGAGGGTGGCACCGGCGGCGATGAAGCCGAACAGGCGCTTGCCCTGCTCCGTCGAGAAGACATCGACGACGGTGGCCCAGAACACCGACACCACGAACAGGTTGAAGATCGACAGCCAGATGAAGAACGCCCGGCCGATCCAGACGTCGCCTTCAGGACCGGCGAGGTAGAGTGACACAGCGAAGACGAGGATGTTGGCAGCGAAGAAGCGGTAGGTCAGGGGCACGAACCGGGCGCGCGGCAGGGTCTTCACCAGCCAGGCGAAGGGCACGTTCAGGGCCAGCATGCCGATGAGCGTGCCGGTGAACAGCCAGGGCAGGTTCTCGATCCCACCGGCGATGCCCATCTGGTCGCGAATCGGGCGCAGGACGTAGTAGGCGGCAAGAATCGAGAAGATGTAGGCCCAGGACCACGCGAGCGCCGGAACTTCGCCCGGCCGGACATCGACGAGGCGCCCTAGCCACGAACGCGACCGGCCCTCGGCGGGGACGGGCTCCGCCGCCCCGCCGAGGCCGCTCAACGCGCCACCCCGAGGCGCGCGCCCGATTCAGCGGCGGTGAGGTCGTGCCCGAAGCCCGGCGACCCCATGGCGAAGCTGTCCGCCTTGGAAAGGGGCCCGACGATCACCGGATCGAAGCCGGCCTCGGTCACCAGCTTGGCGACGGTCGCCACGGCTCCGGCATCGTCGCCCGCGAGGGGGATCGCCATGCGGGCGCCGTCGCGATGCGCGTTCTTGGCAAAGACCTTATAGTTCGCCGCGTTGAAGGCCCGCACGATCCGGGCGCCGCGCAGGTACTTGGCCGAGACGGCGGCGATGCCGCTCTCCTTCACCTCGGCGTAGACCTCGCCGTCGCGGGCCTGGGTCGCGTTGCCGGCATCGATCACGGTCTTGCCCTGAAGAGCGGCGCCGTGGTCGGCGCTCAGTTGCGGATAGGCCTTGTAGGGCACCGCGATCAGCACGACGTCGCCGAAGGCGATGGCCTCGGCCGGAGTCCCGGCACGGGCCTTCGGACCGAGGCTCTCGACGAGGCCCTTCAGCTCCTCGGGGTGGCGGGAGGAGACCATCACCTCGTGCCCGGCCTTCGCCCATAGGCCGCCGATGGTGCCGCCGATGTTGCCGGCACCGACGATGCCGATGCGTGCGGGCTGCGCGGCGGACTGGGCCCAGGCGCTCCCGCTGGCGACGAAGGCGGCGAGCGCGAGGGCCGCGCGGCGGGACACGAGTTTAGAGCGCATCGACAAAGGCCTCCATCCGGGCACGCTGGGCCGCATCGGGCATCCGGCCCCGGGCGGCCCCGAGGTTGTCCTCGACATAGGCCACCTTAGCCATGCCGGGGATCGGGCAGGTCACGGCCTCGTGTCCGAGGACGTATTTCAGGAAGAACTGCGGCCAGCTCGCGCAGTCGAACTCGGCGGTCCAGGGCGGCAGTTCGCGGCCCTGGACCGCCTTGAACAGGCGGTCGCGCCCGAACGGCACGTTGACCATCACGGCCATGCCGCGCTCTGCGGCGAGCGGCAGGATGCGCTGTGCGGCCAGCCGATCGTCGAGGGCGTAGTTCACCTGGATGAAATCCAGGGTCTCGCGCTTCATGACGGCTTCGAGATCGGCGAACTGGCTGTCGCGCCACACGGTGACGCCCGCATAGCGGATGCGCTTGGCCGCCTTGAGGTCGCGCAGGGTGGCGAGGTTGGTGGCGGTGTCGATGAGGTTGTGGACGGCGACGAGGTCGATGGTCTGCGTGTTCAGGCGCTTGAACGAACGCTCGATTTCGGCGAGCCCGGCCTCGCGCCCCGGCGTGCCGACCTTGCTGCACAGGAACACCTTCTCGCGCAAACCATCCTGCGGGAGGATGAGGCCGAGCACGTCCTCGGCCGTGCCGTAGCTCGGGGCCGTGTCGATGACGGAGCCGCCGAGCGCCACGAACCGCCGGACCGCCTCGCGCAAGGGCGCGACCTTGTCGGGCGTCGGCTCGACCTCGTAGCGGCGCGAGGTGCCGATCCCAAGGACGGGAATCCGCTCGCCCGTGGACGGGATCGGCCGGCTCAAGAGCCCGCCCGCTTCCGCCTGCGCGGGTGACGCGGCGGATCCGAGAAGCGGCACCGCCAAGGGAAGCAGGCCTGTGCCGGCCAGGAAAGCGCGTCGGGATGGGTGCATGCGGGCTCCTCACGGGGACGGGCGTGCACTCCCATCTAGGTCACCGGTCCGCCTCCGACATGGGTGTCCGACATGAGTGAATGCCGACACACGCGTCACCCGACGGCCCGTTGCAGGGCGGCGGCGAAGCCGGTGAACTCCACTGTCCGGCGCCGGTAGCACTGGAAGACCCGCACGCCGCCGGCCTGAAGCGCGGCGCGCGGAACCGCGAGTTCGAAGCCGCTGCCGAGCGCCTGGGCCGTGCCGAGATGCGCGGCGACCTCAGGCCGGGCGAGGCGCGCCGAGACGCAGACCTGCGGGCGGCCTGCCGCGTCGTTCCAGACGGCGAGGGTGCACAGCACGTCGCCGAGGCCCCGTGCGAAGGCCCAACCCCGGCACGCGATGCTCCCGCCGAGGCCGGTGAGGTTTACCCGCTCGGCCCGCTCGATGGCCGGCGCACGCTTCAGCCGCTTGATGAAATGGCGGCGGAAGGCGGGCGGCATCGTCCGGTCGAGGCGGTAGCGGCCCGGCCCCGCGACGATCTCGAGACGGCGGGGCACGGCACCGGGATGCACGCCGTCGCCGCCGTGCAGGGCGATGTCGTAGCGGCCGGGCTCCAGGCCGGTCAGGGCCGCGACGAGGCGGAACGTGCCGTCGCCCGCCGCCCCGGAGGCGATCCGTGCGCGCCATGCGGTGCCGTCCGCTCCGCGCAACCAGAGGCTCAACGGGAGATCGGACGCCGCACCCTCGATCCGGCCCGCGATGCCCCAGAGGTCGCCCGGCGCCGCCAAGAGGACGCCCCCCGCCTCGGGCAGGTTCTGACGCAGGTCGAGGAGGGCGGGGCCGGGGACGGCACCGGGCGGCGTGGCCTCGCGGGCGAACCGCACCAGCGCCCCCTCCGTCGCGCCCCCCGCGAAGACCTGGCCGAAGCCCTGCGCCACGAGCAGCCCGTCGCGCCCGGCCTGGACGAGGTCGAGGGTGTGCGGCCCGAACGCGAGGCCGGCGACGTCGATGGTCCCGGTGAAGCCGGAGCGCGCGGCGCCGGGATCGCCGAGGCTGTCGGCCACGTCGGGGCGGTCGTCGGGCTGAAGGACTGCGTAGGCGGTGCGCGATGGTCCGGTGAACCGCAGGTAGGTCCGCGCGGCGGGCGCGGCGTCGAGCCTGTGCAGCCAGCCCTTCACCGCGAGGTGGCGCAGCACGAGGTCGTGGCCGCCCGGGTTCGCGATCTCCCTGTCGTCGAGGCGCAGGCCGTCGCGGGCGAAGGCCAGGGTCGCGTGGGTCAGGGGGAGCACGACGGCCGGCAGGGCCCGGTCCGATGCGGGCAGATCGTCGAGGAGGGGCGTCGCGGGCCGCGCACGCCCGGTGGCACCGAGGGCGGCGGCATAGGTCCCGTCCCAGTGGATGTCGCGCGACACCCAGGACGGGGCGTTCACCCGCAGGCCCATCTCGGCGAGCGACAGGTCGAAGGTGACGCGCAGACGGTCCGGCACCCGATCGTGCGGGCATGGACGCGCGGCCACGAGCCCGTCGTAGACGCGTCGTACGGCTTCGAGATGCGCGGCCACGGTCGGAAAGCGCTTGGCCTGCACCGCGTTCCGCATCCGCGCGAGACGGGCAGGGTCGTAGTAGAGATCGAGGAGCCTTGCCCGCACCGCCCCCGAATCGTGGGGCGGGACGAGGAAGCCGTCGACCCCGTCCGTCACCCGCTCGGCGAGCGCGCCCAGGGCGGTCGCCACGGGGACGAGACCGGCCTGCCACGCCTCCGTCAGGGCGATGACGTAGGTCTCGGGCCACGTCGAAAGATGGAGCGAGACATCGCAACCGCTCAGCAGGCCGTGGATGGCGTGCGGCTCGTAGGGACCCGAGAGGGTGATCCGGTCCGGCGCGATTCCGCGCAGGCGCCCGGCGTGGTGCGCGTCGACCCGGCCGAACACCTTGAAATGGATACGGTACTCCTCGCAGATCCGCATGAGCTCGACGATCTCGTCGCCTCCCTTGTGCGAGGCGAAGTTGCCGACCACCGCGACGGTGAGCCGGGGACCGTCGTCGCGCTCGGGCCGGAGCATGGGCACGATGGGGGTGGGCTCGACGGGGGCCAGCATCGCGATCTCGACGACGCGGTCGGCCTCGATCTCCGGGTAGAACGCCCGCAGGTAGGCCCCCGTCGCCGGAGTGCTGGTGATGAACCGGTCGACGGCGCGGACGAGGAGCGAGACGAACCCGTCGCGGCGCGCCTTGGCGCCCGGCGGGTAGTTGCTGGATGCGATGAGGCAGGCATCGCACTGGTCGCGCCCGCGGTTCACCACGTCGCAGAAGCGGCCGGCATGATCGAGCAGGAGCCAGCGCTCGCAGATGAGGTGGTGGTCGTGGAGGTGGTAGATCACCGGCACGCCGCAGGCCCGCGCCACCAGGGGCAGGCTGAGCGGCAGGTGGAGCAGGTGGTGGATGTGGACGAGGTCCACGCGCTGCTCGAACAGGATGCGTTCGAACACGCCCTCGACATGGGGGTCGGTGAGCTTGGGCAGACCGATCTCGCCGCATTCGATGGTCTGGCCGAGACCACGCCCTTCGAGGCGCAGGGACCAGCGTCCATCGTGGAGCACGGGAAATAGGAACAGGATCGCGTAATCCGGCGCGAGACCCACGAGGGCGTCCTGGTAAATCTCGACGCCGCCGCCGTCGCGATAGCCCGTGCGGTTGTGGCTGACCATCAGCACGGTGCGCGCAGCCGGCCGCTCGGCAGGCCGGGCCCGCCGGTGCGGGCCGCCCGCCGTTTCGAAGATCTCGGCGACGCGGTGATCGTAGAGATGTTCGGCCCGGGTTCGGGCGCGGGCGGCGCGTGCCGCCGCGATCCGCGCCGCAGGCCGGTCCAGCATCTCGGCGATGATCCGCGCGCCCGCCGCGTCGTCGGCGCAGAGGGCGATCTCGGCATCGGGCTCGTAATAGTCGCGGATCTCGGGTTCCGGCGAGATCACCACCTGGAACCCGCCGGCGAGCGCCGTCTCGAACAGTCGGGGCGGAGGTGTCGAGCCCTGCGCCTGGTTCGGGTCGGAGGCGGAGAACACCCGTGGCAGGGTGAGGACGACGCGGCTGCGATTGGCCAACCGCGCGAAGTCGCGGTTGCCGGAGCGCCAGTCGGTGACGAGGCCCGGATCGTCGAGGGCGGGCGGACCGATAAAGGTGTTCCACGGGAGGGCGAGCTTGACCCTGAGATCGCGCGACAGGGTCGCCAGGATCGCGTTGAGGCTCGCGACCCGGTTCGGCCAGGCGGTGCCGACGAACAGCAGATCGTAGAGGTAGTCCCGGTCGTCGCCGAGGACGGGGCAGGTCCTGGAACAGGCTCGCTGCCGCCAGCGGCAGGTGCCGGGCGCGCCCGCCATAGGCCGCGACGCTGGCCTTGTCGTTGGTGAAGACGAGGTCGAACCCCGTGGAGCAGCGTACGTTGTCGGCGAGCTCGTAGGGATCTTCCGTGGTCCACAGGATGCTGAGCTGCGCCCGAGCGGCGAGGCGACCGAGAACGGGCGCGTGCTTACGCGCGCCGCCGAAGGCGAGCACCGTGTCGAGCCCCTCGTCCGTGAGGGTGGCCAGGGCGTCGGCGTGCCCCGCCAGATGCACCCGCGCCACCCGCGGATGGCGCCGCAGGGCGTCGGCGATGGCGAGCACGATGTAATGATTGTGCGTGCCTGGCTCCGTGTCGAGGAGCAGGATCGAGAAATCCGCCATGGGGTGTGCGTGTTTCGTCAGCGCCGGGCCAGGGCCAGGCGCGGCCGCTCCGATCCGCCGGACAGGCCGAGGCCCGCCGTGTTGCGGCAGAGGGCGAGCATCCGGGCGGCACGCTGCGTGTAGGTGTGGTCGCGCAAGGCGCGGATCTGCGCCCGCATCGCGATGGCCTGGATCGCATCGGGGTCGTCCAGGGCCTGCTCGATGGCGCGGGCGATGTCGGCGACACCGTCCACGAGGAGGATTTCCCGGCCCGGCTCGAAGGCGTCGCAGATCTCCAGGCCGGTGGCGAAGAACAGCTGCGCCGAACCGGCGAGCGCGACCTCGAAGGTGCGCGGCCCCGGCGTCGCTGGCGGCAGGGCGAAGCGCCGGTTGGCGATATCGAGATCGCGGCCGATGTTGAGGGTCAGGCGGGCGTCGGCGGCGTGATCCGCCATCTCGGCCGCGGTGAGGCGCCGGTTGGTGGCGCAGCGGATGTCGGAGGGCCAGCCGGTCCCGAGGATCGCCACGGGATGACGCGACAGCACCGCATCCGCACGGCGGATCAGGGCGACGCGGTTCGGGTAGGCGACACCGCAGAAGAACACCATGGTCTCGCGCTCGGGCAGCGGCGTGAGATCACGGAGGTGCCGCGTCCGCGAGGCGGCCAGAGGCAGGTGGTGGACGTCGCCATGCCGGTAATGGTGCACCGCCCAGGAATCGTTCGAGAAGATGATGTCCGCGGTGAGTTCGGCCTTGAACGCGTAATCGAACTCGTACGGGTCGTCGTGAAGCCAGTAAGCCAGTTCGGCGCCTATACTGTCGGCGGCACGGCGAAGACCGCGCAAATCCGAAGCATCCGGCACGATACTGCCGACCGCAACCACGAGATCGGGGCAGAATACACGGATCGCTGCCGGCGCGAGGTCGAGGGGGACCGCCATCACGCGATCGGATCCGAGAACCTCAGCAAACCCTTCTGCCAAGCAGGGGCGAATCGAAGTATTCGTGTTCATTGCATCGTTGAACGTACTCGTCACGAGCACTTTCGGCCGACCAAAAATCCTGCCGTTGTAAAAATTCATCCTGCGACTCGGGCTGAACAACGGGGCCTGTCGGTTTGACTTTGTGAACGCTAGAACAATAAGTCCGGGTCCTTCGATTGTCCATGCAATCGCAAAAAACCGCCTATTGGGTAAAAGTGGCAATAGACTATACTTCTGATCGGTAAATGAGTTGGGATGTTCCGGCAGATCTTCGCGAGGCGACGCAGTCGGCGCGCACGGACATGTCCGGCACGGACCCGCGCGTGCTCCATCCCTTTCGGTCGCTCCTCACCGGTTCGGTCCTCGTCGCCGGGGGCGCGACCGCCGATCTCGTGGCGGCCCTCCGTGAGACCGCACGGTCGGTGACGATCCTGAAGGCGCGAGCGGACCAGTCTCGCTACGATGCCGTGGTGTTGCTCCATCCAACGACCTCGGCCTTGGACGGCCTCGGCGTCCCCCCCGGCGAAGGGGAAGCCGATTCGGCGCGTCGGTGTCCGCCGGATTCGAGAACCGGGGCCGACCGTCTCACCCAGGCCCTCGACCGAGCGGCCGGGCTCCTGCGGCCCGGTGGACAGCTCGTCGTGGTGGTGGCGAACGCGTCGAGCCTGCGCCACCTCACCGGCCATTCGGAGGCGGATGCCAACCCTCGACCCGGTCGGCTTCGCGGATCGCACGCATCCCGACGGCTCGGCGCTACCGACGCGGCGCGGCCTGCGGGACCGGCTCGCCCGCCTCGGCCTCACGCAGCAGGCATGGTGGTTTCCCTTTCCCGATCGCCGCCTCGCCCTCAGCCTCGTCGGCGAACGCGGTCTCGACGCGGGTGGACCGTTCGAGCCCGGTCTCCTCGCCGCTGCCGCTGCGCCGTTCGATCCGGACGGCCCCGGACCGGGCGGGCGCTCGCTCCAGCGTGCCTGGGCGGCCGTGGCCCGCGCCGAACTCCTCGGCGATCTCGCCCCCGCCTTCGCGGTCGCGGCGTCGGTGTCGACCCTTCCGGAAGACCCGCGGCTCGCCCTGCATTTCGGCCATCGCCGCCGACCCGCCTTCGACAAGGTGGTCGGCTTCGTGCGCGTGGGCGATGCGATCCGCGTGACCCGTGCGCCGCTCCACGCGGATCTGCCGCGAACGGTGGATGGGGTGACCAACCGGTTCCCCGACGAGCCCTTCGTGCCCGGCGTGCCGTGGCAGGCGGGTCTGCAGGCCTTGCTCGCCCACGACGGCTGGACCGTGGCCGGGATCGTGGCCTGGGCCTCGGTCTGGCGGGATGCCGTGCGGGCGCACTATGCCGACGGCGCGGACCTCACCCTGGGAACGCCGCTTCCGGGCGAAGCCGTCGATGCGATCCCGCGCAATCTCCTGCACCGGGGCGGCGTCCCGATCTTCATCGACGCCGAGTGGGAGGTCGAGGCCCTCTGCTTCGGTCATCTCCTCGTGCGGGGGCTGATCAACGCATTCACGGATGTCGAGGTCTGCGGGTCGCCCGCCCCCGGAATCAGCCCGACCTTGCTGCCGCTCGTGCTCGCCGTCGCCGAGGGCATCGGCATCACCCTCGACGCGGCGGCCCTGGACGAGGCGCTCGCCCGGGAAAATCGGTTCCAGACGGCGGTGAGCGGGATCGAAACGCGCCGGAACCGGGCGTGGCTCGGAGCGACGTCGCTGCCGTTGCGCACGGGCCCGCCCGACCCCTTCGCCGAACGAGACCGTGCCCTCGCCCACCTGCATGGCGAGGTTGCGGCGCTCCGCGCGGACGGTGACCGCCGGGTCGCCGCGGTGACCGAGGACTTGGAGGAATCCCGCCGCCGGACCGACCGGGTGGTCCGCTACGCGGCGGAGCTCGACCGCGAGCGCGGGCGGCTGGCGTACGCCCTTGCCGCTGCGCAAAGCGCAAGGCAAGGGCAAAGCCCGTCACCGGAGGAAGCGGGAGCACGGCGCGGTGCCTTCCATCGACGCGGCAGGCCGGCCCTTGCCGCCGTGGTGCGGACGGTGCTGGCGACGGGCCTCGGCCGCCTCGCATTCCGCAGGAGCGACGCCCGGCGATGACGCATCCCTATCGCGGGCTGCCCGACCGGGCGTTCTGGGGCCGTGCCTTCGCGGAGCGCTCCCCCCACGCCCTCGTCAATCCGGCCACCGACCCGCTGATTCCGCACGACGCCGCCATCATGTCCGTGGGCAGCTGCTTTGCCGCCAACCTGGTTCCGTTCCTGGAACGGGCCGGCCTGCACTACCTCCGCACCGAGCCCTTGGCCGACTGGCTGCGGATTCCCCCCGAAGCCATGGGCTACGGCCGCTACAGCGCCGCCTACGGCAACGTCTACACCGCCCGGCAACTGCTGCAGCTCCTGCGGCGGGCCTGTGGCACGTTCGCGCCGCAAGAGGATCGCTGGTGCGAACCCGACCGGATCGTCGATCCCTACCGGCCCGGCCTGCGCTACGCCGCCCGAACCGAAGCCGAGTTCGAAGCCTTGACCGCCCAGCACCTGCGGCTGACGCGGGATGCCTTCGCGCGGGCCGGCGTGCTCATCGTCACCCTCGGACTCACGGAGGCCTGGACGGCCCGGGACGGGGCGGTGTTTCCCGCCTGCCCCGGCACCGTGGCGGGGCGGTTCGATCCGGCCCGGCACCGGTTCGTCGAGTTTTCCTGCGCGGAGGTGACGGAGGACCTCGCTGCCTTCGTCGCGGACCTGCGCGCCTTCAACCCGGCGGTCAGGATCATCCTCACGGTCTCGCCGGTGCCCCTCGTCGCCACGGCGGGCGGGCGCCACGTGCTGGAAGCCTCCACCCACGCCAAGGCGGTGCTACGCGTGGCCGCCGAGAGCGTCGCCCGCGGCGCGACCGACGTGATCTACTTTCCGGCCTACGAGATCGTCACCGGGCCTCAGGCGCCGGACACCTTCTTCGCCCCCGACCGCCGCAACGTCAGCCGGGAGGGGATCGCGGCGGTGATGCGGGCGTTCCTCGCCGCGTGCGGCCGCGACCCGCCGGGCGAGACCGACCCAGCCCCATCGGCGACGCCCGTGAGCGCCGTCCTCTCCGGCGCCATCGCCGAGACCGAATGCGAGGAGGAGATGGCCGGGCATCCCGGCCCCACCGGACCACCCGCCCCCACTCACGGGTCACAGAGCCCCGAGACCGCCGCCATGCCCGACGATGCCCCCGATCCCGAGACAGCCGCAAGGATCGCCACGCTCGCGGCGGAGCACGGCCCCCTGCCGCCGGATTTCGAGGGCGCGGGCTATATCGGCCTTCACCCGGACCTCGCGGCCCTGTTCGCCCATCCGTGGCAGGGCGACCTGCACTACCTCGAACACGGACGCCGCGAGGGCCGGCTCTATCCCTCGAACGTGACGCGCGCCGAGACCAAGGTGGCACAGGCCCAGCGCATCGCCCTCGTGCTCGACGGGCTCGACGGGGCCGGCAAGTCGACGGTCGCCCGCCTCGTCGCCGAGGCCATCGGCGGCTGCGTGCTCCATCCCTACGACGGCAACGGGCCGCTCCTGGTCTGGCTCGCGCGCACGGGGCAGCACGCGCTCGCCGATGCCGTCGCTCACGCCGCCGTCGCCATGGCCATGGACCGGGTGCCCGAGGGCGTGCCAATCGTGTTCGACCGGCACTGGTTCACCGCCTCGCAGCTGCTCTCCTCGCTCTACCGCCCCGGCTGGGAGCCCCGGCCCTTCACCCTCCTGTGCTGGGCCGACCGCGAGACCACCGTCGCCCGCATGATCGCGCGCGGCGAGGACCGCGACGCCCTGGAGATGACGCAGGACCGCGTCGAGACCTACCGGCGGCTGGCCGCCGAACTCGACGTGCCGCTCCTCGACACCTCGCGCACGACGCCGGAGGCGGCGGCGGAACGGGCCCTGGCCCTGATGACCGAGCGCGGCATCCTGCCGTGGCGGGGCACGTCGTGAGCGCCATCGTCATCGCCGGCCACTCGCACCGCAAGGCGCTCGGCGTGGCACGGGGCGACCGCGCCGAGGCACCCGCCCTCCTACCCCTCGACCCCGAGGACCGGCGCTTCGTCGGCCTCTCCGGGGGGCCGAAGCAGGCCGTGTACTGGGACCGTCTTTGCGCGCACGCATCGGGGCGGCGCATCGCGCTGGCCTGGGAGGGCAACCGCTACAACGATGCCTTCCTTCTCCAGGGCAGCCCCGCCTTCGACCTCGTCGTCGCCGAACTCGCCCACCTGCCGTTGCGCGACAACGCCGTCGTCGTCCCCGAGCGGGCCGTGCGTGCGCGCTTCGCCGAGACCGGGGCGGGACTCGCGGCGTTCGTGGAGCGGCTCGCGGCCCATGGCCCCGCCCGCGTCGTTCTCGTCGGCGCGCCACCGCCGAAAGCCGATGCCGCGCGCCTCGCCGAACTCATCGGCATCGGGGCCTACGGCGCCAAGCTCGCGGCGGCTCACGGCCTCGATCCGCACGACCTCGCTCTGACGCCCGCCACGGTGCGGCTCAAGCTCTGGCAGGTGGAGCAAAACGTGCAGCGGGCGGTGGCGGACCGGTTCGGCATCGCTTTCGTACCGGCACCCGCGGCCTGCGCCGACGCCGACGGCTGTCTCCACCCGGATTACTGGGCGCACGACGTCACCCACGCCAACGCCTCCTACGGCGCCCTCATGCGTGACGAAATCGCTAACCATTTCACGTGAAAAAGGAGGCGGGCGACGATGCGCCTGTTGATGACGCTGCTGATCCGCAACGAGATCGACATCATCGCGGACTTCCTCACCTACCACCTCGCCCAAGGGGTGGATTTCATCGTCATCACCGACAACGGATCCACCGACGGCACCCTCGACGTGGTCGCGCGGTTCGTGCCGACGGGGCGGGTCTGCCTCCTCGTCGAGGAGGATCAGGATTACCGACAATACGCCTGGGTCACCCGGATGGCGCGCCTCGCCCGCGATCTCCTGAAGGCCGACTGGATCATCAACAGCGACGCCGACGAGTTCTGGCACGCCGCGGGCGGCAACCTGAAACAGGTACTGGCGCAGGCCTCCGCCGATGTGCTCATGGTCCGCCGCCGCAACATGATCCCGCCAGAGGAAGGCAGCGGTCGCGACGTGCTCGCCGACGGGACCCTCGCCGTGCTGGCGCCGGTGGCGGATCGAAGCCGCTCCAAGCTCATCCGCACCGTCAGCGCCAAGGCGGTGTGCCGGGCGGATGGATTCGTCTCCATCTGCCAGGGCAACCACGAGGCGACCTACGACCGCCCGGTGACGCAGGCGGACGAACCGCGCCTCACCATCTACCACTATCCGATCCGGACCTACGCCCAGTTCGAGGCGAAGGTGATCCAGGGCGGGGCGGCCTATGCCCGCAACACCGAGTTCGACCGAAGCGTCGGCGGCCATTGGCGGCGGTGGTACGCGACCTGGGAAGCGGGCGGCCTGCGGGCCGCGTACGACGCCATCGTGCTCGATCCTGCGGCCCGCGCGGCGGCCGTGGCCGAGGGCATTCTCGGAGACGACGATACCCTGGCGCGTCATTTCCGGAGTCGGGTCCGGAGTCGGGCCGACGCCGCGCCCCCGGAGGAAGCCCGGCGCATGGCCGACCTCGTCTCCCTCGATGGTCCCCTGCCCGGGGATTTCGACGCGGGCGGCTACCTGCGCCTGCATCCCGACCTCGCCGATCTGTTCACCCTGCCCTGGCAGGGCGCGCTGCACTACCTCGAACACGGCCGGCGCGAGGGCCGGATCTACCCCTCGGCGCGTACGCGGGCGCAGGAGAAGGCGGACCAGGCCGGACGCATCGCCCTCGCCGTCGACGGGCTCGACGGCTCGGGCAAGTCGGCGGTGGCGCGCCACGTGGCGGCGGCTCTCGGCGCCACGGTGCTCGACCCGTTTGCCGGCCGGGTCGGCGCCCTGATGGTGCATCTCGCCCGCCTCGGCCAGCACGACCGCGCCGACGCCGTGGCGCACGACGCCGTCGCCCTGGCGCTGGCGGAGGCGCCCCCGGGGCCGGTGGTGTTCGACCGGCACTGGTTCACGGCGTCGCAATTGCTGTCGAAGGCCTACCGCGCCGGGTGGGAGCCGCGCCCGTTCAGCGTGATGACCTGGACCGACCGCCCCGCCACCCTGGCGCGGCTGGCCGCGCGCGGCATCGATGCCGCGGCGGAGATGCCGGAGGACCGGATCGACACCTACCGGCGCCTCGCGGCCGAGCTCGACGTGCCGCTCCTCGACACCACCTTCACAACTCCGGAAGAGGCGGCAACGCGGGTGCTGGCCCTGATGGCTCGGGGGACGCCGTCCTGAGGGAGGCCAGGGAAGACAGTCGGGCTCTGCCCGACACCCACCGAAGGGCTTGCCCTTCGGTATCCCGGGATCAGGCGGGCTGGGGGTCCACCGGTCCCTGTGGGATGCGCCGATCCCAGCCGATGTGGCGGACATAGCCGCCCCGATCGAGAATCACCGCCCGGAAGCCGAGCGCGTGGTAGTGCTGCGAGATCTGGCCCTCGTGCTTCAGCGAGCTCACGAGGATGCGGCTGAAGCTGCCGATCGCGGCATAGTCCGACAGGCGGCGCAGGCCGGGGTTGAACGTGAACCCGTGCCACTTGCCCCGGTAGCCGAAGGCGAGCACGCCGAAATCCCCCGCCGGGGAGACGAAGTGCAGGGGATGCCCGTTGGTGTCGTCCCAGGCCCGCAGCCACACGCAGATCGTCGAGGGATCGGCGGCGAGCAGGCGGCGGCTGCGCTCGATGAAACCGCCGCGATAGAATTCCCAATCGTCCTCGAGGTGGAAGATGTAGGGCGTGCGGACCTCGGCGTAGCCGGCCTCGATGGCGGCGATCTGCCCCCGCGACCGGCCGAAACGGAGCAGGCGCGCATCGTGGCGCCGGCAGATCGCGGAGGGGTCGCCCCTCCCATCCTCGACCACGAGGATCTCGGCGATGCCTTGATCGGTGTTCCAGGCCCGGAAGCTCGCCAGCGTGCGTTCGAGAAGGTCGTGGCGCCCGCACGAGGTGAGCACGACGGTGACGTCGGGGGAGTTTGGCGCAGGCTTGCCACCCCGCAGCCACCGCCATCCGGCCTTCCACGGCATCGCGTCATCCTGTTCCACAAAAGCAACAGGGGCCGGCTCGTGTCCGAGCCGGCCCCTGTCGTTCCGATGCGCCCGATCAGAACGTGTAGCGAACCCCGCCGCGCACCGCCTGGATCGTATCGGAGGAGGCGAGCTCGGCGTCGTAGCCGAGGAAGCCGGTCAAGCCCGGAGCCAGTTCCGTGCTCACGCCGAGGCCGACCAGAGCCCGGTCCCGGGCGAGGCGACGGCTGGAGACCGCGAACGGCACCGTCGGCACCAGGGTGAAGGACGCCCCGATGGTGCGGCTGATATCGGCGAAGTCGTGGACGTAGGCCGCCTTGACCCAGAACGAAACCGGACGCCCGTTCAGCACCGTCGTCGCCGTCTCCAAGCGGCCGCCGACCAGGGTGCGGGCCGAGAGGAAGTCCTTGGCGGCGATGGTGAGGCTGAGGGGGCCCACGCTGCCCTCGCGGACCCGGTCCTGATCGAAGGTGTTCACCTGGAACCCGACGAAGGGCGACAGCACCGGGGTTTGCGCAACCGCGAAGCGGTAGCCGAGCTCGCCCGCGGAGATGAACTGATCACCGCTGACCTTGCCCTGCGCGCCACCGGCCTGGATCTGCGCCAAGCCGAGGGACCGGTTCACGCGGCCCTCCGCATGGGCGTAGCCCACGGTGGCGTTGGCGTAGAGGGCGCCGCTGGAGACGCCGCCGTAGAGACCGACCTGGGCGTTGTCCGTATGCGCCCGCTCGCCGGTGCGGTTCAGGCCGACGTCGACGGAGCCGTAGCCCGCCGCGATGCCCAGCACCGTGCCGACCTGCGGGTGGAAATCGACGCCGCCCGCCATGCCGGCGACGGTTTCCGAGCGGCCGGCCACGTTGGCGGTGGAGTCGACGCTTCCGAACTGGCCGTAGCCCGTGGCCCAGAGGCCGTAGCCCGTGGCCCAGAGGCCGTAGCCGCGGCTCGTCTCGATGAAGCGGGGGGCGGGCACGGGGGCGCGGTTCGGCATGTCGGCGGCGTAGACCGTCGGCGGCAGGGTGAAGCCCGTCGGGCCGGCTTCCGTGCTGGCCGCATAGGCCCGCGCCAGGAGCTGGCTGCCGAAGGCGCGACCCGAGCGGAGCTGCGGATCGGCCAGCGACGCGTAGCCCTGGCCGGCGACCCGGTCGAGGGTCGCGGCGATCCCGGCGTTGCTCTGGTTGTCGATGACGAGGAGCGCCTGCGGGTTGTTGGCGAGCGCCGCATCGAGGCCCCGGGCGACGTTGGCCTGGTTCGCCGTCTGCGCCACGAGGCCGAAGCTCTGCTGGGCCAGGGTCACGTAGGCGTTGTTGGCGTCGGAGGAGGCGATCGCGCGGATCAGGAAGGGCAGCGAGCCGTTGTCGGTGACGTTGGCGAAGTTGCCCCGCACGCCGCCGGCGGCGCTGACCAGGGTGTACAGGGCGTTGGGTAGGTAGGTGCCCGCAGCCGCCGTGACGCTGGCGGTGCCGGCGAGGGTCGCGGTGCCGGTGGCGACGAGGCGGGACGCCTACCCGTCGACGCCGAGGGTGGTCTGGAGCGTGCCGCCGGCCTGCTGGACGAAGTTCGTCACCGTCAGGGTGCCGAAGGGGGCGGCGGTGCTGCCCGGGGCGACGATGCCGGCGTTGGTCAGAGTGCCGGCGACGCGGCCGGTTCCCACCAGGGTGCCGGCGGTGCCCACGCCGGTGTTGGCGTTGAGGGTGGAGTTCACCGTGAGGACGCCGCCCGCCACCGTCGCGCCGCCCGAGAAGGTCTGCGTCGAGCCGGAGGCCAGGGTCCAGGCGCCGTCGGCCTGGCGCAGGGTGGTGAACCCGGCGACGTTGCCGGTGAGCGTTCCGGTGCCCGACAGGTTCAGGGCGTTGATGCCGAGCCCCTGCGCGGTGATGTTGCCGCCGATGGTCGAGCCGGTGCCGAGGTTGACGGTGTTCCGGCTCGCCGCGACATCCGCGAACGCGATATTGCCCGTGATGGCGCCGGTGTTGGTCAGAGTGTGGCTGCCCAAGCCGTACTGGATGTTACCACTGAGACGCCCGGCATTCGTCGTGGTGCTGTTGCGGCGGTTGGCCGTGGTGGCCACCTGCGGGTCGGCGTCGGTGAAGCGCACGTCGCCGGTGATGACACCCGTGGCGGCGTTGGTGAGGAACCCATTGCCGGCACCGTAGACCACGATGGCCTGACCACCCGCCGGGCCTGTGATCGCGCCCGCATTGGCGATGGTGAAGCTCTGCGCCCGGCCCTGGATGGCGCGGACCCCGGTGCCGGTGCCACTGATCGTGGCGCCGGCGCGGTTGGTGACGCTCAGCGCCGCGACGTCGTCGTCGGAATCGATGGCCGCCACGGCGGCCGTGCCGGTGCCGCTGCGGGTGGCCGAAATGGTGCCCGCGTTGGTGATCGCCATGGAGGCGATGTTCTCGCCCGCATAGATGCCGCGCGAGATGCCGATGCCGTTCTCCGTCACCGCGATGGTGCCGTTGTTGGTGACCGCCACGTTGGCGAAGTCGGCGCCCGTCGAGTTCGTCAGCACGCCGTAGACGCGGGTGGCGGCGGTGTTGGCGCGGCCCGCCGCACCAGTGCCCACGAGGGTGCCGTTGTTGACCAGACTCGTGTTCGAGCCCGACAGGTTCACGGTCTTGTTGGTGAGCGTGTTGTTCACGGTGAGCTGCGCGCCCGAGCCCGTCACCTGGATCAGGCCGGCGACGTTCTGCGTCGAGCCGGCGCCCAGGGTCAGGTTTCCACCCGCCACCGTGAGGTTGCCCGAGAGATTCTGGACCGAGCCGCTGGCGGTGGTCCAGGCGATGCCGGTGCCGGTCTGGTTGAGGCTGGTGAAGCCCGAGACCGTGCCGGTGAGGGTGCCGGTGCCCGACAGGTTGAGATTGTTCGTGCCGAGGCCCTGCGCGGTGATGTTGCCGCCGATGCTGGACCCGGTGCCGAGGTTCACCGTGTTCACGGTGGCGGCGACGTCGAGGAACGACAGGCCGCCGGTGATGCGGCCGGTGTTGTTCACGGTCTGGTTGCCGCCGCCGAAGGCGACGTTGCCGTTGATGGTGCCGGCGTTGGTGAGGGTGCCGGTGCGGCGCAGGTTCACCACCGTCGTGGCGGTCTGGAGATCCTGGTCGAAGTTGCGGACATCGCCGTTGATGACGCCAGTGGCCGTGTTGGTGATGACGGTGTTGTAGGCGCGGACAGTGGTGGCGTCGCCGGCATTACCGGCATTCACCGCGAAGGTTGCGATGGCGGCCTCATTGGCGGTGGTGTTGGTGAGGGTGCCGCTGTTGTTGATCTCGTACTGGGCGGCGCGGCCCGAGATCGCGCGGGTGTTCGTGCCCGTAGCGGTGATCCGGCCGCCGGCGGCGTTGTTGACCACGAGACGGTCGGTATCGTCGTCGGAATCCACTCCCGCCACCACGGCCGTCGTCGCCGTGGCGGAGGTGCCGCGCGTCGCCGAGATCAGGCCGGTGTTGTTGAGCGTGAACAGCGTGGTGTTCTCGCCGGAATAGATGCCCCGGGCGATGCCGTTGCCGTTCTGCGTCACCGCGATGGTGCCGGAATTGGTCACCGTGGTGCTCTCGTACTGCGAGCCCGCCGGCGCGCTCGAATAGGCGCCGTAGACCCGGGTCGTGGTGTTGCCGGCCGGCGCCGTGAGGGTGATCGTGCCGGTGTTGTTCAGGGTCGAGCGGTCACCCGCCAGGTTCACGCCGAAATTGTCGCGGTTCAGCGGCGCGGTGTTGCCGACGGTGCCGGCATTGTTGACGATACTCGTGCCGTTCACCCGCACATTGGTGAAGCTCGGGTTCGTGCCGGCGCTCGTCTGCTGCGAATCGATGGTGGCGCCCGGCTGGATGCTGACCGTGAGGCCGGTGGCGGCGGCCGGCGCGACGAAGCCGGTCGGCTGCGCATCGGTGCAGGTCACGGTCTGCCCGCTGGCGGGCGAAGCCGGTTGGCACGCCGCCGAGGCCTCGGCGATCAACATGCTCCACACGGGAACGCTCACCATCAGTGAGCGGCGCAGCACTTGACCTTGCCTCGACATCGTATCCCCCAGGATTTTATGATTTTGATTGGTCGGCCGCTCGCATGCGCTGCCAATGGAGCGACGATTACGGACAGCACGAGCAGAGTCAAAAATTAGTTCTGTGTTCGAGGGCCGGTGTCCGGTATTTGATTTTACGAGATGCAAATCAATCACACATTCTTCTTAAAACGCGGAATTTAGACACGAATATCACGGTACTCAGGCAGGATTTCTATTTAAAACAGGCAGAACGGACAGGAAAAACTGGCAATTCGCGTCGAGAGCCCATGAATGCGAAAAGGGCCGCCCCCTGTTCGAGGCCGGCCCTTCGGACGGAGACCCGGTCGTCACCGATGCTTGGTGATGACCGGGCGTGGGTGACTGACGACGGCTCAGTACTTGCGCACGATGGGCTCCGGCATCGGCGCGGGCGCCTCGCCGAAGGTGTAGCGGATGCCGCCGTAGACCGAGAGCGGCTGAGCGAGCGTCGTCGTGCGCACGTCGTTGACGGGGTAGCGGTTGGCCACGAGGCCCGGCTCGAAGAAGGTGCCGAACGTCGTGTAGCGGTTGTTGGTCAGGTTGGTGACGTAGCCGAACAGCTCGAGGTTCCGGTTCACCCGGTAGCTCGTGTTGAGGTTGAGCACGTAGTACGCGGGCAGCTTGCGGTTCAGGTTCGACTCGTCGCCGCGATAGTAGGCGGACGAGAAGGCCTGCATTGCCATGCCGACGCGCCAGCGCGGCAGCACCTCGACGTCGAAGCCGACCTTGAACTGGTGGTCGGGGATCAGCGGGACCTTGTTGCCCGGGACCACATCGATCGCGCCGTCCACCGACAGGGGGTTGTTGGGCGAGGACAGCGTGCCGTTGAAGCGGAAGGTCGCGTCGATCAGGGCGTAGTTCGCGTAGACGGTGAGCCAGTCGGCGACGTATTCGAGGCCGACCTCGACGCCCTGGCGACGGGTCGCCGGCACGTTGACGAAGTAACCGCGTGCCGCGTTGCCCGGGGTGGCGAGCGACAGGATGTCGTTGGTCAGATCGGTGCGGAAGGCGCCGACCTTATAGTTGACCAGGCCGCCATCGTAGAAGTTCGGCAGCGCGCCGCGGAAGCCGACCTCGTAGGTCTGGCCCTCGACCTGCTTGAGCGGCGGATCGGCCACGAGGGAGTTCGGCAGCAGGCAGGGGCGGAGCGGGTTGGCGCAGGCGAGTTCGAGGGGCGTCGGCGCGCGGTTCGACTCGGAGTAGCCGCCGTAGAGGTTGAGGCCCGGGGCGAAGCGGTAGGTCAGACCCGCCACCGGGTTGATCTTGTTGAAGTAGTGCGTGCCCGTCACGTCGGGGGAGAAGCCCGTCTGGTCCTGGCTCGAGATGCGGGCGAAGTTGAGCCGCGCGCCGGCCGTCAGCGACAGGGCGTCGGTGATGTCGATGGTGTCGGTGGCGTAGAGGCCCATGTAGAGGTTCGAGCCCGTCACCGAGCTCGGCGCGATGCCGAGTGCGGCCGACGTGCGCAGGAAGTCGGTGCCGAGGCCCGGCACGGTGCCGTAGGCGGGCGTCAGCGGGTTCGTCGTCACCGACAGGTCGGGGTTGATGACGCCCAGCGTGCTCGACGACTTGTAGCCGTAATCCGCGACGTCGATGGAGCCGCCGACCACGAAGCTGTTGTTGAAGCCGAACACCCGGTCGCGGTTGGCCGCCTGGAGCGTGCCGCCGTAGCCCGTGGCCTCGGTCTTGGTGACGTCGAGGGTGCCGTAGGGAACGCCCGCCGTGAACGGGATGCCGTTCGGGGCGCCCCGGCCCACCATCAGGAACTGGTTACGGAAAGCGAGCTGCGACTGGCCGGCCGAGGGGCTGAAGCCGTCGTCCTCGTAGCAGAGCCGGCCGCGGAAGCTCGAGCGCGTGCTGCAGTTCTCGAAATCGCTGTCGTTGCCGTCGATGTAGCGCTGGCTGAAGCGTCGGAAGTAGGCGGCACCGGAGATGTCCCAGGTCGGCGAGAGATCGACGCGGCCGGTGAGCTGGATGGTGCCGACTTCGGAGGTGGTGGTCTGCGGATAGGTGAAGATCGCCCGCGGCTCGATGTGGGTGAAGTCCGTGGGTGTCGCGGCGGCGGCGCCGAAATAGGTCCGCGCCATCTGGCCGATGAGGTGGAACTCCGAATCCAGCGTCCGGTAGCCGACGTCGCCGTAGACCCGGCCGATGGTGCTCGGGCTCTGGAAGCGCCAGCCGCGGTCGTTGAGGCCGTCGCCCGCGAAGTAGATGCTCCATGGGCCGATCATCTTGCCGTGCTGCAGGGAGCCGGCGATGCGCGCGTCCGAACCGCCGAGCGCGGTGATCTCGGTGCCCTGCCAGTTGAAGCCGTTCTTCATCTGGATGTTGATCGCGCCGCCCAGCGCGTTGAGGCCGAAGACCGGGTTGCCGGTGACGACGTCGATGCGGTTGATGGCGACCTGCGGGATGAGATCGAGGTTGACCGTATCGCCGAAGGCTTCGTTGATGCGCACGCCGTTCTGGTAGACGGCGAGGCCCTGCGGCACGCCCGTCACCGGCGAGGCCTGGAAGCCACGGTAGTTGATGTCGACGCGGTTGTTGTTGCCCTGGCTATCCGACAGGTTGAGACCGGGCACGCGGCGGGCCAGGGTCTCGACGGCGTTGAAGGTCGCGCGGTCGAAATTCAGATCAGCGGCCGTGACCGTCTCGACTGTGCTGGAAATCTTGTTGAGAGGCAGAGCACCGCCACGCAGACGCGTGGTATCCGGAACCTGGAGAGCCGTTCCGCCCGGGGCCTGCAGTACCGGAATACTGGGCGCACCATTTCCGGCGGCGACGCCGACCGGTGTGGTTGCAACAACGCTGATCTCGCTGAGCGAAACCGTGCTCTGTGCCTGAGCAACGCACGGCAGCAGCGCGACTGAAGCAAATAGGCTGTACCGCAGCGAGCGCATGATTCTTTCCCGACCCAGGATTGTATTGGTAACCGTCACCTTCTGGCGACGTGTTGTTCACTCATGGGCGAGGATGCGCGGACAGGGCAAGTCCATCCCGCATCATCATCGTGAATCCTGGGCTCCCTGGCAGCGGAATGGCGGACCAAGTGGTGTTCATGCCACATTTTTCCCTTATTCGACAGAGACTTAGAGGCAACAATGGCAATCTTGTTCGGGATCATTCGGCAATCGCGGCCGGCCTAGCCACCCGAAGGCAATCGTCGTTCCGATGGAGAACCATTCATCCAGGATCCCCTGTCCGGACCGGTGGCGACCGCTCCGTCGAATCGAGGGCGATGGTGGACGAAACGGGCTCTGGACGTACGATCGTCCATTCGGCCGCTTCACCCGCGGCGTGCTATCCGTCCGTCGCCTCGGGTCACGAAACCGGAGGCATCGGATCAGCACTCGCGACGGTCTCCCATGACGCAAGACGCCGATGGACAACCGCTCAGCATCGCGCTCGGCATCGGCGGAACGATCCGCATCGGCGAGCAGCATCTCGGCGTCGCCGAGACCCTCGCCATCGTGGAGGCCATCGCGCGCACCGGCTCGGTCCAGGGCATCGCCACGGAACTCGGCTTGTCCTATCGCGCCGCCTGGGAGCGCCTGCGCACCCTCGAAAGCGCGCTCGGCCACCAGATCGTCCAGAAGACGCGCGGGCACGGCAGCACCCTGACGGAGACGGGGGTGGCGCTGCACGATGCCCTCGCGGAGGCCGCCGCGGCCCTGGCGGGGCCGTTGGCGCGCGAGGGCCGGTCGGTCCAGGCGCGCCTCGCCGGCCTCCTCGGCGACGCGGCCCCCACCCTTACCCTCGTCGCCAGCCACGACCTGCTGCTCATGACTGTGCTGGCCGATTGGCCGGGGATCGCCGTCGTCGTCGCCGGCAGCGCGGATGCCGTCGCCCGCCTCGCCGAGGGCCGCGCCGACGCTGCCGGATTCCATTGCGGTCCGGGCGGGCTCGCCCTCGCCGGCCCCGCCTTCGCCGACCTCGGCGACACGCCCGGGATCCGCGTCCGCCCCCTGTTCGAGCGGGAGCAGGGCGTGATGCTCGCCGCCGGCAATCCCCTCGGCATCCAGGGGTTCGCCGACCTCGCGCGCCTGCGGGCGCGGACCATCAACCGGCAGAGGGGGTCGGGGACGCGGGTGTGGTTCGATCGCCTCCTCGCCGAGCACGGGATCGAACCATCGGACATCCAGGGCTACGCCACGGAGGAGTTCACGCATCAGGCGGTGGCCGCGGTCATCGCCTCCGGGGCCGCCGATGCCGGCCTCGGGGCCCGAGCGGCGGCCGAGCGGTTCGGCCTCGCGTTCCTCTCCCTCGGCTGGGAATGCTACTACCTCGCCTGCAGCGCCTCGCTGCCCGACGCCCTCCTCGACCGGGTCGCCGAGGCCGTGGCGGAGGGTGCGGATCGGACGGTCGGCTACCGGCGTGCGAAGGGCGACTGAACCGATGGACGTTGTCAGACACTTGCGGACGCGGGTCCGTGTTCTCGCGGGTGCCCTCCTCATGGGCGGCCTCGCGGTTTTCCCCGCCTCGGCGCGCCCGTTCACCGACGCGGCGGGACGGGTCGTCGAGATTCCCGAACGGGTGGCCCGCATCCTCGCCGCCGGCCCGCCGGCCTCGGTGATGCTCTACAGCCTCGCGCCGGGCCGGATGGTCGGCTGGGTGCGCGCGCCGACCCCGGCGGAGCGTCCGTTCCTGGCACCCGAGACGCGGGATCTGCCCGCCACCGGGCGCCTCACCGGGCGCGGCGGCACCGCCAACGTCGAGGCCGTGCTGGCGTTGAAGCCCGATCTCATCGTCGATGTCGGCAGCACGGGGCCGACCTACGCTTCCCTCGCTGACCGGGTGCAGGCGCAGACCGGCATTCCCTACGTGATCCTCGACGGCACCTTCGCGAAGACCGCCGCGACCTATCGGCAACTCGGCGACCTCATCGGCGACCCGTCCGCGGCCGAAGGTCTGGCCGCCTCTGCCGACGCGACCCTGAAGGCGGTGGCCGACACGGTCGCCACGCTTCCCGAAGCCCGGCGCCCCCGCGTCTACTACGCGCGCGGTCCCAGGGGCCTCGAGACGGCGCCGGCCGGAGCCCTCAACGCCGAACTGCTCGACGTCGTCGGCGCCCGCAACGTCGCCGTGGCGACGGGACAGACCGGCCTCGCCACCGTCTCGCCGGAGCAGGTCCTGGCCTGGAACCCGGACGTGATCGTGACCCAGGACCCGGCCTTCCGAAAGGCCATCGCCACCGATCCGCTCTGGGCCGGGGTGAAGGCCGTGCGCGAGCGTCGCGTCCTTCAGGCGCCGACCCTGCCCTTCGGCTGGTTCGACGCGCCGCCCGGGGCCAATCGCCTCATCGGCGTACGCTGGCTCGCGGGCGCGCTCTATCCCGACCTGTTCCCGGAGCCCCTGACCGAGGTCACGCGCGACTTCTATCGGCGGTTCTATCATGTCGACCTCACGCCCGCGCAGGTCGATGCCCTCCTCGACGGCGCCGCGGCGCCGTGACGGCGGAGGCCATGGCCCTGCGGGGGGCGCGACGACGGCGGGCCCTCGTCCTCGCCGGATGGGCACTGCCGGTCCTCGCCCTATCCGCCCTCGCCATCGTGGCGCTCGGGCTCGGCCGCTACGCCGTTCCGCCGGGCGACGTGTTCGCCGTGCTCGCCGCCAAGCTGTTCGGCTGGCCGTCCGGCGCCGACGCGACCGTCGAGACGGTGGTGCTGCGGGTGCGCCTGCCGCGTGTCGCCGCCGCCCTGGTGGTCGGAGCGGCCCTCGCGGCGGCCGGGGCGACCTACCAGGGTCTGTTCCGCAATCCCCTGGTGTCGCCCGACATCCTCGGGGTCTCGGCCGGCGCCAGCCTCGGGGCGGTGCTCGGCATCTTCCTGTCGCTCCCCGTGGCGGCGATCCAGGGTCTCGCCTTCGCGGGCGGCCTCGGCGCCGTGGCCTGCGTCTATGCCGTCGGCGCCGCGGTGCGCCGGCACGATCCGGTGCTGACCCTGGTGCTCGCCGGCGTCGCCATCGGGGCGGTGCTGGGGGCGGCGATCTCCCTCATCAAGGTCCTGGCCGACCCCTACAACCAGCTGCCGGCCATCACCTACTGGCTGCTCGGCAGCCTCGCGTCGGTGACGCTCGGCGATGTCGGCGCCATCCTGCCGGCCATCGTCCTCGGCCTCGTGCCCCTGGTGCTCCTACGCTGGCGCATGAACCTGATGAGTCTCGGCGAGGAGGAGGCCCGGGCGCTGGGCGTCGAGACCCGGGCCCTGCGCCCGCTCCTCATCATGGCCGCGACCCTGGTGACGGCGGCGGCGGTCTCGGTGACGGGGGTCATCGGCTGGATCGGGCTCCTCGTGCCCCACGTCGCCCGTCTCCTGGTGGGGCCGGATTTCCGGCGCCTGCTGCCGGCCTCCCTGATGCTCGGCGCCGGGTATCTGCTCGCCGTCGACATCGTCGCCCGCACCCTCGCCTCCGTGGAAGTGCCCCTCGGAATCCTCACGGCGCTCATCGGTGCGCCGTTCTTCCTCTGGCTCCTCGCCAGCGGCCGGCGGGGCTGGGCCTGACGATGTTCGGCGTCGAGAATCTCGCGTTCGGCTACGGAGCCCGGAGGATCGGGTCCGGCGTGACCTTCACCCTCGCGGCCGGCGAGGTGTTGTGCCTGCTCGGCCCCAACGGCGGCGGCAAGACCACCCTGTTCAAGACCCTCCTGGGGCTGCTGCCGAAGCAGGCCGGGCGAATCCTGCTCGACGGCGCCGACGTGGCGGGCTGGTCGCGGGCCCGGCTCGCCCGCAGCCTCGGCTACGTGCCCCAGGCGCACGGCGCGCTGTTCCCGTTCTCGGTCCGCGACGTCGTCCTCATGGGGCGCGCCAGCCGGCTCGGCCCCTTCGCCGGCCCGGGCCGGGTCGACCGCGAGCACGCCGAACGGGCGCTGGCGACGCTGGGCGTCACGCATCTTGCCGACCGCATCTACACGGAGATCAGCGGCGGCGAGCGCCAGATGGTACTCATCGCCCGGGCGCTCGCCGGGGAGCCCCGCCTCCTCGTCATGGACGAGCCCACCGCGAGCCTCGATTTCGGCAATCAGACCCGCGTCCTCGATCAGGTCCGGCGGCTCGCACGCGGCGGGATCTCCGTGATCCTGTCGACCCACGACCCCGACCACGCCTTCCTCTGCGCCGACCGCGTCGCGCTCCTGCACGAAGGGCGCCTCGCCGCCCTCGGGGGCCCGGCCGAGACGATCACGCCCGCGAGCCTGGAGCGCCTCTACGGCGTCGCCGTCGCGGTGGTGCCGCTGCCCGGATACGGCCGCTCCGTCTGCTCCCCGATCCTGTCCTGATTGCGAGAGGCCTTGCCGATGGTGCGCCTGAACGAGATCCGCCCCAACGAAATCGCCGTGGCCCCGCCCGCCGCCACCGATGCGGGCCTCGTCTATATCGGGCGGATCTCCACGCCCTGGACCGACCGCCTCGCCTGCCCGCGTCAGGGGCGGGCCGACGGCCCCCTGTGCCGGATCGAGGTGTTCGAGCCCTGGGTCGCCGCCCTCGACGGGCTGTCGGCCTACGCGCGGATCGAGGTGCTGTACTGGCTCGACGCCTCGCGGCGGGACCTCGTCCGCCAGTGCCCGGCGAGCGACGGGATCGCGCGCGGTACCTTCTCCCTGCGCTCGCCGGTGCGCCCCAACCCCATCGGGACGTCCATCGCGCGGCTCGTCTCCGTCGAGGGGCCGGTGCTGACCGTGCGCGGTCTCGACTGCCTCGATGGCACACCGCTCCTCGACCTCAAGCCGGATCGCAGCCTGTTCACCCCCGTCGCCCCGCCGCAGCCGGGCGACTTCGAGTAGGGGCCGCGCCCCGGACGCTCGCTCAGTCGACGGCGATCATCACGTCCGACGCCTTGACCACGGCGTAGGCCTGGGCTCCGACCGTGAGGCCCAGGGAGTCCACGGCCTCGTTGGTGATCGAGGATGTGATGATCGTGCCGTCGGCGACCTCGATCTTCACGTGGGCGGTGGTGGCGCCCTTCTCGACGGAAACGACTTTGCCCTTGAGGGTGTTGCGCGCGCTGATCTTCATCGTTGGTCTCATTGGCGGGGTGGAGTGGGGCCGAGGATCTGGAAGCCCTGGGCCTCGAAATAGGGCCGGGCCGCCGCACTTCGGAGGAAGGTGAGGAAGCGGGCCGCGCCGTCCCCCTTTGCCTCGGCGGTGACGGCGAACGGATACACGACCGGCGGGTGCGAGTCCGCCGGAAACACACCCACCACCTTCACGCCGGGATCGGACCTCGCATCGCTTTCGTAGACGACGCCCAACGGAGCCTCGCCGCGCGAGACGAGCAGGAGGGCGGCGCGCACGTTGTCGGCCTGAGCCAGACGCGGCCGCAGGGCGCTCCAGAGGCCGAGCGTCTCGAAGGCCGCCTTGGCGTACTTGCCGATGGGTACGGAGGTCACCTCGCCCGTGGCGAGCCGCCCGTCGGGGCCCAGCGCCGCGTCGAAGCCCGCCGGGGTGAACGGCACGGCGGTGATCGTCGCGTCCTTCGGCGCGATGACCACGATGCGGTTGCCGAGCAGATTCACCCGGGTTCCGGGGCGCACGAGCGACTTCTTCTCGAGGTAGTCCATCCATTCGAGGTCGGCCGAGGCGAAGAGGTCCGCGGGCGCACCCTGCTCGATCTGCCGGGCCAGGGCCGACGACGCGGCGTAGCTCGTCTTCAGGGCGACGCCGTTCTCCGCCGTGAACGCCTTGCCGGCCGCGTCGAGGGCGTTCTTCAGGCTCGCGGCCGCGAAGATCGTTGCGGTCTCGGCGGCCCGCGCGGCGGGGGCCGCCACGATCAGGCCGGCGAAGACGAGGGCACGGAGGGTGGCGCGCATGCGGGTTCTGTCCTGAGGAATGCTCAAACGTTCGAGCCGCCGAGCGTGTCGTGTGTGGCCACCTTCGATATATACAGCGGAACATAGCGAAGGCGACAGGCTCTCGTCCCGGGGCTCCCTGTCCGAGTGGATCGGACGAAGGATGCGCCTGAACGAGAAAGACCACGATGGCGCGCCTGAGCATCCGCATCGATCTCGGAGACGGTCACCGCATCGGGCCCGGCAAGGTCCAGCTCCTCGAGGCGATCGCGGAGCACGGGTCGATCTCGGCGGCGGGCCGGGCGCTGGGCATGTCGTATCGACGGGCGTGGGTGCTGGTGGAGGCCATGAACCACGGCTTCGGGCGGCCCGTCGTCGCGACACGGGCGGGCGGCAGGGCGGGCGGCGGCGCGCATCTCTCCGACCTCGGGGCCCATGTGGTCGCGCGCTACCGGGCCGTCGAGGACGCGGCGGAGGCGGCAGCGCGGCCGTTCCTCGACGGCTTCGCGAGTCCGGAGGATGGCGCCTGACTCTCCGTCGCAGGAACCGACATTCGGAAGCGCCGATTGATCCCGCATCAGCGAAACACGGGATCATCATGAAGCTGCAAGGCAAGCGTGCCCTCATCACCGGGGCCGATTCGGGCATCGGCCAAGCGACGGCGGAGTTGTTCGCCCGCGAAGGCGCGGACGTCGCCATCACGTACAACACGGATGCGGAGGGCGCGCGGGAGACCGCCCGTTGCGTAGAGGCGCAGGGGCGGCGCTGCCTCGTCATTCAGGACGATGTCGGCAACGCGGCCTCCGTCGAGGCGACCTTCGCGCAGGTGGCACGCGAACTCGGTGTCCTCGACATCCTCGTCAACAATGCCGGTCAGGCCATGAGCGGCATGCCCGTGGCGGAGATGGAGGAAGCGAAGCTGGAGCAGATCCTGCGGGTCAACCTGATGGGGCCGGTCTTCTGCGCCAAGGCTTTTATCGCGGTGCGCCGCGCCCAGGGCGGACGGGGCAAGATCGTGACCGTCTCGTCCGTGGCCCAGCACCTGCCGACGCCGGGGAGCGCGCCCTACGGCATGTCGAAGGCCGGCATCGGCTCCTTCTGCCGCAGCCTGTCGCGGGAGCTCGCCGAGGACAAGATCAACGTCAACAACGTCGCGCCCGGCCTGATCGAGACCCCGATGACGAGCGACCGGTTCGAGGATCCGAAGAAGCTGGAGGCATCCCTGGAGCGGATTCCGTGGCACCGCGCCGGCCAACCCGACGAGATCGCAAAGGCTGTCCTCTATCTGGCGTCCCACGACTCCGACTACGTCACGGGTCACACCCTCGTGGTCGATGGCGGACTGACCATGCAGTGGGGCGGCGCCTGATCGCTCCATGACGGGAAACCGGCCCGCCGGGACCGGCTTCCCCCGACACGGCGGTATGAAGGCCACCGTGTCGCGTGGGTCTACCGCGCGGCGAGCTGTCGGGCGACGTCCAGCAGCGTCTCGCCGGTCACGTCCGGTGCCTGCAGCACCGGCGAGAACGGACGCCCACGCGCGACGTATCCGCCGACGAGCCCGACGGCCTTCGCACCGTGGATGTCCCAGGGATGGGTCGCCACCAGGGCCATCTCACCCGGGGCGACACCGGCCTCCCGGACGGCATAGCGGTATACTTCCGGGCGGGGCTTCGCGAGACCGACCGCCTCGACGGACAGGACCCGTTCGACGAGCCCGGCCAGGCCCGCCGCATCGAGGAGCCCCTGGGTGGTCTCGGCGGCCCCGTTGCTGAGGGCGACGATACGCAGGCCGGCCCCGGCGAGCACTTCGAACGCCGCCCGTGCGTCGTCGTGCGGCGGCAGGGTCTTCATCAGGCCGAGCACCGCCTTCTTCTGCTCCGCCGACGCCGTCACGCCCTGCATGGCGAGCAGTTCGTCGAGGCAGCCGGCCATGACGGACCGGAAGGGTGCGAAGGCCCCCGTCACACCCAAGGCGAACGTATCCCGCAAGGCGGCGGTGTAGAGGAAGTCGAGGGCGAGGGCGGGAAGCCCGAGTCCCGTCAGCGCGGTCCGCATCGGCGCCATGCTGAACACCGTGCCGATGATGTCGAACGCGACGACCTTTACGCGGGGCGGCAAGCCGGCTCCGGCTGGCTGAGCGTCGGCCATGGGTCAGACCACCCCGTCCCGGACTTGTCCGATCGGCCCTTGTCCGGTCGGTTCGTGGATGGGGCATCCGTTGAAACGCTGGCGGAAATCGGCCGAGTGCCGGTAGGGCGCGTTGCGCGCGCGGTTGATGTTGCCCAGCGGCCGATGCGCGGCGAGTCCGGTCCAGACGCCGAAGCGCATGCCTTCGTCGACCGCCGCGACACGGCCCGCGTCCCAGCTGTCCTGCGGGCGGACCGTGATGGTCGCGACGGTGTGGAACGGCGCCTCTTCCTCGTTCCAAACCACGGTCGGGTCCTCGACGGGCTGGCGTTCCAAGTCGCGGCAGAGTTGAACGCGGAACGCCCACACGGCCTCGATACCCCGCATCTCGGATCGGACGGTCTCGCGGATCGCGTCGGGGCGGCCGGAGGCATCGATCTCCCGGCCGGTCAGGGCCCGGAGCGCCGGGGCCATGGGGGCGAGGGAGAACTTGGCGATGTGGTCGCCGTACCGGAACGGCGTGACGCTGTAATAGGTCTCGCCCAGGGGATCGACGTTCGGCGCCCCGCCCAGCGACCCGAGGGTCGTGCTCTCCACGCCCACCGCCTGCAGCGCCTTGTTGACGCCGCGCAGCACCGTCGAGGCCGCGACCTTCAGGGATTCCGCCCGGTCCGTCGTCTTGGCCAGCAGCTTGAGGCTGCCATGGAACGCCTCGGCGGTCTTGGCCTGGAAGCTCGGGGCGTTGACCATGATGAAGTCCTGGCTCGTCCCCTCGGCCCCTTCCAGACGCGCGCCGGGGGCATCCAGCACCTTGAGGGCGAGGCCGCGCGGCAGCGAGACGGCGTCGGGCAGGAGATCGCCGGCATTCGTGGACAGGCGCAGGTAGACCCGGTGCTCGCCCGGCACCGCGAACAGGCCCTGCGCCAGTTCCGGGGGCAACCCGGCCGCGATGGTCATCGTCCCCTCCAAGATGCCGTGCGCCTTGGCATGCACGGACCGCACGGCGTGCCCGTAATCCTCGGCGGTCCGCTCCAGAATCGTATCGAAGGTCCGGCACAGCCCCTCGATCGTCTGCCCCTCATCGGGTTTCACGTCCTCGACATCGGCGCTGTAACGGACGGGGCTGTCGGGCATGCGAAGGTCTCCGGATGGTCTCTGCGCACAACCGGCTCAGTCGAGACCCGTTCCAGACTGGGTGGGTGGCGCGCGTTCACGATGGTGCCAGATGGAATCCCGCGCGATTTCTGAGACCGGACCGTGATCTTTCTCGTGAAAGTCCAAGTATTCGGAGCGCCTTCAGTATCTCTTACAAAACGCCCGTTGCGCCGTCGTGCTCGGAGTGCGAACCGACGATGAACGCGAGTTCTGTGAGGCACTCCAAGCCGGCGGCGCGCGGCGAGGGATGCCGGATCGCCGCCGCGATCAGGCGATTTCGGGGGCGGACAGGGCAGTGGCGGGCGGCTCCGATGCGTCCGGTCGTCCGGACCGGCCGTCGCCCCTGAGGGTCGTGCGCCGCACCGTCGAGCGGGCGGCGTCGATGGCGATGGCGGCGGCGCTCATGGTGCGGGCCTCCGTCGGGCGCTCGAGGGCGTGCCGGGCGATTTCCCCGGCGAGATCGTCGATCTCGGCCGCGAGGGCATCGAGGCCGGCGCGGTCGGTGGTCTCCCGCGCCTCGGCCCGGATGGCCAGGAGCCGGTCGGTGGCCTCCTCGACGCGCTCGCGGCGCACCCGCGACAGGCGCTGGCGGATCCAGGCCAGGGCCGAGCCGAAGCCGCCGCCCAGGAAGGCGACGAGGTAAATCCAGGTCTCGTAGCGCTCGATGAAGCCCTGCTGCTCGCGCTCGAAGAAATCGATGGCGCCGGGATGGATCGGCAGGCGGGCGCTGGTGGCGGCGGCCGTGGTCTCGTAGCTCGGCGCCAGCATGTAATCGGCCGCCGCCGTGGCGTTGGACAGGCCGCTGCGCAACTCGAACAGGTGCTGGGTCACGTCCGCCGCCACCGTGCGCGACAGGCCGGCCCGGGCCATGAGGCGGTAGGACGCCCCGATGGTGCGGACATCGTCGGCGGGCACCTTCGGGGCGCCGCCGAACAGCCCCGCCGGGATCGTCACCGCCTGGAGCCGGGGCATGCGCTCGATGATGGCGGTGCCGTCGGCGACATCGACGAAGGCGACCTTGCGGGTGCGGCTCGCGGCCTGGACGATTCCGACGATGCGCAAGGCCGTCGGTGCCGCCGGGGCGATGACGGAGACGACGGCGTCGATCCGTTTCTTCGCGAAGGCCTGGGCCAGGTCCGCCTCGTCGAGCTGCACCAGGGCGACGTGGCGGGCGGGCACCGGGCCGTCCGGGGCGCCGTCGAGGAGGGTGAGGCCGTAATGCTCCACCAGGGCCTTGATCAGGGTGTGGTCGGCGTCGCGGTGGGCCAGGATGGCGAGGCGCTTGCGGTCGAGGTCGTCGAAGGCCGTGATGCCGGAGGGCTCGGGCGAGGCGATGATCATCGCCTGATCGCGCAGGATCGCCAGGGTGAGGCCGTTCTCCGGCAAGGCGACGTCGGGGCGCACCACGGCCAGATCCGCCTTCCCCGTCTGCAGGGCGGCGGCGGAGTCGCGCACGTCGTCGAAGGGGACGACCTTCAGGCGGATCTCCTTGCGGCTCACCTTCAGGGCGTCCGCATAGGCCCGGATCAGCGCGGGTTCGGTGCCGTCGCTCGGCGCCACGGCCACCGTCAGCGTGGTGGCGCGCGACAGGTAGAAGGCGCCCGCCGCCGCGAGCACGAGGAGCACCGTGAGGGCGAGGAAGACCAGCTCGCGCCGGATGGGCATCGCTGGCAGGTGCATCCTCGGGTCCGGCTCCCATGAAGCTTCGCGGCTCGGGTATCGCAGCACCGCAACGTATCGCGCGGCGTGACGGTTGCGGGGCCGGGGCTTCCCTTGTCAAGGATCGGTCGGATCGGCGATATCGGGCCCATGCGAATCCCCGCGCGACTCGTCCTCGGTCTGGCCCTTGGCCCGCCCCTCGTCCTGCCCCTCGGCACGGTTCTGGCCGCGCCCGACGTGGCGGCCCTGGAGCGGGCATGGACGACCTGCGTGCGCGACTCCTTCGCCGAGCAGCCTGCGCTCCAGGGCAAGGCCGGCGCACAGCGCAACGCCCTCGATGCCTGCAAGGAGCGGGAGGACGCCTACGTCGCCGCCCTCATGGCCGAGCGCGCGGGCGGGGACGGCAATCGGACCATCGTGGCACGGGCACGGGAATGGGCGTCCTCCATGGCCGCCTATGTGGTCGATCCGGTTTCCTCCTGGATCGCCATGCTGCGGCGCTGAGCGCCTCTGTTTGGGCGAGGGCCGCCGCGCGGGTTCAATCGAAGCCCGGCCCGCGATAGGGTCAGCTCCCGCCGCCCCGCCTCCCGGGGGGCTCGACCGGAGACCCGAATGCCCGGCATCGCCGCCCGTCGCACCCAGCGCCTCGTCCTCGCTGCCGCCCTCCTCGCCGCACCGGCGGCCTTCGGCCAGGGCGCCGACAATCCCGATTCCGTGAAGCCCCAGGTGAGCGTCGCCGCCGGCAAGCCGGTGCAGATCGCGGTGCTCAATCCGTTGAAGCGCGATTGCAGCCTGGGCGCCGCGCCGACCCTGCGGGTGCCGGGCCTGCCCAAGCACGGCCGGGTCATCGCCACCACGGCCAGCATCGCCACGGGCAAGAAAAACCGCTGCCCGGACCAGAAGGTGTCCGGGCAGGTCGTGGTCTACCAGGCCAACGCCCAGTTCACCGGGTTCGACGAGGTCCAGATCGAAGTCGAGACCACGGAGGGGGAAGTCCGCCGGGCGACGATCCGCATCGAAGTCACGCAGGCGGGCCTGCCCGCGGGCCAACAGCGGCTGTGAGGGAGCCCGGGGGCTCGCCGCCGAGTCGCGCGCGTCAGGCCTCCGACTCGATCCGGTCGACGTTCTGCTCCGCTTCGTCGGCGGTATAGCCTTCGAGCCAGTCGGCGCTGTTCTGCGAACCGGCCGGGTACGGGTTGGCGTCGTCCGACAGGCCGGCACGCTTGGCGGCCAATCCCTCTTCCATCACCGTCTGCGATACGAATGCCATGAGGGTCCCTCGCTCGATGCTTGTTCGAGGGGTGAACACCGCTCAGGGCGTTTGGGTCCGTCCGACCCCCACGCCCGTCGAACCGAAGCCGCCCGCGCCGCGCCCGGACCCGGTCTCCACCGGGCCGGACACGAGGGTGAAGGCCGGGCGGACGATGCGGGTGAAGACGAGTTGGGCGATGCGGTCGCCGGGAGCGATGGTCAGGGCCGGGCCCGGTGCCGGGTTGCGGTTCCAGGCCGAGATCATCAGCGGGCCTGTGTAATCGGCGTCGATCACCCCGACGCCGTTGCCGAGCACGAGCCCGTCGCGGTGGCCGAGACCGGAGCGCGGATAGATCAGCGCGCACCAGGACGGGTCGCGGATCGCCACGGCGAACCCCGCCGGGATCAGCACGGCCGGCCCCTGCGGCTCCAGGGTCAAGGGCGCGTCGAGGCAGGCATGCAGGTCGAGGCCGGCGGCCCCGGCGGATCCCCAATGGGGAAACCCCCAGCCGGTCAGGCGCGGGTCGAGCAGACGCAGATCGACGGCGAGTTCGGGCGCGGGCGTCACGCCGCCCGCGCCGCGATGGCCTCCGCCATGGCGACGACCCGCGCCGCCTCGACGGCGTGCAGGCGCTCGATCATCCGCCCCTCGAACGCCACCACGCCGCGCCGGGCATTCGCCGGATCGGCGAAGACCGCCATGATGGCGCGGGCCTCGGTCACGGCCGCATCCGTCGGCCCGAACACCGCGTTGGCGGGCGCGATCTGGTCGGGATGGATCAGCATCTTGCCGTCGAAGCCGCAATCGCGGCCCTGCTCGCACTCGGCCAGAAAGCCGTCGGCGTCGCGGAACGCGTTGTAGATCCCGTCGATGACGTCGATCTCGTAGGCGCGGGCGGCGGCGATCACGGTCATCAGCCACGGCAGCAGGGCCGGACGCCCCGGCACGCCGAGGCGGACACGGCTCGCCTTGGCGAGGTCGTTGGGGCCGACGATGAGGCAGGCGAGCCGGGTGTCGACGTCGCGGGCGGAACTGGCGATCTCGCCGATGTGCAGGAGTGCCATGGGGCTCTCGATCATCGCCCACACGCGGGTACGCTCGGGCGCCCCGAGGCGGCGCAGGCGGGAGCCGACGGCCACGAGGGCATCGGAGTGGGTGACCTTCGGCACCAGGATCGCGTCGGGGCCGGCGGGCGCGATGGCGGCGAGATCCGCCTCGCCCCAGGGGGTGTCGAGGGGATTGATCCGGACCACCACTTCGCGCCGGCCGAAACGCCCCGACCCGACCGCCTCGGCGACGGCCTGACGGGACGCCTCCTTCGCCTCGGGCGCCACCGCGTCCTCGAGGTCGATCATCACCACGTCCGTGGGAAGCCGGGCCGCCTTCTCGAGGGCTCGCGCATTCGAACCCGGCATGGACAGGACGCTGCGGCGGGGGCGAATCTCGGTCATGGCGGTCAACCCTGTCGCTCGAATCCGTGCATCGGCCGGGAGCGGTACCGCCCCCGGCGCCGTGATTCAAGGCGAGCGCTCACGTACCCAGCGCGCGTGTCAGCCGCGCGGGCGCGTCGCCATGCGGGCGTCGCGGGCGACCTGCCGTTCGAACCGGCGCGGCGCGAGGTTGTCGCGGGACATGCGCCTGATTCCCAGCACGGTCAGGACGACGGTGGCGAGGGCGAAGGGCCCCCCGACGACGAGGGCCCCGGTGACCTCCGAGCCGAGCAGGGCGCCGGCCGCCTTCACCAGGAAGACGACGAAGAGCATCAGGGCGGCGAGCACGAGGAGCGACGCCATGCCGAACGTGGCGATGAGGCCCAGGATCGCCCGGATGTTGCCGTCGGTCTCCCGGCGCAGGAGCTCGAACTCGCCGCCGACGAGGTCGGCCGCATGGCGCACACTGTCGCTCAACAGGGCGCCGACACCTTTCGCCGACGGATCTCGCATAGTGGTCCTCGCTGAGACTCCCCGGGGAGCCGAACGGTGCAACCGTGGCGGGGCCATGCGTGTTCCGCGAAATCGCCGACCCCGGGCAATCAGGCGCCGGCTCCGTCGAGGCGCCGCGTATCGACGAAGGTGCGCCCATCGGCGAAGCGGTAGCTCACGCTCTCGGACAGGCGGCCGTTGGTGCGAATGAGAATCGCGGCGGGGCGGGTGAGGTCGTCGGCCCGGTCGAGGGCTTCGGAGACGCTCATGGGGACATCGCGGCCGCCGCCGAACTGGCGCCACCACTGCACCGCCTTCTCGCGGGGATAGCCGGTCTGTTCGAGGCCGATCCGGACCCGGTGGGTCAGCCCGTCCTCCGTGCGGAACACCACGTCGAGGCTGCCCGACGCGATGTGGCGGGCAAGCTGCCAGCCCCGGATGCCGCGCCACACCGGCACGGCCCGCGATAGGATCGGGTGCTCGTCCTCGGCCGCCGCCTCATGGCTCGGCCCGTCGTCGGCCTCGTCCTCCGGCTCGACCCAGCATCCCTCGCAGGTGCTGGCGTTGAGGGGGATCAGCGCGCCGCAGCCCGGACAGGCTTTCGCCCGCACCTCCCCTTCGCGGCCCTTGATCAGCGCGGCGCTGCGGGCGGTGACGATGTCGACGGGGCCGTGCATCCGCACCAGCCCGGCATAGTCGAGGATCAAGGCATCGGTCTTGCCCGGCGTGGTGCGCAGCGCCCGGCCGACCTGCTGGACGTAGAGCCCGGTGCTCTGGGTCGGGCGCAGGAGGGCGATGAGGTCGACGCGCGGCACGTTGAACCCCGTCGCGAGCACGCCGACGGAGGTCAGGCAGCGCACGCGGCCCGCGCGGAAGTCGCGCACGATCCGGTCGCGCTCGCGCTTGGCCGTCTCGCCCGTCACCATCTCGCAGGAGACCCCTTGCGCCCGCACGGCGTCGCGCACGGCCTCGGCATGGGCCACACCGGCGCAGAAGGCGAGCCAGGCCTTCCTGTCCCGGCCGTAGCCGGCCATCTCCTCCACGGCCGCGCGGGTGATCCAGTCCTGGTTCACCGCCGCCTCCAGGGCGCTCGGGATGTAGTCGCCGCCACGCTTGCCCACGCCGGAGACATCGAGCGCTGTGGCGGTGGCCTTGCAGATCAGGGGCGACAGGTAACCCTGGTGGATGAGGTCGCCGACATTGGCCTCGTAGACGATGCGCTCGAACAAGCGGCCGGCGCCCTCGTCGAGGCGGCCGCTGTCGAGGCGGTAGGGCGTGGCGGTGAGGCCGACGACGCGCAGATCGGGCCGGGCGGCCCGCAGGGCGGCGAGGAAGCGGCCGTAGCGGGTCTCGGCGGCGCGCGGAATCAGGTGGGCCTCGTCCACCACCACGAGGTCGAAGACGCCGATGGAATCGGTCTGGTTCCAGACCGATTGGATGCCGCAGAACAGGATCTGCGTCGCCGTCTCGCGCCGGCCGAGCCCCGCCGAGTAGATCCCGGCCGGGGCCTCGGGCCAGTACGCGAGGAGTTCGCGGTGGTTCTGAGCGATGAGCTCGCGGGTGTGGGTGACGACGGCGATCCGCGCGCCGGCCTCGCGGGCAATCGTTTCCCGCACCAGGGCCGCGATAACGAAGGCCTTGCCGGCGCCCGTGGGCAGGACGATCAGGCCGTCGCCGGTCTCGGTGCGCCAGGACGCGTAGAGGGCGTCGAGGCTGGCGCGCTGGTAGGGTCTGAGCTCCATCGCCGGGTCTCTACGGCGGTTCGCACGGATGCGGAACACCGGGCGGGCGCAAGGGCCGGCTAATCGGTGCCGCGCACCACCCGGGTGATGCGCTCGACCATGCCCTGCGACAGGCGCACGAACTGCCCGGTGCCGTGGCCGCGCCCGTCCAGCAGCTCGGCGAAGACGGGTTTGGCCGGCTCGCAGGTGAGCGCTTCCACCGGCCGGGTGTTGCGGCGCTTGGCCCGCAGGCGCTCGGCCAGCGCGTCGGGAACGAAGGGATCGCGCAAGCGGGCATCTCCTGTCAGGGCCGTCCTGGGGGGTCGACGCGGGCCTAAGCGCCCCGGGTTGCGGAGGCCTTAAGGCGGCGAAACGGAACTCCCCCTCGCGCCGCCGTGTTTGGCTCAAACCCAAGCGGAGATGGAGATTTCATGTCGGACAGCGTGCTCGCCTCGGTTGCCTTTCCTTCCCTGAACCAGGCTCGTTCGGCGCGCGACCGTCTCGCGCGGGCAGGGTTCGCCCGCAACAGCATCGACATCATCCGCCACGACGACGACTTCTCCGTCGCCATCAACACGCGGCCCGAGAACAAGGCTCGGGCGGAGCGCATCCTCACGGGTTCGCCGCTCGCCGACGACCTGCGCCGCGCCGGCGATTCCGTGGCGACGGCGGTCAACGGCAACCGTGGTCTCGCCCTCGGCCTCGCGGCGCTCGCGGGGTTCGCGTTGTTCGGATTGACGCGACGGCGTTGAAGAACCGTCAGGCCGCCAGCCGCGTCGCGAGTTCGCCGACGCGGCGCAGATCCTGGACGAAGGCCGCATAGGCCTCGTCCTTCGCCCCGTCCGGCAGGCGCAACAGGTAGGACGGGTGGACGGTGATGAACCCGGCGTAGCCCTTGCCGAATTCCGCCGGGCCCCGCGCCCGGGTGACGGGGATCGCCCGACCGGCGAGCGCCAGGACGGCGGTGGCGCCGAGGGCGACGACGAGGCGGGGCGCGACGAAGTCGAGCTCGCGTTCCAGCCACCAGCGGTAGTGGCTGACCTCGCCGGCGGTGGGGTTCTGGTGGATGCGCCGCTTTCCACGCTCCTCGAACTTGAAGTGCTTGACCGCATTGGTGAGGTAGGCGTCCCCACGCACGAGGCCGGCTTCCGCCATGGCCTTCGACAGGAGCTGGCCCGCGGGTCCCACGAAGGGGCGCCCCTGTCGGTCCTCGTGATCGCCGGGCTGCTCGCCCACGAAGGCGATGGCCGCGCCCACCCGTCCTTCGCCCAGAACCGCTTGGGTCGCCCCCGGCACCAGGGGCTCGGAGCGCCGGATGATGGCGTTCAGGGCGTCGAGGGATTCCGGAGCCTGATCCGCCATGGCTGCCACCGCCCGGACGGGATCGCGCTTGATCGCCTTCTGGGGCGCGCGCTCGATCATCGAATCCGTGCGCGACGCCGCCGCTCGGACGAGGCCCGGAATCGCGGCGGTCTCCGGCATGTTGCGCCAGTACTTCTTCGGCATCTCCGCCCGCATGGCGGCCAGGTTGGTGCGGGCGGGATTGAAGGTGCTCTCATAGTAATCGCGCCAGCCCGCTTCGAATCCGTCGCGTGTCGGCGCGTCTTCCCGCCGTCCCGGTGGGCCGAAGGTGAGCGCGGAGGTGTCCCACAGGGCAGACCCCTCGGGGGTGAGAATCGTCCAGTGCAGACTGCGGAAGCGGCCGACGAAGAACGGGGCTGCGGCCTGCAGGATATGGTGATCGGGCTCGAACCAGGCGACGAAGCGCTCCGGCCCCTCACCCTCCACAAGGCGGAAGCGCAGGAAGGCGTGCATCTTGTGCAGGTCGCGGGCGATGGCCTTGGCCATGCGCTCCAGGCGATGAACCAGGGGGTCGCTCGACACTTCGAGCAGGCGGCGCTCGCCGTGGAGGACACGCCAGACGAGGGTGTAGAGCAGGGCGTACCGCTCGGGGTCGCGATGCGGCACCACCCGGGTTACGAGGTCGGCGACCCCGCGCGGCAGGGCCAGCGGCGGCGTCTCGCCCGATTCGTCCGTTGCCCCGAACAGGCCGGGCGCCTCCCCGACGGACCAGACCACGCGTTCGGGTGGGACATCGCCGGCGACGAGGCGCCGGACGGCATTGCGGAATCCCGTGACATCCGCGCCGGCCGCGAGGGACACCGCCCGTGGGCCGGCTCCGAACAGGTCGCCCGGATCCATCGTCAGAACAGGCTCAACTGCTTCGGCGGTTCCGCGAGCCGCGCGCGCAGGTCGAGGCGATCGGTGAGCCCACCGCTTGGGCGATAATCCTCCGTGATGAGGAACGGCCGGGCGCGCTTGAGGCCGGAGGTGAGGCGGGCGACGTCCTCCAGGCGCAGGCGCGTGTGGCGCCGCGCCCGAATGATCTTGTCCACGGCGCGCGCCCCGAGACCCGGCACCCGCAAGAGCCATTCCCGATCGGCCCGGTTCACGTCGAGGGGGAAGTGCGCGCGGTGCTTGAGGGCCCAGGCGAGTTTCGGGTCGACGTCGAGGGCGAACATGCCGTCCTCGGTGGCATCGGCGACGTCGTCGGGGGTGAAGCCGTAATACCGCAGCAGCCAATCGCCCTGGTAGAGCCTGTGCTCGCGCTGGAGCGGGGGCGACTTCAACGGCAGGATGGTCGAGCCATCCGGAATCGGGCTGAAGGCCGAGTAATAGACCCGCTTCAGGTTGAACGACCCGTACAGATGCGCGCTCTTGCGCATCAGCGCCTCGTCGGTGGTGGCGTCGGCGCCGACGATGACCTGTGTCGATTGTCCGGCCGGCGAGAACCGGCGCTTTTCGGCCTTCGCCTCGACGATCCGTTCGCCGATCTGCTGGATGGCGTTTTGGATGACCAGACCGTTCTTCTCCGGCGCCAGCCGCTCCAGGCTCACCTCGGTCGGGAGTTCGACGTTGATGGAAAGCCGGTCGGCGTAGAGGCCCGCTTCCTCGATCAGCCAGGGACTCGCTTCCGGGATCGATTTCAGGTGGATGTAGCCGCGAAAGCCGTGGTCGCGCCGGAGCGATTTCGCCACCCTGGTCAGCAATTCCATGGTGTGGTCGGGCGACTTGATGATGCCGGACGAGAGGAACAGGCCCTCGATGTAGTTGCGCTTGTAGAACTCCACCGTGAGGGTCACGACCTCCTCGACGGTGAATTTCGCCCGGGCGACGTTGGACGAGCGCCGGTTGACGCAATAGGCGCAGTCGAACAGGCAGTAGTTCGTCAGCAGGATTTTCAGGAGCGAGATGCAGCGCCCGTCCGGCGTGTAGGCGTGGCAGATGCCCGCCCCCGTGGTCGAACCGAGTTCACCCTTGCCGGCCGTGCGCTTGGGCGCCCCGGAAGAGGAGCACGAGGCGTCGTACTTGGCGGCATCGGCGAGGATGCGCAGCTTCTTCGCGAGGGCTTCGTCCATGGAAGAGAGATGCGCTCCGTTCGCGGTTCGTTCAATTTTTTCTTCGACGAAACACGATCGTGTGCGCTGCCGGATCGTCGCAGCCTCAGGAATCCACGTCCGGCTCCAGCTCCGCCTCGACGATGCGGCGAGCGAGTCCGTAGGGGAAGCCCGCCCGGGCCATGGCGGCGAGATCGCGGTCGCGGTGGGCCTCGCGGGTGCCGGGCCGGCGCCAGGGTCCGAACCGCCGGCGCTTGGCATAGGCGTTGGCGGCGGCCTCCTCGGTGTCGGTCCCCTCGGCTTCGGCCTCGTCGCGCTCCGCCGCCATGGCCTCGTCGACGAGGCCGCGCGGCACCCCCTTGGCGGCGAGCTTGGCCGAGAGGGCTCGGGCCGAAGTGCCGCGTCGGCGCAGGGCCGCCATCCGGCCGGCGGTGAAGCGAGCATCGTCGACGAGGCCGGCGCTGACGGCCCGGGCGACCACGGCGTCGATGGTCTCGGCGTGGACGGAGGGGTCCTCGTCGCGCAGACGGCAGCGCTTGTCCACCCGCCGCTGGAGGGTCCGCCGCAGCATCGCCACCGAGGCGCTGTAGCGCTCGAGGTAATGTAGGGCGGCCCGTTCCAGATAGGCCGCGCTCACGGGCCGGGTCGGCTTGACGACCGCCGGCGTGTCCCGGCTCGACCTGTCGAAAGGCGACGCTCCTTTCATGGAAGGCTTGTCATGGAAGGCTTGCTCTCAAAAAGGGCCTGCTCTCAAAAAAGGCTCGCTTCCCAGGGAAGGGTTTGCCCCTCCCCGGCTTGGGATTTGCAACGTTTGAGGCATTCATCGGTTCTTTACGCTTCGGACAGGTTTCCGGTTCAGACTCCCAATAAGGATCCGACCCGGATCGCAAGGATGGTCGAGGGCTCGAGCATGCTATGCCGGCATTCCTCCTGAGACGCGAATGGCTCCTCGTCGTGCTGGCCCTCGGCCTCGCGGCCCTGGCCGGAGCGGTGGTGTACCTGTCGCGTCCGACGACGCTCACCGTGGCCGTCGGTCCGCGTGACGGTGCCGAGGCGAACCTGCTCCAGACCTACGCCCGTGCGCTGGCCCGTGGCCACGAGGATGTCCGCCTCAAGGTCATCCCCTATGACGACGTGCGCGATTCCGCCGAAGCCCTCCAGCGCAGCGAGGCCGACCTCGCAGTGGTGCGCCCGGACGTACTGCTGCCCGAGAATGGCCTGACCCTGGCGATCCTGCACGACGAGGCGCTGCTCATCGTCGCCCCCGCGGCGGCGGCCATCGAGAGCTTTCCCGATTTGTCGCGCAAGCGCCTCGGCATCGTCGAACGGCATCAGGCCGACGTGCCGTTCGTGACCAATCTGCTCGGCTTCTACGACTTCACCGCGGAGCCGATCGGCGACGCCGGACCGGACAGGGTCATGGGCCCCGCCCGCGTCGCCCTGGTGCCGTTGAAGCCGGCGGACGTGACGAGCGCCCTGCAGGAGGGTCGCGTCGACGCCGTCGCGGTGATCGCCGCCCCGGCGTCGAAGGCCGCCATCTCCACCGTACGGGCGGTCGAGGCGGCCGCGGCGGACAAGCAGGTGACGTTCGTCTCGGTGCCCGACGGCGAGGCCATCATCCAACGGATGCCCGAACTGCAATCCGTGACGATCCCGGCCGGCACCTTCGGCGGGCGTCCGAAGCGCCCGGAGGAGGACGTGAAGACCGTCGGGGCGTCCTACCGGCTGATGGCCCGGGGCAGCGTCAGCCGCATCACCGTCGCCTCCGTCACCCAGCACCTGTTCGAGTGGCGCTCGAAGCTCGCCCCGCAAGCTCCCATCGCCAAGCTGATGAAGGCCCCGGATTTCGATTCGAGCGTCGCCGCCACCAGCGCGCGCCTGCCCAACCATCCGGGCGCGGTGGACTATTTCGAGCGCGAGCAGCAGACCCTGTTCGAGCGCTACGAGGATTACATCTACCTCCTCGCCTTCTTCGGCGGCACCATCGGCTCGGGTATCGCCTGGCTCGGTCAGCGCCTCGCCCGTGAGCAGCGCGAGCGCATCGATGTGGTCCTGGATCGGCTTCTCGATCTCCTGCGCGAGGTGCGGTCGGCGCGCACGCGGGAAGACCTCGACGGTCTCGTTCTCGAGACCGACAGCCTGGTGGCCGACGTGGTCCAGCACGCCCGGGCCCGCAACATCGACACCCGGACGATCAGCGCCCTGATCCTCGCCATCGACGCCGTCCATGCCGCGGTCAACGATGCGCGACGGACCCTGGAAGGGCGCGAGCCGGACGCCGCGCGGACGGCGGCCCGCACCCGCACGGCCCGCCTGCTGGCGCTCAACACCCCGGCGGCCGAGTAGGCACAGCCTCAACGTCTGCGGCCGAGCGTTTTCGAAGGATGACGCGGCAGCGCCGCACGGACGGCCCTACGGCTCTTCGCTTTCCGCCAGATCTTCGCCTTCCGCCAGATCTTCGCCTTCCGCTAGGGCGCGCAGGAGGGCGAGGGCCCGGCGGCGGCGCTCCGGCGTTTCGATCTGAAACCACAGCCGCAAGCATTCGTTCGCCTCCGCGGCACTGCTCTGTGCCGTGGTATCCGCGTAGAAATACTCCGTCGGGACGTTGAGTGCGTCGGCGATCTGCCCGACGCGCGCACGAATTCTCTCGTCCCGATCCGCCCGGCGCTGTTTCTCGACCATAAGTCGCACCATGGAACCATTGCGATGGACGACGCCATCTATCAAAAGACATAACCGCGCGGGCCGCAGGCCCGCGATCGCATACGCGATACATCCGCGATGATGCTGAATTGAGGCAGGAGCCGCTCAGTGATCTTCGCGATCGATCCGGTTGGCGCATTGAGCCATGTCAGCCCGGAATGGACCAAACTCACGGGCCAGCCCATCGCCGCCGCCCTGAACGAGGGCTGGCTGTCGTGCCTCCACGACCATGACCGTCCGATCGTCAGGCGGGTCCTGGTGCAGGCGGTCGAGACGGCGTCCGAGTTCTGCATCCAGTTCCGCCTGCGCTCCACGGATGGTGGCGCACGCTGGATCGGCGCCGGCGGTGTTCCCTCGTTCGGCCCGCCGGGCCGCACGTTTCTGGGCTACCTCGGGTCGATGACCGAATTGTCGTTGGACGGGGCGGAGACACCGGCGGCGTTCGGCAACATCGGCCGTTTCGTGCCCCCGCCGCCGCACCCGATGACCACGGCGAGCGACCACCTCGAAACCATCGCCGACCATCTCCTCATCGCCAACGCGCTCATCGAGAACGACGGCGCGAAGGCGGCCCTCCCGGGCCTGCGCGAGGCCCTGTACGAGGTGGGGCGGGCCCTGGCCAAGAAGGTCGAGGCGGAACGCAGGCCCAACTGATCCGTCGCGGGCGCGGACGAACGGGAAATCCGACCGGCCATCGGGTTCGCTCCGAAAACCGGCGCCCCCTTCAGGACCGATACCCCTAATATCGGATCGTCGTCCGCAGGCCGAACACCGCAGCGTTGCGGATGCGCCCGGCATCGGGATCGCGCGGGTTGGCGATGCCGCCGCTCGGCCGGAAGATGTACTGCACATCCGGCTGCACGGTCACGCCGGGGCCGAGGACCGCCTGATAGGTCGCCTCCAGCACCGCCTCGCTGCTGCGGCGCGGACCCGGGGCACCGGTGGCCAGGATCGTATCGGTGTCGAAGGCCCGTGCCGTGCGCGACACCCGTGAGAGCGCGAAGGCGATGCCGACGGTGTCGTCGGAGCGTCCCGGCACCAATCCCTTGTAGGCGATGCCGGCATCGACATAGAGGTCGATGAGGTTTCGGTCCGAGGGCCCGCCGGCCACGCGAACGAACACGCTGGCGCCGTCGTTGGGGTCGTCGGGTTCCCGGTAGATCGTCTGGTCGATGATGCCGTAGAGGCCGCTGTCGCCCCGGAACCGGCGGGCGATGCCGGTGCTGTCGGGTGAGGCCAGGGGAACGCGGTTCCCGTCGAAGCGCAGGCTGTCGAAGCGCCCGAAATGGTGCCAGCCGCCGAGCGTCACGGTTCCGGCCTCGCCGGTGCTGCCGGGTTCGATGTTGTAGGCGTAGGCGGCCTCGGCGATGACGAGGGCGGGGTCGTTGGTACGAAAGTTGGTGCCGGTGCGGTTGCGCCGCTGCGGGTCGGGACCGGCGCCGGAGCGGGCGGGACCGGCCGGATCGCCGTCGAACACGCCGACCTGCAGCGAGAAATTCGCGTTGGGCACGACTTTCGCCCGGACGCCCGGGACCGCCAGGGGATAGATCGGGCCGCCGCTCGGGATCACCACGGCCATGTTGTTGGGCCAGCCGAAGGTGGAATTGACGAACACGGTGCCGGTCTGGGTCACGGCGAATTCCGTGTCGGCGGCGAGTTGCCCGAACCGCAGCGAGAACCGGTCGTCGAACAGCTTCTGCTCGAAGGAGAGTTCGTAGACGCGCGAGGACGGCAGGGCCTCGATGCCGCTGACCGTGATGATGTTGTCGAGGGTGCCGCGCGACAGGCCCGCACCGTGGATCTGGAACAGGTTGGTGTGCAGGAGCGCCCCCTGCCAGCCGACGAGGGGCCCGAGATCGACATCGATCTCGAGGTCGAGGAGGCCTTCGAGGATCGCGCGCCGCCGCAATCCCCCGGTCGCATTACCCAGGCCTTCGCCGATGTAGGTCAGGCTGTAGGTGATGCCGCGGGTCTTGAGGAAGGCCCGCAGGCCGAACGGATCGCCGGAGGGACCGAGCTGATCCTCGATGGACGTGTCGAGGTTCGCCGAGGGCCGGGACGAGGTGACCGACTGCGCGACCGAGGTCTGCGGATCGCCGCCGGCCCCCCGGGACGACCCGATGGCGATGGGTTCGGCCGCGATTCGCGCCAGCTCCTCGGCCGGGCTCTGTGCCTGGGCGCCGCGAAGGCTCGCGAGACCGAGCAGGCAGAGGGCGAGGCGAAGGCGGGAGATGGGCGATCTTTCGGGTCGGTGTTCGAAACCGACCTTACCCTGCTTTCATGACGATCCGGAGGGCTCCTCAGCCGGCGTCGTCGAGTTCCGGGCCACGCGTGACATCGAGGCCGCCAGCGCTTCCCGGGGGAGGCCCGACGGTGACGGGACGACCCGATCGCGCGGCTTCGTAGATCGCCTCCATGAGGACGTGGTCCTGAAGGCCCTCCTCGCCGGGGGTACGCGGGCGCCGGTCCTCGAGGATGCACCGGGCCATGTGGTCGATCTCGAGGGCGAACTGGTTCTTCGCCGTCAGCATCCGCGAATCCTGCGATTCCACGGCGCCGTCCGGGTGCGACACCACGAGGTGCTGGCCGCGATACGCGAAGGCGTTGCGCAGGTCGATGTCGGCCCGTTCCGTATGGAGCTGGAGCCGGCGCGACTCGTGGATGCCGTAGCCGGTCATGCATTGGGCGATGAGGCCGGAGGGAAACCGCAAGGTGAACGAGACGGTTTCCTCCACCTCGGCGAACTTCGGATCGCCCGGTGGGGAATAGACGCTCGCCTCCACCGAGACCGGCTCCTCGCCGGTCAGCGCCCGCACGCCGTTGAGGCAGTAGAGACCGATATCCGGCAAGGCCCCCCCACCCGCCAGGGCTTTGCGCAGGCGCCACTGCTCGGGCAGTCCCGTGGTCTGCCCGTTGAAGGCCTGGATCAGGCGCGGCTTGCCGAACTCGCCGGAGCGGGCGAGGCGCGTCACCTCACGGTTGTAGGGCTCGTACTGGCAGCGATAGGCGATCATGAGCTTGAGGTTGGCCTTGGCGCAGGCCTCGATCATCTCGCGTGCCTCGGCCGAGGAATTCGCCATCGGCTTCTCGCACAGCACGTGCTTGCCCGCCTTCGCGGCGGCCACGACGTGATCGCGGTGCAGGCCGTTGGGCGTGACGATGTAGACGGCCCTCACGTTCGGGTTCTGCGCCAAGCGCTCCCACCCGTCGTAGCCGTAGACCGCATCGGCCGGTACGCCGTACTGTTCGGCGACGAGGCGGGCCTTGGCTGGCGTGCCCGACATCACGGCCGCGAGGCGCGCGCGCTTCGTCTCCCCGAAGGCCGGCAGGATTTCCTCCAGGCTGAGGCGCCCGAGGCCGACCACGGCGAAGCCCACCCGCTGAGCCGGGGGGAGGGGCGCGGGCGGCGGTGGCGGCACCCGATCGCCGGCGCCGCGCCAGTTCGGAAACATCACCTTGCCGCCCTGCACTGCGCCCGTATCGGCTGGCACGGATGGACCGGGCAGTCCTTGCGCGCCCGCAGCCCCGGTGCCGAGGCCGAGGGCCGCCCCCGTGACCGTCAGGCCGCCGGCGCGCAGAAGGTTTCGTCGGGAAACGGGAAAGTCGTCGCTCATGAATTCACGCCGCTGAAAGCCTCGGACAGGTCGATGACTGTCCGGGAACGCCATGCGGCAGCGCGTGTTCCTGCGTGTGGATGTTTCGGCGGTCAGTCGTCCAGGCCGGCGGCGGCGAGGCGTCCCCGCAGGCTGGAATTCTCCGCCCGGACCGCACGCAGCTCCCGCACCAGATCAAGGGGAACCGTGACGCCGGCGGACTTCTCGGGCGCGAAGCTGATCCCCATGGCGTCGCCCTCGCGCCAGACGAGATGCGCCGTCCGGGTCTCGCGACGGACGTCGATGGTGACCGGGAAGGTGGCGGGCACCGGCACGGCCGCGCTCACGATGAGCTTGGCTCCCTCCGGACCGACGTTGCGCACGAGGCAGGTGGTGATCGATTCACCGGGGCCGACCTGAAGGCTGGCACCGAGGAGGCTTCGCTGGCGCGGGTCCCGTCGGCGTTCTCGGGGTTCGGTCAAGCGGATCTCCATGGGTTGCGCGACCATACAACCACAACCGCGCCACAATTGATGCGTGCCCTCGTCGCCGTTCCGTCCGCAGCGTTAACGGGGTGCCGACGCCGTGCCCGGAGCCTCGACCTCGCCGCGGCGCTGGAGTTGCAGGGCGATGAACCAGCACAGGGCTGCCCAGGCCGCGCCGACGCACCAGCCGGCGAGCACGTCGCTCGGCCAGTGGACGCCGAGATAGACCCGGCTGAAGCCGACGAGCAGGGTCATGGACACGCCGACCAGCATCACCAGCACCTTGACGCCGCGCTGGCGATCGACCCGGGCGACGAGGGCCGCGAGGGTGAGGTAGGCGATGGCCGACATCATCGCGTGGCCGCTCGGAAAACTCGCGGTGAACACCTCCATGCCATGGGGCACGAGGTCCGGCCGGGGCCGGTGGTAGAACAGCTTCAGCACCGTGGAGGCGAGCTCGCCCCCGCCGATGGCGGCGACCACGAAGACGGCGATCCGGCGCCGCCCGGTCATGGCGAGGTAGGCCACGGCCGCCACCGTGACGAACACGATGGTGAAGATGCTGCCCAGTCCCGTGATGTCCCGCATGGTCTCCTCGAGCCAGCGCGGCCCGATGGGGTCGGAGAGATCAGCCGGATTGCGCAGGGACAGCAGGATCTTGCGGTCGAGGGCCGCGGTGGAGCCCTCGCCGACTTCGCTCGCCAAAGCAAAGAAGCCGTAGCCGAGCAGGCTCACGGCCAGGAGCGCCACGACGGCCCCGACCTCGTTGAGGCGCAGCGCCAGCCGCAGGGCGTTGGCCCGGCCGATCAACGGGTCGATGCGCCCGAAGGCCGTGAGGGATTTCATCGCGCCGTCGTCCTGTGCTGGCTCACCGGTTCTCTCCAAACGCGAAGGCGGCGCGGCGTTCCCACGGACCGCCGAGATAGCGCCATAGCACGAGGCCCGGCGCCGTGAAGGTGAAGGGCGCGAAGGCGGCCTCGCGCTCGGCCAGCAGCGCGCGGGCGACACCGGCCGTCACCTTGTTCTGGATGGTCACGTGCGGGCGCCAGCCCTGGGCATCCTGGGCGGTGAGGACGGACGCGAACTCATGGGCGAGGCGTCCCCGGAACGCGGAGAGGCCGGGCGCATCGAGCCCATAGGCGACCCCGCGCCCGAGGAAGCGCAGTCCCGTCACGGCCACCTCCGGCGGCGCCTGCGTCCGGGCGAGGGCCACCACCGTCTCGGTGATGCCCGCCTCGTCGAGCCCGGGCAGGTGATGGAACAGGGTGACGTGAGCCGGGATGTGGTTGAGGGCGGCGGGGAAATGCCGTCGGCGCAGGCCGTCGAAATGCGCGAAGGTCTGCGCATCCATCTCCAGGGTCAGGATCAGGGGATCGGACGTGGCGGGGGTTCGCGTCATGGAAACGGCAGATGGCGCAGGCCTAGCCCCGGGTCCAGGGCCTCCCTGTTCAGCGGCCCCTTCGGCGTCTAAGGACCGCGCATGCGGCGAAAACACCGGGAGATCGTTCATGTGGGCCGGGACGGCTGGCTCTTCCTGATCGGGGGCAGCAACGGCGTGCTCGCGCAGTACCGCGCGACCCCGTCGCGCTGGTGGCGCCTGCGCGCCTGGGCGAAGCTCATCGAAGCGCGCGCCGCCCGGGCGCGCTCCCTCGGTATCCGCTACGTCCACACCCTCGTGCCGGAGAAGCTGTCCGTCTACGACGACCGCACGGACGGGCTCGGGTTCGATCCGAAGCGCTCGCCGGCCCGGCGCCTGGCCGAGCGGCTGCGAAACGACGCGGCGTTCGTCGATCTGCTCGGGCCGATGCGGGCGGCCCGCGATGGCCCCGTGCCGCTCTACTACCGCACGGACACCCACTGGAACTACGACGGCTGCCTCTTCGCCTATCGCACCCTGCTGCGCGCCTGCGGTGCGGTGCCGCCGCCCGATCTCTTCGACCGGCCGCGCTTCGAGACGACCCGGGTGCGCGATCTCGGCGACAAGCTTCCGGGCCTGCCCGAGGAGACGGCGAGCCACGGGGTCATCGACCGCGACGCGCGGCGCCACTACGCCAGTCCCCTGGTGGAGGCCTACGAGGCGGCGGGACGCGCCCCCGATCTGCATGTCGGCGCCCACGTGATCTATCGCAACGACACCCCCGGCGCGGACCCGCGCACGGTGGTGCTGTTCGGCGATTCCTACGCCCATTTCGCGCCGATCATGCTGACGGGCCTCCTCGCCGAGACGTTTCGCGAGGTGCATTTCGTGTGGTCGTCGAGCCTCGACTGGGGCTACGTCGAATCCGTGCGACCGGACCTGCTGCTGTTCGAGATGGCGGAGCGCTTCCTCACCCGCGTGCCGGACGATGCCTTCGACATCCGCGCCTTCCAGAAGGAGGCGCCGCCGGGGCAAGCGGCACCGCAGGCCGCCTGACGGACCGTTCGTGGTGGCGAGGTCCTCTCGACCCATCGCCCCTCGACAGATCGGGACGCCACCATACATCTGCCCCATGACGCACTTTCCGATCTTCCGACTCGCCTTCGTCCTCGCACCCGTCCTCCTCGCCGGCCCCGCCCTGGCGCAGACGGCGGTCAAGCTCGAGGGCCGCTGCGAGAAACTCGTGATCGCCGGGCAGGACCTGACATCGACGTGCAAGGGCACGCTGATGAACACGGTCTCGCGCAGCCGCACGAGCTTCGACTTCGCGGCCGAGGGACGCGCCCTCAGCTTCAGCGGCAACGGTGCCCAGCAGGAGCGTACGGAAGAGACCGATCCGCTCCAGCCCATCAACCTCGTGATCCCGAGCGAGACGACGAAGGACGGTGTGGTCCAGGGGCCCCTCGTAGCCGTGGGCGCCTGTTCGTTCAGCACGCCGACGCCGGGCAAGACCGCGATCACCTGCGAGGCCAACGCCGCCAAGGGCGCCTACGCGGGCACCTTCGTCACCGACACCAAAGCGCCCCCCGGCGCCCCGGCACAGTAGGACGCGCTCGGGACTGGTTCCGGCACCCGTGCGCGACCATCTCTTGACGGACGGGCGTCCGGATGGACAGACCCGGCTCACGACCGAACATCCTAGACGACGTTTCGAGGAACCGATGCTGAACGACGCGCCCCAGGCGGGCGAACCGACCAAGGACGTGACCACGGCGAGCTTCCGCCAGGATGTCGTCGCCGAATCCATGCAGCAGCCCGTGCTGGTGGATTTCTGGGCGCCCTGGTGCGGCCCCTGCAAGCAGCTCGCCCCCGTGCTGGAGAAGGTGGTCCAGGCCTCGGCCGGGGCCGTCAAGCTCGTCAAGATGAACATCGACGAGCACCCCTCCATCGCCGGCCAGCTCGGCATCCAGTCGATCCCCGCCGTCATCGCCTTCGACAAGGGCCAGCCGGTGGACGGCTTCATGGGCGCCGTGCCCGAGGCTCAGATCAAGGAGTTCATCGAGCGCCTGGCCGGCCCGGCAGGCCCCTCCCCCATCGAGGAGGCCCTGGCCGAGGCCGACGCGATGCTGGGTGTCGGGGACACCGCCGGCGCCGCCCAGCTCTATGCCGCCATCCTCACCGAGGACCCCGGCAACGTCACCGCCATCGCGGCCCTGGCCAAGCTCCAGCTCGACCTCGGCGCCATCGACAAGGCGAAGGAAGTCCTCGCCCTGGCGCCGGCCGACAAGGCGACCGACCCGGCGCTGGTGGGGGTTCGGGCGGCCGTGGAACTCGCCGAGAAGGCCGCCGAACTCGGCGATCTCGGCGCCTTCCAGAGCCGCATCGACGCCGACCCCAACGATCATCAAGCCCGGTTCGACCTCGCGCTCGGCCTCAACGGCCTCAACAAGCGCGACGAGGCCGTGGATCAGCTCATCGAGATCGAGCGGCGGGACCGGACCTGGAACGAGGGCGCGGCGCGCAAGCAGCTGCTCACCTTCTTCGAGGCCTGGGGCCTGATGGACAAGGCCTCGATCCGGGGCCGGCGCCGGTTGTCGACCCTGGTCTTCGCGTGAGGCCGACACTCGGCATCGAGCCAAGGTTTCGCGTGAGGCCGGATTTTCGCGTAAGGCAACGAACCGACGGGGCGACGCGATGAGCACGCATGCGGGCTATAAGGGACCGGGCGACTGCCCCGGGGTGATCCCGGTGTTTCCCCTGCCAGGCGCCTTGTTGCTGCCCCGCGGGCAGATGCCGCTCAACATCTTCGAGCCGCGCTACCTCGCGATGGTGGACGACGCCCTGCGCACGGACCGGATCATCGGCATGATTCAGCCCGACATCGAGAGCGGGACATCGCCGATGACGCCGAAGCTATTCCGGGTCGGCTGCGCCGGGCGCATCACCCAATTCGCCGAGACCGGCGACGGGCGCTACCTCATCTCGCTCACGGGCATCGCCCGGTTCCGGGTGGAGAGCGAGATGGCCGTGGCTTCGCGCTACCGCCGCTGTCAGGTGTCCTACGACGACTTCGCCGCCGATTTCGAGCCGCGTGCCGGTGAGGACGCGGTGGACCGCGAGGGCGTCCTCAAGGCCCTCAAGGATTTCGTCGAGGTCAACGACCTCAAGGTCGATTGGGCTGGGATCGAGGAGGCGCCCAACGAGGCGCTGGTCAACGCGCTCTGCATGATGAGCCCGTTCGGCGCCCGCGAGAAGCAGGCGATGCTGGAAGCGCCCGACCTCAAGACACGCGCCGAGGTCTTGATCGCCGTGACCGAAATGGAGTTGGTGCGGGGCTCGGGCACCGAGCCCACCCTTCAGTGACCGTTCCATAGAGGATGAACGCCCATGGCCGATGACACCCAGAGCCCGGTCGAGGCGACCCGTGTCGACCCGAAGCTCCTCGAACTCCTGGTCTGTCCCCTGACCAAGGACACCCTGGATTACGACTTCGCCCGGCAGGAGCTGATCAGCCGATCGGCCAAGCTCGCCTACCCGATCCGCGACGGCATCCCGATCATGCTGCCCGAAGAGGCGCGGCCCCTGACCGACTGACCCCTCCCCTTCCTCGAAGCCCGGGCGTGCCATGACGAAACCTGCTTTCCTCCGTCGCGCCGTCCTGGCTCTCCTCGCCTGGACCCTGACCGCCAGCATGACCGCCACAGCCGCCGAGCGCCCCCTGGTCGCCATCGTCGCCACCGGCGGCACCATCGCGATGAAGAACGATCCGGCGACCGGGGCGCCGGTGCCGGCCCTGTCGGGAGCCGACCTCGTCGGCGCCGTGCCGAAACTCGGCGAGATCGCCCGGATCGAGGTGACCGAGTTCAGCAACGTCCCGAGCGACTACATGGGCCCGGAGCTCTGGCCCGGCCTGTCCGCCAAGGTGGACGAGCTGCTCGCCCGGCCCGACATCGTCGGCGCCGTAGTCCTGCACGGCACCGACACCCTCGACCAGACCGCATACTTCCTCGACCTCACCCTGCGCAGCACCAAGCCCGTGGTGATGGTGGGGGCCCAGCGGAACGCCTCGGATGCCGACGCGGACGGCAGCCGCAACCTCCTCAACGCCGTCCGGCAGATCCTGTCGCCCGACGCCGTCGACATGGGCGTCACGGTGACCCTCAACCACCGCATCAATGCCGCCCGCGAGGTGCGCAAGACCCATACGAGCAACGTCGAGACCTTCAACTCGGGCGATGCCGGCACCCTCGGCTACGTCGACGAGGACAGGGTGATCTTTTCGCGCAAGTCCCTGCGCCGCCAGACCTTGGCGATCCCCGAGCGCATGCCGCGCATCGATCTCGTGTCGATGTATGCGGGGGCGGACGGCACGCAGGTGCGTCAATCGGCCGATGGCGGCGCCGAGGCCATCGTGGTGGAGGCCTACGGCTTCGGCAACGTGAATGCGGCGATGCACGACGCGATCCAGTACGCCATCGCCAAGGGCGTGCCGGTGATCGTGGCCACCAAGGTCTACAACGGCCGAGCCCTGCCGGTGTACGGCTTCAAGGGTGGCGGCAACACCCTGCTCAAGGCCGGGGCGGTCTTCGCCGACGACCTGACCCCCGACAAGGCCCGGGTGCTCGCTCTTCTGGCGGTGCCCCTGACCAAAGACCGGGCCGCGCTGCAAGCGTATTACAACCGCTGACCGTACCCCCGACGGCATTGGCGTGAGGCAGGGCCGAACCAACAACCGGCTCGCCCCCTCACACCCCCCCCAAATACCGCCAAGGTAATTCGCCGTCCCGCGCCAGTCATCGCGGGTTCAGGCCGCGTGTGACATGCCACTCACCTTGAAACGGTACAGCCCGTCATAATCCTGCCGCTTGCGTGCGTATCCTACGATCACTCTCGATTGATCGTCTGCTTGGAACCCTCGCGCCAACCGCGGCCGGGGCTGGCCGAGCCTTTCGCCAAAGGATGACGCATGACCAGACTCGTCGCACTGTTGACCCTCGGGACCGGCCTCGTCGCCCTCGCGCCGCTGCCCGGTCAGGCCCGTGAGGCCGGCAACTTCAACGGTGCGTGGTCCGTGGATCTGGTGACCGAATCCGGCATGGTCTGCGACAGCCGCTACAGCTACTCCGTCTCGGTGCAGGAAGGCCAGGTCCGCCTCGTCTCGGGGCAGAACGCCAGCATGAGCGGCCGTGTCGGACCGGACGGGACCGTCGGCCTCAGCGTCACCAACGGCACCGCCACGGGTGCGGTCTCGGGCCGGCTTCAGGCGAGCTCCGGCGGCGGCACCTGGAAGGTTTCCTCCCTGTGCTCCGGCCGCTGGACGGCGCGGCGTCACACGACGCGCACCGCCCAGGCGGATTGATCTTTAGTTGCCGGCGAGCCAGGTGCGCGCCTCGTCGATATGGGCGCGGTCGAAGGTCTTGATCGTGGCCGGAGAAACCTTGCCGAAGGTGTCGGCGATCATGCGCAGCCACGACGCGTCGGTGACCAGCGCCACATGGCTGACGCCCTTCATCATGGCGAGGCCGAAACGCGGGTCTTTGAAGAACGCCGCCGGCTCCATGCCCTTGAACTCACGGATATCCTCGAGAAGCTTGAGCTTGCCGCCCTTGTCGAGGTCCGCCTGCATGGCGGTGATGACGGTGTTCATGTCCGCATCGGTGATCTGGCCGTCGACCACGATCTCGGCGACGTTCGAATCCGGCTTCTTCGTATAGGTCAGCACGTGCAGCACTCCTTCGGGGGTCGAACGCGACGCCGAGCGAACGACGGACCCGCGTTATAGGAAACTCTGCGGGTCCACGTCGATGGCGACCTTCACGTTGCCGCGAACCTTGGGCCCGCGCGCGATCCAGTCGCGCAGGTAACTCTGCAGGTCGACGGACCGTTCGGTCTTCACGAGCAGGCGGAAGCGATAGCGGCCGCGAACCAGGGCGAGCGGTGCCTCGGCCGGTCCCAGCACCATCACGCCATCGGGCGGTTCGGATGCCCGCGCCAGGGCCTGCCCGTGGGCTTCGGCCACCTCGCGCTCGTTGGCCGAGACGATGAGGGCGGCGAGACGCCCGAAGGGCGGCAGGCCGGCGGCCTCGCGGGCGGCGATCTCCTCCTCGTAGAACCGCGCCGCATCCCCCGACAGCAGGGCCGCGATCACCGGGTGCTCGGGCTGGAAGGTCTGGACCAGGGCGCGCCCCGGCTTCTCCCCGCGCCCGGCCCGGCCGGTGACCTGCTGGAGCAGCTGGAAGGTGCGCTCGGCCGCGCGCGGGTCGCCAGAGGTCAGGCCGATATCGGCATCGAGCACGCCCACCAGGGTGAGGTGCGGGAAATTGTGGCCCTTGGCCACGAGCTGCGTGCCGATGACGATGTCGCAGCCACCCTCGGCCACGGTCTGGAGTTCGGCGCGCAGCCGTTCGGCACCACCGGGAAAATCGCTCGACAGGACGATGATGCGCTTGTCGGGAAACAGGGCCGTGACTTCCTCGGCGATGCGCTCGACGCCGGGGCCGCAGGGGGTGAGGTTATCGAAGGTGCCGCATTCCGAGCAGGAATCCGGGCGGCGCTCGGCGTAGCCGCATTGATGGCACACGAGCGCCTTGCGGAAGCGATGCTCCACCAGCCAGGTCGAGCAGTTGCGGCACTGGTAGCGGTGGCCGCAGGCCCGGCACAGGGTGAGGGGCGCATAGCCCCGGCGGTTGAGGAACAGCAGAGCCTGGTCGCCCGCGGCCACGGTCTCGCGCACGGCCGCGATGAGGGCGGGCGCGATGAAGCTACCGCGCTCGGGCTTGTCGGAGCGCATGTCGATGGCGGCGATGTCAGGCAGGCGCCGGCCACCGAAGCGTTCGGGCAGGACGATGTGGCGGTAGCGCCCGCGCTCGGCGTTGACCCGCGTCTCGATGGAGGGCGTGGCCGAGGCCAGCACCACGGGACAGTTCTCGATGCGCCCGCGCACCACCGCCATGTCGCGGGCGTGGTAATGCACCCCGTCCTCCTGCTTGTAGGCGGCCTCGTGCTCCTCGTCGACGACGACGATCCCGAGTTTGGCGAACGGCAGGAACAGGGCCGAGCGGGCGCCGACCACCACGGCGATCTCGCCGGCCGCCACCCCGGCGCGGATGCGCTCACGGCGCTTCCCCCCGATGCCCGAATGCCAGGTGGCCGGACGCACGCCGAAGCGCTCGGCGAACCGGTCGAGGAACTGCGCCGTCAGTGCGATCTCGGGCATCAGGATGAGGGCCTGGCGCCCGCGCCGGACGCAATCGGCCACGGCCTCGAAGTACACCTCGGTCTTGCCCGAGCCCGTGACGCCTTCGAGGAGAATCGTGGGCGCGCGAAACGGCGCGGTCTCTGGCTCAGGGGATGACGGCGGCGGGGCGGCGGCGGGGACGGCACCCTGTCCCGCATCCGTCAACAGAAACGCCTCGAGCGGTTCCCCGGGCGGAGGCGCCGGGTTCATCATCGCGATCAGCTCGCGCACGGCCTCACCTTGCGCCTCCGACAGGGGCACCCGGGCGTGGTCCGGGTCGGGCGGCAGAGCCACGGGCTCGGGCGCGAGGGCCGTCGCTTCCAGGGCGCCGTCGTCGATGAGGCCGTCGACGACGCTGAGGGAGACGCCGGCCTCCTTGGCGAGCGCGCTCTTGCCCCGCATGATTCCGTCGGCGGCCACCGCCAGCACCTTCAAGCGCGCCGCCGTCGGGCGGGCGGGCGGCTTGCCGGAGGCGCGCACGCCGATGCGGACGGTCTCGCTCTGCGCGGCCTCGTCCGGCAGACGCAGGGCCATGGCGAGGGCCGAGCCCTTGGGCGCCAGGGTGTAGCGGGCGAGCCAGTCGACGAGTTCGCGCAACGGACCGGACAGGGGCGGCACGTCGAGACGGCCCGTCACCGGGCGCAGGTTCGAGCCCGACGGACTCTGGCGCACGCCCCAGACCACGCCCACGGTCTCGCGGGGGCCGAGGGGAATCTGCACCACGTCGCCCACCGTCAGGGTGAGGCCGGCGGGCACCGCGTAGCTGTAGGCGCTGTCGAGCGCCAGCGGGATCAGGATCTCGGCGACGCTGGGCATCGGCGCGGGCTGTGCTGGAACATACCCGGAATATAAGCATGATCCGGCGATTGCGCGACTGGCATGCCTCGACCATTCCATCGTCCGACCACCCGACGAATCCGCCGCCCGACGCCGTGCCGTGAGACCCCGATGCGCCATCCAGAGCCAGGGACGATCCCGGAGACCGCCGCGCCGGAAGGCGTCCTGCTCCTGCACGGCATCGGACGCCGGGCCGCGTCCCTGGCCCGGATGGAGCGCGCCTTCCAGGCACAGGGCTATGTGACGCTCAACCTCGACTATCCGGCCCGCACGGCCGCCCTCGCGGACCTCGCGGCGCGCGTCGCCCCGACCGTTGCGGCCTTCGCCGCGCGGGTCGCCCGCCTGCACGTCGTCACCCATTCCATGGGCGGCCTCGTCGCCCGCGCGCTCCTGACCCGCCATCGTCCGGACAATCTCGGACGCGTGGTGATGCTGGCGCCGCCCAACGGCGGGAGCGAGGTCGCCGACCGCCTCCACGGCATAGCCGCCTACCGGCGTTTCTTCGGCCCGGCCGGCGCAGAATTGACGACGCGGCGGGACGCGTCCCTGACGGCGCTCCTCGGGACCGTCGACTATCCCCTGGGCGTCATCGCGGGGGACCGCACGCTCTACCCCGTCGAGTCCTGGCTGATGCTGCCCCGCCCCAATGACGGGCGGGTGAGCGTCCACCGCACCCGCGTGGCCGGAATGAGCGCCCACGTGACCCTCCACACGACCCACGGCCTGATGATGTGGAACGGCCGCGTCATCGGGCAGGCCTTGCACTTCGTCCGGAACGGGCGATTTCTCGTCCCCGACGCGAGGACGCCCTAAGGATGCCCATGACCCAGTCCGACCCAGGCCGCGGCATCCCACCCCGCCTCGAACTCCGGGATGTCGGCCTGCGCTTCGGGGCCGTGCGCGCCCTCGACGGCATCGATCTCGCCGTGCGGCCCGGCGAGATCGTCGCCCTGCTGGGTGATTCCGGTTGCGGCAAGAGCACGCTGCTTCGCGCCATCGCCGGGCTGGAGCAGCCCGAGCGGGGCACGATCCGCCTCGACGGCACCGATGTGGGAGACGTGCCGGCCGAGGCCCGCGGCGTCGGGTTGATGTTCCAGGACTACGCCCTGTTCCCGCACCTGACGGCCGCCGAGAACGTGCGGTTCGGCCTCCACGCCCAGCCCGGCAAGGCGGCCCGCGCCATCGCGACGGCGCGCCTGGAGCAGGTTGGCCTCGCCCACCGCGCGGCGAGCTATCCCGGCACCCTGTCGGGCGGCGAGAGCCAGCGGGTGGCGCTGGCCCGCGCCCTGGCCCCCGGGCCGCGCATCCTGCTCCTCGACGAACCGTTCTCGAACCTCGACCGGCGCACCCGGGACCGGGTCCGCGCCGATACCCTCGCCCTCCTGCGCGAGACCGGCACCACGGCGATCCTGGTGACCCACGATCCGGAAGAAGCCCTGGGGTTCGCCGATCGCATCGCCCTGATGCGGGGCGGGCGCATCGTCCAGGTGGGCACGGGGGACGACCTCTATCGCCGACCGGCATCGCGCTTCGCCGCGCGCTTCTTCGGGGACCTCGTCGAGGTTCCGGGCACCTGCCGCGACGGCTCCGTGGCCACGCCCTTCGGCCGCTGCCCGGCGCCGGACCTGTGCGAGGGCAGCCCCGTCGTCGCCTGCTGGCGCCCGGAGGCGATCCATCTCGGGCGGGCGGGAGCCGGCGTGCCCGGCCGGATCGCGGCCCGGCGCTTCCTCGGTGCCGCCGCCTGGCTCACGGTCGAGGCCGAGGGCTTTGCCGATCCGCTGGCCCTTCCGGTATCCGGCACCGACGGGCGCCGGCCGGGCGAGGCCGTGGGGCTGGCCTGCGACGAGGGACAGGCTTTTCTTTTTGCAGGGAGCCCGGATTAAAACCCTGAGCTTGGGTTTTTCCAGCACAGCGCCTGCAGAGACCGGAGAACTCTAGTTTTTAACTGTTTTAAATCAAAGACATCGTGCTTGCCTTTTGAGTCGCGATCCGTCTGAACCTCGTCCCGCAATAGTCTGGAGAGGGACGGGATCATGGTCTGTGCGGTCAAGCGGTTCGCTGTGGCGGGTCTCGTCGCGTGGGCGGCCCTCGGGTCGGCGCGGGCGGCGGAGGTCAACCTCTACACCACCCGCGAACCCGGCCTGATCAAGCCGTTGCTGGACGCCTACACGGCCCGCACGGGAACCACCGTCAACACGGTGTTCGTGGAGAAGGGCCTCGCCGAGCGCGTGGCGGCCGAAGGCGCGCGCGGTAAGGCCGACGTGCTGATGACCGTCGACATCGGCAACCTCATCGAACTCGTGGACCGCGACCTCGCGCAGCCCGTGCGCTCGCCCGCCCTGGAGGCGGCGATCCCGCCGGCCCTGCGGGATGCGGACGGGCGCTGGTTCGCCCTCTCCATGCGGGCGCGCGTGGCCTATGCGGCCAAGGACCTGAAGGACACCAAGGGCCTCACCTACGAGTCCCTCGCCGATCCGAGCTGGAAGGGCGGCCTGTGCCTGCGCTCCGGCCAGCACCCCTACAACACGGCCCTCGTCGCCCATTATCTCGTCCGGCACGGGGCCGAAGCGACGGAGACCTGGCTCAAGGGCGTGAAGGCCAACCTCGCCCGCAAGCCCGCCGGCGGCGACCGCGACGTGGCCCGCGACATCCTCGCCGACACCTGCAAGATCGGGCTCGCCAACTCCTATTACGTCGGCCTGATGCGCTCGGGCAAAGGCGGCCCGGAGCAGAAGGCCTGGGGCGACGGCATCGCCGTGCTGATGCCGACGTTCCTCGGCGGCGGCACCCACGTCAACGTATCGGGCGCCGTGGTGGCGAAGTCCGCGCCGAACCGCGACGAGGCGGTCAAGCTCCTCGAATACCTCGTCTCCGACGAGGCGCAGGGGCTCTACGCGCAGGGCAACTACGAGTACCCGGTCAAGGCCGGCGCCCCCGTCGACCCCCTGCTCGCGGCTTTGGGACCCCTGACCATCGACACGACGCCGCTCGCCGAGATCGCCCGCAACCGCAAGGCGGCGAGCCTGCTCCTCGACAAGGTCGGCTTCGACAACTGATCGGGCAATCCTTGGTCCAGCAGCCATGAAAGGGGCCGCGCCGGCGATCGACGTCGGGGCATTGGCGGTGCCAAGCCCCACCGGACGGGTGGCGCGGGCGTGGCCCCGGACCCTCGGCTGGGCCGCGGCCGCCCTGGCGCTGGCCGCCCTGGTCCTCAGCCCCATCGCGTCCCTCGTCCTCGCGGCGGCCCGGGGCGACGGCACCCTGTGGCCGCACCTCCTCGCCCACGTGCTGCCCCGGGCCCTGGTCGATACCGGCCTGCTGCTCGCCGGCGTCGGCGTACTCGTGGTGGTGCTCGGCACCGGCGCGGCCTGGCTCGTCTCGGCCTACGCCTTCCCCGGGCGGCGCTGGCTCGAAGCCGGCCTGCTCCTGCCCATGGCGGTGCCGACCTACATCGTCGCCTACGCCTATCTCGACCTCATGCACCCGATCGGCCCGGTGCAGACGGCCCTGCGGGAATGGCTCGGCTACGCCCGGCCCCGCGACTTCGTCCTGCCGGAACTGCGCTCCCTGCCGGGCTGCATCCTGCTGCTGGGCTTCGTGCTCTACCCCTACGTCTATCTGCCGACCCGGGCCCTGTTCCTCATGCAGGCGGCCAACCTCATCGAGGCCGGGCGGATGCTCGGGCGCCCCCCCGCCGCGGTGTTCCTGCGCGTCGCCCTGCCGCTGGCGCGCCCGGCCATCGCGCTCGGCGCCAGCCTCGCCCTCATGGAGGCGCTGAACGACATCGGTGCGGCCGAGTTCCTCGGCGTCCGCACCCTGACGGTGCAGGTCTACGCCACCTGGGTGAACCGCTCCGATCTGCCCGGCGCCGCCCAGATCGCCCTGGTGATGCTGGTCGCCGTCCTGGGCCTCGTGGCGATCGAGCGCTGGGCCCGGCGGGGACGGGGGTTCGCCGGCACCGCCCAGCGCCCGCGCGACCTCGCTCGCCGGCCCCTCCACGGCTGGCGCGGCTGGGCGGCCCTCGCGCTCGGCCTCGTGCCGGTCGCCATCGGCTTCCTGCTTCCGGCGAGCTATCTCGTCCACGCGGCCGTGGCGCGGGTCGCCCGCACCGGCTGGCCCGCAACTATCCTGCCCGAAATCGGCAACACCGTGCTGTACGCGAGCCTCGCCACGGGGCTCGCCGCCGGCATCGGTTTCCTCGTCGCGGCCGCCCCCCGCCTGCTGCCCGGCCGCCTCGGGCGCGGCATGGTCCGGCTGACGGGCCTCGGCTACGCCCTGCCGGGCGCCATCCTGGCCATCGGGCTGCTCGGCCCCCTGGCCCTGGCCGACACGATCCTGTCGGAAGGGCTGACGCGCCTGTTCGGCGCCGCCCCCGCCCTCATCGGCCTCGGCACCGGCGGCGCCCTGGTGATCGCCTACCTCATCCGCTTCCTCGCCGTCAGCGTCGGCACCTGCGAGGCCGGGCTCGGCCGCATTCCGCGCAGCCTGCCCGACGCCGGGCGGATGCTCGGGCGCGGACCCGCCGCGACCCTCGCCCGGGTGCAGTGGCCCCTGGCCTGGCCGGCGGTGCTCAGCGGGGCACTCCTCGTCTTCGTCGATTGCGTGAAGGAACTGCCCGCGACCCTTCTCCTGCGCCCCCTCAACGTGGAGACCCTGGCGACTCACCTCTACGGCGAGGCCGCGCGCGGCACCTACGAGGACGGCACGGTCGCGGCCCTCCTCATCGTCCTCGTCGGCCTCGTGCCCGTCATCGTCCTGATGCGCCTCGGCAGCCGGCGCGAGGCCGCCGTGGCGGCCCGTCCGTGAAAACCTCACCCGGCGAAATTCCCGCCTTGACGGGCCGGGGGGCCGCGCCCTAGAACGCCCTCGGTTCCGGCGGCATCGCCCACGGAACGCCGTTCGCTTCGACCCTTGGTCTGCTCGCGAGAGCCGACCACGCGAACTGGCAAGAATGGCAGCGGGCGGTTGGCTCAGCGGTAGAGCGTCCCCTTCACACGGGGAAGGTCACAGGTTCGATCCCTGTACCGCCCACCATTTCCTCCATCGAACACACACCATCCACCGGATTTCGCCGCCATGCCGTGCGTGATCGGCTGTCCGGGCCGGATCCATCTCGGGTCCTCATCCCGAGGCGGCCCCTCGGGATGAACAGGTTTGCCTGGGGCCATTCGGGCTCGGATCATCCCCGCGCCGCCGGCACAAGCGCCTCCACGGCCGCCACCAGCTCATCGAAATGCGCGATCACCCGGTCAGGGCCGAAGGCCTCGACGGGCAGGTCGGTGTAGCCGAACGGCACCGCGATCACCGGGATACCGGCGGCCTTGGCCGCGTCGATGTCCGCGCGCGAATCGCCCACCATCACGGCACGGGCGGGGTCCCCGCCCGCGCGTTCGATGGTGAGGGTGATATGGCGCGGGTCCGGCTTGTAATGCGCGAACGTGTCCCGGCCGCAGATGGCGGAGAAGCGCCCCGACACCCCGAGGAGTTCGAGGAGCGTCAGGGCGTGGGCCTCGACCTTGTTGGTGCACACGGCGAGGGTGAAGCCCCGGGCCGCGAGGGTGTCGAGGGCCTCCGTCACGCCCGGGAACAGGTGGGAATGGTCGCACAGGTGGCGGCCGTAATGATCGAGGAACGCCACGAACAGGGCTTCCAGGCGGTCGTCGTCGAGGTCCGTGCCGGATGCCTCGAACCCGCGCCGGATCAACGCCTTGGCGCCGGCGCCGATCATGTCGCGGGCCTGCGCGAGGTCGAGGGTCTTCAGGCCCTCCTGCGCCAGGATGGCGTTGAGGGTTCCGACGAGGTCGCCCGCCGTCTCGGCCAAGGTGCCGTCGAGGTCGAACACCGCGATGGGCGGCAGGCTGGACGGGGATCGGCTCGGCGCGGACATGGGCTGGCTTTCTGCGAGGGCTCGGCGTTGGAGATCGGCGCCAAGCGCTATCGGGGCCGCGCGGTATGGGCAAGACGCCCGCCGCGGGGCCACGGTTGCGCCGCAAGGCAGCGCTATCGCTCGCGCGATCCTCAAAACCGAGACATCGGGACACCCATGCGTCTGACCCACATGCGTCTGACCCAACAGGCCTCACACCTTTTCCGCGCGGTGGGGCTGCTGGCCCTCCTGACGACGACGGCCTGGGCGAGCTCCTACGAGTTCGTGCCCGCGCCGCAGATCGACCTCAACCGGGTCTACCGGGTCGACAAGGTCACGGGCGAAGTCACCTCGTGCCAGTACGGCCTGCGCGAGGGCGCGGTCGGCAGCGTTGGCCTCACCGTGTGCTACGGCGCCGGCGAGGGTGCGAGCGCCCAGGTGCCTTCCGAATACGGCCTCGTCGCCTCCCGCCACACCCGCGAGGCGGGGGTGTTCCGGGTCAATTATCGCACGGGCGAGATGAGCATCTGCTACGTCCAGCTCCAGAAGGAGGCCGTGGTCTGCACGGCGCAGGCCAATCCCACCGGACCGGAGGAAGCGGCGAGCCCCGTCCCCGGCCGGGCGAGCCCGAGCGTGACGCCCCCCCAAGGCGGTTCCGCGCGCCCTTGATCGCGCCCGGCCGCGTCGCGTTTGACGGCGCGGTCAGCCGTGCTAGGGCCTGCCGACGCCCGAAGCCCCGAGCCCGTTCCATGCGCCCTGCCGTCCCGAGCCGTCCCGTCGCCGCCGAACGACCGGCCCCCGGACGTTCGGCATGAGCGGGCCCGACCTGCGGCGCGCCGCCGCCGAGCGGGCCGTCGCCCTCGTGACGGACGGGATGCGCTTGGGGATCGGCACCGGCAGCACCGCCAACGCATTCATCGAGCTGCTCGGCGTCCGCGTCCGCGCCGGCCTCGACGTCGTCGGCGTGCCGACCTCCGAGGCGACGCGGGTCGCGGCGGAGGCCGCCGGCATCCGGCTCGCCACCCTCGAGGAGCTGCCGGAGCTCGATCTCACCATCGACGGGGCCGACGAGATCGACGGGCACATGCGCCTGATCAAGGGCGGCGGCGCCGCCCTCCTGCGCGAGAAGATCGTCGCCTTCGCGAGCCGGCGCATGGTGGTGATCGCCGACGCGGCCAAGCGCGTCGCGACGCTCGGCGCCTTCCCGCTGCCCATCGAGGTCAACCCGTTCGGCCTCGGCGCCACGCGGCGCGCGGTGGAGGCGGCCGTCGCGGCCGCCGGTTGCGCGGGCGCGATCGTCCTGCGCACGGGCGCGGACGGGGCACCGCTCCGCACCGATGGCGGCCATCACATCCTCGACGCGCATCTCGAGCGCATCCCCGATCCCGAGGCCCTCTCGGCCGCCCTGTGGGCGGTGCCCGGCGTGGTCGAGCACGGCCTGTTCCTCGGCCTCGCCACGGGGGCGATCCTGGCCGAGGCGCGGGACGGCACGGCGCACGTGACCTGCCTCGGCGCCGTCTGACCCATCCCCGATCCCTCGCCCGATCCCTCGCCCGACCCGCATCGTCGAAGACTTCCCGGAGCCTCCTCCATGTTTCGCCCCCTGGCCTCCAGCTCCCACGCCCTGCGCGCCGCACTGGCGGGCGCCGCGCTCCTGATCGCCCCGGCGGTCCACGCCCAGGCGCCGCAGAAGCCGGCCGCCCCGCAGAAGGCCACGCCGGCCAAGCCCGCGCCCCCGGCGGCGAACAACCAGGCCCCGGCCTTCGCCCCGTCGCACATGGCGCTGGCCCGCGAGGTGATGCTGAGTTCGGGCATCGCCCGTTCGTTCGATTCCATCATCCCGGCCTTCAGCGAGCAGATCCGGCAGAACGCCGTGACGCGGCCCGAACTCGGCAAGGACCTCGACGAGGTGCTGGTCGGTCTCCAGCCCGAGATGGAGTTGCAGAAGCAGGCGATGATCGACACTGCGGCGCGCATCTACGCCACCCGCCTCACCGAGGCCGAACTCTCCGACATCGCCACCTTCTTCCGGTCGCCCGCCGGCAAGCGCTACGTCGAGACCCAGCCCCAGGTTCTCGACGGCATCGTCCAGGCCATGCAGGGCTGGACCCAGGAGGTCTCCGAATACGTCATGGTGCGCGTGCGGGCCGAGATGGTGAAGCGCGGCCACCAGCTTCAGTAAGGCGCCTCGGCGCCGCGGTGCGATCAGGCTTCTTCCCGCGCATGTCCCCGCGCATGTCCCTCGGCGAGCGCCTGCGCGGCACCGGAGCCCTCGCCCTGGCCGCCCTCCCCCTGGCGATGGTGGCGGCCAACCGCTCGAGCCCGGCGGTGATCGGGCTTGCCGCGCTCCTCTTTCTCGCCGCCACCCTGATCGAGGATCGGCGCGCCGCCTGGACCACCCTCGCGGCCCCCTTGCGCACGGGAGCGGGGCTCACAGCCCTCGCCTTCCTCGGCTGGTGCCTCGTCTCCATCGCCTGGAGCCCGTTTCCCGCCCTGTCCTGGCGCACGACCGGCGAGTTCGGGCCCACCCTCCTGGCCGCCTACCTGCTGGCCCGCCTCGCACCGGGCAGGATGCCGCCCGGGACGGCCATGGCCGCCGCCTGGATGCTGAGCCTCGCCGGGCTCGTTCTCGTGGCGGACCTCGCGACCGACCTCGCTCTCCGCAAGGCGCTGGGCACGCGGGTGGCCTACTTCATCTACAACCGCCCGGCCCTGACGATCCTGCTGGTCGCCGGCCCCTTCGTCGCCCTGCTCCTGCGCAGGGGGCACCGGCTGACGGCCGGTCTCATCGGGGTCGTGTCCGCCGTCGCGATCCTGCGCTCCGTGAGCGGCGCCGCCGCCCTCGGGCTCCTCGCCGGCACCGGCATGGCCCTGGCGGCGTGGGGCCTGCCCCGGCGTGCCGGCCTCGGCCTCGCCGGGGTCGCTTTGGCGCTGGCGGTGGCGCTCAGCCCCGTGGAGGGCGATCTCCTCCATCGCCTGATGCCGGAGGCGGCCCATGAGCGCCTCGTCCAGAGCAGTTCGCGGGCGCGCGTCGCCATCGCGCGGAGCTTCGGCGCGGCGGTGGCCGCCGATCCGTGGCGCGGGGCCGGCTACGGCACGGCCGGGCGCTTCGCCTGGACGCCCGCGGCCGACGGCATCGCGCCGGAATGGCACCGGATGCTGGCGGTGGGCCATCCGCACAACAGTTTCCTGCAGGTCTGGGCCGAACTCGGGGTCATCGGAGCCGGACTGATGGCGGCCCTCCTGTTCCTGACGCTCCGCGCCATCGCGGCGATGCCCCGCTTCCAGGCGGTGACGGCGCTCGGCCTCCTCGGCGCGGCGGCGGCGGTCGCCTTCGTCGAGCACGGCGCATGGCAGGCCTGGTGGGTCGCCGGTCTCGGGGGCGCCGTGACCTGGTTGCGCGAGGGGTGGCTGCAGGAAGGCGGGGCCGAGACGGGCTGAGGCTCAGGCCGCCGCCGCCTCGACGCGGTTGCGGCCGGCATTCTTGGCCCGGTAGAGGGCGAGGTCCGCGCGCTTGAGCATGTCGGCCGGTCCCACGTCCTCGGGCCGGCGCCAGGACACGCCGATGGACACGGTGACGCCGATGGCCCGGGTGTCGCGCTGGATCGAGAACGGCACGGCCTCGATCCGCTCGCGGATGCGCTCGGCGATGGCGTGAGCCTCGGGTGCCTCGGCGTCGGGCAGGATGATCACCACCTCCTCGCCGCCGTAGCGGGAGACGATGTCGATGCCCCGCGTGTGCGTGCGGATGCGATCGGCGAAGGCGCGCAGCACCTCGTCGCCGGCCTCGTGGCCCCAGGTGTCGTTAATGGTCTTGAACCGGTCGATGTCGAGCATAAGCGTCGCCACCGGGCGGCCGCGCAGCGCTGCCTCGGCGAACAGGGCACCGAGATGACTGTCGAGGTAGCGCCGGTTGTGCAGGCCCGTGAGCCCGTCCATGATCGCCAGTTCCATGGAGGCCTGGACGGCGCCCCGCAGGGTGTCGGAGAAGCGGCGGCGGCGCACCTGCGTGCGGACGCGGGCCACGAGCTCGTTCCGGTCGACGGGGCGCATGAGGTAGTCGTGCACGCCGAAATCGAGGCCCCGCACCACGCGCGCCTTGTCGTGCGGCTCGGCGATCATCACCACCGGCATGGCCCGGGTCCGGTCGAGGGACCGTAGCTGGCTGCACAGGCGCAGGCCATCGAAATCGGCGAGATCGAGGCTGACGAGGGCGAGGTCGAAACCGCCCTCGGTGGCCAGCACCAGGGCCTTGTGCGGATCGGCCTCGACGGTGACGCTGTGGTGCTGGCCGAGCGCCGTCGCGAGGCGGTCGGCGGAACTCGCGCGGTCCTCCACCAGCAGGATCGTGGCGTTCTGCCCGGTCTCGGCGGTGGCGAGCGCCAGGGGGTCGCCCATGCCGAAATCCCGGGAGGCCAGGGCGCGGCTGCGCAGCTCGTCCGTCACCGCCTTCAGCCGCACGAGGCTGCGCACGCGGGCGAACAGGGCGATGTCGTCGATGGGCTTGGTCAGGAAGTCGTCGGCGCCGGCATCGAGGCCGCGCAGGCGGTCGGAGGGCTGGTCGAGGGCGGTGACCATCACCACGGGCAGATGGGCGGTGTTGGGGTCGTTCTTGAGCCGGCGACACACCTCGAACCCGTCCATGCCGGGCATCATCACGTCGAGGAGGACGAGGTCGCACAGACCCTTGGCGCAGATCGCCAAGGCATCCGGGCCGTTCATGGCCGCCAGCACGTCGAAATACTCCAGGGAGAGCTTGGTCTCCAGGAGCTTCACGTTGGGGAAGAGATCATCGACGATCAGGATCCGGGCCGACATCTGTCCTCACGCGTTCGGATCGAAGGGGACACGCCCGATCAGACGGATATGCCGGGTCACGACGACTTGCCGTCACCGAGATATTGACGGACGGTGGCGAGGAACTTGGCGACCGAGATCGGCTTCGACAGGTAGGCCTCGCAGCCCCCCTCGCGGATGCGCTCCTCGTCGCCCTTCATGGCGAAGGCCGTGATGGCGATGACCGGGATCGACTTGAGGTCGTCGTCCTCCTTCAGCCACTTCGTGACTTCGAGGCCGGAGACCTCGGGAAGCTGGATGTCCATCAGGATGAGATCGGGCCGGTGGGCGCGGGCGAGTTCGATGGCCTCGATCCCGTTGGCGGTCTTGAGCGTTGCGTAGCCGTGCCCTTCCAACAGGTCGTTGAAGAGCTTCATGTTCAGCTCGTTGTCCTCGACGATGAGCACCGTCTTTGTCATGGCCCATTGTTCCCGGCGTTCGAGCGGCTCATTGTTCTTCGAGGCATGGCCCGCGCAATGAGATGTAACGGATACATGTTGACGAAACGCAAATCCGCCAATGACCGTGATTCGGCCGAGCGCCTCGCCCTGGCGATCCTCGCCTGGATGGCCACGGACGACGAGCGGCTCTACCCCTTCCTCAACGCCACCGGCGTGACCCCCGACACCCTGCGGGCGAGCGCGCAGGATGCCGGATTCCTGGCCGGGCTCCTCGACCACGTCATGGGCGACGAAGCCACCCTGATGGCCGCGGCGGAGGCCCTGGCGGTGCCGCCCGAGCGGATCGCGGCGGCCTGGGGCCGACTCTCGCCCATGGAGTTCGACGACGGATTTTCGGATCAGGGGACGCGGGGCGACGACGTCTGACGGAGCCCCGCGTCCGCCCATTCGAGGCAGGTCCGCCCGACCGATCGATCGGAGCGGTGGACGGGCCACTCCCGTCGCGGTGAGAGGGGCGCCTCCGCATCATCCGCCCTGCCGGCGGATCGACGCCGCTCCGGGAGCCGATGCCCTCGCGCTGCGCCCGACCGCGTTGGGTCGGGCCACATCGCGAGGCCTTCGCTTTGCCGCGCTCTTTTGCGCCGAACCGGCATCCACTTCGGCGGAGAGTGCTCTAGGACTTGCAGTCGGTGGCGGCCGGGAGCTTGTCGAGGCGGCTGAGATTGCCCGCCACGGCGAATTCCCCGTAATCGAGGCGCAGGTTGCCGCTGACGCCGTTCTCGTAGAGGTCGAAGGTCAGCACGTAGATCGGCGTGCGCTCGCCTTCGCCGGCGGTGAAGTAGCTCAGGGTCACCGGCCAGTGGGTCATGCCCGCCATCTCCCCCTCGCGCAGGGGCTTGTCGCGGTCGGCTTTCGGCTTCGCGGCGCCCTCGCCCGCGGCTTCCTCCTGAGGCGCCCCTTCCTTGACGGAAGCGGTCGTGGCCGGGCGCCCGATCACCGCCAGGGTGTCGTAGACCTTCCGGCCGTCGTCGGTGCCGTCGTAGACCTTCACCGAGAGGGTCGTCCGGCCCTCGCGCGCCGCCGCGATGAGGCGGCGCATGTGGACCGTCGGGAACAGCACCTCTCCGCTCGCCTGGAACCCGTCGCGCTTGGGCTCCTTCAGGCGAACCTTGAGGGCATCGGCCACCGTCTCGGCGGTGCCGTCCACGGATTGGCCGGGCGTGCCGTTGAGCAAAGTGCTGACCTTGAAGCGGTAGCTGCGCCCGTCGGCGCTCTCGAAGGTGGTGTTGCGCAGGTCCGAGGTGCGGCTGCCGGTCTCGCCGCTTTCCAGCACCGTCACCTGCCGGGTCTGCATCGTGTAGCCCTTGCAGGCGTCGCCCGAGAAATCGATGACGATGCGCCCGCGCGCGCTCTCCACCGCCCGGGTGCCGCCGCTCTGGGCGAGCGACAGGTCGTAGACCGCGCGGTGGCTGGCGAGGGGCACGGGCTCGGCGGCCGACGCCCCGCTGGCGGACAGGATGAGGCAGGCCGTGGCGCGGGACAGACGCATGAAGTCTCCTGCCGGGGGGTTGGCGGGGTCGGACCGGCGCACCGTTCGGCACGCATGGACTGCCCGTCAGATAGGCCGCCCGTCACCCACCGGCAATGCGAGTCCCTCGCGGCGGAGAGAGCCGGGCACGGCTTTGCGAACTCGTCCTTGCAAACCTGGGTTTGCCAACTTGGCTTTGACGGTGAAAACCCCGTCGCCCGCCCGGACGCGGTCAAGGCCGCTCTTGCCTCGGACTCGGGCGCTCCTGTACGGTTCGACCGTCGCCGAAGAGAGCCCGAGGCGAACGTCACCTGTCCGGTCCCGGGACCTTACGCTGCGGAGCTCCGCCGCCGGTCCTTCGCGCCCGTGATACATGCGGTGATCGGTGCACGATGTCGGAGGGGGCGATGACCGAAACGGTTCCGAGCTGGTCGGACGAGCGCGTCGATCTCCTGCGTCGCCTGTGGCAGGACGGCCTGAGCGCGAGCCAGGTCGCCACGCAACTCGGTGGCGTGACCCGCAACGCCGTCATCGGCAAGGTCCATCGTCTCGGCCTGTCCGGCCGCGTGGCGAAAGGGCCCGACACCCTCCCCCGCAAGAAGCCGGCCCGCGAGGGCGCGGGCCAGGAGCCCGGACAACCGGAATCCGCGGACCACGAGACCGGGCATCGGGACACCGAAATCCAAGGGCTCGGCATCGATGCCCCCATGCTCGGGACCGTGGGCCGGGACAGCGAACCGTCCGGAACCGCGGCGGTCGAGGCCGGATCCGTCGTCGCGATGCAGCCCGCTCCCGCGGATACGCGCGCCGCGCCGGTGCCCGTGGCCCGGATCGAGGCCGTGGGCTTGGCGGCCTCGCGCAGGGTCACGATCATGGATCTGCGCGAATCCATGTGTCGCTGGCCCCTCGGGGACCCGACGTCGCCCGATTTCCACTATTGCGGCGACCGCGCCATCACCGGCCTGCCCTACTGCACCCACCACGCCCAGATCGCCTACCAGCCGGCGGCCGAGCGCAAGCGCGACCGCAGGGTCGGCGGATTTCGCTGAGGCGATCGCGATCGTCGTGCCGCCGGGAATCCGAGCGGGTCACGCTCCGCGCTTGCGGCCGGCGCGTCACTCGGTGCCGGCGAACATCTCGTCGAACGAGTAGCCCGAGCCCCGGACCGTGCGGATCGGGTCGCTCTGCCGGGGCCGGTTCAGGGCCTTGCGCAAACGCCCGACGTGCACGTCCACGGTACGCTCGTCGATGTAGACGTCGTGCCCCCAGACGCCGTCGAGCAGCTGCTCGCGCGAGAACACGCGCCCGGGACTGCGCATGAGGAATTCGAGGAGCTTGAACTCCGTCGGACCGAGATGGATCTCGCGGCCCTCGCGGCGGATGCGGTGGCTGAGACGGTCGAGCTCGATGTCGCCGGCCACCAGCAGGTTGGCCACGTGGGCCGGCTTGGCCCGGCGCAGGAGCGCGCGCACGCGGGCGAGCAGTTCCGGCACGGAGAACGGCTTGACGATATAGTCGTCGGCCCCGGTGCCGAGGCCACGGATGCGGTCGCCCTCCTCGCCCCGGGCCGTCAGCATGATCACCGGCAGGCGCTCGGTCTCCCGGCGCGCCCGGATCCGGCGGCACAGCTCGATCCCCGACAGGCCGGGCAGCATCCAGTCGAGCAGCACGAGGTCGGGCACCTGCTCCTGCATCCGCAGGTCGGCCTCGTCGCCGCGCGCGGCGGAATCGACCTCGAACCCTTCGGCCTCGAGATTATAGCGCAACAGGAGGGTCAGGGCCTCCTCGTCCTCGACGATGAGGATCCGCGTACTCATCACAACCGCCCGCTCATGCGGCCCGGAACCCTGCCCGACCCATGGCGGGGCGGGCAGGGCTCGAACCCTTGGTCTTTCGCGCCCTCGACGAGGGCTCCCCTCAGGCCCCCGTGGTCAGGCCGAGGGGCGGCATGTCCACCGTGGCGTAGTTCGAGGCGTCGTTCTTGGGACGATCGCTCTCCGCCAGGCTGTTGGCGCCGGTGACGAGGTAGTGAATCGTCTCGGCGATGTTGGTGGTGTGGTCGCCGATACGCTCGATGTTCTTGGCGACGAACAGCAGGTGCGTACAGAACGAGATGTTGCGCGGATCCTCCATCATGTAGGTCAGGAGCTCGCGAAACAGCGAGTTGTACAGGGCGTCGATGGCGTCGTCGCGCTCCCACACGTCGAGGGCCGCCTTGGTGTCGCGGCTGGCATAGGCGTCGAGGACGTCCTTGAGCTGCTCCTGCACCAGGTCGCTCATGTGCTGGACGCCGATGACGATCTTTTGCGGCTGGATCTGGTCCGCGATCGCCACCACGCGCTTGGCGACGTTCTTGGCGAGATCGCCGATGCGCTCGAGGTCGTTCGAGACCCGGATCGCCGACACGGTCTCGCGCAGGTCGATGGCCATGGGCTGGCGCCGGGCGATGAGCAGGATCGAGCGCTCCTCGATCTCGCGCTGCAGGGTGTCGAGGCGGTGATCGGCGGCGATGACCGCCTGGGCCAGGGGCACGTCGCGGCGCACGAGGGCGTCGCTCGCCTCCGTCATCATCTTCTCGGCGATGCCGCCCATCTCGGAGATGGACCGGCGCAGGTCTTCGAGGTCGGTGTCGTAGGAACTGACGATGTGGTCGGGCATGTCGCACTCCTCGGTCAGGTCTCGTTCGGGGAAACCTGCCACAGGGCGGGGTGGGGCGGGCTGCGGCGGAGGGGCCGCCCCCTCTCCCAAGAAATCAGCCGAAGCGGCCGGTGATGTAGTCCTGGGTCTGGCGCTTCTCGGGGTTCATGAAGATCCGCGTGGTCGGACCGAACTCGACGAGTTCGCCGAGATACATGAACGCCGTGAACTGCGAGATGCGCGCCGCCTGCTGCATGTTGTGCGTGACGATGACGATGGTGAATTCGGACCGCAGCTGCTCGATGAGCTCTTCGATGCGGCCCGTCGAGATCGGGTCGAGGGCCGAGGTCGGCTCGTCGAACAGGATCACCTCGGGGCGCTGCGCCACCGTGCGGGCGATGCACAGGCGCTGCTGCTGGCCGCCCGAGAGGCCCATGCCGGACTGCTTGAGCTTGTCCTTCACCTCGTCCCACAGGGCAGCCTTGCGCAGGGACTCCTCCACGCGCACGTCGAGGTCGGCTTTCGGCAGCTTCTCGTAGAGGCGCAGGCCGAAGGCGACGTTGTCGTAGATCGACATCGGGAACGGCGTCGGCTTCTGGAACACCATGCCGATGCGCGAGCGCAGCTCGTTCAGGTCGACCCTGGCGTCGAGGACGTTCTGGCCGTCGAGCAGGATCTCCCCTTCGGCGCGCTGGTCGGGGTAGAGGCTGTAGATGCGGTTGAAGGTGCGCAGCAGGGTCGATTTCCCGCAGCCCGACGGACCGATGAGTGCGGTGACCTGCCGGTCGTGGAAGTTGAGGTTCACGGATTTCAGGCCGTGGAAGGTGCCGTAGTAGAAGTTCAGATCCTTCACGGCGATGCGGACGGGGGAACTCTCGTCCGCCTTGTGGCGGCCGGTGAGCTGCGCGGAGGTGATCCCGTTGGCGGCGTTCATCGGTTGCGGGTCCTTCAGGTCGAACGGGGGCGGGGCGAACGGGGCGCGGATCAGCGCGCGCGCTCGCTCTTGATGACGAAGCGGGCCACGATCGAGAGGGCGAGGATCGTGACGGTGATCAGGAGGGCGCCGGCCCAGGCGAGTTGCTGCCAGTTGCCGTAGGGCGAGAGGGCGAACTGGTAGATCATCACCGGCAGGTTCGGCACGCCGCCCATGAGGTTGGGTGAGAACCAGCTGTTGTTGTTGAGCGCCGTGAACAGGAGCGGCGCGGTCTCGCCGGCGATGCGGGCGAGCGCCAGGATGATGCCGGTGACGATGCCGGCGGAGGCCCCGCGCCACGTGATGGCGGTGATCACCTTGGAGGGCGGGGCCCCGAGCGCCGCGCCGGCCTCGCGCAGGGTCGAGGGCACGAGGCGCAGCATGTCCTCGGTGGTGCGGACGATGACCGGGGTGGCGATGATGGCGAGCGCCACGGCGCCGGCCCAGCCCGAGTAGCTCCCCATGGGCCGCACCATCAGGGTGTAGACGAACAGGCCGATGAGGATGGAGGGTGCCGAGAGCAGGATGTCGTTGAGGAAGCGGATGAGGTCGGCGAGCTTCGAGTTGCGGCCGTACTCCGCGAGGAAGGTGCCGGCCATGACGCCCACCGGCGTCGCGACCAGGATGCCCAGGAAGGTCATCACCAGACTGCCGAGGATCGCGTTGGCGATGCCGCCGCCCTCGGAGCCGGGCCCGGGCGTCGGCTCGGTGAAGAGGAGCGGCGAGAACCCCTTCACGCCCTCGATGATCAGCATGGCCAGGATCGAGCCGAGCACGAGGATGCCGATGAGGGTCGCGACCGTGCTGGCGCCGATGAGCAGCTTGTCGGCGACCCGGCGTCCCGAGCGGACCCGGCTCGCCTGGAGGGGCGGCGCGGCGGTGACGGTGTTGAGCGCGTCCATGGTGGTGTCTCCGGCCGGACTCAAGCGACCTTCACGCGCCGGACGAGCAGGCGGGCGACGATCAGGACGAGGAAGGTGATGACGAACAGGATGCAGCCGAGCGCCATCAGGGAGTTCAGCTGCAGGCCGTCGGCCTCGTTGAACTCGTTGGCGATGCGGGACGCGATGGTGGAGCCCGGATCGAACACCGAGGCCGAGAGGCGGTTGGCGTTGCCGATGACGAAGGTCACCGCCATGGTCTCGCCGAGGGCGCGGCCGAGGCCGAGCATGATCGCGCCGATGATCGAGACCGAGGCCTGGGGCACGAGGACGTGGCGCACCACCTCCCAGGTGGTGCAGCCGATGCCGTAGGCGCTCTCGCGCAGCACCGTCGGGATCTGGTCGAGCATGTCGCGGGTGATCGAGGCCACGAACGGCACGATCATGATGGCGAGGATGATGCCGGCGGTGAGGATGCCGACGCCCGAGGGCACGCGGGCGTAGAACAGGGTGCCGACGATGGGCATCCCCTCCACGAGGTTCGACACCGGCATCTGCACGAAGCGGGCGAACAGGGGCGCGAAGATGAACAGGCCCCACATGCCGTAGATGATGCTCGGCACCGAGGCGAGGAGCTCGATGGTCATCGCCACGGGCTTGCGCGCCCAGCCGGGGCAGAGCTGCGTCAGGTAGATGGCGATGCCGAGGGACAGCGGCACGCCGATGAGGAGAGCGAGGATCGCCGAGGCCAGGGTGCCCACGATGGCGACGAAGGCACCGTATTGCTCCTGGCCGATGTTCCAGGCGCTCGAGGTGATGAAGCCGGGGCCGAACTCGGCGAAGGCCGGCCAGCCGCCATACGCGATGGAGGCGAGGATGCCGAAGAGAACGAGGAGGACGAGGATCGCCGAGGCGTAGGAGGCGGTCCGAAACAGGGTGTCGCCGAGGCCGCCGGGCTTGCGCCGGGCCGGAGCGGCGGTCCGCGTCAGGGAGATCTGTTCAGTCAAGGCGCCCATCCGAAATCGTCTCTTCTCTCTGCGGCGTCTACAGCGCGGCGTGCCCCGACGCGAGCCCACCGTCGCCGGGCCCACTTTCGCCCATGGGACGGGCCCGGCGCATGCACCGGGCCCGTCGATGGATCACCTATCCTCCGTGGAGGAGGGCTCAGTCGTTGTAGACGGGCTTGCCATCCTTGGTCTTGATGGTCTTCCAGGCCTCGTGGATCAGGCCGACGACGTTGTCGGGCAGCGGCACGTAGTCGAGGTCGACGGCGAGCTTGTCGCCGTTCTTGTAGGCCCAGTCGAAGAACTTGAGCACGTCCGCGGTCTTGGCCGCGTCGGCCGGCTCGCGGTAGACGAGGATGAAGGTCGCGGCGGTGATCGGCCAGGCGTCCTCGCCGGCCTGGTCGGTCAGCGAGATGCCGAAACCGGGGGCGGACTTCCAGTCGGCGCTGGCGGCTGCGGCCTGGAACGCCTTGTCGTCGGGCTGCGGGAACTTGCCGGCCTTGTTCTGGAGCAGGGTGTGGCTGAGCTTGTTCTGCTTGGCGTAGGCGGACTCGACGTAGCCGATGGCGTTGGGGACCTGCTTGACGGTGGCGGTGACGCCCTCGTTGCCCTTGCCGCCCTGGCCCACGGGCCAGCTCACCGTGGTGGCGGCACCGAACTCCTTCTTCCAGGGCTCGGAGACCTGGGAGAGGTAGGTGGTGAAGATGTTGGTCGTGCCGGACGCATCCGAGCGGTAGACCGGGGTGATGTTGGCGTCGGGGAGCTTCACGCCTTCGTTGAGCTTGGCGATGCGGGCATCCGACCACTTGGCGATCTTGCCGGCATAGATGTCGGCGACGATCTCGCCGGTGAGCTTGAGCTTGCCCGGCTCGATGCCCGGGATGTTCACCACGGGGACGACGCCGCCCATCACGGTGGGGAACTGGACGAGGCCGTCCTTCTCGAGGGCCGGTCCCTTCAGGGGCGCGTCGGTGGCGCCGAAATCGACGGTCTTGGCCTGGATCTGCTTGATGCCGCCGCCCGAGCCGATGGACTGGTAGTTCAGGCCCATGCCGCTTTCCTTGCGGTAGGCCTCGGCCCACTTGGAATAGACCGGGAACGGGAAGGTTGCGCCAGCACCCGTGATGTCGGCAGCCAGGGCGGAGGTGGCGAGCTGGGCGGTCGCGAGCCCGAGGGCAAGCGCGTAGGCGAAGGGTTTCACGAGGCTCTCCGTGTCTGTCGAGCGGGAGGGGGGACCGAAGGGCCCGCGCGATCCGCGCGCCCTCGATCCGCCACGACCCGTTAGCCGCCCGATGGTGCGGCTCTATGACCACGACGTGACATACGGATGACAGCGCCCGCCCATTCCCCGCGGTGGCGCGGCCGAATGGCACGGTCCTTGGACTTCGTGCGTTGGCAACACCTGCGCTCAGCACCGTGTCTTGGCGCCGTGTGGTGGCACGATGCGGCTCGGGGGAAACGATGGCGATGAACGAAGCGGACCGCGAAGAGGCGCCGTCGGGCGGCGATCCGGTGGGCGATCCGGGCGAGGGCGCGTTCCTCGACCTCCACGTGCAGCGCGAGGCCCTCGAGCGCAGGCTCGTCCTCGTTCAGCAGCAGCAGCAATTCGGTACGAATGCGGAGGCGATCGCGCAGGCCGGCACCGAGGAGCGCGAAGCCCTGCTCGACCTCGATCGGGTGCTCACCCTGATCCGGGCGGCGGAATATCGGCGACAGCCGGGCGCGCGGCGCTGGTAGGCCCGCGCAGTCCGGGGGCGTTCAGTCCATCCGGCGGCGGTCGCGCTCCTTGTGGCGCAGTCGCAGCAGGAGGTCGATCTGGCTGTCGGGGATCGGCAGCGTGTCGCAGGTCTCCTCGTAGAGGGAGCGCAGGGCGTTGCCGAGGCGGTAGCGCGTCTCGTCGGTCAGCGTGGGATGCGCGTCCCCGTCGTGTTCGTGGTCCATGCCCATTCCGGTGATTCTCTGGTCCACGTCGCAGTCCCTCGTCTCGAGCGATGTTCAACGCCGACGCCGAATCAGGCGCGTGCCCGTCACCACGTGAGAGTCCGCGATCATGGTAAACAAAATCTTAACGCTGTCCGTGTCCCAGGTGCATCACGCATCCGCCGATTGAAGCAGGCGGGCGGCCGCGGCGCGGGCCTCGTCGGTCACGGTGGCGCCGGCGAGCATCCGGGCGATCTCCTCGCGCCGGGCCGGGGCGGCCAGGGACGCGACCCGGGTGGCGACGCGGTCGCTGCCCTTCACCGGGTCCTTGGCGATGAGGAAATGGGTCTCGGCCCGGGCGGCCACCTGAGGCGCGTGGGTGACGGCCACCACCTGAACCCGGGTGGCGAGGCGCCCCAGGCGGGCGCCGATGGCGTCGGCCACGGCCCCGCCGACGCCGGTGTCGATCTCGTCGAAGATCAGGGTCGGCGCCGAGCCCTTGTCGGCGAGCACGACCTTGAGGGCGAGCATGAAGCGCGACAGCTCGCCGCCGGACGCGACCTTCATCATCGGCCCGGGCCGGGTACCGGGATTGGTCTGCGCCCAGAACTCGACGCGGTCGTAGCCCGCGGCATCCCGCGAGTCCGGGTCGGTGCTGATCTCGGTGATGAAGCGGGCGCGTTCGAGCTTGAGCGGCGGCAACTCGCCCTTCACCGCCGCGTCGAGGGCCTTGGCCGCCCTGCGGCGCCCTTCGGTGAGCTTCGTCGCCGCCTTGGCGTAGGCGGCCTCGGCCCCCGCCAGGGTCTTTTCCAGGCCGCCGAGGGCCTCCTCGCCGGCATCGATGGCAGCGACGTCCGACGCGTAGCGCTCGCGCAGCGCCGCGAGATCGTCCACGGGCACGTCGTACTTTCGCGATGCGGCGCGGAGCGCGAACAGCCGCTCCTCGACCCGCTCCAACTCGCGCGGGTCGAACTCGGCCTCGCGCAAGGCGGCGTCCAGAACCGTATGGGCCTCGTCGAGGGCCGTCAGGGCGGCATCGAGGGCGGCGACGCAGGGCTCGACCAGGGCGGGCAACTGTCCGGCCCGACGCTCGAGCTTGCGCAGGGCGGAGGAGAGGTGGGCGACGCCCGGACCACCCGACGCCTCGATGGCCTCGTTGAGTTCACGGGCGACCTTCTCGCCCTGCTGCATCACCGTGCGGCGCTCGGCCAGGGCCGTCTCCTCCCCGGCCTTCGGATCGAGGGTCTCCAGCTCGTCCACGGCGTGGCGCAGGAAGTCGACCTCCTTGCGCGCGGCCTCCACCCGGGCCCGGTGCTCGGCGAGGCTGGCGCGGGCGGCGCGCACGCGCTTGGCGGCGTCGCTCACCTGACCGAGGGGCGCCTGGAGGCCACCGAAGGCGTCGAGGATGGCGCGATGCGTCCCCGGATCGGCGAGCGCGCGATCGTCGTGCTGGCCGTGAATCTCCACGAGGGCGAGGCCGATGGCGCGCAGGACCTGCACGCCCACGGGCTGGTCGTTGACGAAGGCCCGGGTGCGGCCGTCGGCCATCTGGATGCGGCGCAGGATGAGATCGCCCTCGGTGTCGAGGTCGGCCTGCGCGGCCAGCGCCCGGGCGGGGTGGTCGAGGCCGATGTCGAACACGGCGGTCACGGCGCCCTGCGCCTCGCCGTGGCGCACGAGCCGGCCGTCGCCGCGCCCGCCGAGCGCCAGGGCGAAGGCGTCGAGCAAGATCGACTTGCCCGCCCCCGTCTCGCCGGTCAGGACGCTGAGGCCCTCGCGAAAGTTCAGGTCGAGCTTGTCGATGAGGACGATGTCGCGGATCGCGAGCTGGCTCAGCATGCCGCGGATTCGGCCCTGTTGAAAACGGTGGCCACGTCTGGGTGCCTCACGAAACGCCCTGGAGGCATTCTCCCCCGCAGCGACGGGTGCGGGAGCCATGTGTGAGGATCTCTTAGCGGGATTCGGGGCGGGACGAAATCACCCGCCTCCGGCGGCGGGGACGCACGCGCTCCGCAGAACGACGGCCCCGGGTGGGGCCGCCAGGCCGGATCACTGCGCTTCGGCGGTCCGGCCGACGACGCCGCGATAGACTTTGCTCAGCCACGAGGACTTTTCCTCGCGCGGCTCCAGGCCGCCGTTCTGCAGGAGCGCGAAGGCGTCCTTGTACCAGGGGCTGTCGGGGAAGTTGTGGCCCAGCACGGCGGCGGCTGTCTGCGCCTCGGCGGTGATGCCGAGCGCCATATAGGCCTCGACGAGGCGCTCCAGCGCTTCCTCCGCGTGGCGGGTCGTCTGGTACTTGCTCACCACATCGCGGAAGCGGTTGATGGCGGCGGGGAAGTTGCGACGCTCGAGGTAGAAGCGGCCGACCTCCATCTCCTTGCCGGCGAGCTGGTCGCGGGTGATCTGGATCTTGGCCTTGGCGTCGGTCGCGTATTCCGAGGTCGGATACTTCTGGACGAGCTCCTGCAGTCCGGCGAGCGCCTTCTCCGAGCGATCCTGATCGCGGGTCACGTCGGGGATCTGCTTGTAGTGCGACATCGCCATCAGGTACTGGGCGTAGGCCGCGTCCTTGCTCGCCGGGTGGCGCTGGAGGTAGCGCTTCGAGGCCGAGATAGCGTCGTCGTACTTCTGGCCCTCGTAGTTCGAGTAGGCCGTCATCAGCAGCGCGCGGCGCGACCAGTCGGAATAGCTGTAGGCCTTGTCGAGCTCGCCGAATTTCTTCGAGGCGCCCTCGTAGTCCTTGTCCTCCATCCGCGCCAGGCCGTCGCTGTAGAGCTTGTCGGCGGGAACATCCGGCACGACTTCCGGCTTGTACTTCTCGGCGAAGGGGTTGATCGAATCGAGGGCGTCGCAGCCGCCGAGGCCCACGCCGCAGAGCGTGAGAAGCACGGCCGCCATCGCACCGCGGTTCGGATGAGTGAGGCGCATTCAGGTACTTCCCCCAACAGGCGGCCCGCTCGGGACGCGCGTCGTCAAGCCATCACAGGTGTCGGTCGCGTGGCTGACGGCGTGATGCCACGGTCCGGCTGCGTTGCCCAGCGGACCTTGCCCCGTTTCACGGACGATTCACCGTGGCGCGCGATTTGGGCGTGAAAACGGCGGCCGGCCCGGCCTGTGCCCTGAGCCCACCGATTTGCGGACCGGATGTTGCAGGCCCGCTACAGGTCCCGCTGTCAGAGTTCGCCCGCGAAGGCGGCGAGGCCGAGGCTGTTGCCGAATTCGGCGAGGCTGGTCTCGCGGCGCGGGCTGGCGGCTTCGACGATGGCGTAGTTGGCCCGGTCGGAGAACAGGGCGGTCAGCACGCCGACGTTCATGCGGTGGCCGCCGCAATAGGAGCGGTAGGCGCCCTGGAGCGGCAGGCCGGCAAGCGCGAGGTCTCCGACGGCGTCGAGGAACTTGTGGCGGACGAACTCGTCGGCGTAGCGCAGGCCCTCGGGGTTCACGACCGCCGTCTCGCCCACCGCGACGGTGTTCTCGAGGGAGGCGCCCAGGGCAAACCCGGCCTTCCAGTAGCGTTCGACGTCGCGCATCATCCCGAAGGTGCGCGCGCCCGCGATCTCGCGGCGATAGGCGGAGGGGGTGAGGTCCATGGCCTTGCGGCTGCGGCCGATCACCGGGTTCTCGAAATCGATCTCCACGTCGAGGCGGAAGCCGCGGTCGATGGGGCGGAGCTCGGCGAAGGCGCGGTCCACCTCGATGCGGACGGGGCGCAGCACCTTGATCCAGCGCCGGGCGGCGCCGCAGGTGGTGAGGCCGACGGCGTCGATGGCCTGCACGAAGGGACGGGCGCTGCCGTCGAGGATCGGCATCTCGGGGCCGTCGATCTCGACGAGGACGTTGTCGAGCCCGAGCCCGTAGAGGGCGGACATCAGGTGCTCGATGGTGGCCACGGCGCCCGTCTGGACATCGCCGATGACGGTGCAGAGTTCGGTGGCGGACACGCAGGCGTGGTGGGCTTTGATGAGGCGATCGTTGCCGGTGGGCATGCCGGTGCGGAGGAACGCGATTCCGTGGTTCGCCGGCACGGGGTGGAGGGTGATCTCCGCCGGGTTCCCGGAATGCACGCCGATCCCCCTGAGGGTGGCCGGTGCCTTGAGTGTCGTTTGATGGTTCGTTCGCATTCCATAGCCCTCGGCCGTGATCGAACGCAGGCCTCCTTCGAGGGAGGCAAGTCGTTCCCGTGATCCGTCCGCTGCTTGAAGCCCCGCGAGCGCGGGCGGCGAAACCGCCGCGCTTTTCGTTCCAAAATTCGTATAGCCCCGCCCCAAACCGGGACCAAATCACGGATTCTTACGCTGTGTTACAATGCAGCGTTTGGAGAGCGATCGAAAAACCTCTGCGCAATCAATCGCTTGACCACACACGTCACCCGAGGTCGCAAGACCCCGGGTGCGTTGCAAAAACACATCAGGCCGGACGGAGATGGGCCCCGTCCGGGGCGTTCAGTTGGCCTGGCGACGGAGGAAGGCCGGGATCTCGAGCTGATCGTCGTCCATCATCCGGGCCTGCGGGGCCTGTACCCGGCCCTGCGGGTCGAGGTTGCCCTGGGCCGGGCGGTAGCCCTGGGCGACGGGCGCGGGCGCCCGCTTGGCGTAATCGGCGGGGGCCTGCGGCACCGGGCTGGCCGGAGCGCGCACCGGCACCGGCACGGGGGCGGCCTCGGCCTCCTCGCGGCGTCCGCCGAAGCCGACGGTGGCGAGGCGGCGCAGGAGCGTCATCCGCTTGGTATCGGCGGCGGGCTCCGCCGGCTCTTCGCCGCGGCTGGCGCGGAGCTGGGCCTGGGCCGGCATCGGCAGGTCCTGGATCTGCGGCATGCGCGGCGCGCGGGCGACGGCAACGGCCGGGCGCGGCGGCACGAACGGGCCGGCGGCCTGGAGGGGAGCCGGCTCCGGCAGCGGCAGAGGGGCCGGCTCGTACGCCATGGCGGCGCGGGGCTGGGTCTGGGTCAGCACGACCTCGTCGCGGATGACGGGGGCCATCTCCATCCGTACCGGCTCGACGGGGGCCATGGCCTCCGGCAGGGCGGGGCGCGGAGCCTGGACCGGCGCCGGAGCGACGGGGGCGACGACCGGGGCGGCCGCGGGAGCGGTCAGGGGCTGGTCTTGTCCGGGGGCGCGAAAGGTGGTGGCGGGCTGCGCCGCCCGGGCCCTCGCTTCCGCCCGAAGCCGCTCGGCCACCTCGGCGATCCGCTGCTCGGTCTGCTGGATCTCGGGGTTGTTCTGCGAATGGGCCGTGATCAGGGCCGGCTCGATGCCGGTGGCGACCACGGAGACGCGGATGATGCCGTCGAGGCTCTCGTCGAAGGTGGCGCCGAGGATGATGTTGGCGTCCGAGTCGACCTCCTCGCGGATGCGGGTGGCGGCCTCGTCGAGCTCGTAGAGGGTGAGGTCGTTGCCGCCCGTGATGGAGATCAGCAGGCCGCGGGCGCCCTTCATCGACACGTCGTCGAGGAGCGGGTTGGCGATGGCCGCTTCCGCCGCCCGGTTGGCGCGGTTCTCACCGGAGGCCTCGCCGGTGCCCATCATGGCCTTGCCCATGCCGCGCATGATCGCGCGGACGTCGGCGAAGTCGAGGTTGATGAGGCCTTCCTTGACCATGAGGTCGGTGATGCAGGCGACGCCCGAGTAGAGCACCTGGTCGGCCATGGCGAAGGCGTCGGCGAAGGTGGTCTTCTCGTTGGCGACCCGGAACAGGTTCTGGTTCGGGATCACGATGAGCGTGTCGACGGCGGCCTGGAGCTCCTGGATGCCGGCCTCCGCCGTGCGCATCCGGCGCACGCCCTCGAACTGGAAGGGCTTGGTGACGACGCCGACGGTGAGGATGCCCATGTCGCGGGCCGCGCGGGCGATGACGGGGGCCGCACCGGTGCCGGTGCCGCCGCCCATGCCGGCGGTGATGAAGCACATGTGGGCGCCGGACAGCTGGTCGCGGATCTCGTCGATGACCTCGTCGGCGGCGGCCGAGCCGACCTCCGGGTGCGAGCCGGCGCCGAGCCCCTGCGTCACGCCGAGACCCATCTGGATCACGCGCTCGGCCTTGGAGGAGGTGAGGGCCTGGGCATCCGTGTTGGCGACGACGAACTCGCAGCCGAGCAGGCCGGATTCGATCATGTTGTTGACGGCGTTGCCGCCGGCTCCACCGACGCCGAAGACGGTGATGCGGGGCTTCAGTTCCCGGATGTCAGGTGCCTGCAGACTGATGGCCATGGGTGTCGAGCCTCTCGTGCCTTTCACGTTTCATTTGACGCCTCGATGGAGGGAGGCGCCGATTCTCGTCTGGCCGTTCGCGCCCACCCCCGATGCCGGGGGTTTGGGGCGCGACGGCGGTCGTTCCTCTAGAAACTCTCGCGGAGCCAGCGTCCGACGCGCGAGAAGTAGCCGTCCGTTCCGGTGCCCGCGAAGGCGCCGTGCCCACGGGGTTCGAAGTGCTCCGCGTGGGCCACCTGCGGGTAGACCAGGAGCCCCACCGCCGCCGAGAAGGCGGGTCCCTTGGCGGCCTCGGGGAGGCCGCGGATGCCGAGCGGCCGGCCGATGCGGACCTGCCCCTCCATCACCCGGCGGGCGACTTCCGGCAGGCCGACGAGCTGGCTCGCCCCGCCCGTGAGCACCACCCGGCGCCCGGCCTGGGCCGAGAAGCCTGCGTTGCGCAGGCGGTCCCGCACGAGTTCGAGGACCTCCTCGACGCGCGGGCGGATGATCCGCACGAGCTGCGAGCGCGGCACGTGGGTGGGGGCGTCGCCCTCGTCCTCGCCGACCCCGTGGATCGCGATCATGTCGCGGTCGTCCGACGCCGTGGGAAGCGCCGAGCCGTAGAGGGTCTTCAGGCGCTCGGCGGCCGCGACCCGGGTGGAGAGGCCGCGGGCGATGTCCATGGTGACGTGGTGGCCGCCGACCGCGATGGCGTCGACATGGACGAGGTGGCCGCCGGAGAACACGCCGACGCTGGTGGTGCCGCCGCCCATGTCGACGACGCAGACGCCCATCTCGGCCTCGTCGTCGACGAGCGCCGACAGGCCCGCGGCGTAGGGGGTGGCGATGACCGCCTCGACGCCGAGGTGGCAATGCTCCACCGCCAGCATGAGGTTGCGGGCGGCGGCGGCCTCGCCGGTGACCACGTGGAGATCGACGCCCAGCGCGTCGCCCATCATGCCCGACGGGTCGATGACCGCGCCCTGGCCGTCGATGGCGTAGCCCGTGGGCAGGGCGTGGAGCACGGCCCGGCCGGGGCTGACGCCGTGGGCGGAGGCCGTCTCCAGCACGCGCTCCACGTCCGTCCCCGTGACGGTGCCCGTGCGGGTGTTGATGCGGGCCTCGAAATGCTGGGAGCCGATGCGGCCGCCCGACATGTTGACGATGACGGACTGCACCTCGACCTTGGCCATGCGCTCGGCGGCGTGGACCGCCTGGCGGATGGCGCCCTCGGCGGCTTCGAGATCGACGATGGCGCCGCCCTTCAGCCCCTGCGAGCGCTGGTGGCCGATGCCGATGATGCGGGCGAAGTGGGTGCGACCGCGCAGGGTCGAGAGCGCCTCGGCCGGCTGAAGCTCGGCGATGAGGCAGACGATCTTGCTCGTCCCGATGTCGAGCACCGAGAGGGTGGTGCTCCGCCGGGCGGAGAGCGGCTTGAGCCGCGGGGTGAGGCCGTGCTGGTGGTGCATGGTGCTACCGGGCCGGGAACGCGGGGACAGTCGGCGTGGACGCGGGATGCGCCGGACGGATCGTGCGGCTCATGTCGCGGGTCACGTGGCGGCTCCCTTGGCCTTGGGCTTCTTCTGGGATTCCGCGCGGGCGGCGGCGGCTTCCTCGGTGAGCCGCACCACCACCCGGTCGGGCATGCGCAGGTCCACCGCGATGATGTCCTTCTCGAGGATGCGGGCGTCGCGCTCGAGGCGAACGAGGCGGGCGAGCGCGTCCGCCGCCCCGGTCTCGGGCAGGCGGATGTCGACGCCGTCGAGCTTGAGCGTCCAGCGCCGGCCGGAGACGTAGGTTCCGGCCTTAACCCGCTCGGCGAGGGTGCCGGCGGCCTCGATGAGGGCGAGGTAATCCTTGAGGCGCTCGTTGGCGCCCTCCCCCACCACGAGGGGGAGCGCGGCGTAGCGGTCGTCCCGCATCTCGTCGATCACCTTGCCGTCGGCGGCGATGACCGAGATGATTCCGTTGCGCTGCCACAGGGCGGCGGGCTCGCGCTCGACCTGGGTGATGACGATCTCGTTCGGGTACACCTTGCGCACGGAGGCGCTGGCGATGAGGGGCACCTGCATCAGCCGGTCGCGGACCTCGTTGACGTCGAGGAACACCACCGACGAGTGGCCGTCGATGCCGGCGGCCTGGAGCACTTCGCGCTCATAGAGGCGAGCGATCCCCGCGATGGTGACGCGCTCGACGCCGAAGCCGGCCAGGCGCGCGAGAATGTCGAAGGGGCGGCCGTTCTCGAGGACGAAGCGCTCGTAGCGGCCGCTGGCGACGAAGCCCGTCAGCGCCAGGGCGGCGAAGGACACGGACATGGCCAGGGTGCCGAGGTGGCGCGGGATGCGCCGCTCGATGGGCAGAGCGAGGCGCGAGCGGCGGCCCGGACCCAGGCGCCGCAGGCGTGCGGTCACGGCGTCGCGCAGGGCGCGGGCCGGGGCGAAGCCTGCGCCGCCGGAATGACCCGACCCGCTCAGCGGCCCAACGTTGCGTCCTCCACCATCCATTGGACGAGCTCACCGAAACTATGACCAGCGTGGGCTGCGATCTCCGGCACAAGGCTCGTCTTCGTCATGCCGGGTTGCGTGTTGACCTCCAGGACGACGAGGGCACCGGTTCCACCCGGTGTGTCGTCGAAGCGGAGGTCCGCACGGCTGATGCCCCGGCACCCGAGTGCTTGATGCGCCGTTAACGACAACTCTTGGACACGCTGGTAAAGATTTGGTTTAATTTCTGCCGGGAGGACGTGGATCGACCCCCCTTCGGCGTACTTCGCATCGTAGTCGTACCAGTCCCCCGAGGCGGTCTTGATCTCGATCACCCCGAGGGCCTTGTCGCCCATCACCGCGCAGGTCAGCTCGCGTCCGGCGACGTAGGTTTCGATAAGGATATCATCGCCGTAGCCCCAATCCGCCCGGCCGACGTCCCGGGGCGGCGGGGCGCTCGCGTCGCGCACGATGACGACGCCCATGGACGAGCCCTCGGCCACCGGCTTGAGCACGTAGGGCGGCGTCAGCAGGTGTGACTTCGCGGCTGCATGACGGTTAACGACGCGGCCCTCGGGAACGCTCACACCGGCCGCCCGCATGATCGTTTTGGCACGTTCCTTGTGCATGGCGAGCGCCGAGGCGAGCACGCCCGAGTGGGTGTAGGGAATGCGCAGCAGCTCCAGCAGGCCCTGGATCGTGCCGTCCTCGCCCGCCGGCCCGTGCAGGGCGTTGAAGGCGACGTCGGGCTTGAGGTGGGTGAGCACCGTGGCGATGTCCGGTCCGACATCGACGCGGGTCACCCGGTAGCCGCGGCCCTCCAGGGCCTCGGCGCAGGCGTTGCCGGAATTGAGCGAGACCGGGCGCTCGGAGGACCACCCGCCCATGAGGACGGCGACGTGCTGGGACATGGGAGGCTCCGGAAGGCGGATGCGGACAGGACAAGGGATCAGACGGGACCAATCCGACTGCGGACGGCGTCAAAGACCGCCTCGGCGGCATGGACCGGCAAGGCGCCGATCCGGCGCAGGATGCGCGACGGCTCGATGCAGGCAATCTTGGACGGGCGCACCATCGAAGCGGTTTCGAGACCGGCAGCTTCGAGGTCCGAAATCGGAAGGTCTCCCGCCCTGTTCGCATGGCGTGCGCTGGTGATCATGGCGATCCAAACGAAGCCGGCCTCGGCCACGGCGGGACCGGAGATAACGACGGCCGGGCGGCGCTTTTCCGCGAGACGATCGGAGTATGGAAAAGGCACGACAATGACGGTGCCGGCGACGAGCGCCTGACGGTCAGAGGTTGGCATAGTCTTCGTCGTCGATGGGGCTCGCCCATTCCGTGAAGGTCACGAACGGGTCCTCAACCTCCGGCTGCGCCTTCTCGATCCGGATCCCATCGGCCGTCAGCACATAGCGAAGGCGGTCTCCGGGCGCGATCCCGAGCTTGGCGCGAACCTCGGCGGGCAGGACCGTCTGGCTTTTCACGGAAACCTTGGAATAGGCGGTTCGAACGGCGTGGGCCATGGCTGTACTCCAGAAGCGTCCTTACGACTTACCGACTTACAGCAGAGGCGTCGAGGCCGATGCGCTTGATCTCCCAATGTAGGTCGACGCCGCTGGTCTCGCGCACGCGCCGGCGCACCTCCTCGCCGAGGCCCTCGATGTCGGCCGCCGTGGCGCCATCGCGGTTGATCAGGAAGTTGCAGTGCATGGGCGAGACCTCGGCACCGCCGACCCGCAGGCCCCGGCAGCCGGCGGCGTCGACGAGCTGCCAGGCCTTGCCGCCGGGCGGGTTCTTGAAGGTCGAGCCGCCGGTGCGCTCGCGGATGGGCTGGGCGGCCTCGCGCGCCGCCGTGACCCGATCCATCTCGGCCTCGATGCTTTCGCGATCACCCGGACGGCCCCGGAACACGGCATGGGTGAAGATCACGTCGTCGGGGGCCCCGCTGTGGCGGTAGGCGAACCCCATCTCGGCGTGGCCGAACGTCCGCCGGTCGCCCTTCCGGTCGACGCCCTCGGCAACGATCAGCACGTCCGTGGTCTCGCCGCCATGGGCCCCGGCATTCATGCGGAGCGCCCCGCCGATGGAGCCGGGGATGCCGCGGAAAAACGCGAGCCCGTCGAGGCCGGCTTCCGCCGCCGCCTTGGCGAGGCGCATGTCGGGCACGGCGGTACCGACGCGCAGGTGATCGCCGTCGATCGCGACCGACCCGAAGGCCTTGCCGCCGAGGCGCACCACCACGCCCGGCACGCCGCCGTCGCGCACGATGAGGTTCGAGCCGAGGCCGATCACCGTGACGGGGATCTCCGGGTCGAGGCCGGCCAGCAGGGCGGCGAGATCCTCCGCATCGGCCGGGGTGAACAGCACCTGCGCCGGCCCGCCGACCCGGAACCAGGTCAGGTCGGACAGGGGCTGGTTGGCGATGAGGCGCCCGCGCAGGGCGGGCGCGGCCGCGCGGATGGCGGGGGTGAGATCGGGGAAGGCGGGGGTGAGATCGGGGAAGGCGGTCATGGGTGCTGGTGCCTTTCGGCATAATCAATTAGAAATTGCAGAGCCGATGGGCGGGTGGGGGCATGGACAGGGCGATCGTTTTCACCCGCCCGGCGGCCTGTGCCCTGAGCCGGATGCCGGCGACGACGGAGGCCCTGATCCGCGCCAAACTGCGCCAACTCGCCGAAGATCCGGACGCCCTGGTCAACAACATCAAGGCCCTGAAAGGTCAGGACGGCTGTCGCCGCCGCGTCGGCGATTGGCGGGTGATTTTCACGAGCGAGCCCGATCGGGTCATTGTGCATGATGTCGGACCGCGTGGGTCGATCTACGATTAGGACCAGCGACATGACCACCGTCCGCACGAGAACGCCGGCCGGCGAAGCGATCGTCATTCTTCCCGAAGCCGAGTTCGAACGCCTCGTCGCCCTGGCCGAGGACGCGTCGGATACACGCAACCTCGCCGCTTCGCGGACGCGGCTCGATACAGGCGCCGACGAGCTGTTACGCGAGGCCGACCTCGATGCCCTGCGCGCGGCGCCGACGCCCCTCGTTTTCTGGCGCGAGCGCCGCGGCATGGCTGCGGCGGCGCTGGCCGAACGGGCCGGCATCACGGAGCCTGATCTCGCGGCGATGGAGCAAGGCGCATACGCGGGCGACACCACGGACTACCGATCTCTCGCCGCAGTGCTCGGCGTCGATCCGGACGATCTTCTGCCGGACGCCAAGGCCGCGTGAGCGTCTGTCACCCCGCCACCCCCCCGAGCGCCGCCAGCTCGCCCGGCAGGGCGTAGGCCCATTGGGTGATGTTGCCCGCGCCCAGGCACACGACGTAGTCGCCCGCCTTCGCCCGCCCGGCGACGATGCCGGCGAGATCCTCGGAGCGGTCCAGGGCGATGGCATCGCGGTGGCCGCGCGATTTGAGGCCCGCGACGAGGCCGTCGCGGTCCATGCCTTCGATGGAGGGTTCCCCGGCGGCGTAGACGGGGGCGACGATCACCGTGTCGGCGTCGTTGAAGCAGGTGCAGAAATCGTCGAACAGGGAGGCCAGCCGGGTGTAGCGGTGGGGCTGGACGATGGCCACCACGTTGCCGTCCGTGGAGGCGCGGGCGGCCTTGAGCACCGCCTTGATCTCCACGGGATGGTGTCCGTAATCGTCGAAGATCAGGGCGCCGTTCCACTCGCCGGTCTTGGTGAAGCGGCGCTTGACCCCGCCGAAGCCGGCGAGCGCCTTGCGGATCGCCTCCGGCTCGACGCCGAGCTCGTGCGCGACGGCGAGCGCCGCCGTGGCGTTGAGGGCGTTGTGCTTGCCCGGCATCGGCAGGACGAGGTCCTCCATCTCGATGCGGAAGCCCGGCCGCCGGTCGCGGATCATCACCCGAAACTTGCTCTGGCCGCCACGCAGGTCGATGTCGATGAGGCGCACATCGGCCTGCGGGTTCTCGCCGTAGGTGATGATACGGCGGTCCTCGATGTGCCCGACGAGGTCCTGCACCACCGGGTGGTCGATGCACATCACGGCGAAGCCGTAGAACGGGATGTTGTCGATGAAGCGCCGGAACGCGTCCTTGACCGCGTCGAACGAGCCGAAATGGTCGAGGTGCTCGGGGTCGATGTTGGTGACGATGGCGACATCGGCCGGCAGCTTGAGGAAGGTGCCGTCGGATTCGTCGGCCTCCACCACCATCCACTCGCCCTCGCCCATGCGGGCGTTGGTGCCGTAGGCGTTGATGATGCCGCCGTTGATGACCGTGGGGTCCATGTTGCCGGCGTCGAGCAGGGTCGCGACCAGGGACGTCGTGGTGGTCTTGCCGTGGGTGCCCGCGATGGCGACGCACGACTTGAAGCGCATGAGCTCGGCCAGCATCTCGGCCCGGCGCACCACCGGCAGGCGGCGCTCGCGGGCGGCGACGAGTTCGGGGTTGTCGCGCTGGATCGCCGTGGAGACGACCACGAGGGCGGCGTCCTCCACGTTCGAGGCGCTGTGGCCGACGAAGGTGCGGATGCCTTTCTCGGCCAAACGTCGGACGTTGGCGTTGTCCGAGGCGTCGGAGCCCTGGACGGTGTAGCCGAGGTTCATCATCACCTCGGCGATGCCGGACATGCCGATGCCGCCGATGCCGATGAAGTGGATGGGGCCGAGCTTGTCGGGCAGCTTCATGGGATGAACCAGTCCAGGCCGGGCGCACCCGAGGCGGCGCCCATGGAGGGGAAGATCAGGTGCGGGCGGCCGTGGCGACGACGATGTCGGCGAGGCGTTCGGCGGCGTCGTGGATGCCCGCGCTTTTGGCCGCTGCCGCCGCCGCGGTCAATTTCCCGCCCTCCGTGAAGCGGTCCACGAGTTCGGCCGCGAGGCGATCGGGCGTGAACTGGCTCTGGGGAATCGCCAGGGCCGCGCCGATGGAGGCCAGGGTCGCGGCGTTGGCGGCCTGATCCTGATCCAGCGCCCCGGGGAGCGGCACCAGGATCGACGGCCGGCCGATGGCGGCGAGTTCCGAGACCGTGGAGGCGCCGGACCGCCCGACGACGAGGTGGGCGGCGGCCATGCGGGCCGGCAGGTCCTTGAAGAAGGGCGCCGCCTCGAAACCGCCGAGGCCGAGGCCGAGATAGAGGTTCTGCACCGCCGTGAGATCCTCGGCCCGCACCTGCTGGACGAGGTGGAGGCGGGCACGCAGGTCCGCCGGCAGGATCGCGATGGCTTTGGGCACCACCTCGCCCATCACCCGCGCGCCCTGGCTGCCGCCGAAGACGAGGAGGTGGAGGGGGTCGCCTGGCCCGACGGAGGGATAGGGCGTGGCCGCGGCCGCGATCACCGCCGGGCGCAGGGGATTGCCCGTGTGGGTGCGGGGCGCCAGCGCCTTGAGGGGCACGCCGCGGACCTCCCGGAAGCCCGTGGCGATGGCCCGCGCGCCGCGGGCCAGGAAGGCGTTGGCCCGGCCCATGACGGCGTTCTGCTCGTGCAGAACTGTCGGCACCCGCAGGATCTGCCCGGCGAGCATGGGCGGCACCGTGGGGTAGCCGCCGAAGCCCACGATGGCGGCGGGATCGAGGCGCTTGATCTGCCGCGCGGCGACGCCGAAGCCGCGCCCCAGGGTGAGGAGGGCGAGGCCGCGCTTCACCGGGGACCGGCCCGAAGGCGTGGCCGACGCGATGGTGACGATCTCGGAGGCCGGAAACCCCGTAGCGATGGAATCGACCCGCGCGTCGGTGGCGAGCACCACCCGCATCCCGCGCGCGCGCAGGACGTGGGCGAGGCTCTCGGCCGGAAACAGGTGCCCGCCCGTGCCGCCGGCACACAGGAGGATGGTAGCGGTGGCGACGGTCAACGCATCACTCCGGCGACGGTCGCCGGGGCGGTCCCCGGCGGCTTCTGGCTCAGGGTGGTGGTGCGCGGGCGCTTGCGGGTCAAGGCGACGAGGAAGCCCATTCCGAGGGCCAGGGACAGCATCGACGAGCCGCCGTAGGAGACGAACGGCAGGGTCATGCCCTTGGCGGGCATCAGCTGGACGTTCACCGCCATGTTGATGCAGGCCTGGAGCCCGAACAGGGTGACCAGACCCGTGATCGCCAGGCGAGAAAAGGTGTCGTCCGTGCGCCGGGCGAGTTTCAGGCCGCGCATGACCAGGTAGGCGAACAGCGACACGAGGCCGAGGCAGACGAGGACGCCGAACTCCTCGCCGATCACCGAGAACAGGAAGTCGGTGTGCGCGTCGGGCAGGTGGCGCTTGGCCAGGCCCTCGCCCGGCCCGACGCCGAGCCAGCCGCCGGCGTTGAACGATTCGTGCGCCCAGAAGCCCTGGAAGTTGTCGCCGGACTCGGTGTTCATGAACCGGTCGATGCGCTCGCGCACGTGGTACAGGAAGCGGTAGGCGACGCCGACGCCGAGCAGTCCGGCGATGCCGAGGCCCGCGACCCAGAACCAGTGCAGGCCGGCCACGAAGAACAGCGCGCACCACACGATGGTGATGAGCATGGTCTGGCCGAAATCCGGCTGGAGCACGAGGGGCACGATGGTGATGGGCAGGAGCAGGATCGCCAGCAGGCCGCCCGGCATGTCGCGGCGCTGAGCGCCCTCCGAGAAGGCCCAGGCGGCCACCACCACGAAGGCGGGCTTGACGAATTCCGACGGCTGCAGGCCGAAGGGGCCGAACTGGATCCAGCGATGCGCGCCCTTGATCTCCGGCCCGAACTTGCCGGCGAGCACGCACAGGACCACGCCCATGAGCCACGTCGCCAGGGCCACGCGCCGGATGTGGCGCAGGGACAGGAACGACACGGCCACGATGATCAGCAGGGTCGGCGCGAGATAGAGCGCCTGCCGGTTGAGGAAGTGGAAGGTCGGCAGGCCGATCTTCTCGGCCACCGGCGGACCGCCGCCCATGAGGAAGACGAGGCCGGCCACCATGAGGGCGCCGAGGCCCGCCAGCAGGCCGCGATCGACGGTCCACCACCAATCGGTGAGAGGCGTGCGTTCCGCGCGGGACATCATGGTGAGCGCTCTCCGTGAGGCCTGGGCGCTCGAAGGAGCAGCCGCCGGCCGCCGGCAGCATCGGGAGCCGGCACGGCGCGATCCTGTGCCGGAATGGTAAACCAATCCTTTGCGGTCAGGCCCCATCCTCGGGATGGCGCATCATCCGTGTCGCCACCCAGCCCACCGCGATGGCGACGGTAACGCCCCAACCGACCTCGAGGAGGCGTGAGCCGAACATCTGCTGGGCGGTGCCGACATGGGGCACGAGCAGGATGATGGTGGCGGTGATGCCGGCGAGGCGCCCGGCGCTCGCGACGTTGAGGAGCCAGCACGCGGTGAGCGAGAGGATGACGGCGACCGCGTAGGCGACGAGGTCCTGACCCACGGTACTGAGCACGCCAAGACCGATGAGGCCGCCCGTGGCTGCGCCCAGGAACTGGTCGCGGGCCATGGTGCGGGTGGCGCGGAACTCCGTCTGCACCACCGCGATGGCCGTGATGGCGCTCCAGAATCCCTCGCGGAGGTTCAGCGCCTGGGTCGGCATGTAGGCGATGAGGGCGGCGGACGCCGACATCAGCCCGTGCGCGGCCCCGCCGACGAGGCGCCGGCGCAAGGGCATACGCTTGCGCAGGCGACCGATCTGCTGGCGCAGCCAGCCGATGCGGACCTCGTCCCGCGTCACCTCGCCCGGCAGGACCGGGGGCTCGCGCAGCTCCTGCTCCACGGAACTCACTCGATGGGGCTCAGGCCGCCGCCTTCGTCGCGGAAGCGAGGCCGGGGGCGACCTGCGCGGCGATCTGACCGGAGGCGAGATTCTTCGATTTCGCCTCGATCTCGAAATCCGCCCAGGCGAGGTGCCGGCCGACGAGGGCGTTGACGGCGCGGTTCCACATCATGTCCGAATGGGCCGCGAGGTCGCGGCGGGAATGACCCGCAGCCGAGAGCGCGACGAAATCGGGTGCGGCCTCGGGGTCGGTGCCCGCCAGGAGATTCTCCCGCGAGACGCTGATATGCGCGATGGGGCGCACGCCGCGCCACGAATCGCGCACCCGCGCGATGCGCGGATCCTCGGGCTCGATGTAGGCGCCGCCACTCTCGACCCAGTGGTGATGGAGGTCGAGCACCACCGGCACGACGTCGGCGAGTTGCAGCACCGTGTCGAGGCCGAAGGCATTCTCGTCGTTTTCGACGGTGATGAGGTCGCGCGCCGTTTGCGAGAGCAGGGGCAGACTGGCACGGAACCCCTCGACGCCGGGGTCGCGGGCGCCGACATGGATGTTGATGTGCGCCCCATGCGGGTGCCACCCGGAGCCGTACCCCATCAGCGCCATCACCTCGGCGTGATACTCGAACTCGGCGATGCCGTTCGCCTGCGCGGACGGGTTGCGCGAGGCGATGACGCAGAACTGACCGGGATGGAAGCTGAGGCGCACGCCGGCTGCCCGGGCGAGATCGCCGATGCGGGCGAGCCCCGGCTCGATCAGGGCGCGCAGGCCCGGCTCGGCGTAGATGTCGCTCGCCACCGGGTGCGTGTAGCCGGGGAGCACGTTGCTCGCCATGCGCAGCAGCCGCTCGAGGGGCGGACGCGCGGCGACCCAGGCGATCTGCCGCTCCAGGGCGCCGAGGTTGTGGCGGGCCAGATCCTCCAGCTTCGCTCGGCGGTCCGCAGGCGCGAGGCGCGTGAGGTTGGCCATGGTGACGTGGCTGAGGTTCATCTCCAGGGCCGCCTCGCGGGCGGCCTTCAGGGTCTTGAAGCTCTCCGGCGGGGCTTCGAGGATGAACTTGCAGCAGAAGCCGAGGCGCGGTTCGCCATCGGTCAGGGGTGCGGGAAGGTTCGGGGTCTGGGTCATCGTCTGAGTCATCCTGGCCCCAACGCCGCTGGGCCGGTTTGGTCCCGCCCGACCCGACGCGTGCGGGCCACAGCCCCGATGAAAAACGTCGCGCCCGGCCTCCGCTCCCCGGACAGGCATTGACGGGGCGGCGGGCCTCGCCTTTACCCGCTTCCATGCAGGCAGATCGGCCCAGGGGAGCGAGCCGCCGCGCGATCATCGCCGTGATCGCGCTCTACGCCCTGTGCCTGCAGGCCATCCTGGGGACCGCCGTGCCCCTGTCGCCCCCCGGGGTGGACCCCGCCCTGTGCCTGCACGAGGCGGGCGAGGCCGGGCCGGACGCGCCCGCTCCCGTCCACGTGCACGTGTCCTGCTGTACGGCGGCCCAGGCCGTGGCGAGCCTCGACCTGCCGTCACTCGTGCCCACCGGCGTCGTCTGGCCAAGCCGGCGCCGCGTCGCCGTGGCGTGGCGCCCGCACGCGGCCGCGCAGCCCCGGGCGCCCCCCGAACGAGACGCACAACCGCGGGCACCGCCCGTCGCCTGAGGGCGCCCTTCGTCCGCCGCCGAGCTTCGGTGCGGCCGGCGCCCCGATCCCCGACCGACCGTCCGCCAGACCGGACGGGTTCGATGGATCGGCCGTGCCCGCGAGGCGCGGCCCCGAGCGCTCGCGACCGTCAAGGACGACCATGCCCTCCTCCCTCACCGCCGCCGCCGCGCCGTTCGCCGCGCCCATTCGCCTCTCCCGCGAGGCGGTCTACCGCGCCGTGTGGCGCTGGCACTTCTATGCCGGGCTGATCTGCCTGCCGTTCCTGATCCTGCTCTCGACCACGGGGGCGCTCTACCTGTTCAAGGACGAGATCAACGTCGCCCTGTTCACCCGGCGCTTCGTCGTCCCGGCCTCGGACGGAGTGTCGCTGGGCCCGGACCGCCTCGTCTACGTGGCGAGCCAGGCGGTGCCGGACGCCACCCCCCTCACCTACCTCGACCCGGCCGGCCCGACATCCCCGGCGGTGGTCACCCTGGTGAAGGACGGGGCCAGGACCCTGGTCTCCCTCGACCCGCGCAACGGCGACATCGTCGGCCACGTCGCGGCGGATGGCGACGTGATGGCGGTGATCCGGCGCCTGCACAGCCTGTCGTATTTCGGGCCGGTGGCCAACGGGATCGTCGAGGTGGTGGCGGGCTTCCTGGTCGTGCTCGTGATCACCGGCACCTACCTGTGGTGGCCGCGCGGCCAGTCCGGCGGGGTCGTCGGCGTCCGGGGTACGCCGCGCCGCCGGGTGTGGTGGCGCGATCTCCACGCGGTGACGGGCTTTGTGGCCGGAGGCGGCCTGCTGTTCCTGGCGCTCACCGGCCTGCCCTGGTCCATCGTCTGGGGCCAGCAGCTGCGGGCGCTGTCCAACGCCGCCGGCCTCGGCCAGCCGAGCGCCCTCTGGGCGCGGGTGCCGGTGTCGACGGTCCCCATGGGCGACGCCCTCACCACCGCCGGCTGGGCCCTTGAGGACGCGCCCGTGCCCCTGTCGCGGCCGGCCCCCGGCCAGTCCATCGGCCTCGACCGGGCGGCGGCGATCCTCGTGGAGCGCGGCATGCCGGCGGGCTACGAACTCGCCCTGCCGGTGGGCGAGACCGGCGTCTACGCCGCCGCCGCCTACCCGCGCGACGTCACCCGCCAGCGCATGATCTCCCTCGACCAGTACACCGGCCAGGCCCTCGTCGACGTGCGCTTTTCCGAGATCGGCATCGTCGGCCGGGCGATCCAGTGGGGCATCGGCCTGCACAAGGGCGAGACCTTCGGCCGGCTCAACCAGCTCCTCATGCTCGCTGTCTGCCTCGCCGGCCTCCTCCTGAGCGTCACCGCCGGGGTGATGTGGTGGAAGCGCCGACCCTCGGGGAGTCTCGGCATCCCGCCCTGGCCGCGTGCGCCCCGCGTCGTCGCCGGGGTCACGCTCCTGGTTCTCGGCCTCGGCGCCCTGTTCCCGCTCACGGGCGCGGCGATCCTGGCGATGATCCTCCTCGATTGCGGCGGCCGTGCCCTCGCCGGGCGGATCGCGGCCTGAAGCCGACGCTTACCGGGCGCGTCGCCCGTGTCTTCCCGCGCCCTCCGGGACCGCCTCGGAACCGTCCTTCTCGTTCTGGCCCTCTGGCTGCAGGCCCTGGCGCCGGGGGCGGCCCTGCGCCTGCCCCCGCCCGATCCCCTGGCCCACGCGATCATCTGCGGCCATGGCATCGAAGCCGCCGTCGCGGCGGAGGACGGGATGCCGGGCCCCTGTGCGGCCTGCCCGTTCTGCACCGGCATCGCCCTCGCGCCCCTCGTCCCGACCGGCCCACGGGTGGCCCGCACCGCCCGGTGGCACGCGGTCGCCTGGGCGACACCGCCCCCGATCCCCTCCCTCCGCCGGCCCCGGCCCGCCGGCCAGCCCCGGGCCCCGCCCCTCCCGTCCTGATCCCGTCGCCCCTCCCCCTTCGACCGATCGGACGCGTTTTCCCATGTTGCTGTTCTCTCCCGCACGACGGCGCCTCGCCGCCCTCCTCCTCCCCGCCGCGGGCCTGCCCGCCGCCTGCCTGCCCGCCGCATCCGTTCCCGCCGCCGCGCAGGCGCAGGTCGCGCCCAGCGTCACCCTCGACGAGGTCTCCGTCGTCGGCGACGGCACCGGGCGGCCGACCGGACGCACCGGATTCGGCGTCGCCGCCCTGCCGGGTTCGGCCGCGAGCGTCATCGAGAATCCCGTCGGCCAGATCGTCACCGCCGTCGGGCGGGACAGCACCATCGCCAACCGACCGGCGACGAACATCGGCTCGGTGCTGCTCGACAGCCCCGGCGTCACCGTGCGCCAGGGCAACGGCGCCCGCGACGTGATCATCTCCGTACGCGGCAACAACGCCCGCTCCACCGGGGTCACCCGCAACATGGTCGTCCTCGAGGACGGTTTCGTGCTGACCCAGCCGGACGGTTTCTCGCGGTTCGATCTCGTCGACCCGCGCGCCTATTCCCGCATCGACGTGTTCCGGGGTCCGCAATCGGCGCTGTTCGGCAATTACGCCACGGGCGGAGCGCTGGCGTTCCGCACCCGCACGGGACGGGAGATCTCGGACGGGAAGATCTTGGGCTACGAGGTCGGCGTCGATGCCGGCAGCTTCGGATATCTCAGCCACTACTTCACCGTCGGCGGCGTCAGCGGCCCGGTGGAGATCAGCCTGTTCGCCAGCGACGTCCGCGCCAACGGCTACCAGGACCATTCGTCCTACGACACGCAGACCGTCAACCTGCTGGCGAGCTACACCCCGACGCCCGACAACCGCTTCACCCTGAAGGTGATCAACAACGAGCTCCACGCCGACATCGCCGCGCGCGCCTCCCTGAACCAGTACCGGATCAACCCGTACCAGCGCGGCTGCGCCTCGTCCGCCACTGCGGCTTCGGGCTGCACCACCTACAGCTTCTTCCGCAACGGCGCCTTCGGCGCCACCTCCCCCGTGACGGCGACGGAGGTCGGGCTGGAGCGCAAGGACCGGCGCACCATCGTGGCCGCGCGCTGGGAGCACGACATCGACGCCCAGACCACGTGGCGGACCCAGGTCGGCTTCGACGAACGCAACATCAACCAAGCGTTCTTCACGAGCTCCGGGCGCGGCAGCGTGCCGTCCTACAACGCGATGAGCGACATCACCCACCGCTCGGAGCTGTTCGGTCTGCCGGCGGTGAGCTACGCGGCGCTCTCCTTCAGCGCCCTCGATTCCCACGCCACCACCTTCAACCTGACACCGTTCGCGGGGCCGACGCTCGGCGCCCTCATCGGCGATCAGTTCGCCGTCCAGTCGAACCTCGGCGGCCGGGCGCGGACGGAGGTCGCCCTGTCGGACACCTGGACCGGCGTGGTCGGGATCAGCGCCGAGAACACCTGGATCACCGGGCGCAACCTCGCCTACGCCTACTCGGCGGCCGGGCGGACCACGAGTCCGGCCCTGGCCGACCGCAGCTTCCTCAACGTCGCGCCGGAGCTCGCCCTGGTCTACCGGCCGAGCGCCGAATGGGCGTTCCGCGGCCGGGCCGCCACGGGCTACACCGCCCCGGCCGCCGGCAGCCTGTTCGTGACGCCGGCCGGAGTGCCGGGCAACAACACCCAGCTGCAGACCCAGCAGAACCTCGGCTTCGATCTCGGCGCCGACTGGACCCCGTGGGAGGGCCTGCGCTTCAGCCTCACCGGCTTCTATGAGTTCTTCCGCAACGAACTGGTCTCGCAATCGCCCGGCGCCGGGCTTCTGGCCTACACCTTCAACGCCCCGGCCTCCGAGCACCGCGGCATCGAGGTCGCGGCGGACTGGGCCTTCAGCCCGGGCTGGCGCGCCACCCTCGCCTACACCTTCGACGATCAGTTCTACACCCGCTACGTCGAGCAGCTGAGCGGGGGAAGCTTCACCGCGCGGTTCGACCGGGCCGGCAAGCTCATCCCGGGCGTGCCCGCCCACCAGCTCCTCGCCCGCCTCGGCTACGAGCAGGTCGGCGGCCCCCTCTCGGGACTCGGCGGCTTCGTCGAGGTGGTGGCGCAGGACGATTTCTTCGTCGACAACGCCAACCTGCTCAAAGCCCCGGGCTACGCCCTCGTCAACGCCAACGTCCACTACGTTACCGACCTGACCGGCGGCTACGCCCGGCGTCTCAACCTCTACGTCGAGGCACGCAACCTTCTGGACCGCACCTACGCGTCGTCGGTCCAGAACCTCGCGAACAGCCTGAACGCCGGGACCGGCGGTCTCAACGGTGCCGGTGTCCTCGCGGGCATCACCGGTTCGGTCTATGCCGGCGCGCCGCGCACGGTGGTGGCGGGCATGAAGCTGTCGTTCTGAGACGCCGAGGGCGTACGCCGGCGTCGCCCGCCTGCGCGAACGGGCTTTTTCGCGCCCATTCGGCAGGGTGGCGTAGGGTCGGGTGTCCGGTGAGGCCGGTCGCCGGGCCGGGACGTCCGGAATCCTCGGTCCCCATATTCCGATCCGCGCGGGCGCCCCGGCCCTATTTCAACTGGCGCCGGCGGAACGGGATCGGACGGCGCCCCCGGCGCGTTCGGTTCCAGACTTCGTATCGGTTCCAGACTGGTCGCCCCCTTGTCCGTGCGGGCTTCGGATTGGCCGGGCGATCGATCGCGAGAATGCAGGGGACCAGCGCATGAGCGACGAGACCGCCCGCGAGATCGGGTCACGTCGGCCCGTCCCGCATGGGACAGGACTTGAGACGGGGCTCGGGGAAGGACTTGGCTCAGGGCTTGGCTCAGGGCTTGGACCGAGCCGCCGCAGGGTCATGGAGGGGGCCGCCGCCCTCGCGGCCTTCGGGGTCGCCGGGTTCGGCACCGTCCGGCCGGGTCTCGCCGCCCTCGCGCCGGCCCCCGGCGACCCGGCCCCGCAGACTCTGCCGGTGCGCCTGACCATCAACGGCGAGGCGCGCGACCTCGTCCTCGACACCCGCACCACCCTCCTCGACGCCCTGCGCGAGCACCTCGATCTCACCGGGACCAAGAAAGGCTGCGATCACGGCCAGTGCGGGGCCTGTACGGTGCTGGTCGACGGACGCCGCATCAATGCCTGCCTGACCCTGGCCGCCATGCACGAAGGCGACGCCATCGAGACCATCGAGGGGTTGGCCAAGGGCGACACCCTGCACCCGCTCCAGGCGGCCTTCCTCGATCATGACGGCTACCAGTGCGGCTACTGTACGCCGGGACAGATCTGCTCGGCCAAGGGCATGCTGACCGAAGTCGAGGCCGGATGGCCGAGCCACGCCAGCGCCGACCTCCTGGCCGCCCCGCAACTCACCGAGGCCGAGATTCGCGAGCGCATGAGCGGCAATCTGTGCCGGTGCAGCGCCTACCCGAACATCGTCGCGGCCATCGTCGACGCCGGAGGCCGCAGCGGCTGAGTTAACGGAGTGTTTCACGGGAAACACCGTCCCGTCCCATCCCCTTGCTGTCCCTTCGGGATTCGGACGGACGGGTATCTTGTCCACAGGACCCCACCAGAACGGGTACCGCGCCGATGAAAGCCTTCACGTACGCCCGACCGAAGACCGTGGCGGAAGCGGCCGAGATGGCGGCCGCGCAACCGAACACCCGCTTCATCGCCGGCGGCACCAACCTGCTCGATCTGATGAAGCTGCAGGTCGAGACACCGGCTCACCTCGTCGACGTGAACCGGCTCGGCCTCGCGGAGGTCACGGAGACCGGTGACGGCGGCGTGCGCGTCGGCGCCCTGGTGCGCAATGCCGATCTCGCCGCCCATCCCCGCATCCGCAGGGATTACGCGGTGCTGTCGCGGGCGCTGCTGGCCGGTGCCTCCGGGCAGTTGCGCAACAAGGCGACCACCGCCGGCAATCTGCTCCAGCGGACCCGGTGCCCGTACTTCTACGACACCGCGCAGGCCTGCAACAAACGGGCTCCCGGTTCCGGCTGCGCCGCCATCGGCGGCTTCACCCGCATCCATGCCGTGCTCGGCGCGAGCGAGGCCTGCATCGCCACCAACCCGTCCGACATGGCGGTGGCGATGCGGGCCCTCGACGCAACTGTCGAGACCGTCGACGCCAAGGGCACGGAGCGGACGATCCCGCTCGCCGACTTCCATCGCCTGCCCGGCGACACGCCCGAGATCGAGACGGCGCTGCGGCCGGGCGAGCTCGTCACCGCCGTGACCCTCGGCAAGCCCGTGGCCGGCACGCATCTCTACCGCAAGGTCCGCGACCGGGCCTCCTACGCCTTCGCGGTGATCTCCGTGGCGGCGGTGATCGACAAGAACGCCGATGGCCGGATCCGCGCCGCCCGCCTCGCCTTCGGCGGCCTCGCTCACAAGCCCTGGCGGGGCCCGGCGGCCGAGGCGGCCCTCGTCGCCTCCAACGGCGATCCGGACGCGGCCGCCGATGCGGTCCTGGCGGGGGCCAAGGGCCAGGGCGGCAACGACTTCAAGATCCCGCTCACCCGCCGGACCCTGCGCGCCGTCGTGGCCGAGGCGCTCAGGGCTTAAGACCCTTCGAGCCTCCCGCGACGCCCAATCCCAGAAGAGTCAGGAATCGTCCGATGGACATGAACCAGCCGATCGGCCACACGCCCCTCGACGACAGGCCCGACGGCCTGCTGGGCAAGCCCATCGACCGGATCGAGGGTCGTCTGAAGGTGACGGGCGCGGCGCCCTACGCCTACGAGACGCGCGAATTGAAGAACCCGGCCTACGGCGCCCTCGTGGAGGCCGGCATCGCCAAGGGTCGGATCCGCCGGCTCGACGTGCGGGCGGCCGAGGCAATGCCGGGCGTGCTCCACGTGATGACCCACGAGAACGTGCCGCCCCAGGGCGAGAAGAAGGAGCAGGTTGCTCCGGTCCTGGCCGGACCCGAGATCCGGCATCATGGCCAACCCATCGCTTTCGTGGTGGCCGAGACCTTCGAGCAGGCGCGCGCCGCCGCCGCTACGATCAGGGCCGAGTACGCGCGGGAGACCGGCGCCTATAGCCTGCGGGCCGGCATAGCGGGTGCCGTGATCCCGAAGCAGCTGCAGAGTCCGCCGGATTCGGCGCTGGGCGATTTCGAGGGCGCCTTTGCGGGAGCGCCCGTGCAAGTCGACGTCGAATACACCACACCGGTCCAGACCCACGCGATGATGGAGCCGCATGCCACCATCGCGTCGTGGGAGGGCGACCACGTCACCCTGTTCACGTCGAACCAGATGCTGAACCGCGGCCAGGCCTCCCTCGCATCGGTGTTCGGCCTGCCGCCGGAGAACGTGCGACTGGTGAGCCGCTACATCGGCGGCGGTTTCGGCGGCAAGCTCCAGCCCCAAGCCGACGCGATCTTCGCCGCCCTCGGCTCGAAGGCGGTGGGCCGGCCGGTGAAGGTGGCCCTCACGCGCCAGCAGGAATTCCACGTCACCACCCGGCGCTCGGACACGATCCAGCGCCTGCGCCTCGGCGCCGAACCGGACGGCCGGCTAGTTGCCATCGGGCACGAATCCTGGTCGGACACCACGCCGGGTGACGGGTTCTACGAGACCTCGGCCAATGCCACGCGCTCCCTCTACGCCGCGTCGAACCGGATGACGAAGCACCGGCTCGCCACCCTCAACTTGCCGCTCGCCTCGGCCATGCGGGCGCCGGGCGAGGCGGTGGGCATGCTGGCGCTGGAATGCGCCATGGACGAACTCGCCGAGCGCCTTCGCATCGATCCCATCGAGCTGCGCATCCGCAACGAGCCGACCCAGGACCCGGAGAAGGGGGTGCCGTTCTCCACCCGCCAACTCGTGCCGTGCCTGCGCGAAGGCGCCGCGCGCTTCGGATGGGACAAGCGTCGCGCGGCCGGCACGACGCGGGAGGGGCAGTGGCTCGTCGGCCTGGGCGTGTCGGCGGCCGCCCGCCTCAACCCGCTCAGGCCCTCGTCGGCCGCCATCCGCCTCGAAGGCGACGGCTCCGTCACGGTCCGCATGGCGATGACCGATATCGGCACCGGCACCTACACGATCCTGGCACAGATCGCCGGCGATATGCTCGGCCTGCCGGTGGAGCGGGTTCACGTCGAACTCGGCGACACGCGCCTTCCGAAAGCCGCCGGTTCCGGCGGCTCGTTCGGCGCGGGCAGCGCCGGGTCGGCCCTCTACGTCGCCTGCGAGGCTCTGCGGGCGAAGATCGTCGCGGCGGCCGAACTCGGCCCGGAGGAAGCGCGCTTCGCGGACGGGCGCGTCGTCTCCGGAAACCGTTCGGAGAGCCTGGCCGACATCGCCGGACGCGCCGGGGACATCGAGGCCACGGGGGAGATCAAGCCCGGCGCCATGACCGAGGCGTTCTCGCAATATTCCTACGGCGCGCATTTCGCCGAAGTCGGCGTCGATGCCGATACGGGCGAGGTGCGCCTGCGCCGGATGCTCGGCGTGTTCACCGGGGGGCGCATCCTCAACCGGAAAACCGCGCGCTCGCAGGCCATCGGCGGGATGGTGTTCGGCGTCGGCGCCGCCCTGATGGAGGAGGTGGTGATCGACTCGCGCACGGGCCACTTCGTCAACCACGATCTCGCCGAGTATCACGTGCCGGCCCATGCGGACATTCCCGCCATCGACGCGGTGTTTCTCCCCGAACTCGACGACAAGGCCAACCCGCTGAAGAGCAAGGGGCTGGGCGAACTCGGCATCTGCGGCGCCGGGGCGGCCCTCGCCAACGCCGTCTACAATGCCACCGGCGTCCGTATTCGCGACTACCCTCTCACCCTCGACAAGGTGTTGCGCGGTCTCGAGGCCCGCGATCGGTCCCCGGTACGGCCGACCTGACACGTTCGGACCGACGATTTCATGATGATCGGCGTAAGATCCGCACCGGATGCGGAGCGCGACGACGTCGTGATCCGGGTCGTCTCCCTCCGTTTCCAGCGGGCGGGCCGCGCTTCGCGCAGACAACCTTGTGCGATGCTGCCCGGCAGGCGCGGAATGCAAGGGGTTCGAAAGGAGCAGGAGGGCAGGAAGAGCGTGCGCACCGGATCGCGGTGCGAGCCCGAAGCCCCGTCGCCCCATGGTCCCCTCGCCTCACCTTCCCAGCCGGGCCCTCACGCCGCATACGCTGGTCAGCCGGTTCCGGCATGCCCGCGCGGGTGCCACGGCGGTGGAGTTCGCCATCCTGGCGTTTCCGTTCCTCGCCCTGATCACCGGCATCATCGACATGTCGATGATGTTCTGGGCGAGCCAGACCCTCGACGACGCCCTCGCGGACGCGACGCGCACGATCCAGACGGGACAGTTCCAGAGTGCTAATTCCGGCGTCACCGACCCGGCGACGATCTTGGAGAACCTGCGCCAGAAGCTGTGCCAGGTGAACGGGGCCGAGCGCCTGACCCTGTTCCGGTGCGCGGACGTGAAGCTGGAGGTGCGGGTCTACGCATCCATGACCGCGGGTACGAGCACCAATCCCGTCGATCCGTCGACCCGGGACTGGTCGACGGGGTTCGGCACGGCCTACGCGAACGCCCAGGCGAGCACCATCGTGGTGGTGCAGGCGGCCGTGAAGTACCCGAGCTTCACACTGATGTTCCCCATCACCCAGAGTTTCGCGGACGGCTCGCGCCTGCTGCACTCCGTCCAGGTCTTTCGCACGGAACCGTTCTAGGCCCGAGGATGCTGCGCAGCCCCCTGCCCCCGAGCCGCGTTTCCGGCGCGTCTCTTCCCGCCACCGACTGGCCGGCCCCGGGCGCCTTCGGCCGCTTCCGGCGGGCCCGGGACGGCGTGGCGGCCGTCGAGTTCGCCCTCATCGCCCCGGTGCTGCTGCTGGTTTATGTCGGCAGCGCCGAGCTGGCCCGCGGCACCATGGCCCAGCGGCGCACCACCCTGCTGACCCGGACCGTTGCCGACCTCACGTCCCTCGGCGACACGACCTCACCCATGACGCGCACGACCATGGACAGCATCCTGGCGGCCTCGAAGCTCGTCTACAGTCCGTTCGACGCGACGAAGGCCGTCATCCGGGTCGCGGCCATCGGCATCTACATGCAGGGCACGACGCGGACGGTGCGGATCTGCTCGAGCGACGCATCCCCGGCCACCGCCAAATGGCCCGTCGGCCTCGCCCCCGCGAGCCTGACCATCCCGGCGAGCTACAGCCGCCACGGCATGCGCCTCGTCGTCGCCCAGGTCACGACGCCCTACACACCGGTTCTGGGCGCCGCGTACGTCAGCTTCACCCGGGCGAGCACCGCCGAGTTCCCCCTGGAGGACACGGTCGTCTGGCCGACCCGCCAGGGCAAGGCGGTCACCGGCGGCGCCGACGACGAGGTCGTCCTGCCCGCCGGCGTCGCCTGTCCGGCGACCGCGAACTGAGAGGCGCGGTCCGCCCGCCGGGTCAGCGCACGATGCGCAGTTTGCCGATGCTCTTGGCGATGTCGTCGAAGGCCGCGATCAGGGCGGTGGACGAGTTGGCGACGTAGGCCTGGGCCGGAACCGTCGCGCAGTCCCGCAGCAGATTGATGCCCGCCTGGTCGATGGGATCGTTCGGCACGCTGAAGCCGATGGTGAACACGGCGATGTTGCGCGCCTTGGCGTTGGTGCAGGCCTCGCGCGTGAGGGCATCGAGGGCGGCCCGGGCCTGAGCCAACGTCGTTGGCGTCCCCGTCCCGGACGTGAGACGGCTCGGCAGCCCTGGGCTTCCCGACACCTTGGTTCCGTTGGCGTTGATCATGTAGCTGAACGGACTGAAGATGGAGTTATGCATGTTTGTGAGATCGAACGCGGAATTCGGGTACCATGAGTTCTCGCCGTCGGTCATGAGAACGATGACCTTCCGAACGCTCGTGTCGCTGTAGGCCGTCGCCTGACCGAAGACGCTGGTTGGGGAGATCGTCCGCCAAGCCCACATGAACCCTTCGAAGATGTTCGTACTGCCGCTGGCGATCAGACTGTCGATGAGGGTCTTGAGCTTCCCCGTCTCGTTGGTCAGGGTTTGAAGCGGCTTGCTCGTGCAACCGTTGTTCGGGCCATTGGGCAGTTGCAGCACGTTCTTCGAGGTGGAGGCGGACCACACCGGCTTGTAGTATTTGCAGACACGCATCTCCGCCTCGGTCAGAGTCATCGCTTTGAAGGCGCAACTCGGCTCGTTCGTATTATCGTCGAGATAGCTATTGATGTAAGTTTGCGCTTGCAGCGGAAGCCCCGTGTAGCTGTTCTTCGTGTCGGGACTCTTGGAAAGGACACTGAGGGTCACCTTGCCCGTCGTGTCACCGCCGGGTTCGTCCGGGGCGAACATCGGCACGAAATAACTGTTGGGGTCGTCCAAGGTGGGGGCCGAATCCTGGACGTTGAGGGGGTAGGGCAACGTCTCGAGGCAGCCAGCCCAACCCCAGCTGGAATCGAGTTTCCTGAGCTGATCGAAGATATCGAACCGGCTCCTGATCGCCGTCTTGACGGTGCTGCTGGCCGCGGAAAAGTCGACGTTGGTCCAGTGATAGGCCGACTTCGCGGCTCCATCGATCCAGGGCGTCGTCGACCCGTAGGTCTTGGGGTCCACCGCCACCCCTCCGGCGAAGGGAACGATGGAGATCCGGGTCTGCGGGCTGAAGGCCGGCTTGGTGTAGACGTAGTCGATGAACTTCTTGGCGGCGTCCTGAGCCGCCGACATCTTGGTGCCCGAGCCGCCCGCCACGTCCATCGAGCCCGTCGTATCGAGGGCGATGGCGATCTCGAAGGTCTGCGCCATGGGAGTCGCGCATTGCGACGCCGCACCGACATCGATGGTGTTGATGCGCAGGAGGCTGGCGAAGGCGGTCCGGTAGGTGGCGCTGGCCTTGACCAGGATCGTGCGCGGATTGGCGCCGATGGCCAGCGGCGTCTCCAACGTCGCCCCCGGCATGTAGGACGCGATGAGCTTCGTCGCCTGATCCTCGAGGGCGGCGCTGGTCGTGGCCGTGCCGGTCTGGCACAGGCTCAGGGCGGTCCCGTCGACGGCGTTCTGCAACCGGGCGCGCATGGACGAAGCGCGCCCGTAGTCGATGCCGGTTCCGGCCAGGAACATCAGCGGGAGAAAGCTGAGTCCGAAGATGACCGCGATATTGCCGCGCCTGTCGCCGAGAAATCGACGTGTAAGAGACATCGCTCGAGTCCTGATCGATCTCCGGACACATCCATCAGGTTTCGATTAATACCTCGTGTACGATTTCGAACAGCCGCTACACTACCATTGATCGGATCGAAATCACGATACAACTCCGCGGCCAGACCTAGAGCTGCGCCCGACCACGTTGGGTCGGGACACATCTCGAGCGAGGCCTTTGTCATGCCGCGCTCTTTTCGCCGAACCGGCATCCACTTCGGCGGAGAGCGCTTTGGCACCGCAGCGGTCGCGTGTGGTGGTCGGTCCGATCCGCAGGGGCCGCGCGCATCCGTGCATGATGCCGTATGACCGGGCGCGGGGCACGCATCGCCCCGGGCGGGAGGCCGGTACCATGCGCAAGAACGATCCCTGTATCGCCGTCTGCCGCTTCGACGGTCGGACCGGCTGGTGCGTGGGATGCGGTCGGACGATCCCGGAGATCCGCGCCTGGATAAAGCTGACGCCGTTCCGGCGCACGGCGCTTCTGCGCGAATTGCCCGCCCGGGTCCGGAAGGTTCAGGATGCCCCCCAGCCGGATTGAACGGGTCGCCGCTCCCTCGAATGTAACCCCGATCAAGATTTCGGGGCCGCCGTGCTCCGTCGCAGACAGGCGCGGCGCGATCCCGTAAGCCTGTCTCAAGGGCCGCGCCGCAGGAACGTGGGACGACGGCTCAGCGGAGGACACCCCCATGATGATGCGCCGCGCACTCCTCGGCCTCGCCGCCTTCCTGCCCCTGGCCGTCCTGGCGATGCCCGCGCAGGCCGACCCCATGCCCTTCGAGGCCGGCGCCTTCGCGGCGGCTCAGAAGGCCGGTCGGCCGATCCTCGTCGAGGTCAGCGCCCCGTGGTGCCCGATCTGCAAGACGCAGAAGCCGATCCTCGCCAAGCTCGCACAGGACCCGCGCTTCAAGGACCTCGTGATCTTCGATGTCGATTTCGACAGCCGCAAGGATGTGCTGCGCCGCTTCGATGCCCGCATGCAGAGCACGCTGATCGTCTTCAAGGGCGAGACCGAGACCGGGCGCTCGGTGGGCGAGACCCAGCCCGAATGGATCGAGGGCCTGGTGGAAAAGGCACTCTAGGCGTGCCCGACAATCCGCGCGATCGCCCCGGGATCCCGCTTCGGTGCGGCGGGCGTTCCGTGAGAGACGCGTAAGGCGACCCATGGGCACCTCCCTCGGCCTCGCCTTCCTCGCCGGACTCCTGTCGGTGCTCTCGCCCTGCGTGCTGCCGCTGCTGCCCCTCGTCCTCGGCGCGGCGAGTTCGGAGCACCGCTACGGGCCCGTGGCGCTCGCGGGCGGCCTCGCCCTCGCGTTCGTCGCCATCGGGCTGTTCGTCGCCACCATCGGCTTCGGACTCGGCCTCGATACGGATGTGTTCCGCAAGGGCGCCGCCCTGCTGCTGGTCGGTTTCGGCCTCGTCCTGATGCTGCCCGCCGCCCAGACGCGCCTCGCCGTCGCCGCCGGCCCGTTGAGCGACCGGGTCCAGGCGCGATTCGGCGGCGTGTCCTCCACGGGCCTCGGCGGACAGTTCGGCGTCGGCCTGTTGCTCGGCGCGGTCTGGAGCCCCTGCGTCGGCCCGACCCTCGGGGCCGCCTCCCTGCTGGCGGCGCAGGGCCGCGACCTCGCCGCCGTGGCCCTGACCATGGTGACGTTCGGCCTCGGGGCCGGGCTGCCCCTCGTCGTCCTCGGCACCCTGTCGCGGGCGACGCTGCTGCGCTGGCGCGGCCGGATGATGGGCCTGGGCCAGGGTCTGAAGGCGGTTCTTGGGCTGATCCTGGCAGCGACCGGCCTCGCCATCCTGACGGGCCTCGACAAGGCCCTGGAGACCGCCCTCGTCGACGCCTCGCCCGCCTGGCTCACCGCCCTGACGACGCGGTTCTGAACACCCGCTCCTCGCGGGCGCTCGCGACGGGACGGCGCACGACCGGGCGGCAGACATGATTCCCAAGAAAGGCGAAGCATCGGGGATCTCGCGCGGTCTCGACAAGACAGCCTGCGACCCAGACACCGGGAACACAGAGCTTCGGCGCATCGTCCCGGAGCAACGGACCCGGTTGCGGTCCAGACCCATCACGCCCCCGACAGGCGAGGACTGGCGGAGCGGCGATGCGCACCGAACCGCGCCCCCCTTCTTCATCGCAGATCTTCACGAAGTTCGGATGTTTCTGGAATAGCGCGTGGTTATTCAATCGTTACGAAATCCAGCTTCGGCCGCGAATGGTTCGATCGTGGTAAACGGTCTCTTAATGAAGCCCACCCCATAACCGCCGGAGGATCAACCCGGGAATGGGGAGCAGGCACGAACGGTCATGGGAATCCCGGCATCCCTCGGTCTCCTCCTGGCGTTCGGCGCCTCGGCCCTCGGCCTTGGCGTCGCGACGGCGGCCGAGCCCGATGCCGTCTATGGCCGCCCGGTTCCGCCGGCCGAGTCGGTGTCGCGGCGGGGGACCGACCAGTTCATCGGCGGCGTACCCGAACAGGCGGTGGAGTTCCGCCCCGGCGTCGTCAGCCTGAACCTCGTCGAGGTGCCCATCGCCGTCGCCGCCAAGGCGGTCCTCACGGATGCCCTCGGCTGGGGTTATACCCTCGACGAGCGCGCCTCCGGCACCATCACCCTGCAGACGGCCGGGCCCGTGCGCCGCGAGATCCTCCTGCGGATGTTCGAGAGCGCGCTGTCGAGCCGCAACCTCACCCTGCGCCGCCGGGGCACCACGGCGCAGATCGTACCGGCGGGGCCTGCCACCGGCGCCGTGCCGGTGCAGGGGCTCGGGGCCGCCGGCGGCGGCGCCCAGGCCGTGCCGCTCCGCTGGATCGCCGCCGCGGAGATGCAGGCGATCCTTTCCTCGGTGGCGCCCCGCGACGTGGTCCTGCGGGTCGACCGCGTCCGCAACCTCCTCATCCTGTCGGGGGACGCCGCCCAGATCGAGGCCCTGCGCCAGACCATCAGCGTGTTCGACGTCGACTGGATGCGCGGGATGTCGACGGCGATCCTGCCCGTCCGCAGCGCGAATCCGGCCGCGATGGCGCGCAACCTCACCCAGATCTTCGGCGGCGAGACCGCCGGCACCGGCGACATCATCCGGTTCGTTCCCAACGAGGCGCTGGGCGCGGTCCTGGTGATCAGCACCCGCGCGGCCTATCTCGACCGCGCGCGGGACTGGGCGGCGCGCCTCGAATCCGTCGCCGCCGACCGGGAGCGCCAGCTCTTCGTCTATCGCATCCAGAATCGCTCGGCCAAGGAGTTGGCCGCCGTGCTGCAGGGTGTCATCGCCGCCGAGATGGGGGGCGGGGCGAACGCGGGCGGCTACGGCGGCGGGGGCTATGGCGGTGCGGCCTATGGCGGGCTCGGCGCCTATGGGGGCGGAGGCGGCGGTTACGGCGGGGCGGGTCTCGGGGCACCGGGGCTCGGAGCACCGGGGCTCGGAGCACCGGGTCTTGGCGCCGCCGGTCTCGGCGCGGCGGGCTTCGGCGCGGCAGGTGCCGGCGCGTCCGGTTTCGGAGGGGCGGGCGCGGGCTTTCCCGGGGCCGGCGGTGCGTCGGGAGCCGGCGGCTTCGGCGGCGAGGCGGGCGGGGCCGGAGCGGGCGGCATCGGTGCCACCGCCACGGGTGCGGGAGGTTTCGGCGGCGGTGCGGCTGCGGCCGGTTTCGGCGGCGGTGGCGGCGAAGCCTGGGGCGGCTCGCCCGCGACCGGGGGCGGCGTCTTCGGTGCCGCCGGACACGAGGGGGGCTACGGCGGGGGGGCCGGCTACGCGGGTCAGGCGGCGCATGCGGGGGCCATCATCGGCGTCGTCGCCGACGATGCCAACAACAGCCTCGTGATCTCGGCCACCCGCACTCAGTACGACAAGCTCCTGCGCATCCTCGCCAGCCTCGACGCGATGCCGACCCAGGTTCTCCTCGAGACGGTGATCGCCGAGGTCACCCTCAACAACGAGCTCCAGTTCGGCGTGCAGTGGTTCCTCAAGAACCAGGGTTCGCGCTTCAACCTCACCCAGGCGGCGACCATCGGTGCGGCGAGCGCCGCGACGGGCGGCACCGCTGGGCTCATCGCGGCGGCGACGCGCGGCGTCACGGGCTTCAACTACCTGTTCAACAACCCCGACTTCAGCGTGGTGCTCAACGCCCTGCAGGGCATCACCCGCGTCAACGTCATCTCGTCGCCCAACATCACCGTCCTCGACAACCGCACGGCCAAGCTCCAGATCGGCGATCAGGTGCCCATCGTGAAGCAGACGGGCCAGAGCGCGCTCGCGGGCAACGCCCCGATCCTCAACCAGATCGAGATGAAGGACACCGGCGTGATCCTCTCGGTCACGCCGCGGGTGAACAAGAACGGCCTCGTCGTCCTCGACATCAACCAGGAGGTCAGCGACGTGGTGCCGACCACCACCTCGACCATCAACTCGCCGACCATCCGCCAGCGCCGGGTCGCCACCAGCATCGCGGTCCACGACGGGCACAGCCTCGCCATCGGCGGCCTGGTGCAGGAGCGGGCCCTGATCACCAACGAAAGCCTGCCGGTGCTGGGCGACCTGCCGCTGATCGGGCCGGCCTTCCGCAACCGCATCGACAGCCGCATCCGCACGGAACTCATCATCTTCATCCGCCCGCGGGTGATCCGCGGCACCGTCGATGCCGACCGGATCAGCCAGGATTTCCGGGCCCAGCTCCGGACCATGATGCCGGTGCGCCCCGTGCCAGCGCCGATGCCCATGGCCGCCGCACCGGCCGGCCCCCCCGGCTTCCTGCGCCGGATGGTCGACTGACCCGGGATCGGGCGGAGCGGCGCCCCCCGGTGCGGATCAGGGCCGGGGCGGCGTGATCGGGATCGTGCGCACGCGCGCCGGCACCGCCTCGGGGGCGAGCCGGAGGGCGGGCGGCTCGACCCACGACGGTGCGGCCGGTGCCGGTTCGGCCAGCACGACGGCCTCGGGCGGCGCCCGGTCCAGCGCCCGCCGGCGGCGCGGCGGCTGCAGCGTCGCGGGCTCCCCGAGGAACGCGAGATCGTAGGTGCGGCCGTCCTGGCGCACGGTGACGCGCTCGGCCTGCACGGCGGCGAGAACCCACCCGGCGCGGCCCTCGCCGGGGGCGAGCCAGACGGGAAGGCCCGCCCCCTCCTCCTCGATGAGGGCGCGTCCGCTGCCGTCGCTCATGAGGATGCCGCGCACCCGGAGCACGGAGCGGATCGGCGTCGCGGGGCTGAGGTCCGCCAGGGAACCCCGCGCGGTCCAGGCCCGGCGGTCGGGATCGAAGAGCGGGCGATGGAGCGCGCCGCCGCTGTCGGCGAGGCGGACCGGCGCGGCGGGCGCTGCCACGGGCCCGGCGTCTAGGGTGGCGGCGGGCCAGACCCATGCGGCCAGCACGGCGAGGCCCGCGAGGCCCGCGAGCGCCCGGGGGACGGGACGGCTCGCGGCCAGCGCCGACGCCAGGGGGGCGAGGCGCGCCCTCATCGGCCCGTCTCCGGCCGGGGCGGCGCGTCGGCGGGCGCGAGCAGCCCACGCACGGTCAGCGACAGGCGCAGGAGGGTCGGCCGCTCCTCGTCCGCATCGGCCGGGCTCGCGACCGCGATCTCCGCCGTCTCGGTGCGCACGCGCGGAAGCCCCCCGTCCAGCTCCGCCAGGACGCCGTGCAGCCCCTCGGCCGTCCCGCGCAGGGCCGCGTTCAGGAACGGCAACCGCACCTGATCCGGATCCGGGACCACGGTGACATCCTCCAGGATGACGGCGCGGCCGGCGATGGCGGTCTCGATCCGGGCACGGAACGCGGCGGACACGGCGTCCGCATCGACCCCGGAGAAGGGCGTCGACGGGACCGGCCGGGCGGCGGCCGCACGGGTGCGGGCCAGGCGGTCGCGGGCCTCGGCGATCCCGTTCCCGAGTTCGCGGATCTCGGAGACCGGCCCGGCGACGGCGAGCCCCAGGACCGCGAGGGCCCCGAGGGCGAGGAGGACGGGCGCGCGCGGCATCCAGCCGGAGACGCGATCGGACAGGGCGGCGATCATGGCATCGGCTCCGGAGCCCGGTGGGGAAGCCGCACGGTCAGCCGGCGCGGCGCGCCCGAAGCCTCGGGCGCGTCCAGCACCGCGGCGGGCCCGAAGCCCGGAAGGGCCGCCAGGCGGGGCAGCGGATCGGTCGCGTCCCGGACCAGCAGCGTCAGGGTCAACCCCTGCGCGTCGAGGCGCAGGGCTTCGGCCGAGACCGCATCGGGCAGGGCGTCGGCGACGGCGCTCCAGACCGGGGCGAGGGACGGCCGAGCCGCCGTACCCGCCAGGATCGCGGCGGCGCCGGCGGGAAGCGGGGCCCGGCGCAGGGACGGGGCTCCCCGCGCGTCCAGGATCGCATCGTCGAGGGCGGCCAGCGTCGCGCCGCGATGGTCCCGCACGAGAACGAGGCTGCCGAGCAGCAACAGGCCCGCGAGGGCCAGGAGCGCGAGGTCGCCGAGGCCGAGCCCGCGCAGCAGCGGCGGGATCGCCCGACGCCCCCCCGACAGGAGGTCCACCGGCATGGCGGTCGTCTCCGCGCGCCCGACGGCGACCGGACCCGGCACGAGGCCGGCCCGGCCCATGGCGGCCAGCAGCGGATCGAGCCGCGCGCGCTTGATGACGACGTGGCGGACGCGCAGGGTCCGCGTCGCGGCGTCCTCGCCCTCGACGTACCAGTCGCTGTAAACGCCCTCGGCCCGGAATGGGGTCGCCGCCTCGAGTTCCTGCACCAGCACCTCGCGCATGCGCGGCAGGGACGCCGTCGGCAGGGTCAGGGTGCGGACGAAGCACTGCGCCGGATCGAGGAGGATCTTGGCGCCGAGCCCCCGGCCGCCGCCCCGGATCGCGCTCAGGCGCTCGGCGAAGTCGTCCGCGTCCGTGTCGAGGCGATAGGTGCGGGGCTCCGGCCCGCGCCGGTCGGTGAGCAGGAGGGTGCGGCCGCCGGGTTCGGGACTGAGGAGGATCCCCGTCGTGGGCCGGTCCGACCGGACCTCGGCGAAGCCCGCGCGGGCGGCCCAGCCGGCGAGCCGGCCCCGGATCCCCGGGAGGCGGCCGGACGACCCGGCGGCCCGCAGGGGTGCGGAGGGCGTCACCGTGTCCATGAGATCCGCCTCCATGAACCGCGCCTTCGATCGCATCCGCAAGCGAGGGGCCGCTCCGGGAGACACGTTGTTAACCCAACGTCGGTTTCTATCGGCTTAAGAGCGACTCACGACGGCTCCTCCTCCGGGGCACCCGAGAACGGACATTCGTCATGCTGAACATCTGGGCCGGAAAGCGCCGCCCGAGGCGCGCCCGGCCCGACCGGCGGGCGCCCGAACGCGACGCCCGGGATGCGGCCCGGGATGCGGCCCGGGCGTTCGTCGCGGACCTCGCCGAGATGCAGGTGCTCGATGCCGCCGGCCTGGAGCGGGCGTTCGCCGCCCTCGACCTGCCGGGGCGGCGCCCGGTTCCGATCCTGCTCACCGAACTCGGCCTCGTCCACGAGGCCACCCTGGTCTCGGCGCTCGCCGCCTCGACGGGCCTGCCGTTCCTGCGCGACGAGGAGGTGCCGGCCGCCCCCGTCCTGCCGGCGGAGATCGGCGCCGACTATTGCGCCCGCGTCCGGGCGTTGCCCATCGCGGTCGACGGGGACGAGCTCGTCGTCGCGGCCGTCGACGTGTTCGACAGCGAGATCGCGCTGGCCCTGGAGCATCTCACCGAGCGGCGGGTGCGCCTGTGCATCGTCGGACCGGCCGCCTTCGAGCGCGTCCATCGCGCCGTCTACGGCGACGCCGCCCCGGATTCCGAGGCCGGCCTCGACGACGACCTCGCCCGGCTGCAGGATGTGGCGAGCCAAGCCCCCATCGTGCGCCTCGTCGCCCGCCTCGTGCGCGACGCGTTCGCGCGCGGCGCCTCCGACATCCACGTGGAGGCCGAGGAGACGGACGTGCGGGTGCGCTACCGGGTCGACGGGGTGCTCGTCGAATCCGAGCGCCTGCCGAAATCCGTCCAGCTCGCCCTCACCACGCGGGTGAAGATCCTGGCCGGCCTCAACATCGCCGAGCGGCGCCTGCCCCAGGACGGGCGCATGCAGGTGCCCGATCGCGGCCACGACATCGACATCCGCGTCTCGACCCTGCCCACCGCGCACGGGGAGAGCGTGGTGATGCGCGTCCTCGACGGCTCGCGCCGGGTCGACGATTTCTCCGGCCTCGGCTTCGACGCCGCCGCCATCGCCGAGATCGGCGCCATGACGGCGCGGCCGAACGGCCTCGTCCTCGTCACCGGCCCCACCGGCAGCGGCAAGACCACGACCCTCTACGCGGCCCTGCGCGCCATCAGCGGCGCGCACCTCAAGGTCGTCACCGTGGAGGACCCGGTGGAGTACCGGATGGCCGGGATCAACCAGGTCCAGGCCCATCCGGGCATCGGCCTCGACTTCGCGGCGGCCCTGCGCTCGATCCTGCGCCAGGACCCCGACGTGGTCATGGTCGGGGAGATCCGTGACGGCGAGACGGCCCGCATCGCCGTGCAGGCCGCGCTCACCGGCCACCTCGTGATCTCGACCCTCCACACCAACTCGGCCCCCGCCACGGTCACGCGCCTCGTGGACATGGGCGTCGAGCGCTTCCTCATCGCCGCGACCCTGAACGGCGTCATCGCCCAGCGCCTCGTGCGCCGGGTCTGCGCCGATTGCGCGGCGGACGAGCCGGCTTCGCCCGAGGCCTGCCTGCGGCTCGGCCTCGACACCGCCGCGCCCCCGACCCTGAAGCGGGCCCGGGGCTGCGCGGCCTGCAACGGCACCGGCTATCGCGGCCGCATGGTGGTCTCCGAGATCATGACCCTCGACACCCCCCTGCGCACCCTCATCGCGGAGGGCGCCGACGAGCAGCGCCTCGTGGCGCAGGCCCGCGCCTCCGGCATGGCCACCCTGGCGGAGACCGCCCGCGCCCGCGTGATGTCCGGCGAGACCACCCTCGACGAGATCGGCCGCGTGTTCGAGGGGCTGGTCTGATGCCGGCCTTCGCCTACAAGGCCTACGCCCCCGACGGGCGCCTGCGCACGGGCCGGATCGAGGCGGAGGGCCGCGAGCGCGCGGTGTCCGCCCTGCGCAACGACGGCCTGCAGGTGTTCGAGATCGCGCCGGCCGCCGCCGGAGGCGTTCCGTTCTGGCGCCGCGACCTGTTCGGGCGCGACCGCATCAACGATGCCGGCCGCATCGGCTTCCTCAAGGAATTCGGGACCCTGCTGGGTGCCGGCCTCACCGTCGACCGGGCCCTGCGCCTCGTGGAGCGGCAGGCGAGCGGGGCGCTCCGCCCCGTCCTGTCCGATCTCCTCGAGCGGGTGATGGCCGGCGCCGCGCTGTCGCGGGCGATGAGCGCGCACCCGCAGGCCTTCCCGCCCGACATGATCGACGCCGTGCGGGCCGGCGAGGCGACCGGCACCCTGGTGGGCGTCCTCTCCAGCCTCACGGCGTCCCTGGAGCGGCGCGACGCCGTGCGCCGCCACCTCACCTCGTCGATGGTCTACCCGGCGATCCTCATTCTCATGGCGATCGGCACGCTGGCCATGGTGATCGGCGTTCTGGTGCCGGCCCTGGCCCCCCTGTTCGACGGCACCGGCAAGCCCGCGCCCCTGGCGATCCGCGCCGCGTCCGCCCTCGGCGACGCCCTGGCCGCGTGGTGGCCCGTCCTCCTCGGCGGCGTGTTCGTGACGGGGGCGCTGCTGGCGAAGTTCTGGGCGAATCCCGCCTTCGCGGCCTTCCGCTCGCGGACGGCCCTGAGCCTGCCCATCGTGCGGGAGATCGTGGTCGGCGCCGAACTCGGCCGCATCTGTCGGGTGCTCGGGACGCTCCTCGAAGCGGAGGTGCAGATTCCCGACGCTGTGGCGGCCACCCGGCCGCTGGCGCGCAACGGCCTGTTTCGCGAGTCCCTGGCCCAGGCCTCGCGCCGCCTGAGCGAGGGCGGCAGCCTCGCCTCCGGCCTCGCGGGCTTGCGCCCCTACGCCGCCTCCACCCTCAACCTCATCGCCAGCGGCGAGCAGGTGAACCGCCTCGGCACCGTACTGCTCCACGCCGCCGAGATGCACGAGACCCGGACCCGCGAGCAGATCGACCGATTGCTGGCCCTGCTGACGCCCCTCGTCACCGTTACCATCGGCGGCCTCATCGGCGGCCTGATCATCTCGGTGATGAGCGCGATCCTCAGCGTCGGCGACCTCGCGCAATGACGGAAGGACCGGCCCCGGGAAGCGCCGGGATCAGGCGCGGGCGCTGACCGTCTCGATCATGCGGGCGATGGACCCGACGGAGTAGAAATTCTTCGGGTTCAGCTGCGCCGGCGGGATCATGATGTCGAACTCCGCCTCGACGGCGATCATCAGGTTGACGAGGTCGAGGGACGAGAGCCCCACGTCGACGAGGGGGTCTTCGGGCTGGAAATCCCGCGCCTGCGACTGCTGCGCCAGGATACCCTTGGCGAGGTACATGGTCCGATCTGTATAGTTAATGGTATCCAAAGCAGGGCTCATGACGATGCGTCCATGTTGAAGCCGGGTCCGCGCACAGAGGCCACGCAACCGCGACGGTCGTCCAGCATCTTTGGATCGCCGCCCAGCGCCGGTCAACGTTCGGTCGAATCCGAGCGTTATTGGCGTTAATTTTAATCATATCCTCAGGGTTCCGATTTCGCTTCCACAAATAAGCGCGCCTTAATGTCTTCCCTATATTGCTGCATCCCGTGCCGGACAGCACGTTGGGCCCTCGGGTTCCGTGGCACGTGCCGTGACTGAACCGGAATGCTTGCGGGCGGAAGGCTCGGAAGCGGAATGCTTTCGAGGATGACCATGACGATCCAGCAAGGAGCGATGTCCGCCGGGGCCGTGGGCGAGGCCGCCGATCTGCAGGCCCGGGCCGCCGCCGTGGCGGCCGTGGCCGCCGCCCACGCGGAGGCGGTGGACCGCGAGGGCCGCTTTCCGGACGAAGCCCGGGACGCCATGCGGACGCACCGCCTGCTCGGTGCGGCGATCCCCATCGATCTCGGTGGCGAGGGCGCCTCGATGCAGGCGCTCGCCGACATCTGCTACACCCTCGGACGCGCCTGCGCCTCCACGGCGATGATCTTCGCCATGCACCAGACCAAGGTGGCCTGCCTCGTCCGCCACGGCCGCGGCGCGGCCTGGGTCGAGGCGGTGATGCGCCGCATCGCCAGCGAGCAGCTGCTCATGGCGTCCTCCACCACCGAGGGAAACAACGGCGGCAACGTCCGTGTCTCGGCGGCCGCAGTGGCGCGGGACGGCGAGGACATCGTCCTCGACCGCGCCGCTACGGTGATCTCCTACGGAGCGCAGGCCGACGGCATCGTCACCGTCGCGCGCCGGACGGACGAGGCCGCCGCGTCGGACCAGGTGCTGTGCGTCTTCCTGAAGGCCGATTACACCCTGGAACGCCTCGGCGGCTGGCAGACGCTCGGCATGCGCGGCACCTGCAGCAGCGGGTTCCGCCTCCTCGCCCGCGGCCGGGCCGAGCAGGTGCTCGCCGCCCGCTACGCCGACGTCCACAGCCAGACCATGACGCCGGTCTCCCACATCCTGTGGTCGAGCGCCTGGACGGGCATCGCGGCCGGGGCCGTCGACAAGGCCCAGGCCTTCACCCGCACGGCCATGCGGGGGGCCGGCGGCGTCGCCCCGCCCGGCGCCCTGCACTACACCCGCGCCGTGTCCGGCCTGAAGCAGGCCCGCGCGCTCATCGGCCAGAGCCTCGACCGGTTCGAGGCCGCCACCGGCGATCCCGCCGCCCTCTCGGCCCTGGATTTCCAGACCGCCATCACGATGCTCAAGGTCGAGGTCTCGGAACTCGCCGTCTCGACGGTGATGAGCGCCATGCGGGCCAACGGCCTCGCCGGCTACCGGGAGGACGGCGACTTCGCCATCGGCCGGCACCTGCGCGACGTGCTGTCCGCGCCGATCATGATCCACAACGACCGCATCGTCGCCAACCTCGCCACCGCCACCCTGATGGCGCCCGTCGCCGCCTCCCTGCGCGACTGATCGTCGAGACCCGTCGCCCTCCCGCCGAATCCGCCTTTCGCGAAAGTCGAGTCCCATGAACATGAATGTCGGCCGCGCCCCGGCCTCGCCCCCGGCCACGGATCCCCTCGACGCCCTGTTCGACACGATGTTCCGGCCCATGGACGCGCAGGGCGTCTACGCCCGGACCGGCGCCTACGAATCGGTGGTGGAGGCCCTGACCGCGCTGATTTCGTCCAAGCGCGAGGCGGACACCGAGGTGTTCCGGTTCCCGCCGGTGATGAGCCGGGCGCATCTGGAGCGGCACGGCTACCTCAAGAGCTTCCCGAACCTGCTCGGCTGCGTCTCGTGCCTGGAGGGAACCGAACAGGAGATCCTCGCCAAGGCCGATCTCCAGGCGAAGGGCGGCGACTGGACCAGCGGCCTGGAGACCGCCGACCTCGTGCTCACCCCGGCGGCCTGCTACCCGGTCTATCCCATCGCGGCCGCGCGCGGCGCCGTGCCGGCGGCGGGCTATCGCTTCGACGTCGCCTGCGACTGCTTCCGCCGCGAGCCCTCCCCGCACCTCGACCGGCTCCAGTCGTTCCGGATGCGCGAATACGTCGTCATCGGCACGCCCGATCAGGTCGCTGAATTCCGCGAGCGCTGGATCGGCCGCGCCACGGCGATCGCCGACGAACTCGGCCTGCCCTACGTGATCGAGCAGGCGAGCGACCCGTTCTTCGGGCGGCTCGGCCAGATCAAGGCGTTCAGCCAGCTCGAGGCCGCCCTGAAGTTCGAGCTGCTGATCCCGCTGCGCGGCGAGGCCGCCGGCACCGCCTGCATGAGCTTCAACTATCACCGCGAGCATTTCGGCACGACCTGGGATCTGCGCCACGCCGACGGCGAGCCGGCCCATACGGGCTGCGTCGCCTTCGGCATGGACCGCCTCGCCGTGGCGATGTTCGCGACTCACGGCGCGGCCATCGCCGATTGGCCGGTCTCCGTGCGGGCGGCCCTGTCGCTCTGAACCGAACCCGATCGAAGGCGAGCGTGATGGGCCTCGACCCCGCCGTGCGGCGGTTCCTCGACATGATGGCGCTCGGCGGCACTGGCGCGCGCGGCGTCGCCGAACGACGCAAGGGCCAGCAGGTGCTGGCCCAGCTCGCGGGCGCGACGCCCGTCGCCGTCGCGGCGCGGGATCTCGTGCTCGATCTCCCGTCGGGGCCGTGCGCCGCGCGGGCCTACGCGCCCCGCGACGCCGGGGAGACGGGGCCGGGGCTCGTGTTCTTCCACGGCGGCGGCCTGGTGTCGGGGGACCTCGACACCCACGACGCCATCTGTCGGATCCTCGCGGACTCGGCCGATTGCCGCGTCGTCGCCATCGCCTATCGTCTCGCCCCGGAGCACCCCTACCCCGCCGCCATCGAGGATGCGGTGGCGGCGTTCGCCCACGTGGCGCAGGCGGCGGAAGCCTTCGGCCTCGACGCGAGCCGCCTCGGGATCGGCGGGGATTCGGCCGGCGCGGGTCTCGCCGCGCGGACGACCCAGATGTTGCGCGGCCGCGCGGCCATCGCCGGTCAGCTCCTGATCTGCCCGGTCCTCGATCTCACCTGCGCGACGGAGTCCCACCGCGCCTTCGCCACCGGCCACTTCCTCGACGCCGAGACCGTGCGCCACGACATCGCCGCCTGCGGCGTCGCGGACGTCGTGGCGGATCCCCGCGTCTCGCCCGGGCGCGAGCCGGACCTGACGGGCCTGCCCCCGGCCCACATCCACACGGCGTCCCACGACATCATGCGCGACGACGGCGCCGCCTACGCGGCCCGTCTCGCGGAGGCCCGCATCCCCGTGGTCCACACCTGCCACGCGGGCATGATCCACTACTTCTACGGTCTCGGCCGCCTCATCCCCACGGCGCGCCCGATCCTCGCGGAGATCGGTGCCGCATTCGGCGCTCATCTGCGCGGCGATCCGGCCCGAACCATCCCCCAATCCCCGCACCGGAGAGCATCATGAGCGTTCGTTCCACCCTCGTTTCCGAAATCGAAGCCATCACCCGCGATCACGACAAGGCGATGCCGCCGCTGACCGACGACCTCGTGCTCCTCGACACGCCGTTCGATTCCCTGTGCTTCGCCCTGCTGGTCGCCCGCATGGAGGATCTCGTCGGCGTCGACCCGTTCAGCACCCTGGAGGTCGCCGACCTACCGGTGACGCTGGGCGACCTCGTGGCACTCTACGAGCGCGCCGCCGTCGCGGCCGCGGCCTGAGCCGATGACCCTGCGTGACCGCCTGACGCGCGCGGGCAGCCTCGACGGCTTGTTCCTCTCGGACCGAACCGCGCGCCGGTCGCTTCCCGCCCTGATCGCGTCCCAGACCCGGACCGACCTCACGGAGCGCCTCGCCGGGCGCGCGGTCCTCGTCGCCACGGGCGGCCAGATGAACGCCGCCCTGGCGATGCTCGCCCTCGACGGGCTGGTGGGCCGGATGGTGCTGGCCCCTCCGGGCCTCACGGGAGAGGAAGCGGCACAGATCCTCGCCACCGCCGAGATCGACCTCTGCGTCACGGACGCGGCCTGTCCGTTCCGGGTGGCGCTGAACGGGCTGCCCTGCGTGGAGGCCACGGAGGCGGCCCTGGCCGCTCCGCTCCCGGCCCCCCGCCCGACCGAATGGGTGCTCGCCACCTCGGGCACCACGGGTGCGCCGAAACTCGTGGTCCACACCCTCGAGGGCCTCGCGGGCGGGATCAACGTCGCGGCGACGCCCGAGCCCGGCACGGTCTGGAGCACGTTCTACGACATCCGCCGCTACGGCGGCCTCCAGGTGTTCCTGCGGGCGATCCTCGGGCCGACGCCCCTCGTCCTGTCGGAGGCGGACGAGCCGGTCCGCGACTACCTCGTGCGAGTGGCCGAGGCCGGGGTCACCCACATCCTCGGCACGCCCTCGCACTGGCGCCTCGCCCTCATGAGCACGGCCCTCGACCGCCTCGCGCCGCGCTACGCCCGCCTCTCCGGCGAGATCGCCGACCAGGCGATCCTCGACCAGATGCGCGCCGCCTTTCCTGAGGCGCGCATCGCCCACGCCTACGCCTCGACGGAGGGCGGCGTCGGCTTCACCGTCGAGGACGGCCGCGAGGGGTTTCCCGCCGGGTTCGTCGGCGCGCGCACGGGCATCGAGATCGTGGTGCGCGAGGGGACCCTCCAGATCCGCTCGCAGCGCACGGGCCGGCGCTATCTCGGCGCCGACGCCGCCGCGCTGACCGACGCGGACGGGTTCGTCGACAGCGGCGATCTCGTGGAATTGCGCGGCGCGCGCTACCACTTCCTCGGCCGGCGCAGCGGCATCATCAACGTCGGCGGCGCCAAGGTTCAGCCCGAGGAGGTCGAGTCCATCCTCAACAGCCACCCCCGCGTGTCCATGTCCCGGGTCCGGCCGCGGCCGAACCCGATCCTCGGCGCCGTGGTCGAGGCCGAGATCGTCCTGCGGGAGGATGGCGGCGCACCGGACGATCCGGCCGGCCTCAAACAGGCGATCATCGCCCATTGCCGGCCGCATCTGGCCAAGCACAAGGTCCCGGTCAGCGTGAAGTTCGTGCCCGCCCTGCCGATCTCGGCCGGCGGCAAGCTCCTGCGGGGCGTCTCGTGACCGGGCCGAATCCGACCGAACCGACCCCGACCCAGCGGCGCACCGTCATCGTCACGGGCGGGAGCCGGGGCATCGGGCTTTCCATCGCCACCGGCCTGGCGGCGGAGGGCTTCCGGGTGGTGGCCGTCGCGCGCCGCCCCTCGGAGGCGTTCGAGGCCGCGGCGCGGGCGGCCCCGGACGGGGCGATGCACTTCTCGGCCTGCGATCTCGGGCAGACCGAGGCGCTGCAGCCCCTGGTGCGGGGCATCCGCGCCGCGCACGGCCCGATCTACGGGCTCGTCAACAACGCGGCCATCGGCACGCCCGGGCTGCTCGCCACCATGCCCGACCGCGAGATCCAAGACCTCGTGCACATCAACACCGTGGCGCCGATGCTGCTCACCAAATACGTGGTGCGGGGGATGATGGCGGCGGGCGCCGGGCGCATCGTGAACGTGAGCTCGATCATCGCCTTCACGGGCTACAACGCGCTCTCGGTCTACGCCGCCACCAAGGCCGCCTCCATCGGCTTCACCCGCTCACTCGCACGGGAAGTCGGCCGGCTCGGGGTCACGGTGAACGCCGTGGCACCGGGCTTCGTCGAGACGGCGCTGACCGAGGGGATGGACGCGGCCGAGCGCGGGCGGGTGGCCAACCGCGCCGCCCTGCGCCGCCTCGCCGACCCGGAGGATGTGGCCAACGCCGTCGCCTACCTGATGTCGGAGAAGGCCCGCAACGTCACCGGCACGGTTCTCACCGTGGATGCCGGCAGCACCGCCTGAGCCTCACGCGCTCCGGGGACGGACGCGCTTCACCATCCGGCGGGGCGAGACGCGCGGGGCCCGGGCGGAGCCGTCGATGAATTCGAAGCCGCCGGCGGCGTTGAGCGAGTGCAGCCGCGAGCCCGGCCAGAGGGGGCCCGCCTCGATCCGCGACAGGAAGCTCTGGGCGAAGCCGTCCTCGTCGAGGCGGTCGATCCGCATGAGTCCGAGGGCCCAGCCGTAACCGCGGCTGCAATCCTGGACCGGGCGCACCGCCTGCCCGTCATGCACCACGACGCGGCCGGCGGGCCGCGCGGCGGCGGTGTCGACGAGGACCGGGTTCGCCCGGTGCGGCGCCCATGGTCCGCGGAAATCCGGCGCGCTCCAGAGGTAGAGCGCGTCGGAGAACGAGCCGTGCCCGAGGGGGGCCGCCGCCGGCGCCTCGCGCACGGTGGCGAACAGCCACCAGCGGCCATCGTGCTCGAACAGGGTCGGGTCGCTCGCCGCGACGTCGGCGACGAGGGTCGCCTCCTTGACCCAGCCGCCGGGGAAGTCCGTCGCGCGGTAGAGGTCGATGGTGCCGGCGGCGCAGCACTCGGGCACCATCCAGACGGCGCCGTCGCGCGCGAAGACGAACGGATACGACAGGTGGTGGGCGGTCTCCAGCACCCGGACGGGCGTGCCGACGGGCCCGGTCTCGTCGAAGGCCACCGCGGAGATCACGCCCTTGGCCGAGGCGTGATCGTACTCCTCCACGAACAGCCAGCACCGGCCCGCGTGCACGATGGGGAAGGGATCGGCATAGAAGCGTCGTCCGTCGTCGGGGAGTTCGTGCCAGCCCGAATCCGGGTGGCGGCCCAGGGCGACGAGGTCCGGTCCGTCGAGGCGTCGCCAGCCGATGCGCCAATGCGGGGCGCGGTAGCCGAGGTGATAGAGGCGCCGCACCGCGCTGCCCACGGCGATGCGGGCCGCGCGCCGGGCGAGGTCGCGGGCGCCGAGACCCGCCCCGGACGCGGGCGGCGGCGAACCGGCGGGGATCGGCGCCGCGCCCCCCACGAAGGCGGCGGCGATCATCGTCACCGTCCGGGCGAGCCCGTCCTCGAAGGTGGTGCGGACGACGCCCCGCACTTCCGTGCCGAGGCGCGCCTCGCAGAGGACGCGGCCATCCGCGACGAGGCTCGCGACCGGCACGCGGCCGGCGAGCAGGCTCGCCAGAAGCGCCGCCTCGCCGGGTTGTCCGTCGTAGAGGAGGCGCCAGACCGGGACGCCGTCGGGCGCATCGCAATCGCCGCCTAGATCGATGACGCAGTCGGGCCGCACGGCCGCACGGTCGGCCGAGGCCAGCCACGGCAGAGCCGCCGCCTCGGCCTCGTTTAGGCGGGCGGCGGGACCGCCCGGCGGCAGGCCGTGAAACAGGGTCTCGATCCGGAACAGCCGGTCGGCGTTGGCGGGCCACGCGGCCACGCGCGAGCGGGCATCGACCACGACGCGGCAGCCCGGCCGGGCACCGAGGCGCGCGACCAGGGCGGCGTGCCACCCGCGGGGGCCGCGCCCGTCGAGGCAGAGCCTTACGAGCACGACGGATCCCGCAGGCGGATCGGGTCTCGAAGGCCCGACGAATTTCGAAGGCCCGATGGATCTCGAAGGCACACCAGGTTTCGCATCGTCGTCACTTCCGCTGCCGGGGCATCCCGGTCCACCGCGCGACCGGGCGCATCGACGGGCGGGGTACGGGCGATCCTCGGCGGGATGGGCCGAGGGCCGGATCGCCGGCGGCCCGTGACGAGCCTGCGGAGACGAAGTAAACTTTCCCTTTCCGGCTGAAGTCTTCCCCAATTCTTCACGCCCCGCCGACGAAACGGGCGCGGGACGTGACGATCAATTAAGCATCGATCGATTAACTCTGGGCACGGGCGGGAGCCGGGCCCGCTCCGGGTCGGGCCTTCACCGACGTTTGACCTCCTTCGCGCGGAGTATGGGCCGGGTCGCGGACGCATGCATGGAGTTCCGCCTGTGAACCATCAGTGGCCAAGCGTCCGACCGGCCGAGCGCGACGCGGGCCGCGCGGCCGTGCTGATGCCCTACGTCGCCGACCGGCCCGAGACCGTGGGCAAGGACACCGCGGCCGACATCGGCGACCTCTGGCGCATCGTGGTGCGCCGCCGCTGGATCGTGCTCGCGACGACGGCGGCCTTCACCGTCGCCGCCCTGGTGTACGGCCTCCTCGCGACGCCGCTGTACTCCGCGAATTCGCAGCTCCTCATCGATCCGCGCAACCGGCAGGTGGTCAACCACGACCTCAACGAGAGCGCCGCCGCGGCGGATGGCGGCGTCACCATCGTGGAGAGCCAGGTCAGGGTCATCGAGTCCGACGCGGTGCTCCTGCGCGCCATCGCGGAGGTGGGCCTGGAGGACGATCCCGAATTCGGCGCGCCGGCGGCGGGCCTGGTGCAGCGGACCGTGCAGAGCCTGAAGGATACGCTCCTCGGCCCCTCCGAACCGACCCTGCGCAACCACAAGACCCTCGCCCTGCAGAAGCTTCGGCGCAAGCTCGCGGTGAAGCGGGCCGACAAGGTGTTCGTGGTCGACATCGTCGTGACGGCGTCGACCCCCGACAAGGCCGCCGACATCGCCAACGCCATCGCGCGCGCGTACCTCGCCGACCAGGCCGAGGCCCGCTCCAACGGGGCCAAGCGGGCCGCCGGCGAGCTGCGCGACCGTCTCGAGGGCCTGCGCGCCGACGTCGGCGCGGCCGAACGGCGCCTCGAAGCGTTCAAGGCGGCGAACGGGCTGATCTCGTCGAGCGGCCGCCTCGTCAGCGAGCAGCAGCTGACCGACAGCAACGCCCGCCTCGTCGCCGCCCGCGACCGCACGGCCGAGGCGAAGAGCAAGCTGCAGAACATCGCCACGGCGCGGGGCGCGGCCTTCGACACCAGCACCTTGCCGGAGGCGATCCGGTCGCCCACCGTCGAGCGCCTGCGCGCGCAATACGCCGAGCTCGCCGCCAAGGAGGGCGACCTGCGCACGCAGCTCGGCCAGCGCCATCCCTACATGGCCGCCATCCGCACCCAGATGGGGGACGTCAAGCGTCTCATCGATGCCGAGCTCGCCCGGATCACCAAGGCGGCCGAGATCGACGTCCAGCGCGCCCGGGCCGCCGAGCGCCTGCTCACGGACAACCTCGAGACCCTGCGCGGCGAATCGGTCCAGACCAGCAAGGCCGCGGTGCAGCTGCGCGAACTCGAGCGCACGGTCCAGGCGAGCCGGTCGGTCTACGACACCTATCTCGTGCGCTCCCGGGAGATCGCCGAGCAGGCCACCATCGATACCGCCAACACGCGCGTGATCTCCTGGGGCCTGCCGCCGGAGGAACGCAGCTGGCCCCTGCGCGGCTTCCTCCTGGCGGCCGGTTTCGTCGGCGGCCTCGGCGTCGGGGTCGGCGTCGCGATGGTGAGCGAGTACCGCCGGCCGACGCTGCTCTCCGCCCGGCAGTTCGAGCGGCTCCTGAAGGCGCCCGTGCTGGCGACGTTCCCGCCCGCGCCCGCGTCCGACTCCGCTGCCTGTCAGAAGGAGGCCACCGTCGCCCTCGACACCCTGCGCAGCCACGGTAGGGTTCAGACGAGCGTGAATCCGAAAGGCATGACTCCGAGGAGCATCGGGCAGAACGGCATGGAGCGCGCCCTCATCGTCGCCGTGGCGGCCGGTGCGGGAGACGGCGCAGCGCAGAAGGCCGTGATCGAAGTCCTGTCGGCCACGGCGGCGGCACAGGGAGACCGGGTCCTCACCATCGAGGCCGATCTCGGCGGCCGAAGCCGCGGCAGGAGCGGGCTCCTCGACGTGCTGAGGGGCGAGAAGGGCCTCTACACCGTGGTCTCCACGGATGCGGCCACCGGCGCGTGCTGGCTCGGGATCGGCAACGGCAACAGGGCGACGCGGGGAACCTTCGACCGCGCCAAGGTCGAGGCATTCCTCAACGAGGTCGGCGAGCGCTTCGATCTCGTGCTGATCGATTGCGGCATCCTCTCCTCCAACACGCGCCTCGGCGCCGTGGTCGGCGCGGCGGACCGGCTCGTGGTCGTGGCCCGGGCCGGACGCACCCTGCAGGCGGACCTCGTCGACCTCGACCGGGTCGCCGCGGCCATGGGGCGACCGGCCTTCGGCGCCCTGCTCATCGACGACCGGGCCTGAATGTCGAGCCGCGAGGGGTTACGCGGCGAGGTCGCCGGGCGGGGCGGGAGCCCCGGCTGGAGCCCCGGCGCCCGCGCGCGCCTCCGGGCCCTTCCGGACCCTGCCGTCGCGGTCCTGACGGTTCTGGTCTTCTGCCTCTCGGGCGGAATGCTCTGGACCATCGCCGGCATCAATTACGACGGCCTCACCGGCTCGCCCGTCCAGAAGATCCATCCGGCCACCTACGCCGCCGTCCTGCTCCTCGCGTGGACGCTCCTGCGTGCCGGCAATCCCGTGGCCAACGCGGTCACGATCCTGGAGCACAGGCCGGCGAGCGCGTTCCTCGGCCTCATGGGCACCGCCCTCGCCCTCCAGATCAGCCTGCGCGGCGGCGCGGGCATCGCCGGCGCCATCGACACGTTCCTGCTGCCGAGCCTGACGTTGATTCTTCTCGGCGGCTGCGACGGGCGCAGCCTCGCCCGGCTGGAGACCCTGGTGCACGTGCTGATGGCCGCGAATGCGAGCCTCGGCCTCGTCGAATTCGTCGTCGGCGGGCCGTTCTTCCCGTTCCGCCTCGACGGCCTGCTTCTCGAGAACGACACCCGCTCGGTGGCCCTGCAGGGCCACCCCCTGACCAGCGCGACGCTCACGGCCTGCTACGTGATCGCCCTGGCGGCGGGCGGCGGGTCGCTCGATGCCCTGCGGCGCCTCGCCATGCTCGGGTTGCAGACCGTCGCCCTCGTCACCTTCGGGGGACGCTCGGCCATCGTCGTCACCCTGGCCCTCGGCGGCGTCCTGGCCGGCCGCGGACTGATCCGGGCCGTGACGCGCGGGCGCATCCCGCTGCTCGCCGTCGCGGGGGCCGCCTTCGCCATGCCGCTGTTCGCCCTGGCCCTGGCCGGCCTCGTCGGCCTCGGCTTCTTCGACGCCCTCATCGGGCGCTTCGTCGACGACGGCGGCAGCGCCAACGCCCGCGTCCTCGTCGTCGAGCTGTTCAACCGTCTGTCCTGGCGCGAACTCGTGGTCGGCCCGGACCCGACCATCATCGACAGCCTGCGCCGCATCAACGGCCTCGCCCTGGGGCTCGAGAACCCCATCGTGCGGATCGTCCTCTACCAGGGCGCGATCATGACCGCCCTGCTCACCGTGGCCGTCGCGCTGTTCCTGGTGGAGCTCGCGCGCCGATGCCGCCCAGGCATCGCCATGCCGATGATCGCCTTCGTGTTCCTCGTGAACACCTACGAGAGCCTCGGGGGCAAGACCACCCTGATGGCGAAGTTCGCCATCCTCCTCGTCGCCCTGTACCGGCCGACGCCGGCTTCGCGCCGCGCCGGATAGGCTCGCGTCAGGGCGAAGAGGTCCCGGATGGCGATGTCCCGGATGGCGATGCCCCGGATGGAGCCCCCGCGGGTGGAGCGGGGAGGCCGAGGGCGCCGAGGAGCGCCGGATCGAGGCTCCGCGTCTCGCCCTGCACGAGGCCCATGCCGTCGAACAGGTTCCAGAACGCCCAGGGGAAGCCCGCCGCCTCTGCGCTCCGGCGCACGTCGCCGACGTAGCGCGCCCGGTCGGCCGCCCCCGAGGCGACGTAGCGGTGATCGCTGCGCAGGGCCCCGAACTCGCCCAGGAGGATTTCGCCCGTCGGGATGCCGTGGCGCAGGGCCCAGGCCCGCACCGGGGCGAGCCCCCGGTCGAGGAAGCCGCGATCGGGCCGGGCGGCGAAGTACTCCGCGAGCTTGAGTTCGGTCTCGGCGTAGGCCGTTGCCTTGCGGGCGGCCGGGAGCGCGGCATCGCCCGCCATGCGGCGGCGAACGGCCGCGAGGGTCGCGTCGAGGCGGCCGGCGGAGGCCGGCCACGGCACGGCGTTGAGGGCGCGGTAGACCGGCTCGTCCATCCAGGGCGCGCCCTGGTGGCTGAACAGGTAGGGCTCGTAGAAGTGGAAGGTGTAGAGCAGGGGCCGGAACGCCGTCAGGGCGGCCGGATCGAGGGCGGTGAGCCCGTCGACCAGGCTCCCGCAGGCGCCGGTGGCGACGAGGGTCAGGGCGGGCGCGGCGGCCCGCGCAGCGCCGAGGAGGCCGGCCTGGATGCGCCCCCACGCCTCCGCGCCGCAGGCCTGGGGCGGCTCGTTCACGGGCTCCAGGGCGACCCGGCCCTGCGGGTGGCGCGCGAGGGCGCGGGCGAGTTCCGCCACGAGGTCGCGGTAGGCGTCGAGCAGGGGCGCGTCGGGGCCGCCGTACAGGGCCTCCGGCGTGTAGTGATGCGTCGCCGCGTTGGCGTGGAGGTTGAGGACCACGGTGAGTCCCTCCGCCAGGGCCATCGCGACGGCGGCGTCGAGCATGCCGAACAACACGGCGCGGGTCCGGCCCGTGAAGAACAGGAACGGTCCAGGATCGATGGGCAGGCGCACGAAGTCGAAGCCCGCATGCGCGAGGCCGGCGAGGTCCGCCCGGGTCGGGACCGGGCGGTCCGGATCGAAGGCCGGCCAGGCGTAGTCCGTGCGCGGGGCCGGGTACTCACGGGTGAGGGAGAACCACGGCCAGAGGTTGATTCCGCGACGCAGGACGACGGGCTTCGCCGACGGGGTCTCCCTCGGCGCAGCAGGCCCGGGCGAGACCGGTCTGGCTCGCACGGGCTCCCGCCCCAGGGCCGCCGGCATGGGGTGTCCGGCGAGGCCGCCAGCCGCGAGTCCGGCGGCGATCACGCCGCGCCGGGTGGGCGGCACGCGCCCGGTCATCGGCCCCGATTCTCCCGCGGACCTAGACGGAGGTCCGCGACGCACCGGAGCCGAGGCGTGCGGCGGCGACCTCGGCGGAGCGGACGGGCACATGCGGCGCGCCGACCTGGCGGATCATGGTCTCGTAGGCTTCGAGAATGTCCGTCCACGTGAAGTTCAGGGCCTGGCGGCGCGCCCCCGCCCGTGCCCGGTCCAGGGCCGCGTCGTCATCAAGGAGACGGGTGATCTCGGCCTCGCACCCGTCGGCATCGCGAAAGTAGCTCTGGTCCGCGCCGGCGGTGACGCGGTTGAACGGATTGTCGTGGGCGATGATGGCGCTGCCGGCCCAGAGGGCCTCGACAAGGGACGGGTTGGTGCCCCCCACCGTGTGCCCGTGCAGGTAGGCCCGGGCGTGGAAGCGCAGGGCACCGACGATCCCGGCCTCGTAGATCGCCCCCGGGAACACCACGTCGGCGCTCGCCGCGGCCCGGATCCGCCGGTGATAGGGATTGTCGTCGCGCAGCTCCCCGACCACCACGAGCTTGGCGTCCCGACGCTTGCGCGAGAACGCCTCGACGATGGTAAGGATGTTGTTGTCGGGTTCGATCCGGCAGATCGAGACGAGGAAGCGTCCGGGCTCGACCCCGAAGGCGGCCAGCGGCGCGCGCGGAGCGTCGGTCACGGGGTCGCCCCCATACGGGATGGTGCTGATCGCACTGCGCGACCGGCGGGTGGCGACATGGTCGGCGATGGCCGGATGGTCGGCGACGAGGTGGTGCGACGACCAGGCGGCGATCCACTCGTTGACCCAGAACCAGGCCCGCACGGGCAGGGACCATTTCGGCCGGCGCCACTCGATGCCGTCCATGTTCGTGATGATGCGGCGCCCGGCGAGGCGCAGGAGCGGCAGGAACACGGCGCCGTTGTAGCCCAGCACCAGGCTGACCGCGTCGCGCTCGGCCGCGTGGCGGACGCATCGGTAGTCGAAGTCGAGGGTCGCCTTGGGGCCGCGGGTGGCGACCTGCACGTGGATGAGCTCGATGCCGCGCCACGTCTCGCTGCGGAACCGCTCGGTCACCGTCTCGACCTCGTCCTGGCAGTAGACGCCGACGGACCAGCCGCGCGCGACGAGGAACAGGGCCAGGCGCTCGGCAAACGTCTCGAAGCCACCGTGATCGGCCGGGAGTCCGCGCGTTCCGAGTATCAGGAGCGCGGGAGCGGGCGGGGTGGTCATGGAATGTCACCTTTGCCGGATTTGCAGGATCGTGCCGGGGTTGCACGATCGACCGCCGTCTGTGCGCGGGCATGCCCTCACGGCACCGTGCTGTGTCATTCTTTAACAAAGGATCCATAGAGACCGATCCAACGAGGTCTGTCCTGATCTCTCCGGCGACGCACGATGTCGGAAACGATCCGTGTCGGAAACGATCCTCGGCATCCCGGGAAGAGCTCCCCCATGCGTATCACGTGCGTTCACCAGGGGTTCGAACTCTACGGGTCCGACCGCAGCTTCATCGAGACGGTCCGGGTGATGCGGGCGACGTGGCCGGACGCCGTCATCGACGTGGTCCTGCCGCGTCACGGCCCGATCGTCGTCGCCCTGGAGCCCCTGGCGAGCCGCATCCACGTCGAGCCCCTGTGGATCCTGCGCCGCCGCGACCTGCCACGGCTCGCGACCCTGGGTCTCCTGACCCTGCCGGTGGCCGTTGGCCGCGCGATGCGGCGGATGGCGCGCAGCGACCTCACCTACGTCAACACCTCCGTGGTCACCGACTATCTGCTGGCGGCCCGGTTCTTCCGCCGACGCTGCCTCGTCCACGTCCACGAGATCCCGCAGGGCCTGGTGCGGACCGTGCTGCGCGGACTGATCGGGTGGGCCGGCTGCGGCGTCATCTTCAATTCGCGGGCGACGCAAGCCGCCTTCGCCCCCCCGCCCGGCCGCCCGGGGACCGTGGTCTACAACGGCATCGCCGATCCCGGCCGGCCGAAGGCCGCGACGTATCGGGGCGACCGCCCCTTGCGCGTGCTGATGCTGGGCCGGATCAGCCGGATCAAGGGCCAGGACGTCATGGTCGAGGCCCTCGCGCGCTTGCCCCGGGGAACCCGCGACCGGATCGCGGTGCGGATCGTCGGCAGCGCCTTCGAGGATGAGGCGCGGGAGCACGCCCTCGCGGCGCGCATCGCGGAAGCCGGCCTCGCGCGGACCGTCGAGCGGCTGGCGTTCACGCCGGACCCGGCGGAGCATTTCGCCTGGGCCGACATCGTCGCCGTGCCCTCGCGGCTGCCGGAATCCCTGGGCCGGGTCGCCATCGAGGCCATGGCCTCCGGCATTCCGCCCGTGGTCTCGGACATCGGCGGCCTGCCGGAAGTGGTGGAGGACGGGGTCACCGGCTGGCTCGTTCCGCCGGGCGACGCCGCCGCCCTCGCCAAACGCCTCGCATTCCTGGTGAGCGAGCCCGAGGCCTGGGTCGGTTTTCCCCGGGCCGCGCGGGCGCGCTACGCCAACGTCTTCGCCGAGGCGGCCTCGGCCGCCGGCATGGTGGCGTGCTTCCGCGGGGTTCTCGAAGGCGGCGCCCCGCTGGATCAGGCCAGCGGCAGGCTGCCGAAGCGGCCGAGCCGGTAGACCAGCGCGTCCGCGTCCTCGTTCGCGATCCGCACCTCGCCCACGGCACCGAGCAGGATCGCGTGGCTGTGGCGCTCGATCACCTCGTCGAGGGTGCAGTCGAGGATGGCCTGTGCCCCGGCGAGGCCAGAGGCCCCCGACGGCATGGCGACCCAATCGGCATCGGCGTAGCGGGCCGCGCCCTTGAGGCCGCCGATTCCGGCGAAGCGCTCGGCCACCGCCTGGTGCCCGGCCCCCAGGATGTTGATGCAGAAGTGCCGCCGGCGCGCGATGACGGGCCACGCCGAGACCGCCCGGTTGATGCAGACCAGCATGGTCGGCGGCTCGACGGAGAGCGAGACCGCCGAGGTCGCCGTCAGGCCGACGCGCTCCTCGCCGGAGCCCGCCGTCACCACCACGACGCCGCCGGCGAGGCGCCGCATGGCCCGCTTCATCAGCGCGGCGCCGGCGAGCGGCGGGACGTCTCGGACCGGACTGCTCAATGTGCTCTCCTGCCCGGGCACCGCGCCCGCTCTCTGTTCATCCGCCGCCGGCCCGGGAGACGCGATCCCCCGGTCGCCGCGCGGCGCGACGGACTCACTCTGTTTCAGGGGCCGGCGCCCGCGTCACATGGGAAAATCGCCGCGCGCCTCATCCGGATTCGTCGTGCGGCATACCCCATTTCGTCGCGCTGGCTACCCGTTCAGGTCCGCACGGGCGCGCGCCCGTTCCGAAGCCCCGTCCGCGCGGGGGCCGCCGGATCGCCCTCGCGGGGCGCCTCCGCCTCCGACACGATGGCGGCGGCGGCCAGCACGGCACCGTCGGCGCGGCGTGCGAGGCGGCGGAAGTTGAGGACGTACCACAGGCAGCTGGCGAGTTCGGAGGCGATCAGACCCAGCAGCGCCGTGTGCGACGGCAGGCTCAGCAGCATCGGGATCATGATGGAGAACCCGAGCAGGGCGGCGCCGATGGCGCCCCAGGCGATGGAGCGGAACGCGGCCGAGGCTTCGAGGTAGGTGCGCGGAATCGCGTAGAGCAGGGAGATCGTCGTCACGGCCCAGATTCCGAGCCCGATCCAGGCCATCGGCTCCTGGCCGAACCGCCCCTTGAAGAGAACCTGCTCGATGAGCGGCAGGGCGAACCACATGGCCGCGCCGTAGACGAGGCAGCCGAGCGCGATCACCGCCGTCGAGCGGACGACGATCCGGTCGGCCTGCCTGGCCTGCCCGGTGGCGAGCAGCCCGGTCACCTCCGCCAGGACCATGTTGACCAGGGCGTTGGTGGGGATGCGCAGGGGGGCGAACAGCACCAGGGTGGCGGCGATCGGCGCGTAGGCCGCCGGGCCGACGATGGCGGCGAAGGCCAGGGTCAGGCCCTGGCCCTGGACGATCATGCTGGTGACCCCGGTCAGCGACCACAGCAGCGTCCGCCAGAGGCCGACGTAGCGCCGCCACAGGGACCGGCGCAGGGTGATCCGGAGGGGCTGACGCAGGGCGACGTAGGAGACCACGATTCCGCAGGCATGGGCGAAGGCGAGGGCCAGGAAGGCGTGATCGAGGGCGGACGCATCACCCGCGTACAGGATGGCGAGGGTCAGGGTCAGGCCGACGCTCGCATAGACTCCGTCGCTCATCCCCGCGATCCGGGCGGATTTCCGGGCGAGCAGCACGAGGCGCAGGTAGCTGCGGAACGCGTAGAGGGCGACGAACGCGCCGGCGCCCAGCGCCCCGGCGACCCCCATGACGGGGATGAGGAGCGCCAGCGCCAGGGCGGCCATGCCGAGGCAGAGCGCCAGGGCGCCCGAGCCGAACACCACGTCGTAGCCGCGCTCAGCCGGCCGGCCGAGGCTGCGGGCGATGTGCAGGGTCGCCGGGACGGCGACGAGGGCCCGGATATAGGCGAGCCCCACGGCGCCCCCGGTGAACACGATGGCGAACAGCCCGTAATCGTGCTGGCTCAGGATCCGCACCAGGGCGATGTTCAGGGCGAAGTGGAACAGGCTCTGGATCAGCTCGCCCGACAGGATCACGGCGAACCGGCCGCCGAACCCGCCCCGCGCGACCGGCGGCGCGGCCGTCTCGCCCACGGGGCTGCCGGCCGCACGGGGCGCGCGTCGAGTCGGCAAAGCGGATTTCAACGCTCGGATCATGATGCAACGGTTCGCGTGGGCTCGCGGGTCGTACGCGCGAATCTTGGCGCGGGACTCGGCGCGGGTCTCATCGGCTCCACCACCGGCGAAAATCTTTAAGGATGCCTCTCTAGGATCGGCAAATCGATCGGAGACCGACGTTCCGCCCGGACGCGGGCATCGCCACGAGAGCCACGCCGAACCTCGGCCGGTGCGACGTCGCGGCTGCGCCCGCCACCGAACCCGCCCCCACGCGACGCCGTCGCTCGCGATCCGGATTGCCGCATGCCCACCCCCATCTCAGACGCGTCCCCCCGGTCCGCCGCCCGGGCCCTGGTCGACCAGCTCGCCGTCAACGGCGTCGACCACGTCTTCACCGTGCCGGGCGAGAGCTTCCTGCCGGTCCTCGACGCCCTCTACGAATCGCGCATCCAGGTCACGGTCTGTCGCCAGGAGGGCGGCGTGGCGATGATGGCGGAGGCCTACGGCAAGGCGACGGGCCGGCCGGGCGTGTGCTTCGTGACCCGCGGCCCCGGCGCCACCAACGCCTCGGCGGGCATCCACGTGGCCCAGCAGGACTCGACGCCGATGATCCTGTTCGTCGGCCAGATCGAGCGGGCCTTGCGCGACCGCGAGGCGTGGCAGGAGATCGACTACCGCGCCGCCTTCGGTCCGATCGCGAAATGGGCCGCCGAGATCGACGACGCGGCCCGTGTGCCCGAATACGTCTCGCGCGCCTTCCACGCCGCCACCGGCGGCCGGCCCGGTCCGGTGGTTCTCGCCCTGCCCAAGGACATGCTGAAGGACACGGCGACCGGGCCGCTCGCCGCCCCCTGGGTCGCCGTCGAAGCGGCGCCGGGCGCGGAGGAGATGGAGCGTCTCGCGCAGCTGCTGGCCCAGGCCGAGCGCCCGTTCCTGCTGCTCGGCGGCAGCCGCTGGAGCGAGGCGGCGTATCGCGACATCCACGCCTTCGCCGACCGGTTCGACCTGCCCGTCGCCACGAGCTACCGCCGCCTGCCGCTGTTCGATCCGCTCCACCCCGCCTATGCGGGCGATCTCGGGTTGGCGGCCAACCCGAAACTCGTCGCGCGCGCCCGGGCGGCCGATCTTCTGATCGTGGTGGGCGGGCGCCTCGGCGAGGTCCCGAGCCAGGGCTACGATCTCCTCGCCATCCCGAATCCCGCCACCCGTCTCGTCCACGTGCATCCGGGCCCGGAGGAACTCGGCCGGGTCTACGTCCCGCACCTCGCCATCAACGCCGCGCCCACCCGGATGGCCGCCGCCCTGGCGCGCCTCGCCGCGCCCGCAGCCCCCCCTTCCTGGGTGGCCCAGACCCGGGCCGGGCACGCGGAGTACCTCGAGTGGAGCGAGGCGGCGACGCCGCAGCCCGGCGCCGTGAACCTCGGCGCCGTGATGGTGCACCTGCGCGAAACGCTGCCCGCGGACGCGATCCTGTGCAACGGCGCCGGCAACTACGCCGCCTGGATCCACCGCTTCTACCGCTTCCGGCGCCCGGCCACGCATTTCGCCCCGACCTCGGGCTCCATGGGCTACGGCGTCCCGGCGGCGGTGGCGATCAAGCGGCTCTACCCCGACCGCACGGTGATCGCGCTGGCGGGCGACGGCGACTTCCTGATGACCGGGCAGGAATTCGCCACTGCCGTGCAGTACGACCTGCCCCTCGTCTGCATCGTCTGCGACAACGCTAGCTACGGCACCATCCGCATGCACCAGGAGCGGGATTTCCCCGGCCGGGTCTCGGCCACCGACCTGCGCAACCCGGACTTCGCCGCCTATGCCCGCGCGTTCGGCGGGTTCGGCGTCACGGTGGAGCGCACGGAGGACTTTCCGGCGGCGTTCGCGGCGGCCCTCGCCTCGGGCCAGCCGGCCATCGTCCACCTCAAGATCGCGACGGACGCGATCTCTCCGGGCCTGAGTCTCACGGCGATTCGCGAGAAGGCGTTGGCGGCCGGGTGAGGCGCGCCGCCTACCGGCGCCCGTGGGCGAAGTCCCAGTAGAGGGCGCGGGCGCGGCGGAACACGGAGCCTGGCTCGAAGCGGACCTCGTCGAGGCCGGTGACGGGGGCGACCTTGGCGAAGTTGCCCGACGTGAACACCTCGTCGGCGGCGAGGAAATCGTCGTACGACAGGGTCCGCTCCACCACGGTGACGCCGTCCGCCCGCAGGAGCGCGATCACCCGGGCCCGGGTGATGCCGGCGAGGAACGTGCCGTTGGGCACCGGCGTGTGCACCACGCCGTCCCGGGCGAGGAACGCGTTGGCGTTGGCGAATTCCGCGATATTGCCGAGCCCGTCCCGCATGAGGCAATTGCCGAAGCCCCGCGCCTGCGCCTCCATCAGCGCCCGCGCGCCGTTGGGATAGAGGCAGCCGGCCTTGGCATCCACCGGCGCCACCTCGATGGACGGCCGGCGGAACGGCGAGAGGGTCGCCCGCACGCCCGTCGGCACCGGCATCGGCGCGTGGTAGAGCGACAGGCACCAGTTGGTGGACTCGGGGTCGAAGCGCACGCCGCCGGCGAATCCGAGTTCGGCCCAGTACATCGGCCGGATGTAGAGTTCCGCATCGTGCGGGAACCGCGCCAATCCCTCCCGCACCAGTTCGTCCCAGCGTTCGACCGCGACCTTGGGCTTCAGCCCGAGGGCCACCGCCGAGCGGTTGACCCGTTCGAGGTGGAGGTCGAGGTCGGGCGCCACGCCCTCGAAGGCGCGCGCGCCGTCGAACACCGTCGACCCGAGCCACGCCCCATGCGTGCGCGGCCCCATCATGCGGACGTTGCCGGGATGCCAGGCCTCCTCGAAGTAGGTCCAGGTCTCCTCGAAATGGGTCCGGGTGTCGGGATCGGGCGCCGTCATGGCTCGGGGTCTCGGGCGGGCTGGGAAGGCGGGATGGGGCGGCGTTCTCAGGCGGCCTTGGCGGGGCCGACCTGGAAGCCGCCGGAGGAGCCCTTCATCATCCTGACGAGGCGGTCGAACGCCCGGATCACGAAGGCGGCGGGCCGCGGCAGGGTCCGGCGGCAGAACGCGACCTTCTTGACGTAAGTCTCGACGTGCCAGTGGCACACCGAACCGTGGGGCAGGAACAGCACGTCGCCCGGCCCGTAGGTCTTGGCCGGATTGTGACCGTCCGAGATCGTCGCCGAGCCTTCGAGGAAGTAGATGGTCTCGTCGATGTCGTAGATCCACTCGAACTCGCCGGCGGTGCAATCCCAGACCAGGGTGCTGGCGAGACCGTCGGCGCTGCGCGACAGGGTGGCGTTGCGGGCGAGCGGGTTGCCCACCCGGATCCAGCCCGGCTCGATGGGGGCCGCCCGCAGCTCCACGGACGTCACGGACGGAATGATCGGTTTCGTCGCCACACGCGCTCTCCCACACCACGATCGGATCGGCACTCGTGATCGTCACGAGGCTGTTGCGAAAGCAAATGCCATAGTTCCACGCCACGGCAAGTCCGCATTCGCCGGATACTTAATGGATGAACAGAGATCGCAAAGCTTAAACCATGACCGGTCGCAGTTGTCGCAAATCAAGACTCTCGCCCCATCGGGACCGTTCCGACACGGGACGGTCGAATCCGGAAGGACGACAGGCCCCCGCGAGTCGGCGGCCGGCGGGTCGTCGCGGATCGGCGAACGCGCCTCATGCGAGAAGGAAGATTTAACCAAGTCTTCGACGCGTTTCCGTTCATCGTCTTTGTCAATGATATGTCCCGATTCGACGCGCAAAAGCTTGGCCTGCACCTTGCTGTGAGGTCGCCGAGCTCATCGTGCCGAGACGGACACGCTCCATGCGCAGTGAAACCATCGCCGTCCATGCCGGCTTCGATCACGATCCGACCACGCATGCCGTGGCGGTCCCGATCTACCAGAGCGTGGCCTACAGCTTCGACAGCGCCGATCACGGCGCGGCGCTGTTCAACCTCGAAGAGGAGGGCTACCGCTACAGCCGCATCGCCAACCCGACGGTGGCCGTGCTGGAGAAGCGCGTGGCCGAACTCGAGGGCGGGCACGCGGCTTTGGCCGTGGCCTCGGGCCAGGCCGCCCTGCACTACGCCCTCGCGACGCTGGCCGACCACGGCGGCAACATCGTCTCCGTGCCCCAGCTCTACGGGACCACGCACACGCTGCTGGCCCACGTGCTGCCGCGCCAGGGCATCCAGTGCCGCTTCGCCGCGAGCGACGATCCGGCCGAGATCGCCAAGCTCATCGACGACGACACCCGTGCGGTCTACTGCGAATCCATCGGCAACCCCGCCGGCAACATCTGCGATATCGAGGCGCTGGCCGCCGTCGCGCATGCCCGGGGCGTGCCCCTGGTGGTCGACAACACCGTGGCGACGCCGATCCTCCTGCGCCCCATCGATCACGGCGCCGACATCGTCATTGCCTCGCTGACGAAGTTCATGGGCGGCCACGGCACCACCATGGGCGGCATCATCGTCGATTCCGGCCGGTTCGACTGGGCGGCGCAGGCGGAGCGGTTCCCGATGTTCTCGGTGCCGGACGTGTCCTATCACGGCCTCGTCTACGCGACGCATTTCGGCAAGGGCGCCTTCGTCGCCCGCGCCCGCAGCGTCTACCAGCGCACCACCGGCGCCGTGCTGCCGGCGCTCTCCGCGTTCCTGCTGCTCCAGGGCATCGAGACCGTGGCCCTGCGCGTGGAGCGCCACGTCGCCAACGGCCGCAAGGTCGCCGAATTCCTGCGCGCCCATCCGGGCGTCGCCTGGGTGAACTACGCCGGCTTCCCCGAGAGCCCGCACCACGCCATGGCGCGGAAGTACCTCGGCGGCGAGGGCTCGTCCCTGCTCACCTTCGGGCTGCACGGCGGCTTCACGGCCGGCAAGGCGTTCTACGACGCCCTCAGGCTGGTCAAACGCCTCGTCAACATCGGCGACGCCAAGTCGCTTGCCTGCCACCCGGCCTCGACCACCCACCGGCAGATGACGCCGGAGGAGCAGCGCACGGCCGGCGTGTTCCCCGAGATGATCCGCATCAGCGTCGGCATCGAGCACATCGACGACATCGCCGCCGATCTCGATCAGGCGCTCCGGGCCGCGACCGCCCTCGCCCACGCGGCCTGAGCGCCCCTCACCGTTCGCCCCGGAGTTGCCGTCGCGATGCTGGATCACGCTCCTTCCGAAGTCCCCTCCTCCCGCCCGGGCGACGGTTCGGGGCTCCGCGCGGACATGCCGTCGCGGGCGGTCCCCGTGCCGCCCCTGCGGATCGGCCTCCTCAACAACATGCCGGACGCCGCCTTCCTCCAGACCGAGCGGCAGTTCCGGCGCCTCGTCGGCCCGCAGGCGATGCTCAGTCTGTTCGCGTTCCGCGACCTCCCCCGCGCGGGCCTCGCGGCGGCGCACGCGCGGGCCCACTACGAATCCCATCGCGCGCTCCCCGGGGCGGGGCTCGACGCCCTCGTGGTGACGGGGTGCGAGCCCGTCGCCCCGCATCTCGAGGACGAGCCGTTCTACGCTCCCTTGAGCGCCGTGGTGGATTGGGCGGCGGAGAACACGGTCTCGACCCTGTTCTCCTGCCTCGCCTCGCACGCGGCGGTGCTCCACCGCGACGGCATCCGGCGCCGCCCCCGCACCGCCAAGCTCTCCGGCGTCTACCCGTGCGCGTGCACGCCCCATCCCCTGCTCGCGGGCCTGCCGGACTCCGTCGCGGTGCCGCATTCGCGCTGGAACGACCTGCCGGAGGACGAGCTCGTGGCGGCGGGCTACACCGTGCTGCGGCGCTCAGACGCCATCGGGGTCGACCTGTTCGTGCGCGAGGCCGGCAGCCTGCTGGTGTTCCTCCAGGGCCATCCCGAATACGACACCGCGAGCCTCGCGCGCGAGTACCGCCGCGATGTCTTCCGCTTCCTCGACGGCCAGCGCGCCACCCTGCCCGCCCTGCCGGAGAACTACTTCTCGGACGCCGCCGCCGCCCGCCTCGACGCTTTCGCCCGCCGGGCCGCGGCCGAACGCCGGCCGGACCTGTTCGCGGCGTTTCCGAACCTCGCCGACACGCCGCTCCGCCCCCCCGCCTGGCCGGACGACGCGGACCGATTGTTCCGCAACTGGGTCGCCTACGTCGCCCGCCACCGCGCCGACAGCCGGGCTGTCCGATGAGGTCCGGCGCCGCGCCGCAGCCTCCGTCGGCCGCCATCCCGCTTGCGCCTGCGCCCCGCCCGCCCTCGGCCACGTCCGGCTGGGTCGCGGCCCTCGCCCGCACGGCGCGCATCGAGGCCGAGCCCGAGCGCACCTTCCCGCGCGTCGTCGACGAACTCGCCGCGCGTTACGGCGCCGCGCCGGCGCTGATCGGCACCGACGAGACCCTGAGCCACGCGGACCTCGCGGCACGCCAGAACCGCTACGCCCGCTGGGCCCTCGGCCGGGGCCTCGCCAAGGGCGAGACCGTCGCCCTGCTCATGACCAACCGGCCGGATTACCTCGCGATCTGGCTCGGCCTGACCCGCGTCGGCGTGCGCGTCGCCCTGCTCAACACCAACCTGCGCGATCGCGGCCTCGCCCATTGCGTCACGGTGGCGGCCCCCCGCCTCGCCATCGTCGAGACGGCTCTGGCCGCGGCCTGGGCGAGCGCCGCGCCGCATCTGGAGGCGGCGCCCGCGATCCTGTGGCAGGGACCGGGGGCGGGGTCCCTCGCGGAAGAGTCCGAAACGCTGTCCGGTGCCCCCCTCGAACCCGGCGAAGCCCCCGCCGTCGGCGTCCGCGACGAGGCCCTGCTCATCTACACCTCCGGCACCACCGGCCTGCCGAAGGCCGCGCGGGTGAGCCACCACCGCGTGATGATGTGGACCCACTGGTTCGCCGGCCTCGTCGACCCGACGCCCGACGACCGGATGTACAATTGCCTGCCGCTCTACCACAGCGTCGGCGGCGTGGTGGCGCCCGGCAGCGTGCTCGTCGGCGGCGGCGCGGTGGTGATCCGGGAGAAGTTCTCGGCGAGCCGCTTCTGGCGCGACGTCGTCGAGACCCGGTGCACCCTGTTCCAGTATATCGGCGAATTGTGCCGCTACCTCGCGGCGGCCCCGCCCGACCCGTTCGAGGGCCGCCACACCCTGCGTCTGTGCACCGGCAACGGGATGCGGCCGGACGTGTGGACGCGCTTTTCGGAGCGCTTCGCCGTGCCGCGCATCCTCGAATTCTACGCGGCCACGGAAGGGACGGTCTCGCTCTACAACGTCGAGGGCAAGCCCGGCGCCGTTGGCCGCGTGCCGCCCTTCCTCGCCCGGCGCTCGCCCGCCCTCATCGTGCGGCACGACGTCGAGACGGGACTGCCCCTGCGCGACGCCGCCGGGCGCTGCGTGCCGGCCGGGCCCGACGAGGCGGGCGAGCTCCTGGGCCGGCTCTCGGCCAAGGCCGAGCACAGCTTCGAGGGCTACACGAGCGCGGGCGAGACCAGCGCCAAGATCCTACGCGACGTGCTCGCCCCCGGGGACGCCTGGATGCGGACCGGCGACCTCATGCGCCGGGACGCCCAGGGGTTCTTCTACTTCGTCGACCGGATCGGCGACACCTTCCGCTGGAAGGGCGAGAACGTCGCCACCACCGAGGTGGCCGAGGCCCTGGGCCACTGCCCCGGCGTGATCGAGGCCAGCGTCTACGGCGTCGCCGTGCCGGGTGCGGAAGGGCGTGCCGGCATGGCCGCCCTGACCATCGGGCCTGGCTTCGACCTCGCCGCCCTGCACGCCGCCCTGACCGCACGCCTGCCGGCCTATGCCCGGCCCCTGGTGCTGCGGATCGTGGCCGATTTCGCCCACACGGAGACCTTCAAGCAGAAGAAGACCGTGCTGGCGGCCGAGGGCTTCGACCCGGCCCGGATCGCCGATCCGCTCTACCTCGACCGCGAGGGCGGCTACCGCCCCCTCGATCCGGCCCTGTTCGGGGCGATCCGCGCGGGCACCGTCCGCCTGTAGAACGGGATCGGCGCCTCAACCGGGGTGGCTGATCCGGTAGATCACGCCGTTCTGGTCGTCGCCGAGGTAGAGGCTGCCGTCCCCGGCCACCGCGAGGCCGAAGGGCCGGGCGAAGCGCTGCCAGCCGCTCGGGCCGCCCTCGGTCAGGAAACCGGACACGAAGGGCTCGATGGATTTCGGCGCGCCGTTCTCGAAGCGCACGCGCAGGACCTCGTACCCGCTCGGCGGCTTGCGGTTCCACGAGCCGTGCATGGTGACGAAGCCGTCGCCCTTGTAGTCGGCGGGAAACTGCGCGCCGTCGTAGAACACGAACTGCATGGACGAGGCATGCGCCGTCCAGGTGAGGACCGGGCGGGCGCTGTCCCTGTCCCATTGCTCCAGGGAGCTATTCGGGACCTCGCGGTAGAGGTTCTTGATCCCGTCGCCGAAGATGTAGGGCCAGCCGTACTTCTTGCCCGGCTCGATCCGGTTGAACTCCTCCGGCGTGGCGTCGTCGCCGAGCCAGTCGACGCCGTCGTCCCAGCCGTAGAGCGTGCCGGTGCGGGGCTGCCAATCGAACCCGATGGTGTTGCGCAGGCCCGAGGCGACGGTCTCCCGGCCGGTGCCGTCGGGCCGCATTCGCACCAGGGTGGCGTTCTCGGGGTTGCGCTCCTCGCACTCGTTGCAGGTGGAGCCGAGGCTGGCATAGAGCCACCCGTCCGGCCCGAAGCGGATGGTGCGGTTGGGGTGCTGGCCGGCGTCCGGCAGGTCCGAGACCAGCGCTGTCTCGGGGCCAAGGCTGCCGTCGGGCTTCAGGGGGGCGGAGAAGATCTGCTTCACCGTCACGAAGAAGAGCCGCCCGTCATGGATCGCGAGGCCGTGCACGTCGGCCTTCTCCAGGACCACACGGCGCTTGGTGCCGTCGGCGAGGTCGATGCGGGTGACCGTGCCGGCGTCCCGGTCGCTGACGTAGAGGGCGCCGTCCGGCGCCACCACGATGACGCGCGGGGCGCCGAGGCCCGTGGCGAAGGCCTCGATGCGGAACCCCGGGGGCAACTTGAGGGCCGCGATGCGCTCGGGCGTCGCCGCCAGGGGCGCGGCCTTCACCACATGCGCCGTGACGGTGGCGGTGCCGGGGTTCTGGAGGGCCTGGGCGAAGGCCGGCACCGGAGCCGTGAGGGCGAGACAGAGGACGAGGCGGCGTGCCGGATGCATGCGGGTGGGGTCCGTTGAGCCGGGAGGGGACGCATCGGGAACGCCCCCCTGGAATCGCCGGTTCCGCCGCGCGGCCCGTCCGACCCGTCCGTGCGGCGTTTCGAATCCGCACCGGACCCGAAACGCCGGAGCCGATCTCACCAGGCGACGCGGGCGGTGACGAGGGCCTGGAACGGCTCACCCACCGCCACCAGCAAGGGGCTGGCCCCGGAGGAGGCGTAGTAGGTTTCGTCGAAGAGGTTCTTCAGGTTGAGCTGCAGGGTGGTCGGCAGGCCGTTCACCTGGGTCCGGTAGGCCAGGAAGGCATCGCTGACCACGTAGTTCGGCAGGCTGAAGGTGTTGGCGGCGTCGCCCGGCCGTGCGCCGACGTAGCGGGTACCGACACCGACTTCGAGGAAACCCGGGCCGAGGCGGGTCGAGCCGAACTCCGTCGCCTCGGCCACGGCACCGAGCTGATGGGTGAGGAACAGCGAGGCCGTGACCCGCGGGGTGTTCTGCAATTCCCTGCCGACGAGGACCGGGTCCTCGGTGACCACGGCCTGGGTGAAGCCGTAGCTGCCGATCACGGCCCAGTCCGGGAAGATCTGACCCGCGAAATCGAGCTCGAAGCCGCGCGAGCGGACCCGGCCGGCGGTGGAGGCGAAGCGCGTGCCATCGATGACCTGGGTGATCAGCACGTTGCTCTTCTCGGCGTCGAACATCGCACCCGTGACCGTGAGCCCCTCGGCGATATCCGCCTTGACGCCGACCTCGTAGGCTTCGCCCTCCTCCGGCAGCAGCGCACCGGTGACGTCGAGGTCGGTGACGTTCGGACGGAAGGATCGCGTGTAGCTGCCGTAGACCGAAAGATTGGGCGCGAGTTTGTAGACGAGGCCGGCGCGCGGCACCGGCTTCACACCGTCGATCGCCGTCGAGATGACGGCCGGGTGCCCCGCGAAGGCCAGCTGATCGTAGATCTGGACGCCGACCCCGCCCACCAGGATCAGCCGGTCGGTGAGGTGGAGCGAATCCTGCACGTACAGGCTGGTGTTGCTGAGCCGATCGCGGTTGTTGCTGGCCGCGAGCGAGATCCGGTCCGAGGGGCCGAGCAGACCGTAGACCGGGTTGAACGGGTTGAAGCCGCTCACGTTCGGCCCGCGCACGGTGGTGCGCCGGTAGTAGTCGATCCGCTCGTGCATCACGCCGGCCAGGAGGTCGTTGCGCAACCCGAAGGTATCGAACCGTCCCGTCAGGTCGAGGCGCGCGATGTTCGCGTTGAAATCGCCCCCGCGCGTCGCATCCGCCCGCCGCGTGAGGATACCGGTATCCGAATTGTAGGAAACCGGGCGGATCTGGTTGTCGTCGTAGCCGAGATGGGAATGACTGTAGCCGAAATGCAGCTTCCAGTCGTCGTTGAACCGGTGGTCGACATCGATGGAAGCGAGATGGCTCGTGGCGTCGACCCGGCTCACGCGCTCGTCGAAACGGCGGTCGCGCGGCACCCGCAGGGGGCGCCCGGTGCGTGGATCGAAGGTGGTGCCCCGGTCGAACGGGATGGTGTAGTGCGCGAACTCGTAGCCCGCCGTCACGGTGGTGTCGTCGCCACGCCAAGTGACCGACGGGGCCACCACCTGCCGCTGGATCCGGCCGAAGTTGCGCCAGTATTCATAGTCCTGGAAGTCCCCCACGACCCTGTAGGCGAGGTTGGTGCCCGCGATCGGCCCGGTGAGATCGGTCTGGACGAGACCGCCGCCGAAGCTCGTGCCGGTCAGGTCGAGGGAGCCCCGTTGGGTGAATTCCGGCCGCTTGGAGACGAGGTTGATGAGGCCGCCGGGCTCCGAGATGCCATAGAGCAGCGAGGCCGGCCCCTTCAGGACTTCGACGCGCTCGATGGCGTGGCTGAAGTTCTGCTGCAGAACCGTGCGGCGCCCGTCACGCAGGATGGAACTGTCGCGGGAGAACCCGAAGCCGCGCCGGACCACCGCTTCCTGCGTCCCCCCGAGGCTATTGGTCTGCACCACGTTGCTGACGTTCCGGAGCGCCTCGTCGAGGGACAGCACCCGCTGGTCGCGCAGGACGGCGTTCGGCACGACGGCGACATTGGTGGGCGTATCCAGGAACGAGGTGTCGGAGCCCGCGCCGAAGGTGGAGCGTTTCGTCTGGTAGCCGATCCCGTTCGGGCTTTGCCCGGCCACGTGGATCTCCTCGAGGGCGGTATCGCCGAGATCCGCCCGGCTCGGTTTGCCGGATAGTCCCTGTGCCAAGGCAGAATTGAAGCAAAAGAGACTTATGCTTCCCGACAACATGCCTGCCAAGCGTCGTCGGGAACCAATATTCCGTTTGCCTCCGATGAGATTTAATACAAGTACGTATGTCAATGGAACTATCCTTCGGCTATATCCGATGATATCCCAATATCTGACAATAAAACAAATCTATTCCGAATATTGAAGTAGTTCTAAAATGTAGAACGATAGGATAGTACGAGGCGATACGGCCCTGTGCTGGCGCTGCCTCGGATCCCATCCCGTGCGCGGGGATCGGGCGGAGAAGCCGAAGCCGGACGGACGCCGCGTGCGTCGGCGCGAAGGTTTCCCGGGCGGCCGTAATGTCCCGCCGCCCAGGCGTCGAGACCGGCGGCGACCTCGCGACGGCGCGAACGGAGGATCGGCCCCGCACGGCGACAGGCTTTGGCCGTAACGGGCGACCACGCCCGGGCCGAGGGCCGGCTTCGCCACACCGGCGCGGCCATGCTTGCGTGGCCATGCCGGGTGGCGAAGACGCGGGCGCGCGGCGTTCGGAGCGTTCGGGCCTGGGACGCCCATGAAAAAACCCTCCGGCGCGGGGCGCCGGAGGGTCGAGGCCCGGATGTGGGCGTCGGGATCAGACGGCGGGCTGAAGGCCCGCGGCCGCCGGGAGTTCGGAGTCGAGGGGCATCGGGTTGCCGCCGAGCGCCGCCGCGAGCTTGACCTCGTCGACTTCACCTTCCCAGCGGGCGACGACGATGCAGGCCACCGCGTTGCCGATGAAGTTGGTGAGCGCACGGCACTCGGACATGAAGCGGTCCACGCCGAGGATCAGCGCCATGCCGACCACGGGAACCGAGGGCACCACCGCGAGGGTCGCCGCCAGGGTGATGAAGCCCGAGCCGGTGACGCCGGCGGCCCCCTTGGAGGAGAGCATCGCCACGAGGAGCAGCAGGCCCTGCTCGCCGTAGGTCAGCGGCGTGTCCGTGGCCTGCGCGATGAAGAGCGCCGCCATGGTCATGTAGATGTTGGTGCCGTCGAGGTTGAACGAGTAGCCGGTGGGGACCACGAGGCCGACGACGGGCTTCGAGCAGCCGGCGCGCTCCATCTTCACCAGCAGCGAGGGCAGGGCCGACTCGGACGACGAGGTGCCGAGCACGAGCAGCAGTTCTTCCTTGATGTAGCGGATGAGCTTGATGATCGAGAAGCCGTTGTAGCGGGCGACGAGGCCGAGGACGCCGAGCACGAAGATGGCGGACGTCAAGTAGAAGGCGCCGACGAGGTAGGCGAGGTTGGCGAGCGAGGCGATGCCGTACTTGCCGATGGTGAAGGCCATGGCACCGAAGGCGCCGATGGGAGCGACCTTCATGATGATGTTGACGACGCCGAAGATGGCTTCCGACAGCACCTTGATGATGTCGAGCACCGGCTTGCCGCGGTCGCCCAGGAAGGCGAGGCCGAAGCCGAACAGCACCGAGAAGAACAGCACCTGAAGGATCTCGCCGCCCGCGAACGCACCCACCGCCGTGGACGGGATGATGTTCATGAGGAAGTCGGTGATCGTCTGCGTCTTCGCCTTGTCGGCGTACATCGCGATCGCCTTGGGATCGAGCGACTTCGGATCGATGTGCATGCCCGCGCCCGGCTGGACGAGGTTCGCGACGATCAGGCCGACGATCAGGGCGAGGGTCGAGAAGGTGATGAAGTAGATGAGCGCCTTGCCGCCGACGCGGCCGACCTTCTCGAGGTTGGTCATGCCGGCGATGCCGGAGACCACGGTGAGGAAGATCACCGGCGCGATGATCATCTTGACGAGCTTGATGAAGGCGTCGCCGAGCGGCTTCATGTCCGCACCGACCTGCGGGTAGAAGTGACCGAGCGTGATGCCGATGGCCACGGCGACCAGGACCTGGAAATACAGGGTCCGGTAGATCGGCTTGGGCTTGGGTGGGTCGTGCGGAGCGTTGAGCGGCAGCGGTACGGTGGCCATGAGGGCGTTCTCCCGGTTGGTGTTGTCGATCCTGCCGGTTGGGACCGGGGCTTCCCCCGTTCCGTCCGATCTTGATGTTGGCCGGCGGGCTTCCCCTCCGGCACCCAGCCCTGCAAGGGATGCAGACCTGCGCTTCCCTCAGTGAATGGCAACCGGCGTGCCAGCGGCGGAACCGATGGAACTTTTCGTTAACACCTTGATCGAAAGCTTATTTTTCCGATGCATCGTCCGCCCTCTTCGAGGCCCGATCCGAGAACCCGCACGCGGCTGGTGAAACCGGTGCGGGATTCCGCACGCCCCTGCGTGCCGCCCCGCACGTCATGAGGACGGCCCGCCCCGATTTCGCCGGCCCCGATGCGGCGCGGCGCGGCAGCCTCGTTCTGGCGGCGAGCCTCGCCATGATGCTACTGGCGGCCTGGATCGCCGGACGGGCGGCGGAGCGCTGGGCGCTGTCCGATCTGCACCGCACGGCCCACACCGCCCTCGCTCTCCAGGTCGCGGCCCTGCGCGCCGAGATGCAGAAGCAAGCCTCCCTGCCCCTCGCCCTCGCATCCGACCCGGAGATGGCGGCGGTCGCGGGCGAATCCCCGCCACGGGACCTGGTCGAGCGGGTGAACCGGCGCCTCGCCCAGGTTGCGGCCGCCACGGGTGCCGCGGTGATCTACGTGATCCGCCCCGACGGCATCACCGTGGCGGCGAGCAACGCCGAGGCCGAGCGCAGCTTCATCGGCCGGGACTACGCCTTCCGGCCCTATTTCCGGCAGGCCGTGGCCACGGGCGCCGGCTCGCAGTTCGCCCTCGGCACCGTCAGCGGCCGGGCTGGGCTCTACCTCTCGCGCAGGATCGCCGGGGCCGGCGGCGTCGTGGTGGTCAAGATCGAGTTCGACGAGATCGAGGCCGCGTGGCGGGCGGGCGGCGACGGGGTGTTCGTCGCCGATGCCCGGGGCATCGTCCTCGTCGCGAGCGATCCCACCTGGCACTTCTCCACCCTGCGGCGCATCGACGAGGCCGAGCGCCGCCGCATCCGCGAGGCCCTGGAATTCGGCGCGGCTCCCTTGGGCGAGATGCCGCTGCATCCCGTCCCGGGCGCCCACGACCTCGTGCGGGTGGGCCAGGGGGCGGCGCCCGCGCGCGCGGCGCTCGCACTCGATGCGGCGATCCCCGGAACGGACTGGCGCCTGCACACCCTTACGCCCACGGGCGGCGCCCTGGAGCGGGAGCGGGCACAGGCCTGGATCATCGCCGCCCTCATCACCGGTCTCGCCTGCCTCGGGCTCACCACCCTGGCGGGCCGGCGGCGACGCGAGCGCTGGCGCCTCGCCGAAGCGGCGGCCCGGCGCGAGGAACTCGAAGGCTGCGTGCGCGAGCGGACCCAGGAACTCACGGACGCCAACCGGATGCTGCGCCTCGAGATCGAGGAGCGCCGGCGCGCCGAGGCCGAGCGCGAGCGGGTGGAGGCCGAACGCGAACGCGCCGAAGCCGAGCGCGAGCGCCTCGGCCGCGAACTCGCGCAGGCCGGCCGGCTCGCGGCGCTCGGCCAGTTCGCCGCCAGCATGGCCCACGAGATCAACCAGCCGCTCGCCGCCATCCGCTCCTACGCCGACAACGCCGCGATCCTGATGCAGCGCGGCCGCACCACGGAGGCCTCCGAGAACACCATCGCCATCGGCCGCCTCACGGACCGCATCGGCGGCCTCACCCGCCAGCTCAAGGGCTTCGCCCGGCGCGCCTCGCCCAAGCGCGAGCCCGTCGCCCTCGACGCCATCCTGCGCAACGGCCTCGAACTGGTGGAGGGCCGCGCCCAGGCCGCCGGCGTGCCCCTGGTGGTCGACGCCCCGTCCGCCGGGCTCCACGTGCTCGGCGACGGACCGCGCCTCGAACAGGTTCTGGTCAATCTGCTGCAGAACGCCCTCGACGCCGTCGCCGGACGCCCCGATCCGAAGGTGACCCTGCGGGTGACACAAGAGGGCGACCGCGTCGGAATCGCGGTGCACGACACCGGTCCGGGCCTGCCCGAGGCCTTGCGCGCGCAGGTGTTCGATGCCTTCTTCACCACGAAATCCGATGGCCTCGGCCTCGGCCTCGCCATCGCCCGCGGCATCGTCGAGGATTGCGGGGGCAGCCTGACGGCGGGCGACGATCCGGCGGGCGGCGCCGTCTTCCGCATGGACCTCGCCTTGGCGAATCTGGACCTCGCCCGGGCGAATGGGAGGGCGGAGCCGAAGGCGGCTGGACACCGGGGGGCGGGACGTTGAGCGAACCAGCGCAGGAGCGGCCGTCGCCCGAGCGGGTGGTCTTCATCGACGACGAGGCGGATGTCTGCCGGGCCAACCGCCAGAGCCTCGAACTCGACGGGTTCATCGTCGAGACCTTCGGGGCCGCCGGGCCGGCGCTCGCCGCGATCATGGCCGACCCGCCGGGCCTCGTGGTGACCGACGTGCGCCTGCCGGACCTCGACGGCGTCGCCCTGTTCGCGCGCCTGCGCGGCCTCGATCCGGATCTCCCCGTCATCCTCATCACCGGCCACGGCGACATCCGCATGGCGGTCGGCGCCATGCGCGACGGTGCCTACGACTTTCTCGCCAAGCCCTATCCGGCCGAGGCCCTCATGGCGTCGGCGCGCCGCGCCCTGGAGCGGCGCCGCCTGGTGCTGGAGAACCGGGCCCTGCGCGCCCGCCTCGACGCGGCGGTGGAAGAGGACCCGGCGTTTCTCGGGATCTCGCCCGAGATGGTGCGCCTGCGCAGCCTCGTGCGCGAGGTGGCGAACGCCGATGTCGACGTGCTCGTGTTCGGCGAGACGGGCTCGGGCAAGGAGGTGGTGGCGAGCGCCCTGCACCGCTGGAGCCGGCGGGCGCGGCGCAACTTCGTCGCCATGAATTGCGGGGCGCTACCCGACAGCGTGGTGGAGAGCGAGCTGTTCGGCCACGAAGCCGGGGCGTTCACCGGCGCCCTCAAGCGCCGGGTCGGGCGCATCGAGCACGCGCAAGGGGGCACCCTGTTCCTCGACGAGATCGAGAGCATGCCGCTGAACCTGCAGGTGAAGCTCCTGCGGGTCCTGCAGGAGCGGTCGGTGGAGCCGCTCGGCACCAACGAGGTCCGGGCCATCGACATGCGGGTGGTGGCGGCCACCAAGGTCGACCTCGGCCAGGCGGCGGCGCAGGGCACGTTCCGCGACGACCTCTACCACCGCCTCAACGTCATCACGATCCCGATCCCGCCCTTACGCGACCGACGCGAGGACGTGATGCTGCTGTTCCAGGAATTCCTGCGGCGGGCGGCGGCGCGCTTCGGCCGTGAGGTGCCGCCGATCACGCCGGACGTGCGCGACCACCTGCGCCGCCACGACTGGCCCGGCAACGTGCGCGAACTCGGCCACTTCGCCGAGCGGCACGCGCTGGGCCTCGGTCGGGCCGAGACCGCGCCCCCCGGGGCCGCCGCCGCCGGGACCCTGGCCGAGCAGGTCGACCGGTTCGAACGGGGCCTCATCCGCGAGGAGCTGTTCATGGCCGGCGGCGACGTGCGCCTGGCCGCCGAATCCCTCGGGACCCCGCGCAAGACCCTCTACGACAAGATCGCCCGCCACGGCCTCGCGCCCACCGATTACCGCTAGGCAGGGCTTCGCTGCTTGCCCGACGGATGGGACACACGCTCGCTCTTGTCGAGCGCGATCATGCTGCCCCCGAACCGGGCCGCGGCCTGAGGGCAGGACGCAACCCTCGGCCACAAAGGCCGCGACACGTCCCCCCGGTCCACGGATAACCGCGACGGCACCGGCTCATTCCTTGCCCGTCAACGCTCACACCCAAACCCGTCGCAATGCGCTCGAAAACCGCTCTGATCCGGCCCGTCCGGTGCACACGATGCCGACGCCGCTCCCGGCTGCTCCCTGACATCCAAGTGTCCAGGGAGTGCTAGTGCCTTTTTCGTGTTGGTCGCGGGCTCGTCCAGGAACACGAGCCTGACAGGGCTGGGGGCATCCGGCGCTCCTCCGCGGAAAGTCCCATTTCGAATCACATCTGCGGCGCCCTCGAAGCCCAGATCGATTCAAGCCGATCGGACACCGCTCCAGCACGACCCGGGCACTATGCCCACGTCGTGCTCGCGGCCATCCTCTCGCGGAGGGCCCAAAGCCGTTCACCGGCGAGCAAAGGGCGTTCTTCGGTTCTGTGTGCGGCGGGCGGGACAGCTTGCCGTCCGAGGAGGTGAAGAGGCTTCACGTGGCGGATGCTCCGGGCGGCGGCTTCCTCGCCCCGCCCGAGCGGGGCAATGAAAGGCTCCGCTCCTCGGTGCGGATGAACCCTGTCCCTGCGGCCGCACGCGTCGGCTCGATGTCCGCCGGTGGCCTCTACAGCTTCAAGCGAACCGGCACGGCGCGGTGGGTCGGGGAAGTCGAGCAGCGCTCACCCACGCAGCCACGGTTCGGCCGGGTAGAGGGCGTGGCGCACGACGCCGCGGCCCTTGTCGATGTGGGGCCAGAGGAAGGACATCGGCGGGTCCGAATTCCTTCAGGCCGGCGGCTTGGTGGCTCAGGAACGCGCCCTGTTCTGGGTCCCATGGCGGCCGGACCCGACCACGGCACACCGCCTCCGTCACGAAGCGCTGGTCTGGACCGTCGAGGCGTTCCGAGAGCTGTCCGGGCGCCGTCGCCATCTCGAAATTCAGGCATCGACGACGCAGGCCAGTGCGCAATGAGCGGGCTGAGACTGGTGCCGCAATCGGTCGCCCCAACTGCACCGCGTGGCCGCTCGGAAGCGGCCGGAGCCGAGTGGGATCGCCTTGCGGGGGTCAAAGTTGCACGTCGAAACACAGCTCAGCGCGCTGTATGGATGGACGCTCGGAAGTCGGGAAAGCGCGGCCGATACAGGGACCGCTAACACCGCGCGACTGGCGCGTTTCGCACCCGTTTGCCCCTCACCTCACAGCCCGATGCGGGCATAGAGGAAAAAGGCTGTAAAGTCTTGGGAACTCTAGAAAAACGAATGGTGCCCAGGGACGGAGTCGAACCGCCGACACTGCGATTTTCAGTCGCATGCTCTACCAACTGAGCTACCTGGGCAGCGGGCGGTTCGCTTTCGCGGCACCGCCTGTGGAGCGGGGGTATAGAGAGGGTTCGGCGGCCTGTCCAGCGGGTTTCGGGAGAGTTTTTGCGTCGGCTCCGGGGCGGGCGCCGGGGGCCTCAGTCGACGGTCGTGCCGTGGCGTTCGGCCTGGGTGAAGCGGGTCTGCTCCTCCATCACCAGGGTGGCGAGTTCGCGCTTGAGGGCGTTGAACTCGGGCGCCGCCGTGTCGCGGGGGCGGGGCAGGGGCACGGCGATGTCGCGCTTCAGGCGGCCGGGGCGGTAGGTCATCACCAGGATGCGGTCGGCGAGGTAGAGCGCCTCCTCGATGGAGTGGGTGACGAACACGATGGTCTTCTCGAACTCGGCCCAGATGCGCAGGAGTTCGTCCTGCAGGGTGCGCCGGGTCAGGGCGTCGAGGGCCCCGAACGGCTCGTCCATGAGCATCACCGGGGGATCGAGGGCGAGGATGCGCGCGATGGCGACGCGCTGGCGCATGCCGCCCGACAGGTCCTTCGGGTAGCGCTTGCGGAAGTCCGAGAGGCCGAGGGTCGCGACGATGCGGTCCACCGTCACGGTGGCGTCGGCCTTCGGCACGCCCTTGATGTCGAGGCCGAAGCGGACGTTGTCCTCCACGTTCATCCACGGGAACAGGGCGTATTCCTGGAACACCATCCCCCGGTCGGGCCCCGGCTCGGTCACCGGGCGGCCGCCGAGGGTGATGCGGCCCCCGCTCAGTGGGGCGAAGCCCGCGATGGCGTTGAGCAGGGTGGACTTGCCGCAGCCCGAGGGGCCGAGCAGGCACAGGAACTGGCCCTCCGGCACCGTGGCGCTGATGTCCTCGAGGGCGGTCACCGCCCCGGGCCCGCTGCCGAACACCTTGCTGGCGTGGGCGACGACGATTTCTGCCTGCATGCTGGGGGTCCGGGGGTTCAGCGCTCGAGGCCGCGATGCCAGCGCAGCAGGTGGTCGTTGAGGCGCGACATCGCCCCGTCGATGATGAGGCCCAGGATGCCGATGGTGAGCATGCCGCCGATGATCTTGTCGGACCACATGTACTCGCGCGCTTCCAGGATGCGGTAGCCGAGGCCGTCCGAGACGGCGATCATCTCGGCGACGATCACCACGATGAAGGCTGTGCCGATGCCGATGCGCATGCCGGCGAGCACGAACGGGCTCGCCGCCGGCAGGATCACCCGGCGGAACATCGTCCACGGCTTCGCCCCGAGGTTGCGGGCCGCGCGGATGTAGATGGAATCCACCTGCCGCACCCCCGCGATGGTGTTGACCAGCACGGGAAAGAACGTGCCGAGCGCGATGAGGAACAGGGCCGGCGGGTTGCCGAGGCCGAACCACACGATGGCCAGCGGAATGTACGCGATGGGCGGGATCGGCCGCAGGATCTCGAGCAAGGGGTTGAACAGGGAGAACAGCCGGTCGCTGGTGCCCAGCAGCAGGCCGACGGGCACGGCGAGACCGGCACCGATGCAGAAGCCCGTGAGCACCCGGGCGAGGCTCGCCACCGCGTCGTGGGGCATCTCGCCGGAGAACAGCCAGGAGAGGTAGCTCTCCTGCGCCGGATCGTGCGGCAGGGCCGGGACCATGCCGGACACCCACTTGACCGCCACCGAACTCGGCGGCGGCAGCACTACGGCGGAGAACACGCCGAGACGGCTCAGGATCTCCCACAGGACCAGGAGGGCGATGGGAACGATGGCGCCGCGCAGCCGGTGCATGGCGGCCTCAGCGGGCCACGAGTTCGGCTTTGGCCTTCTCGAGCAGGTCGGTCTTCACCCACTCGGCGTCGGATTTCGGCGGATTGACCATCTTGCCGAGGCCGTACTTCATCATGGTGTCGGTGGTGATCTGCATGTGCCCGGCCGGCACGTCGTAGGTGTACTTCGCGTTGGCCATGCCATCGCGAAAGTCCTGGGCCGTGAGCTGGCCCTTGAACACCGTCTCGCGGACGTACTTCTCGGCCAAGGCCGGATCGTCGATGAAGGCCTTGGTGGCGGCCACGAACAGCTTGAGGACGCGGCCGGCGACCTCGGGGCGCTCGTTGTACATCTTCTCGGTCATCACCAGGGGGCGCACGGGCCGGCCGATGGGGGTGTCGTAGGGTTTCACCACCTCCGTCGCGTAGCCGGCGCTGATGGCTTGCGTCGATTGCGGCTCGCTCTGGCAGATCACGTCGACGTATTTCTGCGCCAGCGCCTGGTTCAGGTCGGCGTAGTTGTTGAAGTAGATCAACTGCACGTCCTTGCCCGGGCGCTCGCCCCAGGTCATCCCGTGCTTGTCGAGTTCGGCGAGCAGCATGAGATCCTGGGTGCCACCCCGGACGGAGGCGACCTTGAGGCCCTTCACGTCCTTCAGGGTCTTCACCGCGTCGAGGTCCGGCCGCTTGAGGATGCGGACGCCGCCGTCCGCGAAGCCCGCCACCACGTAGAGCTTCACCCCGTTGCCGCGGGCCGCCACCGCCCCGTCTGCGCCGGAGGCCGAGATGTCGATCTGGTCCACCGCCATGGCGGGGTAGATGTCGGCGCCCTTGGCGAAGACGCGCTCGTCGATCTTCAGGCCGAATTTCGGGGCGAGCTCCTTCATGTAGGAGACGGCGCCGTAATGGGCGAACTTCAGATTGCCGAGGCGCACCACGTCGTCGGCCCGCGCCGCGGTGGCGGAGACGGCCGCCAGGATCAGCAGGGCGGCCCGCGCCGCCGCATTGCGCATGAACATCGGTTTCCTCCACGTCGCGGGTCGTTCTCGCCCGCGTCCGGTCCTTCAACGAACCGTGATGGATTGAATAAGGCGTGCCCAAAGCCGAAAGTAAAGCCGCGGAGGGCGACGAATTGACAGAGGTCTATACGGATGAAAACGGCCCCGTCGCCGTGATCGGTTGCGGCACCCTCGGGGCGAGCTGGGCGGCCCTGTTCCTCGCCCACGGCCTCGACGTGGCGGCCTACGATCCGGCCCCGGATTTCATGGATCGCCTCGGGCCGGCGGTGGCGCGGGCGCGGGCCCAGCTCGCCGAACTCGGGCTGACTGGTGCCGGCCGCCTCGTGCCGCACGACCGGTTGGCCGACGCGGTGGCGGATGCGCGGTTCGTTCAGGAGAACGCCCCCGAGGAGTTGGCGGTGAAGCGCGCCGTGCTCACCGAGATCGACGCGCATGCGGCCCCGGGCATCCTCATCGCGTCGAGCACCTCGGCGATGCTGCGCAGCGCCATCGTGGCCGAGTGCGCGACCCCGGAGCGCGTGCTCGTCGCCCACCCGTTCCATCCGCCCCACCTCGTGCCCCTGGTGGAGATCGTGGCGGGGGACGACGCCGTCGCGGCCCGGGCGGCGGCGTTCTATGCGCGGCTCGGGCGCCGTCCGGTGATCCTGCGGCGCGAGATGCCGGGCCACATCGCCAACCGCCTCGCCTCGGCGCTCTACCGCGAGGCGGTGCACCTCGTGGCCGAGGGGGTGGCCAGCGTCACCGACATCGACGCCGCCCTGTGCAACGGGCCGGGCCTGCGCTGGGCCACCATGGGGCCGCACATGACCTACCATCTCGGCGGGGGCGCGGGCGGTATCCGGCACTACCTCGACCATCTCGGGGCCAGCCAGGAGCGGCGCTGGGCGAGCCTCGGAACGCCCAACCTCGACGCGGCCGTGAAGGCGCGCATCATCGCGGGGGTCGAGGCCGAGGCCGCCGGGCGGACCCTTCCGGAGCTGGAGGCCCGCCGCGACCGGGCGCTTCTGGAGATCCTGAAGGCGCGGATCGAAGTGGCGGGTCACGACGGATGAGGCGGCTTGGCCGGTCGGTTTGGCCGGGCCGTTCGCCAACGAAAAAAGCCCCCTCCGGAGAGGGGGCTCGATGGCATGTCGCGCGGAGGCAGCGATCGGAAAGTGCGGCGATCAGAAGGTGATGCCGGTCTCGATCATGTAGCGCTCCTGCGAGGTCTTCAGGCCGGTGCGGCCGAAGCCGAGGCCGGGCGTGATGTCGTAGAGCTGCACCGTCGAGAACTCGCCGCGCAGGAAGTAGCGGTCGAAGGTGAAGGTCGGGGTCACGGTGAAGGAGAGCGCCGAGCTGCCCGGTCCGTAGAGGACGGAGGTGGTCTGGCCGAGGCCGAAGGGGCTCGCGCTGTTGCCGCTCTGGCTGATATACTCGAAACGACCGGCGAGGGCGAAGTTGTCGGTGAAGGCGTAGCTGGCGAGGATCGCGCCGCCGATGGTCTCGGCACCGCCGAGGCCGAGGACGGCGTTCCTCTCGACGTTGGTATACTGGACGTACGGCGTCACGATGACGGGGCCGTCGGCGTAGGTGTAGTTGGCGCTGACGATCGAGCTGTTCTGCACCGAGAGCGGCGTGGCGAACTGGAAGCGCGGGTTCTGCAGGGCCGAGTTGAAGTTGTTGAAGTGCGTCCCGCCGTTGATGCCGATCGTGTTGGCGGCGTCGATTTTGTAGACGATGGCGCCCGTGACCCAGTTGATCTCACCCGAATAGAAGCCGTCCGTGGCGGCGAAGGAGGCCGACCACGGGCCGTCGCTGTAGTTCACCTGAACGCCCTGGTTGATCACGTTCTCCTGGTTGAACAGCAGACCGCGGGAGATGTTCAGGTTCTGGAAGGTGAAGGGCAGCTCCGAGCCGATGAGGGTCGGCATGCGACCGCCCTGGATCGACCAGTTGTCGTTGAAGACGTACTTGCCGAACACGATCGGGATCGGAGAGTAGAGCAGGTTGGTCTGGTCGAAGGCGCTGAGGATCGGCAGGCCGAGGCCCGGGATCGTGTAGGCGCCGAACGCAGCGTAGAACTGGAACGGGCCGTCGGCCTTCTGGATGGTGCCCATCAGGTTCGAGAAATCGACGCGGCCGGCGCGATCGCTGGCGATCTGGGGCACGGCCGAGAAGGCGAACTGGTTGGTCTGGGTGTAGGCGTAGCCCGTCACCGCGCCGCCGAAGTAGATGTCGCCGAGGCCGCCGATGGTGAGGCAGGCCGGGTTGGGGTTCTGCTTGATGATGCCGCCGTAGGACGGGAACGTAATCTCGGCCTTGCACGACGCCGGGACGACGGGCACCGGGGCCTTCACCGACAGATCGGCCGCCTGAAGGTAGGTCGACGACAGGAGGAGGGTCGTCAGTCCGAGGAGCGCGCTGCGGCGGGCCATATCAAGTCTCTTCTTGTTGGGTTGTTCCGTTGATTGGAGGTTCTCAAAGAATGCCGGCCAAGCCAAAGTCATCCTTTATGCAGTTGCACATTTTTTAGACAGAACCCTTGCCCAGGAGGGACTTGCGACGTTCGTGTGGCATTAAGGAAACATCCACAAGGCAGACCCGGATAGACGCTAAGATTTCGTAAACCATATGCCGCGCACGGCACGCACACCTCGTTTCCGGCCCGATCCCTGTCGTCGTCGCGCACCGGAACAGTCTTGCCAGGCACCTTGCCAGGCATTTGATCGCGCCCTGGTTTCCGGAGCACAGACCGGCAGCCGTGTTCCGTCCTGCGAGCGACCGGCCGACGACGGCTTCGACCGGATCCGTGCTTGCCTCCCGCCTCATTTTTACGCCGCATCGACGCCGCGGCTTTACCGAAGGACGAGCAGGGTCCTGGGAAAACGCCCGCGGAGCGTCCCGGCGCCGGAACCGGTCGCCGGGTGGTTGCGCTCAATCGGAACCCGATGCGCCCCGGCGATCCATCCGGGCGACGCGCCGTGTTAAGGATGCGGGGACACCGAAACCGCTCCCGCCCGTCCCGCTCCCGCATGCCCCACCGAGCTCTCATGAACGCCGTCAGCATCATCGCCCCGGTCTTCGGGATCATCGTGATCGGCTGGGGCGCGGCACTCGCCGGCCTCCTGTCCGAGCGGGTCAGCGACGGCCTCTCGGAATACGTGTTCGCCATCGCGGTGCCGGCCCTCATCATCGGCACCCTCACCCGGCCGGGGCTCACAGGCGAGGTGACGTGGTCGTACTGGATCGCGTATTTCGGCGGGGCGGCGGTGTCGTGGCTCGCCGGCTCCCTCATCGCCACCCGGCGCAAGGGCATCGGCCGCCAGGGCGCGGTGCTGCACGGGTTCGCCGCGAGCCAGTCGAACACCATCTTCGTCGGCGTGCCGACCATCCTGCAGGCCTATGGCGAGGAAGGCGCGTTCCCGCTGTTCCTGCTGCTGGCCGTGCATCTCCCCCTGATGATGGGCTGCGCCACCTTCCTCATCGAGGCCGAGGGTGACCGCACCCTGGTCCAGCGCCTGCGCGGCCTCGGCTTGGTGCTCGTCAAGAACCCGATCTTCGTGTCCCTCGGCATCGGCATGGCCCTGCGCCTCGGCGGCGTGGTGCCCACCGGCGTCGCCCGTTCGCTCATCGACGGGTTCGGCTCCACCGCCTCCACCTGCGCCCTCGTGGCGCTGGGCGCCGGCCTGACCCGCTACAAGGTGCTGTTCGACCTGCCCGGCGCCCTCGTCATCGCGGTCCTCAAGCTCGTGGTGCATCCCCTCGCGGTGTGGCTGCTCGCCACCAAGCTGTTCTCCATGCCGCCGGCCTATGCGGGCGTCGCCACCCTGTTCGCCGCCATGCCGGTGGGCATCAACGCCTACCTGCTCGCCGTGCGCTACAAGGCCGAGACCGGCCTGGTCGCGGCCTCCGTCCTCGTCTCGACCCTCCTCGCCCCCCTCACCACCGTGCTCTGGCTGACGCTCCTCGGGCGGGCCTGACCGGCTGGACGGGACCGACCCTCCGGGTCCATGCTCGCATCCAAACGACGGCCGGCACGACCGGCCGCAACAGGTTCGAGGAAGCTTCCATGAACGCGCCCATCGCCACTCCCCTGCGCGCCGCCGGATTCGTCTGGGACGATCCCTTCCTCCTCGACGACCAGCTGACCGACGACGAGCGCGCCATCCGCGACACGGCCGAGACCTTCGCGCAGGAGCGTCTGCTGCCCGGCATCGTCGCGGCCTACGCCGAGGAGCGGACCGACCCCGACCTGTTCCGGGCCATGGGCAGCGTCGGCCTCCTCGGCCTGACCCTGCCGGAGGAGTACGGCTGCGCCGCCGCGTCCTACGTCGCCTACGGCCTCGTGGCCCGGGCCGTGGAGCGGGTCGATTCCGGCTACCGCTCGATGATGAGCGTGCAATCCTCCCTGGTGATGTACCCGATCCACGCCTACGGCTCCGAGGCGCAGTGCCAAAAGTACCTGCCGAAGCTCGCGTCCGGCGAATGGATCGGCTGCTTCGGCCTCACCGAGCCCGATGCGGGCTCCGACCCCGCCGGCATGACGACGCGGGCGGAGGCCATCGACGGCGGCTACCGGATCACCGGCGCCAAGATGTGGATCTCCAACGCGCCCTTCGCCGACGTGTTCGTGGTCTGGGCGAAATCCGACCGGCACGACGGCGCCATCCGGGGCTTCGTGCTGGAGCGGGGCATGGCCGGCCTCTCGACCCCGACGCTCCACGGCAAGCTCTCCCTGCGCGCCTCGACCACGGGCGAGATCGTCATGGCGGGGGTCGAGGTGCCCGAGGAGGCGCTGCTCCCCGACGTCTCCGGCCTGAAGGGGCCGTTCGGCTGCCTCAACCGGGCGCGCTACGGCATCTCCTGGGGGGTGATGGGCGCGGCCGAAGATTGCTGGCACCGGGCGCGGGGCTACACCCTGGAACGTAAGCAGTTCGGCCGGCCGCTCGCCCAGACCCAGCTCGTCCAGAAGAAACTCGCCGACATGCAGACGGAGATCGCGCTCGGGCTCCAGGCGTCCTTGCGCGTCGGCCGCCTCATGGACGAGGGTCGGATGGCGCCGGAGATGATCTCCCTGATCAAGCGCAACAATTGCGGCAAGGCCCTCGACATCGCCCGCACCGCCCGGGACATGCACGGCGGCAACGGCATCATGGGCGAATACCACGTCATGCGCCACGCCCAGAACCTCGAGACGGTCAACACCTACGAGGGCACCCACGACGTCCACGCCCTGATCCTCGGCCGGGCGCAGACGGGGCTGCAGGCGTTCTTCTGAGAGGAGGCGTTCTTCTGAGAAGACGCACCTATCGCTTGGGAGCCGGCTTCGGTGCCCGCCCCCGGCGGACCAGAATGGGGCCATCGGATCGATCGGCCCGCTCCATCATGGCGTCGGTCAGCTCGGGACGTTCGTCGTATTCCTCCGGTTGGATCACGTGGGCATCGACCCTGGCGAAATCGGTCTCGCCGAACGCGGAGGCGGGGAAGGCGGACGGGACAGCCTCGGCCCGGCGGCGGGCGGCGCGCTCGCCGGCCTCGGCGCTGCATTTGGCGACGTGGACCACGCGGTTCACCACCTGAAGGTTGGGGGCGCCCCAGTAGCCGAGGAGTTCGGGCCAGGGCGCGGTGCGGTGCTCGCGCCAGACCCGGTAGAGCGGCACTCGGTGATCGACCTCGGCGGTCTTGAACAGGCGCTTGCCGGATTCGGTGCAGCGGTGGCGCTGGTGGCGTTTCAGCACCGTCACCTGCTCGGCGGGGGCGCACCACAGCTTCCACGCGGTGACGCAGGCCGAATGCCAGGCCGCGTTCTTGTTCGGCGTGCCGGTTCCCCACAGATCCTTGTGCCAGCCGAAGCGGAACACCGGCTGGCCGCACAGGCAGCAATGGCCGCGGCCCCGCGTGTGGGCGGGCTCACGGTAGGGCGAGGGCGGCAGGCGGAAGCTCGCGGCGAGGCCCGGCTCGGTGCCGAGGCGCCAGGTCCAGCCCTCGGGCGCGCCGGAGCGGGCGGCGAGCGCCCGGGCGAGACGGTCGGCCCGCAGGATGTGGGCGCGCCAGTAGCTCTCGACGGCCAGACGCGGCGTCGGCGGCAGGAGCGGCCGCGACAGGGCGTGCTGCAGCACCGGGACGGGGAAGATCGCGGGTAAAGCCCGGTCGAGGCGTGCCCGGGACCGTGCGTTGCGGGTGTCGCGCCAGATCGAGCCTGAACCTGTCGCGCCGGAACCTGTCGCGCTGGAACCTGCCGACCCGTCGCTCACGGATGGGCGGCCGGCGCCGAAGCCGCGCCCGTCTGAACCACAGGGGTCTGGACCACGGAGGCTTGCGTCGCCGGAGCCTGGGCCCCGGGCGCCACCGCCGGGCGGCCCGCGACGGCGTCGGACAGGAGGTGAAGGCGCCGGGCCAGATCCGTCACCTCGTTGAGGGCGATGGATTTCTCGCCGTTCTTGACCGCCCGGGTGATGTCGCTGAGCTGGAGCTTGGCGATCCGCGTCAGTTCGGCGGCGAGCTGGTCTCTCGTCATCGTCGGGTCTCGGCCTTCGTGGGAGGGGGTCCGATCGGGGTTAAGCCGGAACGGTTACCGAGACGTTCACCTTCCGTCCACCCGTTGGGCCAGGCGGGACCCGCGATTGCCCCGGACGCGTCGGCGATGCGAGACTGTCGCCGTCCCAACGGCGGCGGCCGGGCGGCGGGGCGGAAAGCGCATCATGGAACTGAAGTGGGTCGAGGATTTCCTCAGCCTGTCCGAGACGCGCAGCTTCTCCCGCTCGGCGGAACTGCGCTGCGTCACCCAATCGGCGTTCAGCCGGCGTATCCGCTCCCTGGAGGTCTGGCTCGGCACGGTGCTGCTGGACCGCAGCACCTACCCCATCACCCTGACGGCGGATGGCCGCCAGTTCGTCGAGACCGCCGAGGAGGTGGTGCGCCTGCTCTCCCAGAGCCGCGCCGATTTCCAGGCCCGGGGCGAGCGCTCGCACCTGCCCGTCGTCACCATCGCGGCTCTGCATTCCCTGTGCCTGTCGGTGCTGCCGCGCTGGCTCACGGGCATCCAGGGGGTGCTCGGGCCCATGGCGAGCCGGGTGCTGCCCGACAATTTCAACATCTGTGTCCAGGCCCTGGTGGAGGGCGGCTACGATCTGCTCCTCACCTACCACCACCCGAGCGTGCCGATCCCCGTCGATCCCGAGCGCCATCCCTGCCGGGTCATCGGGCGCGACAGCCTCGTGGCCGTCGCCGCGCCGGGCCTCGAACCCGATGCCGACGGGCGCCTGCCCCTGCTGCAATACTCCCGCGGCTCGTTCCTCGGGCGCCTCGCCGCCATCGCCCAGGCCAAGGGCGGCGCGCCGGCCACCTACCCGGCCCACACCAACGAGAATTCCATGGCGGAGGCGCTGAAATCCATGGCGCTCGGCCGCCACGGCGTGGCGTGGCTGCCCCGCAGCCTCGTGGCGAGCGAGATCGGTCACGGCGCCCTCGGCGTCGTCAGCCCCGAGATGCTGATGGAGATCCGCCTCTATCGCAGTGCCGGCCGGGCGCGACCGTTCCTCGACCAGGTCTGGGCCGCCGCCGCCCTGGATGAGCCAAACTATGCACTTGCCGAATAGTTCGGCGCGAACTTAGCATTGGCCGGCGCCGGGGGACGGGACTATCCCCCTTGTCGATCGGCGAACGCCGCCCGCCCCGCTTCGGGGCGAAGGGCGCCCGACCGCATCGGACTTCACGAAGCCCTCATCCCCACGAAGCCACCGGCGCGCCGCCCCTGCGGCTCCGCCGCCGCGTCCGCATACCCGCCGCGTCCCCACGCGCCGGATCGCGGCCGCACATCCCAGATCCTTGCCAGCCCCTCGCCCGCCCTTTGCCAGGAGAACACCGTGACCAGCCCATCGACCCGCAGCGAGCATGACCTTCTCGGCGACCGCACGGTGCCGGAGGCGGCCTATTACGGCATCCACACCCTGCGGGCCGTCGAGAACTTCCCCATCAGCGGCCAGACCCTGGCGACCTGCCCCGATCTCATCGTGGCTCTGGCCGCCATCAAGCAGGCGGCGGCGCTGGCCAACCGCGAACTCGGCCTCCTGGACGAGGCCCGAATGAACGCCATCGTGGCGGCCTGCGAGGAGATCCGCGCCGGCGCCCTGCACGACCAGTTCGTGGTCGACCTGATCCAGGGCGGGGCCGGCACTTCCACCAACATGAACGCCAACGAGGTCATCGCCAACCGGGCCCTGGAGCTGCTGGGCCACCCGCGCGGCGCCTACGCCCACCTGCACCCCAACGAACACGTCAACATGGGGCAGAGCACCAACGACGTGTACCCCACCGCCCTGAAGATCGCGGCGGCCGGGGGCATCCGCCGCCTCGTCGCCGCCATGGCGGACCTGCGCGGCAGCTTCTCGGCCAAGTCCGCGGAGTTCTCGGATGTCCTCAAGATGGGCCGCACCCAGCTGCAGGACGCGGTGCCGATGACGCTGGGCCAGGAGTTCGGCACCTACGCGCTGATGCTGCGCGAGGACGAGGCGCGGCTGGCCGAGGCCGCCCTCCTCATCCGCGAGATCAACATGGGCGCCACCGCCATCGGCACCGGCATCACCGCCCATCCGCGCTACGCGGCCCTCGTCTGCGCGCGCCTGTCCGAGATCACCGGCATCGCCCTCGTCACGGCGGAGGACCTCGTCGAGGCGACCCAGGATTGCGGCGCCTTCGTGCAGCTCTCCGGCGTGCTGAAGCGGGTCGCCGTGAAGCTCTCCAAGACCTGCAACGACCTGCGCCTGCTCTCCAGCGGCCCGCGCGCGGGCTTCGGCGAGATCAACCTGCCGGCGCGCCAGGCCGGCTCGTCGATCATGCCCGGCAAGGTCAACCCGGTGATCCCCGAAGTGGTCAACCAAGTCGCCTTCGAGGTCATCGGCAACGACGTCACCATCTCGTTCGCGGCCGAGGCCGGACAGCTCCAGCTCAACGCCTTCGAGCCGATCATCGCCTACAGCCTGTTTCGCAGCCTCACCCACCTGGAGGCCGCCTGCCGGACCCTCGACGTGAACTGCATCCGGGGCGTCACCGCCAACCGCGAGCGCCTGCGCGCCTCGGTGGAGCAATCCATCGGCATCGTGACGGCGCTCAACCCCTATATCGGCTACCGCAACGCCACCGCCGTCGCCCTGGAGGCCCACGCCACCGGGCGCGGCGTCTACGAACTCGTGCTCGAGAAGGGGCTGATGGCGCGCGAGCACCTCGACGCCGTGCTCCAGCCCGACCGGCTGATCCGGCCGCAGGACATCACTGCGTTCTGAGGGAGCCGATCCGGCTCGACGCCGGAGAAGGCATCCAGAGATCCGGGTCACGCCATGACCCGCACACCATGACCCGCACACCATGACCCATACGCGCGCCCGGCCGCGAAGGCCGGGCCGCACACGTATCCAAGGGGGAGGACATCATGAAGAAGAGCAGCACAGCCAGCGGCGACACGGCGGCCAGATCGGGCCGGCTCACCCTCTACACCGGCATCGGGCTCGCGCTCGGCATCCTCGTCGGCGCGGTGCTGCACGGGCAGGCGGCGAGCCCGGAGGCGGCGAAAGAGATCGCCGGCTCCTTCACCCTGGTGACGGACATCTTCCTGCGCCTCATCAAGATGATCATCGCGCCGCTCGTCTTCGCCACCATCGTGTCGGGCATCGCGAGCTTCGGCGACACCCGGACCGTGGGCCGGGTCGCGGCGCTCGCGATGGCCTGGTTCCTCACGGCCTCCGTGGTGTCCCTGTCCCTCGGCTTCCTCGTCGCCAACCTGTTCCAGCCGGGGGCGGGCCTGAACCTGCCCCTGCCGGACGCTGCGGCCCAGACCGGCCTCAAGGCCGCCTCCCTCAACGTCCGCGACTTCCTCACCCACGTGTTCCCGACGAGCATCGTCTCGGCCATGGCCACCAACGAGGTGCTGCAGATCCTCGTGTTCTCGATCTTCTTCGGCTCGGGTCTCAGCGTCATCGACCGGCGCTATGCCGAGCCGATGATCCACCTAATCGACGGGCTCGCCCGGGTGATGTTCGCCGTCACCGACACGGTGATGAAGCTGGCGCCCCTCGCGGTCTTCGCCGCCATCGCCGCTGTGGTCACGGTGCAGGGCCTCGGCGTGCTCGTCGATTACGGCAAGTTCATCGGCAGCTTCTATCTCGGCCTCGCCGTGCTGTGGGCGGTGCTGATCGGCGCCGGCTGGCTGGCGCTCGGCGGCGGCGTGGTGCGCCTCCTCGACCTCCTGCGCTCGCCGATGATCGTCGCCTTCTCCACGGCCAGCAGCGAGGCCGCCTTCCCCCGCACCATCGAGGTGCTGGAGAAGTTCGGCGTGAAGAGCCGCGTCACCGGGTTCGTGCTGCCGCTCGGCTACTCGTTCAACCTCGACGGCTCGATGATGTACCAGGCCATGGCGGCGCTGTTCATCGCCCAGGCCTACGGCATCGAACTCAGCGTCGCCGAGCAGTTCACCATGCTGCTGGTGATGATGGTCACGAGCAAGGGCATCGCCGGGGTGCCGCGCGCCTCCCTGGTGGTGGTGGCCGCCACCGTGCCGATGTTCGGCCTGCCGGCGGCCGGCATCCTGCTCATCATGGGCGTCGACCAGATCCTCGACATGGGCCGCACGGTCACCAACGTCCTGGGCAACGGTCTCGCCACCGCGGCGGTGGCGCAGTGGCAGGGCGAGATGGAACCGGACGGCGTGCCCGCGGACGCGCCCGCCGGCCCCGGCATCGCCCCCACCGCGACGGCCGCGACGGCCGCCTGAGCCCGCGGCCCGTGACGCCCGCCTCCGGGCGTCACGGGCTCGTCACGGCGGGATCCTCGCGCAAGGCCCTTATGGCAAGGCGCCGTCCCCCGCGCCCGGCCGGCCCGCCCGGTGGTGGAGCAGGTTGAGGATGAGCGCCGTCCAGCCGGTCTGGTGGGAGGCGCCGAGGCCCCGGCCGGTGTCGCCGTCGAAGAACTCGTGGAACAGGAGCGCGTCGTCCTCGCCCGGCGCCGTCGGGATCGGTTCGCGGTTCCCGAAGATCGGCCGGCGCCCGTCGGAATCCTTGGCGAACAGGGCGATGAGCCGGTCTTCCAGGGCGTCGGCGATGGCCGCCAAGGTCAGCGAGGTGCCCGACCCGGTGGGGTACTCGACCAGAAAATCGTCGCCGTAATAGGCGTGGAAGCGGCGCAGGGCCTCGATGATGAGGTAGTTCATTGGCATCCACACGGGCCCGCGCCAGTTGGAATTGCCGCCGAAGATGTTCGAGGTCGAATCGGCCGGGTCGTAGCGGACCGTGAACGAGGCGCCGAACTCGTTGAGCGCGTAGGGCCGGTCGCGGTGGGCCTTCGACAGGGAGCGGATGCCGTGGTCCGACAGGAACTCGGCCTCGTCGAGCATGCGCCGCAGGAGCGCCTTCATCCGGTGGCCGCGCAGGAGCGACAGGAGCTTGCGGTCGCCGACCCCGCCCTCGGTCCAGCGCGAGACGAGGCAGGCGAGGTGCGGACGGTTCTCCAGCACCCAGTTCATCCGCCGGGCGAAATCCGGCAGGCGCTGGAGCATCGCCGGCTCGATCACCTCGACGGCGAAGAGCGGCACGAGGCCGACGACGGAGCGCACCCGCAGGGGGAGCATGCCCCCGCCCGGGATGTCGACCTCGTCGTAGTAGAATTCGTCTTCCTCGTCCCACAGGCCGAAGCCCTCGCCGCCCATGTCGGTCATGGCCTCGGCGATGAGGAGGAAGTGCTCGAAGAACTTCGACGCGGTGCTTTCGTACACGTCGTTGTGGAGCGCGAGTTCGAGGGCGATGCGCATCATGTTGAGGGCGTACATCGCCATCCAGGCGGTGCCGTCGGCCTGGTGGATGCGGCCGAAGCCGGGCGGCGGGCGCGAGCGGTCGAACACCCCGACATTGTCGAGGCCGAGGAACCCGCCCTGGAACACGTTGCGGCCGTCGGCGTCCTTGCGGTTGACCCACCAGGTGAAGTTGATGAGCAGCTTGTGGAAGACGCCCTCGAGGAAGGCGATGTCGCCGCGCCCGCCGCGCCGGGCGCGGTCGATCTCGAACACCCGGAAGCTTGCCCAGGCATGGACCGGCGGGTTGGCGTCGCCGAATTCCCACTCGTAGGCCGGCAGCTGGCCGTTGGGGTGCATGTACCATTCGCGGGTGAGCAGCAGGAGTTGCTTCTTGGCGAAATCCGGGTCGAGCAGCGCCAGGGGCAGGCAGTGGAAGGCGAGATCCCAGGCGGCGAACCACGGGTATTCCCAGGTGTCGGGCATGGAGAGCACGTCGGCCCCGGCGAAGTGGCGCCAGTTGGTGTTGCGGCCGCCCTCGCCCTTGCGCTCGCGCGGCGGCGTCGGCTGGAGCGGGTCGCCCTGGAGCCACAGGCGGACATCGTAGGAATAGAGCTGCTTCGACCAGATCAGGCCAGCGGCGGCCTGCCGGAAGATCGTGCGGGAATCCGCGTCCGCGATGCCGTCCTGCAGGCCGTCGTAGAACGCGTTGGCTTCCACCACCCGGCGGTGGAGAATGGCGCCCTCGTGGTCGACGGGGCGCTGGCGCCGGCCGGCCGAGAGCCGAAGAGTGACGCGCTTCGCCTCGCCGGGCTCCAGCCGCAGGGCGTAGTGCAGGCCGAGCTTGGTCCCGCCGTCACGGCGGATCGCCGATTCGTCGCCGTCGACGATCGCCGCGTGCAGGCCGTCCTTGAACGGGCCGGTGGCGTCGGGCTTCCAGCCGTGCAGGCGCAGATTGGTGTCGTTCTCGCAGAACAGCACCTCCGGTTCGCCGTCGAAGGCGAGGCGGTAGGCCCCGAGGCGCGGATGGGTGGCGAGGATCCCGCCATCGGCCGCCCTCGCGAGGCGCGGACGCGCATCCTCGCCCCGCGATCCTTCGCGCCATGACCAGGTGTTGCGGAACCACGCCTGCGGGACGAGGTGGAGGTCTGCGGCCTCGGGCCCGCGATTGACCGCCGTGATCACCGCGTGGATGTCGTCGAAATCCTCCTTGGCGTACTCGACCGTGACGTCGAAGAACCGCATCCCGTCGAAGATGCCCGTGTCCTCGATCTCGTATTCGGGCTCGTCGCGGCCGCGCCGCCGGCCCTCCGCCACGAGGTGGTCGTACGGGTAGGGCCCTTGCGGGTAGCGGTAGAGCACCTTGAGGTAGGCGTGGCTCGGGACCGCGTCGAGGTAATGGTAGACCTCCTTCACGTCCTCGCCGTGGTTGCCCTCCTCGTTGGTGAGGCCGAACAGGCGCTCCTTCAGGATGTGGTCGCGCCCGTTCCACAGGGCGAGGGACAGGCAGAGCTGCCCGCGCTCGTCGCAGATCCCGGCCAGGCCATCCTCGCCCCAGCGGTAGGCGCGGGAGCGCGCCTCGTCGTGCGGCAGGGAGCGCCAGGCGTTGCCGTCGCGGCTGTAATCCTCGCGCACGGTGCCCCATTGGCGCTCGGCGAGGTAGGGGCCCCACAGGGACCAGGCCCGCTCGCCGCGCCCCTGCTCGGCCAGCCGCCGGCGCTCGGCCCAATCGTCGAGCTCGCTCAACGCCGCGCCCCGCGAACGGGGACGGCCGAGAGGGGGAGCGCGGGCAGGCGGGACGGGTGAGGGTCGGTCATGGGTCCCGGCGGGGTGTGGTTCGGTGGCCGACGGGATGCACTATCGGCGCCAAGCCAGGCAGCCCCCCGGAACGCATGCCTCGTGGACCCGCGCGCCGCCCTCAGGCCTGCGGCTCGCCCGCGAAGGCCGCGAGCGGTGCGACGAGGATGCAGGCCACGCCCTCGGGCCGGTACTCCAGGGACAGGGTGCCGCCGACCTGCGAGACGAGGCCGCGTTCGATGAAGCGCGAGCCGAAGCCCTTGCGGGTAGGCGGCACTACGGGGGGCCCGCCGGACTCGATCCAGGCGAGGCGCAGCTCCGGCCCGGTCGTGTCCCCCGGGGTCTCCTCCGGGGTCTTCTCCAGGATGTCCCAGGTCACCGCCACGTGCCCGGAATCCGTCGAGAGGGCGCCGTACTTCGCCGCGTTGGTGGCGAGTTCGTGCAGCATCAGCGCGAGGGAGACGGCCCGGTCCGCCCCGATCTCGAGGCTGGGGCCGGAGACCCGGAACCGCGCCAGCCCGTCCTGATGGACCTGCAGGGCGCCCTGGACCACGGGCTCGATGCGGGTGCTGGTGAGTGCCGCCCCCATGAGGAGGTCGTGGGCGCGGCCGAGGGCGATGAGGCGCCCGGCGAGCACGTCCTTGGCCTCGTCCACGTGGGTGGCGTTGCGCAGGGTCTGCGTGGCGATGGACTGCACCATCGCCAGGAGGTTCTTCATGCGGTGCGAGAGTTCGTGGTTGACGAGGTCCTGCTGTTCCTCGGCCTTGAGGCGGGCCAGCGCCGCGTAGGTCCGGTCGGCGACGCCGCGGGTGAACGCCACCTCCTCGATGCTCCACACCCGGGGGGCGGCCTCGTGCACGAGGATGAGGCCGACGAGGGCCCCGGCCTTGAGGAGCGGGACCATGATCTGCCCGCGCACGCCGAGGGCGCGGTAGGCCGCGGCATCGTCGGCGAGGCGGACCTCCGCCAGGACATCGGCGCAGACGACGGCCCGCCCGGTGCGCAGCCGCTCGACGGTGCGCGGTAGGTCCGCCAGCGGGTAGGTGCCCCGGAGGCTGGAGAGACCGGGCGCGGCCCAGTCCCCCGTCACCGTGAAGGTTTCCCGCCCGGCATCGAGGGTGCCGTAGGCGGCGCGGCCGGCGCCCAGGGTCCGCCCCAGGACATCGGCCGCGATGGTGACGGCCACGGCGGCGCTCGTCGCCTCGCCCAGGCGGTCGCCGAGGTCGAGGAGCGCCTCGATGCGGTCGCGGGCCGCGCGCTGGTCGGTGACGTCCGAGACGGTGCCGAACAGGCTCGAGACCCGGCCGGCGGCGTCGCGGGCGAATTCGGCCCGCCGGGCGATCCAGCGGATCGCGCCGTCGTCGGCGCGGCGGATGCGATACTCGATCTCGGGCAGGGCGGTACCGGTGGCGCGGCGGGCGGCCTCCGCGCGCAGGTGGGAATCCTCCGGCAGGATCAGCCCCTCGATGACCGCGACCGGACAGGTCCGCGCGTCGGCCAGGCCGAACAGCCGGCAGAACTCGGCCGAGACCACGATGGATTCGGCGCCAACATCCGCCTCGAACGTGCCGATGCCGCCGGCCTGCTGGGCGCGCCGCGAGCGCGCATCGCTCTCGCGCAGGGCCGCCTCGTCGTCGAGGCGCTCGCGGGCGACGGAGAGGAAGCGCGCGAGGGTGGCGAAGAATTGCAGCGCCTCGCGGTCGAAGTCGGGCGCGTCGCGGCGCGCGAACGAGATCACGCCGGCGAGGCCCCCGCGCCCGGTGATGGGAAAGCTCGCATAGGCGTCGATGCCGGCCTCGCGCGCGCTGCGGTAGCGCGCCGTGCCGTCCGCCTGCAGGCCGGACAGGATCAGCGGCCGGCCGGTCCCGGCCACGATTCCGCAGAGCGGTTCGTCGAAGGGGGCGCGGTTCAGGGCGGCCCGCGCCTCGGGCGCGACGCCCAGCGCCTGGGCGAGGTGCAGTTCGGCGCGGTTCGGCACCAGGGTCCAGGTGTAGCTCTGGTCGAACCCGAGGGTTTCGGCCCCTTCCTCCAGGATTGGCAGGAGCTCGGCGGTCGGGTCCGCGGCGGCCAGCAGCGCGGCGGAGGCCCGGCTCAGGAGGTCGAGGCGCTGCTCGCGTCGCCGCTCCGTGGTGCGGTCCTGCAGGATCTTGAGGAAGCCCCGGACGCTGTCGTCCTCGTGGCGCAGGGTCATCATGCGGCCCACCGCCCAGAACCGCCCGCCGTCGCGGCGCTGGTGCCAGCGCACGTCAGACGACGAGCCGGCGGCGAGGGCGATGCGCGCCTCGCGCTCGGGCACGCCGTCGCGTTGGTCCTCGGGGGTGAAGAAGGTGTCGAGGAGCCGGCCCTTCACCTCGTCGGCCGACCAGCCGATGATCTGCTCGGCGCCGGTGTTCCAGTCGGTGATCCGCCCGTCGGAATCGGCGGCCACGATGGCGAAGTCGATGGCGCTGTCGAAGATCGCCTTGTAGCGGTTCTCGGCCTCGCGGAGCGCCTGCCGGGTCTCGGCCTCGGCGACGTCGCCGAAGGCCGACCCGGCGAGCCCCGCCAGCATCTGGGCCATGAGGATGTCGCGCGGGCCGAAGGGACCGTCTGCTTCCGAGCGGATCTCCAGGATGCCCACGGCGAGGCCGTGGCGCTGCACCGGGACCGCGACGACGGCCGGGGGCGGGCGGTCCGGGTCGGTCCCCGGCGCGCCGGTGGTGCCGACGAACAGCCTCTCGTCCGTGAAGGCCCGGCCCGACGGCGTGTCCGCCATGGGCATGCGCCGGCCGATCCATCCGCCCGCCCGCCCGGCGCCGGCGCGGCAGACGAGGTCGTCGCCGTCGCGCAGGGTGACGACCGCGCTGTCGGCGCGGTCGATGATCGACAGGGCGGCATCGACCACGGCCCGGAACACCGTGTCGAGGTCGGAGGTCGCGGACGCCACGACCTGCTGGGTGGCGATCATCGCCTCGAGGCGCGCGGCGTCGGCCACCGCCTGAGCCTGTCCGCGCCGCTCGCCCGTCAGGGCCGCGTCGCGCTCCATCACGGCCCGGCGCAGGTCGAGCTGGCTCATCACCTGCTCGGCCAGGGCCGTGAGGGCTTCGGCCTGCTCGGCCGTGAGTCCCTCCGGGCGCGCGACCTCGTCGATGACGCACAGGGACCCGAGGGTGTGGCCGTCGGGCGTGGTCAGGGGCGCGCCGGCATAGAACCGGATCGCCGGTGCGCCGGTGACGAGGGGGTTGTCGCGGGTGCGGGGGTCGAGGGTCAGGTCGGGGATGACGAGAAGGTCGCCGCGCCCGAGGACATGGGCGCAGACGGACGCGTTCAAGTCGGTCTCGCAGGGGGCGAAGCCGGAGCGGGCCTTGAACCATTGCCGGTCGGCGGCCACCAGACTGACGAGGGCCACGGGCGCGGCGCACAGGGTGCGGGCCAGGAGCACGATGCCGTCGAAGCCCCGCTCGGGCGGCGTATCCAGGATGCCGTGGGCCTCCAGGGCCGCGAGGCGGTCCGGATCGGCAGCGAGCGGGGGGAGATCCGTCACGGGCTCGCCAGGGGCTGAAGTCTCACCGGGCACGCGGTCCGGGCCCGTCCGGCCATACCTGTCCGTACCACGCCGGGGACCGGCGCAGGGAAGGCGCCTGCGTTCGTCGCGATGCGCGCGAGGGGGTATTTCGGACCGGCCATCCCGGGCCTCATAGCACAGGGATGGCCGGCTGGGATGCCTTCACGGGTCCACGAGGCCACGATCGTTCGCCGGGGGCGGCCAAGCCCCGTCCCGGTTCCTCCACAGGCCGAAAATATCGCCGGGAGCCGACGTGGGAGGGACGCGTTGCCTGCCCACGAACCGCCGAACACCGTGTCCAGCGCACGCTCGGCGGCCCCCCGAACAGGCAAGGAATCGATCCATGGCGACCAAGGTGAAGACCCTGAACGATGCCTTCTACGAGACCCTGAAGGACGTCTATTACGCCGAGAAGCAGTCCGTGAAGGCGCTCAAGAAGGCGGCCAAGGCGGTCGAGCACGACGAGCTGCGCCAGGCGTTCGAGACCCATGCGGAGGAGAGCGCTGGCCAGGTGGAGCGCCTGCAACAGGTGTTCGAGATCATCGGCAAGCCGGCCCGCGCCAAGACCTGTGAGGCGATGCAGGGCATCACCTCCGAGATGGAGGAGGACATGGACGATTTCGGCGACAGCCCGGCCGCCGACGCGGTGCTGGCGGCCTGCGCCCAGGCGGTGGAGCATTACGAGATCGCCCGCTACGGCACCCTGAAGACCTGGGCGGCCCAGCTCGGCCACGCGGACGCCGCCGCCCTCCTCGACGAGACCCTGCAGGAGGAGAAGAAGGCCGACGCCCTCCTGTCGAAGATCGCCGAGACCCTCAACTCCGAAGCCGACACCGGCGAGGGAGAGGACGGCGAGGACGCGGATGCCGCCCCGAAGGCGACCAAGGGCAAGACCGGCCGCAAGGCCGCGTAGGCTCAGACAGGTTGGGCTCGGCGAGGTTGGGCTCGGCGAGCCCGCGACCCATGGTAAAGGCGGCCGGATCGGCCGCCTTTTCAACGTTCGGGGTCGGGTTACGGTGCGGGCCGCCGGACGGGTTCAGGCCGCCTTCACGCCCGCGAGGAAACGCGTCACCTCCCCGCTGAGGCTCTCGGAGTAGCGCGACAGTTCCCGGGCCGCGCCGAGCACCTGGGTGGCGGCCGCACTCGTGGTTCCGGCGCCCATGCGGACATGCTCGATGTTGTTCGTCACGTTGCGGGTGCCCTGGGCGGCCTCCTGCACGTTGCGGGCGATTTCCTGGGTGGCGGCGCCCTGTTCCTCCATCGCCGCGGCGATGCCGGAGGAGAAGCTGGACATGTCGGCGATGGTCTTGCCGATGCGCCCGATGTCGCTGACGACCTCGCCCGTCGCACCCTGGATCTCGCCGATCTTCAGGCGGATGTCCTCGGTGGCCCGCGCCGTCTGACCGGCGAGTTCCTTCACTTCGGTGGCGACCACGGCAAAGCCCCGTCCGGCCTCGCCGGCCCGCGCCGCCTCGATGGTGGCGTTGAGCGCCAGGAGGTTGGTCTGGCCCGCGATGGTCTGGATCATGGCGACCACGTCGGTGATGCTGTCGGCGACGACGGCGAGCCGCTGCACGGTGGCCTCGGTCCGGCGGGTATCCGCCACGGCCTGGTCGGCGTAGGTCGAGGACTGGCTCACCTGCCCGACGATCTCCTGGATCGAGGCCGACATCTCCTCGCTGGCCGCTGCCACGGTCTGGACGTTGGCGGAGGTCTGCTCGGCCGCGCCCGCCACGGACACCGCCTGCTGGATCGCCTGCTCGGCGGTGGCGGACATGGACTGAGCCGTGGCCTCCATCTCGGTGGCCGCACCCGCCAGGCCCTGGGTCAGGACCGAGACGTCGGATTCGAAGCGCTTGGTCAGGCCGTCGAGGATCTCGGCGCGGCGCATCTTGGCGGCGTTCTCGACCTCCTGCTCGGCCGCGAGGCGCCGGGCCGTCACGGCGTTGACCTTGAACACTTCGAGGGAGCGCGCCAGCAGGCCGATCTCGTCCTTGCGCTCCACACCCTCGACCGCGATGGCGAGATCGCCCCGGGCGAGCCGGTCCATGGCGGCGGTCATGCGGCCGATCGGACGCGACACCCCCATCACGACGATGGCGGCGGCGAGACCCATGGCTGCCAGCAGGCCGAAGGCGGCCGACACGATCAGCAGGGTGGTCGACGTGGCCGCGAGGCGCTCCGCCTCACCGGAGGCCACCGCGAGCTGCTGCTCGATGACGCCACTCCGGGACTGGGCCTCCTCGCGAAGCTTCGTGCGGCGCGGCGCGGCCTCCTCCTGGGAGATCTTCATCCCCTGGGCCGACTCGCCCTTCACGCCGTGGTTGGTGGACCGTTCGAGGACAGCATAGTAGGCGTCCAGGCCAGCGCGCAGGCTCTTGTTCGCCGCCGTCCGCTCCGCCGAATCCTCGAGGGCCACCAGGCGGTCCAGGGCCGCGTGGCTCGCCTTGATGGCCGCGGCCTGCTTGGCCTGATAGCCGCTCATCTTGGAGAGATCGGTCTCGACCAGCGTGTTGCGGTTCTGCACCGCGGCCTCGGTCATGGCGACCTGCATGGTCAGGATGTGGGCCTGCCGTGCGGCCTGGACCTGCGCGATCTGGTGGGTCTGCCCGGCGAGGGAGATCAGGGCCGAGCGGGCATAGGCGACGAGCCCGGCCGCGACCACGGCCATGATCGCCAAGGGAAGAGCGATCTTCGTCAGCAGGCTGAGATTGCTGAAGGTTCTCATGAGCAAGGACTTTCCGGCTGACCTGTCGAAGCGGTCATACGGAAACGTTACCGCAAGCAGTTAAATCGTTCCTTAATAAAAGCAAATATCCAAACGAGGGGATTCTGAAAAAGCCTGCAAGACAAACAGGATTTAGATGGCCATATGTCCGCCAAAGGGTCGTATTTCGACGCCATGGTTCGGCTAAACTGCATCTATCGGTTCGGTATCGAATGCAACAAGCAAGCGCTTCTCGCATGCGAAGTCTCGGTCCGGTCATGATATTGGTCGGGCGGAGGCCCGTATCGCCCTCCGAAAGAGAGCGCTGCGGCATCGGACACGCTGGCGGCTGCCCTGAATACGATATCCGCATGCCAACGACAGGAGCGGGGGCGGTCCCTAGAGCCGCGCCCGAGGGTATTACGGGTGATGCGTTGACGGGCGGAGGCATGCTCGATGCCGTCATGAGACCTTCTTGGCCAGATCCAGGCCGATGGTGCCGACCCCTGGCACGAACGCCGCCCTCGGGTGGTTCACACCACCACCACTTCGGCCCATCGACGCCGTCGGGGCGATCATCCCATCACGACAAGACCATCACCATCACCGTCACCGTCACCGTCACCGCCGCTTTGCGCAGCAGCGGCCCCACCGCCATCGCCCTGTTCGACGGGTCCACGAACGGCGCGCGCTTCCGCGCTCAACGACCGACACGCTGGTTCCGGTGCTGAAGCCGGGCGATACCGTCATCCTCGACAACCTGAACGTCCACGAGGTGGTCGGCGTGCGTGAGGCCAGCGAGGCGGCCGGCGCACGGATCCGCGCCCTTCCCGCCTGCAACCCGGACCTCGATCCGATCGAGCCGACGTTCGCCGAGCTCAAGGCCCTGCGGCGCAGCGCGGCGGCCCGCACCGTCCCCGACCGCCAGGCAGACATCGGCAAGGCGTTCGGCCGCTTCACGCCCCAAGAGTATCGAAACCCCATCGCCGCCGCCTGGCACGAATGCGACTTGGCCGTCGCTGCATGGGCGGGAACGGCTCTCGCAGCTGGGCGCGGCGATTTCGAACCGACGGATCGGGGCCGACCGGTCCACGGCGCGAGGCCAGGCACCCACGTCGCGCGACCGGCCCGGAGTCTCCGCTCCCGCTTCCGTCTCCGATGGGCTCGGTTCGCATCGGGCTCGGTTCGCATCGGGCTCGGTTCGCATGGGCTTGGATGTTCCGAGAGCTCACCCGCACGCCCGCAAAAATTTCTCTAGGGTTGTTTAAACGAGAATATTTCACCTCTGAGCCTGTTTGAGATCTTATTGTCAGGCTGGATTGTTGAGGGCGTTGGCGGCCATGAGGCTGGCGGCGCAGGCAAGACGCCCTGTTGCGACATCGGGCCGACCGGCGCGCTCGCGGTGCAAGCCGCCCCGATGGCTCATCCAGCCGAAGCTGCGCTCGACCACCCAGCGCCGCTCCCGCACGACGAGGCCCTTCTGGTCCGGCTGCTTCTTGACGACGCGATGGCGCATGGCGTGCCGGTTGCACCACTCTCTTGCCCCCCACTCTTGGCACCACTCTTGGCCCCATCGTAGCCGCGCCGCCCGCGCACACCGAGGCACTTGACGCTTTGGGTGTCGACGATCGCCGGCCGCGGCTCCGGGCGGCGTCCGCAGCGCCGTCGCTGGCGGCGGGCGAGAGCCCGCATCAGCGCCTCGAACAGGCCTTTGTCGGTCCAGCGCCGGAACCAGCCATAGACCGTGCGCCAAGGCGGAAAGCCAGCCGGCAACCCTCGCCGGGCGCCACCCGTCCGCAGATGCCGGGCGATATGTCCTTCAGGCACGTCTCGTGACGCGTCCGATGTGGGTCCACCCACATCTGCTCTCCACTCCACCCCGCCAGGCGGACGTCGTGTTTGCACACGAGACAGATGGGGACGACCGGCGGAGGACCTCAAACAGGCTCCTGATAAGATGTGCGGCGCCTGAACACCGCCCGGATCCCGGCAACGGTCATCTGCGAGTGAAAGTGTCCGATCCCGCGTTGATCGATGCCCATTCCTCGCCGGAGTCGACCTGCTTGGTCATCTGCCAAAGCGTTTTGATTGTCTCCCTTGGCGCGTTCGGAAGAAGCTGCCCCACCCAGGAAGTGATCGCCTGAAAGGCCTCCCAGTGCACGGTGAAGGCGATCAAGTCTCCATCGACATAGCCGACGAGGGTACCGGCGGCCTTTATACCTCCGCTGCTGACGGCGCTCTCATATGTGCCGGAAAGCGCATCGTTCGTCTGAACAAGGACGACTTCCGAACCCCCTTCGTTCACCCACGTCCCCGCGAAATCGACCGAGGTTCCCGTCCTTGCCGTCGCTCGTGCCAAAGCCTTTTCTTATGGCATCTCGCTCCCCTTTCTCCGTCGACCAGCATGATCGACCACAAGCCAAGATAGCAAAGTCGCGCAGGCTTTGCGTTGGAAACCAAGAGACGCCGATACCATGCCGAACCGGGGGAGCGTTCATCGACCGCTGCGCGCCTCGGTAGCCAGCCGAGGAAGCGAGCAAAGCCGAGACCGTTATCGAACGCTGTAGTCTCACTCCGGTTCGCCGGTCCCCGCGATCCGTGCCAGGCTGGTGTCGTGGGCAAGCGCTGTGTCGCTCACGATCAACAAGTCCAATCCTTCATCTCGGTCTGGTCCAGGCCGTTTCAAAACTCGGGGATTGGGGCTTTTGCGATCGGGAGACGTCCCGGTCTCGCGAGAACGGGCTGTTCATCGCGTCGAACAGGTTCTTACGGTCGGGAGACGGCCAGTTCTTGGTGGAAAAGGTTTCCTGGGCGGTCTCTCGGCCTCTTCGGCGAGCGATCCAAGCCCCCGCTCAGGTGGGGATCGCCGCCAGGAGCTTCCGGCTTCCCATGATGTTGAGAACCCGCGTCAGATTGTAGGCCAGGACCTGGAGCGCCATCTCGGTCGAGACGCGCGGCAGCGTCTTGGTCAGGAAGTGCGTGGCCCCCATTCGCGCTTTGAGCGCGCCGAAGGGATGCTCGACCGTCTCGCGCCGGACCCGCATGGCCAGCGGGTCGCCGTCCAAGCGGCGCTGCACCGTCTCCAGCACGTCCTCGTGCTCCCAGCGCGTCACCCGGCGCTCATTGCCATTCGTACAGTCCGTCTTCATCGGGCAGGCCGAGCAAGCATTCGTCCAGTGACGATGCAGCGTCAGACCCTTCTCCACCGTGGTGCAACGGTGGGCATGCCCGACCCGCGCCCGCTGGTTGCCATCGATCGCGCGTCGGGATCGGTCAGCGAGATCTGCCGGTCGGGCGCCGCCTTCACCTGCTCCTCCAGGCTGGCCAACCGCTTCATCTCCTGCCCGAGGCGGGCGATCTTCTCCTTCAGCCGCACCACCTTGGCGGCCAGTTCAGGTGTGGGATCCTGACGATCGGCCGTGTCGAGCTGCGAGAGGTAGCGCGACACGCTCTCCTCGATCTGCTGCGACGCCGGTCGAGCTTGCCTTGTGTGAAATTGCGGTCGCGGTTGTTGACCGCCTTGAACTTCGAGCCGTCGATCGCGACGCGCGTTCCCGTCAGAAGGCCCATCTCGCGGCACAAGGCGACGAAACGGGCACAGGCACGCCCGATGGTCGGTCCGTTCTGACGGCGGCACTCGGCAATGGCCTTGTGATCGGGCGACAGCTGACCCGTCAGCCACATGACCTCGACGTTGCGGCCCGCTTCGCGCTCCGGACGCCGGCTCGACGGGACCCGGTTGAGATAGCCGTAGACATAGAGCTTCAGGAGGGCTGCGGGATGGTAGCCCGGTCGTCCCGTCCGTGCCGCATCGACGCCCGCGAAGCCGAGCGCACCAAGACCCAGCGCATCCACGAAGGCATCGACCACGCGGACCGGGTTGTTCTCGGCGATCCAGTCTTCAAGACACGGCGGAAACAGCGTCGTCTGATCGCGCTCGGCACCGACAACAAACCGTCCCATGCCAGCCTCCGGTCGACCAGGAGAAAGCTACCATCATCGGCGTTTTGACACAGCCAGGGGCGAGAACCGACGGTTCGGTCCACGAGCGGATGGACCAACGCTGCCGGTGCGCGAGGTCGGACATACGGTCATCGTCCGGACGCGCGTGGACCAGCCTCCGTGCGCGCTCCTCTCGGCCGGGAGCCGCTGCGATCCCCGAGGGGCATCCCGATCCCAAAAAAGCCTGCCGATCCCGAAAAAGCCTGCCGATCCCCAAAAAGCCTGCCGATCTCGGAGGGACTCGACGGTGGGAGCGGATCCATCCGACCGCCGTCGTTCCATCGAATCGATCTCGTAGCTCAACAAGGCCGTCGCAGTCGGCGCACGAGCATCGACCGACCCGCGTTTTCCCGGCGCGGGACACGGGATAGTCTTGGATCGGAAAACGGCTGTGGAGCCTGGGCATGAAGCTCTTGGTCACGACGAAGAACGTCCCGCTCCATCGCAAATTCGACCTCTGGCGCGACGTTTCCTACGAGCGCCTGATCCCGAGCGAGGCCCGGAAGAGTGGGGACGGTCCGTTCGAGGGCACGCTCGAAGCGGCGGACATGGGGGGTGTCCTCATCACCCGATCGACGTTCGGAGCCCTGACGACGGACGTGACGCCGACGAACATCAGGCGGCACGGCAAGCAGCATACCCTCTCGGCGACGATACGCTTGTCCGGGACAGCGGCGAGCGCGCAGAACGACCGGTCCCTGATCCACAACCCGGGCGACATCGTCATCGTCGACCGATCACAGCCGGTTCGCCTGGATTTCAAAGCGCCGACCCAGTCGCTCGTGGTCGAGATCAATCGCGATCGCATCGAGAACCTGCTCGGACCCGCGATCCTCTACAGCGCCCTCAGGATCGATGCCGGCTTGGCCAGCACGACCCTCGCGGTCAGCTTCTTCAAGCAATTGATCACCCAGCAACACACGCTCACGCCCGATACGGCGGCGCGGATGTCCTCCATCGGTGTCGATCTCCTGGTGGCCAGCATCGCCGAACGCATGGCCCTCGAAACGCCGAAGCCCCTCTACGGAACGGTCCTGGTTCAACGCGCGAAGGCGTATGTCGAGGCGCATCTCGGAGAGCAGACCTTGACGCCGGCGGAGTTGGCGCTGGCCATGGGCGTATCCCTCCGGCGACTCCAGGAGTTGTTTCACGAGCGCGGCCGCAACATCTCCGACTGGATCTGGCAACGCCGCCTGGAGGTGGCCGCGGCCCGCTTGAGCGATCCGGGCGGCCTTCCGGTGTCGATCGGGGCCATCGCCTACGGTTGCGGTTTTGCGGACCAGGCCCATTTCTCGCGTCGCTTTAAAGAGCGCTACGACCTGTCCCCGAGCGTGTACAGGCGCGCGGCGGCGCGACGGCAGCCCCCGTCCTAGGCTCTGGACTCATAACCAATAACTGACGGTCGCTGCGATGGAGACGGCGGCGAGATAGTTGGTTGCGAGCCTGTCGTATCGCGTGGCAACGCGACGNTAGGCTCTGGACTCATAACCAATAACTGACGGTCGCTGCGATGGAGACGGCGGCGAGATAGTTGGTTGCGAGCCTGTCGTATCGCGTGGCAACGCGACGGAAGTCCTTGATGCGCCCGAACATGCGCTCGATGGCGTTGCGGCCTTTGTAGAGGACTGGCGAGAAGCACGGCTTCCAGCGCCGATTGGATTTCGGCGGGATGTTGGGGGCGGCTCCCGTCGCCTCGATCTGCCGGCGGATGGCGTCGCTGTCGTAGCCTTTGTCGGCAAGCAGGATGCGGCACCGGGGCGAGCGCTCGAGGAGCAAGGCTCCTGCCTTGCAATCCGCGACCTGTCCACCCGTCAGCAGGAAGGCGAGCGGGCGGCAGAACCGGTCGGTGAGCGCATGGATTTTGGTCGTGCGCCCGCCCCGCGAACGGCCGATGGCCTGATTGTGCTCCCCCCCTTTCCGCCGGATGCGCAGCGATGCGCCTTCACGGCCGAGGAATCGATGAGAACCTGCGAGGGTGGCCCGCCAGCCTTGGCCAGGGTCTCGAACAGATCGGTCCAGACCCCCTTGGCCGCCCACCGCACGAAGCGATTGTAGAGCGTCTTCCTCGGACCATAGATCTCGCGCGGCGCATCCGCCCAACGCCCGCCCGACCTCAGCACGTGGATGATGCCGCTGATCACCCGACGGTCATCGACGCGCTCCTTGCCCCGCGTATCTGTCGGCAAGTGCGGCTCAATCTTCGCAAACTGTGCGTCCGTCAGCCAAAACTCGTCCATCCGATCCTCCTTCGTCACAAAGGAATCACGGACACTCCTGACAAGCCAAATTTATGGGTC